>NZ_JBSIUT010000001.1:0-1355212 GCF_053654545.1 Helicobacter sp. 23-1048 | reverse complement strand
TCAAAACAATTTTCAGCTTGATGGTTTTAATATGAATAATGATTTAGATCCAGCAAACAACTCTACAAGTGGATTTTATGGCACGGTATCACGCTCACAAGGGCTTAACATTGATACAAGTTTATTAGAATCTATCACCGTGCAAGATTCTAATATTGGAGCAGCTTATGGTGGATTTACAGGCGGGGTAGTCGAAGCAAAGACCAAAAGACCTACAAAAGAATTTGGTGCAAGCGTGAGCTATCAAATCACGCAGGGAAACGCAAATCCTAAAGCCTTTAGTCTTACAAATTATCATATTTATGATTCAAATAATAACTTAGAGAGTTTTTTGAATTCTTCGAGTGCGGATAACCAACCCAATTTTATTAAGCATTTAATCCGCGCTAGTGTAGAATCTAAACTTAATAATAATCTTGGCGTTATCGCTAGTCTTTCGACTACACAGAGTTTCATTCCCTTGCAAAATGAAACTGCAGATGCAAGCAAAAAAGACCAAAAGCGTCAAAGTTATAATTTTTTCTTAAAAGGATATTATGACATAGGGGAGAATCTAAGTTTAGAGGGAAGTTATACTTACGCACCACAATACAACGAGTATTTTATCGCCACTTCGCGTAATTCGAGTTATGACATCTTAAATGGCGGACATCAACTAGCTCTAAAAGCCCTTTTAAAAAACCAAGTAGGGATTCTTAGTATGCAGGCAAATGGTAGTATCCTAGATAATTCACGATTAAATGGAGTAAATTATCAAAAATTGTGGCTTCCAAGCGCAGAAAAAAATTGGTCAAGTGCAGCCACACAACCCGAAGGAACATTAGGCAATTTTGATACGCGTCAAATCGATATGGGGATAAAGGTTTTTGAGGATTTTGAACCCCTAAAATTAGGATTTTTGGAAAATCGTTTTAATGTGGGTGGGGAATTGGGCTATGTATATGCGTATTTTAATCGCAAAGAGGATTACTACCAATTCCAACCAAGTTGGGTTGCAAGTGCTGGGAGACTTCCTGTGGGTGGCACTTGCACTCATTGGGAATGGTGTTCTGCTTCTCCTGTGATACGAGCTGGTGAAAGTGCAGCTACAAATGGCGGGCAGTTTTTTACAAGTGGGTATCGCTTTGATGCTGGCACAATCGCGCTAGATAATTATACATTTGGTGCGTGGGGCGAAGATGATATGCAACTTGATTTTGGGTGGTTTGGCGAGATAAACACAAGATTAGGCGTAAGACTAGATTATGACACTTATATGAGTAAGGCAACTTACGCGCCCAGATTCTCGCTTAACTACATCACACCCGCGCCAAAGGAGCTAACCACGCAAATCACTTTTGGTGCAAATCGCTACTATGGGCGCAACATCTTTGCTTATGCCTTAGCAGATGGACGCTACAGCTTGCATTATGACATTACGCGCACGAATGAAACTGACACGCAATGGACTGCCACGCAATATACAAACAATACAGACTTTAGCAAGCTAAAAGTCCCTTATGCTGATGAGTTGATGGTCGGTATAGTGCAAAGAATCCACATAGTGGAGTTAGGCGCAAAGTATATCCATCGATTTGGGCGCGATGAAGTGCGTATGGGGTGCTATAATAAAACCACAGGTTTGCTTGGTGGAAGTTGTTTGAGACAAAAATATAGCGCGCAAACAGGAGAATATCGCTACAATAATGACGGGAAAAGCGATAGCGATATTTTTAGCTTAAGTGTGCAAAATACTTCGCCAATACAAACTTATGGAATCTCTCATTATTACTTGCTGGCTTTTGATTACACTAAAGTTACACGCAATTATGCAAGTTACAACACAGAACTTTCTAGCTCATTAACGCCTGATACTTATATTAGTTGGAATGGAGAGCTTATGCTTTACTCAGAGCGTCCAGCGACAAACTTTGCCCGCCCTTACACCTTGAGATTTAATACCACGCATACGACCACATTTAAACGAACAAAATGGCTGCTTAATAACTTCTTTCGCTTGCGAAGTGCGCACAACACAATGGTAAGCACCAATGACGCAAACAAAGATAGCTTTGAAATCGATGGTGTGCTCACGCCCGTTACAACCTACCGCGCATTAAAGATGAAAGAAGCGTTTAATTGGGATATAAGGTTAGGATTTGAGATGAATTTATTGCACTCTGGGAGCAAGACACATATTTTGTTTGTCAATGTAGATGTCTATAATGTGCTAGATTCTAAAAATATCGCCGTGATTAACACTTCTGGGAGCTATGGAGCGACTAGCTTCTCTCAAACTCCTGTATATGAAGTAGGACGGCAATTTTGGTTACAAGTGGGGTATAAATTTTAAACAACAACAAAGGAGTAAAGATGCAACAAAAAATTACAAAAAGGATAAAATTATCAATACTAGCGGTGTGTGCGACAATAAGTGTCGTTGGGTTTTTTTATGTGTTTATAAAGGGTTTAGATTCTCTCAAAACGCAATTTGCACAGAGCGAAAAACTACAATTTTATGAGAATCTCCGCAAAATGTATAGCAATGGTGATTCCACCAAGTGGGAGAGAGCACATATTGATACAAGCGTGGTGGAGGACTTTGCTAAAGAATTAGGATTATTAAAAACTACACAAAGTTTGGATAAGCTAGATTCCATAACGCGTGAAGATATATTGGCACAAGTGCGCGAACATTTAGAGATTAAGCCCTTGCCCTTAAGCCCACCTTACCCAGAATCTAACCCATTTAGCGAGGAAAAACGCGCTTTGGGCGAGAAACTCTTTAATGACCCACGATTATCCCAAAGCGAACAAATCGCTTGTGCTTCTTGCCACGATAGGGAATTTGGATTCTCCGATGGGCGCAGGGTAAGCTATGGACACAATAGAGCACAAGGGCGCAGAAATGCACCAAGTATAATAATGAGCGCATTTGGCACACATAAATTTTATGATGGCAGAGCAAAGAATCTCGAAATGCAAGTCTTTTTCCCCATTGCTGACCCAAAAGAAATGGCGTATAGTGCGCAACTCGCTGCTAAGAAGCTTAACACCATTAAAGAGTATAGAGATGAGTTTGAAAAAGTCTTTGGCACACGAGAAATCACACAAGAGCTAATGGCACAGGCAATCGCCACTTATGAGCGAAGTTTAATGCCAATACGCAACAACTTTGATAGATTTTTACTAGGAGATTCTAAGATATTAAGCGATAAGGAGGTTTTGGGATTACATCTCTTTCGCACGAAGGCGCGGTGTATCAACTGCCATAATGGCGTGGCATTAAGCGATGATAGATTCCATAATCTTGGGCACGCGTGGTATGGCACGAAATGGCAAGACTTTGGTCGGTATGAGATTACAGGGGTGATTAGCGATGTGGCGAAGTTCAAAACACCAAGCCTAAGAGGTGTGGGTAAAAGCGCGCCATATATGCACAATGGCAGATACCCAGACTTTGAGACCGTGCTCCACTCTTATAATGCGGGAATGTATCATTGGGAGCCAAAAAACGAGCAAGAACGCAATGACCCATTGTTCCCTATAACAGATTCTTTGCTGATAAAGTTGCATTTAAGCGATGAGGAATTAGAGGCACTTAAGGCATTTTTAATGGCACTCTAAAACTTATACCCCACTTGAAACCAAAATTGCCTCCCTAGCTCATACACGGGAATTGCTGTGCTAGCTAAAGCAATTCCAGAAGCAATAGAACCATCGCTTGTGCCAAGTGTTGTCATATTTTTAGCATTTAGCACATTATAAATATCTGCATTAAAATAAAGCGTTTGCCCGCGCCATATATCCACTTCAAAGCCCAAGCGCATATCCCAATTAAACGCGCCTAAAAAGTCCCATTTTCTATAAGTATCATACGCATAAGTTCCACCATTTGGATTATTGCTACCAGCACTGCCTACTAGCACCATTGCTTCATAACCTGCGCGATAGCGAAAGAAATTATTTAACAGCCACTTTGTGCGCCCAATATTAAAATTATGCGTGGTGCTAAATCTTAAAGTAAAGGGACGCGCCCAATTTTGCGTGGGACGATTTTCATAAGCGATAATGCTTCCATTATAATCAATCATTGTTTGTTCATCATATCCTAGTTCAGTAGTAGAAAAATCCAAATTATAACTACGATATACTTTGGTATAATCAAATGCAAAGAGATAATGATGAAGCACGCCAAAGGTATTTATGGGCTCAGCATTTGATATTATGAGGCTTACAATGTGGCTTTGAGAGCGTCCATCATTGCTCCATTCCCTTGTGCCATTTACGCCATTTATGAATTTTTGCATTAGTTCATCTTTGCCAGCGCGATAAATGTATTTAAGGTTTATGCTAACAAAATCTAGATTCTGTAATACACCTCCCATTAGCTCATCGCTATAAGGGACATTAAGAGAGCCAAAAGAGACATAATTGGGGCGAGCAAATTGTCCAGTGCCTGCTAGTTGGTCGGTCCATTTTCCTGTGGCAGCATCTCTTACCCAACGCGCTTGGAAGTTTTTCTCCAAATCATAAAGTCTGTAGCTTAGTAGATTTCTTGCATAATAGCGATTTATCCCAAAGGTAAGTTGGCTTTTGTATTGCTTTGGTGCAGGCGTTACATAGTTAAGCGAGAATCTCGGTGCAAGTGTGTGTTTGCTCATATAATTATCACCATCTAATCGTAAGCCAAAACGCGTATTTATGCTACCACCTTTTCCTAAATCGATATTTGCGTCATCTTCGGCATAGATTCCATAAGTAAAGGTATCAAGCGACACTTTACCCGCTTTAAGATTGATAAGTTGGCTAACATATTGTCCGTTAAACCCATTTGTAGTTTGCCCTAGTGAGCAAGAAAATAGTCCCAATTCATCAGGGATATTTGGGTTGCACCACGATGCACCATTTAAGTTTGCATTTGCCCAATTTCCACGATAATAATGTTGCAATCTATCTCTTTTAGCGTATTGATAGCTTGATTCAAACCCGATACGAAAGGTTTGACTTAACATAGCCGTAACCAATGAAGTAAATGTCATATCGGTTTTAAATTCTACTGTGTGTTGAGTTTTATCAATATTTCCCGTGCCACCTTCATACAGGATATTATTCGCATTCCACGCCCAATTTTTATCATCGCTTCGATACCACTGTAGCCAATAATCTGCCTCACTTCGCTTGCTTTGCTCTAAGAACGAATAGCTTAAAGAGTTGCTCCATAATCCCACAGGAGTTTGCCACAGAGCCTTTATTCCACTTTGTATGCCCCCACTTTTGATATGGCGAAAGCTATCCTTTGCTAGCGCGTTAAAGTAGGTGTTATCTTGGGGCATATAGGCGAGGTTTGCTTCTATGGTGAGATTTTCAAGTGGATTATAATGCAGCTTTGCGTAGTAATTATCAATAGTGCGGGTTTGCTCTCTTTTATCACCATTTGAAGTGCCTCCTACAATGGTGCTATTATAGGCATTTAGCGGAATATATGAACGCGTAGTAGAATAACTAGCAATTAGTCCTAGATTCTTGCTCGCCCAGCCCTCTACGCTAGCACGAATGATATGTTTGTTAAAGTTTGGTTGATAGTTTTCATCACTGCTCGTAGCAAAGCTAGATAGAGAATCTTCGTGGATATAGTATTGTGTTAAGCCACTTGAGGTGTGTTGATAGCTAAAATTACTGTGCCAACCTTTAATGCCTCCCTCATCTTGTCGCGGTTTGCGCACATTTGCCTCCACCACGCCACCTGTGAATCTCCCATAAGCTGCGCTTACATTGCTATCTAGCACAGTTACAGATTCTAGTAAGCTTGTATCCACTGCTAACCCTTGAGAGCGTCCGCCTTGCACGGTTGGAGGTCCATCACCATTGTTGTTTGTTCTTAATGGGTCTAAATCATTATTCATATTAAAGCCATCTAACTGAAAATTGTTTTGGTAAAAAAGCCCTCCGCTTATGGATATGTTGGCAGGGTCAATTTCTCCGGGCGTAGTGGATTTGTACTGCGCGTTGTCAAACTGCACATTTGGGAGGATTTTTAAAATACTTGTAATATCCCCATTTCCACTTGGATTAGAATCTAACATTTCTCGTCCAATTTGATTACCACTTTGATAGGCTTCAAATTCTCTCTCCGCCGTAGCAGTTACTTTGCCTAATTGGACTTTTTGTAAATCTTTTTTATTTTCTACTTGATTGTTATCTTGTGTTTCGGGGGGGGGGGGGGGTAATTGCACTCTTTGATGATTGCTCTAACTCATCGCTTAATGCAAAGCCACATAGCACAAATGCAACACATAAGATTCTAGCGTTCATTATCAATTCCTACAAAGTGTAAAATAAAAGGTAGGAATCTAACACATAAAATCTTAAATCTAGCTTAAATAATGAGAAATAATTTTATTTATAGTGTAATATCGTTGTTTGTTTTGTAATAATAGCATTGGCTATATTATGTTTAAAAGAGTGTATCGCTTAGCACGCGGATACCCACACTAGCAAACGCGCCATTTTTCCCAAATGGCGTGATAAAGTCATTGCCATAGGTGCAGTCGATTTGAAGTTTGTCTTTTTTAAGCCAGATTCTCACGCCAAGCTGATAGCTTGCCCTCCTGCCTTGCTCATAGAATGCCTCTCCTATAAACCAAAAATGCTCGCTATGGTCATATTCCACGCCAAAGCCCGTGTAATAAAGCCTTTGCGAATAGGCGAGATTTTGGAGTTTGTAGCCTATATTAGCGTGCAAAAAGAGCTGATTTTCTAACAATGATTTGCTTGCAATCCCATACGCATAAAGCTCTTTGTTTGTATCTAAAATCCTGCCTGAACGCATATTGCCAAGACTAAGACCAAAGCTATACCCATCTTGCTCTAAATCCAAAAAGACCTTTTTAAGTGTGAAAATCATCGCAGGCGTAAGCACAGAATCTGCGTAATCCACATTTCCACCCACAGAAATTTCGGTGTTTAAAAATAAATTACACGCGGGCATTGCGTAATATTCTAAGCTCTGTCCTGTGCGTATCCACGATTCTATCTGGCAGGAGTGTTCATCGACTACGCGTCCATCATCAGTGTTCATAGGGCGCGCACCAAAGCACACAGAGTGAGTGATTGCAAGCAATAAAAGAAACTTCCACAACCTTTTCATAAGTGCAATTATAGCCAAAACACGAAAGATATTAAACAAAACGCCCTACAATCTCACATATTAAGAGAAATTTGCCAAAAAATATGATAAGCGAGGATAAAATGGATTATACAAGTAATTTTAAGCACATATACGCGCAAATCACAGAATCTAAAAGCCTTTATAATCGCTCTTATCCCATTGAAGTCATCGCTGTGAGTAAGTATCAAAGCATAGAGCAGATTAAAGCCCTGCATAAATGCGGGCAAGTCGCTTTTGGTGAAAATAAAGTCCAAGATTTAAAGATTAAATGCAACGCCTTAGAATCGCTTCATTTGCAATGGCATTTTATCGGCACTTTGCAAGAAAACAAAATCAACGCACTTATCGCACTAAAGCCTGCGCTTTTGCATTCGCTAGATTCCCTAAAGCTCGCATACGCATTACAAAAACGATTAGAATCTAAGGGGCAAACAATGCGCGCATTGCTTCAGCTTAATACTTCTTTTGAGCAAAGTAAAAGTGGTGTATATCCAAATGAAGCCATTAGTGTGTATAGACAGATTGCGCGTGAGTGTCAAAACATACAGCTACAAGGCATTATGACGATTGGAGCGCATACAAATAAGCGTGAGGTAATCAAGCGGAGTTTTGAGATTGCGAAAGAAATCTTTGATACACTTCAAAGCGATGGAGCGGAGATTCTCTCAATGGGAATGAGCGGGGATTTTGATATTGCTATTGAGTGTGGGGCGACTATGTTGCGCATTGGCTCGAAGTTTTTTGCTTAAAGAAGCGAATACCAAAGGAAGTAAAGAAGTTGTTTGTAAATAGTGTAAAAAAATACAATAAAATACTAAGAAAATTTTTGAGGAGAGAGCAATGAATAAAATCGCTGGAATCGAGTTAATGCAAAAAGTCAAAAGTGTGCGTGATATTGAATTGCAGGGCAAGCGAGTGTTGATTAGGGTGGATTTTAATGTGCCTATGGATGAGGATTTTGACATTTCTGATGATACGAGAATCCGCGAGGCATTGCCTACGATAAACTACTGCATTGATAATGGCGCAAAAAACATTACACTTATTAGCCATTTAGGTCGTCCCAATGGCAATGACCCAAAATTTTCACTCAAACATATTTTAAAACGCGTGGAGCGACTGCTTGGCAAGGATATTGCCTTTGCTGATAGCATAGATTCTATACAATCTTTACAAGAAAGCATTGCTACACCAAATGCGGTGATTTTGTGTGAGAATATCCGTTATGAAGAGGGCGAGGAGCAAAATAGCGATGAACTTTCGCGCGATTTAGGGAATCTGTGTGATGTGTATATCAATGATGCCTTTGGGACAAGCCACAGGGCGCACGCTAGCACTTATGGTATCACTAAGTTTGCTAAGGAAAAAGTAGCGGGACTCTTGCTTAAAAAAGAAATCGATTCATTTGCTAAAGCCCTCTCAAATCCGCTTAAGCCCGTGCTTCTTATCGTAGGAGGGAGCAAGGTGAGCTCTAAACTCACACTGCTGTATAACATTTTAGATTCCATTGATAAGATTATAATTGGTGGAGCGATGAGTAATACTTTCCTCAAAGCACGCGGGTTTGATATGCAAAAATCCTTAGTCGAAGATGACTTAGTGGCGGAAGCACGCAAGATTTTAGATACTGCAAAGCAAAAGGGTGTAAAAATTTATCTCCCCGTAGATGTCGTAAGCACTGATGATATAAAGCAACATCAGCATATCAAAATCACGCCAGCCCAAGATATACCAGAGAATTATATGGCGGTGGATATGGGACCTGCGACCACGAGACTTTTTAGCGAAGTGGTGCGTGATAGTCAAACTATCATTTGGAATGGACCACTTGGAATCTATGAAATAGCCTCATTTTCTCGTGGGACATTTAGTCTTGCGCACGCTGTGAGCGATACTTATGCTTTTAGTCTTATTGGTGGTGGCGATACTGCAGATGCGATTGATAAGGCTGGCGAGCGAGATAATATGAGTTTTATCTCCACAGGTGGTGGGGCGAGCTTAGAGCTCCTTGAGGGCAAGGTCTTGCCCGCCTTTGCTGTGCTAGATAAAAAATAAAGTTTATGGCTATAATACCAAATCTACAAATAAACGAAGAATCCACAAGCTATCTAAGGCGAATCAAACAATGGATATTTTTTGTGGGTTTAAGTTTTATCAAGTGGGGGGAATCTTGTGAGAAATCCGACTTATAATGCCACTACTCACTAGCAATCCCCATAAACTACGCTCTTTTATACTTCGCTTGTCCGATCTCATAAAAATTTGTTCCCTTGCTATCGATTGCCACAATCGCTGGGAAATCCACCACTTCAAGCCTCGCAATCGCTTCAGGTCCTAGCTCTGGGTAGGCTAGCACTTCGTATTTTTTGATACTTTGAGCAATCAGCGCACCCGCGCCCCCGATAGCCACCATATACACGACTTTATGCTTGATTATGGCGTCAATTACGGCTTGATTGCGATAGCCTTTGCCTATCATTCCGCTTATGCCTAGCTCCATTGTAAGCGGTGTGTATTTATCCATTCGCCCGCTTGTCGTAGGTCCTGCTGCGCCGATGACTTCGCCCGGTTTGGCTGGGCTAGGTCCCATATAGTAGATAGTTTGATTTGTTAAATCCACAGGGGGTTTCTCGCCATTTTGGACGACTTCAAAAAGCCTTTTGTGCGCGGCGTCTCGCGCTACTAAAATCTGCCCTGTGATTAGGACATTATCCCCCGCCTTTAAGTGTGCTACTTCCTCTTTTGTGAATGGTGCTTTGATTTTGATTTCCATAGTGTCCCCCTTATAGTTCAATGTCCGCGTGTCTTGCGGCGTGGCAGTTGATATTGATTGCCACAGGAAGCCCTGCTATGTGCGTAGGATACCACTCGACATTCACCGCAAACGCCGTTGTATTGCCTCCAAGCCCTTGTGGTCCTACACCTGAGCTATTTGCGATTTCTAGCAGTTCGTCCTCTAGCTTTGCGTAGCGTTCATCTTTATTGTGGCTACCCACTTCGCGCACGGCAGCTTCTTTGGCAAGCATTGCGGCTTTTTCCATAGTCCCGCCGATTCCCACGCCAATCACCATAGGCGGACAAGAATTTGGTCCTGCGAGATTCACCGCTTCGGTAAAGACTTTTTTCACGCCCTCGATTCCATCGGCTGGGACTAGCATTTTGAGTATGCTTTTATTTTCACTCCCAAAGCCCTTTGCAGCCATTTTTAGCTTGAGTTTATCGCCTTTTACGATGCGCGTGTGGATTATTGCTGGGGTGTTGTTTGTGGTGTTTTTGCGCTCAAAGAGTGGCTCTGCTACGGCACTTTTGCGTAAATAACCATTGACATAGCCATTTTTCACGCCCTCATTGATAGCGTCCTCGATATATCCGCCTGTGATTCTCACATCTTGCCCGATTTCGACAAACACCACCGCTAAGCCTGTATCTTGGCAAATCGGCACTAGCGTTTGCTCTGAAATCTTGCCATTTTCGACAAGTTTGCCTAGTATGCTTTGCCCTAGTGGCGAAGTCTCTCTCTCTTGGGCTTTTTTAAACGCCACCTTTATGTCATCTGTCTGCACACAGCACGCCTGAATGCAAAGCTTCTCCACGCTTTGTGCGATTGTGGCACAATCAATTTCTCTCATTTTTGCCTCCTAATTAGTTGTTGTGGAATGGCAAAATGGTAGCATATTATTTTGGCAAAAACGCTAAAAACTTGTAAATTTTTATCAATACGCGTATAAAATGAGAATGTTTCAAGCAATATCTCTCAACAAATCCATACAAAGATTTACCCAACATATTTTTAAAGAACATAAAATCGTAGAAAGATGTTTATAAAATGAGTTAGAATGAGATTTTCTAAAAGGATTGCGATGATGCGTTATAAAATTTTGCTAATGATTATGATGTCTTTGCTTTGCTTTGGGCAAATATGCGCGCTAGATTGGGATTCTACGGTGCTAGAGTTGAAGCGATACGCACTCTCTTATTGTGTAGCAAATCTAGAGCGAAGCAGGTATCAGCAAGAGCCTAGATTGTGCAAAAAGGATTGCTTCGTGCAAAATAAAAAACTCTTGCGCAAGCTAGATAAGAGAATCTTTGATGAAATAAGGGCAGACATTGATAAAGGATTTGAAATGGATAAAGAATTGATAATTTCATATATGACTATAGGCGAATGTTTTAGGATATATTACAACTCTTATGGGAGAATTTGCCCTACTAGCTACATAGAAAGTTTATTAGAAAAATATTGCAACACTTGTGAAAAACCTAAGGCAGATGACAAAAGCAAGGAGTAAAAATGGGCTATATAGTAACTGCAACTTGCAATGGAGTAAGCACCTCTATCGAAGTGCAAAGACCGAATTTATCGAGCTTGGAAAAACAATATGCAAATATTTCATTTTTGGCAAACTGACCCAAAATGCTCCATTCAATAAAGTTAAATACAAGGATACTCTAATGATGAAAAAATGTATTTTGTGCTGTGCGCTGTGCATAGGAGTAGCGTATGGGAAGCAGTGGTGGGATGTGGATTGGGATTTTAGGGTAAAAGAACTTAAACAATATGGACTTTCATATTGCATAGCTTCACTAGAGCAAAAAGCATACACCAAACAAGAGAGGACGGACTGCTTTAAGTCTTCTTATTTTGATGTGGATAAGGGCGAAATTGTCTACAAAGATGAGGAAGAATGTATAGTGAAGAATAAAATGTGCCATATAGATTTTAATCTTGATGAATTTGGCAATAACAAAAAGCCTAAACGCCCTAAAGGTTGGCGTTGGGATTTTAATCTTACTACGGAGAATGGCGAATGGCGGAGTTGCCTTGCGGAAGAAATTTTTTTCTTTGAGGGTATAGATGAAAATATCTTTGATGAAATCCGCGCATATACAAACGACATCAAGTCATTAAAATCGTGCCTTATTATGTATGATAGCCCTACTTACCACAAAAACATAGAAAATCTATTGGAAAAATACTGCGGTAACTTATGCAGAGAAGAAAAATCTTTTCCTAGATTATAAAAATAACAAGTTTTTAAATGCAAATTTTGACAAGAAGTTTCATTTGCCCTTGATTTAGAGTCGCATTTTTGCTTTATGAAACCGCTTTAGAATTTAAATTTTAAAGATTTGCTAAACAACCCTGCCTAGCAAATCTACCAAATCCACATTATAGATTCACGCAAACTTTATGCAAATCTAAAATGAAATCCAAAATCTTGCATTTCTCTCTTGACATTAGTCCTTAAAAAGACTATAATTCGTCCCTATAAATACTAAATAAAACGGAGCAAACACAATGAAAAAAGAGATTAGCGAATCCAAAATCTACGAGTTTCATAGGCTGTATTATAGATTAAATGGCTTGTATGAGCGACTTGATAATGCGCTTTGCATAAATGGCTATCTTTTCAAAGTCCTGCACGCGCTTTTGGTAAGTGAGATTCACACACAAAAAGACATAATGCAACGCTACGAAATGCCCAAGCAAACGATAAATAATGTCATTTTATCTTTGCAAAAACAAGGCTTTATAGCGGTATCACAAAGCCCAAATGACAAACGCGAAAAGATTATAAATCTCACGCCAAGCGGGGAATCTTACGCCGAAAAAATCATCGCAAAATATGTGGCATTTGAGAAAAAAGTCTATAAAAAGTTAGGGGCGCAAAAGTTAGAGCGACTTATCGAAATTTTTAAGGATTTTGAAGTCGCATTTAGCCAAACTTTGGAGCAAGAAATATCAAATCAAAAGGGGCAAAAATGAATGCGTGGATAATCTTATCATTTGCGATTTTGTGCGAAGTGAGCGCGACAACCGCGCTAAAATACTCCGCGATAAGTGGTAGCAAAATCTTTATCGCAGGCTTTGTTTTACTTATGGGGGTAAGCTTTGCGCTACTTTATCAAGCGATAAAAACTATCGATTTAAGCACCGCTTATGCCGTGTGGTCTGGGATTGGGCTAGTGCTAGTGTCTTGCGTGGGATTTGTGGTATTTAGAGAGCAAGTAAGCGCGATAAAAATCCTTTGCATCGCGCTCATACTCATAGGCGTGGTGGGATTAAAGTTGCTATCAAAGGCGTAAGGTTTTTGGGTGGATTTAGCGTGAAGTCATTTGATATTTGCGCCAAATTTGCACTAGATTTTACGCGAATTTAAAAAACATAAACGCAGGATTTGGAGTTGCGCAAATCGTTGCATAAAGCCATTTTGAGATTCACGCAAAATCTCATAAACCATTAAAATTCGCATAAATTTCACGCGAATCTAAGTATAAAATCTCGCCCAAACTTCGCGCAAAATCCTACTTTTTGACTTCACATTTGCCCTTTTTGCATAGTGGGCAGTTTTCGCGGAGCTTATACAGCGGGCAATACCCATACACCGCGCTTAGAAGCGGTGCTAATCCCACAAGCCACCACCAGCTCTCACACACAAATCCAAAGGCAAATATCCAAATCGTAGCGATTGCTAGCCGAATACTTTTATCTACATTACTCATTGTTGTCTCCTTATTTTGAAGTTTAAAATTTAAAGCCACATTGTAAGATTTTGCGCAAAAATTATTTGTAACAAAGTCGCATTTGCAAGTAGTTTAGTGTTTTGCCCCGCATAATTTATAAGTTTGAAAATCTCTTTTAAACTTGGCTATAATCACGCATATAAAACATTTTAAGGATTGTTATGGATTTTGCACCAAATGCGCCACACTTCCCACATTTGCTTAACAAAATGGTAGATTTTTTACGCACTCTCATAAATTCATCGCTTATTTTATTTAGTGCGCCATAGTGTGTGAATGAGCTTAATGGCAATGCTAAAGAAAATCCCCTCAAAAATCGCGCCAAAGATACACGAAATATATGCTACTTCGCTAAGCACACCAAATTTTTGCCCAATGCTTGCGGTGATGACTAAAAATGTGAGTGGCATTGAATTACTCAGTGCAAAAAGGAGCGTGTTTTTCGCACTTTTAAAGTGTTTTAAAAACACAAGAACAGAAGCGATTAAGCGCACTAAAAACATTGTAACAATGAGATATAGCGCATACAGCAAAATCTCTGGATTGATAAATACGCGTGTCAAATCAATAGTCGTGCCTACATATACGAAAAAAAATGGCACAAGGAATCCAAAGCCAATATCATCAAGCTTTTTAGGAAGTGTGTGTTTGTATTTAAAATAAGTAGTAATGATGACGCCTGCGATAAATGCGCCAAGCACAGGTTCTAAATGGAGTAATGAGGTAATGGCAATAAATACAATAAAAAGCATAAACACGAAACGAATGTCTTTGGAGTTGGTATCATCGTGTGGTAAAAGAAAGAGTTTGAGATTTGGAAACCACCAAAACAACACATTTGCCATTTTAAAAATACACACCACGCCAATTAAGAATCCACACAAAATAAGCAAACTCTCCAATAAATCAATACTAAATCCATAGTGATAGATTCCCTCTAGTGTGATAAGCACGACAATGCTAACAAGCTCGCCTATTATGCCAATTTTTAGGGTGAGATTAAGCCAAGCGCGACTTTTGCCATAATCACGGATTAACGCCATAATCATACCCAAGCTCATCACAGGCAGGATTGCTATAAAAATAAAAGGCAATTTGAAAACAATCACAACAAGCACGCAAAGCACATATAAAATCACAAAATACCATAGTGCTTGGTATAAAAATCGCTTGCCAAGCGAAAAAGAAGACTTCAAATCCACTTCCATACCGCACAAAAACATTAAAAACAACAATCCTACATTTGCCATTACACTAATGTGGGTTTGCGTAGAATCTACCACACCAATATATGCTGCGATAATGCCAAGTAAGATTTCTGCCACTGTTATAGGGATTTTAAGCACGCTATGAAGCGGGATAGCAAACACAATAAGCGCACCAAAAACAGCAAAAGAAAGTGCATATTCTTGCATTTTACTCCTTTATTCTTCTAAATGTAGTGCTTGTAGCGTAGCTTTTGGGAATAGCGTGTATTCGAGATTGTGAATGCGTGATTCAAAAGATTGCAAGCTCTCATTGGGAATCTTTGGGAGCTTTTCTTGCAAGATAATATCTCCAGAATCTAATTCTTCGCTTACCCAATGCACACTCACACCACCAAAATCCTCATTTGATTGATAGCTTTGTGTAATGGCGTTTGCGCCTTTGTGTAATGGTAAAAATGACGGGTGGATATTGATAGCTTTAATGCGCGAGGTAAAAATGGGTGTTAAGATTCTCATAAAGCCACTTAGCACACATAAATCTGGTGCAAATTCTGTGATTTTTTTTACGAGTTTTGTATCAAATTCTTCACGCGAAAGATTGCTATGTGGGATAAGCTCGCAAGGGATTGTGTAGTCTTTTAATCGTTGCAAACCTTTGGCGTTTGGATTATTACAAATCGCACCCGCAACGGTTAAAAGCACGGATTTTTTGCTTGCAGATTCTATAAAAACCTTTTGGTGCAGAGTGTTTATGAGATGTATCATATTGCTTCCATTGCCACTAAATAAAATCACTATTGTCTTTTGTTGCATAGAAAAACTTTATGTAAGATTAGAATCTAGGATTTTTGTAAGCGTTGGAGGATTTGCTGTTTAATGTCCTCGTATAAAAAACTTTCTTTAAAGCCGTCCATTTTCCCACCTGAAGCATTTTTATGTCCTCCACCATTAAAAAGTTCCTTTGCCATTGCGCTGACATCGCACTCTCCATTCGCTCTCAAGCTCACATTGCCTTTGGCGTTAATATCCATATAAAAGGCAAATTCTGTGTTTTGACGCAAAAATAAATTTGCAAGCACGCTAATGCCACCCATTGAATAGCTTAAAAATCCTAATTTGTCTTCATAATAAATCGAGCATTGCTCTTTTTTTTGACTAAGGAGCTTTGCTTGAGCGAGTGAAGTAATGCTATCCATTGTTTGTGTGGCTGGATTCCCGCCTAAGATTTGCTTTTTTAGGCAAAATAATGCGTTATCAAATTCCACTGCGCCATTTTGCTTGCCTAAAAATTCACGCGTGCTCTCAAGCAGGTTAAATTTATACTCCCTATGCTCCTCTTCAAACATAAAGCGATTAAGTTCGCTACTCTGGCTTATCATATTCATTGCTACCTTACCAAACTCAAACTCATAAGAATCTTCAAGCCAAATATCCACCGAATTTGTCATTTCTACAAGATTATGCAACCATTGCTTTTTGTCCTCATTGCGGAGTGTGAAGTTGGCATTCAAATGTTCCCATACAAGTTTTGTCGCACATTTATTAGAATCTAAGTGATACCACGAAAATTTGTTCGCACATTCTTGCCCGCTAATGTGGTGGTCAAGTAAAGTAAGCGTGATATGCACGCCAGCATTTTTGAGGTTTTGCACCTTTTGGTGTAGGGTGTTTGATTCTTGGAGTGTGAGGTTTAAATCACTAATGAGAATCATATACTCTTGTGGCTCGCTAGATTGCTTTGTTTTAGTGCGAAATTTTGCGCTAAGCATTTGAGTGTGATTGAGTGGGATTTGCTCCAAAATACAATCTAAGCGCACACCAACTTCTTTGCCATAATTGGCGTTAAAAAATACAATATCATCAAAAAACTCTCTAGCAACAAATTGACACGCATAACCATCTAAGTCAATATGCGAGAGATGAAATACTTTCATTTTATTCCTTTAGATTCTTTTATTCTTTTGCTCTTTAAGTAAAAGCCACATCAATCGTGCTAAGAATCTCAAAATCAATTCTTGGGTCGATTTCAGAATTTCCAAGCACCACCACTTCGAGTTTATGCTCTTCTAAGAGATTTGCCAATGCCTTTCTTAAGCGATAATCCACGAGTAACACCACAGGAGAAATGCCACTATCTCTAATCTTTGACATTTCATCAACGATAGTATTTACCAGCGTTTGTGTTTCATTGATGCTTAAAAGTAACGCTTTGGTGTTTGTTTGGTCTTTAAGTTTGCTTAGCAAAAATTGTTCGGTTTTTATGAAAAATGTCATTGCTTTTAGTGTGCCATCATCAGATTTGTATAAATCTGTAATAGTGCGCGATAAGCTAGCACGGACATATTCACTAAGCGCGCTTATGTCATTTTGTAAGTTTGGATATATGTCGATGAGCGTTTCTAAAATGCTTATCATATCGCGGATTGGAATCTGCTCGTGCAAAAGATTTTGTAAAACTTTTTTAATTGTGCTAAGAGGGATTTTTTGCGCCTCAGCTACCACGGTTGGATATTTATCACTCAGTTTATTCATTAGATTCTTTACTTCATCAATAGTGATAAATTCCTCTGCGTATTTTTTAATCAGTGTAGATAAATGCGTGGTGATGATATTTGGTGGCTCGATAATCATATAGCCTTTTTGCGCGGCGTCATTTCTCGCAGAGGCATCTATCCATAGCGCGTCTAATCCCATTGCTGGTTCTTTAGTCTCAATCCCATCAATTTTGTTGATAACTTGCCCTGTATCAAGTGCTAGGAGTTTGTTTGGCATTAGCTCCCCTTGTCCTATGATGACATTTTTTAGCAAGATATTATAACACTCAGGTTTAAGTTTGAGATTATCCCTAATGCGCACTTGAGGGATAAGGAATCCATAATCACTAGCAATTTGCTTGCGCATTGAGCGCACACGCTCTATCAAGTCGCCATTTTCATCTTTATTTGCAAAGCGCATCAAATCATATCCTAAGTGGATTTCTAGCATTTCAAGTTTGAGGGCTTCATTAAGCATTGCTTCTTCTTTTTGTTTGATTTCTTCTTCACTTGCTTGGATTTTTTCTCCTTTGTGTCGCTCTATATCTTCTTGGTTTGTTTGAGATTTTGTATCTTGTGGCTTGTTGAGTTTTTTGTTAAACCAATTTTCAAACAACGACACAATACTCTTTGGGTCTTCTCTATTGCTAAGCCACGCAATAAGCAAGAAAAACAATCCTACAAAGCCAAATGAACTACCAAGCACGGTAGCAAATAGACATAAAATAAAACCAACAATAAGCAAAATTTTTGAGCTTGAGATAAGTTGGTTGATAATATCGCTCGCAAAGTTTGTCCCACTACTTTTAGCCGCGCGTGTGGTCATAATACCTGTGGCAGTAGCGATGATAAGGGCTGGAATCTGCCCCACCAAACCATCGCCAATGGTAAGGATTGTAAAGACTTTCGCACTTTCGCTCACAGGCAATCCATATTGAAAATAACCAATCAAAAATCCACCAATAATATTTACCAGCGTGATGATGATAGAAGCAATGGCATCACCTTTGACAAATTTACTCGCACCATCCATTGTGCCGTAGAAATCTGCTTCTTGTTGCAATGCTTCACGCCTAGCTCGCGCTTCTTCTTGCTTGATAAGTCCAGCATTTAAATCCGCATCAATCGCCATTTGCTTACCGGGCATCGCATCAAGTGCAAACCTCGCTCTCACTTCGGTTACACGAGTTGCACCATTCGTGATAACGATAAGATTGACAAGAACCAAAATAGTAAAAACGATGATTCCAATAATGTAGTTTCCACTTACGACAAATTGCCCAAATGAGTTGATAATCTTACTTACAGAATCACTTCCATTTCCACCTTCGGTAAGAATCATTCTAGTGGTGGCTACATTGAGTGCTAAACGATAAAGTGTAACAATAAGCAAAATGGTAGGAAAAGCAGAAAATTCTGTGGGTTTATCAACATAAAGCACCATAAAAATAATCAACACAGAAAGCGCGATAGAAATAGTGATGAGAAAATCAAGCACAGCACTTGGCAATGGGACGATGATGATTGCCATAATAGCGACAATAAATACAACAACACTCAAATCCTTAGACCCAAAAATCGCGCGCATAAAAGGGTTAAGTTTTTGTGTGAGTTTTTGTGCGGTTTTATTTTTTGCCATCCATTGCCTTTATACACTCATTTTACGCTTAAGATTGTAGCAAAATTTTTCTTAGTTTATGTCAAAAACTTGCATTTGCTTATCTTTAAACGCACAGACTTTATCAAATGCAAGTTCAAGTGCGAGATTTTTGCACTCTTCATAGCCAAAGCCTACATTTTCTACGCTATGAGCATCTGAGCTAAGAGTGATAGGAATGTCAAGCTCACGCGCCATTGTGAGAATCTCTTTAGAGGGATATTGTTGTTTGCAAGGCTTGCGTAACCCTGAAGCATTTATCTCAAGCACACAGGAGTGGTTTTTGATAGTTTGGAGAGCGCGTTTGATTATAGGATATATGGCTTGTGGTGGTTGATTGTTAAAGATTTTAAACAAATCAAAATGTCCAATAATTTGGAAAAATCCACTTTTTGCCATTGCCTCAATGGAATCAAGATAATGTTCCCAACATTTTTGCGTATCAAGATTCTCATAATTTCCAAGAAATTCTGGGTTATCAAATCCCCATTCATTGAGGAAATGCACAGAACCAATCAAATAATCAACCTCGCAATTTAGCACAGATTCTAGCATTAAGTCTTCTCGCCCCAAAATAAAATCCACTTCCAAGCCGATACGCAAGTCGATTTTATCGGCATATTTTTCACGCAAGTCCTTAAGCGTTGTGAGATATTCTGTGAGTTGTGTTTCGCGCATTCGATATTGCTCATCGAAGTTCATTGGTGCGTGGCAAGAAAAGCCATAGATTCCAATGCCAAGCTCTATTGCTCTTTTGATATACTCCTCTGGCTTTCCTGTGGCGTGATTGCATAAAGGAGTGTGATTATGTAAGTCAATACGCAAGTTAAGCCTTTGTGGAGGTGGTGTTTTTTGGAGTTTTTTTAGAGATAGCCACTTTTTTTGTTGGTTTTAGGGTAGATTTTTTGGTTGTAGCTTTGGTGTTAGTCTTTGTCGCGCTTTTTATCTTAGAATCCGTAGGTTTTTTGGCGATATTTTTTGTGCCCTTGACTTCATTTTTTGTTTGTGTGGTTTTTTGGGTGATTTTTTTTGTGGTCGTGGTTTTTGGTTTTTTTTGAGTTTTGGTGTTTGCCCTAGATTGTGTTGTGGATTCTGTAGAATCTTTGTCTTTTTTTGAGGTTCTCTTAATTGGCGTTTTAGATTTTTTTACCCCTATAAAAAGTGTCGAAACACCAGCACTATAAGATTTTGTAAAGCTTTTTGTAATACCTTGTTTTTTAAGCAGGCTTTCTAGTTGAGTAAGAGAGATAAATGCCCCAATGGAGTTTGGTAGGTAATTGTAGGCTTTGAAGTTTGATGAGATTATCCCACCTATGAATGGTAGCACTTTGCGTGTATAAAAATTCATCACTTGGTTTGCTATACCCTTTTGGTTGTTTTTTAAAAATTCTAAAATTACTAATACCCCATCTTTTTTTAGCACACGGGCAAATTCGCTTAACGCAACCTCGTATTCGAGCACATTACGCAGTCCATACGCGATAGAGATAATATCAACACTTTCATCTTTAAAGGGGAGTTTTTTTGCCTCGCCTTGCAAAAATTCTATTGTTACATTATTTTTTGATTCGAGTTTTTTCTTGGCGATTGAGAGCATTTTTTCCGAGCTATCATAGGCATAAATTTTGGTGATTTTTATAGAATCTTGTTGTATTTTTTTGCCCAAAATGTCTTTAAAATATTCACGCGTTTTGTCGTTAAATCTTTTTGCCCCATCAATCCAATGGGTTATCATATCGCCACTACCACAGGCAATGTCAGCGATGATGAGGTTTTGTGATTTGATTTTTTGGTAGGCTTTTTGGCAGGCTTCCTTGCGCCATAAAATATCCACACCAAAGCTCATCGCACGATTTGCTATGTCGTAAGTAGGGGCTATGTCATCAAACATTTGTATGATTTCTTGTTGTGTTGCTTGTTTTTTCATTGTTACTCCTTGTGTAATTGATGAATGTCTTTAAACGCGAGTGCAGATTCTATACATTGCTCTAGTTGTGAGATTTGAGAGAGCACCTGCGTGCTTGCAGTGCCACCTAGACTATCTCGTGCTTGCATACTAGATTCCAAATTTAGCACTTCGCACACATTGCTTTTTATACGATTATCAATGCTTGCAA
The DNA here is from genome assembly GCF_053654545.1 of Helicobacter sp. 23-1048. Classification (NCBI taxonomy): domain Bacteria; kingdom Pseudomonadati; phylum Campylobacterota; class Epsilonproteobacteria; order Campylobacterales; family Helicobacteraceae; genus Helicobacter; species Helicobacter sp. 23-1048. The sequence goes on along the minus strand of NZ_JBSIUT010000001.1, from coordinate 1,334,021 downwards.
TCTCTTCAAAGCGAAGTTCGCTTATATCTACGCCATTTTGTTCAGCGAGGCTTACGACTCTGCCCGTGATATGGTGGGCATCTCTAAAGGCAATGTCGCACTCACGCACAAGAAAATCAGCCAAATCAGTCGCGCTTAAATGACCGATTTTAGCCATTTTAAGCATATTTTGCGTATTGACTTCCATTGTGGCGATACATTGTTCTAAAATTTCCAAACACATATGAGCGGTTTGAATGCTATCAAAAAGTGATTCTTTGTCCTCTTGCGTATCTTTGTTGTATGCAAGTGGCAAGCCTTTCATCACTACTAAAAGATTTAAGAGATTCCCATACACACGCCCGCTTTTTCCACGCAGTAGCTCTGGGACATCGGGGTTTTTTTTCTGTGGCATTATTGAGCTTCCTGTGGAGTATTCATCACTGAGTGTGATAAATTTAAATTCACTACTACTCCATAGCACTAATTCTTCGGCAATGCGTGAAATGTGCATCATAAGCATAGCGATGTCATATAATAAATCAAGTGCAAAGTCTCGCTCACTTACGCTATCCATTGCATTAAGTGTGGGAGCGAGAAATCCTAACTCTTTAGCGACAAATTCTCTGTCGTTTTTATATGGTGTGCCAGCGAGTGCTCCTGCACCAAGAGGACAAAAATTATTGCGCTTATAAGTGTCTTGCAAACGCGTTACATCGCGCATAAAGTTTGCACACCACGCAACCAAGTGGAATCCAAAGCTAATAGGTTGGGCGTGCTGGAGGTGTGTCATACCGGGCATAATGCTATGTGTGTGTGATTTAGCAAGATTAAGAAGAGTTTGCATAAGGCTAAGAATGCGTTTTTGCAAGGCGACATTAGCACGCAGTGAGTAAAGACGAAAATCAAGAGCAACTTGGTCGTTGCGACTGCGTGCGGTATGAAGTTTTTTACCACTTTCTCCAATAAGCGCACTTAAGCGAGATTCTATTGCCATATGAATGTCCTCATCGCTGTTGCTAAATGTAAATTTATCTGCTTGGATTTCCTCTGCGATAGAATCTAATCCTTGTAAAATGGCTTGGAGCTCATCTTTATGCAAGATTCCTATGCGTTGAAGCATTGTAGCGTGTGTTTTTGACCCAGCGATGTCCTCACGCCATAATTTGTAATCAAAGCCAATAGAAGCATTAAAGTCTTCTAAGAGTTTGCTTGATTGCTTGTTAAATCGCCCACCCCAAAGTTTCGCCACTAAAATAACTCCATTAAAATGGTTTCACTATGACAAGAATTGCAATGACAATAAGGCATAGTGTAGGAAATTCATTATAGAATCGAAAAAATCTTTCACCTTTTTTACAAGTGTTTTGTTTAAGGGTTTTTATAAAATATCCGCATAAAAAGTGATACGCAATAAGAAAAACAAGCACAAAAAGTTTGGCGTGAAACCAACCACCACTTTGAAAAATAGCAGGGAAATCACGCAACATAAGTGCCAATCCGCTTATGAGAGTAAGCACAAATGCAGGCATTCCAATGTATTTATATAATCGTATTTCTTGGAGCTTGACAATAGTAGTAAAATCTTTGTTATCTGCATTTTGTGCGTGATATACAAAAAGTCTAGGGAGGTAAAAAAGCATAGCCATCCACGAGGCAAGCGCGATAATGTGAATTGCCTTAATCCATAAGTAATATTGCCCTAAAAATTCCATACCAATCCTTATTGCATTTTATAAAAAGCGATTATAACGAATTTTTCAATATTTCCAACGAATTTTTATCGCCAAGACAAAAAATTTTTATATCTTTATCTGTAAATTCTTTGTGAAGTGTAATACCAAGTTTTTGCGCGTGGTATTGTGCTTTTGATATGGCGTTATAAGGGATTTTTATTTCTAAGATTTCTTGTTTGAGGTAGGGAATAAGCGTGGCATTTTTGATACATTCTTGCACGCTTTGTGTGTAAGCACGCACAAGTCCGCCCACCCCAAGTTTAATCCCACCAAAATAGCGCACCACCACACAACCTATATCAATGAGATTTTCTCCACGCAAGACATTGAGGATTGGCATTCCACTGCTTCCTTTTGGCTCACCATCATCGCTAAAAGATTCTGTGAGTTGATAAGTGTTTTGTGTGTCATAAAATCGCGTTGCATTAACAAAATGCACAGCCTTTGGGTGAGAATCTCTAAGGAGTGCTAAGGATTGTTTGAATTCTGCAATAGGAAAAAGGAAACTTAAAAATTTTGAGCCCTTAATCTCAAAAACACCGCTAGATTGTGTTTTGCAAGTTTTTATCGTCTGCTCTTTAGGCATTATCACTCGCTGTGTAAAAAATACGCAGCATTTTTACCCACAAGCACCATTGTGTTTTTAGGGAGATTCCCATAATCTGCTTCTGGTGCTTTGTAGTTTAGTTCGCGTTGTTTGTATTTATCAAGGCTTGTTAGTTCAAATTTTCCCTCAATAGTGCGTAAAAACTCAAATTCAAACACCATAGCTCTTTGTCTATCGCAAATCTTTCTAATGGCTGAATGGTTGCTAATCGTAATGATATGTTGTTTGATTTCAAAATTCGCTGTGTAGCTGTTACACCCTGTATTGCCTAAAACCCGCCTTTGTTCAATGTTGAAAACTAAAGTCGCTCCCTCGACAGCTTGGGTGAATTTTTGTCTAGATTCTACGCCAAGCACCACCCAATCTTTATCTTTTAGATTTACATTAAGACGCAATCGTTCAATATCTGTGCAAGCGGTAAAAAGACTAAATATTATAGTGTAAAAAATAAGAAAGGTTTTATTCATTCTTGCTACTCCTTAAAATCTTTAGTATTGTAATGCTTAAAAGCATACAAATTGTAAATTTGGTTGTTTTACGCAAAATTATGTTAGTTTGATAAATAATCTTTGCCAAGCCACATTTTTGCACTTGCTTTAAGCGCGCCTACATCATCACTAGCGTGGAAGCTAAGAGATTTTAGAATCTTATTTGATTGCAGGTTATAAGTGTTTTGGATATACTCCACAATCGCCTCTCCACTATGGATAAGAAGCGTTTGATTCCCAAAAAATTCTTGCAAACTCTGCGCGATAAGTGGAAAATGCGTGCAACCCAAAATCAATGCCTCTGGGCTTTGAATGTGAGCAAAATAATGCTTAAAGAGAGCAAGCAGAGGCTCACCGCTAAAGATTCCCTCTTCGACAAATGGCACAAAAAGTCCTGTGGCAAGACTCTTTATATTGTTAAATCCTTTTTGTCTAAGTTTTTTTTCATAGAGGTTTGAGCGAATAGTGGCTTTCGTGCCAATGACAAGGATTTGAGAATCTTTTGATTTAAGTTTGTTTTGTGTGGCGATTACACCGGGCGTTATCACCCCTACGACAGGGAAATTTGCACTTGCTTTAAGAGAATCTAGCGCATACGCACTCGCTGTGTTGCACGCGACAATAAGCATATCGACATTGTGTGAGGAAAAAAACTCTAAGGCTTGAAGTGAGAATCGAATGATAGTTTGTCTATCTTTAGTCCCATAAGGCACGCGCGCAGTATCGCCATAATAGATAACAGATTCAAAAAGCCTTGCCTCAAGTAGGCTTTTTAGCACACTTAAGCCACCAACACCACTATCAAAAACCCCAATTTTCATTTTCACACTCTGCGTTATTCTTGTGAGTTCATTGCACTTAGAAATTCTTGATTGTCTTTGGTTTGCTTCATTTTAGAGTAAATAAAACTCAACGCCTCCACATCGTCCATTGAGTGCATTACATTGCGCAACGCCCAAACTTTACTTAAGTTATCCTTGCCAAGCAAAAGTTCATCTTTTCGTGTCCCGCTTTTTAAAATATCAAAAGCTGGGTAGATTCTGCGTTCAGCGATAGCGCGTGCAAGAACAATTTCACTATTGCCCGTGCCCTTAAACTCCTCAAAAATCACTTCGTCCATTCTGCTCCCTGTCTCAATGAGTGCTGTGGCGATAATAGTCAAACTTCCGCCTTGCTCGATATTACGCGCCGCACCAAAAAATCGCTTAGGCTTATGTAAGGCATTGGCATCAACACCACCACTTAGCACCTTGCCACTTGATGGTGTCGCGGCATTATACGCGCGCGCTAATCTTGTGATAGAATCTAGCAAGATAACGACATCTTTGCCCATTTCAACCTGTCGTTTTGCTCCTTCGATGACAAGTTCAGCCACACGAATGTGGTTTGTCGCTGGGAGGTCAAAGGTTGAGCTAAACACTTGTCCCTTTACACTGCGCTCCATATCTGTTACTTCCTCTGGTCGCTCATCGACAAGAAGCACCATTAGTTCGACATCTGGGTGATTTTGCGCGATTCCGTGTGCAAGTTCTTTCATTAACTCTGTTTTTCCCGTGCGTGGAGGGGCGACTATAAGTGCGCGTTGTCCCTTGCCAATGGGGCTAAATAAGTCAAGCATTCGCCCTGTAATGCCTTGTGATTGGTATTCGAGTTTGAGTTGTTCAATAGGAAAAAGTGGCGTGAGGTTGTCAAAAAGTGGGCGGTTTTTAATTTCATCAAGTGAAATGAAATTAACCGCTTCGATTTTTAAGAGTGCGTAATATCGTTCTTGGTCCTTTGGTGGGCGCACTTGTCCCATTACAATGTCCCCATTCCTCAATGCAAAACGGCGGATTTGACTTTGAGATACATAAGTGTCATTTTGGCTATTGCTAAAACTCTTATCTGATGAGCGCAAAAAGCCGTGCCCCTCTGACATAATCTCTAACACACCCTCAAAAAGAATGTATCCACCTTGTGAAACCTGTGTCTTTAGAATCTCAAAAATCAAATCTTGGCGTAAAAATTCCTGTGGATTCTCTACACCAAGACTTGTGGCAATATCGATAAGTTTGGGGAGTGTCTTGCCTTTTAAATCTTCGATTTTATAACCCTCAACGGGCGTATGTGTGCGAGTTTTTGTCTCTGCCATAATTATTCCTTAATTTTGGAGTTGCGTTTTGAAAAACTTAAAAGCTTTGCTGGCTATGTTGAAGTTCTTGCAAGAAAAGTGGGATTGTATATAACCTTTCCTTAAAGTTAGCTAAAGCAAGGGCATTATAATATAAAATTATGGAATTTTGGTGTTTTTGTGATGATTTTTAATAAGAAGTCTAATGCGTTCAAATGTATCAAAAAGGACGCAGTCCTGCTCACAATGGTTAATGAAATCACCTTTGGCGTATTCATTGTATGGAATCTTAGTGGTATTTTGATTGTGTGTAGAAGTGTGTGTTTGATTGTGTGTGAAGTTTCTAGGGATATATGCCTTTATGGAATCCATCTTGCATAGCGTAGGAAATTTTTGTGGATTGTCCTTTATGCTTTGTAAGAGTTGCTTGCCGATATAGTTTATCTCTTGGCATAGACTTGGGTGTGTAACGGCAAAAAAAATCGTGCGCTCCTTATGATAAATATATGCAATGCGCTCTTTTAACGCTGGCGTGAGATATGCTGCTTTAAAGAGATTGATTTCATCTTTTATGCGCAGTGGTGCGTAAGATTTTTGTAATTTTAATAAGGATATGATATGTTGAGAATTTTTCATTTGGTAATGGTAGCATATTTAGCGATACTTTTGAGTGCTTGCGGGTATAAAAGCGCGCCATTTTATACAGGCGATACACACAATCAAAGCACGCAAAGCAAGGAGCAACAAAATAGTGATTCTACTTCTTCACACTCAAAGAGCATTCAAAGCATTGATAGCAAAGTCGTTACGGGAGGGGAGGGTGAGTAAAACATAATCCTTGTTAAATCTTAAGGAGCGCAAATACAAATAATTGTAAGCAAAGTGATAAAAACTTTGACACTTTGGCTTGACTTTTTGTAGTGAATCCTATATAATCGCTAGCTTTTTATTTGGTTTTGCTAAAAAGCAATCTTTTCTTTGTATAAATTTTTTGGAAATTGGGGTATCGCCAAGCGGTAAGGCACCTGGTTTTGGTCCAGGCATTCCGAGGTTCGAATCCTTGTACCCCAGCCATTTGTCGCGGGGTAGAGCAGTCCGGTAGCTCGTTGGGCTCATAACCCAAAGGTCGGTGGTTCAAATCCATCCTCCGCAACCAAATCAATTTTAATAAATCAAACGATAAAAAACCTCAAGTTGTTTATTATTGTTAAAGAGTTGGAGGACATAAAGAAATGGAAACAGCACAAATACTACAAAAACTTAAATCAAAGAAGGTTATAGCGGTTGGTGTCGCTACAATAGTTGTCATTGCCTTATATCTTGCTCAGGTGTTTTATATGGGTGGGGTAAATCAGAGGTTTTATGAAAATACGCAAAAGACAGCTAAAGAGCTCATTGGTGAGCTAGCAAAAATAGAAGAGGTATATGGACATTTTTCAATCGCAAATGAAACTTTTGAGCGAGGATTTTTTAGCTCAGAGGCAAGTTTTGATATACTTCTTGATGCTGCTGGTCTTGTTGGTGGAGGTGTTGGCGAAATTCCTCCAATAACCGTGAAAATAGAGCTAAAAAATAATATTTTTAGCTCACAAAATTACACAGCAAGGCTTGAAAATCCATTCCACGAGATGCTCTCAATACTTGCTAGTGCATCTGGGATAACGGTTAATATGGATAAAAATCTCATTGTGGCAAAGGCGAATATTTCTTTGTTTGGTGGGGCATCATTAGAGATGAGAATCAATGATATAACACTTAAGGCAAGTGATAATGAGCTTATGGAGTTTAAGGATTTTGTTGCAATGTTTAAGATTGATGGTGATAGCAAACTTACTTCTAGCTCTTTACACTTTGGAGGGTTTGAGATTAGAGATAAAAACGAAGCATATTATATGAAAGAAGTAGTTTCTAATACGAAGTTTAATGAACCCGTTGATTTCTTTGGTGCGATTGGATTAAAACTTGTGGATTATGACTCGCACACGAGCATCAAAAGTATGGGATTTAAGGATTTTGGCAATGGCGTGGAGATTCTTGAAACGACATTTGACATAAAAGCTCAAGCAAGTGATGATAAAAATTCTTCAAATAGTGGAGAGAGCGAGACATTTAATTTCAACACAACTACAAAAATTAAGAATCTTAACATAAATGAAAATGACAGCAAGATAGCACTTAATGATATAAACGCACAAATACTCATCAAAGAGATTCCTGTGAAGGTTTATTATCAGTTACTTGTTGCAATGTATGATACAAAAGAAATATTGGCTATGTTGGACAATGCAAGCAGTCAAATGGAGATTAGTGATATAAGTTTCCACAAAGACAACAATGATTTCAAAGCTAATGGCTTTATAAAGAAAATCAAAGGTGATGCAGAAGTGGAAGTGAATCTTTTACTTACGAGCAATGTGCATTTTAGTGAGCTTTTACCTGGATTTCTTGCTGATATAGAATTGATACAAAACAATGAGGGTAGGTATGTATTAGAGATTGTAGGTATGGGAGAGGATATGCGCTTTAATGGTAAAAGCTTTGTAGAATTTGCTGGGATTGATGATGGGCTTATTGATGATGAACAACCTGAACATATCGAAGCGATTGAGTTGCCTGAGGACACACAAATACCAGATGAAATAAATCCAACGCAACCACTCCGCAATCCTTAAGAATTTTTGTTGTATTTGTGTAAATGCAACCTAACTTCACAGATTAAACATACAATATATAAAATTAGCGATTTCCGTTGCCATAGAGGTTAATAGGGAATCGCTAATTTAATGTGTTACTATTCTAAACGCTATATTTTATTAGATACATATTTTCTTGTTGGAATATGTAATTTTTGTATGATTTTTTGTTATTATCCACACAAAGGGTAAAGAATTTATACCTAAAGCACAACAAATGGTGGATAAAATGCAACAAGAAATTTACCAAGACAATGTCTATCAACCTATCTTAGATTTAGATATATACGCAGATTCTCAAGTAGCACTGCTTAATGAGGTTAATGAAATTCGTCTTGATTACACTCCATTTGAGAATCATAGAAGTATTTTCCTTGAACCTAAAGTTGCCATTATCGGTGCGGGTGAGGGCGTGCAAAACTTCATTTCTATCTTGCAAAGCACAAATACACAAGACATCACTTGGGAGATTACACATATTGAGCCACAGGATTTTATGGGTGCAAATGGTAATCTTGGGAATTTTACTATTTTGCGCGCGCAAGATTCTCTTAAATCTACCCCATTGTGTGTGTCTCAAGTGATATTTTTTACGAAGTTTGATAATGTCGCGCGCATTAAGGGCGTGCATTTTGTCAATGAATATGCAAATCCAACTGAACTCATCAACGCGCTAACAAACTTTGTGGGTGCATACTCCTACGAAGTCCCATTAAACCTTAATCCCAATCTTTGTGATTTTTATCATCGCCGTGCTAAAGCAGATGGTAGCGGATATTGTGCTGCGTGTGTGGGGGTGTGCCAAACTTATGGAATCTACAAAGATGAGAGAAAAATGGAGATTAACCTAAATCCGCTTGATTGTGTGGCGTGTGGCGAATGTGTGAGTGTCTGCCCCACAGGAGCACTCTCCCGCATAACTGAAAGTTTAGAATCGCTTACCTTGCAAGCACGAATGTATAATGGTTATATACCGCTTGTGCTACAAGATTCTTGTATGAGTGAAGTGGCGGATGTTTTAAGAGATTTTAAGGGGAGCAAGGTATTACCATTTGTTGTTGCGCAACCCCATATTTTAAATGAGGTTATTTGTCTAAGTCTTATCCAAGAGAGTGGCTCTAGAGTGCTACTTTATGGTGATTTTACTCCAAGCAATATGCAAGCCATAGAGGGCATAAATGAAATCACGCGCTGTATTTTTGGCTTTGATACGCTTTTTGTAGCGAGCAACGCACAAGAGTTGCGCAATACAATAAATACAATCAAATCTTTAGAATCTCACACACATAATCTCGCCTATCTCTACACTCCAAATGCCGATGAGAGTGCCAAAGAAGTCCTATCAGCGCGTCTTTATGCGTGGGTTAGAGGCGGGAGTTTTGGCAGTGTGGGTGTGCGCTCGAGTGCGAATATCAAAGTGGATTCTCATAAATGCACGCTATGTCTCTCTTGTGTAGAAGCGTGTAATACAAAGGCACTCATCAATAATAATGCAAGTTTTGAGTTGCTTTTTAAACATAGTCTTTGCACGGATTGTGGATATTGCGCTGATGCGTGTGCTGAGAAAGTCATCACTATAGAATCTCGCACCTTGCACTTAGAGGCTCAGAGCTTTGAATATGTGCAAAAGGCGTATGATGAGCCATTTAAATGTGTAGAATGTGGGAAAATCTTTGCCACTACCAAATCTATCGCAAAGATTAAGGGCATTCTTGCAAGTAGCTTTAGCGGCGATGATATAAAAATGAAAAGTATTGAGTGTTGTGCGGATTGCAAGGTAAAAATCATCTTTGGTCCCAAAGGGAACTCATAGCAAGGAAATAAAATGGAAAATTTGCATTTTACTGACAAAAATACAAAAGATTTTAACCCTGCGTTGCAAAATTCCCTATTACAAGATGACGCCCAAAAAATAGATTCTAAGCGTGATGCTTCATTTCACCATAGAGAATCTAAGAGTGCTACCACACAAAGCCAAGAGGCGATAAACTCTGCTCGTGCGCTGTATTATGACTTCTTTGCAGGATTTTTTCTTTATGAGCTTATTGCAAAGCGGTTTGAGCTTTTTAACAAGCAAATTGAAGTGCTTTCTCAAGCTCCACTTAGTGATGAGGATTTGCAAAGTTTTGTAATGCTAAAAAATCACCTCTCAAATACCACTGCACAAGAAATAGCAAGGGAATACAGCGTGGCATTTAATATCCCATTTAACACAGGCAAAACCCCGCCATTAGTCAAGGGTCAAAAAGCCCGTTCATTTGGGAATCCACAAACTTTTCTTTATCTTTCGCATTATGTTGAGGGTTGTTTAAATGGCGAGAGTTTAGTAAAGGCAAAAATGCTCACCAAAAAAACAACTTTTCGCCTAAACGAAGAATTTAAAGAGAGCGAAGAGCATTTTGGATTTTTGTTAATGCTTATGCGCCATTTGCTTCAAGATTCTCAAAATACCCAAGCAAATGAAATATTTAAAGAATGTCTTAAGCCAATGGCGATGCCAATCGCACTTTCATTGCAAAAGCGAGATGATTTGCCTTGCTTTAGCCTTGTTGGCGCATTGTTAAAAAATTTCATCACAATGGAGGAGCATATCAACGGATAATTCAATATTAGCATTTGTTTAATGCCTTTATGCAAGTCTTAACCCAAAGATTTGCATAGGGGTATTAACCCCCTAAATCCACACTTAAGGAGTCGCGATGGCACAAGAGCAAAATGAGGTTCAATCTTCTAGTGAAATTGAATCAAGACGAGGCTTTGTTAAGGTTGCAGCGTTAGGTGGCGTTGGCTTGGCAGTTGGCTCGTTAGTTAGCGGTTGTTCAAAGGGAATTGAACAAAAAGAGGTTATTAAGGGGACAAGCAAGAAGCAAGAAGTCCTCCATAGAAGCGATACGAAGTATTGGCAGGAATATCTTGCTGTTGCGAAGTAGGCTTTGATAAGCAAAATAACAACAAAAGGAGTAAGAAATGAGTAACACAAATACGCGTTCAAACGCACGCCGTTCATTTCTTAAGCTCTCTGCGCTAGCGGGTGTCGCTGGAGTGAGTGGAGCGTTTGGAAGTGATAGCGAGCGTGTGATACGCAAGGCAAGTGAAGGCGAGCTAAAGGAAATGTTCCCCGAAGCAAAGCGTGTGAAAACAATATGCACACACTGCTCTGTGGGCTGTGGAATCATTGCGGAAGTCCAAGATGGTGTATGGGTGCGCCAAGAAGTAGCACAAGACCACCCAATCTCACAGGGCGGACACTGCTGTAAAGGTGCAGACTTGATTGATAGGGCGAGAAGCGAGACAAGATTGCGCTATCCATTACACAAAGTCAATGGCGAATGGCAACGCACAGATTGGGATAGTGCTATGGATAAAATTTCAAAGCAACTTCTCCAGATTCGAGAGGAGAGCGGACCTGATGCTGTTATGTGGATAGGAAGTGCGAAACTCTCAAACGAGCAGTGCTATTATTTGCGTAAATTTTCAGCATTTTTTGGGACTAATAACTTAGACCATTGTAACCGCGTTTGACATTCACCTACAGTCGCCGGTGTGGCGAATACATTTGGATATGGTGGAATGTCAAACCATATTGGTGATATGATGTTTTCAAAATACATTCTTATCATCGGGGCAAACCCAGCGGTAAATCACCCTGTATCAATGGTGCATATTTTGCGTGCTAAAGAGCGTGGAGCAAAGCTTGTTTGCATTGACCCGCATTTTAGTAAGACTGCAGCGAAATCTGATGAGTTCCATAGAATCCGAAGCGGGACAGATATTGCATTTGTGTATGGATTGTTGCATGTTATCATCAAAGAAAGACTTTATGATGAGCAATACCTTAAAGAGCGCGTTTATGGATATGAATCTATTATGAAAGAAGCAGAGAAATTCACTCCACAAGAAGTGAGTGATATTACAGGTATCCCAGCAGATTCTATCATTCACATTGCACGCGATATGGCGAGTGCCAAACCAGCGGCTGCAATTTGGAATCAAGGATTGACACAACACACAGTTGGGACATCAAATACGCGTATTGTGCCAATTTTACAAATGTTTTTAGGCAATATGGGTAAAAATGGCGGTGGCGTGAATATCTTGCGCGGGCACGATAATGTGCAAGGAAGCTCGGATATGGCAGCAAACCCTGATGTTTTGCCGGGTTATTACAACCTTTCAGAAACCTCTTGGAGACATTTTGCTAAGCATTGGCGTGTAGATTATGAGTGGCTTTTAGGTCGTTATAAAAGCAAGGAAATGATGGAAGCGGGTGGCTTTGCGCACTCTACTTGGAAATTTGGCGTGCTTAATCCTGAAAATGCTGAAAATAATGGTGGCACAATGCTTCGCGCATTAGTCGTAATCGGCACGGGTATGACAACTGTGAATCTCCTTGATTTGCAACGACAAGCGATGAACAAATTAGAGCTTGTAGTGTTTATCGACCCGTATGTTAATGACTTGGCGATTTATTGCGAAAAGGATAACAATCTCTACTTGCTCCCAGCAGCAAGCCAAATGGAGACTAGCGGTAGCCTAGCAGCAACTAATCGTAGCTATCAATGGAGAAGCAAGGTTATGGAGCCAATGTATGAGTGCCGAACAGACCACGACATTCTCTTTGATTTTGCGAAAAGAATGGGCTTCTTAGAGGAATTTCAGCGAAGTCTTTATGAGATTGCTAAATCTAAAGGGCGAGATGAATTTGTGTGGCCTGAAGATGCGACTACTGAATATACACAGAGCATACGAAGCATTGGTTTGCAAGGAATGAGCCCAGAGCGATTAAAAGCACATCAAGAGAATTGGCATATGTTTGATAAAGTAACACTCAGAGGAACAGGACCATTTAAAAACGAATACTATGGACTTCCTTGGCCTTGCTGGAGTGATAAGCACCCCGGAACCCCTGTATTCTACGATGACACTAAGCCTGTAATGGAAGGCGGAATGGGATTCCGTGTGAATTGGGGAGTGGAAAGCCCTGATGGAAAGTCTATGCTTTCTACTAGAAGCCTGCCAGATTCTAAAATTGCTGGACACGCTCCTATAAGTGCAGCAAATGCAGAATCTTTAGGACTTAAACTCACCGAAGAGGAGAAAAGACAAGTTGAGGGACAAACTTATGCGATAGGATTTGGTAACAATATCCTAGCGGAAAAGGCACTAGAGGCTGGACTTTGCCCTTATGGTAATGGTAGGGCGCGTATGGTGGTGTGGAATTGGTTTGATAAGATTCCATTGCATAGAGAGCCTTTACACACTGTGCGCCCAGACTTGCTTGAGAAGTATCCAAGTTTCCCTGATAGAAAGAATCTCTATCGTGCAAATATGGAATATCGCTCAAGACAAATGGAAAGAGAATGGACAAAAGAATATCCTGTCAATATGCTTAGCGGGCGATTAGTCGCACATATGGGGACAGGCACAGAGACAAGAAGTGCAAAATACTTGGCTGAAGTGTATGGTGAAATGTTTGTGGAAATCCACCCAAATAAAGCCGCTGAACTTAACATTAAAGACGGCGATATGGTGTGGTTACACGGCACAATGGGCACAAAAATGCTCACAAAAGCCAAAATTAGCCAACGCGTGGATTACAATAGTGTGTGGTTACCACAAAACTTCTCTGGTATGGACCAAGGAGAAAATTTGCTAAGCAAGTATCCAGCGGGCACAGAACCTTACGCCATTGGAGAATCTGCGAATATGATTTCAAGCTATGGTATTGATTACAACTCAGGTTGCCCAGAGACAAAATGCGGACTTTGCCGCATAGAAAAAGCATAAGGGGGATAAAATGAGTAACACAACAGCAGTTAATGGATTTAATGAACCCGGACACGCTCGCATTAAGTTTTACTGCGATGATTCTCGCTGTATTGATTGCCACGGCTGTGATGTCGCTTGTAAGGAAGCACACCACTTGCCTGTGGGAATGAACCGCAGACGCGTAGTTACACTTAATGACGGAGTTGTAGGAGCTGAGAAGTCAATTTCTATTGCTTGTATGCACTGCGCAGACGCACCTTGCTCAAAGGTTTGTCCTGTGGATTGCTTTTATATCCGTGCTGATGGCATTGTCTTGCACGACAAAAAGACTTGTATTGGCTGTGGCTACTGCCTCTATGCCTGTCCTTTTGGCGCACCACAATTCCCAAAAAGTGATGTCTTTGGCTCACGCGGCTCAATGGATAAATGCACATTCTGTGCTGGCGGACCTGAAGAGACACATAGCGAGGAAGAATGGCGTTTATATGGACAAAACAGAATCGCAGAAGGTAAAGTGCCTGCTTGCGCGGCAATGTGCTCTACTAAAGCATTGCTTGCTGGTGGTAGTGATGATGTGAGTGCCATTATTCGCTTAAGAAGCCTTACAAAAGGAGAGGGCGAGCCTAAGATTCCATATACTTGGGAAAAAGCGTATGGTAGCTGATAAGGGGGCGAGTATGAAAGCAATAGTTTGGTTACTAGCGATAACGCTTTTTTCGAGCTCTTTATTTAGTGCTACTGATGGGAAGAATTATGTCGACCCATCGCATATTGGCACACACGATGAAGAAGTGGATTTGGGCTATAACAAGGACATTTATGGCACGAAGCAAATTGAGGCGATTAAAAATTGGGGGCTTAACACCAAGACTTCTGGCGTAGTGCTCGGCACAGCAGTGCCCGGTGATGGTGGGAGTATCGAGCCTGCGACAATGGGGAAACCTATTGAGGGGATTCGCGGTTGGAATGGCTTGGGCGAAATCTTTACTATCTTGCAAGGTGGATATTTTGCCGCGATTTTCCTCCTTATCGTGCTTTTTGTGCCATTGGCATTTTTTGGACATTATAAAATCATCGGTGCGCGTAAATACAATCACGCTAGCAAGCTAAAAGTATTTAGCAAATATAATATTTTCGTGCATTGGTTTGCCGCAGTGCCTTTTGTGCTTATTTGCATTACGGGGCTTATGATGGTTTTTGGTGATAAACTTGGTGGAGGCGGGCTTATCCGCTTTGCGCGTGATTTGCACGGATTATCTACGATTGTGTTTGCGATTTTTGGCACACTAATGTTTTTAATGTGGGTAAAAGATTGCTTTCCTAAAAGTTATGATATTAAGTGGCTAATGATAATGGGTGGTTACCTTGATAAGGTAAATAAAATAATCCCAGCACACAAGTTTAACGCAGGACAAAAAATGTGGTTTTGGGTGGCTACGCTTGGTGGAGCAGTAATGGTCTTTACAGGAGCAGTAATGTTTTTCCAAAACACAGATATTAACACATTGCGCCTTATGGCTCTTATTCACAATGTTGTTGGTTTCTTGGTGGTGGCGTTACTCATTACGCATATTTATATGGCTGCCTTTGCGATTGAAGGTGCTATGGAATCTATCATCAATGGAAATATGGGCGAAGAGGAAGTCTCAATGCTTCATAGCTTTTATTATGAGGATTTAAAAAAGAGCGGTAAGCTCGATTCTATGCGAGTGAGCGGACATCACTAATTTTATGCAAGCCTTAGGGCTTGCATAGATTCTTATAAAACACACAATTTATACTTCATCATACATAAAGACTTCTCTATAAAAGTTTGTTTTATCATTCTAAAAATCTTTCATCACAAAAACTTCCTGTGTGTAAATTACTAAAAGCATTCTTTAGGGATTTGAAAAGTTCGGCATTTTGAGATTCTAATTGAGCCAAAAATTGCTTGGTGTTTTCGCGTGCAAAAGGTCGTTTATCCTCAGGCAGCCAATTTATCGGACAATTACAATCAGGTGCTATATAGATATTATTATGCGTGATAAAGTCCTTAATCGCTCTCTCGCGCAAAAAAATGAGCGGACGGATTACACGCAAGCCATTTTGTGCGGTATAAATCGGTGGCATTGAGCGCAGTGCGCCATTGTAGCTTAGATTCATAAAAAAGCTCTCCACAGCATCATCGAAGTGATGTGCTAGAGCGAGTTTATTGAATCCTCCCTCTAGTGCTTTTGTGTAAAGTGCGCCCCGCCTCATACGCGAGCAAAAGCTACAATATACCGTGCCACCGCGTTTATGTTCCTCTAAAATTTTGTAAATATCTGTGCGATAAAGTTCATAGGGAATCTGCAATTTCTCGCAATACTCAAAAATATACTCATACTCGCCTCCGCGCCCATAATCAACCGTGAGTGCCTTAAACTCAAAGTTAAAAGGTGCGTGCTTTTGCATATAGGCTAAAATGGTGGCAAGTAGGATAGAATCTTTCCCCCCACTTAACCCCAAAAGCACTCTATCCCCATCTGCAATGAGTTTGTATTGTGCATTTGTCTTACCTACAAGGCGTAAGATTTTTTTACTGATTTGGGGCGTGGCGCATTGTGATTTTTGACTGTGTGTGGTAGATTCTAAATGTGGTGTATCAAGCATTATATTCCTTGTTTTGTTTAGTATTTCTCAATGCTAACAAATTTTTTTACTTTTGATGACAAAAAGCGTGAAGTTTTGGAATCTATGAATTTAAAATAAACATATTTAAGTAAAAATTTATGATATTTAAGATACACTCGCCGTGTAAAAAAAATAAGGAGTTCGCAATGGATACTATAAACACAAGTTTCATAATGCTATGCTCACTTTTAGTCTTGCTGATGACGCCTGCACTGGCGATGTTTTATTCTGGTATGGTGGGGACTAAAAACACCCTAAATACCATAATGAACGGCTTTATCGTCTTTGGCGTGATTACTTTGCAGTGGATTATTGTGGGCTTTAGTTTAAGTTTTAGCGGGGATAATGCTGGCATTATCGGGAATGTTGAGAATTTCGCCCTTGCTGGGATTAGCGGATTTAATGATGATGGCGTGCCACATATCCTTTTTATGCTCTTTCAAATGATGTTTGCGCTTATCGCTTCAGCGATTATCACAGGCTCGCTTGTTGGGCGCATTAAGCTTGGCGTGCTGGTGGTGTTTTTGCTGATTTGGAGCACGGTGGTGTATGACGCGCTCGCGCATATGATTTGGGGTGGCGGATTTTTAGAATCTCGAGGGAGTTTAGATTTCGCAGGTGGCGGAGTCGTGCATATTAGCTCTGGCGTGGCTGGGCTTGTGGGTGCGCTCCTCGTGGGTGCGCGTAAAACCCCCGCTTCGACAAGCGGTGCGCATTCTGTGCCTTATGCGTTTTTGGGCGCGATTTTGCTCTTTATCGGCTGGCTAGGGTTTAACGCAGGTAGTGCGGGTGCGGTAAATGACATCGCGGTAAATGCCTTTATTGTAACGATTATTTCAGCGGCAAGCGGATTTTTAATCTGGGTGCTACTTGAATGGATAAAGCACAAAAAGCCAACGGTGCTAGGTGGCTTAAGCGGTCTTGTGGCAGGGCTTGTGGGCATTACCCCGGGAGCTGGGTTTGTAGGGATTTGGTCAAGCGTGCTAATCGGTATGATAAGCGCGCTGGTGTGCTACTTCGGGCTATTTTATATCAAATACAAACTCAAATGGGACGATAGCCTCGATGCGTTTTCACTGCACGGCATCGGGGGAATCTGGGGTGGTATCGCCGTAGGACTATTTGCTTCTGGTGCGGTAAATCCTGACATAATCGCAGATGGTGCTTTGGGCGAGGGCTTACTGATTAGTGGCTCTTTTGCGCTATTGTTGGAGCAGATTTTTGCTATTGTGGTGTGCGCTGGGCTCTCTGCAGTGGTAAGTGTGATAATTTTTAAGATAATCGCGCTTTTTACGGATTTGCGTGTCAAGGAGGAAATCGAGGAAAAGGGCTTAGACATTCACTTACACGGCGAAGAAGCGTATAGAATGTAATTTTGTAAAATAGAGTTTTGATACTATGTTTTAACAAGCCGACTTTAGAATCTCTAATGCTTTTTAGACTGATTATAAAAGTCTAAAAAGCACCCACTCTACTTCCAAAAAACAACAAATAGCACTTAATGTGTGGCTGTGATGCCTAATCGTTTTTTCTCATCTTCAGGCATTTTTTCGGTAAGTTTTTTAAACTCGTTATTCACTGCCGTGCGATATTCTCGGTATTTTTTCATAGTCCAAGAACCTATGGCTTTATCTTGAGCTTTTGTAAGCTTTTCTTGGAATGTCTTTTTGCTTGCTGGGTCAAGGAAAGCTGTAATTTTGTGAATCTCTAAGCGCAACTCAGCAGCCTCAGTAGCCGAAAGCGAACCATATTTAGCCTGCTTTGCAAGAGCGTCATTTTGTCGTTTTTTATCATACTCTTTATTGACGCTTTCTCTGTAATTTCTCCATTTGCTTACACTCCAAGATTCCGTAGCTTTGTCATAATTCCCACGCATTTTATCCATAAAGGATTTTTTCTCATTGCCTTGTAGTTTATCTGCACGGCGCATTAACTCCAAACGCAAATCTGCTGTATCACTCACACTCATACTGCCGTATTGGGCATAGAGATTGAGTAACTCCTCATTGCTTTTGCCACTAAAGTCTGCTGCAAATGCAGTGATTGCAAAAGATAGCAATGCACTTGCAGCGAGCATTTTTTTTGTATTTATCATCTTAACTCCTTGTTTTATCTTACTAAAGTCGGCTTGTTAAAAAATAGTTATTCGACAACTTTATACTATTTAAAATCCCATCTTCACCTCCGCATAGTAGTTTCTCCCCTCGCCAGCGAGGTAATAGCGACCATTTGCCTGATAGGCGACATAAAAAGTATCATACACATTACGCACACCAGCACTTAAGCCCAAACTTTTGTATTTATAAGATAATCCCATATCGCCAAGTGTGTATCCGCCCTCATTCATTATTTCATAAGCAGAATCTCTCATTTGTGAAGTGTAGCTGTGATTAGCAAAGATATTTAGCGCGTGATTTCCTCTTTTTAGTGCTGCAATATTTACAAGCACACTAGCCTTTAAATGTGGGACATACGGAATGCTTTGATTTTGTTTGTTAAGCTCACTCGCGCTTGAGCCCCCTGCATTTTCTCGCCCTTTAATGACATTTGATTGATTAAAGTTTATGGATTCTTGGAGAGTGAGAATCTTGCTAAAAAGATATTGTTTTGCACTAAACTCCGCTCCAACCCTTTGCGTTTCTCCTAAATTATAGTAATTATAGGCGTAAGTTTCTGGGATATAGCGGATTTCATTAAAACTATGCGTGTAATAGAGTGCCAAAGACCAAGTGGAGCTAGCAAATTCATCTCTCCAGCCAATTTCGGTGGTTATGTATTGCTCAGGGCGCAGGTTTGTGCTTCTAAATTCGCGGTTTATGGTTGTTTGTCCTCCACTACTTGTTTGCCCTGTTTCTACGACATTAGTGATTTGCGCGATAGTGGGATTGATAAACCCTAGCTCGCCTTTTACATATACAATCCCAGAATCACTATAATGCACACTTGGAGTAACTTCAGCCGCGTAATTAAATTTCCATTCGCCTTGACCTCCCTCCTCAATTTCAAAAGAAGCAACGGTTGGGTGTCCGCCAGCTCCTGTCCCTGCTACGCGGTTAGTCATACCGCGTCTTTTGACGCTATAATACAATCCCTCACCGCGCAATCCTGTGGTAAGTCCAAAAAGATTCCAACGCATAGAATCTAAAGCATACAATGCACCAGCGTATTTGTATCCCTTGCGTCTGTCTCTATATCCACTAGAGCTTGGGAGACGGATTGCTTCGCTATATTCTAAACTATTATCTAATCCTAAAAGTAGCGTATTGTTATCAGTGGTGCGTTTGAGTTTGATATTAACCCCGCCGTTGTGGTTAAGGTTGGTCCCTGAAGTGTTGGCATAAGTAGTATTTGGGACACTTTCAGTATCTGCGGTAATGCTTGTTGGGAATGAAAAATCACTAAACGCATAGAATCCTAACGCTTCAAATCGCCAATTTTCACTTGTATCGTTGGTGTATTTTAATGAGGCTTGAGCTAAATCTTGTTTGGCGTATCCAACTGAAGTTGCGAGATTGCCTGTGGGTAAGTCATAGCGCGATTGTTTCATTTGCTCTAAAGTTTTGCCCTGTTTGTCTTGGTAGCCTAAAAAGTAGGAGTGATGGCGTGTGTAACTCGCAGAAAAATCAAGCCGTTCGTGCTCGCTTTTGTCATAACTATTGCCAATGGAAAAATACGCATCTTTGGTGTATTCTCCCTTGCGTAAGCCATTTTTATACATATAGCTTGCTGAGACATTTAAAAAGTTTTTCTCATTAAGATTATACCCCGTGCCTACACTTGCTTTAGCAGTTCCGCGCGGTTTAGACATTGGCGCATTTGATGGGATATACTCATATATTGAGCCTGTTAAAGAGAATCGCGTGAAATTTTGGCTTGGCTTTTTGGTTACGATATTGACTACTCCACCGCGTGTGCCACTACCATAGACCACAGAGCCACCACCGGGCAAGATTTCAATAGATTCTATATCATTGACATCAATGAGGTCAAAAGGCGTGTTTCCTCCCATTCTCAGTCCGTGTCCTGTCGCGCCAAATCCCGTTTGGTTTGGATTGATTGAGACGCCATTGACAAGCACTTTTACCGCTTTCATAGAATCCATTCCCTGTCCTCGTATGTCAATTTGCTTTTGTCCATTGGGTCCGGGATTAAAGGTTATGGCGGGTTGGTGTTCTAAGGCTTGCTCGAGGTTTGTATAACCTTTGTCTTGCAAATCTTGCTTGTCAATGACAATGACATTGCGCTGTGCGTTCTCTGGTAAATCAAGTTCTTTATCCGCAGTGGCTGTTACTTTGTCAAGTTTGACTTGTTGCATTTGTTCGTCTTTAGAATCTTTAGAATCTTTGTCGTTGTTGGTAATATCATTTGGTTGTTGCGCTAGGAGCACACTTCCTCCCAAAATAAGGATAAATGCAAGCGCAGAACTTACTTTAGAGTTTAGCTTTTGTGTATCCTTGCTTAACTTTGCGTTAAAAATTTCGCCTATTTGTGCTCGTCTTTGTATTCTTTGCTTATGGAGATTCTCTAGTTTGGTTGATTTTTGTTCTATCATAGTAAATCCTTTAAAATTAAAATTGTAAGAAGCGTTATAAATTAAAAAACCTTAATTTTTACTTAAAATAAGACTTTTTATCGTTTTTTTTTACAAAATTGTGCTATAAATCCAGCCCATAGCATTTTAAAAAAAAATGTCTCTATACCAAAGAGTGAAGCATCGGTATAGTCCCTAATAAATGGGGATTATAAGGGTTATTTTAAGCAAAGTTTTAGTTTGTTTATGGAGATTTAAGGAGATAACAATGAAAAAATACAAAATGTCAATAAGCGATAAAATACACAATATAACGAAAAGTGCAAATAAAATATTTAAGAATTATTATTTATTTTTGACTTTAAAATTAAAAAATACAAAAAAGTTATTTTGTGGTGATATTTGTCTATCGCGTTATTATTTTTTGGGAGTATTTTTGATTTTTGTAGAGCAAGCAAATGCTAACCCTAACGAAAATATGCAATCTACGCAAAATGCAAGTCAAGATTCCAAACAGAGCGATATGACACAAATCAAGTTAGATAAAGTAACCGCTACGGCTAATGAATATGATATACAAAGCGAGGCTAAAAATATCATAGTGATTGATAAAGATGATATAGCCAATAAGGGCTATACAAACCTCGAGCAAGCCTTAGAACACCAACCTGCCATAACTTTTACTCCCGGACCCAATGGACAAAAGCAAATTGACATACGAGGACAGGGAATGGACGCACTAAAGGCGGTAAAAATTATGGTCAATGGTGTGCCAATCAATATCAATGATTCTGGTTATGGTGCAACGCGTTCAAGTTTTGTGCTTAATGGTGCAAATCCTTTCAACCTCATTGATGTCAATGATATAGAATCTATTGAAATCTTGCCCGGTGGTGGCTCTGTGGTCTATGGTAGTGGCACACGCGGTGGAGTGGTCAATATCGTAACCAAAAAATCCCCCCAAGATTTTGTTAAGACTTCTTTATTAGGCGGGGTGTTTTCTCATCATTCATTGCCTAGTAATGCAAAGGCAAGTGTGGGTGGAGGATATAACTTTAGCAATAGATTCTATCTTGGAGCAAATGCGAGCTATTCATACAAAAATGGCTTACGCAAGGGAGAATACACCAAAGCCACTTATGCTGCATTACAGGGAATCTATGAGATTACCCAAAATTCAAAAGTTGATATAAATGCAAGTTACACAAAATCTCATCAACTCTCTTTGGGATATAATAACAAACTTAATGCTGATGGAAGTGAAAAATCTCTTTCTCAATTAAAATTTGAGCGATATGCAATGCCAGATTCTCAATCTCTAAATGGTCCAGCACAGCAGGATTTAGCCCAAGCAAGCATCAAATATAATGCAGGTTTGAGCGAAAAAACAAATTTTGAAGCGTTGGGATTCTATGCGTTTAGTGATTTTTTCTACTCATACAAAAATGATGAAGATGTGGAAAGTGGCGATAGCACAGGCAATATCACGGGCACAAACAAAAACCACAATACAGGACTAAATCTGCGATTAAAATATAAGGGCGATATACACGCTTGGCTTTTAGGGATTGATAACACTTATGAGGTAAGTGAAGCGGTGAGCGCAAGCTATGATAAACGCAATGGTGCTAAGTATGCGCTGGGAATCTATGCACTAGATTCTATCAATAAAGGCAAATTTGGACTTATAGCTGGCGTGCGAGGTGAGTTGCTTTATTATGACATCAATAGATTAGTTAATGTGGGGCGACCACAAGCACATATTTTAGTGAGGGATTATAGAAAGTCCATAAAGAGTAACTATTCCGCAGAAATTAGCCCAAGTTTTAACTACACGAGCACAGGGAGTGTGTATCTTAAGGGGGAGTATGGGTTTATATCGCCTAGCATTGGTCAGCTAGTGAATGTAGGGAATCTCTATGATAGTGCGGGCAATCGAGTGAATGGCACGCCAGAAGCTAGCAATGTCAAACCTGAATCCTATATCACCGCTGAAATTGGATTAAAAGATGAGTTTAGTTTTGGGAGTTTGCAGACAAGCATTTACTATACGCACACTTATGATGAGATTCGCTCTGTGTTTTTTGCCGTGCCGTTGCGGAATTGGTATAACTTAGGAGAGACACAGCGATTTGGAGTAGAGTTCTCTAGTAGTCAATATCTTGGTGAGATTGTAAGTTTGCAAGAATCGGTAAATTTTAACTACTCTAATGTATTAAAGGGACGCAGTAATGCTGCAAGTATCAATAGCTCTTCTGCTACGCAGGGTGCGATTACAGATTCTTTTAAAGAGGGAACGCAGATTCCCTATACGCCTAGTTTTAAGGTTAGCCTATCTAGTAACATTAGGGCGATAAAGGCAAACAACCACGCACTAGATATTTTTATAAATCATAGTTATTACGCAAGCCAGCTTGATAACAATTATTTTATAATGAATAAAGGAGGGTATGTGTTAGGGGATATTGGGCTCAATTACAAATATAAAAACTTTGCTGTATCTGCAGGCGTGCGTAATGTGTATGATAGCTTTTATGTGAGTTACCAGCGAAGCTCTATTGGCACAAACAATGCCATTACAAGACGCTATCTCGCAGGTGAGGGGAGGAATTATTTCTTAGAAGCAAAGATAGAGATTTAGATTCTCTACTTTATACAAACTCTATTCTTGCTTTAGTTGTTGTTATGTGAGATATGTAAGCACTATATGAATAAAATCCCTATGACCCAAGCACTTGCCAAAGCAGATGAGCCCATTTTAGCAGGACTTATATCTTTGATGCTAAGCTTTTGTGTGTCATTTCCATTCATTTCTTGTAATTTATTATGAATTTCGTGTATCTGCTCTCGCATTTGCTTTCTTTCTTTGTGAAATTTTTCTAATTTGTTTTGTTTTATGCCTAACATTGTAATAATCCTTAAATAATTCTAAAACGATATTATAAGCTATTATAACCTTAAATTTTGCTTAAAAATACAAAAATTTTTATAATATTACAATTCCTAAACGAAATTTTTTATTGAAATATATTTTTGTTTGCACTTTCTATGCAAGTTTTCACAAATCGACAAAAAATTTATGGGATTTATAGGTGTGGATTGTTTTTGGGTGTAGATTTTTTGTATTCAGAAATTACCACGCCCAAAATCACCAAAGCCACGCCCAAACAAGCCACAAGACTAAGTCTCTCATCTAACACTACAATCGATGCAATTATGGTTAATACGGGCGTGAGATAAACATAGATATTTGTGCGAACAACGCCGATTAGATTTGTCGCTTTATTCCACATTATGAAGCAGAGCACACTTGCAAAAAAGAGCGACAAAAAATAAATTTATGGTGATTGTGGGACTTTCTAATGAGTATTTGCGGGAGTTTGAAAGATTCTTACTTGGATAGGTGTGTGGCTTGCCTCGCTCGAATTTTTCTACAACCTCAAAAACAAGATGAAACCAAAGTTTATTAGTGAATTTATCACAAGATGTTTCCGCGACATTATTTTTGTGTGTGCTAGATTTTGTGCCTCTCAAACTATTTATAAGAGAGGAATTGCTAACAAGAAATTTCGCACTATCAAGCACGCTCCCTCCAACCAAGCACAAAAATTCCATCAAAATCTGCTAATTTAGCCTTTATGTCTTGCAGTCTTTGTGTGAGAAATCATTACAAATACTTCGCCTATCATTTTTCTTATTAAGTGTTATATTTTTATTATTTTTGCTAGATTTACGCGACATAAGAAACCCCTTTGTCGCTAGAATCTAGCTTGATAAAGGCAACAAAAACTACAAACGCCCTAGCGCGTTCTACTCTCTCTCTCTCTCTCTCTCTCGTGGCGTGTGATGCCAACTATGCGGAAAAAGCAGTCATCTTCGCCATTAAATGGCGCAAAGCCCTTGTCTTCTTTAGCAAAGTGAATTTCAAGGTTTAGTTGAGATTCTGCTATATAAGTCATATTTTTCCAAAAGGCTATTATCAAGGAATATAACCAAAAAAAGTTTAAATTTTTATTTTGATTGTCTTTTTAACATATCTCTTACTCGAGCTATATCAAAAATCCCGTTTTTTGCTCTAGCGTTTAGTGTAGCAAAGATTTCATCGATAAATGCCAAATCTAGTCCATAATCTTTTGGATTTGTAGAAATTTCTAGCGTGTCAAAAAGCCATAAAAGTCGCTCCCTAAATGGCGATAAAAGCGCGTCCGCCTCACTATTTTTTGGTAGGCAATCCAAAAGCAAAGGCAGGCTAAAACTACACGCTAACCCGTGCGGAGTGCCAAAGCGCATAGTTAGCGGATAGCTTAGCGCGTGGGCTAGAGCGGTTTGGGTATTGCTAAAAGCAAGTCCTGCATACATACTCGCTTGCATTATATGAGTTCGCAAGGGGAGCGAATCTAAATTGTGGCTTAAATCCACCAAATTACGCAAGATAATCTCTATCGCATTTAACGCGTAATGCGTGGATATGGGGTTTGCGTTATTATTCCAAATAGATTCAAAGCTATGGCTTAGCGCATCAAGTACCGTGTGTATGGTAGTTTCACGGGGCAGACTTAGCGTAAGTCGCGGGTCATAAATCGCCTTTTTTGGATAGAGAATCTCATCGCTCAAAGAATGCTTGATAAAGGCGTCATTATCCCAGATAGTCGCCCAGTGCGTGAGCTCGGAGCTAGTGCCTGAAGTAGTCGGCAGAGCATAGAGATATTTAGGTTGCGATTTGATTATAAAATTTCCATTTTCAAGCACACTATCCACGCTTAAAAATTTCGCGCTATCAATTACGCTCCCTCCACCAAGTGCGATAATCGCATCAAATTCTGCCAATGTAGATTTTATCCCCTGCAAATGCTTAACTTGCGGATTTGGTGTAATCTCATCTATAATGCCGACAAGTTGCGTCCCTAGCGCGTTTGCAATCTTATCGCTTAACCCTCTTTTACTAAATCCCTTGCTTGTAACGAGCAAAAATCGCGCACCTTGCAAACGATTCGCCACGCTTTTAATCGCCTCTAAATAATCTACGCCAAAGCGGATTTTCACAGGATTGTAATAAGTAAATTTCATCGCCACTCTTTGAAATTACGATTCATTAAGCCACGCACTAAATCTCTGTGCCACTTGCTTTGGTGTGATTTTGGGGCGTCCTAAATCCTTTTTGCTTCCCTTTGCAATATCAAGGTAGATAAAATACGCCCCGCCATTTTGTGCGTCCAAAAACTCCACTAAAATCGCGCTAAATTCATCTAAATTTTGCGCTTTTTTTGCCACTTCGTAACCACAGGATTTTGCCACTGCGACAAAATCCACAAATGGCGAGATATTAAACTGCCCTCCCGTGCTATCGTGGCTTTGATTATCTAGCAAGATATGGCAGAAATTGCCCTTGTTTACGCACCTTGCATAATACGCATTGCCAGCAAGTGTGCCAAGTCGCATTAAAAGCGCACTATCGCCATCAATGGCGATGACTTTTTTGTGCGATTTTAGCGCGATTCCTAGCCCTAACGCGCTTACACAGCCCATAGAGCCTACCATATAGAGCTGATTTGGTGTGTCGCCTAGTTCGTAGAGTTCGCGTCCGCATTTGCCTGTGGTGGCGAGTATGGCACAATTTTGCCCTAGATTTTGGATAATTTGCAGTGCTTGTAAGCGTGTGGGTTTATTGTGTGGTGGCGCGTTGTCTTTTGCGTGTATTTGTGGGAGATTTGTTGTTTGCTTCGTCAATGAACTATTAGTTCTATTTCCTCGCTCACAACTGCACAACCCACAAATCCATCGCAAAATACTTCCGCGCTGGGCGTTTGTATTTGAAGTGGTGTGCGTATTAGATTCAGCGTTTTTAAAATTTAAATCAAGTGGATTATTTATCAGCGCGACTTTTTCAAAGCAATTA
The DNA here is from genome assembly GCF_053654545.1 of Helicobacter sp. 23-1048. Lineage (NCBI taxonomy): Bacteria > Pseudomonadati > Campylobacterota > Epsilonproteobacteria > Campylobacterales > Helicobacteraceae > Helicobacter > Helicobacter sp. 23-1048. Next base: position 1,307,557 of record NZ_JBSIUT010000001.1, on the reverse strand, counting down.
TTGCGGACTATAAAGAAAAAACTTTTATTGGATTCTAAAATCTCTTTTGCGTGGGCTAACTGCTGTTTTGCCACTTCTAATCGCGAATCCAAAAATGCACATTCCACTTCGCAAGTTTGCAAAAGATTATCGGTGATTCGTCCTAATAATTCGTGCTGTGGCTCATCGGTATTTTGCCCTTGCTCATTTGGCTCACCACGCAGGGATACAAAGCCAAGTATGGGAATGCTAAAAGTGTGATTTAGGCTTGTAAGCGGGGATAAGGCATTGCTTAATCCGCTGTTTTGCATTAAAACGACTCCATACTTGCGATTGTTTTTTGTGGATTGCCACGAATCGCTTCGCGATTCTCGCAATGACAAATCGCTTGAATTTTTTACAATAGCAGATTCGTGCGGTAGCATTTGAGATGAGAAATCGGGGTTATGCGAGGCGAACGAATGAGATGCACTTGCCGTGCGTTGCAGTGAGTGAGCCGAAGCACTCCCCGATTTATCGCTCAAAGGCAACGCACAGGCTAGGCTTATCCCACTAGCAATCGCCACTGCTTCTCCCTCATTATTTGCCATTATAAAGGCATTCTCATTTATCGCCCAATTTATCAGTGGCGCAAGATAGCTACACGGCACACCTGCAAAATCGCTAAATCCTAGCCTTTGTAGCTCCGCTCCAAAATCCTCTGTCCGCATTTTGCCCCTTTTTTGAAATTTTAATTTTTTATTATCGCTATGCTTAAATTATCGCCTATGGGGAGTTTTTGAGTGTTTGATAAGCCATATTCGCCCATAAACTCGCTCACCGCTTCTCTCACACCCACATATCCAGCCGAAAAATACTCGTGGATTAGTATCACGCCACCGCACACCATTTTGGGGTAGAAAAATTTTAGCCCTGCCAAAATAGGCTCGTATAAATCCGCGTCAAGATTGACAAAGCAAAATTGCTCATTTTCTAAGCCATTTTCTGCGCTTTGTGGAAACCAGCCCTTTTTTACCACGCATTGCTTTGGGTAGGGCATTTTGCTTAGCACGAGTTCTACGCTTGTGTTTGAAAAGTGCTTTTTGCCTAAATTTGCGCCCATTGCGCCGTCTTTGCTTTGAGATAAATCTTTGTCTTCAAAACCCTCAAATGTGTCAAATAAATACAAGATTTTATCTTTAAAGCATTCATTTATGCGCCGTGCAAAATCCCCACGATAGACGCCTAGCTCTGCGACATTACCTACTAGATTTTGCGCGTGTATTTCTGTGGCGAAATTTTCTAAAAATATTTCTCTTGCCATTACACTTAGCTCGATATAGCTTACATCGATTCTGTCCCGCGCTATGCCTAGTTTTTCAAGTTGTGCGCGGATTTCATAAAATCCCGTGAAAGTGCCAATGACAATAGAATCAAAATCTATGTCTTGCAATGCTTCGCTTGTGTGGATTTGAAAGGTTAATGGCGCACTCAAAGCACTATTCCCCCCCGTTAGAATCTAGCTTTATACTAGAATTTGCTTTTAATGGGTCATTATCAATAAAGCACAAAATTTGCTCACCCTTTTGGGCTAGATTTTGTGCGATTAGCCGTCCGCAGTTGCCTGCACCAAAAATTACGATTTTACTCATAGTATGTCCTTTACATTTTAAATTTTTAGTTTTACAAGTTTTCGCTTGTGTGCATTCTAGAATCTAGATTGCCACGACTTGCAAGTAAGTCTCGCAACTGCAAAAAAATGTGCGAGAAGTATTTGCGATTTATCATCGCAAATACAAGCACACACTAAATCGTGCCCGGGATTAGCGAGAGAATCTCTTTGACACTCATACATTGAGATTCTACCTCCGCGCTTCTGTCATTTTCCAAAATCCCCTGTGCGACTTGTTTCATCGCTACAAAACTCGCCCGAAGCAAGTGATTTGCATAGATGATGATATTTGCCCCAGCCTCGCCTAACTCACGCGCAGTGATTTCATTGAAACTTGTCGGCACGACTACGATAGGCGTTAGGCTATTTTTGGCGCGAAATTTGGCGATAAATTCCAAAATCTCATTTGGGCTTTTGTGGCGCGAGTGTATCATTATCCCGTCAGCCCCCGCATCGACATAGGCGAACGCCCGATTTAGCGCGTCCTCCATTCCTTTATCCAAAATCAGCGATTCAATCCGCGCGATAATCATAAAATCCTGCGTGATTTGGGCGTCTTTGCCCGCGCGAATCTTGTCGCAAAAATCCTCTATATTATCCTGCGTTTGCGCAACTTCATTGCCTAAAAGCGAATTTTTCTTTAAGCCCGTTTTATCCTCGATGATACACGCGCTCACCCCCGTGCGTTCCAAACTCCGCACCGCAAAGGCAAAATGCTCCACTTTTCCGCCCGTATCGGCATCATAAATAAGGGGCTTTGAGGTTACCTCAAAAATCTCATTTATCGTATTTAGGCGACTTTGTAGCTCCACTGCCTCTATATCTGGCTTCCCGCGCGAAGTCGAATCTGTGAGCGAACTACTCCAAAAGCCATCAAATTCGATTTTTGTGCCATTTTGATTCACAAAGGCATTTTGCGCGATGAGTGCTGAAATCGCCGAATGCGTTTCGATAAAGCGCAATGGCGTTTTGGCATTGATGAGACGGCGCAGTAGCGATAATCTAGCATTGGTGCTAATGCCTATGGCACGGGCATTTTCGTTTAGCTGCGTGGAGCTAATGCCCTGTGTGTAATGTGGCTCAACTAGCTCCCCGCAACCTAGCTCATTTAGCGTATCTATCACATTTTGGCGGGTTTTTGCCTGTGCGCCACTTTGCCAATCATCGCCGTGAATGACAAATGCGGGTCGTAACGCACGGATATTGCCCTCATAGCTTAGCGTGTCTTGCGGGATTACTCTGTCAATTAGTGCGATAGATTCAAGCACAGCTTTACGCTGGTCGTAGTTCATATAGGGTAGGCGTTTGTAAGAGGCGATTGCCTTGTCGGTGAGAAGCCCCACGACTACTTCGCCATCTATTTTGGTGGCGTAATCTCTGGCGATTTTTAGGATATTGATGTGTCCGGGGTGGATTAAATCCGCACTCATTGCGACATATACGCTAGGCTTGTCTTTCGGGCTAAAATCGGAGATTACTTCAACTCGCTTCCTTGATGGACTACCTGTCCTATCTTCGTTACTCGTTTCGCAAAACCCCGATTTTATCGCCGAAATACTTCGCCTATCATTTTTCTTATTAAGTGTTATATTTTTATTATTTTTGCTAGATTCACGCGACATAAGAAACCCCTTTGTCGCTAGAATCTAGCTTGATAAAGGCAACAAAAACTATAAACGCCCTAGCGCGTTCTACTCTCTCTCTCTCTCTCTCTCTCTCTCTCTCGTGGCGTGTGATGCCAACTATGCGGAAAAAGTAATCATCTTCGCCATTAAATGGCGCAAAGCCCCTGTCTTCTTTAGCAAAGTGAATTTCAAGGTTTAGTTGAGATTCTACTATCTCGCAAAGATTGTCAAAATCTACAAACCTGCGATAATGATTGTCGTGGATAAAGGCATTTGCCTCGTTTTCTACGGGCTCTCCTTGCTTGTAGAGTGAGTTTTTCTTGCCACGCGCTTCTATGGCGAGAATCCCTTTTGGTGCGATAAAGTTTGGAATCTGAGAGAGGAGACTCTCTTGCTGAGTATGCGTGATAGAATGCAAGGTGAAGCGTGAATAGATACAATCAAATACAATGCCTCTGCTTTGAGTGTTACTCGAGAGAGAGGTTAAATTTTTAAAAATTTCATCAAGGTTGGTAAAATCTCCTGCAATAAAACGCGGATTTGTTACGCCATTTCTCGTAGTGGCACAATGTGTAGCAAGATAGTTTATTTCCTCTTGGACTTGGTCTATGGCAGTGGTTTGTATGCCTTGTTTGGCAAAATATAGCGCGTCTCGTCCATTGCCGCAGCCTAGCTCAAGTAGGTGCAAATCTTTGCGTGTGGATAGGTAATTCTCCCATACAAACTCTGCGAATAATGACGGCTTCTCACCTACTTTATGTTTTGCATAAAATTTGCTCCAATACCTTTTGTCCATATTCTTGTCCTTTTATTGATATTTGTATTATATCCCATTTAGTTATTTTTTACTCTTTTATATTTACGATTCCATAAGATTCATCGCTTATGTCAGTCCAATTTTTCTCATCATAGATATTGCCACGCACTTTATAGGCTTTTTGTATTATCCATTGATGTGGTAAATTTTGTTTAAGTAGAAAAAAAGGTATTTTTAAATGGATAACCTCACGATTTTGTGGATAGTTTTTGAGAATATTTGGTGGCACATTTGGACAACCATTTGGCAAGTTTTCACAAAAAATACTTGCAATATCATAATTTGCCATAAGGCGATTATCGATTTTCACCGTTCCACGAGTCCCAAAATCTTTAAATAAAAACAATGTGTCAGGATTGCTATCTATAGGAATATTAATGCTGTCTTCTCCAGCGTGGTCGCTTATGACAAAAATTTGTGTATTGTCATAAATTCCCATTTGTTTTAGCATTGAAATATAGTCGGTTAAATATTTAATGGCACAAGCTTCGGTATCATAATGTTGATAATAAGCTTTTCTTATACCCTCGTCATTTTGATAGAGGGTATTAAGAAAATCTTTTTCTTGTATATTTGGATTTTCATCTAGGGCTGTATTCTTATCGAAAAAATGACATTTATTATTTTTAAAATACATTCCCAAAGGTGTATGTGTAATTAAAGAATGTAAAAATTTAAAAGTGGGTTTTTGAGCATTGGTATTACCAAAATGTGTATAAACATAAGCAGTGGAGCTGTGTCCAATTATAGATTGATAATTTACTTGATTGCTTGTCGATAACCAAAGTCCATTTCTATAAATTTTTTGTTTAATGTTCCTAGGAACAAATTTAAACAATCCAAAGCCAAGAAACTTGTTAATTCCATAAGGTATTTTAGATTCTTTTAAGTTTTCTTTTTCATAGTCAAGATACGGTGTGGTTATATACTCAAAATTGTCGTCCAGGGAAATAAATTGTGGATTAGATAGTTTATTATCTGCCCCTGTTTGGTTTATAAGTGTAACAAGTCCAACCTGATATCCACTATTAACAAAATTTAAAGCAATGCTTTCAAAGGCATTTTTTATTTGCTTTGCTAACACTTCATTTCTTTTATTCATATTATATGCGGTTGCATATTCACCAGCAATAAGCGTAGAAATGCTATGCACTGTTCCGCTTGAAGTAGAAACTGTATTATCAAAGAGTGTAAAACCATCAAGTTGTTCTTTAAATTCAGGGAATTGCTCCAAAATATATGGTGTGTGCGAGCCACTAAAGGCATCAAACATAAAGACTACGATATTTTTATCTGTTTTAGAATAAGACAGTAATTCATCTTCATAAGGCACTTTTGATTTAGTATTATTTTGGTGTTTTTGTATTTCTGTTGCAACATTTAATCTTTTTGAGATAATATCGTAAATATTTATCCCACTAAGGATAAATAAAGACATTAAGACTATTTGCCACACATAAAAAAGTTTTTTGAGTGCAAAAATGGCTATTGTCACACCAAGTATCATAACAACGCTAAATTCTATAATTTGATTTGTCTTTGACTGAGAGTTTTCAAATGATTGTTTAAATACAAACCCATCCATCGCCCCATAATCGCCCACCAAAATAAAGCTATACACAATCCCGCTAAATAAAATCACGCTTAAAACAAATGCGATGATATTGCTAAATCGCTTTGGCACAAATGAAAGCGCGTAAATCACAATAAAGCTAATTAGTAAAAATGCCCCAAATAGCGCAGATAGCGTGGCAATCGTCTGCGATGAATCAAACTGCGTAATATCCGTGCTATACAGCTGATAAGGCGCAAAAACGCAAATCAAAAATGCAATGCAAAGGGTGGCGTAAATGGAGATAGCACGATAGATTAACGCATTTGATTTGCTATATGTTTGAAATTTTGCAATTGCACAAAGTAGAAGATAAACTCCAAGTATTGTGCCTAAAATAGTGAAATAATATACAAAAATATTTTTTAATAGAGGTGTAAAATCTGCTTTATACAGAATTTGTCCCATATAATCTCCTTTTTTCACAACACTTTTGATGCCACCAAATTGCACATAACGATTCGCAACACTAAAGACTTTTATATTGCTTGTATCTATATTCTTATCCCACTCCACATTAACTGCTATAATTTTTGCAATACTTTTTGAGCGCAATAAAAAATCCCATTTTGAGAAATGAATTTTTGCGATTCCAGTGTCTTTTAAAGTTAGTTCAGCTGTTTGCACATTGTTTTTACTATAAAGCATTAGTGCGAAAGTTAGGCAAAGCCCGATAGCCAAAATGCTACTTAATGCAATGATGGCGATTTTAAAAGGTTTGTGATGGATAAAAAACCCCCATTTGTTGTTTTGGTCGGACGCAGTGAGCGAAGAATCTAAATCTTTGTTATATTGAGCCGTAGGTGAAATATCTTTATTTTTAATTTTTGTTTGAGATACTTCGCTTCGCTCAGTATGACAGGGATTTTTTATTGCTTCAACTTTGCCCCAAATTGCACGAATCAAAGAAAATCCCATATTTGTGCTCCAATAAAGCACTAACGCACTAGGCATTTGATAAAGTAGCACCAAAAAGATAAGCGAAATTAACGCGCCTTGAATCCTTGCGCCTTTATCCTTTGCCACAATCCACACATTTACAAGCGAAATAATTGTCATTAAAATTGGGAGCAAATGCACACCAAACACTAAATCAGGTAATGATAAATCAGCAATCCAAAGAAACGAAACGCCCTTAATCCCATCAAATTCTTGTAGCAAACACAGCACCGCGATAAAAAACGGCACTTGCAATGCTAATCCGCCAAGCGCAGATAGCGCAAAAATAGGGTGATAATGCTTTTGGCGGTAAAGAGTGCGAATATAGCTTTGTAACTCCGCGCCCTTAAATACGCGCTTAAATTCAGCGATTTTTTTATCGCACACTGATTTTAGGGCGTTTATTTTTGTGGCTTTGGATTCGGCGATTTTGGCGAGTTTAAGTAAAAAGAGATTGACTAAAAGGCTTAAAAGAATTATGCTTAATCCGTAGTTGTGTGTGAGTGAATGCAGTAAATCTAGCGCGAATCCTAGCACAGATTGTAATGGAAAAATAAATGTGTAATATAAAATGTCAATTAACATTATGAATCCTTTTTGGGCGCGGAATGGGGTTTTGAATCGCTGTTTGATTTATGTGAATCTTTGTGTGATTCGCCGTGTGATTCGCGTGATTTAAGATTTGCAATGGCGTTTTTAGTCAAATCCAAATGATTTAAAATGCTTTTATTTAGTTGCGATTCAAGCAAAGATTTTTCAATCTTTAAAATCTCAAGCGTTGCTTTTTTACCAGAATTATGCGGATATTGCCAAAGAGTGCTTTTGATAGTATTTAGCGAATCTATGTTTGTGCTAGATTTAAGCGCGGATTCGATTATTTTACCAATATTTGCAAAATCATTTTCATTTATCTTACCACCGATTTGCTTTAATGCCTTAAAAGTCCAAAATTCGCCTATATTGTCATAAATATCTGCCAAATCATATCCCGCGCTATCAAAGGTAAAATCTAGCGTAATCACAGGCTTACCCTCCAAACACACAAAATCAAAAATCACACTTGAAAAATCACTAATCATCAAATCTGCTTTTGCGAATGCAATGACATTTGGTGTGCCGATGTCCCATTCGACATTGCTGTAATTTGAGAGTGCGTCTTGGAGGTGTTTGATATTTGCGCTTTCAGTTTCACCCACTAGGCTTTGTGGGTGAGGACGAATGATAATGTGATATGGGGATTTTGCAAGTGGCTCTAAAAGGCGCATACCATATTTGCTAAGTAGCGTTTCTTTACCCCAAGATGGCGAGACTAAAATGGTAGGTTTGTCTTTTTTGTGCGCTTTTTCTTTGATAGATTCACGCAAATTTGCTAATTCATCTAAATATGTCGAACCTACGACAGCGATATATTTAACTTTGACATTATGTGCCCTTTCAACTTCGCGCACAAAGTCCTTTTGAATCTCATTTGCCACTAGCACAGAGTCAAAATAATCTAACGCAAACGCACGATAAGTCATAGGTAGCAAAGAATGGGTGATATGGCAATAATGCTTCACAAAGCGACTGCGTTTAATCTGCAAAACTTCAAGACTAGGCGTAGTCATAATGCAAATGTCTGCTTTTAGCATATTTAGGCGCGTGTAGGCTTTGTTGCCCGTGCCGATAAATTCTTTAATGCTAAAATTGTTAGATTCGCGCTTCAATGCGGGGTCGTTTTCATCGCTGGTGAGATAAGTATATGGGTGTTTGAGAATATCAAGCGTGTCTAAAATGGGCTTAAACGAACCATAATATTGTTTGCCCTCGCAATAAAAGGTGATAGAGTTAGGATTTTGGTGTGAATCTAAATTTTGGGTAGATTTGCCTAAATTATGGGCGTTTCCCCCCCCCCCCTTGATTGCGTAAGAGAATTTCAAAGATTTAGGCGAAAGGCTAGTGATTTTATAAAATAAATTTTTAAAAAAATAAACAACAGAGGCAAAAATCGCTACAATAGAGCTTAAAAGCAAAGAACCTGTGCCAGGGTCTAAATACGCTAAGCACACACTAGGAGAGAGAGATGAGAGCACAAAAAGAGCGAACAATGCTCTACTATAAGATTTTAGCGACATTAACAAATTTTCCTCCAAGTAATTTTTTTATTCTTTAACTCCTTAGATAATGTTTAAAAAATTAGTGAATGAAAGCTGACATTCTACCAAAATTAACCCATAATTTTTCAAAAATCTCCACATTTTTATTATGTTTTTTTAAGTGATAGTGTCCTGTCTTATCCACACAACACTTAAGCAAAACTCTTTGTATAGAATCTAAAATTTTTAAAACTTTTCTACACAAACGATATTTAAACTTGATTATATAATACTAAACTTTTATGATATAATCACGCTAAATTTAAAACAATATAAAATTACAGAAAATATAGCAGGAGAGCGTATGGCAAAGAGTTTATATGAGACATTAGAAGTCCCAGAAAGCGCGAGCGCGGAAGAAATCAAAAAATCTTATCGCAAACTTGCGCGAAAGTATCACCCAGATATTAACAAATCCGCTGGAGCAGAGGAAAAATTCAAAGAGATTAACGCTGCGTATGAGGTGTTAAGCGATGCGCAAAAAAAAGCGCAGTATGATAGGTTTGGTGATTCTATGTTTGGCGGACAGAGTTTCCACGATTTTTCCCGTGCGCAAGGCGGAGGTGTGAATCTCGATGATATTTTGTCGCATATTTTTGGTCAAGGTGGCTTTGGTGCGGGCAAAAGTCAAAACTTTCATTTTGGGAGTGCTGGATTTGGTGGTTTTGGAGGTTTTAGTGGGGCAAGTGGCTTTGAAGAGCCTGATTTGGATATTAGTGATTCTATTACCATTCCCTTTGAGAGTGCGATTGTGGGCGGGAGTTATCACTATGCGCGAAATGGTAAGGACTTCAATATCAAAATTCCGCTTGGAATCCGTGATGGCGAAACGATACGATTAAAAGAAAAGGGATTGACTTCAAAGTCTAGCGTGGGCGATTTGTTGTTGAAAGTTAATGTCGCTTCAAGCGATGAATATGAAATTAGTGGCGATGATTTGCTAAAAGATATTGAAGTGCCATTAAAGATTGCGCTTTTTGGAGGGAAACTCAAAGTTAAGACATTGCAAAAAGAAGTTACACTTACAATCCCACCAAACACAAAAAATGGGCAAAAAATGCGTATTAAGGAGTTGGGATTAAAAAATCGCAAAACACAAAATACAGGGGATTTGTATGTGTGTTTAAAGGTTGTCTTGCCTAAAGTGGAAAATTTAAGCAAGGAATTAGTCGATTTGCTTCAAAGTGAATTACCATAAATAAAGCAGAGTTAGCAATAAACTTAAGGAGAGCAAATGTATAGTTATGATGAACCTGTGTATTTGATTAGTGTGGTGGCAAAAATTTTAGAGATTCACCCACAGACTTTGCGTCAATATGAAAAAGAGGGGCTTATCGAGCCGGGTAGGACAGAGGGCAAAATGCGCCTGTATTCGCAACGCGATATTGATAAGATTAAGACAATTTTGCGCTTAACGCGTGATTTAGGTGTGAATCTCGCAGGCGTAGATATTATTTTGCGTTTAAAAGAGCGACTTGATGAGCTAGATTCTATCATTGATGAGTTTAAAGATGAGCTTGCTAAAAGCCCAAAGGCACAAGATTCCAAAGCGATTAACATTAAGCAAAGCTCTTATGAAATTATCTTGTTTAAAAAATAGACGCGACACATACAATGCAAAATCTTACTACACTTTTGCGTCCGAGCACTTTTGATGATTTTGTAGGGCAGGAGCATATCATTGGGGCAGATACTCCATTGCGTAAAAGCATACAATCTGCCCTAAGTGATGAGAGTTTTGCTCCGCCACATTGCATATTTTTCGGTCCTCCGGGAAGTGGCAAGACTACGATAGCACGCATTATAGCTAAGAGTTTAAGGCGTGAAATTGGATTTTTTAATGCGACAAATTTCAAACTCGAAGAGTTAAAAAAGTTTCTTACACAATATGAAAATTCATTGCTTAAATGCGTGGTGTTTATCGATGAAATTCATCGCTTAAGCAAACCACAGCAAGAATATTTGTTGCCTATAATGGAGGAGGGTAGAAGTTTAATTTTAGGCGCAAGCACAAATAATCCATTTTTCACTCTCACAAACGCCATTCGTTCGCGTTGCTTTTTATTTGAGTTTAAACCACTTGATTACACACAAATGGAGCGTATTTTACACACAGCGTTGCAATCTTTGGGGTTTGTGGAATTGAGCGCAGAACAAAGTAGAGATTCCACAAAGTGCATTGATAAAGAAGCTTGCGAGTATCTTATCACAACGAGCGCAGGCGATGCCCGCGCTATGTTAAATACCTTGCAAGCCTTATCTTTCACGCAAGTAATTAACATAGATTCTATAAAATCCCTGCGTCCGTATGCTCTGCACGATGGGACAAGCGAGCAAGATACGCATTACAATCTTGCTTCCGCGCTTATTAAGTCTATTCGTGGTAGTGATGTCAATGCAAGTGTGTATTATCTCGCGCGCCTTATTGCTGGAGGTGAAGATGCGGAGTTTCTTGCTAGGCGATTAGTAATTTTGGCGAGCGAAGACATTGGCAATGCCAATCCAAATGCGCTTAATATAGCCACTTCCACAATGCTTGCAGTAAGTAAAATAGGCTATCCAGAGGCGCGGATAATCCTTTCTCAATGTGTGATTTACCTCGCAAGTTCTCCAAAATCAAATACTGCATATAAGGCGATAAATACAGCATTAGATATGATAGAATCTGGTGAGATAATTCCTATCGCACCAAATATTTTACCCCACGCAAAAGAGTATCTTTATCCCCACGATTTTGGTGGTTGGGTAGAGCAAAGCTATCTTGCTAAAGATTTACATCTTGTAGAATCTACAAACAAGGGCTTTGAAAAAACACTTAATGAGTGGTTAGAGAAAATTCATAACACAGGACAAAAATGAAAACTTTGCTATGGAATGTATTGCGAGTGTGTGTCATAGGTGGATTACTTATCACTTGTGCGCAAGGTGAGGGCGAGCAACCCACCCAAAACCAACAAGAACAACCAAAACAAGAGCAACCAAATAACGAGCAAGTAACACCAGAGCAGTCAAAAGAGCAACAACCCATACAAGCACAAGTCCAGCAACCAAAGCAAGAGGAAGTGGAGATTGTCTATAAGGAGCAAAAAATTGGTTGGCAAATTGATTTAAAGCAAATGTCAATAAATTTCTCTTCTACTACTTTGCAAAACCAAGATTTGTATGCGATTTCTGCGGATACGCGCTTGCAAGGAGATTCTCAAATTGTCGCACAAGGTATATTGAGTTTAAATGCAGATTATTATACGCGCAACTTTGTGGTGTTTAATTCACTCCTTGCTGAGTATGGACGCACGGTTATTTTCCCAAAAGATTCTAAAACCATTGATAACAAAACGATTGATAGAATCTTACTAAGCTCGGATTATACACAAAGACTATGGGAGATTAATGAGGCGTTTGGCGTGCCAAAGTGGCATTTTGAATTTGGTCCATATAGTAGGCTTTCTTATCAAACAGAATTTGTGCCATCGACAAGTGAGTTAGGCAGGCGACAAATCGTGCGTATCAATGCGGGATTGAAACTTTTTAGCGGGATTGTGCTAAAGGACTTTATGCTTACTGCCTTTGGCGAGAAAGACTTTAACCCAAATATTGCAACACAAAGTTTTGGGTATGAGATTGGACTAAGCCTTGATAAACGACTAAGAAATACCACAAATTTAACCTTTATGCTTAATTTTCGTGATTATTTGCACAATACAACGCAGAGTGAATATAATCCAAAGTATTACTTAGAAACTGAAGTGCGCTACAATCTTAATCTCTATAAAAAACTTAAAATCGCTCCTTTTGCTAAACTTTATGCCTTGCAAGGCAAAAATATGCGCGTAAGTGGGAATAATATAATGATTGGCGTGGTGTTTTCTTATGCACAAATGTTACGCGAAGCACCATTTGAAATCGTAGAAAGAAAAATTAAATAGGGTAAAATTTGAGAATCTTACGCGCTTTTTGCTATGATTAGGAATTTACTTTTTGGAGTGAGCGATGAGACACAAAATTTGGAATCCACACAAAAGAGAGATTGTGCTTAGCAAAGTTGTTTTTATGCTGTGTATTGTGCTAGCTCCGCTAATAGCATTGGGCGATGAATTTACAAAAGAAGATGAGATTCGCGCAATGCAGTATTTAGATGGATTGATACAATCACAAATGCAAGATGAGCAAAGAGAAATAACTTATAACGGCAAACCCACTCCAAAGATTTTTTGCGAGGAGGGTAGAGTTTCTCGCGCTCACGGGCTTAATGTCATATCAAATCGCTTTAATTCTGCAAGTTTTGGCTTTGGTTATATGTGGAATTTGCGAGATGAAAACAAACCCTTACCTCCGAGATTTTTTTCATTTGACATAGGTTCTTTGGGATTACCCAGTGAGTGTGCAAATAGGAAGTTTTTCTTTGGTGTAAGGGCGCGTTATGAGCAAGCACTTGATATTCACGCACCATTAGATTCTGTATTTCGATTGGGTGCAGAGGGATATTATCACCCACAGCTTTTAAATTTCAAAGGACATCAAGCCCTAAGCTTCTCTCTTGGATTTGGCTATCGATTTAAGCACGCAAATTTAGAGAGTGGAAATTATATAGATTTTGGTGCATTGCTTTACCCAAGTTTCCCCGTGCATTTTGCATTGATTTATCGCACAGATTATGCGAAAGATACGCCCACACAGCATTCTTTTAGAATCTCGCTAAAGATTCCTATCAATATACGCTAATCACAGAGCTTAAGCAAAGGGATTTGGCTGGTCGTGAGGAATGTTGATAATCTCAATATTAGGGTGAATTTCTTCTTTTAATTTATTTTCCACGACAAATTTTAGTGTATTTGCGCTTGCTGGACATCCGTGGCACGCACCCTCTAATCTCACATACACTTTAGAATCCTTAATCCCCAAAATGCTAATATCCCCGCCATCAAGGTTTAGCATTGGGCGCACTTTCTCAATAACCACTCTTACGGGAGTTTGTAGTTCCTCATCGCTGAATGGAAAGTCTTGCATTGTTTTCTCCAAATATTAGTCTTTTTTAAAGTAATGGCGATTGCGATAGATTAAAAAAATCATATACACGATTAAGACGCCCGCTATGACAAATTTTTCACCTTCCATAATTTTACACCCCTTATTTTAGAGTTTGGATAATCTTTTCCTCACTTACTTGTGTATTATCAAACTTTACTATCACTACACCTTGTGTGAGATTGCTATACCACTCAATAATGCCATTTAGAGAATCTAACCTTTTGTAGTGCTCTTGTGGATAGCGTGTCATCTCAAAATAGAGATTTTTTTCATTGATTGGATTCTCTAAGAAATATATCATCACAATCCCCCACGCCACACATACAAACGCTGTGGCTATGCTTAAGGTAAGCAAACCAAAATGTTGATATGCCTCTCCAGCACTTATCGCACCAAGTGCAGACCCCACAAATCCCATTGTAGTAAAAAACCCAAGCGCACTTCCCTTTTGGTGAGCTTTAGGATAGCGACTTGTGAGCGTTTGCATAATAGGCTCGTGAATGGAAAATCCTATAAAAAACACAAACACACCTATCACAAACACCCAAAGTGCATTATAATACACGCCGATTCCCAACAAAAGATAAGATAGGGCAAAACATACAATCCCAAAAAGCATTACTTGCTTGAAGTAGCCCTTTTTTTGTGCTAAGATACTGCTTGGACCAAGTGCCAAAAGCCCTAAAATTGCAGCTGGCGCATATATCTCCCACAAATCTTGCTCATTGTAAGAAAACTTAGAATCTAGCGTAAGTGCGACAAGGATAAAGGTGCTAATCATTAAAAACTTTTGCAAAAACGCGCTTAAATTCATCACTTGTAAATTTTTGTTTTTTAATACATCACTAAAAGGCGCATTACTAAAAGAATATCGAATACTTGGTGTGGGAGGGACTTTTAGCACCAAAATACCAAGAGCGATAATGTTTAAAATCGCAGTGAGGAAAAATATGGCATTAAGTCCCAAATATCCTGCTACAAGTGGTCCTAAAATCATCGCTAAGATAAATCCTATAAAGATTCCAGCCCCCATAATCGCCATTGCTTTGGTGCGTTGCTCTTCTCTTGTCAGTTCGGCGATTTGCGCGCTTATCACACTGCCAATCGCCCCTGCTCCTTGTAAAAATCGCCCGACAATAAGCATAGCAATAGAGTCTGAAAACGCACAGATAAGAGAGCCCGCGATAAAAATCAGTAGTCCTACAATAATGATTTTTTTCTTGTCGTATTTGTCGCTTAAGATTCCAAATGGGGTTTGAAAAATAATCTGTGTGATAGCATACCCACCAGCGGCAATGCCTGCCAAAAATGCGCTTGTCTCAAAACTTTTAGTATAAATGCCAATAGCAGGCAATGCGATAAAAAGCCCAAAGAAGCGCAACGATGAAACGAGCGTGAGTGCGAAAATGTCTTTAAACATTGGTGATTCCCTAAAATTTTTTATGATAATATAATCGAGTATGTTAGCAAAAAATAGCAATAAATGAGAATCTTAGGGCAAAATTTATTTTAGGATTTTTTTATATTGCAAAGTGATTTTCTGTAAAAACATTCGATTTCTATGCTAGAATTTCTTAATTAAATAAAATTATTAACAAGGAGTTAATTATGACAAAAATTTCTCACGCAATGACGACACGCAGTCTCCCCCCCCCCCGTAAGCTAATCATCGCTTCTCTTGTGATAGCGATAGTGGGCTTTATCCCATTGCAGGCGGCTCCTAACATTGATGATTTATTTGATGCGAGGGCGAGATTTCAAAATCAAAAGAAAAAAATCAAGCCCAGTGATAAGAATGGCTTTTTTGTTGGTCTGCAAGTTTTATATGGCGACTTTTTATACAACGAAAATCATAAACATAAACAACTCTCAGGCTTAACTGTAACTAATGGTAAAGGAGATCCCATTAGCCATAGAGATAATGGGATAGGATATGGGCTTTTAGCGGGATATAACCATTGGTTTGGACGACATTTTGGCTTAAGGGTCTATAACTCGGTATTTTATAACGATTTTACCTTTGAGAGCAAGGAGTTGAGTTACAACAATCTTTTTACTATACCCGGTGGCAAGAATATAAAAACTTATCAAATCAATTTTAATGCCAATGTCGATGTAATGCTAAATTTCTTTTTCCGCAAGAATTTTACGGCAGGCGTATTTACAGGGGCGAGTGCTGGGATACAGTATTGGAACTCTTCACGCTTAGAAGAAATCTTAGGCGTATATAATGACCTTCAAAATACTTCCGTCAATGGTAACATTGGTGGGTATAATAAAAATAATCAGCGATTAGATGATAGTCGCTTCGGGCTTGATATGGCGATTACTGCGGGCTTAAGGGCGAATACTTATGGCTTTCAGACTTGGGAATTAGGCGTGCGAGTGCCGATATACTCTAGAGCAGTCCTCGATGGCGAGACAGCGACTAATATGCAAGGTGGCGGTATAATGCACGTAATGAATAATGTCATCAAATCAAGACAAGGATGGAATGTTTTTTTGAGGTATATGTTTAATTTTTAGGAATTTAGATACTTCATACTTTGGGCATTTTGCCTTTCAATACGACAAATTTGCATTTGTCATTGCGAGAATCGCGCAAGCGATTCGTGGCAATCTTATATAGACTTCACTCAGTCATATTGTAAATATCCAAAATCTTATTTGTCATACTGAGGCTTCATAGAAGCTAAAGTATCTCTTTTTGTATTATTTTTAGATATTTCGCTTCGCTCAACATATATAAAACAATTTTATTTGCAGCATACATTAAATTTCCTTATAAAAAGGAAATAAATTTAAATTAAAATGCCAAAAGTGTGAAAAACTCTTGCAAAAAAATAATTTTTTTACTACAATTCACACCTTAAAAACATTGCAAAAGTAATGAGTTCTTTGTGCAAAAAGGATAGATATGGAAAAGATTAGATTGAAGTTAAAGGCTTATGACCACAGGGTTTTAGACCGCTCTGTTTCGGCTATTGTCGAGGCAGTTAAGCGCACAGGTTCAGAAATCAAAGGACCTATCCCACTACCGACTAAAAAGAGACGCTATACCGTGCTCAAGTCGCCACATATCAACAAAGATTCACGCGAGCAGTTTGAAATCCGCGTGCATAATCGTATCATTGATATAATATCAGCTACACCTGAGACCGTGGATAGCTTAATGAGTTTGGCACTTGCCCCTGAGGTTGATGTAGAAGTAACTTCAATGGATAAGTAGATTTGATTACATTTATAAAAGGATAGTTGTATGGAGTTTATCGTTGAAAAGATTGGTATGAGTCGCACCATAGGGAGCAAGAGCGAGGCGGTTACACTGCTTCGTGTCCTAAATGCTAAGGTGTGCGAAGTGGGCGAAAATGGTAAAGCCATAGTAGCCTACTCTAAAGGCAAGGGCACAAACAAACCCATAGCGGGAGCACAAAAAAAGTATAACTTAAGTAAAGAATTTAACAAGTTTGCTACACTTGAGTTAGAGGGCGCACAGCAAGGTGATTTGAGCCTTGATGCTTTAGAATCTGCTAAAGCAGTGAAAAGCATATTTTACACCAAAGGGCGTGGATTTAGCGGTGCGATGAAGCGGTGGAATTTTCAAGGTGGTCCTGCGGCGCACGGCTCAAGATTCCATAGACGATTAGGCTCTATTGGGAATCGCGAGTGGCCTGGACGCGTGCAAAAGGGCAAAAAAATGGCTGGGCATTATGGCAATGAGCTTGTGAATGGTAAAAATGTGGTGCTTTCGTTTGATAAGCAAAGTAATATCTTGGTGCTTAAGGGCTCTGTCGCTGGACATAAGGGTGCTTATGGCAGAATCCAAGTGATTTAATTATGGATTTATTAAAAAAGTTAAAATAAAGGTTAGGCAATGAGTAAGGCAATTTTCTTAGATGAGAATCTTAAAAAAAGTAGTGAGGTCGAGCTACCAAAGGCGTATGCCGACATCAACGAGCATAATCTCTATTTGTGTGTTAAGGCGTATGAGGCTTCTATCCGCGCAAATGGTGCATTAGCAAAGACTCGTGGCAATGTAAGTGGCGGTGGCAAAAAGCCTTGGGCGCAAAAAGGTGGCGGTAGAGCGCGCGCAGGGAGTATCACTTCGCCTGTGTTTGTAGGCGGTGGTGTGGCGCACGGACCGAGCAAGCGCAACTATACATTAAAAATCAACAAAAAGCAAAAGCGTTTGGCATTGGAATATGCGCTAGAGAAAAAGGCACAAAATGGAGCTTTATTTATCGTAGATTCTGTATCGGTAAGCAGCGGGAAGACAAAAGATGCTTTTGCTAAGTTTTCAAAGCTTGGTGTGCGAGACGCGCTTTTTGTCGCGCAGTTTAGTGATGAAAAGAGTGCGTTAGCATTTCGTAATTTGCGTGATTGCTTTTTGGTAGATTTTGATGAGCTTAATGCGTATCTTGTGGCGACCTTTCGCTCAGTAGTAATAGAGAAGCAGGCTTTTGAGGCACTCATCGGTAAGGAATCTACACAAAAACAAGACAAAGTAAAGCAAAGCACACAAAAAGAGGAGGCAAAAAAGCCCTCATCTAAGCCAACAAGCACAAAATCCACAAAAAAACCTAAAGAGGCATAAGGAGCGACAATGGCAGATATAACAGATATTAAAGCAATTCTTTATACAGAAAAGTCGCTTTCTATGCAGGAGCGCGGTGTGCTTGTCGTGCAGACAGCTGATGGCGTAAGCAAAAATCAACTTAAAGCTGTTTTTAAAGAATACTTTGGATTCACCCCTATTAGAATCAATTCTTTAAGACAAGAGGGAAAGTCAAAGCGATTTCGTGGAAGAGCTGGCAAAAGAGCTTCTTTTAAGAAATTTTATGTAAAGATTCCAGAGGGCGCAAAAATCGATGCGCTATCAGTATAAGGAGTAACAAATGGCAATTAAAACCTATAAACCATATACGCCATCTCGCAGGTTTATGAGCAACCTTAGCTCAAAAGATATTACCGCTAAACCTAGTGTGCGCGGACTTTTGACAAAATTGCCTGTAAGTGCAGGGCGTAACAACAATGGCAGAATCACGAGCCGACACAAAGAGGGTGGTGCAAAGAAACTCTATAGAATTATTGACTTTAAGCGCAATAAATTTAATATCGAGGGCAAAGTGGTGGCGATTGAATACGACCCATATCGCAACTGCAGAATCGCGCTTGTTTCTTACCCTGATGGCGAGAAGCGATATATTTTACAGCCAAGTGGGCTAAGTGTGGGCAGTGTAGTTATTGCAGCGGAATCTGGGCTAGACATAAAGACAGGCTATGCGATGAAGCTAAAAGCTATCCCCATAGGCACAATCGTGCATAATATCGAAATGCACCCAGGTGCTGGCGGACAGCTCGCTAGAAGTGCAGGAGCAAGTGCGCAGATAATGGGGCGTGAGGGCAAATACATTATCCTAAGAATGCCAAGCGGTGAAATGCGCTATATCTTAGAAGAATGTATGGCGACAATCGGCGTGGTAGGAAATGAAGATTTTATCAACATTTCTATTGGCAAGGCAGGGCGTAATCGTCATTTGGGAGTGCGCCCACAAACTCGTGGTAGTGCGATGAACCCTGTAGATCACCCACACGGCGGTGGAGAGGGCAAGACAGGCTCTAGCGGACACCCTGTTTCACCTTGGGGCACGCCTGCTAAGGGCTTTAAAACTCGCAAGAAAAAAGCGAGCGATAGACTTATTATCTCAAGAAAGAAAAAATAACAAAGGAAGCAACAATGGCAAGGTCGATTAGAAAAGGTCCTTTTATAGATTCTCATTTGGCAAAGAAAGTCGCCAAAAGCAAAGAGGCAAAAGACAATAAACCTATCAAAACTTGGTCGCGCAGGAGCACGATTCTCCCTGATATGATCGGACTAACTTTTAATGTCCATAATGGCAGGGCATTTGTGCCTGTATATATTACAGAAAATCATGTGGGATACAAGCTCGGGGAGTTTGCACCTACACGGACATTCAAGGGGCACAAGGGCAGTGTCCAAAAGAAAATTGGCAAATAAAGATTGATAAGTAGAGGTAGAAAATGAGTAAAGCATTGTTACGAAATATTAGACTTTCTCCAACAAAGGCGCGTTTAGTGGCAAGAGAAGTGCAAGGAATGAACGCAGAGCTTGCGCTTGCAAGTTTGGAATTTACACCTAATAAGGTAGCACGGGTGATTTATAAAGTCATCGCTTCAGCTGTGGCAAATGGAAGCTATGACGCCAAAGAGGTTATTATTACTTCTTGTAGGGTTGATGCAGGTGCGGTTTTACGCCGTTTCACACCTAGAGCGCGTGGTCGAGCCACACCTATTAGAAAGCCAATGTCGCATATTTTTGTAGAAGTTGGGACACAAAAATCTCAAGAAAAACAAAAACAACAAGCAAAAACTAAAAACAATGACAAAGTGGTTTCTAAAGAGACACAACAAAGCACAAAAACTAGCACAACTCAACCTCAAGCGACAAAAACAAGTGCAACAGCTAAACCTAAGACTAAGGAATCTACACAAGTGGAATCTAAGTCAAAAACAACACAAACTAAACCTAAGGCTACAAAGGCAAATGCGCAATCTAGTGTAGATTCTGCAAAGCCAAAACAAACTAAGCCAAAGGCAAACAAAAAAACTGAAGGTGAGGGCAAATAAGTATGGGTCAAAAAGTAAATCCGATTGGGTTAAGATTAGGGATAAACAGAAATTGGGCTTCACGCTGGTTTCCAGCTTTTGATGAAGCACCTTCAAATATTTTAGAAGACCATAAAATTCGTAAATTTTTGAAAAAAGAAATGTATTATGCAGGGGTGAGTGAGATTATCATTGAGCGTGCAGCTGGGAAAGTCCGCGTAACTGTGGTCGCTTCTAAACCCGGACTTATCATTGGTAAGAAGGGTGTAGATATTGAGAAAAACCGAGAAATGCTTAAAAAACTTGTAAGTAAGGAAGTAACTATCAATATAAAAGAAGCAAAACGCCCACAAACAAACTCTCAACTTGCTGCAGAAAATATCGCAACACAATTAGAAAAGCGTGTGGCGTTTAGAAGAGCGATGAAAAAAGTTATGCAATCAGCGATTAAATCAGGCGCAAAGGGCATTAAAGTAAAAGTCTCTGGACGCTTGGCAGGAGCTGAAATGGCTCGCACCGAATGGTATATGGAAGGTCGTGTGCCACTTCATACACTTCGCGCAAAAATCGATTATGGTTTTGCTGAAGCATACACAACTTACGGAATCATAGGTATAAAAGTGTGGATTTTTAAAGGCGAAGTTTTACAAAAGGGAATCCAACAAGAAAGAGATGAGAGAGACGAAAGAGACAATGGAGCAGAAAGAGATTCTCAAAAAAGAACAAAAAGAGGGAGGCAATAAAAAATGTTAATGCCAAAAAAGACAAAATATCGTAAGCAGATGAAGGGGCGCAATCGTGGTAAGGCGATGCGTGGCTCGAGCTTGGCGTATGGAAATATCGGTATCAAGGCATTGGAGCTTGGACGCATTGATTCCCGTCAGATTGAGGCAGCAAGGATTGCCCTTACAAGACATATCAAAAGGGCTGGTAAGGTTTGGATTCGTGTTTTCCCCGATAAGCCACTTACTGCAAAACCACTAGAAGTGAGAATGGGTAAAGGAAAGGGCAGTGTGGAAAAATGGGTTATGAATATCAAGCCGGGTCGTATCATTTATGAAATGACAGGGATTGAGGAGAGTTTGGCACGCGAAGCATTAGCCTTAGCGCAGAGCAAGCTACCATTTAAGACAAAAATTATAACGAGCGAGAGTGAAAATGAAATTTACTGAGTTAAAAGATAAAAGCATTGCTGAGTTGCAAGAATTGTTAAAAGAAAAGAAGTCGTTGCTCTTTGAAAAGAGACTTAAACTAAAGACAATGCAGTTGCCAAATACAAGTGAGCTAAGGGTTGTGCGCAAGGACATTGCTAGGATTAACACCGCCATAGGTGCGAAGCAAGATGTCAAGCAAAATACAAATAAGGATACAAAATGAGTGAAAAACAAGCACATAAAAGGGTGATTGCTGGCAAGGTTGTAAGTAAGGCTGGTGATAAGAGTGTTGTAGTTTTGGTGGAGCGCAAGGTGCTTCACCCAAAGTATAGAAAAATCGTAAAGCGATTCAAAAAATACACTATCCACGATGAGGGCAATAGTGTAAAAGTAGGTGATGTGGTAAGCGCGATTGAATGTAAGCCTATCTCTAAAACAAAGGCATTTAGCTTAAAGGAAATTATCACTAAAGGAGTCGAGCTATGATACAGAGTTTTACACGCTTGAATGTCGCTGACAATAGTGGTGCAAAAGAGATAATGTGTATAAAGGTGCTTGGTGGTAGTCATCGGCGATATGCGAGGGTTGGTGATGTGATTGTGGCTTCGGTAAAAAAAGCTATCCCCAATGGCAAGGTGAAAAAAGGGCAGGTAGTTAAAGCAGTTATCGTGCGCACAAAAAAAGAAATCCACAGAGAAAATGGCTCTCTTGTGCGTTTTGATGAAAATGCGGCAGTGATACTTGATGCCAAGAAAGAACCAATAGGAACGAGAATATTTGGTCCTGTTAGCCGTGAGGTGCGCTACGCAAACTTTATGAAAATTGTTTCACTAGCACCCGAAGTGTTATAAGGAGCGTATAATGGTAAAGTATAAGATTAAAAAGGGCGATACGGTAGAGGTCATCGCTGGCGATGAGCGTGGTAAAAAGGGCAAGGTGTTAAAGGTGATTCCCAAAAAGGCTCAGGTTATCGTTGAGGGATTAAAGATGGTAAAAAAAGCCATTAAACCTACGGAAAAAGAACCAAAGGGTGGATTTATCAATAAGGAAATGCCAATGCACATTTCAAATGTTAAAAAATCAGAAGGGGTTGAATAATGTTTGCATTACGAAAAAAGTATAAAGAGGAAATTGCGCCAAAGCTAAAAGGCGAGCTTTCACTTAGCAATCCTATGCTTGTGCCAAAGTTAGAAAAAATTGTTATTAGTGTCGGTGCTGGCGAACACGCTAAAGATTCTAAGATTATGCAAAATATCGCAGATACCATTTCGCTTATTGCTGGTCAAAAGGCAATTATTACCAAAGCAAAAAAGTCTGTGGCTGGATTTAAAATGCGTGAGGGAATGCCAATGGGTGTTAAAGTTACCCTTAGGGGAAATATGATGTATAACTTCTTAGAGAAGCTTATTGTTATTGCACTTCCTAGGGTGAAAGACTTTCGCGGGATTAAGCGTAGCGGTTTTGATGGACGAGGGAATTTTAGCTTTGGACTTAGCGAACAGCTTATATTCCCAGAAGTCGTGTATGATGATATTATGGTAACGCACGGTATGAACATTAACATCATCACTTCAACCAACAATGATAAGGAGGCATTCAAGTTGTTAGAACTATTTGGTATGCCTTTCTCAAAAGGACGATAAAATGGCAAAAAAATCAATGGTAGCAAAGGCAAAAAGAAAGGCAAAATTTGGTGTGCGTGCTTATACGCGTTGTAAGGTTTGTGGGCGACCGCATTCTGTGTATAGAGACTTTGGACTTTGTCGTGTATGTCTGAGAAAGATGGGCAATGAGGGGTTAATCCCCGGATTGCGTAAAGCAAGCTGGTAAGGAGCAAAAATGGTAAATGATGTTATTGCAGATTCTCTAACTAGAATCCGAAATGCTTCAATGAGACGCCTTGAAGTAACGAATTTGTATTATGCAAAAATCGTTGTTTCTATCCTTGAGGTTTTTAAGGCAAAAGGTTTTATTAGGGATTTTAGAGTAAATGAAAATAATGGCAAGCAGTCTATCACCGTGCAACTTCAATATGACGAGCAAGGTAGGAGTGCCATCAATGAGATTAAGCGAATAAGCACTTCAGGGAGACGCATATACAAGGCTCGTAGCGAACTAAAGCGGTTTAAAAATGGCTATGGTGTGATTGTAGTGAGCACAAGTAAAGGTGTGATTGCAAATGATGAAGCGTATCGCCAAAATGTCGGTGGCGAAGCGTTGTGTAGTATTTGGTAGGAGGGAAGTATGTCAAGAGTTGGAAAGCGACCAATTAGTATCCCTAAGGGTGTGGAAGTAAGTGTAAGTGGCTCTAAGATTCTCTTTAAGGGAGCAAAAGAAAGTCAAGAACTGGAGACTTTTGGACGCGTTGGCGTTGAGCTAAAAGATGCCAATCTTTGCTTTAGTAAAAAAGATGATAGCGTGCAATCTCGTGCATTTTGGGGGACATATAGAGCATTGGCGAACAATATCGTAGTCGGGCTTTCTCAAGGATTCTCTAAAAAGCTAGAGGTAAATGGTGTGGGCTATAAGGTCGCGGTAAATGGAAAAAAACTTGAGCTTGCACTTGGATTTTCACACCCTGTAGTATATGATATACCACAGGGCATTGAGATGAGTGTAGATAAAAATGTTATTACCATTAAGGGGAGCAACAAGCAGCAGGTTGGGCAAATTGCTGCTGAAATCCGTGAGTTTCGCCCACCTGAACCTTATAAAGGTAAGGGCATAAAATATAGCGATGAAGTTATCATTCGCAAAGCTGGTAAAACTTCTAAAAAATAAGGGATAAACAATGAGAGAAAATGTATTAGAAAGAAAAAAGCTTTTACGCATTAAGCGTAAGCTTCGAGTGAGAGGCAAAAATGGTGAGGGTAGAATCTATGGAGTGGCACAAGCACCTAGAATCTCTATCTTTCGTTCTAATAAATATTTTTATGCTCAGGCTATTGATGATACACAATCCAAAACAATCGCGGCGGTAGATGGCAAAAAGCTTGGTTTAAATAACAACAAAGAAAGTGTAAAGAAAATCGCTCAAGCCTTTGCCACAGACTTAAAAAAAGTTGGCATTTCTAAGGCGGTTTTTGATAGAAATGGATACTTGTATCACGGCGTTGTGGCGGCATTTGCAGATACTTTACGAGAAAATGGCATAGAGCTATAAAAAGGAAGCGTTATGGAAATCAACAGAGAAGAATTTAGTGAAGTAGTGGTGAATATTGGACGCGTAACAAAGGTGGTTAAAGGCGGACGAAGATTCCGTTTTAATGCGTTGGTGGTTGTTGGAAATAAGCAGGGACTTATTGGCTTTGGTTTAGGGAAAGCGAGAGAAGTGCCAGATGCAATCAAAAAGGCGATTGATGATGCATTTAAGAATATCATTAAAGTCAATATTAAGGGCACGACAATTCCTCACGACATTGAGTATAAATACAACGCAAGTAAAATTTTACTTAAGCCCGCAAGTGAGGGGACAGGCGTGATTGCTGGTGGTTCAGTGCGCCCTGTGGTCGAGCTAGCAGGAATTAGGGATATTTTGACCAAATCACTTGGTTCAAACAACCCTTACAATATTGTGCGTGCGACATTTGATGCGTTAGCAAAGATGAAAGCCTAAAACATTAAGGAGTTTATAATGGCGTTAGAAAACATTAAGCCAGCTAATGGCAGTGTAAAGAAAATCAAAAGAGTGGGGCGCGGACAAGGCAGTGGTATGGGTAAAACCTCTACCCGTGGTGGTAAAGGACAAACTGCTCGCACAGGCTATAAAGCAAAGAGAGGTTTTGAAGGTGGGCAACAGCCATTGCAAAGGAGATTGCCAAAGGTCGGTTTTACTTCTCGTGTGAAAAAGCCATACATAATCAATGCAGACAAAGCTAAGTCGCTAGATTCTCTTACAGAGATTACTGTAGAATCCTTACGCCAACATTTCAGTATCCCTTTGTATGTTGAGAAAGTCAAAATTATTGGTCAAAAGGCAAAGTCTTTTGCTACAAAGATTAAGGATAAAAATATCACAACAAGCGGTCAAAAAAAGACCAAAGAAGCAAAGGCAGAATAGATGACGAGGGCATTGGTCAATAAGATTCTTATCACTCTTGCGTTTTTATTTGCGTATAGAATTTTAGCGTATATTCCCGTGCCCGGTGTCGATGTGGGTGTTATTAAAAACATTATAAACCAGCACGCAGATGGAATCTTGGGCTTATTTAATATGTTTAATGGTAATGCCGTAGAGCGATTTAGCATTATTTCTTTAGGCATTATGCCATACATTACTGCTTCGATTATTATGGAGCTTTTGAGTGCGACTTTTGCGGGATTAGCGAAGATGAAAAAAGAACGCGATGGAATGCAAAAGTATATGCAAATCATTCGTTATGTAACCATTGTTATCACAATTATCCAAGCAGTGAGCGTGAGTATTGGGCTAGGGAGTGTGCAAGAAGGCTCGCGCTCAGCTGTTACGCTAGATATGCCGACTTTTATGTGTCTTGCAGTGTTTTCAATGCTCACGGGGACAATGCTTTTAATGTGGATTGGCGAGCAGATTACCCAAAGGGGTGTGGGTAATGGTATTAGTCTTATCATTTTTGCTGGGATTGTTTCAGGGATTCCATCTGTTATCCAAACGCTCTTTGAGCTCGTCAATACAGACCAAATCAATATCTTTGTATTCCTTGGACTTATTGCAGTGGTGGTGCTTACCGTGCTTGCTATTATTATGGTGGAGCTTTCGGAGCGTAGGGTGCAAGTCTCTTATGCAAGGAAAGTAATTATGCAAAACCAAAATAAGCGCATTATGAATTACATTCCTATTAAAATCAATTTAAGCGGGGTGATTCCGCCTATTTTTGCTTCTGCTATTTTGGTGTTTCCATCTACATTACTTAATAGTGCATCATCAAATGATGTAGTGCGTGAAGTCGCTGTGATTCTTAGTCCTAATGGATATTATTATAATGCTCTTATGTTTTTGTTGGTAGTTTTCTTTGCGTATTTTTATTCTTCTATTGTATTTAATTCTAAAGATATTGCTGATAACCTCAAGCGACAAGGCGGGTTTATCCCCGGTATGCGTCCGGGTGAAAGCACAGCGACATTTTTAAATGCTGTGGCAAGCAATCTAACGCTTTGGGGTTCATTGTATCTTGCTATTGTATCTACGCTTCCTTGGCTTATTGTCAAGGCTACGGGCATTCAGTTTTACTTTGGTGGGACGGCTGTGCTTATCGTTGTGCAAGTAGCGATTGATACAATGCGTAAAATTGAAGCGCAAATTTATATGAATAAATACAAAACCTTAAGTGCAGTAAGTTTATAGGAGCGCGGATGGCTATAACAATTAAGAATCCTAAAGAAATTGCTTGTTTGCAAATCCCAAATGAAATAGTCGCGCAAGCTCTTTTGCTTGGGCAAAAAAGTGCCAAAGAGGGAATGAGTTTAAATGAGTTGGATTCTATTATTGAGGATTATATTTTATCAAGGGGGGCGACACCCTCATTTAAGGGATTGTATGGATTCCCAAATGCTGTGTGTATTTCCGTGAATGAAGTTATCATTCACGGAATCCCTAGTGATTATACGCTAAAAAATGGTGATATTGTAGGCATTGATGTGGGTGTGCAGTATAATGGCTGGTATGGCGATGGAGCGGTAACTTTTGGGATTGGAGATATTAGCAAACAAGATGAGAATCTCATTGGCTGTGCTAAAGACGCGTTGTATTATGCTATTGATTGTGTGCGAAGTGGTTTGCATTTTAAAGAGTTAAGCAAAATGCTTGAAGATTTTATCTATGCTCGTGGTTTTGTTCCACTAAGGGGATTTTGTGGACACGGAATCGGTCGCAAGCCTCACGAAGAACCAGAGATTCCCAATTACTTGGAGTCTCCAAATCCAAAGCAGGGTCCAAAAATCCGCGATGGAATGGTGTTTTGTATCGAGCCAATGATAGCGCAAAAGGATGGGATTCCAAAAATTTTGAATGATAATTGGTCGGTAATCGCACAAGATGGGCTAAATGGCAGTCATTATGAGCACACAGTGGCAGTTATCGGTGGCAAAGCACAGATATTAACGCAGGCATAGGAGAGCAAAATGGCAAAAGATGATGTGATAGAAGTTGATGGCAAAGTGGTTGAAGTGTTACCAAATGCCACATTTCGCGTGCAACTTGATAATGGACATATTGTGCTATGTCGTATTGCTGGGAAAATGCGAATGAATTACATCAAAATTTTGCTTGGCGATAAGGTGAAAATTGAACTTACACCTTATAGCCTCGATAAGGGGCGCATCATTTATAGGAGTAAGTGAGGTTAGATGATTGGGTTTGTAGAAGCTAGCGTTTAGGATTCTCACCTAAATACAAAAGAGAATCTTAAGCGGTAGATTCTATAAATTTATGGAATCTAAGAAGGTTTTAATGCTTTTTTGTGTAGAATCCAACCTCTTTGGACACACAAAATAATCTTTTAAGGAGAATGGTATGAAAGTAAGGACTTCGGTCAAAAAGATGTGTGATAAATGCAAGATTATCAAGCGTAAGGGCGTGGTGCGTGTAATTTGCGTAACACCAAAACATAAACAAAGACAAGGATAACAATATGGCGAGAATTGCTGGTGTAGATTTGCCAAAGAAAAAGCGTGTAGAATACGCGCTTACTTATATTTATGGCATTGGGCTTAAGAGCTCACGGGATATTTTGCAGGCGGTTAATATTTCTTTTGATAAGCGCGTTAGTGATTTAAATGAGGGTGAAATCTCAAGTATTGCTAAGAAGATTCAGGAGAGTTACATAGTGGAGGGCGACCTACGCAAGAGGGTAACGATGAATATCAAGGCACTAATGGACTTAGGTTCTTATCGTGGTTTGCGACATAGAAAGGGATTGCCTGTGCGCGGACAGACGACTAAAAACAATGCTCGCACACGCAAGGGCAAGAAAAAAACCGTAGGTAGCAAATAATAAGGAGCGCAATAATGGCAAAACGCAATGTAACAAAGAAAAAAGTAGCAAAAAAAAATATTGCTAAAGCGATTGTTTGTATTTCGGCGAGTTTTAATAATACCAATGTAACTGTAACCGATGAAATGGGAAATGTTATTTGTTGGGCGACAGCTGGTGGTTTAGGATTTAAGGGAAGTAAAAAATCCACTCCTTATGCTGCGCAACAAGCTGTGGAGAGCGCGCTTGCTAAAGCAAAGGAACACGGAGTTAAAGAAGTGGGAATCAAAGTGCAAGGTCCGGGAAGTGGGCGAGAAACAGCGATTAAAAGCATTGGTGGAGTTGAGGGCATTAAGGTGCTTTGGTTAAAAGATGTAACGCCATTGCCACACAATGGTTGCAGACCACCAAAACGCAGACGCGTGTAAGCTAGATTCTATGAAATAATTGACAAAGGGAGCAAATATGGCACGATATAGAGGAGCAGTAGAGAAATTAGAAAGACGATTTGGTGTATCTTTGGCTTTAAAGGGTGAGAGGCGATTGGCTGGGAAAAGTGCGCTTGATAAAAGAGCGTATGGACCGGGTCAGCACGGAGCTCGTAGAGGGAAGATTTCAGAGTATGGACTTCAACTTGCCGAAAAACAGAAAGCTAAGATAATGTATGGGACAAGCGAGAGACAATTCCGCTCACTTTTTAAAGAGGCAAATAGACAAGAAGGCAACACAGGAGAAAATCTCATTCGACTTATAGAATCAAGATTGGATAATGTTGTATATCGTATGGGATTTGCTACTACAAGGCGATTTGCTAGACAGCTTGTTACGCACGGGCATATTTTAGTTGATGGTAAGCGAGTGGATATACCATCATACAGTGTGCGCGCAGGACAAAAGATTGAAATAAAAGAAAAAAGCAAAAATAATCCACAAATTGTGCGTGCTATCGAGCTTAGTGCGCAAACAGGCATTGTAGCTTGGATTGATGTGGATAAAGACAAAGCCTTTGGAATCTATACGCGCTATCCACAGCGAGAAGAAGTCGTTATACCTATTGAGGAAAGACTTATAGTCGAGTTGTATTCTAAGTAAAAATAAAAAGTAAAGGTGGTAAAAATGAAAGTAATTAAAACAGAGCCATATATTCCTGAGAGCGTTGAAGTCGAGGAGATAGGAGAAAATCGCATTAAACTCACGGTTTTTCCTTTTGAATCTGGCTATGCTATCACTCTTGCTCACCCTATGCGCAGATTGCTACTTTCTAGCTCTGTGGGCTACGCAGCTACTGCGCTTAAGATAGACGGCGTTACACACGAGTTTGATTCTATTCGCGGTGTGGTAGAAGATGTCTCACAATTCATCGCTAATCTTAAAAATATTCGGTTTAATATTGTCGATAAAAACGACAACAACGACTTGAGTAATGAGGTTACTTATAGTTTTAAAGGTCCGATGGTGCTTAATAGCAAGGATTTGCAAAACTCCGTTACTGATGTCGTGAATCCTGAAGTGTATTTAGCCACGATAAATGAGGGCTTTGAATTAAATTTTTCGTTAGTGATTAAAAAAGGCATAGGTTATGTGCCAAGTGAGGATTTGCGTCCTGATGTGCAGGAGGGTTATATCCCGTTAGATGCGTATTTCACTCCTGTAAAAAGAGTAGTGTATGATATTAGTAATGTTTTACTAGAAGATAATCCAAATTTTGAAAAACTTGTTTTTGATATTGAGACAGATGGGCAAATTAAGCCATTAGAGGCGTTCAATGATGCTATCACCGTAATGTATAAGCAAATGAGTATTTATGGTGTGAATCTTAATGAGATTTCTCTACCAAACAAAAATGCAGAGGATTCTGGTGAGCTTAGAACGCTTCTTATTACTTTAGATTCTCTTAATTTAAGTGCGCGATGTTTCAACTGCCTTGATAGGTCGCACTTGAAATACATTGGTGAAATCGTGTTAATGCAAGAGAGTGAAGTAAAGGGTATCAAAAATATGGGTAAAAAATCCTATGAGGAAATCTCTAGTAAATGTAAAGAGCTTGGTTATCCCATTGGGGTGGAATTACCAAAGGAAGTGGAGCTTGCCTTTCAGCGTAAGCTCGCCAAACTTAAAGCATAAGGAAAGACAATGAGACATAATCACGGATATAGAAAGTTAGGGCGCACAAGTTCGCACAGAAAAGCGTTGTTAAAGAATCTTGCCATAGCACTCATTAAGTATGAGAAGATTGAAACAGGTGTTTTTAAGGCAAAAGAGTTACAAAGCTATGTTGAAAAACTTGTAACCACTGCAAGGAAAGGCGACTCAAATGCTCATAGGTTTGTTTTCTCTTACCTACAAGACAAGGAGAGCACCAAAAAGATCGTTACACAAATTGCCCCGCGTTACAAAGAGCGCAATGGTGGTTATACGCGTATCAATCGCACTCGCTTAAGAAGAGGCGATGCTTCTCCAATGGCAATTATTGAGTTTATCCAATAATTTTTACAAAGATTACAATCTTATAATTTTATAGAGAGCTTTTACTTAAGAAGTATCGCTCTCTGTATTTTAGATTTTTACACCCACGCGTAATTTCTGCATTATTCACAATAGACCTTTCATTTAAATCACACACAAAATCTTGCAATACCTCTTTTTTTACAAACACAGGTAAAAAGCTCTTTGGGCTTAAAGAAACAATCCCTAAAAACCTCCCATTGCTATCAAAAATCCCCTTACCAAAGAGAAGATTCTCGTATTCTTCACGCGCAATGTTGAAACCATAGGGGATTTCTCTATGTCTTTTTTCATCAAAGTAGCTCTCCGCACGCCCTAACTTTAAACTTTTTGGGACAAATGAATAGCCCTCATCGATAAATGAATAAAAGACTTTTTGGTTTTGAGTAAGTTTGCTCGTAGGGGAAAAAATATCAACAGCATATTTTTTTTGGATTCTATCGTGGTAGTAGCTTTTTTCTCGCACATTGCAATAATCATCGGTGCTAGCGATATTTTCAAGCAGTGCCAAGCCACTATCCATATCAATAGCTCTAAGGTCGAGTTTAAAGGCGCAAATAATAATGTTAGCACTTGTATCTTGTATTTTGGCAAAGATAGCACTCGGTATAAGGGAGTCACTATACACAATCTCTGAGGAAGTAAGATACAATCCATTCTTTACCATTGTGGCAAATCCCTTCCTCATACTGCCATCGTGGAAATGCACTTCGATAATAGCAGTAGAATAAATCCAACTTGGCAAAGGTTTTGTTGTAACTTTTTGCTGTGGGAGGAAAGGGTCTTTTTGTCTTTTTTGTGGGGCAGGGGATTTGGAGGGGGCTTTTTTGGTATTTTGAGGTTTTGGGGTCTTTTGCTTATTGGATTCATCATCTTGTTTGTTGTCTTTATCTGTTTCATTGGTGCTTTTATCATTGCTTGCTGTGGTAAGTCTTTTTCGCAATTCTTCTTGCTCCTTAGGCGTGAGAGAGGAAATATTATCTGGGATATAATTCCACGCAGGTGATGCGCCTATGGGGTAATCCTCCTCTGAACACGCCACAAACGCCAAGATAATGCCAAGTAAAAGCCCGCCAATATATACTCTAATCATACATCAACGCCCTTAGTAAAAGCGGGGTAAAGCACTACTATAACTTCAAAAATAAGCCGTCCTAGCCCTGACATTTATCCTCTTTGTGGTTTTTGGTTTCTATGTATAAAATTTAAGCACTAATTGCAAATTGTTTCTTGTATATCGGTAAAATGTGGCTTTTTAAAAGCGAGATTGTATGTAAGATTCCCATTTGCAAGATTTGTGCTGGCTTTGGATATATGCAACACCGCTTAACAAACGCTAAAGGAACTACAATGAGTGAATTAAAAACATTTAACTTGCCACAAGAAGAGCTTGAGAAGCTTAATTATGCGACAATTACTACAAACAAAGGAAAAATGTGTATCAAGCTTTTTCCAAATGATGCGCCAAATACGGTAAGCAATTTTGCTAGCTTGGCTAATGCAGGCTTTTATAATGGACTTAGCTTTCATCGTGTGATTGCTGGTTTTATGGCACAAGGTGGTTGTCCGCATAGCAAAGATAATCCACGCTTGGCTGGGACAGGTGGTCCGGGTTATGCGATAGCCTGTGAGTTAGAAAATAATCCTCATCTACACAAAAAGGGCACACTCTCAATGGCGCACGCAGGGCGCAATACCGGTGGAAGTCAATTTTTTATTTGCTTTGCGCCTCAGCCACATTTAGATGGAGAACACACGGTGTTTGGACGCATTAGCCCAGATGATACGCAGAGTTTAAAGGTGCTAGATTCTATCAAGCAAGGCGATGTCATAGAATCTATTGAGATTTCACAAGAAGTTTAAGGTTTGATTTGCTACAATTCTGCCTAATATTGTGTAAAAAGGCTTTATTTTAGAAAATACGCTAAAAAATTTTGATTTCACGCTTTTAGACAATGATGATTTTAAAGAAGATTCCGTCCGTGAATTTATCATCGCGCCTATTTTGGCGGATTTTGGCTTTGTGCTAAAAAACGACAAAAGCCCACAAAAGTTGGAACTCGTGCTTTCAAAAACGCTCAAAGCGCAAATCCAAATCGGTAGCAACAAAAGCATTGATACGGATTTGACGCCTGATTATTTGCTGTGCGTGGATTCTAAGGCGCATTGCATTTTGGACGCCAAAGCCCCCAAAATCGACATAAGCAAAGGTAGCAAGGCGCAAAAACAGGCTTTAAGCTATATGCTTGCCTTTGAGTGCGAACTTTACGCGCTATGCAATGGGCGCAAATTTATCGCCTTTAACGCGCAAGGCGTGGTAGTTGAAGTGGATTTGACAAATGAGCGCGAATCCAAAATGCCCGAACTTAAAGAGCTACTTACCAAGCAAAAAGCGCAAAAATCAAGCAAAATCCCAAGTAAAAAGAATGATGAGTGGTATCTCTCACGCGAGATTCCAAAGCCGATTTTAAATCCAAAGAAACAAGAAGCAAGGCGACATTTTGGTTGCCTTGCCTATTTTACGCGCCAAAGCTGGGATATTGTTACGCAAAATATCAAAGCATTTACAAGTGAAGGCGACATTGTGCTTGATTCATTTGGTGGCACAGGCGTTACGGCGATTGAAGCGATGATGAATAATCGCTACGGCATTCACACGGATTTAAACCCGCTCTCTATCTTTATGGTAAAAGCACTCAGCGCAAAGGTGAATTTAGGGGATTTGTATGATTTAAGCGAAGAGATTTTAAGCGAATTTGAAACGCTCCGCCCCAAAAATGACAAAGAAGCAAAGGCATTGCTTAAAAATGCAAAATACTATCCAAACGCTATTGACAAAGAGTTTGGCGAAGTGGCAAGCACAAAAATGCAAGATTCTACGCTATGGATTCCCAAAGATGAAATGTTGCCCAAAAAAGGTAGCGATGTAGATTCCGTATTAAAACTTTTTACAAAAATGCAACTTGCCGAGCTTGCCATTTTGCGAAAGCTAATTTTGCAAAAAACTATCAAACAAAAGGAAATGCGCTATTCGCTACTTTTGGCATTTTATAATACATTGAGTTTAATTAACCTAACTTTTCACCCTACACCAGATGGCGGAGGCAATTATTTTGCGTTTTATAAGCGATATAGAGTTGCAAAAAAACCTATATTTTTAAATACAAATTCTGTGTTTAGACAAAAAATTAAACGCGTTTTAATGGGAAAAAGAGAGCTAGAAAATTCGCCACATTTTTATAATGCCTATTTTGAGTCATTGCAACGCGTTATTAAAGATTTTAAAAGCACAATGTTAAGCCAAAGAGAAAATTTAGAAAAAGTAGATTCGCTCGAATCCAAAACAAACGGCGAAAAAATATTTCAAGCAGACGCTACGAATCTAGCAGAGATAGAATCGCAAAGTGTGGATTTTATCTACACTGACCCACCTTATGGAGCGAAAATCCCATATTTGGATTTAAGCGTATTGTGGAATGCGTGGTTAGATTTGCCTGTGGATTTGGCAACGCGCGAAAAAGAGTGCATTGAAAAAGGTAGCTTAGAAAAATCCAAATATGACTATGAGGATTTAATGAAAAAGTCGCTCAAAGAAATGTATCGTGTGCTTAAATTTAATCGCTGGTTAGCATTTGTATTTCAACACCAAGATACAAGACTTTTTCAAGTCATTGTCGAATCTGCCGAAAATGTGGGCTTTGAATATGTGGGTTGTATTAGCCAAGATAATGGACAAACAACTTTTGTTAAAAGACAATTTCCTACCCGAGTGCTTAAAGGGCAACTTATTTTGTATTTCAAAAAAATAGACAATGCAAAATCAAGAGCAAAAACTGAAACAGGGACTGAATCTTTGGAGCAAATGTTTAAAGATATTGAAAAAGTTATCGTTGAAAATGATGGCGCAAGTTTGGAGCTAATCAATGCAAATCTTGTTAAAATGGCATTAGAAGGTGGCTATCACACACTTATGAGCAAATTTGAAAATGTGCTTTTGCTAATAAATGAACGATTTGACTATGACAGCGAAACAAAACTTTATCATATAAGAGATTCGGCAAAAATCTTTAACTACGGCATTCCTATCGAAGAACGGGCTAGATATTACATTTTAGGCGAACTAAAAAAAGCAGATAGAGAAAATAGTGGCGTAAAATTTGATTCGCTATGTTTGAATATTTTACCATTGCTAAAAAATGGGATTCAAGCAAATAAAAAGCTAGTGCGTGAAATTTTAAGCGAACTTGCCATTGAAAATAAAGAAACGGGCGAATGGAAACTCAAAACAAAAGAACCAAAATTATTTGACGATTAAGGGAGGACAAAATGGAAATTATAGCAACTATGGGTGAATCAAAAGAACAAGTGGTGTTTGTGATAGATAAAAACAATCACATTACTCCAAAAACTGCGCAAGATGAGGAAAATTTAATAAATGCGTGGGGAATTAACGATGATATTTTTGAAGCATTTTTGGATTTTCTCAACGAATCTACAAGCGATAATGATGAAAAAATCGCATTGCTTAGTAGCCCCGAAAAATATGAATTTTTGGAGGGCGGGGAAATCTATTTTAAAGCGTTGTATAGTTTTGATTCAGAACCTGCACAAGAACAATTAGAAAGCAAAATTGATGAAATTGTAGAAAATGCTATTTTTGGCTACGAAGAATTGATTTTGGTTAAAAAAGATGATTAGATTCCCGCGAAGTTAAAAAATTCTCCCCCTCCATTGTGAATGCGATTTCCATCAAAACTCCCCATCCGCAATGGGGGGGGAATATTTTGTCATTTGTCGCTCCTTCATTTTTATTGTAATTCATTATACTTCGCTTAAAACTTCTTTATTATTGTGTTTTACAAATGCTTCAACAATTTGTGAAAAATATGTGAATTTTGGACTATTTTTAAGATTTTTTTAAGAATAATTACTATATTATACCCCGATAATTTTTGAATCCTAAGGGGTTAAGTATGGAACTTTTAAAAGAATATATTGATATTTGTATATTTTGCATATTAGGAATTATGAGTTTTTTAGTTGTATGGTTTAGTATCGAGCGCGTGTTGTTTTTTATGAAGTTAAATATCCAATCCTATCCAAACAAAGAAGAGTTAGAGGAAGCTTTAAGTAAGAATCTTACCGCGCTGTATATTATTTATTCAAATGCACCTTATATCGGTCTTTTAGGCACGGTGGTTGGCATTATGATAACTTTCTATGATATGGGAGTGAGTGGTGGACTCGATGCCAAAAGCATTATGATAGGGCTATCCACTGCACTTAAGGCGACTGCGCTTGGACTTGTGGTAGCGATTCCTACATTGATTGTGTATAATGTGTTTTTACGCAAAGTTGATGTATATCTCAATCGTTACGCTATTTGGCAAGAGAAAAAATAATATTATTTTTGATTGAATTATGAGGATAAAGCTAATTATGGAGTATATGCTATGAGGCTTCCTAAAAAAGACGGATTGAATGTTATCCCACTTATTGATGTAATGCTAGTGCTTTTGGCTATCGTGCTAAGCGTCTCTACCTTTATCGCGCAAGGACAGATAAAAGTCGAGCTTCCTAATTCTAGCCAAGAGAGCACTCCCACAGAATCTCAAATCATTACACTTTCAGTCAAAGAGGAGGGTGAGATTTTTTATGATAATGTGGCAGTAGATATAGACACTCTCAAGGAACGAATTTCGGAGCTTGATTCTAAAGTGCTTTTAAAACTTGAGATTGATAAAAATGCGAAGTTTGATATTTTTGTTCAAATCGCAGATATTTTAAAAGAAAGAGGACACGAAAATGTCAGTATTGCCACAACAAAAAAATAATGCCGAATGCTTTTTCACGCCTATGCGCGTGGGATTTTTATGTTCTTTGATATTGCATATAGCTGTGGCATTGTGTTTTGTTGATTTTGTGCGTCAAAGCGTAGTAGAAGAAAATGGTATGAATGAAGTTATGCTCTCTCTTGCGACTATCCAAAATCCAAGCAATGAAGATTCTCACGAGCCAAAACCTAAGCCAAGACGCCATCATAAGCCTAAGCCAAGACCTCACCACACGGCAAATCCTATCCAAGAGCATATCCAACAAGAGGAATCTTCTCAATCAACAAGAGCAGCCCAAGCAAATCAGCAAAACGAAGGCGATGTAATCGAAACGCTTACATACCACGAAGGTGAGCACAACGAGCTGTATTCGCAAATTAGAAGAGAAATAAACAAAAAACAAAAACATCCACCGATGATGGTTAAACGCAGGCTTGAAGATGAAGTATTGGTAGAATTTGTCATCTATACTGATGGCAAGGTTACTAATATACACGTAGTGCGTCCATCTAAGCACGATGACTTCAATCGATATGCTATCAAGGCGATAAAAGATGCCTCCAAGCATTTCCCTCGCGTAACTAAAAACTTACGACTTGAGATTCCACTAGAATATAAACTCAAAAGACTTTAAGAATTTGCCATTTTTAAGAATTATTTTGTTAAGATTCATTAAACAAAATAGAGTTTTTGTTGAATTCTTAAAACAAAAGGTGGCGTGATGATAGAGTTTAGCATTGTAGAATCCACCAAAATCAAAGGTGTGTATATCATCACACCAAGCATTGCTAGCGATAATCGTGGCAATATCTACACTTCGTTTTTACAAGAACAAATTGACGCGCTTCTCCCAAAAGGTCTTTCTTTCAAGCACGATAAATTCTCGCACTCTACCCAAAATGTCCTGCGCGGAATCCACGGCGACAATAAATCTTACAAGTTCGTATCTTGCGTGTATGGCGAGATTTTGCAAGTGGTGGTGGATTGCCGTAAGGATAGCCCGACATATTTGGCGTATGAGAAATTTTACATTAGCGCAAATACCACGAGCACAGATTCTAGCAAAAACGCACAAAAATTTATTTTAATCCCGCCAAATATGGGCAATGCGTATTTTGTGCGAAGTAAAGAAGCGATTTATCATTACAAACTTGCTTATGATGGCGAGTATATAGACGCGCCAGAGCAGTTTTCGCTTCCCTATAATGACGAGAAAATCGGCATTGATTGGGAGCTAAATGGCGTTACGCCCGTCCTTTCATCGCGCGATTTGCAAAGTGTGAATCGTGGCACAAGTGAGGGCGCAAAATAGGCGTAGATTCAGAATTTAAATTGTAAAAAGGAGCAACAATGCGAGAAATAAAAGAAGGCGATTTAGTGTTAGCAAGGCATATTAGCGAGGCTGATTGCGTGGATTCTAAAAATGGCGGGTTAAACTTTTTTTCAAATGATGATGAGTTTATCCAAGTGGGATTTTGGGGCTATGATAGTGGCAAAAAGCTCCTAGCGCATATTCACAATGAAGTCGAGCGCAAGGTGTATTGGACGCAAGAGGTGCTTTTTATCAAAAAAGGGCGCATAAAAGCGCGAATCTATGACACAAAAGAAAACTTTGTCGAGGAGTTTGAAGCAGTGGCGGGAGATATTTTGATAATGCTTCGCGGGGCGCACGGATATGACATACTTGAGAATGGCACACAAGTGCTAGAAGTCAAAAATGGTCCTTATGTGGGCGCAGAGCTTGATAGAAGGAGGATAGAGCAGTGAAACTCCACCTTGGGTGCTGGCATAGAAATATCCCTGATTTTATCAATGTGGATTTATGCGATATGCCACATATTCACTACAAAAGTAGCATTGATGATTTATCGATGTTTGAAGATGAAAGCGCGGAGCTGATTTATAGTTCGCATAGTTTTGAGTATTTTGATAGATTTGAGGCGGTAAATGTCATTAAAGAATGGCATCGAGTGCTTAAAAAAGGCGGGACATTGCGCCTTGCCGTGCCAGACTTTGACAAACTTATCGAAGTGTATCATCTCACAGGCGATTTGACAAAGGTGCTAGGACCGCTCTATGGCAGAATGAGCGTGAAAAATGCCAACGCGCAAAATCCTAATTGCAACGATTCTAATGCAAAAGATTCTATCGGGGGGGGGGATTTAATGATATACCATAAAACCGTGTGGAATTTTACGCTTTTAAGCGAATTTCTACAATCTAATGGCTTTAGCGATGTGCGACGATATGATTGGCGAACAACAATTCACAAGGATTATGATGACCACTCACAAGCCTATTATCCGCATATGGATAAAGAAAATGGGATTTTAATCTCGCTTAATGTCGAAGCGACAAAAATCTAAATATCAAAGGATAAGACAATGAATGTAAATGATATGTTTTTCTCACGCACAGAGTTAGAGGCGATGAATTTTAAG
This sequence comes from Helicobacter sp. 23-1048, assembly GCF_053654545.1. Lineage (NCBI taxonomy): Bacteria > Pseudomonadati > Campylobacterota > Epsilonproteobacteria > Campylobacterales > Helicobacteraceae > Helicobacter > Helicobacter sp. 23-1048. Next base: position 1,268,260 of record NZ_JBSIUT010000001.1, on the reverse strand, counting down.
AGTTTGGGCGAAAATGTTTTGATTGATAGGCTTACGCCTATTTATAGACCAGAGAAAATTTCTATCGGTTCAAATGTCCGTATAGGAAGTTTTTGCATTTTATCGGGCGATATTACCATAGGCGATTATGTGCATATTGCTTCATATTGTTTTTTAAATGGCGCAGCGGGAATCGAACTTGAAGCATTTAGCGGAATGTCTGCATATAGTCGCATCATCACTTCATCAAGTGATTATAGCGGTAATTTTTTGGCTAATCCTACCGTGCCAGAATCGTTTCGTAAAGATGATAGCCAAAAAATCATACTCAAAAAACACGCTTTAATGGGGAGCGGAGCATTGCTTTTGCCCGGAGCAAGTTTAGAAATCGGCACGGTGCTAGGCGCGATGAGTATGCTAACCAAACCTACAAAGCCCTTTGGCATATATTTTGGTGCTCCCGCTAGATATATAGGCACACGAGAGCAAAATATCCTTGCGCTCGAAGAAAAACTTCTATCGGGGGGGGGGAATCACATTGATTTATGTGATTTATCTGCTCTTTTTGGAGGTAAGCTATGCGCCTAAAAGAGCAAGAAATATTTTTTACACGCAAAGAGTTAGAATCAATGAATTTTAAAAATTTAGGTGAAAATGTGATGATTGATAGATTAACGCCAATTTACAAACCTGAGCGAATCTCTATTGGCTCAAATGTGCGGATAGGGAGTTTTTGTATTTTATCTGGGAATATTGAGATAGGTAGCTATGTGCATATAGCATCGTATTGCTTTCTAAATGCTGGGAATCTTGGCATTACAATAGGGGATTTTGTCAATATAGGCTCATATTCTCGGCTTCTTTGTAGCTCTGATGATTATTCTGGCGAAAGTATGGTAACTTCGTGTGCGCCTGAAAGATTCAAAAATACCCAAAAAGGCAAAATCGAAGTGCAAAAGCATTCTCTTATAGGCTCTGGTGTGCTAATAATGCCAAGCGTTACATTAGCGCAAGGTAGTAGTATAGGTGCTATGAGTATGGTAAAAGATTCGACTAAACCCTTTGGAATCTATGCTGGAATCCCAGCCAAAAGGATAAAAGAGAGAAGTAAGAAATTACTGAAACTTGAAAAGGAATTTTTAGATTCAATTAAAGGAGAGTGAAATGGAATTTATTATGCAAATGCGTCCGTGGTTTGGCGCGGAGGAAAAGCGTGCGTTAAGCGAATATATGGACGAAGATGGCTTTTTGACAGAATTTAAACGCACAGAGAAATTTGAGCAAATGATAGCCGATTTCACGGGTGCAAAGCATTGTATCGTGGTAAATAACGGCACGATAAGCCTAACCCTTGGGGCATTGGCGGTTGGCATTGAAGCGGGTGATGAAGTCATCGTGCCAAATTACACGATGATAGCCACGCCAAATTCGGTGAAAATGATAGGCGCAAAGCCCGTGTTTGTCGATGTGGAGCGCGAAACTTTGTGTATGGATATAGAGCGGGCAAAGGAGGCTATCACGCCACGCACAAAGGCGATAATGCTAGTGAGTGCAAATGGACGCTATCCAAAAGCGGGGATTGAAGCCTTTGTAAATCTCTGCAAAGAGCGTAGTCTCGCTCTTATCGAGGATAGCGCACAATCGCTTGGCTCATTTTATCCAAATGGCAAACATATCGGCACGATGGGAGCGATTGGGAGCTTTTCTTTCTCCGCGCCTAAAATCATCTCCACAGGGCAGGGCGGTGCGCTTATCACAAATGACGATAATCTAGCTTCTAAAATCCGCAAGTTAAAAGACTTCGGGCGTAGTGGCGGGGGAAATGACATACACGACACCATAGGCTATAATTTTAAATTTACGGAACTTCAAGCCTGTGTGGGAATCGAGCAGATGAAAAAGCTAGAATCTAGAATCGCGCGTAAAAAAGAGATTTATAGGCTTTATGAAAAGGGGTTGCAAAATGTCAAAGGCATAGAGCTTTTTAAGCAGGATTTAAGTTGCACGGTGCCGTGGTTTTATGACAGCTTGTGTGAGAGGCGAGAGGAACTCCAAGAGTTCTTAAAACGCAACAATATCGGCACACGCGTAATGTATCCGCCCATAAATAAGCAAGTGGCTTATCAAGTAAGCGGTGAGCATAAAGTCTCAAATCTCATCGGGCAAAAAGGGCTATGGCTACCCTCAGCCACGCAACTAAGCGATGATGAAGTAGGGTATATCTGCGAGAAAATAGGGGAGTTTTATGGTGAATCTATAAACTAATTAGCAATCGCTGATTATTTGGTCATTTAATTGATTTAGGACAACTTTAATATAACAAAAAAATATTAATTACGATTAATGCAATAAAAAACAAGGATACAACCCATTTTAAAAAAATACAAAAGTTTGTTTTTATCACATCATAGTTTAAAATCTCATTTGTTAGAGATTAAGTTCTTTTGATATTTTTCTTTGATTGAGGTTAGACTAAATAAACTTGCGATTTGTTGCTGTAAGTTATAGCTTTAAAGCCTACAGCACAAGCGTTTGATATAACAACATTTTTGCGCGGATTACTATCGAATATCCTGCCCACCAACTAAAAGCACTATTTGCTATTATTGAATTTTGGCAATAGCACATTAGCTTTATTTCTTGTGCTACGCTATATTCGCCACTGTTTTGCAATAAATTCAAACATTGTTCCATTTTAGATTCATTGTTTAGCATCGCCAAAAAAAATGCGCTCACGCCACTCAATATGGTTGCTAAAAATGAAGATATACGGTTTTTTGAGTTTAGATTTGATGTGCAAAATCGCACCCTCATAATACTTACCTCTGTGAAGATTCGTATAATATTCACTTAATTGCAAATAGTTACTCCTGCAAATATGTAAAAATACCGAATTTTGCGTATTTCAAATGTGCTTTTTGAGTGTGAGATTCGCGCTATATAGTGGCATTTTAAGTACAAATCCTACGCGATATGTCAAATAAATGCTTAATCCTAAAAAACCAATATCTATTAAAGTGGCTATATTACGCTATTAAGCGAAATCCTAGTCACACATCACGACGCAAAGCCAACTCATAGCGCAGATGAGCTAATCTATCTTTCAAACAAATTCCCGAAAAATATCAAACTCTATGCTTCTTATAGTAGGCGTGAAATGCACCCTGGTGTGGTAATCTATGAAACCCCAAATGTCGCACATGTGCAATATATCGCAAACTTACATAAAAGGCTCGAAATCGGAGCTTTGGACTTGGTAATGGTAACCTTGCTTGACAAATATAGCGATAAAATTTATTTTGATTTTGGAATCTCTATGTAAAATAATGGACTAACGCTAAATGAAGGCTTAATAGCTTAAAAAGAGTGCTTTGGTGGGAGAGTGCTAATCCATAGCGCATTTATGCTTTATCAAAATAGGGGGGGGGGGATTAACTCTTAATCTTTTGTGTGAGTTAAGGTTTATTTGATATTTTGCTGATAATCCACACTTAAATTTACGCCATATTTCTCAAAAGAACTTGGGAAAGGAGTCAAACAAAGAGATTTTCTTGCCACAATCTAAAAAATTAGATATAATACAAACTTGTATATGTTGAGCTAGGATTTTGTGCAAAATAAGAATTTATTTTGCTAAATATTTAAAATAAAAGGTTGTAAAATGCAAAAAATAATCCTCTATATGGATGGCGGTTTATGTTCACAAATATGTTTTATGGCACTTGGAAAGTATTTCCAAGATAAAGGTTATCAAGTAAAATATGATATGTCTTGGTATGAAGAAAATGCAGATTTGCCGCAAGGGACTTATGCTTTAGATAAAGCATTTCCAAGTATAACGATAGAATCTGCCTCTAAAGAAGAAATTACTTTGTATAAACAAAAATATACAACAAAACCGAAACTATCTACTTTGGATATTATTCCACCAGCCTATGTTGGAGGATATAGACAAGATGAATTTTTTATAGCGAAATATAAAGATTTTTTTTTACAAGCCTTTCATCCAAAAGAATTTGATGATACAAATAGCGAACAATATAAATTATTAAAAGAAATTCAAGAGACAAATTCTTGTGGTGTCCATTGCAGAAGAGGTGATTTATCAGAGTTTCACCCAGTGTATGGTTCTCCTGCAGATGTAAAATATTTTTTAGAGACAATAAATATCATCAACAAAACAAACAAAAATGTTTATTTTTATTTGTTTTCAGATACGCCTGAATGGGTAAAAGAAAATATAGTTCCGCATTTAAGTAAAGATATAAAATATAGGATATGCAATAAAAACGACCAAACCAAAGGCTATTTAGATTTTTATTTACTAACTTGGTGCAAACACATTATTTCATCGAATGGGTCATTCGGTCCTATGGCTAAACTTTTATCTAAAAACAAGAAAACAACACTTTGGATGTGTAAAAATCTGGATTATATGGAATCTCCAAACTTAGACAATGTGTATGTATATGTTCGTCCGCAAACTATTATTCCAAAACATAAACTTTTTGAGGAATTTATACCAGAAAGCAAAATAACAAAAAAATACAAAAAATATAAAGGACTTTTTAATGCAATGTGTGTAATATTAGCTATTTATACATTTCTACTTGGATATTTGGTTTTCAAATAAAATGAAAAGTTTTGGGAGAAGTGATGTTTAAAAAATGTTTGTTAAATGCCCATCATAAAATTTATGGCAAAATCTATTACCCACACTACAATCTATCTACTCCAATAGGGCAGAACGATTTGAATGTTTATAACGAATTTGGCGAAAAATTAGAAGTCTTTTTTATTCGCGATATTCACTGCGCACACGCTGGCACTACACGCTCACGGCGAATCTTATGGGATAGATATAACTTCGGGTTGCAAACACATTTTTACACTAATAACTCTATGTTAGAAACAATTGGAAAACCAAAAAGACGCTATGGAATGCTCTTAGAAGCAGAAATTTTCGTTCCTAATGACTACAAAATTTTTGATAGGCACAAAGGACTAGAGAAAGACTTTGACCTGATTTTTACTAGCTCTGCAAAAATTTTAGATTCGATAAGTAATGCGCGTTTTGTGCCATTTGCATCAGAGATTTGGAATGAAGATTCGATTGCGCCTGATTTATACACCAAAAAGAGCAAAAATGTAAGTTTTTTGAGTAGTGATAAGATTATGTGTGAATTGCATAAATTCCGCATTGATTTGGCATTGCGTTGCAAACGCGAAAATCTTTGCGATACTTTTGGGCGATTTGACGGGGGGGGGTATGTGAAAAATATTAGCGATACACTCAATGATTATAGATTCACTATTTGTATAGAAAATGATGTGCAACCATATCTTTTTACAGAAAGACTGACTTCCGCTTTTGCAGCGCAAACGATTCCCATTTATCTTGGCGCAACGGAGATTGATAAGTTTTTTAATAGCGAAGGTATTATCAAAATCACCACAAAAAGTGACATTAAAGAAGTTCTCAAACAATGCACACCGCAAGAATACGAGCGCAGACTCCCCGCCGTGCTAGATAATTACAAACGCGTAATGGAGCAATACACAAGCAAATATGACTATCTATGGGAAAATTATTTTAGTAAAAAATAAGCACATAACCATAAGTTTTATGTCGTGTTTCATAACAATGAGCTGAATGTTATAGTATGTGGCTTATTTTAAATAAGACTCAAGACAACTTAAGCGGTTGTTTTCTTATCATTTTTAATAAGATTTTATACAAATCTTGCTGTTTAATTTGAGTATTATACCTAAATTCTGTTTCTTTTAAGTGAAGCAAGAAATTCTCTTTTTTGATTCCTTTAATTTGCTTAATCTATGTTTTGCATAGCGCATTCTGCTTGTAGCTACAAGCGAAACGAAGCAAAAAAATAATTTTCATCAATCTCTATTTCGCCATTTAATTTAGATATTTTCTCACATTCTTTTGTGATTAAGATTCTAATGTTTTTGCAAATTTTATTGACACTTTGGCGAGAAATTTTGCTTAATTTTGCAATTTTAACAGCCTCAATATCAAGACTTCTTACAAAAGCTACGAGTGTAAGCGAAGTAGGAAATATATTTAAGAATCTTTTTTTAAATCTCTCTTGTTTTAGCCTCTGAAATTCTTGCAAAGGTTTTTATGTGTAGCAATATACTTGTTTTTTATCGCTGACATCATAACTTAAGGCTCCCTTATGTGAGATTAAGTTGTCTTGTGCCTAAAATATTTTGGACTCAACCTACTTTAATAAATATAAAAAAGAGTGATATATACAATAAAAACAGGTATACAACCCGCTACTTAAAATTTTGTTAAAATAAATTTAGAGTGCAGTCCTAGTTTTAATATCTTTTGTTTGAGATTAAATTTTATTATTGAGTCAAAAATAAACATACCTACTTCGCTAGCTTGAAAATTAAAATTACATAACTACATTCGCAAAATATTTAATTCCAAAATCTCACTCGAACATTTTATCTAGCAAATCCCATAAATCCTACTCAAAATATCGCAAAATTTTATAGCCATTGTCTTGCAAAAATTTGTCCTTTTGCATTAGCTTCAAATCACTTTGCATCATATCTTTGATAAGCGAGTCTAAATCATATTTGGGCTTCCACCCGAGCTTCTCACGCGCTTTGGTAGAGTCGCCTAGCAACAAATCCACTTCTGTGGGGCGAAAATATCCGCTATCTACTTCGACTACGACTTTGCCTTTTTCTAGCTTGTAATCGCCACGACACGCCTTTATGATGCCTTTTTCATTTACGCCTTCACCGATAAATTCGATTTCGATACCAACAATTTCAAACGCCTTTCGCACAAACTCACGCACTTCAGTCGTTACCCCTGTGGCGATGACAAAATCTTCTGCCACCTCTTGTTGCAAAATCAAATACATCGCCTCGATATAGTCCTTTGCGTGTCCCCAATCGCGTTTGCTACTTAGATTTCCCAAATACAGCTTCTCTTGCAAGCCAAGCGCGATTTTTGCCACTGCGCGCGTGATTTTACGCGTAACGAATGTCTCGCCACGAATGGGGCTTTCGTGGTTAAACAAAATGCCATTGCTTGCAAAAATATTATACGCTTCGCGGTAGTTTATCGTAATCCAATACGCATAGAGCTTCGCGCACGCATACGGAGAGCGCGGATAAAATGGCGTTTTTTCATTTTGCGGACAGCCTTGAATAAGCCCATAAAGCTCACTTGTGGAGGCTTGATAGATTTTAGTTTTGTCTGTCAATCCCAAAAGCCGCACCGCTTCTAAAATCCGCAAAGTTCCTATGCCATCGGCGTTTGCGGTGTATTCTGGTGTCTCAAAGGATACGGCTACATGGCTCATCGCAGCGAGATTGTAAATCTCATCTGGTTGCACTTCTTGGATAATGCGGGTAAGATTCATCGAATCTGTCAAATCGCCGTAATGCAGGAAAAAATTATTATTTTGCGTGTGAAAATCTTGATAAATATGGTCGATTCTATCGGTGTTAAAGAGTGAAGCTCTGCGCTTTATGCCGTGAATCTCATAGCCCTTATTGAGTAAAAATTCCGCCAAATATGCGCCGTCCTGCCCTGTAATCCCTGTGATAAGTGCTTTTTTCATCTATGCTCCTTTTTAAATTTTAAAATTTAAAGCCAAATTCAAGCCCATTTAAGATTTTGCACACGCTTTATCAAACTAATCTTTTTACAAAGCCACGCATTTGGCAAACCTCTATCTTTTTGCTCTAGCCCCGCGCAAAGTCATCTTCTATCCGCACGATGTCATCTTCGCCCGTGTATTGCCCTACTTGGACTTCTACGATGACAAGGGGGATTTTGCCCTCGTTTGCTAGGCGATGAACCTGCCCCATTTGTATGTATGCGCTTTCATTTGCCCGCACTAGCTGGGTTTTGCCCTCTATGGTTACGGTTGCACTCCCGCTTAGCACTATCCAATGCTCGCTTCGGTGGTAGTGCTTTTGTAGGCTTAGACGCTTGTTTGGCTTGACTTCGATTCGTTTGAGTTTGTAGCCATTTGCGACTTCTAGGACGGTGTAGTTCCCCCAAGGGCGCGTTATGGTATGGTAGCACTCATCGTTGTTTTGTATTTTTTGCGCGATTTGGGCGATTTGCTTTACTTGTTGGGATTCTCCTCTTTTGCAAAGCAAAAGTGTGTCAGGCGAATCTATGGCGATGAGATTTTCTACGCCCACCGCGCAAATGCGCTTGTTTTGGCTACTGCTTACAAAGAGATTTGCCTTTGATTGCAATAAAATAGAATCCTGCGGGGCGACATTGGCATTTTCATCGGCATTTGTTTTTGCGAGCTCATCATAGAGGCTATCAAAGCTCCCCAAATCGCTCCAGCCCATATCTACGCTTACGCATTTTAGGGCTTTGCATTTTTCCATTAGCGCGTAGTCGATGCTATCTGCGGGGATTGCGCTCATATCAGCGATTTTTATCGTGCGAGATTGCGCGCTTTCATCGCCTTGTTTGTTTTTATTATTTGCCCCCCCCCTAATTTGGTTTGTGCTACTTTGTAGCGTGTGGTTTAGTGCTTTTTGACATTCTTGCAAAATCTTTGGGGCGTGAATTTTCATCTGCTCTAAAAACGCGCTGATTTTGAAGCAAAAAATCCCCGCGTTAAAGAAAAATTCTCCAGATTCTATAAATTCCTTTGCCTGCTTGTAGCTTGGCTTTTCATAAAATCCTTTCACTTCATCATTTGCGCCAGCGTGGATATAGCCAAAGCCCGTTTCTATTGCTTTTGGCGTAATGCCAAAGCACACGAGAAAATCTTGCTGTGCGTAGTCTTTAGCTTTTTGAATGGCTTGTTTGTAGGCATTTTCATCGCGGATTAAGTGGTCGCTTGGCGTGATTAGCACGATTTGGTCTTGGGAAATGCTAGTTTCTAGTAGGCTAAGGATTGATAGCGTTATCGCAGGGGCAGTGTTGCAACTTTTTGATTCTACGAGGAAATGCGCATTTGGCGTGATTTTTTCGCCCTCACAGAGATTTTCATAAAGATTTTGGGCTAAAAAATACTGCTCATTATTTACCGCGATAATCGTGTGTTGGCAGATTTTGGCATTGCGCTTGAGGGTGAGCTCATAGAGGCTTTGCTTCTCAAAAAGGGGCAAAAATTGTTTAGGGAAATTGCCACGCGAGAGCGGATAAAGCCTCGTCCCACTACCACCACAAAGGATAAGATTGGTCATTATTTGTTCCTAAAGAATTTAAAGTATTGATAAACTTAGGTAGATATTATAACTAAAAATCAAAGCACATAAGCAAATAACACATTATTAAATCTTGGATTTATAGAATCTAATACCACAAGTTGTCAATCAATCGTGTTTTGCCAACTTTTACTGCGATAAGAAAAATGCTTTTTGTCTTTTGCACTTTTTGTATGGGTTTAAGTGTGCGTGAATAAAACCTCGCGTATTCTAACTCTACTTCACGCAAGCACTCTCTTGCCATTGATTCAAGCGTGGCGACATTTTCTATGCCGTTTTGAATCTGTGAGGCGATAAGGTCAATACATTTTGGGATACATAGTGCAGATTCTCGCTCTTTTGGGCTTAGATAGACATTGCGTGAGCTTAGAGCTAGCCCATCGACATCACGCACAATCTCGCAAGGCACAATCTCAACGGGCAAGAATAAATCACGCACCATTTTTTGTATGAGGAGGACTTGTTGGGCATCTTTTTTGCCAAAATACGCGCGAGTTGGGTTTGTGAGGTTAAAGAGTTTAAGCACCACTTGCAAAACACCCGCAAAATGGCTCGGTCGACTAAATCCCTCTAAAATATATCCCATAGTGCGGGGTGGGTTTAGGGTGGTTTCATCGTGCGCACTAAGGCTATGAGAATCTAGTGGGTAGATTTCTTCTATATTTGGTGCAAATACCGCGCTTACACCAAGATTCTCACAAATGTCTAAATCTTTTTGCAAGTCGCGTGGATAAGTGTCAAAATCTTCATTTGGTGCAAATTGTGTGGGATTGACAAAAATGCTCACTAAAGTATGAGAATTATTGGCTAGAGATTCTTGCATTAGGCTTTTGTGCCCATTGTGTAGTGCGCCCATTGTCGGCACTAAACCTAATGATTGACACTCTATCCTAAAATCTCTCACTTCTTTAATGGTGCGTAAAAGTCGCATAAAAGCCCCTTTGTTGAATTGAGTAGGAATTTAGCAACTTTTATGCCTTGCCTAAAGCTTAAAAACTATCAATAACAAAAAGATAGTATTATTTGTGATATAAATTTTGCTATAATGCTTGGATACTTTGTTTGGTGTATTACTTTTTTTGAGGAGTTTGCTATGGCATTGCTTAATAAAATTTCACTTAAAATTAAGATTCTCTTGCTTGTATTATTGCCACTTTTTGCAATGTTGGTTGTAATGCTTGGCTCGCTTTATCAAACAGAACAACAACTTCAAACAACCAAACAACTTCAAATGCAAATCACAATATCAGAAAAACTTTCTTTATTGGTCCACGAAATGCAAAAAGAACGAGGATTGAGTGCAGGATTTTTAAGCAGTAGGGGGAATAATTTTGCAAATGAATTAAAAGAGCAACGCAAACTTACCGATAACGCGCTTTTGAATTTACAAACTAGCGTGGGAGTTTCTAAGGATTTAAGCGTAGGATACAAGGCAATTTTACAAAAGAGTTTAGATGGGTTAAAGGATTTGCAATCTGTGCGCTCAAATGCTGATAACTCTATAAGTCAAACGCCAGCTTTGCCTCAAACCATTGGCTTTTATACAGACACAATAACAAACTTACTTCACAGCATTGTAGAATCAACAAGGCTCATAGAAGAAGGTGATATTACAAGATTGCTTTTTGGTTATCTCAATTTTTTACAAGCCAAAGAGAGTGCAGGCTTAGAGCGTGCCACAGCAAATGCTATATTTGCGGGCAAATCTCCAGCAAGTGATACGCAGTATAATACCTTTATAAGTTTGCTTGCCAAACAAGAATCATACAATAATGCTTTTAAGGATTTTAGTGATACAAAAAGTATCGAGGCATTTGAAAAATCTTTACACAATCAAAGTTTTGAAGAAGTTGAAAAAATGCGCCAAATTATCAAACAAAAGTATAAAGAGGGCGAATATGGCATAGAAGCAAAGGTGTGGTTTGATACTATCACGCAAAAAATCAATATTTTAAAAGATATAGAAGATGGTGTGGTAAATAATCTTAAACTTGCGCTTCAAAGTGATTATGAACAACAGAGTGCAAGTTTTTGGCAATCTTTAACCATAGAGGTTGTTGTGTTGGTGCTTACGCTCGCATTGTGTGTGATTATTACGAAAAATATTTTGAGTAACCTTAATGTGATGAATGATAAACTTTTCTACATTACCAACAATAAAGCACTTAATGAGGAGATAACAATAAAATCTAGTGATGAAGTGGGTAAAATGGCAGGCTCACTCAATACATTTTTGCGCTATGTGCATAACATATTTAAAGATATTTTAGGTGCGATTAAAAACAACCAAGTAGTGGTAAAAACCATAAATGAAGTCTCAAAAGAGCTCGATTCTAACACCAATAAGATTGAACACATTAGTCAAGATAATGCAAATTTAGGAGAAAAATCTCGCGAATTACTCAATAAAAGCATTGAACTATCGCTAAGCACTAAGGAGCAACTCCAAGAAGTCTTAAATAATATGCAAAACACCAAACAAGTCGTAGAGCATATTGGACAACAAGTCCAAGAAAGCATAACTAAGGAGCAAGATTGCGCGCTTAAGATTCGCTCTCTTGCAGAGGAAGCACAAAATATTCAAAATGTGCTTTCAATGATTACAGATATTGCTGAGCAAACAAACCTCCTTGCCCTCAATGCCGCTATTGAAGCAGCACGCGCAGGAGAGCACGGGCGAGGGTTTGCCGTAGTGGCTGATGAAGTGCGAAAACTCGCTGAAAAAACTACAAAAAGCGTGAGTGAAACAAGTGCAGTGATTAAGAGTGTGGTGCAGTCAGTTGAAGAAATCAATACACAAATAGAATCAAATGTCAAGTCGATGGATACTCTCACACAAAGTTTTGAGACAATGCAGGGTGATATTGATGTCATTTCACAATCTATCACACAGGCAAGCCAAAAATCACTAGATTCTCAAGAAATGAGCAATGTTGTAAATAGTAATGTTTCTAATCTTATTGACAACGGGCAACAAATTGATATTTTTGCTAAAGAGCTTGCAAGGATAAACACACAAATGCAAGATACGCAATATAAACTTAAACAACAAACAGAGGATATTAGCCAATCACTTGCAAGATTTAAGATTTAAAGAAATAAAATGGTGTTTTGTTGGGGAGAATCTCAACTCTAAATGCTATAATGTGCGCAAAATTTGTTTTATTTAAGGTTTTGTAATGATTACACTAAAGCAGGCATTAAGCCTAAACCAAGAACAGCTCCAAGAGGTTTTTACCCAAATTAAACAAAAAGTCGCACAAAATATTGAGCTCAACGCCTATATTATGGAATCTAACGGCGAGATTCCCATTTCTACAAGCACAAAGCAGACGCAAAATAAACTAGGCGTGCCAATTCTCATTAAAGATAACATTAGTGTTAAGGATTGGGAAATTACCTGTGCGAGCAAGATTTTAAAAGGATATAAATCCCCATACAATGCCACCGTAATTGAGAATCTCCACGCAAATGGAATGTGTGGTTATGGACGCGCTAATATGGACGAGTTTGCGATGGGAAGCACAAGTGAGTCGAGTTGCTATGGGCGCGTGAAAAATCCGCGTGATATTTCGCGTGTGCCGGGTGGTAGCTCTGGCGGTGGAGCAGCTGCGGTAGGCGGGGGGCTTGCTATTGCATCTCTTGGGAGCGATACGGGTGGCTCTATTCGTCAGCCTGCTGGTTTTTGTGGTTGCGTGGGGTTAAAGCCAAGCTATGGGCGCGTGAGTCGCTATGGACTTGTGGCGTATAGCTCAAGCCTAGACCAAGTGGGACCAATCACGCAGAATGTCGAAGATTGTGCGATTTTACTTGATAGTATTAGCGGACACGATAGCGCAGATTCTACTTCTTTGGCTCTCCCAGCGACTAATACATTTAAAAACCTTGATAGCAATGTGCGCTACAAGGTGGGAATCTTGCCAGAGTGGCTAAAAAAAGCCGATGAGCCCACACAAAAGCGATATGAGGAAATTATAAAAATACTTCAATCAATGGGACATACTATCATAGACATAAACGCTCTTTCACAAAAGCCAATGCTAGAGACAGATTATCACATATCAACTTATTATATTTTAAGCACAGCAGAAGCCAGCTCTAATCTTGCGCGATTTGATGGCGTGCGATATGGGAGTAGGGCACAAGCAAACAATCTCAAAGAACTTTATCTTAACACACGCTCGCAAGGCTTCGGTGAGGAAGTCAAAAGGCGTATATTGCTTGGGTGCTTTGTGCTTAGCAGTGGATATTATGATGCGTATTACTTAAAGGCACAAAAAATGCGTGAATACATTAAATCTCAATATAGCGATGTATTTGCGTCTTGCGATGTGTTGCTAACGCCCATTGCTCCAACAATCCCACCAAAATTTGGTGCGACTAGCACGCCACTTGAAATGTATCTTAGCGATACTTACACTATTGGTGTGAATCTCGCTGGATTGCCTGCTATTTGCGTGCCATCAAGTAGTGATAAACAAGAGATTCCCATTGGAATGCAGTTTATCGGTGCTTTTGGAGCTGAGCAAGAGATTTTAAATGTCGCGTATGGATTGCAAAAGGAACTTGGAAATTCATAAGAGATTGTATAAATAAGAAATAATTAAGGGAGAATAAATGAAATCACTACAAAAAGCCTTAACATTTGAAGATGTGTTGCTTATTCCAGCGTATTCGGAGGTTTTACCCAAAGATGTGAGTTTGCGCACTCGTTTGAGTAAAAACATTACACTTAACATTCCCATTGTCTCTGCAGCGATGGACACAGTAACGGAATATAGGACTGCTATTGCTATGGCGCGTGCTGGTGGGATTGGTATAATCCACAAAAATATGGACATTAAATCTCAAGCAGACCAAGTAAGAAAGGTAAAAAAAAGCGAGAGTGGTGTTATTATTGACCCTATTTACATTTTAGCGGACGCTACTTTAGCAGAGGCAAAGCAAATTACTGATAATTACAGAATCTCTGGCGTGCCTGTGGTGGATTCTCATAGCAAACTTATTGGAATCTTAACCAACCGTGATATGCGCTTTGAGACCAATCTAAAGAAAAAAGTCGGCGATGTGATGACGAAAATGCCCCTTATCACAGCGAGTGTAGGTACGACACTTGAGCAAGCGCGTGAAATGATGCAAAAGCACAAAATCGAAAAACTCCCAATAGTTGGGAAAAATAATACTCTAAAAGGACTTATAACCATTAAGGATATTCATAAGCGCATTGAATATCCAGATTCTAACAAAGATGATTTTGGGCGATTGCGTGTGGGCGCAGCATTTGGTGTGTTTGATATAGAGAGAGCGCAAGAGCTAGTCGATGCGGGAGTTGATGTGTTGGTGTTAGATTCTGCGCACGGACATTCTAAAAATGTCATTGAAACGGTCAAAAAGGTAAAGAAAAAACTTAGCGTTGATGTCGTGGTGGGGAATGTCGTAACAGCAAGTGCCACAAAAGCTCTCATAGAGGCGGGTGCTGATGGGATAAAGGTCGGCATTGGTCCGGGCTCAATATGCACTACGCGTATTGTAGCGGGCGTTGGTATGCCACAGGTTTCTGCCATTGATGCGTGCGCACAAGCTGCCAAAAAGCACAATGTGCCAATTATCGCTGATGGTGGGATAAAATATTCTGGTGATGTCGCAAAAGCTTTGGCTATTGGTGCTTCTAGCGTGATGATAGGCTCGCTACTCGCAGGCACAGAAGAAACACCGGGTGATTTAATCCTCTATCAAGGGCGACAATATAAAAATTATCGTGGTATGGGGAGCATTGGTGCGATGAACAAAGGGAGTGCGGATAGATATTTCCAAGAGGGGACAGCACAAGATAAGCTCGTCCCAGAGGGGATTGAGGGGCGTGTGCCATATCGTGGGAAAATTAGCGAAGTTATCCATCAGCTTACAGGCGGACTTCGTAGCTCTATGGGCTATCTTGGTTCATCAAGCATTGAAGAATTGTGGCGCAAAGCAGAGTTTGTGGAGATTACAGCCGCAGGCTTGAGAGAATCTCATGTGCACGATGTGGATATTACTAAAGAAGCACCAAATTATCACGGATAAACCTAAAAACATAAGGAATAATATGGCACAAAAGACATTATTAGAGCAAAGCAGCGAACAAAAAGATTTTGAAACGCTTATAGCACAGGCAAAAGAAGTTGTCGCTAAGCTCAATGCGAATGATATTGGATTAAAAGATTCGTTGCTTTTATTTAAAGAGGGCACAGAGATTCTTAAACAAGCCCAAGATATGTTAGAATCTGCCAAGTTGGAATTTGAGGAAATTACCCAAAAAAATGAAATCTTAAAATAACTTCGTAGCGCAAGGAGGCGTGTAAATGGAAATTGTCCCACTACTTACAAATGATTTGAATGTTGTTACTTTCTTATTGTTGTTAATGCGTTTTAGCGGGGTGTTTGCGTTTTTTCCATTTTTTGATTCCACGCTTATCCCTGTAAGTGTGCGTGGAGCAATGATATTTTTTATGACTTTGGTTTGCTTTCCATTAGCCCAATATAATTTAGGACAAATCACAGTGGTTGATTTAATGGTGGCTGGACTTTTTGAGTTGTTGTTTGGATTTTTAGCGGGATTATGCTTGCAGATTGTATTTGCGATGATTAGCTTTGGTGGCGAGATTATTAGCTTTTCTATGGGACTTACAATGGCGAGTGCCTATGACCCTCTAACAGGAGCACAAAAGCCTATCATAGCGCAACTTTTAGCAATCCTAGCTTTATTGCTTGCGTTAAGTTTTGACTTTCATCATATTGTGCTTATGCTTATTGCTCAAAGTTTGGATTCTGTGCCTGTGGGGAGTTTTGTCTTTGAGCCAAAAGGAATGGCGCATTTTGCTGGTGCGTTGGCGTCCTTGTTTGTTGTGGGCTTTAGTATGGCGTTTCCTATTGTAGCGATTATTTTGTTTTCAGATATTATCTTTGGTATGATTATGAAAACACATCCGCAATTTAACCTGCTTGTTATTGGATTCCCTGTAAAAATTGCTATTGCTTTTTGTGTGTTGATTGTTATCCTCCCATCAATGTATATGCACTTTAAGCGTGAGCTAGATAGTGCGTTTTATGCAATGAAGTCTATTTTTGCACCATAATTAAGCTAAAATAAATGATTTTTTGGCTAGAATGTCGCCTTAAATCCAATGTAAGGAAGTCCAATGAGAATGGAACAAATTGTTGCAAAAGCCCTTGATAGACTTAATAATGACCGCTACATTTTATCAAATCTCATCTTTGCACGCGTAAAGGAACTAAGTCTTGGTGCGCCCGTGCTTGTAGAAAATATGAATACAAAGACTCATAAACTCACTGATATTGCTATATTTGAAATAGCTGAAGGAAAAGTAACACTAGAGAAAATCCAAGACGAAAATGCTGATTTTTTTTAGAATCTTCTCTATGGATTCTCAAAGAAAATGAGGCAAGGATGTAGTTTTGAGTTTTTTTGAAAAAGTTGGAGTGGTTGATAGTGTCGATTTGGCTATAAATAAACTCCAATCTCTAACGCCACTAACCCCTAAAATCCAACAAGCAATCCAATGTGCTAGTGAATATCATCAAGGGCAACTCCGCAAAAGCGGTATCCCTTATATCGTTCATCCTATTTGTGTGGCGTGTATCGTAGCATTTTATGGTGGCGATGAGACGATGATTTGTGCGGCATTACTCCACGATGCAGTCGAAGATACGCACTGCACGATAGAAGATGTCGGACAGGGCTTTGGCTGGGAAATTGCTCATTTAGTCGATGCGCTCACAAAAATCGTAGAAATTCGCGAAGAAGAAATTGGCAATGCGAGCAATGAAAAACTTGTCGCTTCCGCGCTTTCTTTTCGTAAAATTTTGCTTGCTTCAATCAAAGACATTCGAGCGTTTGTGATTAAAATTTGCGATAGATTGCATAATATGCTGACTTTAGACGCACTCCCTCATCACAAGCAAGTGCGCATCGCAGAGGAAACACTTCTTGTCTATGCGCCAATCGCTCATAGACTTGGAATCTCATCGCTTAAAGCCGAATTAGAGGATAAGAGTTTCTTTTATCTTTTTCCCAAAGAATATGAGAAAATTGACTCGTATATTAGAGACAACTACCAATCCATTATTTTAAAACTGAATTCTTTTATAGATTCTATTCGCACTTTATTACAAACCAATGGCTATAAAGATAAGGACTTTGAGGTCGAACATCGAATCAAACGGTATTATTCTATTTATCAAAAGATGCAACGCAAAGGTGTTAGCATTGATGAAATCCTAGACTTGCTTGCAGTGCGCATAATCGTCAAAAAGCCACTTGATTGTTACAAAGTGCTTGGTATTTTGCACCTTAACCTTAAGCCTGTGGTTTCGCGTTTAAAGGATTATGTCGCAATCCCAAAGGAAAATGGCTATCAAACAATCCACACCACCATTTTTGATAAATCAAGCATTTTTGAAGTGCAAATCCGCACTTTTGATATGCACAAATCCGCACAATATGGAATCGCGGCGCATTGGAAGTATAAGCGCGGTGGAATAGACCCAAATTTAAATTGGGTAAGCAATTTACAATATCAAGACCAATCCATTGAGGAGTTTTATGAGCTTGCCAAAAATGATTTATACAAAGAGGATATTGTCGTATTTTCACCAAAGGGCGATACTTATAGCTTGCCTGTCGGTGCTTTGGTGCTTGATTTTGCCTATGCTGTGCATACCGATGTGGGGAATAGAGCAAAAAGCGCGTATGTGAATAACCAACAAGCCTCATTGCTCCAACCACTTAAAAACAGCGATATTGTGCGCATCATCACGGCTGAGGAGAATGAAGAGGTCAAGCCTCGTTGTAGTTGGATTGACGCGATTAAAACCTCTAAAGCAAAGTCTCAAATTAGAATCTCGTGCCAATCTCGCATTAAAGAAGTTGATAGGATTTCTGCGATAAATATTTTATCCACAATGTTTGAAAGAACCCCAGCACAAATACAAGAGTATCTAAAGGATTATAATTTAGATTCTCAAGTGCATAAAATAATGCACGACAGAGGTTTTTTTAAAAATACAAAAAATTATTTAAGGACACATTTGCAAAAACAAAAGGGAGTTTTAGATTTTTTTAAGCTTAATAATCGCTTCAAAGTGCGTCAGATTCGACTTGATAACATTGTCGTATTTAGCAATTTTTCTATTAACGAGGCGTTGTTTGATTATTGCTGTCAGCCAAAATATGGTGATGAAATCATCGCTATAAAAAACGAAAATAAAATATTTATCCATCATAAACTTTGTGCGAGGGCAAATGAACAAATCAAGCAAGATACACAAATGGTTTTTGCTCAATGGGCGCAAAACCAAAAGGCTGTGTATAAAATTATTGTCGCTTTTGAGGATAAACGCGGAGTAATAGGGCAGTTTTTAAGCACTTTAGCCAAACATCAAATACGCATACTGAAAGTAGATTACGATAGAATGAATAGCACATTTTCTACATTTTGTGAAGTGTTTATTGAATTTGCTGGGAGTGTCAAAACACTGAAAAATACGCTAGAATCTCAATACAAAATCATTGAATTTAGTGCATTAAAAGATGCGTATTCTTAAAAAATGGAGTAATTATATGAAGCAAACAAATCTCAACGACTTTGAAAACGAGCTAGATTCCAAAAAGAAACAAGAATTACAAGACGCTATGAATGAAATAGGGCGCGGTTGCACAGAATTTATCGGGCAGGAATATATTCGTGCGTTAGTGGCGAGATTTTTACATACTAAAGAGCGATTTATTGTCAAAGCGGGCTTTGACCCTACCGCGCCTGATTTACATTTGGGACATACTGTGCTTATTCAAAAACTTGCTACTTTTCAAAAGTTTGGCGGAGATGTGAAGTTTTTGATTGGGGATTTTACTGCGACAATCGGCGACCCAAGCGGGAAAAGCGAGACCAGAAAACCGCTCAGTAAGCAAGAAGTAGAACAAAACGCACTTACTTACAAAGAGCAGGTGTTTAAAATTTTAGATTCTGCACACACAGAGGTTTGCTTTAATTCTAAATGGCTTGGCACACTTGGCACAGCGGGAATCATCAATCTCACTTCAAAATTTTCTGTCGCTAGAATGCTTGAGCGCGATGACTTTACAAAGCGATATAAAAATAATCAACCCATTTCTATGGTGGAGTTTATGTATCCGCTTTTGCAGGGGTATGATTCTGTGGCGTTGGAATCTGATATTGAGCTTGGAGGAAACGACCAAAAGTTTAACTTGCTTGTTGGCAGGACACTGCAGCGCGCCTATGGGCTTAATAAAGAGCAAAGTGTGCTTACCGTGCCACTTTTAGAGGGGCTTGATGGCGTGCAAAAGATGAGCAAATCACTAGGCAACTATATTGGCGTAACAGAGGAGGCAAAGACAATGTATGCTAAAATCTTAAGCATTTCGGATTCTATGATGTGGCGGTATTATGAGTTGCTCTCTACAAAAAGTCTTAAAGATATACACCATTTACAATCCCAAGTGCAACAAGGCACACTCCACCCAAAAGTAGCCAAAGAAAATCTTGCCTTAGAGCTTACTGCTCGCTATCATAATGAGAATCTTGCCTTGCAAGCCAAAGAAGAATTTGATAAAATTTTTACAAATAGGGAAATTCCAAGTGATATTGCTACTTTTGTATTCCAAAATGGTGAGTGGATTTGCAAAATTGCGCTAGAATCTAATCTATGTGCTTCGACTTCACAAGCGCGCAGAGACATTAAAGCAGGTGCGCTCAAACTTGATGGAGAAAAGGTGAGCGATGAGAATCTTAAGCTTAACAAAGGCGAATATACTTTGCAAGTGGGTAAGAGGAAGTTCGCAAAAATACTCATACAATAAAATAAGGATATTAAATGCTTAAACCGCTAAAAATAGGAAAACATACAATCAAATACCCCATATTTCAAGGTGGTATGGGTGTGGGTATCAGCTGGGATAACTTGGCTGGGAATGTTTCAAAGGAGGGTGCTTTAGGCATTGTAAGTGCCGTTGGGACAGGATACTACAAAAAAATGCAGTTTGCACAAAAGCTTATTAGTTCAAAGCCATTTGAAGCGATAAATTTTTATTCTAAGCAAGCCTTAAATGAAATTATCAAAAATGCTCGAAAGATTTGTGATAACGCTCCACTAGGTGTAAATATCCTCTATGCTATCAATGAATATGGGCGCGTGGTGCGAGATGCGTGCGAGGCTGGAGCAAATATTATCGTTACAGGCGCAGGGTTGCCAACTAATATGCCAGAATTTGCTAAAAATTTCCCCGATGTTGCGCTTGTGCCTATTGTCTCATCAGCGAAAGCATTGCGTATTATTTGTAAGCGTTGGATGGATAGATATGCCAAGATTCCCGATGCAGTGGTTGTCGAAGGACCGCTAAGTGGCGGACATCAAGGCTTCAACTATGAAGATTGCTTCAAACCAGAGTGTCAATTAGAATCTATCGTGCCTGAAGTGGTTGATGAGAGCAAAAAATGGGGGAATATCCCCATAGTTGCTGCGGGTGGCATTTGGGATAGAAATGATATTGATAGGATTTTTAAACTTGGCGCACAGGGCGTGCAAATGGGCACGAGATTTTTGGGAAGTTATGAATGTGATGCTGTGGCGTATAGAGAGATTATGCCAAGCGTGCAAAAAGATGATATTGAGCTTGTGAAGTCTCCTGTGGGGTATCCTGCGCGTGCGATAAAGATGGGCGTTTTATCACGCATTAAAGAGGGAAATGCGCCCAAAGTCGCTTGTGTGAGTAATTGTGTTTCGCCTTGCAAACGCGGTGTAGAGGCTAAAAAAGTGGGATATTGCATTGCAGATTCTTTAGGGGCTGCGCATTTGGGTGATTTGCAAAATGGACTTTATTTTACAGGAGCAAATGGATATAAAATCCAAAAAATCCAAAGTGTTAAAGAGATTATCACCGAACTCACAAGTGATAAAGAGTAGGTATGCGTGTTTTTATTCTTTCTTTACTATGTTGTTTATCTTTAGCTTTTAGTGAGCATAAGATTCTTAATATTGTCCCATTTGGGGATAATAATCTAAAAATTGTTTTTGATAGTGAGATTGCAGGGTTAGAATTAAAAGAAAGCAAGCTAAATGATGGGCGAGTGTTTGTCGATATACAATCAATCTTAGTTGTAGGCAAGAAAAATTTTGCTTTTAAGGATAATTCTACTGCTACCATTGCGCAAAACACGCCACAAATCGTGCGTATTGTCATTAAACCAACAAAAGACTACGCGCTCATCAAAGAAAAAGAGAATCTTTATGTGAAGTTTGGCGTCAAAGATTCCAAACCTCCTCAAGCACAATCCACCCAAACAGATAAAAACACCAAAGAATCTCCCTCAAAAGAATCACTAGCCAAAGAAACACTAGAGCCCAAACCACAAACAAACTCTACATCTAGTAGCAAGAAAAAGAAAGTTATCGCCATAGACCCCGGACACGGAGGCAAAGATTGCGGTGCTATGGGTGTGGCGAAAGTATGTGAAAAAGTTATTGTTTTAGAAGTGGCAAAAGTCCTAAGCACAGAGCTTAAAAAGCGTGGCTATAATGTATTTATGACGCGCGATAAGGATACTTTTATTGATTTAATCAAGCGCACACAATTAGCCAATGATAAAAATGCGGATTTGTTTGTCTCTATACACGCAAACTCTATCCCTAAGGGAAAAAAATCTCCAAGTGGCATAGAAACCTATTTCCTTTCTAACAATCGTTCTGAGCGTTCGCTTAAGGTTGTAGAAGCCGAAAATATTGGCGACATTGAAATAACCAACTATTTTTCTAAGCAAATCACACTTAATATCATCAATACTCATCGTCTCATTGCTTCAAGTAAGCTGGCAGTGGATATTCAAGGCGGTATGCTAGAATCTGTGCGTAAAAAACATAAAAATACTATTGATGGTGGTGTGCGTGATGGTCCATTTTGGGTGCTAGCAGGTGCGTTAATGCCATCAATTCTTATAGAAATTGGCTATGTTTCACACGCCACAGAAGGAAAATTACTTACAAGAAAAGACTATCAAAAACTCATCGCTCAAGGCATAGCTGATGGAATTGATGAGTATTTTGAGAAAAATTAAGGCTGTATAATTTCATAACAAGGTAGGCAAAACAAATGAAAGTTTATACTAATCGCACTCACACCGTCCTCTCTAGTGTCTTTTTCGCGCTTTTTTGTTGGATTATGATAAGCATTTTGGGTTCAGCTTACACGGAGACTTTTTCTTATATCTTTTTTATTTTTGTGCGTGATGGCAATGTTTTTGATGTAATAAAAACCACTATTTTGCTTTGTGGGGCTGGATTGTCATTATTTTTTGTGATTTTTTGTGCGATTAAGAAGAAAACAAATATTTTTTTAAGTCTTTTTATGTTTGTGTGTTGTGTTGGTTTTATTAGCATTGCTTTTTATACGCAAGATACACAAGAGCAGGATATAAACGCGCTATTATCCATAGAATCTAGCATTGAGCAAAGAGACGCGTGGGAGATTTTGTTCGGGTATAAGGTGCGTATTTTGCTTAGTGTGTTTATATATGTATTTTTTATTTTTTTGCCACTTATTTTTACTCTCTTTGGTTTGCGGGCAGATTCCCAAAGTGCTGTTGGTAGGATTCTTTCTTTTATTTCCCCATCTCTTTGTATCGTTGTTATGGCACTTTTTGCTTGTTCGTTTCAGCCATATTATTATAGAGAAAATATTTTTGATTATTTGGATTTGTTTGCTCTTTTGTGTGGCGTGGCACTTTTTGTTGCTGTATTTATGAGAAATCGCCATAAACTTGACTTTTTTGGATACGCCAATGTTGCTGTGTTTGTTGCAGGAATGGTGTGTGTTTTGCTGTGTTCAGTAGTTTTGGCGTCAAGTTTGGATTATTTTGTAGTGCGTTATATGATGTATGCGTTTGTCTTTGTGAGCTGGATTGTAGAGTGGGGTAGTGCATATATACTTCGGGGGGGGGAGTCTAAATGAGAATTTTCCCTAAAATCTCTTTAACCGTGTTTTTTAGTTTTTATTTGCTCTACTAAAGTTTTGGATTCTTAGCCTACAAAAGACACTTTGATAATTTGGCATTTTTTTTGCTTACTCATAGTGAAATTTTCACATTATCTATGGAGAGAGCAATGAAAAAAGTCATATTTCTTGTAATGCTAATGATTGGCGCACATTTAGTCTTTGGTGAAGAGCCCATAGATTCCCAAGATGCTACTATTAAACAAGAACCAACCCCAGAACAAAACATAACACAGGATTCTCAACCTCAACTTCCACAGCTTGAGCCAACTCCCGAGCAAACCGCAGAAAATAACGCTGTTGAGCAATTTAATGAGCAAATGAGAAATGCTAATGCAGCACTAAATTCCGCGATGGCGTTTGCAAAAATGGGCGAATACAACAAAGCCTTAGAGCTTTTTACCCAATCTTGCAAGGCTGGAAATGCTGCTGGTTGCTTTGGTAGCGGACTTATCTATATGCACGGAATGACAAATGGCGTGCCAGATGCAAATACAGCGGTAAAGTATTACGCCCAAGCGTGCTCTGGTGGCGATGCTACTGCGTGTGCGAATCTCGCTCTTGCTTATGATAGCGGTAATGGAGTTACCCAAGACAAAAAACTTGCGACTGATTTATACACAGTGGCGTGCTCTGGTGGCGATAGTCTTGCTTGCACGAATTTAGGCTGGATGTATGCCAATGGCGTTGGTGTGCAAAAAGATTATGCAAAGGCTTTACAGGCTTATCGCTCGGCGTGTAATTTAGGAAGTGATTTGGGGTGCTATAATTTAGGCTTGATGACAAATACAAACAATGTCTATGGAATGACTAAAGACAAAATGGGCATATTAGAGATGAATTATGTTGCTTGCCAGCAAGGAGACTTAGTCGCGTGTGGAAATCTAGGCTATCTTTATGCTAAAGGCGAAGAGGGCGCAGAGCAAAGTTATTATTATGCGGCGAAGTATTTTAGTATCGCGTGTGATGGCGGTCATATGCAAAGTTGCAATAACTTAGGTGTGTTGTATGATAGTGGCTCAGGTGTGAAGCAGAACAAAGCGCGTGCAGTAGAGCTCTTTGGGTTGGCGTGTGATTATGGCATAGATGGTGGATGTAGGAATTACGCTTCAATGATGAATTATGGTGGTTTATCCTCTAATACACTTGGTGGCTTGCTAGGGTTTTAACAACATTTAGGATTTATATGCGTAAAAAACTCAGTGCATTATATGGCGTTACGCGTGGTGAGTGTAAGCGCATATATGATTACTTCGAGCAAAATCAACCGCTTATTTATGCGGCATCTTTGAGCTATTATAGTATTTTTGCACTCATTCCACTTTTGTTGGTGTTTTTTTCTATTTTATTGAGTTTGCCTCAATTTCAAAGCGAAGTGCAACATATCAAAGAAATGCTCCTTTCAAATCTCGTGCCTACGAACTCTGATGTATTTTCCCAATACCTTGATACATTTATCCAAAATGGTTCAAAACTTGGAATGATGGGTTTGGCGTATGTGTTGGCGACTTCGATTTTATTTTTTCGTAACTTTGAGTATGTTTCTACCAAAATGTTTAACTCTAAGCCTAGAGGATTCTTAGATTCTATTATTGTGTATTGGACGATGATTACGCTTTTTCCTATTTCGCTTGCGCTTTCGATTTATTTTAGTGGCGAAGTGCAAAAAACGCTTAAGGGTGTGGCGGATTTTAGCTTTTTGTTTGAGATTTTGCCCTATTTTATTACTTGGGTGATGTTTTTCTTGCTCTTTAAGATCTCGGCAAACAAACGCCTACCATTCATCTCGCTTGCACTCTCAAGTTTTCTTAGCACGGCAGTTTGGCTTATCACGAAGTGGGGGTTTATGTATTATATTTTTTACAACCAAACTTATAAAAGTATGTATGGACAAATTAGCATTTTATTGTTTTTAATGCTGTGGATTTATATTTCTTGGTTTATTGTGCTTTGTGGAATGCGCTTTTGTGAGGGATTTTCTAGTGATTTTGGGAGAAACGCCAAAGAGAATCTTGCCTAAGCAAGCACCCTAAAGATTTAACTTTTCAAGAATCTTGCAAAATCACTGGACAATGGAATAAGTTCCCTTATTTTTTGTGAGAATCTCAAGCAGATTCCCAGATTTAAACATATTGCAAATTAAAATAGGCAGTTTGTTTTCTTTTGCGAGGGCTATCGCTGTGTCGTCCATCACGCGGATATGGTCTCTTAGTGCATCATCATAGCTTACATTATTAAGCATTTTAGCATCTGTGAATTTATGTGGGTCTTTGTCATACACGCCATCGACCTTTGTCGCCTTGACTATGACATCTGCTTCAATCTCAACAGCCCTAAGTGTAGCCGCACTATCAGTAGTAAAGAATGGATTCCCCGTGCCTGCACCAAAAATCACTACACGCCCTTTCTCCAAATGCCTAATAGCACGGCGATGAATGTAGTTTTCACAAACTTCCCTAATTTCTATGGCACTTTGCACGCGTGTATCCACACCAAAAGATTCTAATGCTTCTTGCATAGCCACAGAGTTAATCACGGTGGCGAGCATACCCATATAGTCCCCACTCGTGCGCCGTATAAGTCCGCCTTGAGAAGCACTTAGCCCGCGAATGATATTCCCCCCGCCGATAACTAGCCCAATCTCTAATCCCGCGTCTTTTAACTCTTTAATTTCCTTAGCGATATATTCTAAGATACTCACATCAATACCAAAACCACTTTTTCCAGCTAATGCCTCGCCCGAAAATTTCACTAACACACGATTATATTTTTTCATTTTTTCTCCTTATTGTTTTGGTATTGATTGAGGAATCTTGCAAATCCAACAATTCTTTAATGCAATCATAATATAAAAAAATTGCATATCACACTAATACAACACAAAAATTCTTTATTTACTTCAACAATAACACAAAATTTGTCTTGTATTTTTTAAGTTCTAAGCTGGTTTTAGAGAAATTTTTGTTTGTATTTAAGTTATAATGCCACTTTGTATTGTTGCATTGCATAAAGCAGGCAGTTATTTGCAATATAGAATGTATAAGGGGATAAAAATGCAAAGCTTCTCAGATATTTTATTAACCCTGCAATCATATTGGAAAGAGCAGGGTTGTTTGATTGTCCAGCCTTATGACATTCCTGCGGGAGCTGGGACATTTCACCCTGCGACTTTGCTTAGGAGTTTGGATTCTAAGCCGTGGAGTGTCGCGTATGTCGCGCCATCGCGCCGTCCTACTGATGGACGCTATGGGGAGAATCCAAATCGCTTAGGAAGCTACTATCAGTTTCAAGTGCTTATAAAGCCAAATCCTAGTAATATCCAAGAGCTGTATTTAGAGTCGCTAAAGCAACTTGGCATCGATACGACTAAGCACGATGTGCGCTTTGTGGAGGATAATTGGGAATCTCCTACGCTTGGTGCGTGGGGGCTAGGCTGGGAGGTGTGGCTAGATGGTATGGAGGTTACGCAATTTACTTATTTTCAGCAAGTGGGTGGGCTACCCTGCGAGCCTGTGGCGGTAGAAATCACTTATGGTGTGGAGCGACTTGCGATGTATATTCAAGGCGTGGAGAGCGTGTTTGATATTTTTTGGGGGCTAGATTCTCTTAAACAGCGCGTGTATTACAAAGATGTGCATAAAGAAAGCGAGTTTGAGTTTAGTAAGTATCATTTTGAAGTGGCAGATACTGCTATGCTTTTTGGTGCGTTTGAGAGCGCGCAGGGCGAGGCGAAGCGGTGCTTAGAGGCTAAGTTGCCATTGCCTGCGTATGATTATACTATGCTTTCAAGCCATTATTTTAATGTGCTTGATGCGCGCAAGGCTATTTCAGTCGCACAGCGACAAAACTATATCCTAAAAATCCGCGAGCTTGCCAAAGCGTGCGCTATGCTGTATAAAGAGCAAGAGGACGAGCGAGAAGCACGGATAAACCATAATTCGTAGGGTTAGATTCTCGTATCTTGCTTTTTGTGTTGTTTAATTTTTAAGAATCTTAAAACTCTAGGGCACTATTAAGTGCCTCTTGAGATTTTTTGAGTGCTTCGAGTTTGTATCGCTCTTGGTCTATGTTGTTTGGAGCTTTGGTTTGTGTGTTTTGGTTTGGTTCTTTTTTGCTTTTTAATTCGCTTGGTTGTGTGCCGTGAGGCATTTTGACAAACACATCTTCATAATTTTGTTTGCCAAGTTTATGACGAATATAAATTTCTCCACTTTTATCATTATAGATATAAGTGTCTATCCCATCGCTAAACATTTTCCAATCAGCAAGGCAACTGCCTATAAACACAACGCATATTAGAGTAACTTTCCATAGTGCTTTCATTGTTACACCTCCATTTGTAACTTATCTTTGGAAGCACGATTCTACCATAAAGTTTATCAGTTTTGTATTTGTTTTAGAAGTTCGCTACATTTTTTACTAAAATCCAAGAGTTGGCGTTGTTTTTGATAAAAGCTATTTTGGTTAGCGATTAAATACGCAGAAGATTCCATAATGACTTCATCGATTTTGAGATTATTTTGTTGCATTGTCGTTCCCGTTTCGACAATATCCACGATTCCATCACTTAATCCAACCAATGGTGCGAGCTCAATGCTCCCATACAATTTGATGATTTCGATAGGGATTGCCTTTTTAGAGAAGTGTTTGTGAGTAATGATTGGCATTTTGGTAGCGATTTTAATTTGGGGCTTTTGATAATCTAGATTCTTGCCAACCTCCGAGCCAACTACAACTTTACAATTACCAATGCCTAAGTTAAGGAGTTTGATAGTGTTTAGTATGCCGTGCTCTTCAATCACATCAAGCCCAACAACGCCAATATCAGCGGCTTGGTAATTTACATAAGTGATAACATCTTGGCTACGCACGAGCAAAAATCTAAACCCATCTTTTTGTAAAATTAGCTTTCTATCATCAAAGCCAAATTCACAACCAAAGATTTTGGAAAATAGCTCAAGGCTATCTTTGGCGATTCTCCCT
The DNA here is from genome assembly GCF_053654545.1 of Helicobacter sp. 23-1048. Lineage (NCBI taxonomy): Bacteria > Pseudomonadati > Campylobacterota > Epsilonproteobacteria > Campylobacterales > Helicobacteraceae > Helicobacter > Helicobacter sp. 23-1048. The sequence continues at coordinate 1,240,005 of NZ_JBSIUT010000001.1, read as the reverse complement.
TTAGGCAAGGCGATTGTTATCATTGCAAGAATCCTTTTGTTTGATAAAATTTTCGTAAGCCTTTTGCATTCCTTTAAACACAACAGCTTCATCAAAAATACTATTTTCAAAGAATCGACTAAAAAATTTTCCATCACCACCTGTAAATGTGATTTTTTTGCCCCTTGCGCTATCGCCTATCATTAAAATAATGCTTTTAATACACCCAAAGCTAATGGCAGCTCGTGTGTTGAGAGGAAGGGCATCAAGTTTGGTGCTTAAATCTATATCATAATCAAGCGCATTAGAAATGCTTTTATAAGAATCTCTGTATGCCTGTAAGCCGGGTAAAATATAGCCTCCTAAATGCACATTGTCTTGCACAATGTCTATGGTGATTGCACTACCTGCATCAACGACAATGCCACTTTCAATCCCTGCGCAAGCGGCGATTCTATCAATGCCAATGCCACTATATCCCGTGTTAATCTCAAAGTATGGAGCTAGGTTAATGCAGTTTTTATGAGAGGCGAGAAGTTTTTTTTCCGCCTTTTTATTTACGCTAATGTAATAAATACACACTTCTGGTTTTTTGGGTTTTAGGGCATCTAGTTTTTCTTTGCGTATTTCGCCCTTGTAAAAAAAATGTAAAAATGTATTCCCCACATCACACAATACCATTAAAACCTCTTATAAACACCATCATAAAAGATACTATCATTGGTGTAAAAAATATATTTTTTAGCTGGTAGCTTTATTTTATATATTGTTGGTTCAAAGTTTTGTAAATCCACTTCTATGAGGTGTTTATGTCTATCAAGAGTATAAAGTTTGCCCTCTTTAACCACAATAGAAGCGAGTTTGGCGTATTCTAAATTTGTCTCGCGCAAAGGTTTTAGAGTGTTGTCAAGTTCTATAATTTTCCCATCACTGCTTAAAACCAAAAGTCTATTGTTATACACAAGCATATCATTGAAGTTTCCATCGTAGTTGAAAGTTTTATTATTGCCTAAAATAGTGCTAATGCGTTTTTGTGTAGCGGTAATGATGAGATTCTCGTGGGCATAAAGATAGATAATGTTGTTGAAAAATTTATCACTTTGGATAAGAATGTCTTTTGTGATGTTTTTTGTGTTTGTGTTATAGATGAGAATCCTCCCATCGAGTGAGGGAAAAATAATAGTGTTTCTATCAAATATAGGCGAGACATTAAGTGAGTTTATAGCGATTACAGATGAAAGTTTTTGAGTAAAAATCTCCTTTTTAGCACTTATATCAATAAGTGCTATGGCATTTTCTACACTTACAAGAGCAATGAGATTCCCACTTAGAGTAGCACTTGCCACACATTTATCAAATGGAATATCTTGCAGGGATTCTTGCTTGGAATCAACAATAAGCAAATTCTTACAACCTTCTTGTAATAAATACTTTTCGCCACTTTTGGCTAAAAATTTTTGATTTGGTTTTATGGTGAGTAAGATTTCTCCTTTATTGTCAAGCACATCATTGTTTGCAAGCACCGCGCCATTACGCGAGGAGTGGGTAATCTTTGATGGAAGTTTTTGCGCAAATTCCATTGTAAGATTCGTATCAGATGTGAAATATTTTTTTGATGAGCACCCATTTGTAAAAAGCACAATTCCAATAAGGAAAAACAGCAATATTATAATTTTGTGCGTCAAAAAATCCCAAAGAAAATATCTAAGTATCATTGTTGATTGTCCTTATTTGTAGTGCTTGATAAGCTCGCCAAATTTTGCAAATGGGGAATTTTCATCAATAAGCTGGGCTTTATGTTTTGCTTCCTGTATTCTCCCCTCTCTAAGAAGCAAGACAGATTCTTGTAATAGGGCAAAAGCCTTCAAATGCTTATCATCAATAGAATCTAGTGATTTTAGAGCTTCGTCTAATTTTGGGCTAAAGGATTGCTCTTGGTTGCTTTCAAGTTCTTGTAGGATTTTTGCAACAGCATTTTGCGCATTTTGATAGGTTGCGATTTTTGCGATAAAGGCATTTTGAGAATCTGTGAGAGCGAGAAATTGCTCTTCGCTAGGATTATGCGAGAGGACATATAAATCGTGCAACACAGGATTGTTTTCTTTAATGATATGCAAAAGATTTTCAGAATCTTCGTTTTCATTAGCATTAAGCAAATCATAATACGCCTTAGCAGCCTTATCGTGTTTGCTTTGTGTGATTGCAGTATTACCAAGCCAAGCGATGATTCCAACTATAACGATTACACCAAAGGCAAACAGTATCTTTTTATATCGTTTGAAGAGGACTTCAAAGCGAAATGCACTCTCTAAAATCTGCCCATCTCTATCAAAAGAATCTTTAATTTGTTCTAAGTCTTTTTTTATACTCATTGTTTCTCCTAAATTGTATTGTTTCTAAGATTGCTTGTATGTGCCTTTTTCACTCACACCACTTGAGCCAAAGCCACCACTTGAGCGCAAAGTTTCGCTAAGCTCTGCAACTTCCTCAAACTCAGCCTTATATACCTTGCTTACTATACATTGGGCGATTCTATCGCCAGCATTGATAGTAAAATCCTCATCGCTTAGGTTGATAAGAAGTGTTTTTATCTCCCCGCGATAATCACTATCTACCGTCCCAGGAGTGTTTAGCACGGTTATACCATTTTTGAGTGCAAGCCCAGAGCGTGGGCGCACTTGGAGCTCGTATCCATCTTGGATTTCAAAGGCAAGCCCTGTTGGGATAAGTTTGCGCTCTTTTGGCTTTAAAGTATGGGAATCTAAGCTATGTAAATCAAACCCAGCACTTTGTGGAGTTTGATATTGTGGGATAATCGCTCTAGATTCTAATTTCTTAATCTTAATTTTCATTGATATTCCTTAAGGTTTGCGTTAAGATTATCATATTTAGCAGGGGGATTTTACCATAAATAAGGCAATTTAATCCTCTAAACTAAATGCTTTATAGCCAATTTCTAAAATTTCAAAATCGCTCTCCCCACTTGGAAGTTTAATCGTTACCTCCTCACCCACTTCCTTACCAATGAGACTTTTAGCAATGGGCGATGAGGAAGAGATAAGTCCTTTTTGTGGATTGCTCTCTAATGCGCCTACAATAGTATATGTAAGCTCTTTATCTGTATCAAGGTTTAAGATTTTTATCGTGCTTCCAAAGCTCACTTTTTTGTGCTCTAGCTTGCTTGGGTCGATGATTTGTGCATTTGCTAGCATTGTGCCAAGCTCGGCTATGCGAGATTCTATAAATGCTTGTTTTTCCTTTGCGGCGTGATATTCGGCATTTTCTTTTAAATCTCCGTGTGAGCGAGCAATATCGATTTCTTTGACAATGTGCGGTCGTTGGACTTCTTGCAAATCTTTTAATTCAGCCCTTAGTTTGTTGTAGCCATATTCTGTCATTGGTTCTTTGTTCATTTTTACTCCATTTTGGAAAGTTTTATGTCATTATAGCTAATTCCACATTAACTAAATTGCTAAATACTAAGAATTGCTTGGATATGCTTTGTCGCTTCAAGGGTATCTTGGTAGATATTTTGCGTTTGTTGTCGCAAATCTTTAGAATCTCCATACCCACACAACACACCCACACCCGTAATTCCAGCATTGTTAGCCGCTTGCAAGTCAAGTATCGTATCGCCTATCATAAAGCAAGAGGACATTGCAATGTCGCATTTTTTCACCTCACGGATAGAATCTAGCGCGCAAATAATAGGCTCACTATGAGGTTTTGGGTTGCTGACATTTTCGATTCCAACTACAACACTAAAGTAATGCAAAACACCAAAGGATTCTAAAAGTTTTGCGCTAAAATCCCCACGCTTAGTGGTAACAATACCTAAATGTGCAAATTCATAGGCAAACATTATCGCTTCTTTGGCATTTGGTAGAAGTGTCGTGCCTGCTTCCATTTGCGCACGATAGGACAAACGATAGGATTTGATAAATTCACTCACTTCATCTTTTGAGACACCTTGCGCCAAAAACATATCCTCCAGCGTGTGTCCGATACTTTGCTTTACAGATTCTAGGCTTGGAGGTTGTAAGGCGCGCTCTTTATATGCTTGAGAAAAGCTAAAATAAATTGCAGGAGTGGAATCTATAAGTGTCCCATCAAGGTCAAAAAGAATAATGGCATTTTTTGGCATTATTTTGTCCTCTTTTCACGCAATTTACTTATCTTTTATGCGAAGTGCGCCGTGTTTAAATTCATAATACATCACACATAAACTCACCACGCTAGCGCATATCAAAGAAGCTGGGTAGCTCGCCCAGATTCCATCGATACCAAAATACGCGCTTAGCACATTTACAAATATTACCATAAACAAAAGATTTGTGCAAAGCGTAACGATAAATGAACTTATTGGGCGTTGGATTGATTGCAAGAAAATCGAACTCACTAAATTTAACCCCAAAAATATATAGCCCAAAAAATAGATGTGCATAGCGTTGGTAGTGGGCTCAAGTAGAGAATCTGCTAAAATATCCTTTTTGCCTAAGAATAATCCAGCAATAAAGCTATCAAACAGAATAAATCCTCCATAAAGAGTGATACCACAAATGGTGGCAAATGCAACAATAAGTTTATAAATATTTTTTACCCTGCTAAGTTGCCTTGCACCATAATTAAAACTCGCTATGGGCTGAAGCCCCTCCGCGCACGAAAGGATAATGGTAAAAATCACAATCCCACTATACATAAGGATACTATAAACCGCAAGTGCGTCCGTGCTACCGAGATTCTCTAATTTATTATTCACAAGCACCATTATATATGAGACACTAAGCTCTGAGAAGCTCATCGGCACGCCATTACGCATAGAAGCAAGCACAAAAGAGAATCTAAAGGATTTGATAAAATAAATTTTCCCGCGCTTTGTGATGAAATGACTGAGCAACACACTCATTCCTAAAAAATGTCCGATTATCGTGGCACTCGCTGAGCCAGCAATCCCAAAATCAAACACAAACAAAAATAAATAATTTAAAATGACATTTGCAACAGAGCCAATTATCATTGCACTCATCGCTAGAATCGGGCGTTTGTCATTTATAGCAAAAATATCAAGCAATGGGTGAAGCACAATAATAAATGAGCCCAAAAATGTTATGCGTAAATATTCTTTTACCAATGGCATAATCTCATCATTTGCGCCTAAGGCAAAAGCAATATCCTCCACAAAAATACATAAGATAATGCCAAAAATCACACTGCTCACCCCAGCGAAGTAGCACACAGAGCTAAACATAAGCCTTGCGCGATGTTCTTGTCCCTTGCCTAAATAATATGAAGCAATGCTCGCTGCGCCCATACCAAAAAGCAATTCAAAAGCAATAAGCACGGGAAAAACGGGCCAACACACACCAATAGCGGCTATGGCTTCGCGACCGATAGCTTGCCCCACGAAGATTCCATCGATTGTGGAGTAAGTAGAAAGAGCAAGCATAGCGCAAAGATTAGGGATAAAAAAGTAAAAAAACAAGCGTATAAGAGAATCTTTGCCTATATCAATAGATTTTTTCATTTTGTGTTCCTCAAAAATTCATTTGTGTAATTATAAAAGCAAATTTTACACTAAAATTACGCTATAATATGCGCGTGTTTAGCAAGGAGTATATGTGAAAAACGACAACAATGAGGCAATATTCCAATCATTGCAAAGTTTTTTTAGTGCTTTGTGTGATAATATCGGCGAAAATTCTACAAGAGAAGGACTAAGTCAAACACCACAAAGAATCTTACAATCCTACCAAACACTTTTTGAGGGCTACACGAAGAATCCAAAAGCCGTGCTTGGTGCGGTTTTTAAAGAGGGATTATGCGATGAAATGGTGATAGCAAAGGACATTGAATTTTATTCAATGTGTGAGCATCATCTTTTGCCATTTTTTGGGCATATTAGCATTGGTTATATTCCTCATCAGCATTTAGCTGGGATTAGTTCGTTAGCAAAGTTAGTAGAGGTTTTTGCGCGGAGATTGCAGATTCAAGAAAGCCTCACAGAGCAAATCGCTCAATGCCTACTAGAATCGCTTGAGCCAAAAGGTGTGATAGTTGTATGTGAGGCGCACCATTTATGTGTGAGTATGCGAGGCGTGCAGAAGAATCCTACTATTATCACAAGCGCATTGCGAGGGCTTTTTAAGACAGATTCTCGCACGAGGGCAGAGTTTATGCAGCTTATTAAGACATAAGTTGCAAACTTTTGCGATTATAAAGGGAAGTAAAATGTATATCGCTATTCATACAACAACAAACAGCAAAAGGCACGCAAACAAAATTGCACGATTGTTACTAGAAGAGGAGCTTTGTGCTTGTGCGCAAATTAGCAAGATTCAAAGTTTATATATTTGGAAGGAAAAGATTTGCGAGCACAAGGAATTTTTACTACAAATAAAGAGTAGGGCGGAGCATTTTAAGCAGATTGCTAGAATTATCAAACAACATCATAATTATCAAACCCCACAGATTATTTCATTACCCATAGATAATGTGGAATCTGCGTATGAGGATTGGCTTAAAGGCGCACTTGCTAATAAAATCGCCTCGCACACACAAAAAAAGAATCCAAAAAAGCCTAATCCTAGAAGCAATCAAGCCAAAAAACCTAAAACACAAAGCAAATTGGCAAAAAAAGGATAATTTTTGTCAAAGCGTGGTTGCAGGTTTTGCTTTAAGTTTCAATTTAATTTAGTGAATATTTTGCTTATCCTCTTTGTCTGTGCGGTGGTGTATGTGGGACATTATTTTGATATGAAAGAACATCGCCAAAAACTCGCCCAAAAAGCTCAAAATGAAGCCTTAGAGTTTGATAGATTACAAGAGGAGTGTTTTTTTAAAAACATAGAGCAATCTTGCCAAACACTTCAAAAAATCAATGACAAAATAAACGCTACTAACAAGACAAACAAAAACACACACTAAACTTTTTATTTCACGCTTACTTCACTTTTTATTTTTACAATGTGGCATTAAAATCAATTTTACGGAGAAATCGTTGAGATACATTTCTATACTAATGATATGTTTTGAAGTCTTTTTTATCTCGTGTAGCACAAAGATTCCAAATAATGCAGAAATTGCAAATAAAACACATATTAAAGAGAATTTTTCCAATACTAACAACTCTAATGATATGAGTAATCTTACGCAAAAAAGAGAAGCATTAGCACAATTTGGCGCGCTTGTAAATGATAAGGAGCTTATTACATTGCTAGAAATTGGTTTAGAGCGCAACACCAATGTGCTTATTATGTCTTCTCGGATTAAACAAGCAAAATCCCAAGTCAAAACCAGCACCGCAAGTATGCTCCCAACTATAAATGGTTCGCTTAATACAAATTACACCGATAGACGCACACAAAATCAAGCCATTAACATTCGACCGGGGACAAATTCAATTAACGCAAGTTTGGGGCTTAGCTGGGAGTTAGATTTATTTGGCAAACTTAATGCCTTGCGTAAGAGTAGCAAAAAGGCTTATGAGCAAGCGCAAAGCAATCTTGCCAACGCACAAATTTCACTCATTGGTGAGGTGGCAAACTTGTATTTTACTTTGCGTGATAATGCGTATAGTCTTGGCACAAATAAAGCAATATTAGAGAATCTCAAAGAAATCGATGAGATTGCGCAAGTGCGCTACAAGCAAGGACTTATTAGTATTAACGACTACAAAACCATTAAAGCAAGTCTTATCACCCAACAAAACTCTTATGAGAGTTTGCGATACACTTATGAACAAAACAAAAATGCGCTTTTAGTCCTCCTTGACATAAATGATGAAGATTTGGCGCAAAAAGTGGATTTTTTAGCCGATGGAGCAAGGGACGCCACACAAGAAATTCAAACAAACGATACAGATTCTCATAACATTACACAATCCCCCCGCACACAATCTTTTTATAAATTACCTAACATTGCATTATTTCAAGTCAATACCATTCCAGCTCAAGTAGTGCTTAAGCGTCCTGATGTGCAAGCGAGCATTTATGCCTTGCATTCACAGCTTTATAAAACAACAAATGCCAAAGCCGCACAACTCCCTACCATTAGTCTAAGTGGCTCTATTGGCGAAGTGTTGTATTCAAATACAGGCTCTGGCTCGCTAATTTACCAAATAGCTAATTCTATAAGTGCCCCATTACTTAATAGGACAAGTCTTAAGCAAAATTATCTTATACAAAAAGAGCTTAGCAATGAAGCGTTTTATACCCTGCAAAATACCATTAACACGGCAATTAGTGAAATGGAAAATGCCCTTTTTGATACGGATTCCAAAAGACGACAAGTGCAAAACAATAGGGCTATTTTTGATATAGCTAAAGAGGCTTATGATAGCGACATTATCCGCGCTAAGAGCGGTATGCTTGATAGGAGCGAGTTTTTAACTAACCAAAATAGCTATTACACGCTTCAAAGCCAATTTTTCACTTCCCAAATCAATGAGCTTATTTCAGCTGTTACATTGTTTAAAGCATTTGGTGGGGATTTGTATTTCCCTACGGATAGTATTTCGTTTGATGAAAACGATGCAAAAATGAATAAAATCACAGAATCTAATACAGCTAACATATCAAACTAGGAGAGCTTAATGATAGACATATATAAGGCACTAAATCCTAAAAAATTTACGATAAAAGACATTCCGCGCAAATACCTTATTACCATTGCTTCTGGCATTGGGGTTTTGTTGCTTATTATTGTATATTTTGGGATATTTTATACACCAAAGTTAGAGTTTGAAACCACCACAGCCACAAGAGGCGATATTAAATCAAGTATTTCTGCTTCTGGCTCGCTTTCACCGACTAATGAAGTCGAAATTGGCAGTGTGATTTCAGGAATTGTGCTAGAGGTGCTCGTGGAGGAAAATGATAGAGTGAGCAAGGGGCAGATTCTCGCGCGTATCAATCCAGAGACTATCAATCAGCAAATTGCTCGCTACCAAGCCCAGCTAAACTCTGCCCAAGCCCAGCTTAGAGCTAGCCAGCAAACACTTATCGATAAAAAGTGGAATTACGATAGATTACAAGAGCTCTATGACAGCACAAAAGGTCGCTCACCATCACTCCTTGAACTACAAAATGCAAAAACTAACTATACAAGTGCGCTCAGTGATGTAGATATTAAAAAGGCTTCTATTATAGAAATTGAGACAAACATCAAAAGCTCAACTATTGATTTAAAAAATTCTCAAATTATCTCACCAATCGATGGCGTGGTGCTCACTAAAAGTATCGAAGTTGGACAAAGCGTGGCAGCAAGCTTTCAAGCTCCGGTGCTTTTCAAAGTGGCAGAGAGCTTAGAAGAAATGGTGCTAAAGGCAAATATTTCAGAGGCTGATATAGGTAAGATTAAAGAGGGGCAAGAAGTGAGTTTCACCGTTGATGCGTATCCTGAGAGAAGATTCTCTGCAAAGGTTGATAAGGTCAATTATGGTTCAGGCGATGGAAGTTCGAGTTCAAGCTCAAGTAGCACTTCAAGTAGCATTATTACTTACATTGCGCGCATTGAAGTTGAAAACAAATCCTTGCTTTTGCGCCCTGATATGAGTGCTACAGCGGATATTATCATAGCACAAAGCAAAGATGCCTTGCTTGTGCCAAGTGCGGCATTGTATTTTGACCTTAATAGAGCCATTGAGCGCAGTGTAAATAAAAATAAGGGTTCGCAAGGAAGCCCTCTTAGCTCAATGTTTGCTCCACCACCGCGTCCAAAAGCTGGTAGGACGGAAAAAAAGCAAGGTGGAAACAAACAAGGCACATTGTGGGTGGTCGTAGATGGCAAACCACAGGCTGTAAATGTAGAAGTGGGAATCTCCGATGGACAATTTAGCGAGATTCTAAGTGGCATTGATGAGCACACGCAAATTATCACTTCACTAAAAAATAATAAATAAGGCAACTACAATGAGTGATTTTATCACACTGCGCAATATCCATAAAGTTTATGGTAAGGGTGAAAATGCCTTTGAGGCGTTAAAGGGCGTAAGCTTAAATATTGATAGAGGCGAGTTTGTGGCACTTATGGGACCTAGTGGTTCTGGTAAAAGTTCTTTGGCGAATATTTTAGGCACTCTTGATGTGGGCACAAGCGGGGAATATTTGTTTTGTGGAGCAAGTGTTTTTGCCCTTACGCACAATCAACGCGCCTTATTGCGTAGGAATTTTATTGGTTTTATTTTTCAAGGATTTAATTTGCTTGCTCGCACTACGGCATTAGAAAATGTAGAATTACCACTAATGTATCGAGGAGTTAAAAAGCAAGAGAGAGAGGAAATCGCGTATGCTGCATTAGAAAAAGTAGGACTAGCACAATGGGCAACACACACAAGTGCCAAACTTAGCGGTGGGCAACAACAACGCGTAGCCATTGCGCGAGCTATCGCCTCAGAGCCACTATTTTTGCTCGCCGATGAGCCAACGGGGAATCTTGACACTAAGCGAAGTGTGGAAATTATGGAGATTTTGTGTGAGTTAAATTCTTCGCTTGGCATTACTATTTTAATGGTAACCCACGAGCCAGAAATGGCGAAATATGCTTCAAGGGAGCTGCATTTTTTAGATGGGAATCTGCTTAGTGATTCTAAACAAACAGAGTGTAATTGAGGTGTGTATATGATTATCAATGCGTTTTTTCTCGCCCTGCGTCAAATTCGTAGGAATTTCTTGCGCGCGTTTTTGACAATGCTTGGTGTCATTATTGGCGTTGGTTCTGTGGTGGTAATGATAAGTCTTGGAAATGGGACAACAAAAATGATTAGTGATAGAATCTCCTCGCTTGGAAGTAATATATTGCTTGTTTTTCCTGCTAGAGGCGGTAATATCAGCTGGAATTTAAGGCGCAATTTTAGCCTAAAAGAAGCAAGTGATACAGAGCTATCAATGAGTGAGTATATCGTGGCACTTGCCCCCATTTCAGAATCTAACTCAATCCTCGTGCAGTATAAGTCTGAAAATACCACCACAAAAGTGCAGGGCATAAATGCGAAGTTTTTTGCAGTTACACAGTGGGATAGTGCAGAGGGTAGGGCGTTTGAAGAGAGCGAATACCGCGTGGGGAGCAATGTGTGTATGATTGGGACTTCTGTGAAAAAAAATCTCTTTAAAGATGAAAATCCACTAGGTAAAAAAATCCGCCTAAGCAATATCGTGTGCGAATGTGTGGGGATTTTGGAATCTAAGGGGCAGGGTGGATTTGGAAATGACCAAGATGATGTAATCTTAATGCCTATGCGCGCATATTCTCGCTCCATTAGTCGCAATACTACGATGTTTGTTGCCAATCGCTTAATGTTGCGACTTCAAGATGGCGTAGATTCTGATGAGGGGGTGGCAGCATTAAGCAGGGTAATGCGCAAAGTGCGTAATGCAAAGCCCGGTGAGCGTGATAGCTTTGAAATTATGGATACCAAACAAATCGCAGATACGCTCACTCAAACTACAAAAATGCTCACGGCATTGCTTGGAATGGTCGCTGGAGTAAGCCTTATTGTGGGTGGCATTGGAATTATGAATATAATGCTTGTTTCAGTTACAGAGCGCACGCGTGAGATTGGCACAAGAATGGCGATTGGCGCATTACAAAGCGAGGTTTTGGGGCAATTTTTAATAGAATCTGTTACGCTTAGTTCGCTCGGTGGCATTATCGGGATTGTATTGGCGTTTTTTGTTTCGTTAGGGTTAAGTTTTTATATGGAGATTCCATTTATTTTTGATGTGCCAACGGCGATTGTCGCATTTATCTTTAGTGCGTGTATTGGCGTGGTGTTTGGATATTTACCCGCTAAAAGAGCTTCTAAGCTTAATCCTATTGACGCCCTCCGCCACGAGTAGTGGTAAAATTTAGGTCAAGTAAAATAAAATGGGCTTTTAAAAATATGTGTGAAAATTATAGCGACACACAAATTTAAATTTTGCAAAATCTAAATTTTATCCTATAATTGCGATTTCAAAAAGCGCAAATCCTAAATACAAAGGCGACAGATGAAAGGCATAATCCTAGCAGGGGGCTCTGGCACGAGGCTTTACCCCATCACAAAGGGCATAAGTAAGCAACTTTTGCCCGTTTTTGATAAGCCGATGATTTATTATCCGCTATCTGTGCTTATGCTAGCTGGGATTCGCGAGATTCTCATCATCACCACGCCACAAGATAGCGCAAATTTTAAGGCACTTTTGGGAGACGGAGCGGATTTTGGGGTAAATCTTAGCTATTGTGTGCAGCCTAGCCCTGATGGACTTGCCCAAGCCTTTATTTTGGGCGAGGAATTTTTAGGCGAAAGCTCGTCCTGCCTTGTGTTAGGCGATAACATTTTTTATGGTAGCGGACTGACACCCCTGCTAGAAAATGGCGTAGCGGACGCACAAAACGGCTTTGCCACGATTTTTGGCTACAAGGTGCGCGACCCGCAACGCTATGGCATAGCCGAATTTAACGCGCAAGGCGAAGTCATAGGATTAGAGGAAAAACCTGCCCTGCCAAAAAGCGATTATGCGGTAACGGGGCTGTATTTTTACCCACGCGGAGTGAGTGCGCTAGCAAAGCAAATAAAACCAAGTGCGCGTGGTGAGCTAGAAATCACCACGCTAAATCAAATGTATTTAGAGCAAAATCGCCTAAAATGCGCGACTATGGGGCGAGGATTTGCGTGGCTTGACACAGGGACGCACGATTCGCTATTAGAGGCAAGTAGCTTTATCCAAACCCTGCAAAAACGCCAAAATCTAAAAATCGCGTGTTTGGAGGAAATCGCCTACCTAAATGGCTGGATAAACGCGGATAAATTGCGCGAGTTAGCAAGCAAACTTGATAAAAACGACTATGGTGTATATCTTAGCTCACTTGCAAATGCAAGGCAGACATTTTAAAATTTAAAGCGCAAAAAGGATAGTAAATGAAAAGCATACTTATCACAGGTGGGGCGGGGTTTATTGGGAGTAATTTTATCGAGCATTTTTTGCGCGAATATTTGCCAAAATGTGCGGATAAAGATAGCACGATTATCAATTTGGATTGCCTCTCTTATGCAGGGAATTTAGAGAATCTAAAAGGCGTAAAAGAACATAAAAACTATCATTTTATAAAGGGTGATATTTGCGATAGTGTGCTAGTTAGCGAGATTTTTGAGCGTTATAATGTAACTAGCGTGATTCACTTTGCTGCCGAATCACATGTGGATAATTCTATCGCCACGCCCGAAGTGTTTATCAAAACAAATATCTATGGCACTTGGAATCTGCTAAATTGCGCGTATAAACATTGGTTAGATTCGCCATTTTGCCACAAAAAAGGCTATGAAAACGCGCTTTTTCACCACATATCTACCGATGAAGTCTATGGCACACTTGGAAAAACGGGGCTTTTCACAGAGCAAACACCATATCAGCCAAATTCTCCCTACTCTGCCTCAAAAGCATCTAGCGATATGCTTGTGCGAAGCTATGCGCATACTTTTGGGTTGCATTGCGTGATTACAAATTGCTCAAACAACTACGGAATGCACCAACACGATGAAAAGCTAATCCCCACCATTATCCGCAACGCACTTTTAGGCAAAGAAATCCCCATCTATGGCGATGGCAAAAATGTGCGAGATTGGCTTTTTGTAGAAGACCATTGCGATGCGATTTGCGCGGTGTTTGCGTATGCGAGAGATAAAATCATCGCGCTAGATTCAAATGGGGGGGGGAATCGCTAAATGAAAAACTCCATAATCCAAAAAACAGCCCCCAAAATCAACGCATTTTTAATGAAAACAAAGTCTTTTTTGAGTGTTTTAATATCGGTGGCAACGAAGAAAAAGAAAATATTGATATTGCAAAGAAAATCTGCGCCTACTTAGATAAAAAATTGCCCAAAAAAGAAACTTACGCAAAGCAGATTCGCTTTGTCAAAGATAGGGCGGGGCACGATAGGCGCTATGCCATAGATTCTACCAAACTGCAAAAAACGCTTGGGTGGAAGCCAAAACACAGCTTTGAATCTGGCATAGCAAAAACAATAGAGTGGTATATCAAAAAATATACCCAAAGCGACCAAACGGAGTATGGATAATGAAAATAAATAACTTCAACTCAGATGAAAAGATTTTGCGCTACACGGGCAAAATCGACTACTTTTACAATTCTCACAAAACTCTCATCGTAACCGAACTTGACCTAACCAACAAATGCAATCATCGCTGTCCGGGCTGCTGTGGGCATAATGAAAATAATGCCGAGCTAAACAAAGAGCAGGTAGAATCTGTGGTGCGCAATCTAAGAGCTATGGACAATAAAGGCGTGATTTTAAGCGGTGGAGGTGAGCCTACTTGTTCGCCACATTTTGAATACGCCATAAAATTGCTTAAAAACGCGGGGCAAAATATTGGGCTAAATTCACACGGAATGAATCTCAATGAACGATTAAATGAAATCATAGCGGAAAATTTGGAGTATTTTAGGATTAGCCTTGATGCGGGGAGTGCGGAAATGTATGAGAAGATTCACGGAATGAAGCCAAAACACTTTGAAAAAACTTTGGCAAATATTGAGAGTTTTGCAAATACTAAGGCGCGACTTGGAAGCAAGACTAGCTTTGGCGTGGGGTTTCTCACAAGCAACATTACGCAAGGCGATATGGAATCCTTTGTGCGGTTAGTCAAAGAGAGAGGTGCAGATTTTGCGCAATTTCGCCCATTCACAGGCGATAGGCTTGATATTACAAATAAACTTTTAGAATTGCGCGAAAAATATGAGGATTCAGAATTTAAAATCGTGGCGAGCTATCAAAAATACAAAGAAATGGAAGGCTTAAATGAAGGTGCAGGGCGTGGATATGACAAATGCCACGGAATGTTTTTTAGCACGGTGATAAGTGCGGATTTTAAGGTATGGGCGTGTTTGCATTTTCGGCAGAGTGCGAAGCACTTTTTGGGCGATTTGCGGGAGCAGAGCTTGGAGGAGATTTGGCGTGGTGCGCGAATTAGAGAAGTGTATAATGCGACTACTTGTGCGAAATGCCCGATTTTGTGTCGCAACGATAGCTTTAATCGCACGCTTAATAAACTAAGTCTAGATATTACAAATAGTGAGTTTTTGTGAGGGATTGTTAATATGATGTGTGTTATAGCAAAAATACTTTTAGTCGAAAATAAAGATATGAATCATAAAGATGATAAAAAGAACTGCAAAAAATATCAGCGATATATTGAACGATTTTTTATATTTCTTATATTTTTTAACATATTTAGTTTCGTTTAAAGATATTTTTTCGATAAGTTTAAGATGATCCTTGAATGTAAAGCCATATCGCTTATTTGCAATATCAAAATTGCTTTTATCGCTTAAAAATTTCATTATCGTGTGATAGCCCCATTCTTTGCGTTTGAAGTGCGGTGATAATAATGCCATTTGTCCTAAAAAGAAAGGGATAGTGTCGCTAAAAGGTTCTATTTTGGTGTTTTGAATCTCATTTACAAAAATTGCCTTTAAAAGATTTAAATCATCTATTTTTAAAAAATAATCCATAAGCGGAGCAATTTCCATTTGCTCTCTTTTTAGTGCAATATTATTATTGTTGTTATGTGAAATGCCAACATCAGATACTCTATAATCCACCAAAAGTTCATCTAATACATAAACTTTTAAGTCATTGGTAAAAATATCAAGATGCATTGCGTAATCTTGCATATTGACAAGAGAACAAGGAAGTGGAAATATCGTATCTATTACTCTTTTTCTCATTGCAATTCCGGGAGATGGTAAGACATTGCATTCCATAAAAGCAATATGAATAGTCTCTTCTTTTGTTCTATTTGTTGGAATGCGCCAAAAGTATTGATTTTTTCCTTTGATATAATTATCATCTTTATCAATGGCACAAAGTTGAGGATACACTACATCTATTTTAGACATTTTCTCAAAGCAATCTACAACGCGTTCTAAATAGTTTTCTCTCCATTTATCATCACCAGATATAAAAAAAACATAATCGGTTGTCGCTTTATTTGCAACAAGATTTAAATTCCCATTTATGCCTATGTTATAATCCGTCTTAAAATATTTGATTCGCTCATCTTTGTAGGATTTCACAACATTAGCCGTTTCATCGGTAGAGCTATCATCGCCCACGATAATCTCAAAATTTTGATAAGTTTGATTTAAAATACTCTCAATAGTCCTTCCCACATAATCTTGCTGATTGTAAGTAATAAGTGCGATAGAGACTTTTGGATTAGTAGTCATTTACCACCTCTATAACTTTTGCTACTTCCTCATCACTCATCACAGGCGAGATAGGCAGGCTTATGATAGTGCGGTGGATTTCTTCACTCACAGGATAGCTGTGATTTGCCCACTCTTTATACGCGCCTTGTTTGTGTGGCGGTGTGGGGTAATGAATGATAGTTTGCACTCCATTTTCGCTCAAATGCGCTTGAAATTCATCGCGTTTATCCGTGCGCACCACAAAGCAATGCCACACACAAGCATTTTCATTGTATGCCTTTGGCAAGATGATTTTAGGATTTTTGATAGATTCGCGGTAGATTTTGGCTATCTCACGCCGTTTGGCATTGTCTGCGTCTAAATGCGCAAGTTTTATATCCAAAATCGCCGCTTGTATCTCATCAAGTCTAGAATTTACGCCCTTATAAATATGATGATATTTCCTATCTGAGCCGTAGTTTGCGATAGCTTTGACTTTGGCAAAAAGGGTTTCGTCATTTGTGGTGATTCCTCCACTATCACCTAATGCACCTAGATTCTTACCCGGATAAAATGAAAATGCCCCCGCATCGCCTAGATTCCCCACTCTTTTGCCTTGATATATCGCTCCGTGTGCTTGGGCGCAATCTTCGATGATTTTTAGGTTGTATTTTTGCGCTAACGCCCAAATTTTTTGCATTTGCACGGCTTGTCCGTAGAGATGCACGAGTAAAATAGCCTTTGTTTTGGGCGTGATTTTTGATTCGATTAAGTCTGGGTTTATGTTGTAAGTGTCTATGTCTGGCTCGACTAACACAGGCGTGCAGCCATTTTGCGACACGGCTAAAATCGTGGCTATGTAGGTGTTGGACGGCACGATAATTTCATCGCCTACACCAAATTCATAAGCGCGGATAATGAGATTTATCGCATCAAGTCCATTTGCCACGCCAAGAGCAAATTTCGTCCCGCAAAATGTGGCAAAATTCTTTGTGAATCTTTCATTTTCCACACCCTCTAAATACCAGCCACTATCTAGCACAGCTTTGATTCTAGCGTCTATCTCCGCTCGAAAGCGATTGTTTATCTTTTGTAGGTCTAGGAATTTGGTCACTTTATCATTCTTAATCATATATAAACTTTCTCAAATGCTTGTATGACTCTTTTCATATAGCCAAAAACCGCTCTTTGAATTTTCTTTATATCTGTGTCTAACATATCTCTGCATTCTATGCTATATTTTGCTTCTCCGTGTGCCAATTTATTTCTTTTTTCTTTTACTAATGTAAGTAACTTATCAGAATTTACACCATTAAATTTTGCTCCAAATTTTTCGGTATGTTTTCTTATTTCTTTTTCATCCAAATTGCCCGAAAAGAGTTTAAAGTTACTTATATAGTCAGAAAATGAGGGAATGTGTTCTATATTATGATGAAATGTTTGTAGTTTATTGAAATTATTTTGTATATTATTTACATTTTTATGAGTGTCAATACTTTGTTTATATTCAATAAAATTAAGTTTAGGTTGTTTTGATTTTTGGTTTTCGTTATATTTATTTAATTCTTTTAAATCATTGCTTATTGTCCTAAAATAATAATCAGCAACCATAAATAAAAATTCATCAGGGCAATTATTTTCATTTTGAGCAACTTTGTCAAAAGATTCTTGTAATATATGAAAAAATACACCTTCAATCATATTGTATATCATTACAATAATTGATGATTTTAGTATTGTCGAACAATCAACTTTTATCTTAGGTAACTCCGCAATTATTATTTTTATATCACTATTTCTTGATGTGAGTTCCCTTCTAGATGTTTGAAACATTCAATTTTATCCATTGTTTAAAAGATAATTTTTTATATAATCAATTCTTTCAATAATTCTTTTGGGAGTGTGAGTATGGTATTTACCAGAAATAACTTGTTTAAATTTTGGTGATTTAATAATATCCTGTAAGTTGCAGTCAGTGGGTGATAAATTTGGGTTTTTGCGTAATGCAAGTGTTATGCCCACAGAAATAGCCTCAAAATATACTCTTGAAACTTGATGTGCCCCTTTGCCTTTAGAAAAACCATAAGGCAATGATTTCTTTGCAAAATCTATCATTTTATAAAAATCTTTTTCCATAGCATCCTTTGTCTGCTCGTTAAATGTTTGATTTTTTTTATCCATATATTCATCAAGTTGTGTTGCAATTCCACCTCTTTGTTTAAAATGTGGATACCATTCCAAAAAAGCAAAATATCTAAGCAATAATTCTTCTCTTTCTTGCCTATTTGCAAACCAGCCTTCTATAGGAGTAATTTCACAATAAATATTATTTTTTGCCACTTCATAAACAAAGTCATTAAATTCTCCTCTATATATTCCTTTTCTTTTTTCCATATCTTTGAGTAAATCGCTTCCTCTGTTTATCCGTTCAAAAATTTCATTTTTTGTTTCGTCTGTTGTTTTTTCAGACAATACAATCATTTTTAGCGATATATTTCTAAATTTTCTTTGCCTAGCCACATCCAAATCACTAAACTTAAAACCATTCAACGACTTTAAAACCTCAAGTTTTTCTATTTTTAAGTCATTTTGCAAAAAAGCTGCCAATGTTCTTATGCGTTGAGAGCCATCAACAATCTCATATCTGCCATTTTTTGTTTCGGCTAAAAAAATGTATGGTATGGGTAACCCCACAAGCAATGATTCTATAAATTTAGATTGTCGCCCATCGCTCCAAACAAACTCTCTTTGATAATCTGGGACAAAAAATTCATTTTCATCTTTATCAATCCCCTTTGAATACTTATCGACTATGTATTCAATGGTGTATTCTCTCGTATCATAAGAAACATTTCGTTGTTCGTGTTCAATCTCTTTTTCTAGTTTTTCGATTTTCGCATTCATCATTTCGACCTCATTTCTTATTTGTATTTTTAAATTTTGTCGTTATACCAAAAACTTCCTAAATTTCCCCTTAATCATCTCATAATCCTCCCTGTAAAATCTATAAAACACATCTTTATCATTCTCGCTCACTTCTTTTGCGCCAAATCTTTTGTGAAAAGCGCGGACTTTGGCATTATCTTTGCGGACATCAAAGTGTGCTTTGGTAAAACCAAGTGTATAAAAAGCGTATTCATACACAAGTAGCACAGATTCGATGGCTGCATTAGCGGGTGCACTATCTTTGATTATCCAGCTTCCCCAGCAAAAGTCATCATTATCCACCACATCATAGATTCGCACCGTGCCAAGTTGCTCTCCACTCTTGCTCTCAATGATAAAATACCATTCATTTTCCTTTGTTTTATAGTTCTCAATATAAGCGATTTGCTTTGCTAAATCATTTTCTGTTTTATGTAAAAATTTTGCCTTTTCCTCATTGCACCTTAATGCAAGTATAAATTCCGCATCGGCAATCCCTACTTCGCGTAAATTTATACTTTTACCCGCAATAAATTTTTGCGACTTTTTATGCGACATTTCCCAAGCCTTTTTGAGAAATATGACATAAATTTAAGTGCTGATTATTATCAAAATGCCAAATAAATCTTATCTTACACGAAAGATTAAGGGTTAATAATCCCCCCCCCCCCGTTTTGGTAAAGCGTAAATGCACTATGGATTAACACCCTTGCACCAAAACTTTCTTTTTGAGCAATTAAACCTGTATTAAGATTCAACCCATTGTTTTCACTTGAAATGCCAAAATCAAAATAAATTTTATCGCTATATTTGTCAAGCAAGGTTGCCACCACCAAGTCCAACGCGCCGATTTCGCGCCCCTTTTCACTACTTGCCATATATTGCGTATGCACGAGATTTTTATAGACAAACAGCACCACCCCAGCTAAAATCTCATCATTGCCATTTTGCCTAGCGATATAGAGTTTTATATTCTCGGGGAATCGCCCAGCAAGCAATGCAAGTTCAGCCCCACTATGCACGGCTTTTGCGTTGTGATATTTAGCTAAAATCTCATTTTCAAGGGCAATAAAACCCTCAAAGTCACTAGATTCCACCACTTCTACGCCCTCTCTTTTTGCCCGTGAGATTTGCGCTTTGCGTCCCTTTGACATTTTAACAGGTGCACACAAATTTATCGCCGTAGATGGCTCGACTTTTGAGAGAATAGCATTATGCCTCCATAGCGCGTATATGTCCTCCTCGCTTGGAATCTCGTTATAAATTTGTGGCACTTTTTTATACTCTAAATGCGTGAAATCTCGCTCCCGCAAGTATTCTATCAAAGATTCTACGCATTCATTCATTTTGATTTGCTTCATATTTGCGCTAGATATAAAGCCACCAAAGGTAAGTCCGCCGTGTGATTTTAAAACATTATCGTGGCGCGAGAGTGGCAAAAGCGCGATAAGTTCATCATCACTATAAAACAAAAGCGAATTATCCACAAATCTATCCGCGTGATAGTCCATAAAATCGCGCTTAAACATAAAAATGCCGTTTTTAGAAGATTCGACAAAGCTATCCCAAGCGGCTTTTAGCTCGGCATTGTAAGGCAGGATTTTTATCATTATCCCGCCTTACGCAGCGTTTCGCCACTGATGAGATTTGCAAAATACGCAGAGTTTAGGTAGAGTTCCCCCCCCCCCATTAACAGAACTTGATTGCATTTTGTTGTGAGTAGTATTTGCTACAATTTTGCCATTTATAAATTTCACATTTGCAGGAATATCTTTTGCTACCACGCTACCAGCGGCGATAAGCGCATTTTCCCCTATGGTTACCCCGGGCAAAATCGTAACATTTGCACCGATACTCGCGCCTTGCTTGATGATGACAGATTCTAGCTTGAAATTTTTATTTTTAGATTTTGGATATTTATCGTTGCAAAAGCTTACATTTGGACCGATGAATACATTATCATCAATGCGAACGCCGTCCCACAGCTGAACCCCACACTTTATCGTTACGCTATCGCCGATAATGACATCGTTTTCTATAAAGCAATGTGAGCAAATATTGCAATTTGCACCGATTTTGGCATTTGGCAACACCACGCAATACTGCCAAATGTTGGTGTTTTCGCCGATATTTTTGCTTTGCACATCAGATAATGGGTGAATCATCACGGACTTAATATTTTTCATTTAAAGTCCTTGATTGTGTATAAAATGAAAGATAAAGCACAAAAGCAAAAGCATTGAGAAGTAAAGTAAAATAGAAAAAAGCTACCCTTTGTGAGATTCGTAGCAGCAAAAAATAAATAAGAGCTAGTTTTCCCCCCCCCCCCCCGATAATCGCACTAGCTATGAGAGATTGATTTTCTTGTGTCAAATCTAGTGCAAATCGCAGTTTAGGCGAAACCACACAGCCGATACTTTCTTTGAAATAGCATAGCCCGACATTTGCCACACTATCTAGCGTAGAAGTACCTATGCTTATGTATTTGATTTTGCTATCATTTTGATAGTGCATATAGACTTGCTCGGCTAGGAAATTCATCGGACAAAGCTCGTTTGACTCGGCTATATTGCCCCAATATACGACATTTGCGATATTTTGCGTGATATGCTGGATATATGCCGATGCGATGGCTTTGCCCCCGCAAGACACCAAAAAATAATCCGACTTGATAAATCTAGCCGTATCGCTAATATCTTTTTGGCTTAGCCATAGTGGGAATCCTCTCCCTTTGCGATTTGCCTTTATGATTTCATAGACTTGGCTTAAATCGCTTGTTTTGTTGAATTTTAAGTTGTGTTCATAGGCTATTTTTAGCTTTCTTTTGGAATTTCTATTGATAATCTCGTGATAATTTATCGCATTTTTTAAGAAAAATTCAAAATTCATATCATAATCCACCACCTTGAATCCAGCACAAAACAGGGCATTTTGAAATTTTGTGATATGGGATTGATTGTAAAAGAGTGGTGGCGTGGCAAAGATGATTTTCTCAAATCCATTGTCCTTGCACCACGATACAAGTGCGCAAATCGCGTCATAATAGTAGTTGATTTGGTTATTTTGTCGTATCTCGCTAAAAATACCAAAAGTAGCTGAAAATGGGCATTTTAGCACATTGTCCTTTATCCCTGCTACTAGCGCAAAATGATTTGCCTTATCGCCAAAGATAAAATACTTCACTTCATCGACTTTGTGTGCGTTTAGCTCGGCAAACTCCACGCTATCAAATCCACTAAATGGCGATTCTACTAGGGCTTTATACTGCTCTTTGGATACGGGCTGACAGGTCATTAGGCATTCTTTATAAAATTCTAGCCATCTTTATGTTTGACATTAACTTTGAAATTTTCAAAGTTCAGTGGTGGCAAATCAAGCGGAGGCAATTTCGCCATAACAGTCATTTGAGCTACTAAAGGTCGCAAATAAGAATACATTATGGCTACCATATTATTAAGAAATTTTTCATTGAAATTAGACTCAACTCCAATTATGCCGACTATGGCAGACTTGATATAAAATATTTCTTGCTCTCCTTGTAAAAATGAAATATCTATATTTGATTGAATCGTATAAGTATTTTTATCTTTTTCTGCAATAGCACCAACCCCCTGTTTTATCTCAATCAACTCGCTTTTCCCAAGTTTATTTACTTGTTCAAAGTTAAATTTTTTAACTTGAATAGTTTCTATTTTAAACGCATTGCTAGGCTGCGCTTGTGAAGTAGCCTTTTTTACCTTGTCCATTTGCAACTCCTTTATCTACTTTGTAGGTATTTTTAGATACATTGTCAATTTTATCAATCTGTAATAACTCCAAAATATTGTCGTGCGGTATAATATTCTCAACCAGTTGAATTATATTTTCTATGGATTTTTGCTTATTGTTTATGGTTAAACTAGCAATACATAAGTTGTTAATATTCTTATATAGCATTTTTTCTGCTATTGTCTCACTTTTCAATTTTTCTATATAGTCGTCTATACTTTTGTTTTCTATTGTAAAGAAAGTATCTTTCTTTGGCAATACCTCATTAGACAAATTAGTATACACCATTTCTTGTATAATTGCCTTGTCCCAATCAATCAAATCAAGCAAAAATATCTTATCTGACTTTTGAATAAAGGTATCTATACTTAGTTTGCCTTTTAATATTTGAATCAAAGAATAGCTATCACATTTTGCCAAGATGTATTTATAGTCCCTATCATTATAGCATAAAGCTAAATACCTCATATTATTATCATCTAAACATACAAATATAAAAGGTATATCTAGTCTAGCTAATTCTTGCTCTATAAATAAAGCTCCAAAGCCATCTATATTTACCCAATGTTCCATAATCCTCCCCTTTCTATGAAAATTTAACTATATAAATTCAAAATCCCCTACCACATCGGCTTTTTCAAACAAAAACCAATCTATATGTCCTTTCTTTTTATTTACAAGTATGGGACCATTTCTAAATTTCAAAGTTCCTTTTGCTATTTTGCTTTTACCTTTAATAATTTTGTTTTTTAAATCTGTTACTTTTTCAAGCAATTTTTGTTCAGTAAAAAAACAAGAGCAACTATAATATGTAAACCCTTTTGGCAAACTTTTAAACTTGCCCTCTCTTATCTCCCTCTCAACACGAGATTCAAAATCATATTGTGTGATATTTGGCTTATCATCATTAACATCTATTGCCCTATAAGCCTCCGTAGCTACATATATGTAACTTACACACCGAGTATCATCACTTTGTGGAATTACAGCTTTACCATCTCTAAATGCTTGTTGCAAAATACTAGGAAACCTACCGCAATACTTTTTCAACTCCATCGTCTAATACCTAAAAAACAAAAATTTTAATTTCAGAATTGTAACAGCCAATACCTTAAAAATCCATTAAAACATATTTTATACCTTATTTATCCCTATTCTACAATTCACAAAAATCTCTGCGCCGTTGTCAGGGAAGTATTTGGCGAGTTTGTTTAACATTTATTTATAACCATTATCAACCTATCTAAATCCTCTTTGTCGTATCGCTGGTCGATAATTAGAGGGATTAGATTTTCATAAAAATTTTGTTCGACTTTGCATTGTTTGCCATTCATTAAATCAAGCATTCCACGCCAAGGCTTAGGACAATAGATTTGATTTTTCAGTAATTTTTCATAAACCTTTGAAGCATTTTTTAATAACAACGGATAATACATAGGCACATTTTCGCCTTTGCCCCCCCCCTGCATAACATTACAATATTTTAATGTGTTTTTAAGCAAATTGATAGAATCTAGTTTTTGGCTTAAGTAATTATAATTTTTTAGTCGTCTTTCTTGTATATATTTGTAGTTTATATTTTGTAACATTTTATCTGTCAAATTTGACATTTGCTTTATAGGCTCATTTATTAGAGAATCATCATTTTTATTAAAATCTTCATAGGCAAAATTTGAGCCACCATCAACGCGTTTGATAAGATGAGAAAAGCGTTGATATGAAGTGTCTTTTGGCAATGTTTCATTTAATCGTTTATCGCAAAACAAAATTCCACCATCTGGCACACCAAAAAACTTGCGCGGAGAATAAAAACTTGCCAACCCAAAATGTCTCATATAAAACCCCATAGCATTATCGACAATTAGATTTGGATAGAGATTTGCCAAAGTTTTTATTTGCTTTGCGCATATTCCAAAATAATTTGTATATATAATGAAATCTTTTTTGTCAAATTTAGTTTTTGGCATAAAAGTTTCATCTATTTCATAGGGGATTATTTTGCAAGATTCGGATTCTATCGCCTGCCAAACCACAGGGCAAGTGTAATAAGGTGTATGAATTTCTCGTATATTATAAACGCGAATCACATAGCGCAAGGCATTTCGTGCAGAATTTAGCAAAATAGCACTTTTATGAAAATGCTTGCCTTGACTTAGTTCTAACTCTATGAATCCGCCGATTTCTTTCCTCATCGCTTCACTTCTCTATGCTTACTCTGCGATTTTACAATTCACAAAAATCTCTGCGCCGTTGTCAGGGAAGTATTTGGCAAGTTTGTTTAAGCCATTGAGTAGATTTTCATCGATAATGCCAAGATTTATTAACTCCGTCATTTTGGCGTGATTAAATGGCTTCATAAAGTATGAACCCCCCCCCCCCCGCAGTATCAAGCACTTTAAAACCACAGCTATTTACAAAAGAACTTAAACTTTTTAAGTCAAAAGTAGAATGACGCTTAAAATGTGTTGCCGTGTCCGTTAAATCACCTATTTGCTGTATTAACCCAGATTCATAAGCCCAAAGCAAATGAAAACTTTTATTGTTTGGCACATTGATATGCAAAATAGTATCTTTATTGCAAAGAGATTTTATGGCATTTAGTAACTCAATTTGATTTGGCACTTCGTGAAGCACCCCACTAAGCAAAATAAAATCAAATTTTTCGTTTTTTAGGGTGTTTATGTTTTCTTCCAAAAAACCCTCCAAAACATTTATCTTTGAGTTGTAATGCTTTGATTCTCGTATAATTTTGCAAAATCGTTCCGAACGCTCAACTATGAAAAATTTATCATAATCGTGGTAAAGTTCTGAAAACGACCAGCACCCACAGCCTATCTCTAAAATGTTTTTAGGCTTATGATGATTTAAAATTTCAATAACTTTCTTTTGGCGAAAGCGTCTTACAGAATCTTCTTTATCGTGCTCTATGTAATCCACTGCGTAGTTGTCAATCTCATTTTTAGTTGCGTCTAGTTTCATACAAACTCCTTCAAATTAGTATTTTAATTGCAAATGACAATTTGCCAAGATTCTTGCATTTGGCAACACCACACAATACTACCAAATATTTGTATTTGCACCTATATTTTTGCTCTGCACATCAGATAATGGGTGAATCATAGTTATTTTTTCTCTACATATTTTTATGTGGCATAGTTATGTATCCATTTTTTACATTTTGTTCTTCCAATATTAACCTATCAATGACTATTTGCAATTCTTTAAAACTCATATCTTTCTTAAATTCATTTTTTGAGTTATCTATAAAGTAGCAATTCATAGTAGTATCAAAAAGAGATTCTGTCGTTCTTCTTGGAAATTTAGCCAAAGTAGATTCAAAGAAATCATTACAATATTGGTAATGATGCGAATATATAAAATCTTTCCATTTACAAATAACATTTTCTTCTTTATCAATGTCTATAAATTCAAATTCTTCTAGAGTTTTATTGTTGCCCCAAGATTCTTTCATTATTTTTTTTGCTTCTATATCTGTTATTGGGGCACTATACCCAAAAACAGTAATTTGATAGGCTTGTTTCATAATATTTCTAAATTTTTTCCAAAAATCGTTTATGTATAAATTTGTGGTATAGTCTTTTTGTTTGATTGGATATAGTAGTATAGATGGTGTAAAATACTTACCACATTTAGGACATTGTTCGCTTAATACACCGACCACTTTATGATTATCACAAGAACCGATAGAGACATTGCCGTGTAAAAATGCTAATTCCGGTAAATTGTTGGTTATTTTAACTACCCTTTGATATGCCTGCAAAAGCAATGGATCCCAATTGAAAGTTGCTATCAAATCTTTTTTTCTTAAAGAAAGCAACAGAAAATCGTAAATGGTCGGTTCGTCTATGATTTGAAATGATCCAAATTCTTTTCTAATAGCTTCTTCTAACTTTATTCTAATATCATTATACTGTTTATTTTCATATAATTCACAATAAATATCTTCCAAATTATTACTTCTTGTTTTTAATTTAATATCTTTAAGCAAATCGGATAGTCCAATTTTTTCAATAAACCCATTCATAGTTGATATTTCTTTGCCATTCTTATCGCCATTTGGTATTGTAGCCACACTAGCACCAGCACCTAATATCACAAGATGAGGACGATTTTTAAAAGATAATTCTAAGTTAGCTTTTCCAAACTCTGCCATATTTGAAAATACTCCTTAATTTGAACAACTAGAATTATATGACAAAATAAAAATAATGTCAATATCCACACACCGTCCAGAACTATCAATAATCTATTATGCAAAACTATTTTTAATTTTTATTATATTCAAAAATTCCCCATAATCCCTCACATACTCGTTTTCGTCATACAAAGTATTTGTCGCCACTACCAAAATCGCGTCATTTGAAAACTCAAACATTTCTTTCCACACCATTTTTTCAAGGTAAAGTGCGGTATGTGGAGAATCTAGTGCCACTTCGCTTTTTACTTTGCCATCATCAACTCTCACGCGACAGCTTCCTTGCAGACAAAACATAAAAAATTCAGAATCTCTATTAGCGTGGCAACCACGCACAATATCGCCTTTTGTGCCAAAAATGTAAAATATTCTTTTAATTTCAAAAGGGCAAGTTAAGCCACTTTTAAGTGAGTTCCCCCCCCCCATTTGCGGTTAGAATCTTAAAGCCATTTTGCGCTTTTGTAGATTCTAAAAATGCCTGATAATCTCTAATGTATTCTTTTTCATCGTAGTATTCACTTGCTAAAACCATTAGCTTACACCCATAAGAAAAGTGTTTCATCTCGCGCCACATATTTTTGCCTATGTATAAGCCTACATCAGGGCGATTTAGCCACACTTGCTCTCGGCTAACCCCATCATCAAGCACAAACTCACACGCCCCATCCATTGCTACGATGACTTGCTCCAAGTCCTTGTGTGCGTGAAATCCCCTATCAATGTCAGGCAAAGTATCATAAATCCAATACACGCGCTTTATCTCAAATGGGATATTTTTGTTTGATTCAAGTGAGATGAGTTTGCCCCGCTCATCACCAAAAACTTGTAAATTTAGCAGTTTGTAGTTCATAAAAAGCAACCTAAGGAAAAATAAAATGAGACCACTTAGTCCTATCTAGAAGGAATTCCACACGCTGTATGATTAGCGTGTGGAGATTTTGTTAGTGTAAGTCTTTCCACTTCTTGCGTTTCCACAAGTATGCAAAGATACTTAGCACACCAAAGAATATAATGATAGAGACGCCAAGACTTTCACGCTCGGCTTTTTTAGAATCTCCGATAGATTCCAAATAGCGCACCACGCGACCTTGCGATTCTTCATTTAATCCCACGCGTGGCATTGAAAGTCCCACAGGTAAGACGCCCATTTCTCTTGCGAGATTGCTAAAGTCCTCATCTTCTTGCCACTCAGATTTCTTTGTGTTTGTAGAGAGGTTAGCATTCGCATCTTCATCTAATATAGCAGTTTTAATCTCTTTGTAAGATTTCTTTTGTGGGTCGTTGATAAACCACTCCAAATAATGCTCACCCTTAGAGCGAATCATCATTGACAAATCAGGGGCTTTCGCACCAAGATAAGCCTCTATATCCACTTTCTTTTGATTGTTAGCAGCAATTTGCTCTGCAGTTTTTGGCTCATCGTATTTGATACTATGGCATCGTGAGCACGCATCAAGGAAAATGACTTTATCAGTTATATGTGTTCTAGCATTCTCAATCGCCTCACTCTTTTGCGATTCTGAAAGGTTTGATTTTTCAATCGCTTCTTTTCTTGCGATGAACTCATCATTGAAATTCACTGCTTGTTTGAGTGAAGCTTCACCGATAGATTTTAAAAATGCCACGATGTCAGCAACTTCTTGCTCCAGATTCTCATCTTCGCCCTGTGCGAAATATGGTGGCATCATATAGTCTTTATGCTCCAACTTAACCGCTTGGGCAGGGTTAATGATAAATGCAGCTAAGAAATTTTCATTATAAATTGCTCCAGCTGTGGATAAATCAGGCATTACAACGCCTGCCATCTCACTCTGCTCAGATTCAAAGCCCTTTGCTTTAAGATTATGGCAGTTTTGGCAATTCCCTTGAAACAACTCTTCCCCTCTTTCTTTATTACCTTTTGAGAGGTCGATTCTTGCTAAATCTCTAAACTCAAAGTCTGCAGGTGCAGCCTTTGGGTGAAATACAGAGTGCGCCAAAGGCTCGACACCCCAATACAAAACACCAACCACTACAATCAAAACAACTAAAATTTTAATTTCTCTCATTGCGCACCTCCGTTATTTTTGCGCTCCATAATGGTAACCAAAGGTAACGCAATAAAGAACCAAATTAAAAATCCAATAGCCCCTACGAATCCAACATAGACATTTATGCCCTCTGGCGGTAGCTTACCATAAATAGTAAGCACAATGAGGTCTGCAATAAATACCCAAAACCACACCATAAAGAGAGGTCGTCTATGCGCTGGAGCGACAGCTGGATTCCTATCAAGCCAAGGGAGGAACAAAAATGCCACTTGCGCAATGCCAAATGCTATAAGTCCCACATCTCCACTAAAGAAAAATCCACGCAATACTTCATAGCTCCATAAGAAATACCACTCAGGGTAAATATGCGGTGGAGTTTTTAGGTTATCAGCTGGGTCGAAGTTAATGGGGTCCATCGCAAAATCAAAGTGATAGCACACAAGATAGAAAAACAACATCATAAATACGCTAACCACAAAAATATCTTTTGAGAGGAAATCAGGCCAAAAGCTTACAACTTTAGATTCTTTCTTGTTGCCCTCTTCGTATTTTTTTGCTTCTGCTGCGAAGTCGATTTCCTCGCCCTCTTCGTTATTGACATGAGGAGTGCGCAATGTATAGAAGTGCAACGCAATCACCATTAGCACGGCAATAGGCAACAAACACACATGAAGCATAAAAAATCTTGTCAGCGTAGAATCTGCGACAACAAAATTTCCTCGAACCCATTCTACAACCGCAGGACCAACCATAGGCACGGCGTCAGGCAAATTAGTGATAACTGCTGCAGCCCAATAGCTCATCTGCCCCCAAGGAAGCATATATCCGCTGAAAGCCTCCGCACTAAAAAGCACAAAGAGGAGCATTCCACCAATCCATACCATTTCTCTGCCACTTTTATATGAACCATAATACACAGCCACAAACATATGGATATAGATAATTAAAAATACCATACTCGCAGCCACAGCGTGTATATGACGCCATAACCAACCAAACGCCACTTCACGCATAATTGTGTCATTTACACTATCAAAGGCAAGTTTCACATCAGGCTTATAATACATCAGCAAAAACAGCCCGCTAACCACCAATAGCGTGAAAAGTGTCAAAAGCACTACGCCCATAGCCCACAAAAAGTTAATCTTTTTGGGAATCCAGTATTTTGTCATCAATACTTCGATGACTTTTTTGAGATTCGTTCGTTGGTCTAACCAATCAATAATTCCATCTGCTTTTCTTACTTCCATTATTCGCTCCTTTTAGAATCTATGCTTGTTTGAGGGCTTTATACTCTTCGCCCTCCTCACCTAAAACCATTTTTAGCCCATCAAGCTTAAATGGAGGAATCTCCATTGGCTTTGGTGGAGGCGTGCCAGCGATATTCACACCTGAAGAGTCAAATCTCCCTCCGTGGCACGCACACAAGAATGATTGTGTCTTTTCATTAAAGCCCGGTATACACCCTAAATGCGTGCAAATTTGGATACCAACGGTGTAAATTGCACCATTTATCTCAAAATCTCTCCCCTCTACTTTTGGTGAGCCGTCTTGTTTTTTAAGGATATACACAGGTTTGCCACGCCATTCAACCGCACTTAAATGTCCAGCTTGTAATGTGCTTAAATCCACCGTAGTAAAACCCGCAGAAACAACACTGGGCAACGGGTCCCAAGACCTTTTCATCGCATAGAGCGAAGCCACTGCTCCCACAGCAGCCACGCCACCTAAAGCCATACCGAGAAAATCTCGTCTCTCAACAACTTCTTCTGACATTTCTACTCCTTATTGTTGGATTCTCTTTAAAGCCTTGATAATAGTAAAAATTTGCTTAAAAGTTTTTTATTTTTTCACTTTTTTTGTAATTTTTAATGCAAAATGGCTAATATTACACATTATTTTAAGAATCTATAATGCGGAAATGAAACATTATACTTACAGATTCCCTAATGTTAGGGACTTTATATGTAGAGTGAATGTGTATAAGGGTGTAAAATGCGTGATTGGGAAAAATATATTGCAACGATGTGTGATTTTTTACACACTCAAGTGCATAATGCTGGCTTTAATAGTGTTGTTTTGGGGCTTAGTGGCGGGATAGATTCCGCTGTGGTGGCGAAACTTTGTGTGGAAGTTTTTAAAGACAATGCCACTGCCATTTTAATGCCATCTTCTACTTCTAATCCACGCAATTTGTATGATGCAAAGAATTTTGCTGCTTCCATTGGTATGAAGCACATTGAGATACCCATTGCGTCATTTGAAGCTCAAATGCGAGAAAACCTTTTGGTAAATTTTGCCATTAAAGATTCTATAAATACCAATGAACTTGATAATTTGCGCATTGGTAATTTTTGTGCAAGAATAAGAATGGCGATTTTGTATGACTTTTCACTTGCAAATCACTCCCTTGTCATTGGCACGAGCAATAAAAGTGAGATTCTTTTAGGATATGGGACGATTTTTGGTGATTTGGCCTACGCGATAAACCCAATAGGCGGACTTTTTAAAAGTGAAATTTTTGCGCTGGCCAAAGTATTGGGAATCCCACAAGAAATTATTGATAAACCACCAAGCGCGGATTTATTTGAAAATCAAAGTGATGAAGCGGATTTAGGATATTCTTATAAGCAAATTGATGCGTTTTTATCTGCATTTGAAGCACTTTTACAAAAGCATAATGTAAAATTTAGCGCATTAAGTCAAAAAGATTATACTGATTTAGTTTTGATTGCAGATGAGCTGGAGAAAATGGGCTTTGAAAAACCTTTTGTAGTTTCTCTTATGCGTAGAATCTTAAGAAATGCGTTTAAATCTCATCTGCCAAAAATTTTTAATTCTATGGAGTAGGGTATGCGTTTTGTAGATTCATATTTCTATCGACCGAATTTTTTTCAAAAATGCCTTAGTATCGCGCTTTTACCCGTTTCGGTATTTTATGGTGTGAGTGCGACATTGCGTAGAGTGCTTGGTAGGGTGTTTGGATTGCGTGATTTTGGTGTGCCTATTGTGAGTGTGGGGAATCTTGTCGTAGGTGGTAGTGGCAAAACACCATTTATCATAGAAGTGGCGCGCGAATTTGACAATGTGGCAGTCATTTCAAGGGGATATAAACGCAAAAGCAAGGGGCTTTTGGTGGTTTCTCATAATGGAAAAATTACTTGTAAGCAAGTAGAAGCTGGAGATGAAGCATTTCTCATTGCTAAAAGTTTGCCAAATGCCACGGTTATTGTGTGTAAAAATCGCACAAAGGCCATAGAAGAAGCGAAAAATCTCGGCGCGAAGTGCATTTTCCTCGATGATGGATTTCGTTTTGCTTTCAAAAAACTTAATATTTTATTACAACCAAAACTTGCTCCATATTTCCCATTTGTCCTACCTAGTGGGATTTATCGTGAAATGCCATATTTGTATAAAAGTGCGGATTTGCTTGTATTGGAGGGTAGGGATTATGACAGAGAGGTCGTTGTAGAGAATCAAACGCAACGAATGCTCCTGCTTACCGCCATCGCTAATCCATCGCGTTTGGAGGAATATTTGCCAGCAGTGGTTGGAAAAATTTTTTTAAGCGACCATAGTCGATTTGATGAGGGATTTTTACGCACACAAATTGACAAACACAATGCCACAAGCCTCCTTGTAACTTCTAAAGACGAAGTGAAGCTCCAAGATATGGGGTTTGAGTTGAGTGTTTTGCGTCTAAAACTTCGTATAGATTCTCAAATCTTGCGTCAAATCCGTGAATACATTACAAGCTACACCCATTAAGTCATTTGGTCAAAGTCAATGAAACAGAGATATTTCATAGAGCGTATATTGTATCTTGTCTTTTGTAGCGTGCAGATTCTCGTATCTCAACACCAAGAGGCACTAGAATTTTTACAAAAACCTATTTCCCCAAACCAACAAACCCTACAAAGAGAATCTCTGCACCAAGATTATCCTAATGATAGCGCAAGGCTGCATTACACAAGCATTGCGTATTTGCATTCATATATGAAAAACCACGATTTTAGCATTTTCTCTCAAGGCGTGAGTTTGCAATACTACAATACAAACGATTCTAATCGCAATCTTTTTGCGCTTAATATAATGGATACCGCATTATATAATCCAAAAGATTCTGTAACTTCTAAGGTTTTTTCCGCAACGGCGAGCAATATTGGGCTTTTTGGCGCATTTGATTTTTCATTTAGTGATACTTCATTTGGACATCTTTGCTTGGAGTGGAAATTGGCTATGGCAGAAGTTTGATAGCAAATGGAGCGCGCAATCAATTTAACGAGCATAGTGCGTTACTTAATGTAGATTATGGATATGTCTTTGGCTTTGGGGAACTTTTATTGTATCCATTCGTGCGTGTGGAGCAATATATATTTTTCGCACAAAACCAAAATGGAGAGCCAAAGGATTATGGCTTAAACGCTATTTTAGGAATCAAACTTATGCAGGACTTTATGCAATGGGATTGGTGGGCGAGTGTGGGCGTTTTGAGTGATTGCAATCTCTCTGGTAATGGGATTGGGTTACTTGCTGATAATTCTATCATTTATGATAGAGATGGGATTACAAATGGAGTTTTAGGAGAAATTGGGGTAAATCTCGCTCATACGAAGCATTTTTCATTGCTTGCTAAAAGCGCGATTTCTTATACACTTACATACTATGAGCTCAATATCAAAAGTGCGATTTATGGGACTTATAGATTCTAAAATCTAAAGAATCTACAAGTGATTGAGCATAGCGAGGCTTACTGCCATTATCCCCATACCAGCAAGCAATCCATACAAGCAATGGTGTGCCTCACCATATACTCTCGCGGCAGGCAAAAGCTCATCAAAAGAAATATACACCATAATGCCAGCAATAATGGCAAAAGTAACCGCTAATGTGAGCTCGCCGATAAAAGGCAATAAAATAAATGCCCCAAAAAGCGCACCAATTGGTTCAGTGAGACCAGAGAGCGCGGAGTAAATAAATGCCTTTTTCTTATCTCCTGTGGCGTGATAAATAGGCAGTGAGACAGCCATTCCCTCAGGAATGTTATGAATCGCCACTGCAATGGCAATAGCAATCCCAAAGGAGAGATTCTCCAACGAAGAAATAAAAGTCGCAAAACCTTCAGGGAAGTTATGGATAGCAATGGCTATGGCAGTTAAGATTCCCGCTCGTTTTATAGCGGTGTTTGATTGTTTGGCTTGATGATAGGCTTTGTCTTGTAAATTGCAAAATTTTAGCTCCTTATATTCTTCTTGCGAATGAGAATCTAAATTTTCAGGGATTAGTTTATCTACAAACACAGAGATGATAATGCCCACAAAAAAGCAACATATCCCCAAAAGTTCTCCCCAAACACCCGTATATACCTTGCTAAAATCCTCAAATGACTTAGGCAAAATCTCCATAAAAGAAATATAAATCATCACTCCTGCGGAGAATCCAAGCCCAATAGAGAGGAATTTGAAGTTATCTTGCCTTGAAAAAAATGCTATCACTGCGCCAATAGCAGTAGAGAATCCAGCCAAAGCTGCAAGCATAAAAGCAATTAAAATTTGGTTTGTGGTGATTTCCATAGTATAATTTCACTCTTTTTGTTTATTTTTGTGTATTTTATAAATAATTTTTATTGTTTAGTAAATGATTGCGAAATTTACAAAAAATTACAATGACATTGTATTGATTGAGGGCGGTTAAAATAATGGACTTTGCACATAAATGGCATATATTTACCTCCAATAAGCGCGCATACATTTCGCTTATACTTTTTGTGGTATTGTTTGTGGTGAGTTTGCTTGCACCATTTATCGCAAACGAAAAGCCTCTTTTCATTTATCACAATAATAAGGCATATTTTCCTGTTTTTGTAAATTATGCAGAGAGCGAGTTTGGCGGGGATTTTGAAAGTTATACAGATTATTTAGATTCCTATGTGCAGGAAGTTTTGCTTAAAGATTCGTTGATTATCACTGCTCCTATCCCTTATAGTTATGATACTATCATTTTTGATTTAGGCACTCCATCGCCTACTCCGCCAGATTCTAAGCATATACTTGGCACAGATGACAAATCTCGAGATGTAGCAGCGAGAATCTTATACGGATTGCGCCTTAGCATTATTTTTGGATTATTGCTGACAACCTTTAGTGTGCTTATTGGTGTGGCTTTGGGCGCGTTTCAAGGGTATTATGGTGGTGCGCTAGACTTAATTGGACAACGACTTATTGAAATTTGGAATTCTGTGCCTATTTTATTTGTCATCATTATTATCTCAAATTTCATTACGCCAAATTTTTGGTGGATTTTAGGCATTATTTTGGCATTTTCGTGGATTAGCCTTGTGAGCGTGGTAAGGGCAGAATTTCTAAAGGCGCGCAATTTGGAGTATGTCAAAGCAGCAAAAGCACTTGGACTAAGTAACTTTACTATTATGCTAAAACATATTTTACCAAATGCGATGGTCGCCACAATCACTTATATCCCTTTTATTATGGCTTCAGGCATAATTACACTTGGGAGTTTGGATTTTTTAGGTTTTGGTATGCCTGCGCAAAGTGCAAGTTTAGGCGAGATTCTCGCGCAGGGTAAAAATAATCTCACTTCCCCTCATCTTGGCATTAGTGTGTTTATTGTGCTTTCAATCTTGCTTTCAATCCTTGTATTCATAGGGGAGGGCATTAGAGACGCATTTGACCCACATAGTAAAGCGCGCTAATTCTGCTTATAAAGGAGAGAATTACATTTCTCAAGCACGCAGCGAAACAGACATAGCAAACATTAAAAAATAAATATACCTAAAAACAATAAAAGAGGGCATCTTATCTGCTAAAAGGCAATGAGTGTGCTATAATCGCCTTAAACAAACAAGGCGATTGTGCTATGTTTGCAAAACTTGCAAAAAAAAAGGATAAACAATGTCAGCAAATGAAACAAGAAGCGAAAAAAGTGTGAGAATCGTGCTAGATGAGGAAAAAATCTTGCGTGAGGGCAAGTATAAGTTAGAGGATTTATATGCGTATTTAGATGAGATAGCAAAAGAGGCAAAACTCCACAAACGCGATAAATACACCTATGTAGCCCAAAAAAGTGAAAGCGATATGGCGCATATTGCAATTTTTACAATAAACAATGCTATACACAATGAAGCAATCACGCGCAATGTCAAAGAATGGTATTGGTTAAAAGATGGCATTGTATCTACAAATGTGATAAAATCAGCAAAAGAAAATGGAGATGGTATATGGGATTAGATAATAATACAGATGAAAAACACATTAAGTGCATAAATTTTGATTTAGACACCAAACAATTAAGAGAAATATTCCCCGATAGCACACGAGAGCCCTACATATTGATTAAAAAATTCTTTGAGGATAAAGGATTTGAGCATAGGCAATATTCAGGCTATATATCAAAAGAACCCTTAAGTGAATATCAAATATATAGAATCATTGAAGAATTAGCCAAAAAATTTACTTGGTTGCGGAAATGTATGCAAGAATTTGATATTTCAAATGCACCAGATAGAATCAGCGTAAAAGACCAAATTGCAGATATTGCCTTAAAACAAGAAAAACAAAACAAACTCAACGAAATAACCACTACACGCAAACCACACAGACGATAATAACTTACTCATTATTTCAACACAAAGACAAGAAGCACAACAAAAGGAGTGCGCTAAAGTTTTGCATTTCACAAGCGATATGAATGCACGAATTTTTATTGAGGATTGTCAAATATTGCAACCACAATGCTATAATGACAAAAGAATAACGATTAAAGGCAGAGATTGAATTACCACATACACGATAAAACCTTTCTTATTTCAGATTCCCATTTTGGGCATTTCGCAGCCTTAGTGAAAGAACCAATCCGCTTAAATAGTGCGCTTTCGCACGGATTTAGAGATTTTGATGAATTTAGCATTATGTTATGGAATCAGAGCATTGGCAAAAAAGACGAAGTGTGGCATTTGGGTGATTTGTATTTTGGCGATGGGATAAAGTGCCTCAAGCGTCTCAACGGGCAAAAAACACTTATCGTAGGCAATAACGATATTGGAAAGTTTGAATATGTCAAAAAACAAAGCGATTGGAGGGTGTGCAAAAAACTCAAACTTCAAATCCCAGAGCGTGAGTTTATCAAAAGAACATTAAAGAAAAAATTTGGCGAAATGTGTCTCAAAAATATTTATCTCAATGCCATTGTGTGTGATTTTGATGGTGAGCGGATTATGTTTTCACATTTTCCTGTGTTTAATCGCAAGGCGCGCGATAGATTTGTAGCGGCGCGAGATGTGCTTGATGAAGCGTTTAAACTTTCGCAATGTTCGCTGAATATACACGGACATTTACACTCAAAACCAAGTGGAAATGACTTTTGTATCAATGTAAGCTGTGAGAATCTCGCCTTTATCCCGCGCACACTAGGAGAAATTTTACAAAACTATCGCAAAAAATTTGCCCACAAACAAAGTGTTTTTGCGTAAGAGTGGTAATGCAGGACTCTAATGAAGTCGCCTCAAATACACAATAACAAAGATTTTCCATACCACCTCTTATTTTATGAGCTCTACACAAAGGGCATAAATGCAAAAAGCATAAAAAAATCTACACCCCCGCACACTATAATAGAGAATCTGCTCGCCATAGACGCGCTTGAGTGCGAAAATAATACCTTGCGTTTAAAGCCACATTTGCTTGTAGGAAGACTTGATATTGTTACAAAACATTCTAAAAATACTTCAAAAACTCAAAGTAAAGATTCCCCAAAAAAGGCATTTTTATCGCCATTTTATACACCTACAAATATTGGAATCTCACTAGATTCTAAAACATTACAAAAAGACTTTATGTTAAAAGATTTCCCGCCAAATGCCAATAAAGGTGATATACTCATCGCTAAAATCCGCTATATCAAGCAAGGTAAGCGTGCTGGAGTGATGATAAATAAACTTGTAGCGGAGTTTATCGCCACACTTGTGCCAAAAGTGCCACTAAGCGTATGTGTCGCCATAGAGCATAAAAATACGATTGTGGGGTTTGCCTTGCGTGAGAGGAAGATTCTCTCCCTTAAGGCAACGCAAAAATCTCTGCGAACATTACCAAAGCAAGCCGTGCTTCAAGTAAATATGCAAACTTGCGAGATTATTGAGGTGCTAGGAGTGTTTGATAATGAGGTGATTGATAAAGATATTGTGTTAAAAGAATATGCTGTGGAACAAGAATTTAGCCACAAATGCGTTGAATACACACAAAATATTGAAAAATCCTTTAAAAGAGGAGGGAAGTTCGTTATTGATTCAGAGCTTTATCCGCATAGAGAGGATTATACGCATATTCCATTTTGCGTCATTGACCCCAAAGATGCAAAAGACCACGATGATGCGATTTATTATGATACAAAGACAAAAAAACTCTATGTCGCTATCGCCGATGTGGGGGAATATGTAGCGCACAACACTCCACTTGATAAAGACGCACAACAGCGGTGCTTTAGTGTGTATTTCCCAGATTGTGTTGTCCCAATGCTCCCTTTTGCTCTTTCAAGCGGACTTTGCTCATTGCAGGCTGGATTAAAGCGTTTGGCATTAGTGTGGGAAATCCACATTAACAATGGGCAAATGCTTGATTGCTCTCTTAAAGAGGGAATTATAAAAGTAAGGGAGCATTTTACTTATGAGCAAGTGGCAAACTTTATAGAATCTCATAAATTCAACAAAGAGCTATTATGGCTCAAAAGCTATATGACACAAGTAAAAAAACTTCGCACAAAAAGACTAAAAAATGGCTATGAATTTGAGGGATTGCAAGCACACATTAGGCTTAAAGGCAATGGAGAGGTTGCTTCATTCGCTCCAAAGGCACTCTTAGATTCACAAAAGCAAGCCCTCGCACTTTCTCATAGCATTATTGAAGAATCAATGCTTCTAGCAAATGTCGCTTCTGCAAATTTACTCACTACAATCTCTAAAAAAAGTGCAATGTATAGAATCCACGAAGCCCCAAAGCCTCAAAAAATTGCAGAATTATTCGTGTATGCAAAAAATTTTGATAATGCACGCAAACAGGGCAATGATTCTCATCTTGTTAAAAAAGACAAAAAACAATCATTACATTCTTTACACGCACAAATTACACAGATTCAAAACCAAGCAAAAATGCTAGGATTAGAGCAAATTATAGATTGGATTATAATTAAAGCCCAATGCAAAGCTATTTATAGTCATATCGCAGATTCTCACTTTGGACTTGGGTTTGCGTGTTATACACATTTTACTTCGCCTATTCGCCGATATAGCGACCTTTGCGTGCATAGAATCTTAAAGGCACATTTACATAAAAGCAATGAAGTGGGATTTTTGAGCCAAAACCTCGAAGCAATAGCGCGTGAGCTCAACATAAAAGAGCGTGAATATATGCGTTTGTGGTTTGATTTTTTGGATTTGAAATTTGCGCGTTTTTGCGCCAAAAATGCACCAAAACTCACTTGCAGGGCAGTGGTTATCGATGATAGCTCTCCTATGGTGTGTGTGGCACTAGATTGTATTCCTGAGGCGAGGATTATAGTAGAATCTGCAAGTTTTGGGAAACTAAGTATTGTGTATTTACGCATTATAGGGGCAAATATTTTAACGCGTGAAATTTTTGGCGAAGTCATTGCCTGTGAGAGTGAGGGATTGCCAAAACAAGAAAAACAAACACACCCACAAAAAATAACTCAAAAACGATATAATGCAAAATCAGCTCGCACCAGCAAGCGTGCCAAAACTAAGATAAAAAGAGGAAACAATGTATAAAAAAGAGCTTGATTCTCTTTTGCTTAAACCAAATCCACCGCGTGCATATTTACTTTATGGTGCAAGTGAGTTTTTGATACACCATTATGGCAAGAAGATTTCCACGCTTTTAGCACAAGGTCAAGAAATAACTACTTTTTATTACGATGAATGCGAGCCAGATAGCATTCTCTCAATGCTTACTCAAGATTCTCTTTTTGGTGGAGACACTTTCATTGTATTAAAACTTGATAAAAAGTTTGATAAAAAAACTTGTGAAAAGTTTTTAAACGCGCTTGTTAAACACCCAAATAACGGACTTATCATTGAATTTTACATCGCTAGCTCAAAAACAGATGCGCAATATATGCAAGATTGTCGTGCCTTTGCTCAAAGTTTTAAAAATCCAAATATGCAAGTCGCTGAAGTGCGGTTTTTTGAGCCTAGCATACAAGAAGGATTAGAATTTTTAAGGGCGCGATGCAAGGAGATTGGCATCGAGATTCATAGCCAAGACTTGCGCTATATTTTAGAATTACAAAACAACAATCTTGCCATTGCTTGCAAAGAGATTGAAAAATTTGGCATAGGCGTAAAATCTCCAAGCGCAGATTCAAAATCACAGGCTCAACCAACAAAAATTATCGATACTCAATCGGTGCGATTTTTATGCGAAGGAGTGGCAAGCTTTAACACAGAAGAATTGAATTGTGCCATTATGGAAAAAAAGCCTATTGTGAAGATTCTCCAAACGCTTTATGAAGAAGGCGTGAATGAAGTCGCACTAGCTAGAGATGTGCAGAGATTTTTTTATCAACTTTTCTTATTTTTTGCCTACATTAAGACCAAAGGTGCGCCAGATGCGGGAGAAATTTTAGGCTTTAATCCTCCTAAGGCTATTATTGAGCGACAAAGTCGATATTGTATGAAATTAAAAGAGCGCGATTATGTTGAAATTTTTGATTTGCTTAATTCGTGGGATTTGGAGGCAAAAAGTGGAAAAAGTAAAAATTCTGCAACGATTTTAATGAAAATTCAAGCAATGATTGGGTAGAATTAGCACTTTAAACCTTGCTCTTTTTTGTAAAATCACTACAAATATCGAAAGATAGGTAGTTTCAAAGAAAGGGCGATAACCAAAAGGAGACACAATGAAACACTACGAAACGATGTTTATCGTAAAACCGACACTACAAGAGGAAGAAATCAAAGCAAAAATTGATTTCTTTAAGGACATTATCACTAAAAATGAAGGGGTGATTGAAACCTGCTTAGATATGGGTATGCGTAATCTTGCCTATGAGATTAAGAAAAATCAGCGCGGATATTATTTTGTCATTTATTTTCAATCTAACCCAAGCCTTATTGCCGAA
Organism: Helicobacter sp. 23-1048; assembly: GCF_053654545.1. NCBI lineage: Bacteria > Pseudomonadati > Campylobacterota > Epsilonproteobacteria > Campylobacterales > Helicobacteraceae > Helicobacter > Helicobacter sp. 23-1048. The sequence continues at coordinate 1,198,750 of NZ_JBSIUT010000001.1, read as the reverse complement.
TTAGAGCGTAATTACAGAATCAACGAGGATATTTTGCGATTCCTCATTGTGAAATATGAGAGCAAAAAAGAACAAAAAGCGTGGCAAACACTTGTAGATAGGGCAAATGGCAAAGTGGAAGCACCAAAGAGGAAGCCAAAAGAGCGTGTGAGTGTGCCTGAGGATTCTCCCAAAGAACAAGAATCTGTGGAAACAAAGCAAGAATCTACAGAATCTTAAGGTTGTGTAATGTATAATAAAGTTATCATTATAGGGAATCTCACGCGTGATATTGAGGACATTCGCTATTTGCCAAGTGGAAGCGCAGTAGCCACCTTAGGGCTTGCATCAAATAGACGATACAACAAGCAAGATGGCACAAAGGGCGAGGAAACTTGCTTTGTCGATGTGAAGCTATTTGGGCGCACCGCAGAGGTCGCCAAGCAATATCTAAGAAAAGGCTCAAAAGTGCTTATTGAGGGACGATTGAATTTTGAAAGCTGGAGCGACCAAAGTGGGCAAAAGCGTTCAAAACACACTATTATTGCTGAAAGTATGCAAATGCTCGATAGCAAAGGTGGTGGAGAATATACTCAAAGTGATGGATATAGCCAAGATTCCCAAAATCAAGGTTATCAAAATTCACAACCACGCAACACACAAGGTAACGCGGGAGGATATAATCAAAATATCCCAGAAATTGACATAAATGACGAAGATATACCATTTTAAAGGAGAAACAATGGAAAAAAGAAAATATTCAAAGCGATACTGCCGATACACAGAGGCAGGGCTAGAGTTTATTGACTACAAAGATATTGAAATGCTAAAGCATTCGCTCTCAGAGCGATACAAGATAATGCCTCGCCGACTTACAGGCAACACAAAAAAATGGCAGGAGCGCGCAGAAGTAGCGATTAAACGAGCGCGTCATATGGCATTGATTCCATATATTGTGGATAGAAAAAAGGTTGTTGAGAATCCGTTTAAAATTTAGCAAACTTACTTAACCTCGCGGAATATTGTTTGATTTAGTAAAACTCAACAACAATATTTTAGGAAGGATTAAGTGTGGATACTTGGAGTATTTTTTTGCTTTCTTGTGCTTTAGCAGCAGATGCTTTTGCTGTGAGTTTATGTAAGGGCTTTAGTGTGCGTAGCGTTACTCCTAAGCATTGTATGGTTGTTGCGTTATACTTTGGTGGATTCCAAGCTTTAATGCCTGCTTTGGGATTTTTTCTTGGCATTATATTTGCAGGTTTTATCGCCGATTATGACCATTGGATTGCTTTTGTCTTGCTTAGTTGTATTGGCTTTAAGATGATAAAAGAATCTTTCCAGCCACAAGAATGCGCAAGCGATAGTGATAAATTTGGATACCAAACAATGCTTCCTCTTGCGATTGCCACAAGTATTGATGCACTTGCGGTTGGAGTTAGCTTTGCGGTATTAGAGACAAATTTGTTATTGAGTGTAGCTTGTATTGGTATTGTAACGGCTATTTTTTGTATTGTTGCACTCAAAATTGGCAATAAATTTGGATTATTTTTGGGGCGCAAGGCAGAATTTTTAGGCGGAGGAATTTTGGTGCTTTTGGGGATAAAGATTCTCATAGAACATCTCTTTTTTGATTCTTAAACTAAAGATTAAATTATGTGTAATAAACGCGGTGCAAAATTCTTACTTGTATGTTTTACATTGAGCGGTGCTTATGGCGTTGATTGGACGAATTCTACTTTGCCGACAAGCATCACACTAAATGGCGGACAAAGGCAAGATACTATAACTTCGACAAAAAGCCCGCAAGGCTGGCAAATGACTACCATAGGGCTAAATCGTAATCCGCATTTAAGCATAAACGGCGCGGCAGGCTCGCAATATGCGCTCACAATCAAAGACAGCACTACAACTTTTTATTCAAGTGGATTGAGCGTGGCTAGTGGGATAGAATCCACGCTTATAAGTGCGCATACGCTTAGCATTGAAAATGGGAGTGTCAATATCGGCAATGGAGCGAAATTGAGTGTCATCTCAAGCGGAAACACAATCAACGCACAAGGCTCGGAATATGGTGGTGAATCCAAAGTGCGATTTGGAAGTGGCTCTACACTAAATCTCACACAAAATGCCACTGCGGATTTTAGTAATGCCAAATTTTTTATCCACAATGGAAGCACAAACCTTTCTCAAGGCGCGAATCTTAAAATATCTGCCAATACAATTCGATTGCAAAATAGTCTAACAAACAACGGCGGAAGTGTGAATCTAACGGGCAATGTCTATAATGTCGGCTATTCAGGTAGCATTCAAAGTAATTCAGTGTCAAATTTCACGCTAAATGGCGGAAGCGTAACAATCACGGGCAATTTTTACAACGGAATAGAATCAAAAGATATGAGCGTGGATACTACGGGCGGTGGATTGTTTAATGCCTTTGACCCTGCCTTTGGTGGTGGTGGGAATCTCATCATCACAAATGGTGGCACGATGAGCGTTACAGGGACATTGATTTCGCAAATGGGTGGGGATTCTATCAATGGCGGCGGGATTTATAATCCACGCAATTCTAGCATTTCAATCTACGGCGGGACGCTTCAAGTTGGGACATTGCAAAACAATAGTGGCAGCACACTTACATTTGGGATACAAAATGGCACAATGGGAAAACTCGCAGGGAATCTCACCAATAATGGTGGGAGTGTAGTTGTGGATTTTTCTGGTGCAAGTGATGGACAAACCTATCAATTCATCACAGGCACGATAAATGGAGCAAACATAACCTACACCAACGCAGACTTTGCTAATATTATCCTTAATGGTGGAAGTGCCACTTACAACTTAGATTCCACAAAAGTAAATACTTTCACACAAGGGTTGGTTGGCAATGAACGCGCAATTTTTGAAGCAAATAAGGCTGTTATGGGGAATGTCATTTACTCAAGTGGGAGTAGCGGGCAAATTAAGCAATATATGAGTAGCACTAATCAAAGTATAAATGATATTATCAATGCTCCATTTAGCGCACTTTTTAGCCTTAAAAATGCAAGTGCTGACTTTATGGATTCTAACACAGCAGGGGAGAATCTAAGAGTTGGTGTGATTGGCTCAAAATTTCTCACTGGAAATCACGGGAATAATGTCGGCACGCTTATTGGGGCGCAAGTGGGTAGCAAAATATTCAACACAGCTTTTAGTGTAAGTTATGGTAAGGCAAACATAGAGCACACAAACAGCGCACAGTCTATCACACACACAAGTCATAATGTTATGTTTAGGGCTACACAAACTATCGAACTCTCGCAAGCTCTGCATTTTCTCTTGGGTGGAGCATATTTTAGCTCATTTGGAGAGGTAAATCGCCACAATACATTGGTGCAATCTCGCACAAATGCTTCCCAAGATATGAGTATTATCCAAATAGATTCTTTGTTGTTTAAGGCATTTTCTATGGGTGAGCGCATTGCATTTACGCCTTATGCAGGATTACACCATTATGTGTATAGCATAGAGGCACTCAAAGAAAATGCTTCTAATGCCTTGCAAACGCAAACAAATAGTTTTTATGCGCTTGGGGTAGGGATTGGAATCAAGGGGAATTATTTGTTTAATGGTTATAATATATTTGGAAAGGTTCATTATGAAGTTATGACTATGGAGGAAAACAAAAACATCAAAGTGCTCTATGGCACACAAAGTTTGACTTATGCTCCACCACTTTACAATACACTTAATATCGCTTTTGGTGGAAGTTTTACTCTGGCAAATAATACCTTTGTTGATGTGGGTGGATTTTTTGTAAATTATGGTATCAACAATACAATAGGACTAAACGCTTCGCTAAGAAAGGAATTTTAGAATCATAAAGTTATGCAATGCAAGAAAATCGCGTGTTAGCTTTTGTTGCTATCAATGGGTTTGTTGCCCTCAGTAATGGTAGAAACCTTTCCCCACATTAAGCGGTATTTGCGCTTCATAAATTCCACTTCTTCTCTTGCGTGTTCGAGCTCTTGGCGCAAGGTTTCCATTGTCTTTTTATCATCATCATAGACTTCTTGCATTGATACAAGAGCATCTTTTAGGAATGTGTTTTCGTTTTTAAACGCACTAATAGTTTCATCTTTGCTTGCAATCACCTTATCGTGTAGGCTTAGGATAGTCGCGATAGTCTTTTCGACAAACATAGGATTGAGCTCACCCTCACTTACAAGGCTACCTTGCACGCGCTTGATAAGCGCATAAGTCCCGCTACTCGCATCAATGAGTATCGCTTCTGCGTCTTTTTTTGTGTTTAGTGTGCCAGATTCTATAAGTTCGTTGATTTTCTCCTTGCTTAATCCTGAAAGTTGAGCAAACTCATCAACGCTAATCCAAGTGGTAGAGGCTTGGATATTTGCAGGCACAGGAGTTGGCTGTGTTTGTGGTAGAGCGACTTGTGCATTTGGAGAATCTCCATCTGTATTTCTCTCACTTATCTCACTCGCTTCGCTTAGTGGCATTTCATTTGGTGGCATCTGATTTTCTGACATTTTATCCTCTTAGTAATACTTGGATTTCTTGTGAGCTTTGCTCTAAATCTTTTAGCTTGTTAGCGCGTTCATCGCTAAGTTTTTTAGCAAGACGAGAATCTTGTAGGCTCAGTATTTGCATTGCTAAATGTGCGGCATTTATCGCTCCAGCCTTGCCTATCGCCATAGTCGCCACAGGCATACCGCTTGGCATTTGCACTGTGGCAAGCAGGGAATCTAGCCCATTTACAGCACTTTGTGTGCTAGTAAGCGGGACGCCAATCACAGGCTTGCAAGTTTGCGCAGCAACTGCACCAGCCAAGTGCGCTGCCATACCAGCTGCCGCGATAAAAACTTGCGCTCCGCGAGATTGAGCGTCTTTTATATAATCCTTTGTGCGTTCAGGTGAGCGGTGAGCGGAGGATATGATAAGTTCATAAGACACACCAAATTTCTCTAAGGTTTTGGCGCACTCACTCATTACTTCATAATCACTTTTGCTCCCCATAATAATGCTGACAAATTCCATTGCATTCCTCTAAAACGATTGTTTTATGATGATAAGCAAGTTTTAATCCTTAAAACTTATAAAAACCTGAGTATTCGCAAAAAATTTTCTTATAAAATGAGATTTTGTTTTAGATTCTCTGTAAATTTTGTGCTAGACTTGCAATCACTGACACAAAAAGACACAAAGGAGATAAATATGGCATTTGGCAATCCATTGAAAACTTGCCTTAAGTATTTGCTTATAGGTGTTGTTTCTCTCACGCTTTTTGGTTGCACGCAAAAGAAAATTTTTATCAACACTCTTGATTCTCAATCTAATCGCTATGGCACACAAGAAAAAGCTTATACAAATGGCGTTATGCTTGTTACTTCTACAAAGACTCATTCTTCTGTGCGTTTTGAAGTCGCCCAAGAGCAACTCAACAAAACCCAAAATGAGCCTTTAACAATTTACATTAGTGCTACGCTAAAAACCCAAGAAAAATCAAACACACAAACACAAGAAAATGACGAGGAATTTATCTTTGATACGCCTAGTGTGTCCGCGTTTTATAACTCCAATCCTGTGAAAATTTTAAATTTTGAAGAGGTAAAGCAGTCTGGTTTGAATTTTGGGCTTGCTATTGAGTCGTTTGGTGTTGTTGTGTCTAAAGAGCCATCGCAATCTAAAGCATATCCTTACGCTACCTATCCTTCTTTAATCTATCGTGGATACCCCGGATTTGTTTTTTATGACCCGTGGTTTGGCGCGCGCGATAGAATCGAACAAGAGCAACGATTAGAAGAAAAACGGCGCATAAAGTCTATTATCCTCTCAAGCTATTTGCGTAAAAATACACTTAAGGCGAATGGAGAGGCAAAAGGTGGCTTTATCGTCATTCCTCCAAAGTCCTTAAAAAGCGGGGTTTTACGCATTGAAGTGAGAATCTTAGATGAGATTCACACACTTTCTCTTTCGACTAGCAAGAGAAAACGCACCCTATAAAAGAGATAAAGCACGCGTGAATGGCACAAAGCATTGAAGAATTCTTTATCGCTTCTTTGCAAAAAGTCGGACAAAAAAATGGCGTGTGTGCTAAATTTGATGATGATGTCTTTGTATGTAAAAAAGAATTACATCATCACACACACAAATATTTGCCTTGGAGGAATACCCCTTCTTTAGGCAATCATTCTACCAAAGACTTTCAACCCCTTGCAAAAGATTCTCATTTTATTAGTGCGGTTGATGGGTTTTGTGAGGATATTCATTTCAAGCGAGAATGGTTTAGTCCTTATATGCTCGCTTATAAGGCATTTTTAGTCAATATTTCTGACTTTATTGCCAAAAATGCTACGCCAACATTTGCCCTCATAAGCCTCGTAATCGCCAAAGATATGAATAAATCTCAAATTACTCAAATAGTGAATGGATTTAGCGATGTGTGCAAAAACTTTCACATTCGTATCATAGGCGGAGATACAATGTTGGGCGAAAAACTCGCCTTTCATATCACGCTTTTTGGATTTGCCAACAAGCCTATTTCGCGCCATAGCCAAAGTGGTTCTTTGCTTTTTTGCACACAGGGAGATTTTGGAATAGGATTGAGTTTAAAGACATTGCGTGATTTATTGCGCTTTAAGCCAATGCAAAAAAATCTAAGCAATCTTACAACGCAAGTGCTAAAAAATCAAAGAAAAAGCCTGCATAATAGATTTTATCTCCCATTGCCGCGCATTTGTTTTATGCAATCTTTTGGCAGATACATTTGCTCAAGTATGGATATTTCTGATGGCTTACTCCAAGACATTCCTAAACTTTTATCGCATTCAAATTTAACCTTTATCCCAAGCCAAACATTTAAACGATTTCAAAATGGAGGGCAAAAATGGCGTATCCAAAGCGGAGAGGAGTATGAGATATTGTTTTGTATCCACGCCAAGCATAGACACGCACTAAAGAGAATCACACGCAAAACACGCACAAAAATCCTTTTTTTAGGAAAGTTAAAGCGTGGAAAATGTCGCCTCCACTCACAAAAATGGCATTAGATTCTCACTTGCTTATGATTTAATCCTTTAAAAAAAGCAAAATATGCTACAATACGCGTTGCATTGAAGTTTTAATACAAGGATAAACAATGGGTGATAATGTCAATATTGATGTGCGCAATTTAGCTTGTCCTGAGCCACTTTTGCGTGTTAAAAAAACACTCAATGGAGTAACAAGCGAGACGCTCAAGCACGCACATTATGAGGTCATAGGCAATAGCGTGAGTGCAGAGGAAAATATCTCACGATTTTTAAAAAAGGAAGGCTATGCTTTTGAAGTTGGACACTCCAATGACAAAAAACAATTTATGATAATCATAAAAGCAAAGTCAGAAGCACAAAAAACACAGGAATTAAGCAACAAGATTCTGCCTAAAACACTCCTTGTAAGAAGTGATAAAATAGGCGAGGGCGAACTTGGTGTAATGCTTATCAACGCATTTTTAAAAGCCCTTACAAACACACAAGTTCTCCCGCAAAGAATATTCTTTCTCAATCGTGGCGTGCTTCTCACCACCGATAATGGCGAAGTGCAAAATGATGAAATCGTAGAAGCCCTAAAAGAGCTCGAAAAGCTCGGCGTGCAGGTATATTCCTGTGGTTCTTGCCTAAGTTACTTTGCGCTTACAGAGCGAGTAAAGGTAGGAATGATAGGCAACGCATTAGAAGCAATCGAAGAAATGCTAAAAGGTGAGGGCGTTATATCATTGTAAGCGAGGTTAAATGAATGAGTATAAATTAACGCAATTTGTCTCCTGTGCTGGGTGAGCTGCAAAAATGGGTCCGGAGGACTTACGACAAATTACAAGTAGCCTTACCCAACCGCACAATGACGCACTTTTAGTTGGCTTTGAGAGCAGTGATGATGCGGGTGCGCTTGCCTTAGATTGCTTGCTAGATTCCCAGCAGGGTATGCCACAAAGCAGAGAATTACCAAATGGATTGGTCTTGCTTAGCACGGTGGATTTTATCACACCTATTGTTGATGACCCGTATTTATATGGACAAATCGCAGCGGCTAACTCTCTAAGTGATATTTTTGCAATGGGAGGTAGGGCGATTAACGCACTGAATCTCTTTATGTGGGATAGCACAAATGTCGATACAAATGCGGCTAAGGAAATATTGCGCGGGGGATTAGATAAAATCACAGAATCTGGTGCATTCTTGCTTGGCGGACATACTACGAGTGATAATGAGCAAAAATATGGATTGTGTGTAAATGGTTTGGTGCAAAAAAACGCACTATGGCGCAATAATAGCGTGCAGGTGGGCGATTTACTCGTGCTTTGCAAACCTATTGGCACGGGAATCTTAAGCACGGCTATCAAGGGTGGATTATCCTTTAATCAACGCGAAGTGGTGCAATCAATGACTACGCTTAACTTGCGCGCGAGTCTTGAGGCAAAAAAATATCAAATCCACGCTTGCACGGATATTACGGGCTTTGGGCTTATCGGGCATACACTTGAGATGTGTGGGGATAAAACTCTTTTGCTCTACACCCAAGATATTCCGCTCTTTGATGGGGCGGTAGGATTTGTAAATGATGGGATAATCCCCGGTGGCACACATAACAACAAATCAGCTTTCTCCAAACGCGTAAGCGTGCAGTGTAGCATAGATGATGATATTATCTTCTATGATGTGCAGACAAGTGGGGGATTGGTGTTTAGTTTGCCAGCGAGCGAGGCGAAATCTTTAGTATATGACTTGCGCTTGGCAGGATATGAGAGAGCAGATATAATCGGCGAGGTGCTTAACTTTAGAGAATCTTCGATTATTTTGGGATAGAAAATGTATTATTTTTTAAGGTTAAATTTGCAATCCAAATCTCACAACTTAAAGTAAAATTAAGATAAATTTTTATTAAAAACACTTAGCATTGTCCTTACACTTGCGTGATTTATGGGTTTTTTTCTTGGAGTTATAAATTTTTTATCACTTATATCGCTTAAGTGCTTGTTTTTAATCGAAATGTTCTTATTTGCGTATTTACATTCATTCCACGCGTGCCCGATAAAAGTGCATATATTTGAGGATTTAAAGCAATATTTCCATTTATCAGCAATATAGATATTGACCCATTTCTCCACACACTCAATCTCGTGCGTAGGTCGCCAATATCCAACGGGGTCAAGTGTGAGTAAAATTGGAATTGAATTGCGTGGTAATTTTTCTTTTAGATTCTCTAATGCCTTACATACATTGCTTGCTCCCCAGCTGTGTGCGATGATATATGGCGTATAGCCTAAAGCAAGAATCTCGGGCAATAGAGAAACAAAAAGTCGTTTGCAATAAAATGTGGTGTATATTTTTGCCATAAATGGAATGCTTGAAAACTGCGCGCAAGAATCTAGGGTAAAACTCGCAAACTCCCTAAAAACGACTCGATGAATGCTGTCTAAAAATCCACCAACAAAGATGATAATAGGTTGAGATTGATTGTTTTTTGGTTTGTGAGATTGCACGGATTTTGTGCTTTGGCAAAGCGGGAGGATAGTTTTTTGCACTTCGTTGTTTAGCCACATATTATGTGTGCGATAAAGAGTATTTTTACCTGACAAAAGAGCAGGACAATGGACATCATCGCGCAAAAACTCATCACAGTGAAAATCACCACTATAAAGGAAAACAGGCGTTAGCATATAAGATTCCACTTATAATGAGGTATTTTGACACAAATTCCGTGCATTTTTATACACATCTCCATTCCACAAAGCACTTATCACAGCAAACATATTAGCATTTTTTAGCAATGAAATATTATCTTTGCTAATCCCACCAATCGCACAAATAGGAATGTGTAATTCTTTTTTTGCTTGAGAGAGAATCTCTGCACCCACGCATTTGGCATTTGGTTTGGTGGGTGAGTGGAATATCGAGCCAAAAGCCACATAGTCAATCCCTTGCTTTTGCAATTCTTTTGCGCGGGTTATATCGCTATATGATGAAGCTCCTAAAATCCCTGTAAAATTTTTACGAATGACTTGTATATCTCCATCATCTTTACCAATGTGTAAGGCAGGACATCGAAGTCTAATAGCAAGCTCCACTCTATCATTAAGCACAAAAAGAACATTAGATTTAGCACAAATATCCATTAAGTGATAAATAATCTCTATAATATCGTTATCATCGCTAATTTTATCTCGATATTGAAAGATTCTCATTCCACCTTTGATTGCTTCTTGCACTTGAGTGCAGATTGTTTCTTTTGGCGTGAGGGCTGTATCGCTAATGCCATAAAGTCCGCTTAATGCGCTATTCATCTAGGGCTTTCCTGTGTTATTGTAAAAATCCTCATTTTGCTCCTGCGCTGGCAAGACACCTTGCATTTGCTTAGAATCTTCATATAGAGGTTGGCTTGGTTGTGCTTTTTGCAACACACTATTGATACACTCCTCCTTTTTTTGTGCAATGTCAATCTCCTTAGTATGAAGCAACCACTGTGTGCTATCAAAAATATCAGGCGTGTTTATTAGGCATTCAAATGGTTTAAATCGTTCTTTGTATCCCATTGAGCCGTGTCCATCAATCCAATAGCCCGGGTAAAAATATCTCAATTTCTTTTCCTTAGCGATACGCAACTGCATTAAAATATTAAAAGTCCCAAGACTTAAATGTTGATAATCGTGGTCGTAGAAAAAATACACCGCGCTAATGTTATCTTGTAAAATATCCACCAAACCAACGCCTACAAGCTGAGAATCCACGAGGTATAAAAATTCATAACCATAATGCTGATGTCCTTCGATAAACATCTCTGTGTAGCTTTTTTGCGTGATTGGGATATATTCCCAGCCTTTTTTGTCGTGCATTTTTTTGTGATATTTGTCATAGAGATTCAAATGCTCTTGACTAATAGTTGGTTTTTGTATGTATAGTTCGGTGTTATAGTTATTTTTTATCACTCTTTTATGGTTTTTGCTAAATTTAAATTCTTCCACAAGGGTGCGTATAGTGATACATTTTTGGCATTCGCCACACATTGGCACAAAGAAATAATTCCCAAATCGTCTCCATCCACGCTCTAAAAGCCCAATATAAAAGGAATCTGAGCAATTTTGTATATGAAAATAACGAAATCTACTAATTTTATCGCTTAGGTAGCTACATTCCTTTGGCTCAGCGTAAAATTCAAACAGCCTCATATCATACCTTTATATTGTTGCTTAAAACCGCTTACTTTTTGCACATATTCCCTTGCTTCGGCTTTTTGGAGTTTGCTTGCGAGCTTTTTATACACTTGCTTTGGAGAAAGCGAGTTGATAACTTCGATAGCTTTTGTTCTATCATTATGAAACGCTCTAAGCACATTACCACTGCCTGTGTTGTATGCTGCAATCACGCAATATTCTTGGGATTGTGGGTTTTTAATATCTTTAAGATAGCGTGTATAAAGAATATGGAGATAGGCACTTCCATAGTGAATGTTTGTCTCTGGGGTAAAAAGCATTTGTTTGGTTGGTGCGCCTTTTTGCCCCGTGATAAGCTCGTGGGAATCTGCCCCCGCTGTGCTTGGCACAACCTGCATAAGTCCAAATGCTGGGACATAGCTCATCGCATAGGGATTAAAGTTTGATTCTGTGCGGATAATTGCCATTAGCAGGGCAGGTTGGAGATTATATTTTTTAGCGTATTTTTTCACAAACGCTTGATAATTATTCCCCGCGAGCTCGGCATAATTTCCCTCCATTTGCAAATCCACATAATACACTTCATCACCTTTGCTATCCTTGCGCGTTTTTAGTTTATTTTGCACGAGATATTGCGCATATTTTTTTGCTCTCCACTCATAGAGCACTTCTTTACCCTCATTATCTTTGATTAAGCCCGAGAGAAATGGCTTCCCGCCGAACTTCACTGCAGAATCTGAATACAAATCTATACTTCTGGGGTCATCGGGCGTAAGCAATGTCGATACAATAGCGTTTTGCAAGGATTGTTCGGGGTTTGATTTATCCACCGTTTCCACGCGGATTTTTCCATCACTAAAGTTAATTTTTGAGCGCGAAAGATAATGGTCTGAATATTTGATAATAGAATCTTGTGAAGTCAGCTCTACTTCATCATTTCCCCAATTTTCTATCACCTTATCACTTAGAGTGATAATTTCTTTTTTATAAGCCTCGTGTGCGGCTCTTAGCTCCTTACCACGATTGGAATCTAAATCTGATAACGCACTCTCTAGCGCAAGACTTGATTGCTCTAAAATACTATCACGAGAGAAGAATGTATTACGCCCTGAAGTGCGTTTGTGGATTTGTTTGTTTGGTAAATCCTGCTGGTATGTGCCCCTTAGTTTGGAATCTGCGGTTTGTGTTATGGGGCTGTATGAAAAGCCACTATAAGTTGTCGAGCATCCACACATACATAACGCAAAAGCACCATAAATGTAATATTTCAAATTTAACCTCTATTTATCAACCCCAATGCGATGAAACACATTTAAAAACCATATTAGCGTATATTTGAAAGTTTTAAGATAAATTCAATCTCGCCTTTATTTAAACGCATTTCCTTAGCGATAGCATCGACACTCCAACCATCTCTAAATAGTCCTATGATTTTTTTCTCATCAATCGCATTGCCATTTGAAGGCGTATAGTTTAGTCCCCGTAGCTTCTCTTCGAGCTGGAGCATTTTCTCCTCGACATAATCATTTTGCTTGAGTGTTTGAGATTCTAAAACTTCAATTTGTCGCTGGACATTGATGATTCCATTATTCAGTGCGTCTTTGACTTCGGTTTTGATTTTCGTGTGTATGGCGTTATTGTTGTATTCGCTCTCTAATTCGGTGTCTTTTATCCACTTTTTGATTTTATACACTTCTTTGTTAATATCCTCAAATCCGCGCTCAAATCGCCTAAGACGCTTGGTCATATCGCTATTTTTAAAGAAATTTAACACAGAGAGGATAATCACCGCGCCAAGGCAAGAAATACTACAAACAATGCTGATATTCTCTAGTGAAATCTCCATAACTTTCCTTTAATTGCTTTTATTCTTTTATTTCATTGCTTTTAGCATCTAGTATCATTGCACGCTCGCATTCTACCACAAAACTATCAAATCCTCTCGTATCGCGCAAGTGAAGTTTTTGAATATGTGCGATTTGCGAATGAATGACTTTAGCAAAGATTCCAATATCACGCTCAGGGAAAATCGGCAAAAACATTCGCACATAAATATCGCCCATATTGTCAAATTTGTGTCCATCTTTAAGGCAAAGCACATTATGTCCTACAAATCCAAGTTTAGCGGTGTTTGCTAGCGGGGGGAGGGTGCGCTCTTCCTTTTTGATAAGTCGCTCAAGATTCTCAATTTTTTTATACATTTCAACTAAAATTTCAAACAACACTTCTTCACCAGAATCCAATTTCCCCTTAGCTCCCCTCGAATGTATCCATTTCATCATCGGTGTTTCACTTAAGTTTGCTAAAGCACTAAATTCATCTTGGAATGTTTTGATATTTGTTTCATTGACAAATTCATAGGTAATTTGAGTGTGGGTGCTCCCTAGTCGTGTTTGAATGTCAAATGTTTGAAGTATTTGCTTAAAATCACTCGCCAAAATGAGTGGTGTCTCAAAGCTAGATTCCATAATGCAATCCCCCATCAATAAGAATAAATGTCAAAAAAACAAATCCTAAATATCCATTCGTAGTAAAAAATGCTCGTGGAATATTCTCAAAGTCTTTATGCACTAAGTATTGCTCATATATTAACATTAGCGCGCAAACACAAAGCCCTATATATGAAAAGACACCAAGCACTTCTGTTTGTGAAATGAAAAATGCCCAAAATACCACCGCACAGAAATGAAAGATTCTTGAAATGTATAAAGTAGTTTTTGCACCAAATCGCGCTGGAATAGAATGTAGGCGATGCTTACAATCAAACTCTATGTCTTGTAAAGAATATAACAAATCAAAGCCTGCCACCCAAAACATCACCGCAATGCAAAGTGCTAAACACCAAAATTCCATACTACCTAAAATCGCAATGCAACCTGCAATAGGAGCAAGTCCAAGCGAAAGTCCTAACACGATATGCGCCATTGATGAGAATCTTTTCATAAACGAATATCCACCCAAAATCACCAAAAACGGCAATGAGAGATAAAATGCTAAATCATTGATATAATATGAGGTAACAACAAAAATCGTGGCATTAAGCGCGCAAAAAATGACAAGTGGTGTAGCGGAAATGCGTCCATCGACACTTGGACGACTTTTTGTGCGCTCATTAAGAGCATCAATATCTCTATCAACTAAACGATTAAAACCCATTGCAAAATTTCTCGCGCTAATGAGTGCGAGGGCACAAAGGAGTAGGGTAGGGAAACCAAACCAAATGCCTGCGTGTTTTTGCAAACTTGCCACAACCATAGCCACAAGGATAAAGGCTGCAGAAAACGCTGTATGCTCAAACACAACTAATTCGCTAAAGTGTTTCACTTTTTGCCAAAGGCTCATTTATCGCACCCCTAGTGGAATCTACAGATTCTCTTAGATTTTGTAAATGAAATTCTAACACAAAATTTACTTGGTAAATGAATTTTGTAAAAAAAAACACTATAATACGCGCGTATCCTATGGATAACCCACTAAAACATAGGATACCTGTGAGTTGTCATCACTGAATCTTGTTGTACCGAGCAATAGAAAAAACTTTTTCGTAACCTCCTTTCGTAAAAATAAAACTAATGCAACCAAAACAAAAAAATATCCAAAGTATTTGGCACAACAAGGACAACTCACAGAAACCAGAAACTTGCCTTAAACAAAACGCTGAAATAAAATTGAGAATACTTAAATTCATTTATGAAAACTATAATTTTCAAATTACTATTTATCTATCCGCCCCGACTTCATATTTAAAATTACACAAAAAAGTTTCAAAAAGTTTTTATGCTACAATGTTGCTTTTAACTCTTTTAACCCAAAATAAAGGGCTTAAAACTTAAATGACAAATGTATTTAAGGTATTGCTAGCGTTTTTGTGTGTTTGGCTTTTGAATGCGTGTGCTTATAATGCCAACTACACAGAATCTAAAATCATCACGCCAGCACACATCGACAGCACGCTAGAGAACATGCAAGAGGATAAATGTATGGAGTATGTGAAATTTTCTATCCACTCAAACACGCGTCAAAAATCTCAACAAATACCACACAAAAATCGCTCTATTTACACTAATGAGCGCATTGATATACTCTCCGCACAAAAGGTTACCTTTAGCGATGTGTGGAAATATTACAGGTCTAAAAATGCCAAAAACACCAAACCATCAAAGCCATTGCCTATGGCAAATAAAGATTTTATCAGCTTAGATTCTGAACTTTTTACAAAAGATTTTGTCGTATGGCTCGGACATTCATCACTGTATATCTCTAGTAATGGTGTGAATATCCTCATTGACCCTGTTTTTAATACCTATGCTTCGCCCCTACCCTTTATCAATCGCGCATTCAAGGCACATAAAACTTACATATCAAAGGACTTTCCACCCATTGACATTGTGCTTATCACGCATTCACATTATGACCACTTGGATAAAAAGTCGATAAAGTCCCTTGCCAAAGTCGCTCAACTCTTTGTCGTGCCTGAAAATACCGCGCCATTACTACAAAAATACGGAGTGGAAGCCAAAAAAATCGTTGAGCTCAATTGGTGGGAAGGCATAGAGCTCAAAAATGAGAATCTCACGCGTTTAAAAATTACCGCCACACCCTCACTGCATAGCACCAAACGACTTGGCTATAAGACAAATGAAATGCTATGGCTAAGCTATGTATTAGAAACGAGAGAAAAGAAAGTTTTTCTCAGTGGTGATGGAGGCTATGATGAGCGGTTTAAAGAAATTGGCAGTTATTTTGGCGGGTTTGATTTGGTTTTGCTAGAAAATGGACAATACAACCAAGCGTGGAAATATTCCCACTCATTCCCAGAGCAAACTATACAAGCCGCACAAGAACTTCGCGCCAAAGTGCTTCAACCAATCCATTGGGGGCGGTTTATGGCTGGCTCTCACGGCTGGAATGAGCCTGTAGAGATACTAGGCAATCTTGCCAAAGAGCGTGATATAGGCTACAATGTCCCACAAATTGGCGAAGTGTATATCATTGGCAATACGCCCAAAGATACGCGTTGGTGGGAAGGATTTTAGTGTTTAGATTCTCAGTGGTGAGAGGAAATGCAAACAACAAAAAACGGACTACATTGCACTTAGGCATAAAGTTTTACGCAAAAACTCTACACATTGTTCTAATGCCATTTTGCGATGCGAAAGAGAATCTTTATTGGGTATTTGGGCGAGCGTTTGTGTATAGCCATCAGGGATAAAGATTGGGTCGTAACCAAAACCCTTGTCGCCAGATTTTTGCGTTACTACCCTGCCCTTTAAAATCCCCTCAAAGTGCTCGCATAATGGATTTTTTACTTCATTTAATTTACCAAAAAGACACATATTTGCCACAAAGGTGGCATTTGAAGATTCTAACCCCCTTAAGCCCAACTCATAAACTACCCGCTCCACATTGATAGAATCTGTGTCTAGCGTGCGTGGAAGAGTGGCTTGATAGCGCACCCAAGTATCCACATTATCATCATCAAAGTGTGTGTGAGGGCTACCACAGGCAAAATTATGGATATTTATGTCTTTAAACCTCGCGCTATACACGCTAGGCGCACCATTTAATGCCTCTATACAAAGTCCGCTGTCTTCACTTAGCACTAAGAAGTTTTTAGTGCTCTTTGCATCGCTAAAATGCTCACTTAATACTTCATATATCGCTTTGGCTTTGATTTTGGCATTCTGTGCGAAAGTGCTTCCGTTTTCAACGATTTCAAAAGGCTTTATAAAATCGCTAAAACTCACAACTTCAATGCCCTTTATCTCATAATGTGAAAAAATATTGTTAATTTCAATGCGCTTATTAACATTTGAAGTGGCTAAAATGATATACATAAGTATCCTTAAGCTAAGTGTCTTTGAGAATCTGGTGTCCTCGGCGGGATTTGAACCCACGACCTCTCGATTAGGAATCGAACGCTCTATCCAGCTGAGCTACAAGGACAAATCACTTAGAATGCAGATTCTACTTACATTTTTCACACAAATCAATATTTTTTTGCCTTTTTGCATTAAAATACCGCTGTAATAAATACATCAAAAAAGACAATCTAAAAACAAAAGGATAGATATGAGTCTAAAAGTAGCAATAAATGGCACAGGACGCATTGGACTTTGCTCTGCGAGAATCATTGGAAATAGAGATGACATAGAGCTTGTGGCGATGAATACCACTGCTGATATTGACACACTTTTACATTTGTTACGCTATGATTCTGTGCACGGACGATATGAAGCACACAAAGTCGATGATAGCACACTTTGCATTGGCAAATCTAAGCGTGTAAAGATTCTAAGCGACAGAGACCCAAGCAAACTTGATTTTAGTGCGTTTGGGGCACAAGCTGTGATTGAATGCACGGGCAAATTTAATGCACTTGATAAGGCAAGTGTGCATTTGCGCGATACAATCAAACGCGTCATTATCTCTGCCCCAGCGCAAAATACCCCGACTTTTGTCTATGGAGTAAATGAACACAACTATAATGGCGAGGCTGTTATTTCTAATGCTTCTTGCACGACAAATTGCCTCGCGCCTATTGCTAAGGTTTTACACGAAAATTTTGGCATACAATCCGCGCAAATGACAACTATTCACAGCTACACCAATGACCAAAATCTCCTTGATGTGAAGCATAAAGATTGGCGCAGGGCGCGAGCGGCAAATCTTAGTATGATTCCCACTTCTACGGGAGCGGCGAAGGCGATTTCACTCGTTATCCCAGAGCTTGAGGGACGATTTAGTGGTTATGCCCTGCGTGTGCCTACACCCGATGTGAGTCTTGTAGATTTAAGCGTGAATCTTAGCAAATCCACAAGCAAAGAGCAAATCAATGCACTCTTTATAGACGCAGCAAGGGCGCGTCCAGATATTTTTTATGTCGATAATGAACAATGTGTATCAAGTGATTTTATCAGCACAAGTTATAGTGCTATAATCGTGCCTGATAAAACAAATGTCGTTGGCGAGAAGTTTGCTAAGATTCTCGCGTGGTATGATAATGAAATGGGATATTCTAGTAGATTGGTTGATATGTGTGTTTATGCACTTTTGCACTAATGTTTAATCTTAAAGAAAGGCAGTAAATGTTGGAATTTGAGCAAGATTTTTACATAGGTTCTTTTGATATAGATACTCCAAATAAACAAATTGAAGCGTTGTTTGCCAAGATATTGCAAGAGCGAGAAGAACAAGCAAGCGGATATTACGCCCTACCCTTTAGTAATCGTGCCTTGCAAGATTGCGAAGAATTTATCCAATCTCGCAAAAAGATTCTCAAAAATCTTAAAAATCTTGTGATTATTGGCATTGGAGGGAGTTCTCTTGGACTTAAAGCCATTGATTGCTTATTGCGTCATAAACCTCATAAAAACACACAACGCCACGATTCACGCCCTAACCTTATATTTTTAGAGCATACAGATGCGCTTATGATTCCACATTTGCTTACAAACTGCAAGCGTAAAAACACACTTTTTATCGCTATTTCTAAGTCTGGGACGACTATTGAGACTTCAAGTCTGCTAAAATATGTCATCAATGAATTTAATCTCTTAGAATCTCATAAAACAAAAAAACACTTAGCCATTATTACAGATGTTGATTCTGCTTTAGCGCGTTTTGCTAAAGAAAAAGACATCGCGCATATCACTATTGCGCCTAATATCGGTGGCAGATTCTCTGTGCTTAGTGCTGTGGGGATACTTCCACTAAGATTGCTCGGCTATGATACATACGCGCTTTTGCAGGGGGCGCAATCATTTATGGAACTCTTTTTTGCACGCAAGGAGGAGCACATTTTATACAAGGCATTCTTTCTTGCAAAAAACCACATTCAATATCCAATGAGCGTGCTTTTTTCTTATTCAAGCATTTTTAAAGAATTTAATGCGTGGTTTGTGCAGTTATGGGGGGAAAGTTTGGGAAAAATTGACAAACAGGGCAATAATGTAGGCTTAAGTCCCATAGGGCTTATTGGGAGCATTGACCAGCATTCATTTTTACAACTTATCGTGCAGGGACGCGCTGATAAAAGTGTGAGTTTTCTTTCACTCTCGCCACACGCTATACCAAAAGATTCTCCAGAAATTCCAAATCTTAGCTTACCACATTTGCAATCCACAGATTTTATCAATAAAGTGAAATTTTGTGAGCTCTTAGAAAAGCAAAAATGCGCGACATTAGAGACACTTCAAGCCCAAAATATCCCTGTGGATAGCATCGAGTTAGAATCTTTAGACGAAGTGAGTGTAGGTGGGCTTATAGCATATTTTGAACTACTTACATCTGCGACAGGTTGTGCGTTAGAGATAAACACTTATGACCAGCCCGGCGTAGAGTTTGGTAAAAAGCGATTGAGGAAAATGTTTAAATAACGCGAGATTCTTAACACAATAATTTACAACGCCACTACTTTTTGCTTCACTCTTTGGATTATCCAATCTGGCGTGCTTGCTCCTGCGGTGATTCCGCATATTTTTTTGTTTTTAAACCACACATTTTGCAATTCTTTTTCATCTTCGACAAGATAGCTATTTTTGCAGTTTTTCTTGCAAATCATTAAAAGTTGTTTTGTGTTTGAGGAATTTTTCCCACCCACGACTATCATTATATCCACTTCTTTGCTTAGTGCGTCTGCGGCATATTGATTCTCAAATGTCGCATTGCAAATAGTGTTAAAAACTCGCACTTCAGCCACACGCATAATAAGATAACTCGCAATTTGCCCAAAAATCTCTGGTTGTTTGGTTGTCTGTGAGATAAGCGCGATTTTCTTGCCTAAACGCAAATGACTAAGCTCCTCCATATTTGCCACTACTTTTACAGCCGATTTAGAATCTTGTGCATTTGATTTTGTATTCGCATAACTTACCACGCCCTTGACTTCAGGGTGTTCCTCATCGCCAAACACGATAATATCATACCCCTTAGCACTCATTTCCTCGACTATCATTTGTGGTTTGCGCACAAATGGACAAGTAGCATCTATGACTTCAAATTTTTGCGATTGCAAACGCTCTAAATCCTTTTTGGGAATCCCGTGAGTGCGCACGATAAGCTGCCTACCCTTTTGGAGATTCTCTAAAGTTTCACTTGTATCGACATTGTAATCCATTTTCAAACGCGTGATTTCTTTTGCATTGTGGATAAGCGGTCCAAGTGTGATAGCATTTTTATGCTCTTCAGCAATTTTGATAGCACGCTTCACGCCAAAGCAAAAACCATAATTTTGCGCCAATCTTACTTCCATAAAATGTCCCTTTTAAGCGTTGTGTATTGTAACGGTTGTAATTTTACCTAAAAGCTCTAAAAAATTAGGAAATGAAGTGTCAATGCACTGCGTATCTGTAATCTTTGCTCCGCATAATAACGCACCAATAGCAAAGCTCATAGCGATTCTATGGTCCCCGTGAGAATCGATAGTGCCAGATTTGAGCTCGCCACCTTGCACGCTAAACCCATCTTCAAATTCCTCGCATTCAATCCCCATAGCACGCAAACCCTCAACCACACTTGCAATCCTATCAGATTCCTTCACGCGCAATTCTTTAGCGTTACAAACCTTGCTTTTTCCGTTAGCACAGGCAAATGCAATAGCCAATGCAGGAATCTCATCAATAAGCCACGAGATATTTTCACTCACATTCACCGCCTTTAGTGGAGCATAGCGCACCTCTATATCGCCAATATCCTCGTAATGCGAGCTTTTGAGATGATAAGAAATCTTTGCTCCCATTTTTTCTAACACTTTATACGCCTCAATGCGCGTAGGATTAAGCAATATATTTTCTATCACCACACAGGAATCTGGCACTATGCACGCAGCAAGTGCGAAATAAAATGCGCTAGAAGGGTCGGCAGGGATTGTGAGTGAAAAGGATTGAAGTTTGGCATTTTTAGGCAACGATTGGAATCGCAGTGTGTGTGATTGCGCATTTTGCGAGGTTGTGAAATTCACTCCCATAGCTTGCAATATACGCTCTGTATGGTCTCTGCTTAAAAGTGGTTCGCTAAAAGTATTTTCCCCGCCACTCTCTCCAGCAAAAAGTCCCGCGAGAATCATTGCGCTTTTTACTTGAGCTGATGAAATTTTGCTCTCATAAGAGAAGTTTTGCAAATGTTTGCCAATGATGGTAAGCGGAGCAAATGCACCACCATCTCGCCCATAAATACTCGCACCAATACTGCTAAGTGGCTCAATAATGCGTCTCATAGGACGAGCATTAAGATATTTATCACCACTTAGGACAAAATACCCCTTAATCCCTGACAAAAGCCCTGTATATAGTCGCATAGCAGTGCCAGCATTGCCACAATTAAGAATATCACGGGGCTCTAAGATTCTTTCATCTATGCAATCTACGCTTTGCGGAGTGAAAATAAAGCTATTTTGTGCGGTTTGTTTAACCTCCAAACCAAGTGATTGGGCGATTTTTAATGTATCAAGTGTATCCTCGCCAAGCAGATAATTTTGCACTTCACACTTTCCATTGCTTAAAAGCGCAAACATAGCCACGCGATGAGATATAGATTTATCTGGGGCGATTGCGTCAAACGCACAATGAAATTTCTTACTCGCGCTTATACTTATATTTCGCATTTGATTCCAACATCTTAAGTTTTAAGTTTGGCATCAAATTTTTGCTCTAAGAGTGCCAAAACCGCATTGGTGGAATCTACCAAATCTTTTTCTTCTAAGGTTTTTTGCATCGATTGCAAGATAAGACGAATGCTTAGTGCAATAACCCCCTTAGATTGAGCATAAACATCCACAGGATAAATATTTTGCAAATGCGGAATCTGTGCTAAAAGCACTGCCGTGCGAATTTTATGGAAAGGAATATCATCGCTAAGAAGCAAGGTCAAATCCCTCTGTGATTTTTGATATTTTGAAAAATCCTTAAAATGCGGGATTTTTGCATATTGCTCATCAAGTAATACCTCACACACAAAGCAATCCTCAATCTCTAAACTTGGGTGCAATTTGCCTATAAATCCTATGCACTCATTGTTTTGAAAAATAAACGCACATTGATATGGGTGCAGTATATGTGGGAATTCCCCATCGCTCTTAAAGCCAAATTTGTTAAATAATTCATCTTTAAGCGGTGTTTGTAAGGCGTTTTGCAAGCTAAACTCTCCAACTGCACTGCAAATTATGTTTGCCACGCTAAATATATCCCATTTTTTGGGTTTTATATTTGGATAGCATTCCTGACTTAGTGCTCCATTTAAAAGCACACAAAGACGCGTGCTCTCCTCTCTTTTAGCATTATATACCGAGCCAATCTCAAAGAATCGAATGTTTTTAAATCCAAGATTCTTATTGCGCTTAGTAGATTCTATCATTGCTGGGATAAGGCTAGTGCGCAAAGTATCCATTTCACTGCTAATTGGATTTTGCAAATCTAGCTCATTTTCTACACACGCAAAGCCAAGAGAATCTAAATGTGCCAAACTAGCAAAGACATAATGCACGCACTCATAGAGCCCGTGCGCCAAAAGAGACTTTGCAACATTGCGTCTATAAGTATATCGTGCGTATGGGAGTGTAAGCTGAAGTTGTTCGCTAAACGCACACGGCTTTGGAGTGATATTATCAATCCCATAGATTCGTAAAATTTCCTCCGCTAAATCCTGTGTATTACTTATATCGTGGCGATATGGTGGCACAGAAGCGATGAAAAAACTTTCACTACCCGTTACTTCTAACTCAAATTTCAATCGCTTCAAAATTGAGCTCATTTCTTCTTTGTCAAGCACATCGCCAATGATATGGGTAATGGAATCAAAGGTTGTTTTAATTTTGTTTTCTTGGTCATATTGGTCAATGTTGTGCGTGCCTGAATACACCAAAGTTTTAGAATCTTGTAACATTGCCCTACATAAAATATTCATTCCTTGCTCTAAGTCTGGATTACTCCCTCGTGTAGAACGATAGGCGATATGTGGCGTGGTTTTTAGTTTGTGGTTATAAATGGCTTCGGCGATAATTTTTGGTGGTGCATAACTTGCCTCTATAACGATAATCTCATTTTTGCAATCAAACTTTGTATCATTGTGGAAGATTCCCACTTGAGAGAGAATCTTATCCTTTGTGCAAATTGTTTCCACACCATTTTTATCCTTTTTGACATAGAGTTGTGCTTCAAGGGAATCTTCATCGCTATCACGCAATCGACACTCATCAAGTTTATATGCGTTAAATATCACTCCACTAAGATACCGCCCATATTCTAAGAAACTCTGCACTACATCATCTTTGAGCGTATCATTAAAGCCTAAAACAAGAGCCACTGAGAGTGGCAAGGAAAATGAATTGATTTGAGCCACACGATACAGCAAGTGCGAGTAAAGTTTGTTTTCGACATTTATCCCAAGCACGCGTCCAAGCCCAAGAGACAAAATATTATCAATGTCGTTAATAGGCTTTAAACGCAAGTCAAAATACGCACTTATATCACGCGCGATTCCTAGCACACTTAGACAATCACCACGATTTGGAGTGATAGAAACTTCAATAGCATAATTATTAAAAAACTCTAAATCGCAAAGTTGCTGCCCTATACTAAACTTCCCAATGCTAGAATCGAGCACCATAATCCCATCATTGATTTTAGGCAATCCTAACTCCACGCTTGAACAAATCATTCCACAGCTTTCTACGCCACGCAGGGTAGTTTTTTTAATTGTTAGCGGTTTAGATTCCTTATTGCTAGCTGGAATAGTCGCGCCCTCTAATGCGACCGCAACAAATTGCTCGGCATCGACATTTTTCGCCCCACAAACAATTTGTAGCACTTCACTCCCCACATCTACTTCACACACGCTAAGTTTATCTGCATTTGGGTGATAAGATTTGCTTATAACCTTGCCCACAACGACTTTTTGTGGAATCTCAAAAACCACCACACTCTCTACTTCCAAACCAATAGTATTAAGTCCAACACAAAGTTTATCTAGTGAGAGAGAAGATATATCTACAAAATCAGAGAGAAGGTGCTTTGTAACAATCATTGCTTCCTCCTAAAATTGTTCTAACACGCGCAAATCGCTCTCAAAGAAACTGCGCAAATCATTCACTCTACTAAGCAACATCGCAAATCGCTCTATACCAAGACCAAACGCATATCCACTTACATTTTCATACTCAACGGCTTTAAACACATTGCTATCCACGACACCACAACCCAGCACTTCAAGCCAGCCTGTATGCGAGCACACGCGACAGCCTCCCTTGCCATTCTCATCGACACCATTGCAAAATACACAGGAAATATCCACTTCTGCACTTGGCTCTGTAAATGGGAAAAAACTCGAGCGAAAGCGCACTCGCACATCGCCAAACATATAGCGTAAAAAATCCTCTAAAATATATTTTAAATTCGCAAAACTCACCTTATCTTTTGAATCCACCACCAACCCTTCAATTTGATGAAACATTGGCGAGTGTGTTACATCATTATCCCTGCGGAACACCGCACCCGGAGCAATAATGCGAATGGGGAGTTTAGCATTTTGCATTGTGCGGATTTGCACGGGGCTTGTATGCGTGCGGAGCAAAAGAGAATCTTTGAAGTAAAATGTATCTTGCATATCCCGTGCTGGGTGATATTTTGGGATATTAAGTGCTTCAAAGTTATGGAAGTCATCTTCTACGAGTGGTCCTGTTTGGAGAGAAAAATTCATATTGACAAAATATTCAATAATTTTGTCCATTACTTGATTGATTGGATGTCCGTTACTTGTGGCTTTTAGTGTGGTAAAAAGCGAGGCATCAACATATTGTTGCTTGAGATTTTTTGCCACCTCCTGTGCGCTTAAGTCTTTTTTTGTCTTTTCAAGAGTGCTTTCAAAATGTGTCTTAAGGGCATTAAGTTCTTTGGCTACATCTTTTTTCACCTCTTCGCTAAGTTCCTTTAATTCAGCAAAGAGCGCGCTTAACTCACCCTTTTTCCCTACCATTTGGATTCTTAGATTTTCAAGTTCTTTTAAATCCTTTATATCTGCAAACGCCTTATCAATGCTTCCTGCAAGTGTTTTAATCTTTTTTTTCAAAACAATCCCTTTCTTTTTAAAAGACTTATCCTCTTAATTTGGCTACACAAATCATAAAAATGCTTATATTGTAGCACAGAATTTATACATTTATAACTTCGAGCTAAATATTTCATACCCAACAGCACTTAAATACAATCCATTTGGACTAATTGGCTGCCAAAATACGCGCTCTTTGGCATCAATTTGTCTAAGCAAATCTGCTTTTGCAATCTCGCCGCGTCCAAAGGCAAAGATTGTCCCTAGCATTAGTCGCACTTGTGCGCGTAAAAAGCCATTTCCGCGCACCTTTACAACCAAGCATTCTCGATAAGTGTAGCAACTTGCGCGAAAAATATGACGCGTATCACTTTTGCTCAGCGTGCCTTGCTTTTTAAAGAATCTAAAATTATGCTCACCTATAAAATATCCTAATGATTCTCGCACACGAGACATATCGCCATAATCTTCAAATCCAACAAAGCGAGCACACAGCACATTTGGCATTTTTTTAGTGGCGACATAACGATATTCTCGCCATAACGCATTATATCGAGGATGGAAATCATTTGGCACTCTCCATATACATTTGCAATAAATATGTGGATAAAGTTTTTGATTGAGCAACTCTTTTAATCGCACGAGATTCCAATGTATTTCACTCTCAAAGCTAATCATTTGCCCACTTGCGTGCACTCCCTTATCCGTGCGCCCAGCATACAAAAGCACTGAATCTATCCCCACGCTTTGTAGCACTTTGCTTAATTTGCCTTCTATCGTGTGTATGTGGGAATCTGGCTGGATAGCAAATCCACTAAACGCACTTCCATCATAAGCAATCTTAGCTAATAATCTCATCACAATTTAATAATATGGCTTAATACTCTTACGATAAAGCAGATAAGAAAGTATAAACCACGCACTAGGGATACACACAATGCCAATAAAAGGAAAATTCTCCGCGCTAATATAAAGCAACACAAAATACAAAATACTCGCACCAATCACATAAAAATACGACATATTAGATTGAAAACGCGGATTAGCCACGCCAAAAACAAGAATCAAAAATATCGAAGATAATGGAAAAAGTGAAAGCATCACACTTTGGGCGAATTTTCGCTTCTTGCTCTTAGAAGAGCCATCAAATGCACTACGCCAATAATCAACAAGTTGATATGCGCTTAGTTGTGGTTCAGCAATCACTTGGTAAATATTCATCAATTCATACCCAATCTTGCGGATTTCTTCCTCGCTAGCGAAATACGCTTCACCATTCTCTAATATCAGCTCAAAGATTCCATTCTCATTTTTTGTGCTTCCATTTTTAGCCACGACAAAGGACTCTGCGCTATCTCGCTTATCAAACCCACCCTGCGAATACAAAATAAGATTCTCATATTTTCGTTTGTCTGCCTTATCGACATACACAAGCCAATTCCCAATCTTTTGCCCGAGCTCTCCTGCGCGCAAATTCACATCTACATCAGCGCGTTTTTTGGAGACAAAGTTGATACTCGCGCTCGATGAGAGTGGGACAACCACCAATGAAAAAACAAACAAAATTGCCGTAACAAGCAAAATAATGGGAGTGAATGCCTTAAGGATTGCAATAGGCTTCACTCCTAATGAAAAAAATACCATTAACTCATAATCATAAGCTAAGCGCGAGATTCCAAGCACTAAGGAAGCAAAAAATGCAATAGGAATGATAAAAGAAATGCTTGAAGGTATCGAATAAGAAAAAAGCGTAAAAAGGTCTAAAAAGTCCATTTTCACCACATAAGTGCGACCAGCAATAGATATAAGCAACACCACAGACGCGATAAATAACAACACCAGCAAAAATGGGAAAAAAAGTTGAGAGAACGACAAAAACAAATAGCGTTTAAACATTCACCCCTCCTATTACGCCTATAAACTCATCTAAAAATTCAGCTCCGCCAAAAAATACCGCACAAACAGCGAGAAATAAAAAACTTACAAATGGAATCTTGCGCCAAATAACGCGTTTTATAGCTTTCACACCAAACGCCACAATAAGCGCAAATACAGAAGCAACAAAAATGCTAAATACACAAAACTTCACTCCAAAAACCATTCCAATGCCACCCAATACGACAATATCTGCTTCGCCAAAAAGTTCTTTTTGCCAAAAAGATTCTAAAAAGACTTTAAGGACAAACAATATTCCCATTATAGCAAAGCCTTGTGTGATTTGCGTAATTTGCATAGAAACTAACTTATCTGGTGTAAAAAAACCTACCATAATACTTATGGATAAAAACACCAAAAGTCCTCCATTTGGCAATGCTAAAAACTCCATATCAACAAGTGCCAACACAAATAAAACTACAAAAAATCCATACAAGAATAGCGAATAACACAAAAAAGCAGAATCTAGAAGCACAAGCAACAACACACAAATACCAAGACATAGCCCAAAAAGCCCATAAGGATTCCAAAAATTTTCACTCAAAAAGCGCGTAGTAAAAAAACTCGCTAAAACACCCACTATGAGCACAGGCACATAGATTTCAAACATACACTATTGCCTTAAGATTCCATTACACACATCGACAAAAAGACATTGTGTAATCACAAGTGGCTTGCTTAACACACCATCAATTTTCACAAAACGCGTGATATGCTGTTTGCCATCTTGTAAAAATGGCATCAAAAGCACACCACCCTCTTTTAACTGCTCGATAATCTTTAGCGGGATACCCTGCGCACACGCGCTAAAAATCACAGCATCATAGGGTGCGTGCTCTTCCCAGCCATCTTGCCCATCACCAAGTTTGCTAAAAATATTATCCGCACTGAGAGCACTAAACCTCTTTCGCGCTTCTAAAAAAAGTCTCTCTATGCGCTCAATCGTGCAAACGCGTCTAAAAAGTTTAGAGAGAATCATCGCCTGATAGCCACTTCCACAGCCGACTTCTAACACACTTTCCCCACCTTGTGGCATAAGGGATTGCGTCATTATCGCCACAGTAAGCGGAGAACTAATCCATTGAGATTGCTCTATTGGCAACGCATCGAGGCTGTATGCTTTGTCTAAAAAAATCTCTGGCACGAAAAATGCCCTATCCACACTTTGCATAGCGTTTATTACTTTTGGCGATAAACGCACAAACCGCTGAATCTCATCTACCATTTTAACCAAATGCTGGGACATTCGCACCTCTTTAGATTTTATTATGAGTTGATTGGGATTCCTGTTTGGATATGTTTGCGCATTTTTGCACTATCACGCAAATCAACTTGCGTGCTTACAATCTCTTTTTTATCATTTTTATATACGATTCCATACGGCGTTATAATTGCACTTCCCTTAGCCATTGTATCATTTGCACCATCACTTGCCACTACAAAGGCTTGATTGCTAATAGCAAGGGCTTTGGTGAGAGTTTCAAATTGCTCTTTTCTCGCCCTGCCCCAAATTGCTGGGACAAAAATAATATCCGCTCCTTGAACGCGCTTCCATAAATCAATAAAACGCAATTCAAAGCAGTTAATCGCCGCGCATTTTATAGAATCCACAAAAAAAGGCAAAATCTCATCTTCGCTTCCAGCTTCAAAGTGCAGATTCTCATCGCCAAGCTCAAAGAGCTTGTGTTTGGATTGTTTGTGTATCACCTCGCCTTTATGAAATACTTTAAGGTTGTTATAAAATTTATTGCGCTTTTTTTCTATCATTGTCGTTACTATGGTGCATTTTTCGCTAGATTCTAAAAGTTTTTGCGTAACAACTTTTGAAAACTCGCTCGCCTCTTCCATTTTTTGATACGCAAACCCGCTAAAAACCACTTCTGGCGTGCAAACAATAGAATCTTGCTCGACATTTTTAAGGCATTCAAGCACTTTTTTTAAATTTAACTCAAAATCTTGTCCGATTTTCACCTGCAAGGCGTAAAGTTTCCTATATGGATTCTTAGAAATCATCAAAATCAATACTCCCTTTTGCGTAATTCGTTACCTTCGCTTCAAAAAAGTTGGTTTTTTGGTCATTAAAGCTTGAAAACTTATCCACCCATTTAATCGGATGTGTGGCGTTGTAGAGCTTTGGTAGCCCTACTCTGCTTAATCGCTCATCAGCAAGGAACTCAATATATTGGCGGATAATATCGCCTGTAAGTCCTAAAATCTGTCCTTGCGTGATATACTCACCCCAAGAAGATTCTACATCTACGGCTTTTTTAAACATTTCTATGACTTCTTCTTCTAGGTTTTTGGTGAATAAATCGGGTCGCTCTTTGCGCACTGAGTTTATCATATTTTGAAAAAGGACTAAATGCGTTACTTCATCGCGATTGATAAATCGTATCATTTGCGCACTGCCAAGCATTTTGCCACTTCTAGCAAGTGTGTAAAAATAGCAAAATCCACTATAAAAATAAATCCCCTCTAAAATTTGATTTGCAAACATTGCTTTAATAAGGTTATATTCCGTTG
Source organism: Helicobacter sp. 23-1048 (assembly GCF_053654545.1). Taxonomy (NCBI): domain Bacteria; kingdom Pseudomonadati; phylum Campylobacterota; class Epsilonproteobacteria; order Campylobacterales; family Helicobacteraceae; genus Helicobacter; species Helicobacter sp. 23-1048. Next base: position 1,169,088 of record NZ_JBSIUT010000001.1, on the reverse strand, counting down.
GGTTGGTGGCAAGCTCGATATACACATCGGCGATATAGTCATTTTTCGCACGCAACTGCATATCCACGCGCCACATATCATAAATCTCCTCTGTATTAGCAGAGATAGATTCCACCATTACAGCATAGCTTTGTGAATGCAAAGCCTCTTCGTAGGCTTGACGCACAAGCACGAGGTTAATTTCTGGGCTCGTCATATAGGGATTGACATTGTCAATCAAATTGTTCGTTTGTAAAGAATCCATAAAAATAAGCTGAGCAAGTGCTCTGTCATAGCCAAGTTTTTCTTGTGGAGCTAATCCACCATTATAATCGCGTTTATCAGCATTCATATTGACTTCTTCTGGAAACCAAGTGTTTGCAAGCATTGTCTTCCATAAATTATATGCCCATTGATATTTAATTTTGTTTAAATCAAACATACTTGTAGGATTCCCGCCAAATATTTTGCGTTCATTCACACCCTCTGTGCTATGTGGATTATAGATTTTCTTGCGCTCGATAAGCGGGCTTTGATTTTCTTGCATTCCCTCTCCTTTGTTTATTGCATTCATATCACTCATTTTTTATTCCTTTAAATTTCCTCTCTCCCATCTTTTATGCTCTCAATAGTAAGGAGCACGAGGGCATAAAAGTTTGCGACCACTGCGCCGATGACTATCCCATATCCTAAGTGCTTCATTCCAAAAACTTGCAAAATGATAAATGCTGCTGCTAAATGAAATATCGCCACCACAAAAGTCGCCAAAATCTCGGCTGATAGAGAGCTTTTTATGCCTATGCGAAAGGTTGCACACAAGAAATTCACACTTGCACATAAAAATAAAATCACAATATTGCCCTCGTATAAAAACTCCACGCCAAGCGTTAGTCCCATCACGCTAAAAAATACAAAAAACACTCTTCCCCAATTCATTTATACCACTCCTTTAAGTTTATTGTGCTATACACGACCATTTTCATACATTGCGCGTAACCGCTCTTTCTCTTGTGCTCTTTTTTTCTTCTCTAGCTCTTTTTGGTAATATGTATCCAAACTAAAGCCAAATACAATCGCTAGTCTTGGTGCGACAAACATTGAGCTATAAGTCGCAATCAACACGCCAGCAAGCATTGGTAGTGAGAATCCTTTGATAATATCCCCACCAAAGAGATAGAGCGTTAAGACAACCAAAAACACCGTTACAGAAGTGAGAATCGTCCGCGAAAGTGTGGCAGAAACCGCCTCGTTAATCACAAAATTCATATCACTCATTCGCTTTGAAAGCATTTGCTCGCGGATTCTATCAAATATGATGATAATGTCATTTATCGAATAACCAATAAGCGTTAGTAACGCCGCTAGCACCTCTAAATTAAAATCAATATCAGTGATAATCACAATGCCAGAGACAATGATTACATCGTGTGCGAGCGTGCAAATCCCAGCAAGAGAGAATCTCCACTCATAGCGAAAAGAAATATATACCATCATTGCCGCTAAGGCAAGCACAATGGCAATAATCCCTTTTTTCTTAAATTCATCACCCACTTTTCCGCTAATGGTATTATCACGGCGGATTTCAAACGCTCCTGTGGATACCAAAAGAGATTGGACAATTTGAGCTACTTGCGCGCTACTTTCGCCAAATTCAGGGAGCTTTAGCAACACTTCATTTGGTTCGCCAAACTCACTTACTTGGAATCCTTTAAATCGCTCATCATTTGAGAGAATCTCTCTAATTTGCTGAATTGGAGCTTTTTGTAAATCGGTGTATTGAATCTGCACAATACTCCCGCCCGCAAAATCAATGCCTAACTTAAAGTCTTTTATCACAATAAGCGCGATTGAAGCAACGCAAAGCACCACAGAAAGAATAAGACCATAGAGGCTATATTTGACAAAATCATAAATCTTTACTTTTTTAAATACTTCCATTGTGCCCTCCTTACTTGCTTAATCCAAGTTTTTGAGAATCTCTTGTCGCATTGCTCACACCAAACCATAGCCATAATGCCTTTGAATGAGCGATTTTTGGCAAAATGGCTTGATAGATTCCGTGTGTGCCGACAATAGCAGTGAGAATCGAGGCAATGATTCCAAGACTTAGCGTAATGGCAAATCCTTGCACCGCGCCTGTGCCATAAGCATAAAGTAAAATAGCGACCAAAAGCGTAGTGATGTTTGAATCAAAAATCGCCCTAGAGGCGTTAGCATAGCCAAGCTCTATGGACTTCGTGATAGAGTTCCCTCCCCGTAAGGCTTCGCGGATTCTCTCATTGATGATAATATTGGCATCGACTGCCATACCGACGGTGAGCACGATTCCAGCCATTCCGGGCAATGTGAGTGTCGCGCCAAAAAGTGCCATAACAGCCACAATAAGCACAATATTAACCAACAATGCCACCACAGCAATGATTCCAGCGACATTGTAATACGCTATCATAAAGATTACTACCAACACAAATCCGCTTATAAGGGCAATCATAGACGCTCTAATACTATCTTCACCCAAACTTGGTCCCACTCCACGCTTCTCTAAGACTTCCATAGAAGCGGGCAATGCACCACTTTTGAGCGTGAGGGCTAAATCTGCAGCGGAATATTTATCAAAGTCTCCACTTATTTGCCCGCTATCAGTAATCCTACTACGAAGCACAGGCGCGGAATACACCTTGCCATCAAGCACGATAGCCAATCGCTTGCCAATATTTTTACCAGAAAAATCCCCAAAGATTCTCGCTCCAGCAGAATCTAGCGTAAAACTCACCACATATTGGTTATTTTGGTCTCTGCTTGGGGAAGCACTTGTGATTGATGAACCATCTAAAATAGGGATTTTTTTTACAAGCAAAAAGCCACTCTCTCCACTAGTAGAAGTGCTCTTAGCAAATGGCAAAATTATATCACCATATTCCTCAGCTTCCAAATCACTCATTAGATTTACTCGTGCGTTGCGCTCCTCATCAACCGCCATAAACTCTAAATACGAAGGCTTGGAGATAAGATTGCGCAACCGCTCCTCTTCTTGCGGTGTATTTTCACCGGGCACTTCGACTAGGATATTTTCCTTCCCCTGCCTTGTAACGCTAGGCTCGCTTAGACCAAAAATATCTAATCGCTTGCGAATTGTGCCGATAGCTTGCTCGATAGCGTCTTCTTTGATTTTGTTGATTTCTTCTTCGCTAAACGATATGGTGTAGATGTTGTTTTCCTCAAGCACTACTAAACCATCAAATTTTTCTAGCATTGCTTGTATTTCTGGTTTATCTTGTGGATTTAACACCTCAAAAGTAAGCTTGTTTGCACGCATTTTTATAGAATCTACTAAAAGTTTTTTGTTTTCACTTTCAAACTTAATGCTTGAAGCTAGACTTGAGAGTTTTGCATTCACCGCCTCTTCACTCTTAACGCCCAAAAGGAGATTAAGCCCGCCTTGTAAATCAAGTCCAAGCGTAATCTTGCGCCCTTGTATATCAAAAAATGACGGCAGGCTAAAAAAGATTCCAAAAATTGCTGCCCCAATAAGACTTAAGAGGCGAAAGTTGATACCCTGATTCATCGCGTCATAATCACTTAGTTGTTTTGCTGTGTATCATCGATTTTGTAAGCGACAAACTCTCTTGAGAGTTTTACTATTGTATCATCATTTAAGCGCACACTAAAGAAATCATCTTCTGGTTTTACCACTTCAGCTATCAAACCACCTGTGGTGATAATTTTATCACCTTTCTTAAGGCTTGTTATCATTTCTTGATGTTTTTTACGGCGAGTGTTTTGTGGGCGCACAATGAGAAAATAAATCAACAAGATAAAAAACGCAATAGGTGCTAATCCTATAAGCGTATCATCAACGCCAGCTTGAGGTCTTTGAGCGGGAATCTCATCAGCTATAAGCACGCACGCACTTATTAAAGTTAAAAAGAACAATTTACATTTCATTTGCTATCCTTTTTGTGATTTAGGTGTGAAATTGTAGCAATTCTTTGCTTAAAAGATTTTGATTTTGCACAAAGAATTGCTACTGCAATCTCTAAAATAGCTACATAAGTGTGCTGTGGGCTAACGCTTTTTTATAAAACTATACACAAACAAAAAAAGCGCGCCAAGAATACCTGCCGTGCTAGAGGCAATCAAAATAGAAATCTTCGCAACATCTTCAGCACTTTGAGAATCTCCCCCACCAAATGAATCAAAAGCAAGATTTGAGACAAAAATCGACATTGTAAATCCAATGCCAGCCAACATTCCAGCCCCAAGAATCTCTGCCCATCGTATCCCCACAGGACGCGCTGCGACACCCAACTTCTCGCTAAGAAATGTAAAAAGCAAAATGCCAATAGGTTTGCCAACTACAAGCCCAAGAAATATGCCCGGTGCGATATAATCCAATCCAAAATCAATGCCACCAGAGAGATTTACTCCTGCGTTACTAAACGCAAAAAGTGGCATTATAAAATACGCACAAAGTGGCTGCAAAGCGTGCTCTAAACGCAAAAGTGGGTTTTGAACATTGATAGAATCTTTTGCCATAGTGCTTAAAATATCCATTTGTTCGCGTGTGAGGAGCACATTTTTTTTATCTCTATCCATTTGCTTAAACTTTTGAGGTAATTCTTCAAAAAGGTTGAGAAACTGCTCGCTTGGCATTTTGGGCTTCACAGGCACACAAAATGCCAAAATAACTCCCGCGATAGTCGCGTGAATCCCACTATGATGCACACAAAACCAAAGCAATCCACCAACCACCAAGTAGATTCCCAAATTTCGCACACCGATTTTATTAAGCACTATGAGGGCGACAACTATGAGTGCTGAAAATCCTAGCCAAACAAAATGCACGCCCTCAGGTGATGGATAGGCTGTGGCTATTATCATAATCGCGCCTAAATCATCAGCCACCGCTAAGGTAACCAAAAACACCTTTAATGCCATTGGCACACATTTACCAAGCAACAAAATCACGCCCAAAACAAATGCAATATCCGTAGCCATTGGGATTCCAAAGCCGTGCCAAGAAGGTGTTTGTGCATTAAGCGCGAAATAAATAATGCCCGGTGCGACCATACCACCAAGTGCTGCAATGACAGGGAATGCCGCTTTTTTAAACCCAGCTAAATCACCAAAAAGCACTTCTCGCTTAATCTCCAAACCAACCATAAGAAAAAAAAGCACCATTAGCACATCATTCACCCACTCTTGAATGCTAAATCCATAGAATCTCTCTTCTCCAATAGAAACTCCAAACCTCTGTGTGAAAAAGTCAAAATATTCTTGAGAAATAGAAGAGTTTGCTACAAACATCGCGCATACCGCGCAAAAAAAGAGCAAAATACCACTAAAAGATTCTGCTTTGATAAAGCCCACAAAGACTTCACTTAGCCTTTTACGCGTAATGTCTTGTAAATATTGTTCTTGTGTGTTTCTTTTCATTGTTGCTTCTTTATTGTAATCTTATACAACGACATATTTTAATCCAAGACACGCTGGGATAGATTCCAACTCGCCTAAAATCGCTTCATTCACATCATCATCGACCACAACCACCGCTAACGCTTCTTTATCTTTGCGTGCCATACGAAAATCTGCAATATTGATATTATGCTTTGCTAAAGTATTTCCCACCATTCCAACGACACCCGGCACATCGGTATTCTTAAAAAATATCATTTTCCCATTTGGCTCGACATCAAAAATAAAGCCATTTACCCCCGTGATTCTTAAATATTTGTCCTCAAACACTGCGCCATCAACGCTGAAACTATCTTGTTGAGAACGCAATGTAACTTGTATATGGCTTTTGTAGGTTTGTGAAATTTCTTTGCCACTAAATTCTACTTCCAATCCTCTCTCTTTTGCCACAAATGGCGCATTAACATAATTGATAGCATCACCCAAACTCGCACTTAGCGCGCCAACCAAAGCAAATGTGCTAAGAGAATCTTTATATGCGCTTACCTCGCCTTGCGCAGTGATTTTTAACGAGCTAAAAACGCCTTTGTTTGCTTGAGCGCAGATAAATGAAAGTTTTTGAATAAGCTCTAAATACATTTTAATGCTTGGTGGTAAATCCACTTCCTTAATGGGCAGATTCAACGCATTTGGATAACTTGAGCCACGAGCGGCTTCTATGGCGGCTTCAGCAGCTTGAATGGCGATTTTTTCTTGAGATTCTAAGGTATTTGCGCCAATGTGAGGCGTTACATAGACATTTGGCAAATCAAGAAGTTTGTTGTCTATGCCGGGCTCTTTGTTAAAGACATCAATGCCAGCCCAACGAATTTTACCGCTCTTTAATCCCTCGAATAAATCATCTTCATTATAAAGCCCTCCTCGCGCGCAGTTTATGAAGATTACGCCGTCTTTACATTTGGCGATTTCTTTTTTGGTTATCATATTTTTTGTTTCATTATTTTTGGGCGTATGAATCGTAATAATATCACAAGCGAGAATCTCATCAAACTTTGTGGTGTATTTAATCCCTGCGTCTAACGCCACTGATGCGCTCACATAAGGGTCATAGGCAAGCACTTCCATTTCAAAGGCTTTAGCGCGTTTTGCTACACGAGAACCAATATTTCCAAAGCCAATCACGCCGAGCTTTTTGCCCTTTAATTCTGTGCCATACCAATCCTCTCTTTTCCACTTGCGCTCATTTTTGAGCTGATGATTTGCTCCCGGGAAGCTCCGCACGGCATTGATAAGATGTGCCATTGTAAGCTCTACTGCAGCTATGGTGTTTGCCGTTGGGACATTCATCACTACTATACCCTTTTTGGAGCAAGATTCTATATCCACATTATCTACGCCCACTCCAGCACGCACGATAGCCCTCACATTTGGTGCAGCCTCTAAAAACGCACTATCCACATCTGTGGAACTCCTCGTAATCGCAACTTCGCATTCTTTGAGATTGTTTAGCAATTCATCTTTTGGCAAAGATGAAAGGTCTTGTGAAGTTATGTTTTTTTGGGATTTTAATAAATCCAAACCACTCTTGTGAATATGGTCGCACACCACGATTTTTGTAGCCATTTGCACTCCTTAAGTTTAAGTTTATTTCATTACATATTGGATTCTGTAATATTGTAAATCTGCCAATAATCGTTCTAATTTAGCTTTATCGTTGATAAATACGAGCAATTTTAAGGCATTGCCACTTTTATAATAAGTGCTATCAAGGCGATTTTGTTTTAGCACTTGAGAGACGCAAAAAAACTTATACTCATCAAGTCCTGTAATCTCAATGCTACGCATTATATCTTGCTCATCGCCATTTAAAAAATCAAACTTCACAAAAAGTTCTGTGGCAGGATATTGAAAGCTATCTTTAGAATCTACACCAAAATTCTCCAACCACACGCTATCGCGTGTGATATTAGACACGGGGATTTGGGCGTCTGGGTATTCTCTTGGCTTGACTTTGGGGTTTATCAAATCCGTCTTAAAATACACCAACGCCGCTACACTCCCAAGTGCAACAAGAAAAAATACAATTCCTATGCTGGAGAGAACTTTCTTCATTCAAACACCTTAAGAAAATTTATTTTTAATCTTATCTCCTAAAGTCATTGTTTGGCTTTCTTTATTTGCTTGATTAAACGCTTTAAGGTTTTCTTTATTTTGCACGCGTTCTAGTCGTTTGACAGAAGCGCGGACTTTATTATTACGCTCATCAATAGCATATATAGCGCATTTTAAAGTATCTCCTTTTTTAAGATTTTCGACTTGGTCTTTTGGAATATCTTCATTTTTGACGAGCACTTCCACGCCATCAACCTCAATAAACACACCAAAATCCTTGATGTCCATAATGACTCCCTCAACAATAGAATCTATCCCGTGCTTTTTAGCAAACGCTTTAGCTGGAGAATCACTTAAAAGTCTCTTGCTTAGAGAAATTCTTTCGTTCGCGGAATCAATCCTTACGATTTTTACTTCTATTTCATCGCCGACTTTAAATGTATCTTTGCAACGCAATCCACGCTCCCAAAACGCATCTTCGTTATGCAATAACCCATCAACCGCGCCAAGATTGATAAATGCACCAAAATCTGTAAGAGTAACAATTTTGCCTGTGATTGTTTCATTTTCCTTATGTGCTTTGGCAAAAGCACTAAAAGGTTTATGTAAGAGTTTTTTGAGTGATACGCGCAAGCGTTTATTAACCAAATCAATCTCAATAATCTCCACATCAATTTCTTGTCCAATTTTTAAGTAATCTGCAGGGTGCTTGATATTTTTATCCCAAGAGATTTCTGAAATATGCAAGAATCCCTCAATATCATTACCCAAATCCACAAACGCACCATACTCTTCAATATTTGTAACCACAACTTTAATCGCATAACCGACTTCTAGCGTATTGCCAATTTCTTGCCAAGGGTCGCTCATCAACGCTTTTAACGAAAGCGTAAGTCGCTTTTTCTCTTCATCATATCCTAGAATCTTCACCTCCACTTCATCACCGACTTTAAAGTATTTTTGTGGATTTACAGGTCCTTTATGGCTTAATTCTGTATAATGGATAAGCCCCTCAACATTATCAATATCTACAAATACACCAAATGTAGTCGTGCTATTAACGCGTGCTTTCACCACTTTATCGCCACTTAACAATCGCTCTACTACTGCTTTTCTATTATTTTTTTCAAAGTCAAAAAACTTTTTGCGTGAAACGATGATAGAGTTTTTCTCCTCGCTAATTTTTGTAACCATAACCTTATAGCTTTTATCCTCAACCTTAAGTCCCTCTTTAAAGGCAGATTCCCTACGCGGTAAGAACACATCTATCCCGTCATAATCCATCACAAAGCCACCTTTGTTTTTTTGGATAACTTTTGCTTCAATAACCCTATTAAGAATCTCGTTGCCAAGCTCTTTGATTTTCTGTGCGGTGCGCTTTGTCCGCATTACTTTTTGGTGAGATACCCTGCCTCTTTCTACATAGACTTCTATCTCATCGCCTTCTTTAAACAAAAGGCTACCATTTTTATCTTTGATTTCACTAACAGGAAGCCTACTCTCAACCTTACTATAAGGAAGAGCAATCATCGCAAACTCATCGTTTATTTGGATTATTTTTCCTACTTGTATCTCGCCACTTGTAGCGTTTTCGTGTTCTTTAAGAAGTGCTCCAAAATCTAAGCCATCTTCTAAGCCATTATTGCTTTCGTCATTATCTAGATTTACTCTCATACATTATGCCTTATATCAAAAATACCGAGAAATAATTGTAGCGTAATTTTCTTAATTTTGCACTAAGTAAGTAATGATTCTAAACAAATACTAAGTTGCAATCTAAATAAGAAAATATCATTCACTTTGTTTGTTGCTTTGCTCTTTTACATAGTGATAAATTGCCTCAATTTCTTTTTGTGTAAGATAATATCTTGGCATAACGCTTGATTGTTTGGGATTTTGCAATACTTCAATAAAATCTTCATATAATAGTGTTTTAATACTTGGCGCACTAAGAATCTTATCAACACCCTTGTGTGTGTAGTTGGCTATTACACTGCCCTGCCCTTGCGCTCCGTGGCACTTATTGCATCCGATACCACGCGGATTCTCATAGAGGTTTTTTCCATACTCAAAATAGCTGATAAGCCCCTCAAAGTCCTCATTTTGGTTGCTTCTTGCGCTTGAGAGCACATCAAGGTCTTCATCTTTTGCTGAAATTAAATCCAATCCATCATCGTTTTCTTGGGCATTTGTAGTATTAAAAAACGCCACTGCCACACTAACTAAAAAAAAAGTTAGAAATTTTTTCATACTAAAAGCCACCAAATTTTGTATTTTACAAATCTTATTATACTATAATCACAAAACAAAACCCTAAAAATACAAAACACTTTACATTTAAGGAAATATATGTCGCAATCTTCATCTCTAAGCTCATCATACGCCTTACTAGAGGGCAAGCCTCTCGCACAAAAAATCGAACAAGACATTATCAACACCCTAAGTGCTAGTAATATAAAACCCGGGCTTGCGGTCATCTTAGTGGGCGATGATGCACCAAGCAAGGCGTATGTCAATATGAAACAAAAGGCGTGCGAGCGCGTTGGATTTTATTCGCTAAAATTTGAACTCACCAAAAATGCCACACAAAAAGAACTTTTGGCACTTATTCATAAACTTAACGCTGATGAAAAAATCAATGGAATCTTAGTTCAACTTCCACTTCCCAAACACATAGATAGTGCGACAATTTTAGAATCTATCGCTCCTCATAAAGATGTTGATGGGTTTAATCCTTACAACATTGGGCGTTTAAGTGCAGGGTTAGAATCTTTTGCGCCAGCTACACCATTAGGCGTGATGAATTTGCTCGCACATTATGGCATTGAAGTGAGTGGTAAAAATGTCGCTATCATAGGGGCAAGCAATATCGTTGGCAAGCCACTAGCGACACTTATGCTTAATGCTGGAGCAACGATAAGCATTTGTCATATCCTTACTAAAGATATAAGTCTTTATACCAAAAACGCTGATATTGTTTGTGTCGGCGTAGGAAAGGTCAATCTCATCAAAGCAGAAATGATAAAACAAGGTGCAGTTGTGATAGATATTGGCATTAACCGCTTAGATTCTGGCAAACTTGTAGGAGATGTAGATTTTGATAATGTGGCAAAAAAATGTAGTTTTATCTCTCCTGTGCCGGGTGGAGTTGGACCAATGACGATTGCTTCATTGTTACAAAACACACTTAAAGCCACTCAAATGGCGCAAGATTCTATAAACTCACACAAAACTTCATCATTAAAGGATTAGCAAATGAAACTTTTAAAATCTCTATGGGAATTTTGCTCGACTTGGACGGGAGCGATAATTTTAGCACTCTTGTTAATATTCTTTTTCGCTCAAGCCTTTACAATCCCTACTCGCTCAATGGTTGGGACATTTTTAGAGGGAGATTTTCTCTTTGTTAAAAAGTTCAGTTATGGGATACCGCTTCCTAGAGCCCCGTATTTTGATGTTGTGCTTATGCCAGACTTTCGTGGCAATGGACATATCATCGAGGGAGAGCGACCCAAAAAAGGCGAAGTGGTAGTGTTTATCCCTCCTATTGAGCAAACACATTATGTTAAGCGTGTGTATGGCGTGGGTGGCGATGAAGTGATTTTTACCAAAGAAGGCTATTTTTTACGCCCAAATGGTGGCGATGAGGAAATTTCAAAAATGTATCCTCACGCACAAAAAAGAGAATTTTTTGGCAAAACTTTCATCAAAGACCCATTTATTGAGCAATTCAACGGAATAATGTATGAAGAAGTTTTTTGGCATAAAGACGATGTAAATCCATTCACTCGCCCTGCGGCGCGAACAAAATATTTTTACGATGAAAAAGCTATGAAGTTTTACAAAAAAGTCTGCGCACAAGGTGAGATAAAAATCTCAGATGCAGATATGCGCGCGGATTGTGATTTGTTTGAAAAGTCCTTTAGCGATGAGGAAGCACAAAACTTTGTCTTAGTCAAAAATATTACTTATGAGGAAATGCTTAGTCCAAAGGGCATAGACACAAAAATGAGCAAACACACACAGAATGGAGAAACATTTTTTTATATCAAAATTGAACCAGACAATTTCTTTATGACAGGCGATAATCGCAACAATAGTTTTGATTCTAGGTTTTTTGGTAGTGTGCCATACAAGGACATTGTGGGAAAACCTTGGTTTATTTACTTTAGTATCAATCGTGCAAATAGCGAAGAAATGGGTGCAGATATGGATAAGAAAAAGCGTTATATTGTCCGTTGGGAGCGAATGTTTAAAGGAACTAATGGATTAGATAATCTTGCTCAAACAATACAAGAGAATAAAAAAGTTGTAGTTCCAATGGGCGTTAAGGAACTTTAAAGGAAATGCTCTTACATTAAAGGGAGAATGTATTATGGAAGAAAAGAAAATTTGCATTGCTTGCGACCACGCAGGATATGAAATAAAGGAATATATCAAAGAGATTCTCGCACAACAAGGCTACGAAGTGCGCGACTTTGGCACGCATTCAAATGAGCGCGTAGATTACCCTGATTACGCACAGGAACTTTGTGAATCCATAAATCCACAAACAAAAGGGATTTTAATCTGTGGAAGTGGCATTGGAATGAGCATTGCTGCAAATCGATACACACACATTCGTGCTGCGCTTTGTAAAGATTCTCAAATGGCAGAACTCTCAAGAGCGCATAATGACGCTAATGTGTTATGTCTTGGCGCGAGAATCACACCAAAGGATACATTAGTTGGCATACTTAATGCTTTTTTGCACACAGAGTTTGAGGGTGGCAGACATATTGATAGAATAAAAAAACTACACACAAAGGATTGATATGGGAGAGAGTATTCTTGCGCGATGGTTTTTCCTCGCAGGTTTTATCCTTTTTTTGCTTTATATGATTATTAGGACATTTTTTTACAAAAGTGTGGCACGCAAGGAAGAGCGCAACTCCGCCTCGATGAAACTCACACTAAGCGAAGCAGAAGTGCTTGTGCGTAAGCACCAGCTTCAACTCCAACGCGCATTAGGAAATATCGATAATATGCAACAAGAAATGAATGCGCTCAAAAATGAAGTCAAACTCCTAAAAGCACGCAACTCACAATACAGAATCGAAACTGATAAATACAAATCACGCATTAAAGAGTTAGAGCAAAAAATTGAAGCATTACTCTAAATTTTCGCTAGAATATTGCTTTTATTTTAAGGAGAGAGAATGGATAGCAAAAAACTCAAAGATTCTATACGAACAATTAAAGATTACCCAAAGGCTGGGATTTTATTCTATGATATTACCACAATGATAGGCAATGGGGAGGTTTTTGGTGAGTTTATAGAATCTCTTAAAGCGCGATATGAAAATGAGCGCATCGATTTTATCGTGGGTATTGAAGCGCGGGGATTTATCTTTGGTGCGGCGTTAGCAAATGCCCTTAAAATAGGATTTGTCCCCATACGAAAAAAGGGAAAACTCCCTAGCACGGCAGTCAGTGAAAAATACGCACTTGAATATGGATTTGATGAAATTGAGATTCACATTGATGCGTTTAAAAGCAAAAAAGATGCACGCGTGGTGCTTGTCGATGATTTAATAGCCACAGGTGGCACGGCACTAGCAAGCCTCAATCTCATTAAATCACTTAATGCCCAGTGCATTGAGGCGTGCTTCCTGCTTAACCTTGTAGAACTCGGTGGAGCAAAAAAACTCCAAGAACATACAAGAGTTTTTAGCGCGTTAGAAATTTGAGCATAAATTAAGGATTAAAGTAAGCAAATGGATATTGCAAAAATCACTCAAAGCACAAAGGATTTTATCACTTCACAACCCAAAAAATTCGCTGTTTGGATATTGCTAGCCATTGCTGTAATTACCCTATTTATCTTGTATCAAAATTCAGGATTCTCATTAGAGGAGTTTATTAAGAATCTATGGGAAGAATATGTCGAACAATGGGGATATGTGATTTTGTTTTTTTGGGGGATTTTGGAGGGAGAACTTGGGCTAATCTTTGCTGGATTAGCAGTGCACGATGGCAAAATGATTCTATGGCTTGCCATTTTTATCGCTGGGCTCGGTGGCTTTGCGGGAGACCAAATTTATTTTTACATCGGGCGACTTAACCGCAAAAGCATTCAAAAGAATTTTGAAAGCCAACGGCGTAAATTTGCGCTTGCTCATCTTTTATTGCAAAAATATGGATGGAGCATTATTTTTATCCAACGATATATGTATGGTATGCGCACCATTATCCCAATGAGTATCGGCACTACACGATATAGCGCGCTAAAGTTTTGTATTATCAACTTTTTGTGTGCGCAAGTTTGGGCGGCAATTACGATTTTACTCACTTGGTATTTTGGTGAGGAAATTTTTCTTGTGCTTGATTGGTTTAAGAATCACCCATATTTACTTATTCCGCTTGCTATTTGCATTGGTGGAGGAGTTTTTTGGTATTTTCACACACAAACAAGGCGCATAGATAAAAAACTACAAAAGGAGAGCAATAATGAAATTACACAATAACGCTATGTTTGAACTACAAATAGCAGAAAATAAAAACACGCAAGCGCAAGTAGAGTTTATCAGCAAGAAAGTAGAATCTACGCTACTCAAAGAAGCAAAAGCATTAGGATTTGAAGGTAAAGGAAAGTTTTTCTTACAAGCCAAAAAAACACTTCTCATTGTGCTTGAAAGCGTGGATTGCGATAGTGTGCGTGAAGCTGGAGCTGGCATAAGCAAGTATTTTAAGACGCTTAAATACGAAAGTATAGGCATTCGTTCCTTTGATGATGAGAATCTCACTTATGCACTAATGCTTGGAATCTTAGCAGGAGATTATGATTGTGCAATATATAAAAGTGAAAAGAAGCCAAAAACTTACAAAAAAATATTTATAAGCCCAAGTAAAAAACTCGCACAACCCACACTTAAGAATCTCGCCAAAAAAGCACATATCATAGCAAGAAATCTTAATATGGTGCGCGATTTGGTCAATACAATACCTCAAGTCGCCACACCAAAGTATCTCGCTGATTTTTGCACTAAAATGACAAAAGACATTGACATTAAATGCACTATCTTAGATAAAAAAGCTCTCATTAAGGAAAAAATGGGGGCATATCTCGCTGTGAATGAAGCCTCGACTAATCCACCCTACCTTATCCACCTCCACTATAAGCCAAAAAATAAAAATGCCAAAAAAATTGTTTTTGTAGGCAAGGGGCTAACCTATGATAGCGGAGGACTTAGCTTAAAGCCAGCGGATTATATGACAACGATGAAAGCTGATAAAGGCGGAGGATGTGCAGTAATTGGAATCTTAAATATCGCTGCGCAACTGGGAGTAAATTATGAGATTCACGGGATTATCGGGGCGGCTGAAAATATGATAGGAGGCAATGCCTATAAGCCCGATGATGTGTTATTCTCGCGTGAGGGCGTTACTATCGAAGTCAAAAATACGGACGCAGAGGGGCGATTAGTCCTTGCTGATTGTCTCTCTTACGCGCAGGATTTAAAGCCTGATGTGCTGATTGATTTTGCCACACTCACAGGGGCGTGCGTAGTGGGGCTAGGCGAATATACAAGCGGGATAATGGGCTATAATGAGAATCTCAAAGAGGAGTTTGAAAAATCCGCGCTAAAAAGTGGCGAGCTAGTCGCACGCCTGCCATTTAACCGCCACATAGGCAAACTCATAGAATCCAAAATCGCCGATGTCAGCAATGCCGCCTCTTCGCGCTATGGCGGGGCGATAAGTGCTGGAATGTTTTTGGGCGAGTTTATCCGCGATGAGTATAAGGACAAATGGCTTCATATCGACATTGCTGGACCTGCGTTTGTAGAGAAAGAGTGGGATATAAACCCCTATGGTGCGAGCGGGGCTGGCGTTAGAGCGGGAGTGGAATTTATCTTAGATAATTACGCCAAAGATTCTAAGCAAAAATTGCCTGCGCGCAACTCTAAGCAAGTAAAGCCCTTATCAAAACAGCCAAAAACCCCTCCCAAAAAATCCAAATAAAGGCGTGAAATGGGACTTAGCATAGGCATAGTGGGCTTGCCAAATGTCGGCAAATCCACCACCTTTAACGCGCTGACAAAAGCACAAAATGCCCAAAGCGCAAACTATCCATTTTGCACTATCGAGCCAAATAAAGCCATTGTCGAAGTGCCTGATACGCGCTTAAATGAGCTAGCAAAAATTGTCAATCCACAGCGGATTTTGCATTCTCAAATCGAGTTTGTCGATATTGCAGGGCTTGTGCGCGGGGCGAGCAAGGGCGAGGGACTTGGCAATCAATTTTTAGCAAACATTAAAGAAGCGGATATGATTTTGCATATCGTGCGGTGTTTTGAAGATTCTGACATTACGCATATTGAGAATCGTATCGACCCGCTAGGCGACATAGAAATCATCGAGCTAGAGCTAGTTTTAGCCGACATTGCCACCTTGCTAAAGCGAGTGGGGAAGTTAGAGCGCGAGGCAAAAGCAAGCAAAGACGCAGGAAAGATTTTAGAATGTGCAAAGGCGTTACTAGCGCATTTAGAGGGGAATAATCCTGCGAGAAGTTTCGCAGAATCTGCAAGCAAAGAATATGAGATTTTAAATAAAGAGCTAAGATTTTTAAGTGCAAAAGAGGTGATTTATGGTGCGAATGTGAGTGAGGGCGAGCTAGCAAATGAGAATGAATATGTGCAAAAAGTGCGTGAATATGGCACAAAAAACGGCTTTGAAACGATAAAGCTATGCGCTAAAATCGAAGAGGAAATGGTGGGGCTAAGCGAGGAAGAGCGGGCAGAATTTTTGCGTGAGCTAGGCGTGGGAGAATCTGGGCTAGAGCAAATCATTCGCTTAGGCTTTGAAAAACTCGGGCTTATTAGCTACTTTACTGCGGGCGTGCAAGAAGTGCGCTCTTGGACGATAGCAAAAGGGAGCAAAGCCCCGCAAGCCGCAGGCATAATCCACAACGACTTTGAAAAAGGCTTTATCCGTGCGGAGACGATTAGCTATGATGACTTTATCAAATACGGAGGCGAGGCAAAGGCAAAAGAAGCGGGCGCAATGCGAAGCGAGGGCAAAGACTATATCGTCCAAGACGGCGATGTAATGCACTTTCGGTTTAATGTGTAGGTGGTTAAGACGCAAGTTTATTGCTACAAGCGAAAAAATGGGGAATAAATTATGCAAAATAAAAATTCTTTGATTTTTGGATTCGCAATTTTGGGATTCATAGGTTTCGTGGGTTTTGCAATATTTGCATATACGGACAATATCAACGATGATGCCACGCAAAAGAGCGCATATACGGGCAAGACAATCGATGAATTATTAAAGCTAGAATCGCAATGTCGTAATGATGAAACATTGCCAAATGGAAAAATGGCTTGTGATGAAAGAGATGAGGCATTTGAAAAGTTAGAGAGGGCTTGTGAAGCAGATGAAGCACAGGCTTGTTTTGAGTTAGGCGCATTTTGGGCGCAATCGCACAAAGTATATGGCTTTGAAATTTCAAGCGGTTCAATGCAATTTGAATCAGTAGAAAAATATCATTCAAAAGCTTGTCATTTTGGACTGCAAAAGGCTTGTGAAGCGCAAGATGACTTTTATGAAAAGGCATTTATCAATGATTGCAAAAATAATATGGGTTGCGGAAAACTTGGCGTATTTTATTATTATAAAGGCGACTACGACAAAGCTAGAGGCTATTTGGAGGGCGATTGTGATTTGGAGAGCGATATTGATGAAAACGAATCGTGCTATGTTTTGGGGAGAATGTTTGCGCGAGGGTTAGGTGTGCCTAAAAATCTCTCAAAAGCCGAATTAGCGTGGGATAAAGTCTGTAATGATGATAGCTATACAAGGACTGAGGATTACTGCTGGGAAGTTGTAGATATATACAAAAAGGGCGATGAAAAAATGGGTATCGCACCAAATAGCCCAAAATACATTCACTACGCCGATAAACTCTGCCACACGCATATAGGAGATAATCCAAATAATAATTGCGAGGATTTGGCAAAAATCTATGAAAATGGCGACAAATCGCTAGGAATCGCCAAAGATAGCCAAAAATCGCTGTATTACTATGGAATGCTGTGCGATGGTTACTATTATGACATTGGGTCATTTTGCGACAAAGTCAATCCCACGCGCGAAAAGCTATGCGCCCAAAATGACGGCAAATCCTGCTATCAGCTATATGGATTTTATAGTAGTCTTGATTGGGAAAACTACGGCGCAAAAAGAGACACCAAAAAGGCGCAAAGATTTTTGCAAAAGGCTTGTGAATTGGAGTTTGGCGATGCGTGTTTGAGTATCACTAGAGATTATTTTAAGCGCGGGGATTATGACAATGCAGAGGCTTATAGTGGCAAAGGCTGCTCTTACAAATATCTAAAAAATTATGATAAATATGTCGCTTGTCAAAGCGATGATTGCGATGAAAAATACGCGCAAGGGTATGATGAATACAAAGGTTGCGTAAATCGGTGGGAAGTAGAGATTTATAGCGCAAAGAAAAAGGCTGGAGTGAATAAATAAGTGCGGATTCGTGTGGGATTTTTAAAAATCTTGCTTTGATTGAGATTCTAACTTTGAATCTTACTCACCGCATTCAAATCCCACTTGTGAGCTGTGAATCACGCCATAGATTGCCTCTCTTGTGTCTTTAGCGTTTGGTGGGATATAGGCGATTTTATACCATTTTGGATTGGCAGAGTCTTTGCCTAAAAATATAATAAAACCTTTTGTTATATCATTAAAATCATTTGCACAACGCGAGTGAATGCTCTCTTTTAAAATCTGATTTAATACCCTGCCATTTGGCGATTCGCGCAAGTTTATGTAAGAATCTTTTGAAGCGTAGGATAGCATATATTCGCTAGGAAGTTCTATTCTGTTAATATACCATTTTCTTATGTCGCCTAATGTTTTTACGGAATGACTTTTCATATTTGCAAAGTAGCGTGAATCGCTATCGCTATCTACATTTGTCTCTATAAAATAATCTTGCAAAGTGATATTTACGCGCACGGCAATGCCACCAAAAATATACTCATCATTTTTATCCACTTTATTTCCCAAAATATTTTTTAGTTGCACAAAGCTACTTTTTTGAAATTCTGTATTTTTTTGCAAAGTATCCACTAATACAACGCCAAATTGATTGTCATAGCTTGATAATCGTGGCAAAGCCTTTGGGTTGTCTGGGAAAAAGATTAAACGCCAATACATATCCACTTCATCTTGGTATTCGTGCCATTCAAGCACACCATTTAGCGTTATTTCGCCTTTATACATTATTTTGGTATTTTCAGTGTGGCTTTTTTGCAATGCGCTAAAATAACTCATATCGCCTTTTAGCATATCATCAAATTTTGGGTTGTTTATTTTCCCTGCGGATACAATGCTAAAGCATATAAGCAATATAAACAATGTGCTTTTCATTTTTCGCTACCTTAATATTTTTTTAGATTTCGCGTGAATTGTATCTAAATCCGCTTCATTCTCGCGCTTTTGGATTGAGATTGTAGCTCTTTAATGCTTTGCTAAAATCTTACTCTCCGCATTCAAACCCCACTTGGGAGCTATGAATCACACCATAGATTGCCTCTCTTGTATCCTTTGCATTTGGTGGGATATAGGCGACTTTATACCATTTAGGATTAGCAGAATCGTTGCCTAAAAATACGATTCTACCTTTGTTTGCGCTAGATTCTGTCATTTTGCAAAATAATATTCCAAACTCTTCATCGGGCGTCTTTTTGTATGTCGCAACTTCATTTTTTTGTATCGCATAGAGAATCTTGCCATTTGGCGATTCGCGTAAGTTTATGTAAGAATCTTTGGAGGCATACCTTAAAATTTTTATCATAATTTTTGGCTCTGCGAGTGGATTTTCAAAAAGTTGATTTATATTGTTTTGCCAATAGTCAATATGTATGTCATAATGCAATTTTAAATCTTTGAAATCCACATAATCTATGCCACCCTCTATCCAATCTGTCATAAAATTCTTATGATTAGCAATATCCACTTCTGCCCTTACCATAAAATCTGACAAGGCATATTTTTCAAGCCAATTTTTTCCCAATGCGTGAGATAATTCTGCGTTTATATTGTCATTTAGGCAATGGTGTTTTGTTGAGTGCTTTTCATCATCACTTCTGCATAGCGTAAATTTTAAATAATCATCATTAAACACGCTATTTCTATCAGGCACAAACAATAGCTCTCTAAATCCCCAACCTTCCATATCTGCTATGACGCCAGTTCTCCACACTAACACACCACTTATGCGCCCCTTGCCCTCATATATGGTATTACTATATAGCATATCAGTGTGTGTTTGTTTGACAAAAGAGCCATTTATAATGTCTCGCTTTTGTCGCAAAGAATCTGTATCTAAGCCAAAGGCTACGGATATAATGCCAAAGTTTGCAAGAAGCAATATAAACAATGTGCTTTGTAATTTCTTGCAAAATCTCATTTATACTCCTTTGATTTTATGGATAAAAGAAGCGTAATGACACAAACGATAGTATCTTACGCAAAATGGAGCAAATACACCGCGATAAGCACAAGCACGATTCCCACAAAGCCAATGGGTTTTAGCTTTTGTCCAAAATAATAATACCCCCCAACTACCGTGCCTAAAATCCCTATCGCTCCCCACAAAGTATAAGCCACAGGAAGCTCCATTCCCAAATCAAGCGCAAATGCCAAAAACAAAAACACGCTATCTACAAGCAATAACGCCAAAATCCCCCATTTTAGATTCTTAAAGCCATTTGATTTCGCTAGTGCGAGGTTTGCAAACACATCTAGCAAGCCAGAGAGTGCAACTAACAAAAATGCTATCATTTGCGCCCCTTCTTAGAATCTGCTTGAGAATCTAGACTAAAATCCGTGTGAGATTTTGCACCAAAATCCGCTCTAGATTCCATAGTAGAATCTAAACCCGCGCTAAAATCCGCCACAGATTTCGCCTCCGCGCTAGATTTTAGGCTAGATTCTTGCATTTGATTAAAATCTTTATGTGATTCTTGCGGTGATTCCTCACTATGCTCTTCGCCTAAGATTATGCAAATAATCCCCACAAAACCTATGACAATGCCAAAATACTGCTCGGTGGTCAAAACGGGGTCAAAAAACACAAAGCTAACAAGTAGCACGCCAATCCCACCGATGATTTCCCAAGTGGCATAAGCCACGCCCACAGCGATTTGTCGCAGTGTAAGCGACATAAGAAAATATGAGAGATTCATTAGCGCGATTAAAATGACTTTGCCTAAGATAGGATTTGCCTCAAAGACTTTTAGCAGGCTAAGCCCGCAGATTTCTAAGCCAATAGCGGCAAAAAGCATTATCCACGCATTTGTGCGAGAGAGTTTTAGCATACGATTCTCTTTATTTTGTTTTAAATATTTTATAGAATCTTAATTGATTATGTATAATACAAAGTTTATATCGTTAAAAATTAAGGAAATAGAATGAATAAACCTCGTGTCGTGCTCAAAGTCGGTGGCTCAAATATCTCAGATGGAGAGACAATCAAAACCACCCAAATCGCCAAACTTGTGAATCTCATACAATCTCTACGCGCCAGATATGATGTTATTTTGGTAAGTTCTGGTGCTACACCCACAGGATACACTCGCATAAAAATAGACAAACACTCAATGCCAAACAAACAAGCATTAGCAAGCATTGGACAACCTCTACTTATGCAGATTTACCGCGATGAATTTGGTGTATTTGGTATCGAAGTCGCTCAAGTCTTGCTGACAAAGTATAACTTTGATTCCCAAACACAAATACAGCACGCTAAAGATTGTATAGACACGCTTTTGGTGCATAATGTGCTCCCAATTATCAATGAAAACGACTCTACTTCGGTAAGTGAATTTATCGGGGATAATGACAGGCTCGGTGCGTATGTAGCGCATTCTTTTGACGCGACAATTTTGGTGATTTTAAGCGACATTGATGGATATTACGATGATAATCCCACAAAAAATCCAAATGCCAAAATTTTACCCCATATCACTCACATAGATTCTAAAGATTTGCAAGCTCCACAAAATCCAAATGCAGAGTTCGCCACAGGCGGAATTGTAACAAAACTTATCGCTGCACAATACCTCATAGAGCGGGAAAAATCAATGTTTCTAAGCAATGGTGATAAATTAGAAATTACACAAGAATTTTTGCTTAATGGAGTGCAACGAAGTGGCACGCTTTTTGGAAATTGGACAATATAAGGAATGAAATTTGAGAATCTTGCTTGCTGGAACGCCATATTTTGCTAAAGTAGTGTTTGAAGAGTTACTAAAAAACACGCAACACACTATCGTGGGGTTGCTTACTCAACCCGATAAGCCATTTGGACGCAAACAAGAACTTAAACCCCCAGAGACAAAGAGTTTTTTACTCTCTAAGATTCCTAACTTACCCATTTTACAACCCGAGCGCATTAGCGCACAGACTTTAGATAGCGTGCGGGGATTGCACCCAGAAATCATCGTAGTCGTGGCGTATGGGCAAATTCTCTCAAAAGAATTTTTAGACATTGCCCCGTGTGTGAATCTCCACGCTTCTATACTGCCTCATTTGCGTGGAGCAAGTCCATTACAAGAAATGATTATGGCAAATCCAAAATTTTTTGGCATAAGTGTTATGCAAATGGAAGAAAGCCTTGATAGCGGAGCGATTTTGGGTATGAGCTTTGTTAAAAATACCAATCAAAACATCGAAGAACTTGCAAATACCCTCGCAATCAAGGGTGCTCAAATCTTGCAACAATTTTTACAAGACTTTGAAAAAGAAAAGCAGATTCTCCCATTACCACAATGCAATGCAGACTCAAGCTATTGTAAAAAGATTAAAAAAAGCGATGGAGAAATTTGCTTTGATAATGCAGAGGCAATTTATCGCAAATATTTAGCATTCAAAGGCTGGCCTAGTATTTTTGCAAAAAATGGATTAAAGATTTTAGAAATTGTAAGTTTTGACACACAGGGACACTTCACGCCCGCACAGATTCTAAGAATCTTGCCAAAAAGTGTAGTTGTTGGCTGTGAGTGTGGAAGTTTAGAGATTAGTAAAGTCCAAGCTCCCTCAAAAACTCCAATGGATATTACGACATATTTTTTGGGAGTTCGATTAAAAGTGGGGGATAAACTTATAGATTCTTAGTAATTTTTAAAGATTTTTTTGCTAAAATGTGCGATTTTAGCATATTTGTTTGATTTATATAAAATTTTATTTTAGGGAGTAAGAAATATGGCAAATACTCTGCTTGTCATTCAAATCGTTTTGACGATTTTTATCACCATTGTGGTGTTGCTACAAAAAAGCTCAAGTATCGGGCTAGGCGCATATAGTGGAAGCAATGAAAGTATGTTTGGCGCAAAGGGACCTGCTGGATTTTTAGCTAAAGCCACACTTTTTCTTGGATTATTATTTATCGCTAATACCATTGCTCTTGCTTATATCCATAACAAACAAACAAGCGTTACAGATAGACTTGATTCTACTATCCCAAGCACATTGCAACCCTCTGCTGGACAAGAAGCTGAAGACGCATTAAAGGTTACTGATGAGTTCAATCCGTTCTCACAAGATTCACAAAATCAAGCTCCAAGTGCGCCAACCGCTCCTAGCGCACCATAAAATTGTAAGGAAAATAATGCAAACTGATGAAATTTTAGCTCAAACCAAAGAAAATATGGAAAAATCTCTCAACGCTCTTAAAAAGGAGTTTTCTCAGCTTCGTAGTGGGCGTGTGAGTGCTGCTCAGCTCGATAGTGTAAAGGCAGATTATTATGGTAACCCTACCCCGCTTAATCAAATGGCTTCAGTAGTTATCCAAGATGCAAGCACGATTCTCATAACGCCTTGGGATAAGGGCTTACTAAAAGAGATTGAGCGTGCAATTTTAGAAGCAAATATAGGTGCAAATCCCAATAATGACGGGGAATCTATCCGTTTAAACTTCCCGCCAATGACAAAAGAACAACGCGTAGAAATCGCTAAACAAGCAAAAGCAATGGCAGAAAAGGGACGCATATCTATCCGCAATGCCCGTCAAGAATCAAACAATGCAATCAAAAAACTTGAAAAAGACAAACAAATCACCGAAGATGAAAGCAAAAAAACACAAGATAGCGTGCAAAAAACTACTGATGAATTTATTAAAAAAATTGATGAAACATTAAAACACAAAGAAGATGAGATTTTAAAGGTATAGTTTGAGTAAGACAATTATTGGCAAAAATATTGATGGAGAAATTTTTGATATTTGCACAATTAAAGAGCGTGCTTTAAATGGTGGGGTGGATATTTATTTTGACAATAGCAAAGATTCCCTAGAGATTATCCGTCATTCTTGCGCGCATTTGCTAGCCCAAGCGATAAAGAGCCTTTACCCTGAGGCGAAGTTCTTTGTAGGGCCTGTGGTAGATGAGGGGTTTTATTATGATTTTAAGGTAGATTCTAAGATTAGCGAGGAGGATTTGCCCAAAATCCAAAAGAAAATGAAAGAAATCGCCCAAAAAGGCTATGAAATCACCAAATCCACGATGACTCGCAAAGACGCGCAAGAGAGATTTGCCGATGATGAGCTCAAACTCGCGGTGATGAGTAAGATTACAGGGGATAGCTTTGGGATTTACACGCAGGGCGATTTTTTTGATTTGTGTCGGGGACCGCATTTGCCAAATACCAAACTTTTAGCGCATTTTAAGCTTACCAAAATCGCAGGAGCGTATCTAGGGGGCGATGAGAGTGCGCAAATGCTAACAAGAATCTATGGCATTGCCTTTGCGGATAAAGAGTCGTTAGATTCCTACATAACGCAAATGGAGGAGGCAAAAAAGCGCGACCATAGAAAACTTGGGCAAGAAATGGGGCTTTTCACATTTGATGAAGAAATCGGCGCGGGACTGCCGATATGGCTACCCGCAGGAGCAAGGCTTAGACGCAAAATAGAAGAGCTACTCACCCGTGCGCTGATAATGCGCGAATATGAGCCTGTGCGCGCCCCTGAAATCCTAAAAAGCGATGTGTGGCGCAAAAGCGGGCATTATGCCAACTACAAAGAAAATATGTATTTCACCACCATCGATGAGCAAGAATACGGCATAAAGCCTATGAATTGTGTCGGGCATATCAAAGTCTATCAAAGTGCCAAGCGAAGCTACCGCGAATTGCCGCTAAGATTTTATGAATACGGAATCGTGCATCGCCACGAAAAAAGTGGCGTGCTTCACGGGCTTTTGAGGGTGAGAGAATTTACCCAAGATGATGCGCATATTTTTTGCCTGCCTAGCCAGATTGAAAGCGAGGTTAATCAGATTCTAGAATTTACGCATAAGATAATGAAAGCCTTTGATTTTAGCTATGAGATGGAGCTAAGCACGCGCCCAAGCAAGTCCATAGGCGAAGATGCTATTTGGGAATCCGCCACGCTTGCGCTACAAAACGCGCTAGAAAAAAACGGCATAAAATACGGCATAGATGAGGGAGGCGGGGCGTTTTATGGACCTAAGATTGACATAAAGATAACCGATGCGATAGGGCGAAAATGGCAATGTGGCACGGTGCAGGTGGATATGAATTTGCCTGAAAGGTTTGAGCTAGAATATATCGATGAAAATAACGAAGCTAAACGGCCTGTGATGCTCCACCGCGCGATTTTAGGGAGCTTTGAGCGGTTTGTAGCGATTTTGACAGAGCATTTTAGCGGGGAGTTTCCTTTCGCCCTTGCGCCCACCCAAGTGGTGCTTATCCCTATCGGGCAAGAGCAAAACGCGTATGCGAAAGAAATCCAGCGAAAACTGCGCGAAATCGGTGCATATAGCGAAGTGAGCGATAAAAATGAAACCCTCTCAAAGCGCGTGCGCAACGCAGAAAAAGCCCGCGTGCCTTTAATCGCAGTCATCGGTGCAAACGAAGTGGAATCCAAAATGCTAGCATTGCGCGATAGACGCGTAAAAAAAGAGGATTCACAATACAATCTAAGCGAAGGAGAATTTTTGGAAATGGTAAAATCTAAATTGCAAAGGGTGAGCTTTGAGTAAAGAAGAAGTGCTAATAAATGAGGAAATAAACCTTAGCGAAGTGCGCTGTATCAGCGATAGTGGCGAAGTGTATGGGGTGATGAGCTCTAGGGAGGCGTTAGAAATCGCCGTGAGGGAGGATTTGGACTTGGTGCTTATCTCGCCAAATGCCAAACCGCCCGTCTGCAAAGTAATGGACTATGGGAAATTCCGCTATCATCAAGAAAAGCGACAAAAAGAAGCGCGCAAAAAGCAAAAGCAAATCGACATCAAAGAAATCAAACTCTCCACCCAAATCGCCCAAAACGACATCAACTACAAAGTAAAACACGCAATCGAGTTTTTAAATTCTGGAAAACATGTGCGGTTTAAAGTGTTTTTAAAACAGCGCGAGGTAAATATCCCTGAAGCTGGGGCTGATACGCTAAAAAAAGTCGCAGCAATGATAGAGGAAATCGCGATAGCAGAAAAAGAGCCAAAGCTAGAGGGGCGGTATCTCTCCGTGCTGTATGTGCCTAAGAAAGTCAAGTGAAAGACGAAGTGAGTTTGTGGATTTTCAAGCGGGATTTAAGGCTAAGAATTTAGCCTAGATTTTGCGTGAAATTTTGATAAATTTGCTAAAATGGCAGGTTTTGTTTCAAAAAATAATGCGAAAAACTTAAAGAATAAAAAGCACAAACGCGAAATCTAAAAATCTATGAAAGGAGGTAGCAAATGCCAAAGATGAAAACAAATCGCGGGGCGGCAAAAAGATTTAAATGCAAAAAAAATCTTATCAAACGCGGTAGTGCGTTTCGCAGTCATATATTGACAAAAAAATCGCCCAAGCGCAAAGCGCGACTAAAATCGCCCCATTTTGTGCATAGCGCAAATATTGATTCTGTGAAGAATCTACTTTGCCAAGCGTAGCGTTGTGGCATAGATTTCACAATGTGGATAAATCGCTTAATGTGGAGCGTTTATAAGGCTTGCACATTTTAAAATGCACAAAAAAATGCGAGTAAAAAAGAGAAGTTTCAGTCAAAGTCCCCCTTAAGTTGCGAAATGCAGAATTTCAAATAGCACAAAAAGGGCAAGATTAACTCTAAAAACAATAAAAATAAGCGCAGGGATTTTGAGGCGTGTTTGTGGGCTTTATGAGGCTATGAGCCAAGATAGAATATGTCATTCATCGCGGGCGAAATAGCCGAAATAATCTCATAAATACGCCCAAAAGCACAAGCGTGAAATAAGAGTTACACCTAAAAAAGGTAAAGGAGAAACAATGAGAGTAAAAACAGGCATAGTGCGCCGTAGGCGACACAAAAAAGTCCTAAAACAGGCAAAAGGCTTTTATAGCGGGCGTAGGAAGCATTTTCGCAAGGCAAAAGAGCAACTAGAGCGAAGTTTGTGCTATGCGTTTCGCGACAGGAAGCAAAAAAAGCGCGATTTTAGAAGTCTTTGGATTATCCGTATCAACGCCGCGTGCAGAATGCAGGATATAAGCTATTCTAAGTTTATGCACGGGCTAAAGCTCGCAAATATCGAGATGGATAGGAAGATTCTCGCCGATATGGCGTTAAATGACATTGAGAGCTTTAATAAACTCGTGCAAAGCGCAAAAGGCGCGATGAAATAGCGCAATAACAATAGGACAGCATTGTTTATCGTGTATTGCGCATAACGGTGATGAAACTAACGAAATTATGGTTAGCCTCATCACCACAGCAGTAAATAGTATTGACTATTCAATACAAAATGGCAAAAGTGAAACCTATAGAGTGGCGAGAATTAAATAAAGAGCGTGTTATTTTAGAAAATGACGAATCGCAATAATCCAAGCATAAGGGGAAAGGCAAAATGAAAAAAGGATTTTAGTATTTATATTTTTAACACTAAACCTAATAGGGAACGATTGCGAATGCTTTCTAAGTGAAAGCGAAAAAGAAAAGAGAATAGAAACCTACGGAAAGTATATAGACAATCTTTTTAAAGAAAAAATGATAGGTGAAGTTACCATATTTAAAGACGGAGCGTGCATTTATAATTCTACAATATACACAATAGGTTTTATAAATGGGGCAATACCAACTTTACTTCTCAAAGAAAAAAGAGAACTAAGCTACGAGGAATTTTTAGAATTTTTTATAAAGGTTAGAAACGATAAAATAAATTCTTGTTTAAATAAATAATAGCGCGGGTAAGCCCGCATTTATAAACTAACGAAATTTTTAAGAAATAGCACAGGCAGTGCAAATTATAGCTTTTAGCATACACGAACAGATTAAAGACAAAATAGACAAATATTTTAAGAATCTTACAAGCAACATCACACAAACCGCAAATTTAGTCATAAATCAAAAGAGGGGATTAAAAACATAATCCAAGTTATTAAGACAGATTTTAAGACTTTACAATAAACGCAGATTTTTGCCAAAATTTACTCAATCAATACGAAGTGAATAAAACCACTAAGGGTAATACATTTTTTTTAGCCAAATTTGCCACGAAAGCGGAGAATTTAAACAAATGTTTGAATATACACACAAAAACCAAAAATCTCTCATAGAAATTTATAGTAAAGTTATTGTAGAATTTGTGTAATTTATACACAATATGTTGATAAATTAACATTATTTTTTACTTTTGTTATGTTTTGTCCTTTAAGATTGAGTTAAGACTATGTGTCAGGCATACCAACAAAAAGGAGAAAAAATGAATGTATTAGTGGTAAATTGCGGGAGCTCATCGCTAAAATTTCAGCTCATAAATGTCGATAGCGAAAAAGTCCTAGCCTCTGGAATCTGCGATAGAATCGGGCTTGAAGGAAGCGTGCTAAACTACAAAAAAGGCGAAGAAAAAGTAAGCAAGACGCTAAACCTAGTCAATCACTCAAACGCCATCTCTGCGGTGCTAGAAATCCTAACCGACAAAAAAATCGGCGCAATAAAATCTTTAGATGAAATCGCTGCTATCGGGCATCGCGTGGTGCACGGTGGCGAGTATTTCAAAGAATCTGTGCTTATTGATGAGATTGTGATAAAGCATATCGAGGATTGCTCCGCTCTC
Organism: Helicobacter sp. 23-1048; assembly: GCF_053654545.1. Classification (NCBI taxonomy): domain Bacteria; kingdom Pseudomonadati; phylum Campylobacterota; class Epsilonproteobacteria; order Campylobacterales; family Helicobacteraceae; genus Helicobacter; species Helicobacter sp. 23-1048. The sequence continues at coordinate 1,140,490 of NZ_JBSIUT010000001.1, read as the reverse complement.
GCGCCTCTGCATAATCCCGCACATTTAATGGGTATCAAAGCTTGCTCCGAGCAAATGCCAAAAACGCCTATGGTAGCGGTGTTTGACACGGCGTTTCATCAGTCTATGGAAGCACGCGCGTATATGTATGGCGTCCCGTATGAATGGTATGAGAAGCACAAAGTGCGCAGATATGGCTTTCACGGGACAAGCCATAAGTATGTTTCACAGCGCACGGCGGAGTTTTTGGGACTTGATTATAAAAATTCTAAAATCATTGTCTGCCACCTTGGCAATGGCGCGTCCATCTCTGCGGTAAAAAACGGCAAATGTGTGGATACAAGTATGGGGCTAACGCCACTAGAGGGGCTTATAATGGGGACTAGAAGCGGGGATTTAGACCCTGCGATTTTGGACTATATCGCCGATAGAGAGGGGCTAAACACCAAAGCAATCGTAAATATCCTAAACAAAAAATCTGGCGTGCTTGGGATTTCAGGCGTATCAAGTGATTTTAGGGATTTGCTTGATGCCGAGCTAAAAGGCGATGAGAGGGCGAAACTCGCTCGCGCTGCCTTTGCATATCGCGTGCTAAAATACATTGGAAGCTATTGTGCGGTGATGATAGGCGTAGATGCGATTGCCTTTTGCGCGGGCGTGGGGGAGAATGCGAAATTTATACGCGGTATGATTGTGGAGCATTTAGAGTTTTTGGGCGTGAAGCTCGATGAGGAAGCAAACAACGCGTGTGGCAAAGAAGCGATAATCTCCACTAAAGATTCTAAAGTCAAAGTGTGCGTAATCCCCACAAATGAAGAGCTTGTCATCGCTAGGGATACCAAGGCGATTGTGGCAAAACTTTAAATTTTAAAATTTAAAGCACAGGCTATTTATTGTTGGATTGAAGCGCGATTTTAGGTGCTTTTTGTTTTTATTGAATTTTGTCATACTTAAGCGCAAGCGAAATATCTCTATTTTTGTGCGAGGCGTAGAGGCAATGTAGAGATACTTCGGCTTTTTAAGCCTTCGTATGGCAGACAATCATTTAATGTTTTGCAACTTATTTTAAGGCAATTTTTTTTAAACAAGGTGTAGAAATGAAACCATTTGAATACGGGCTCTACAAGCCAAATGAAAGCCTTTTAGTAGTCATCGATGTGCAAGAGAGGCTACTCCCGCTGATGTTTGATTACCAAAATCTTATCAAAAATACCAACACGCTTTTGCGCGGGGCGCAGATTTTAGGCATTCCCACGCTTATCACCGAGCAGTATCCAAAAGGGCTTGGAAACACCGATAAACGCGTGGAATTTGACAGAGGAGATTCTACAATCTGCGTGCGAGAAAAGACAAGTTTTAGTATTTTTGGCAATGGCGAGATTATGGATTTTATCGCCAAGCTTAATACACAAGACAGGGCAAAAAACCTCATAATCTGCGGGATTGAAAGTCATATCTGCGTGCTTCAAACCGTGCTTCACGCGCTAGATTTAGGGCTTAGCGTGTGGGTAGCGCAAGACGCGCTAAACTCGCGCAAAGAAGCAAACCACCTAAACGCTATCGAGCTAATGCGAAGCGGTGGTGCGAAAATCTCGTGCGTAGAATCACTCCTCTTTGGCGCAATGCTAGAATCTAAAAATGAGCATTTCAAGCAAATCAGCGCGTTAATCAAGTAGATTTTAATCCAAATGCCCAGCCTTGCTTGAGGGATTAAAGATTTTGTCAATTTGTGCGTCATTTAAATCTAGCCCAAAGATTTCTTTGTAGTATTGCTTTGCATACGCCTTGTAGTCCTCTTTTATCACTTCTTTTGCGCTATCTAAATTTGCTTTACTAGATTCTATAAATTCTGCGTTATGTGCTCGTAGCCACGCAAGAAGCAATGGCAAATCCACGCCCGGGGCAAATGGACGATAACTCCCTAATGGCAGTTTATACACGCGCTTCTGTTGCACCGCTTTTATGCCCTGCCACCGCTTCGATTCTAAAATCTGCTTTGGCAAAAGTGGCGTAAAGTTGTTGATATAAATAATATCAGGGTTTAGTTTGTAGATTTCCTCAATCGAAGTAGTCGCACTCCGCAGGGAATCTAGCGCGTGAATCCCACCGCTAAAATCTAGCAAATACTTGCCAAAAATGCCCGCGATTACGAGCTTTTCATCGCTTGCATAAGTGTGGATAAAAATCGCTTTTGGAAGCGCGGTTGATTCTTTTTGGGTGTGCGCTCTATGTGTGCTAGAGTTTTTTGCATTTTTTACGCTAAGATTTTGTGGATTTTGTGTGGGGAGATTTTGCAAAGGTAGATTTTGTGTGTATGATTGTTGTGCTAGTTCCTCTTGTTTTTTGATTTCTTGCAAAATCCGCTCTGCTTTAGATTCTTTATCTAGCAGGGGGGCGATTAGCCCAAACCACCCCTCCAAAGTCTTATGCGAGTTGTATCCCCATTTTGCCACGCTTATGGCAAGGGTTGGCACGCCACTTTTGCGCATAAGCGCGCAAATAGCCTTATTTGCGCTATGACAGATAAAGACATCGGGCTTGTAGTTTAGCAACTCCTCGATATTTTCGCTATTGCCTGTGGGGATTTGCGCGATTTGCGGATAAAAATCTATCATAAAGGAATACAAAAGCGCGTTTTTAGAGGCTTGTGGCATATACGCGATTCTTTTCGCGCTATTATCAAGCATTATCATCACAGATGGCAGGGGCCAAATCCCTGCTATGGCGATTTTTTGTGGCTCTTTTGTGATAGTTACTTTTATCCCATCATCATCGACAAGTGTCAGCGGGAAACTCGCACTAAAGGCGTGCGCGATAAATGCAAGATTTGCAAACATTGCAAAAAGTATGTTTTTGTGTGTGTTCATTGTTTTGTCCTTTATTGTAATATTGTTTTTTGTCATTGCGAGCTGGACTTTTAGCCCTGTTTGTCATTGCGAGAAGTCAGCACGACTTCGTGGCAATCTATTTTTTGTCCAACCTAATTTTTAAGTCGCATATTGTCATATTGAGCGATAGCGAAATATCTCTTTTTGCGAAGTTGAGAGATACTTCGGGCTTAAAAGCCCTCAGTATGACAATGCACATCGTCATTGCGAGCGTTGCAACGCAACGCGTGGCAATCCACAATCACAAATTGCCACAATAATACTTTTTGTAGTTTTTTTGGTTGTGAATTACTACGCTCGCCACTGCTCGCTCGCAATGACAAGAAAATAAGCACATTTACAAAACCTAAATTCTAGTATTTTGCGGTAATGCTTGTGGAGTTTTTGAGAGTTTGACACAAGGTTAGCGCACTACTCGTGCGTGCCTTGTGGCAAACTCTCAAATCTCTGCAATGACTACCCAAAGACGAATTTTTCACATTCTAGAATGTAAAATATCTTCTTCTATCCACTCCATAAACGCATCAAAAAACGGCTCCGTCTTTGGCATAAAGCCCTGCCCCAAATGAAAATCTGGGTCAAGAGAGGTTACATACAGCCCGCCTTTGAAACTCGTATCTTTGTAGATTATCGCCTCATTTAGCTCGTTTGCCAAAATCATTTGCGAATCTTTAGGCGGATAAAACGCGCCGTGATAGTGCCATTTAGCCGTGAAAAGCTCCATTTTGCTAAAGAGGCGTTTGCCATACTCGCCCACCTCAAAGGACATATCCGCACCTTGAGAGAGCCACCACCAAAAATTCACGCCATATTCTTTCCACGCGATATTTGGCAAATATCCCTGCGTAACCTCGCCAAAGCTCACAATGCTCCCGCCATTTTTTAGAAACTCTACAAATTTCTCTTTGCAGGGCAGTAAAAAGCGCGGATTTGCCCTAGAAGCGATGACGATATAATCAAGCCCGCTAAAATCCGTATTTTGCGCGTCTTTGTGGTAGATTCGCTTGTCAAAAAAATGCGCGTATTTTGCGTCTTTGTTGTAGAAAAAGTTGCGCTCATAGCTTGCTCCACCTGTGATTATGGCATTTTTTAGCGTAGGATTTTTGCGTAGGGGATTTTTGGGCTTTTGGGATTTTATGGTTTCTATGTCAAAGTGAAACCGCCCACTTTGGCTTGCATTTGTGGCAGGCTTTGTCATATTGGGCGCGAGCGAAATATCTTTATCTTTGTCATTTTGAGCCGTAGGCGAAAAATCTCTAGATTCTAGATTATTTGATATATTATTGCCCGAGATACTTCGGGCTTCGCCCTCAGTATGACAATGTGAGGTTGTAGCCATAAAAACCCCCTCCCTTGCGGAGGGGGTTTTTGCTTTGGCTAACGCCTCGCAACCCGTTGGGTGGGGGTGGGTGTCATTGCGAGCCGACTTGTCGGCGTGGCAATCCACAGAATTGTTGTCATATTGAGCAAAACGCGTAGCGTGTAGCGAAATATCTCTGTTTTGGTTATTTTGAGATACTTCGCTACGCTTAGTATGACAATTTGTAGCGTGTGGATTGCCACGCTCACGCGCTGTGCTCGCTATCAATGACGGATTAGATTCCCTATTTTTTAGCTCATTTCCTAGCCAGCTTAGCAGATTTAGCCCTAACCTCCTAGCACTATTGTTTTCAAACACGCCAAAGGTAAGCAAATCCGCGCCAGCAGTGGCGAGAATCACGCCATTTGTAGAGATTCTATCGATATAGCCCACGCATTTCCCCTCGCTATCGCGCAAAAAGATTTCAAAAGGTTTATACCCACCCCCTTTATCCCCCTCCGCAATGGGAGGGGGAAATCCGTCATTGCGAGAATTTGCGTTAGCAAATTCGTGGCAATCCATAGAATCTTTGTCATATTGAGGGAGCGGAGCTAGTGAAGTATCCGCATTGTTATATTGAGGTTTCCTAGAAACCGAAATATCTCTGTCGTTGTTTGTCATATTGAGCGCAAGCGAAATATCTCTATCTTGTAAGTTTGAGATAATTCGGCTTTTTTCAAAAGCCTCAGTATGACAAGAAAATGTAGATTCTTTGGATACTTCGCCTAAAGGCTCAGTATAACAATGTGTATTTGTGTTTTGAGATTCTAAAAGATATTTTGGTATCTCAAAATACCCGCGATTAAAAAACCCTTTTACACCTCTGCGGAAGTTTATATCATATTCGCGCACGCCCTCTGTGAGACCGTGTCCTGTCAGCCGTATTTCTCTATCGCGGATTTCTACGGGGCTTTTTATATAGCCCGCATTATTTGGCAAAATCCCCGTGTAGTTATGACAAAAGCTAACTACAATCCCGCCATTATCCAAAAACTCATAGAGTTTGTCTCTATGCTCCCATAGTGCTATTTCATCAATGCCCATAGGCAAAACCACAGCACAATACTTCTGCAACTCAAACCCAGCCAAATCACTATACACATCTCTATATTCTAACGCGCATTTGTAAAGAAAGTGATTGTAGATTCCATCTTTTTCATAACCATAAGTGTCAAAATATGCCACTTTCCCATATTTGAGAATCTCTTTATGGTTATACACTTCTTTCAACCTTATAGCGAGATTATCGCTTACCTCATTTGTAGTTATTTCCAAGACATCGCTTGGAGCACACGCTTGCATACTCATTGTTTTCTCCTTATTCTTAGTTTATTACTCATTTTGATATTTAAACCTATTTTTGAGTAATTTCGTTACAATAATACCCAAATAGTTAGCATATATATATATATATATATATGAATTTTGTGTTACATTTTCAAAGTTTAGTAACAAATCTTATAATCTAAAAAGGAGAAACTATGAATAAGGGCAATCTTATTTTACTCTCAAGCATACTTGCTACTTGTCTTTTGGCTGATGATACTGACTTAGATTCAGCTCATCAAAAAAACTTAAACACTAATTCTCATAATGGAGAATCTGCGCAAAATGTCCAACTCCAAAAGAGCTCTGTAACTGCTGAAGTCTCTCAAAGCGAACTGCCTATCGAGCTACAAAGCAAGGCAATAAGCGTAGTAGAAAAATCTCAAATCCTAGAGAGAATGGGTGTCGGCGGACCGCAAGCCTTACTAGAACAAGTCCCGGGGATTTTGTATTCTAGGAGCGGGGGAATCAACGGACAAATCACTATCCGCGGGCAAAACTCAAACAACACGCGTTCGGTTATTATGATTGATGGTGTGCGCTTTTCTGGTCGCTCGACACTAGATTTCAATGTGCTAGACCCCTATCAATTTGAATCTATCGAAGTTATTCGTGGTGCAGCGAGTGCATTATGGGGAAGTGATGCGATGAATGGCGTGATAAATTTCCGCACGCGCAGAAGCAATTACAACATTGGTGGCGAAGAATTTAGCGCAACAGCGAGAATCCGCGCCCTAGAATACCAAAGTGTCAATAATGGTTTTGCTGGTAGAGCGGAGATTTTGGGTGGTGGTAATGGTTGGGATGTGCTAATAGGAGCGAGCACAAGGCAAGGTGATGACTACACTACACCCTTGCAATCTCTCACAGCAGGAAGTCAGGGTAATTATTTAAAAGCCCCAAACTCCAATTACACAACCTTTAACCTTGATTTTAACATTGGCTACACAAACAAAAATCACACGAGATACTACACACAGGGACGCTACTCACATATAGAATCTCATCGCGCAGGTGGCGGAGCTGGGGTAGCTGCAGCACCGGGCTCATATTATGGAATCTCTGTGGCTGAAGTGCCAATCACAGAGTATTACATTCGCGCTGGGGTAGAAAAAAGCAATTTAGGCTTTGCAGATTCTATGAATTTTTATGTGCATTACCGCCATTGGGATACAGATATTTGGAATTATCGCTCTGGTGGGACAAACGGCTACACGCCCGGAAACAATATCCATCAAAGAGTTTATAATGACAACATTGTAGGCACAAGGTTGGTGTTTGATGGGAACTTTGGAAAACACTATGTAAATTATGGACTAGAAATAGAAAGCACCATAAAAGGCACACAAGTGGCACAAGAAATCATCGATAACACAGGTGGGATTACCACATCAAGGACAGCTGTGCGAAAATACACCAATACAGATTTTGCAATATTTGCAAAAGATGATTACAAAGTATTTGATAGTTGGATTATTTCTGCTGCAGCACGAGGAGACTATGTGCTTACCACTTTTGGCAAGACGCTTACTAGCATAGAGCAGAACTATCCAGCCGCATTGCTTAACACCATTAGTGATAAACCCGTGCATACAGGCGCGGTTACAGGCTCACTTGGCTCTGTGTGGTTTATCACAGATTATTTAAGCAATGTCATCAATATAAGTCATAATTTCCAAGACCCAGGTGGCACAGGCAGAATGTCTTTAGGTGCTTCTGCTCCGCGATATGTAGTCGCAAACCCTGATATAAAACCAGAATACAGCCAAACTGCAGAGCTCGGATTTCGCTTTAATACAGGGGAGCATTTTATAGGGCTTACAGGATTTTTCACTAATTACCACGATATGATATTAACGCGTGTCTATACCAATCAAACATTACTCGATGCAATCACAGGAGGAAATCCGGGCAATGCGTATCTCACACGCAGCGAAAATGTAGGGAGAGCCTATATCACAGGTGCGGAGCTAGAGGGGCGACATCACTTTTTAGATTCTAAAGTGGAATTGAACTACAATCTTGCCTATAACTATGGACACGATATTACCAACAACAAACCAATAGCCTATATTGCACCAATTTATGGTAATGCAATGTTGAAATTTAACTTTGATAAAGTTTATATTAGCGTTATGGAGCGGTTTTATGGTGCAAAAACTCGCATAGACCCACAAGATTCTAATCCAGAGGGTAAAACTGCTGCGTATGCAATGACAGATATGTATGCTGGGGTAAAACTTGGGGAGTTTAAAAGCACATTGAAAGATATGGAGCTTATTTTTGGAATCTCTAATGTCTTTAATGCCATAGGGCGCAACCCCGTAACAGGAATGAATGCAAATTACGCGCTTTCTGTTACTAATCCGCTTGTAGAGCCCGGTCGTAACTTCACACTTAAATATGTGTGGAAATACTAATGTGTGTTATCGCAATTTAGAATCTAGGAGTGCAAATGCCCTACTCTACTCTAAAAATATCTCTCATTTACATTTTAAGCATTGCTGTTGTGCTTCTTATTGCACTATTTGCGCTTAGCATTGGGCGGTATGAAGTTCATATTAGCGATATACTCTCACTAATCGCTGGAAATCGCCTTGATAACGAAGTGGATACATTTGTCCTGCTAGATTTTCGCGCTCCGCGTGTGCTACTTGCCATCGTTATGGGAGCGGGGCTAAGTATGGCAGGCTGCGCGTTTCAAAGCCTTTTTAGCAATCCTTTAGCAACCCCTGATATTTTGGGCGTTACAAGCGCGTCTAGCTTTGGAGCGGTGCTCGCTCTTATGTTTGGGTGCAGTATGCTTGGCGTTTTTGCGTTTGGATTTGTGTTTGGAATCATCTCTTTGGTGCTTGTCGTGGCGGTTAGCTACTCGCGCTTTGTCCCACTTAGCACCATTAGTATGGTTTTAAGCGGGATTATCATCTCTGCGCTGTTTTCTAGCCTTGTAAGCCTTGTGAAATACCTTGCCGACCCGCAAGATACGCTCCCTAGCATTACTTATTGGCTTCTTGGCTCTCTATCAAGAGTGTGGAGTGGCGAGCTTGCATTAGGCGTAGTCGCAGTGTGTCTTGGTTGCGTAGCGTTGTTTTTAGCACGCTGGAAGCTAAATATCCTCTCTCTAAGCGAGGAGGAGGCAAAATCTCTAGGGGTAAATCTAAACGCCTTGAGGGCAGTGGTAATCCTCTCTTGCACGCTTATTGTAAGCGTGAGCGTGAGTTTGTGCGGGATTATCGGCTGGGTGGGATTGCTTGTGCCTCACATTGCGCGATTGCTCGTGGGAAGCGAGAGCTCACGGCTTTTGCCACTTAGTGGCATACTTGGCGCGGGCTTTGTCATCATCATCGATACGCTCTCACGCTCGCTTAGCGCAAATGAGATTCCCATCTCAATCCTTACAGCACTCATTGGTGCGCCATTTTTTATCTACATTTTGCATAAAAACAAAGGAGGCATAAAGCTATGAATAAGATTATGGAGTCAAAATCCTTGCCAAAATCTAGGCAGGACACTTCGCAAGAATCTAAGCACAATATTGCGCAAGATTTTGGAAATGATTTGTCGCAAGATGTTTTACAAAATGCTGGGCGAGATTCTCAAGTGTCCCTGCTAGAAGTCAAAGATTTGTGCTTTTGGCGTTTTGTGGGATTACAAAAAATGCACATTTTAAAAAACATTAGTTTTTCGCTTCAAAAAGGCGAGATTTTAAGCATTTTAGGGCGCAATGGCGCGGGAAAAACGACATTGCTAAAATGCCTTTTGGGATTTTTGAAAAGCAGTGGGGAAATTTTATTGCAAGGGCGACATATCACCGAGCTTAGAGGTGCTATGTGGGATAAAGTGTCCTATGTCGCGCAGATTAAGGGTGCAACCCTGCCTATAAGCGCGCTTGAAATGGTGGTGCTAGGGCTAAATAATGCTATTAAATTTCAGCCAAAAGAAGAGCATTTTATGCGTGCTAGAGAGGTATTACACGAGCTAGGAATCGCACATTTAGCCGATAAAAACTGCGCTTCGCTAAGCGGTGGCGAACTCCAAATGGTGCTTTTTGCCCGCGCATTAGTCAAACGGCCAGAGATTTTAATCCTTGATGAGCCAGAATCAAACTTAGATTTTGCCAATCAAAAGATGATTTTAGACACGCTAAAATCTTTAAGCAAGCAGGGCGTATCTATCGTGCTAAATACGCATTTCCCAGCCCACGCGCTATTTTTATCGCACAAAGTTTTGTTGCTCTCAAAACTTCGCAACGAGGGCGAAATAGATTCTAACGCGCTCTTTGGCACAAGTGCGGAATTATTAAACCAAACGCATTTAAGTAAGCTTTATAGCGTGCCTTTGGAGTTACATTCTAAGGTTAGCCCTTTTAGCCACGATGAATTTATCGTGCGGATTTAGGAGATTTTTGGGAAGTTTGGGAATCTCTGCGCGAAAATTTTACATAAATTTTACTTAGTAAATGGATTTTATAAAAAAAAAACACTATAATACGCGCGTATCCTATGGATAACCCACTAAGACATAGGATACCCCTGAGTCGCCACAACTTGTTATACCGACCAATGAAAGATTTTTCTTTTTCGTAACCTCCTTTCGTAAAAAAAGAAACTAATGCAACCAAGCAATAAATATCCAAAGTATTTGGCATAACAAGGGCAACTCGGGGAAATTGCCATTTGCTTAGACTGGATTTAAAAGTCTCTAACAAAAAATTTCTGCAATTTTTATATTTTTGCTTACAAATGACAAAAATTATTGTATAACTCCAATCGTTATTTAATTTTTAATAACGAATATTAAAACTTTAAGGAGCTATAATGCAAACTACCAAAAATACAACCATAAAAATAAGCCTAATATCAAGCATATTACTAGGAAATATGCTTCTAGCAAATGATAATGGGGGGGGGGGCAGAAAACAATAATAGCAACTCTCAAAGCACTAATGTAGAAGAATCTATCCAACTTGAAAAATCAAGTGTAACTGCACAAGTCTCACAAAGTGAGCTCCCAATCGAATTACAACCAAAGCAAATCAGCATTATTGATTCTAACGCTATGCTAGAGAAAACCTCACTTGGTGGAGTGCAAGATGTGTTAGAATCTGTCCCCGGGATAAACTTCGCAAGACAAGGCGCAATCAACGGGCAAATTAACATTCGTGGGCAAAACTCACGCGATTGGCGTAGCACAGTGATGATTGATGGTGTGCCATTTGCTGGGCGCAACACAGCGGAATTTAATATGTTTGACCCATATAGCTTTGATTCTATTGAAGTATTGCGTGGCTCAGGTAGCTTTTTGTGGGGTAGCTCAGGTATCAATGGCATAGTGAATTTCCGCACGCGCAGAAGTAATTATAACCTTCAAAGCGAGACTTTCAAAGCTACTGCAAGGGTGCGCTCACTTGAATATCAAAGCGTAAATGACGGTGTAGCAGGACGCGCAGAGGTGCTAGGTGGTGGCGGTGGCTGGGATTTGCTCATCGGAGCAAATGGCAGAATGGGTGGAGATTACACAAGCCCTGTGCAAAGCGATGGTAAATATTTAAAGGTAGCAAACTCTGGCTATCAAGGCTATGGAGTAGATTTCAACGCAGGCTATACAACCAAATCAAGTGTGCGCTACTATTTGCAAGGACGCTATACTAATGTATCAGCAGAGCGAGCAGGAGGGACAGCAGCAGCTCCGGGCTCAAGCTATCAAATCTCTGCTACAAATACAAATAAAATCCGCTTAGAAGATTCTCCAAGCATTGAGTATTATTTGCGTGCTGGTGCTGAGGCTAAGGATTTGAGTTTTGCAGATTCTATGGAAGCCTATCTCTATTATCGCCACCTAGATTCTCAAATCCTCTATGCCAATCAAAACCGCAAACGCGAAACTTTTGATAATAACTTTATAGGTGGGCGTCTGCTCTTTGATAGTCATATTGGCAAGCACACTTTAAGCTATGGAGCAGATTTTATGAGTGAGATTTCTTTAACGCCGGGCAATGAAATCAATACTGCTACAAATGTCATTACGACAAGAAACCGCGCCTATACAAATACGAATTTTGCGGTGTTTGTCAAAGATGATTATAAAGTCTTTGAGCCGTGGATTCTCTCAGGGGCTATTCGCGGAGATTACCTCTACACTTGGATTTCTAAGAGACACAGCGACCAAGAGGGAAATTGGGCTAATCGCTTCAATCAAGCCGAGATTTCTGCCCTTATCGATGAAAACAACAAAATCCATACAGGCGCGCTCACAGGCTCTCTAGGCTCTGTCGTGTTTTTAGGCTCATATTTTAGCAATGTTTTTAACATAAGCCACAACTTCCGCGCACCACAAATTAGCGAGCGCATAGGCAATACTTATAGTGGAGGAGGCTCTAGCACAGCAGCACAAAGTATCTTAGCAAACCCAAATATCAAACCTGAATACAGCCAAACTGCAGAATTTGGCTTTCGATTCCACAGCGAAAATCACTTTGTCTCGCTCATTGGGTTTTTTACCAACTATCACAATATGCGCGCACGAAACCCATATACCACACAGGCTGGCGATGCGACATTTCGCTATGAAAATGTCGGCAAGGCATATATCACGGGTGCGGAACTCGAAGGCAATCATAGCTTTGGAGAGAGTGGCTTAGTCGAGCTAAACTATGCCTTTGCCTACCTACACGGACACAATGTAACGGATAATAAACCCATCAAGCATATTGCACCATTTAGCGGGAATCTATCCTTGCGACTAAATTTTAACAAAGCCTATTTAAGCGTGCGAGAGCGATATTATGCGCCTAAAAAACGCATAGATAGCGCAAGCGAAATCGCTACAAAAGGGTATGCAATGACTGACATTCATTTAGGGATAAAGCTGGGTGCTTTTAATCATTATCTAAAAGATATGGAAATCATTGTGGGCGTCTCAAATCTCTTTAATGAAATTGGTATCAATCCAGCATCTGAATGGACTAGAACTACACTCCCACTCGCAGACCCCATAAATCTCACAAATCCACTTATTGAGCCCGGACGCAACTTCGTAGCTAAATATGTATGGAAATACTAATACAACTTTGGATAGAAGGCAATCTTTGTGATTCTATCCACTCTTTACTTAAAACCCTTGCTTTTATTGCCAAAATCTCTATAATTGCTGTCTTAAAATTTTCTAACTAAGGAGCAAGTTTAATGCCGACCTTTAGATATGACCTTATAGGGCATTTTTTAGCCATTTTTACCATTATCGTGTGGGGGAGCACTTTTAGCTCGACAAAGGCGTTATTAAGCGATTTTGCACCTGCGGAGATTCTCTTTATCCGCTTCTTTTTGGCATATATATTCCTCGCGCTTTTATGTCGCACAGCTATCGCCTTTCGTGGCGTGAAAAATGAGCTATTATTCGCAGGAGCTGGACTTAGTGGCTCTTGTTTGTATTTTTTGCTAGAAAATATCGCGCTTAACTACACAAGCGCGTCAAACGCCTCGCTTTTAGTCGCGTTTAACCCCATTACCACCGCACTTCTTGCGCGAGTGATTTTTGGCAAAAGGCTTGGGAGATTCTATTTTCTTGGCTTTGGGCTATGCTTTGTTGGGATTATTCTTGTGGTGCTTAATGGTAGCTTTAGCGTGGAAATATCCCCGCTTGGCGATATGCTCTGCATTTTAGCGGGGCTTGTTTGGTCGGTTTATACGATTATTTTGGAGCGACTTTTTAGTGTGTATCGCGGGGAGAATGCTATCGCAATGACGCGCAAAATCTTTTTTTATGGGCTTATTTTTACGCTTCCTTTCGCGCTGTGGCAGAGCGTGGAGCTAAGCGGTGGGGATTTTAGCAAGATTATAGAATCTTCGCGCTTTAGTAATCCCACCAACGCGCTAAACTTGCTCTTTTTAGGGCTTGTGGCAAGCGCGCTATGCTATCTAAGCTGGAACGCCTGCCTAAAGCGACTTGGCACATTGCAAGCGAGCGCGTATATCTATGCGATTCCTGTGGTGGGCGTGTTTATCGCCACTCTCACTTTGGGCGAGTCTCTCACGCCTTATCTTATCATCGGCGGGATTCTCACTTTGCTCGGGCTTTTTGTCAGTCAAAAATAAGCAAACTTAGAGAATCTAAAAGACTAAAAACTCAGTCTGCCCTCGAGGAATGCACTGCGCCCAGCACCGATTAAGAATCCATAGCCAGCGACACTATCACTCGCATCTCCGTTGTAATAGCTATAATAAAATGTATCAAAGACATTACGCACGCCCGCGCTCAAAGAGAAATCTCCAAGTTTGACATTGAGCCCAATGTCTGTGAGGCTATATGCGGGGATTGTTTTTTGTCCATTGCTTGTCCTTGTTTGAGCTTGCCCCTGCCCTGTGGTAGTAAAAGTCTCAATATCTTTGCTTTGCCCATAAAAGCTATTTTGAATCCAAATTCCAAAGTTTCTACTTACATTGTAATTAAGCCCAATGGTCGCCTTATAATTACTCACATAAGGGATAAGTAGGTTTTTTACACTCGCGCCATTGTTGCGTAAGATTCTCGCATCGATATAAGTAACACTCTCGCTTATGCTCAAATCCCCACCAAGCAAATATTGCTCGGAGAAAAGCTCCACACCTGCGCGACTTGTCCTATCATAATTACCATAGACTACGCCACTTGCGGAGTGTGCGTTCCCAATGGTGTAAAATTCATTTTGCGTAAGTGTATAAAACACACTCGCACTGAATGCTACGCTACTGCCCCAAAAGTCCTTTAATCCTAATTCAAAAGTATGATAATCCTCTTGTTTTAAGTTCGTTGTGATATAATTGCTACCACTGCGTGTAAGCATAGAGTTGGGGCTAGGCGAAAAGAACCCTTTTTCGTATTTTACAAATATATTGCCATTATCGCTGTATCGAATGTTTGGTGTAAGTTCTAAGGCATAGTTATGCAACGAATCTTTAAGATAGCCATTTGCGTTAATGCGTATCGGCACTGGTGCGCCACCTGTCATAGTAATCGTTTGTTGATTGAGCACATCTATATCATAGTAAGCATATTCATATCGCGCACCACCTGTAAGTGAGAATCGCTTGCCAAAATCGTATTTTTCTAACGCAAAAAGCGCGGTATTCCATTTATTACCATTAAAGGCAATGTGCATTGGGTGATTATACGCGGTAACTGCGCCTGTCCCACCACTTGCGTTAATGAGTTGCTCCATTGTGCGATTGCTGATTTGATAGACAGATTCTAATCCCAGCATAAAGCGTCCATTGGTGTGATTTAAATCATATTTGGCATTCACACCAGCCTTTTGGTCGTCAAAAAGTGAGCCACTTTGGTCAGCAGAAGTCGTAGCAAAGGCAAAAGTCCCATAACGATAATTGGTTAAATTAGTTATAGAATCTTCGTATTTGATTTTATTTAAGTGATAAAATGCGCGCACATCAAACTTGCTATTTTCACTTAGAGCCATATTCCACGCTAGGCTTACATCAAGACGGCGTTGGGAGTTTCTCATTGAGCCCGTGCCCGCTGTGCCTCTATCAGACTTGCTTGGATTGGCTATGTCATTAAAGGAATTATTTGGCGTGGTGCGGATAATCCCTGCAAAGTAATCTATATCAAAACTCACACTTGAATCAGGGCCAAAGTCCTTTGTGAGCGAAAATGAGCCTTGCGCGCCATTAGTCCTATCACCTAGTCTAGGTCCGCCTCTATCGATATAAGCTGCGCTTGTAGTGATATAAGTGCCATCGCCAATCTTCCCGCCAACGCGCACATCGGCGTTATAATTATTCCCCACGCTAGCAATGGTATTAGAATAGCTAAGTCCCGCACTAAAATATGGAGTCTCATATCTTTTTTGTGTAAGGATATTAACAACCCCCCCCCCTCGTGCCGTTACCATACATTACCGCGCCACCACCGGGCAAAACCTCAATAGATTCTATGCTATTTGGCGAGAGAGTATTAAGTGGCGTAACTCCGTGGCTAGAATCAAGCATATTAGAATAATTCCCATTGATGAGCACTTGCACGCTAGTATTTGCGCGATTGCCCTGCCCTCGTAAATCTAAGTTGCTCCCTAAGCCAACATTTGCTAACCCCACAAAAGGCGTGTAGCGAAATATATCCTCACTACTGCGATAGCCTTTTTCTGCGATTTGCTCTTTATCAATCTTATACACACTGCGATTGAGCTCATCGAGCTCTGAGCGCATAACTTGCGCTGTAACCGTGGATTTACCAAGTTTGGCTTCTTGCATAGCCTCTTGTTGCGTGCTTGTATCATCAGCCCATAAACTCGCGCTTAAAGCCAATGCTAGTGAGACAGATATATGTTTTTTCATACTTTAATCCTTTAATAATGAGATGACAAAATGCTTTAAAGCACTTTGTTTTGAGTTGGCAATTATAGCAAAAAAATAATGATTTTTATTTATTAACAATAAAAGTTTCTATAAAAACCCTAATAGTATGAGAATCTACTAAAATATTTTTATTATAAATTATAAAATGAGAATTAAAAGATTTTTATCTCACAATTACTTACATAGTGATAAAGCAACTTTGCTTGTCGTCTTTAGGGATTAAAAATTGCTTAAAGTCAGCTAAAATGCAAATCCATAACTTAAGGAATCCTAACAATGAGACATTTGATGATTGTAATGCTTGCATTTACCCTAGCACAAGGCGCAAATGACAGATATAATACAATGCTTTTTAGCGATAGTTACACAGAAGTGCGTAAGGGTATATCACTTGGAGCAGATATTGAAGCGAGATTACGCGATAGCACTCCGCTCTATGACGCAGCACGAAAAGGGAATCTAAAAATTGTAAATCTCTTAATCCAGCGTGGAGCAGATGTCAATGCGGTATGCCACGGCGAGACGGCGTTGCTTAAAGTCGTGGCATTAGGCGATGTCAAGGTGGCAAAAGAACTCATCAAAAAAGGCGCGGAAGTCAATGTCGCCGATGAGCACTTGGGCAATACACCACTACACTACGCCACAAAAAATAATCATAAAGAAATGATAGCATTGCTACTTTCACGCGGGGCAGATATGTATGCGCCAAATTTCAGAGGCGAGACGCCAGCGGGCAAGATTTTAAAAGACAAATCCGTCCCAGCCCTTAGCATAGAAAACGAACATCTTGTGCTCAAGG
Organism: Helicobacter sp. 23-1048; assembly: GCF_053654545.1. Classification (NCBI taxonomy): domain Bacteria; kingdom Pseudomonadati; phylum Campylobacterota; class Epsilonproteobacteria; order Campylobacterales; family Helicobacteraceae; genus Helicobacter; species Helicobacter sp. 23-1048. Next base: position 1,123,789 of record NZ_JBSIUT010000001.1, on the reverse strand, counting down.
CAAATTCGTTTAATCTCTCTAAAGGCACGGTGGCTCTTAGCATAGAGAACAAAACACAGGAGTTTTTAGACATTTCTCACCTTGCGCTGTATATGGATGGGAATCTCATAACCGATGGAAACGCAAATAAAAAGCTCCCCCCGCATTCTTCGGCAGGTGTAGGCTCGCTAGCTATCCCAGCAGATGTGTATGAAAAAGCCAAAATACGCAAATCAGGCAATACAACGGTGAAATATGGATTTGCCGTAGAATATGACATAGGCGGTGTGCGAAAAAATCTCTACAAAAGCACTGAAACACAATTCAAACTTTGGTAAAATATCTATTTCAAATGAGGCAAGGAGTAAGCATTGAAAGTTAGTGTGATTTTTGGTGGGATAAGTTTTGAGCACGAGATTAGCATTGTGAGTGCGATTGCGCTTAAAAAGGTTTTAGGCAACGACATAGCACATTTTATTTTTTTAGATTCTACGCATCGTTTTTGGCTTATCCCAAGCAAAAATATGAAATCCTCATTTTTCGCCAAAGGAGAGTATAAAACTCAATGCAAGGAAATTTTCCCTACATTTGCAGGATTTTATTACACCAATACAATTTTTAAAACACGCAAAAATATCCCTATCCAAACCGCTTATAGCCTCATACACGGCGCAGATGGCGAAGATGGAATCCTAAGCGCGTTGTTTGAGTTTTATAAGATTCCCTATATTGCGCCACGAGTGGAAGCGTGCGCGCTCAGTTTTAACAAAACTTTGACAAAGCTCTTTTGTGCTGAACGCAAAATCAAAGCCCTGCCCTATCAAGTCCTATACACCCACGACTTTGAATTTGACAAAAAACTTAGCGATTTTACTCCAAATTTTCCCTATCCTGTAATTGTGAAACCAGCGAGACTTGGAAGCTCTATCGGTGTGAGTGTGGTCGCGGAGCAAAAAGAACTTGCTTATGCCATTGAGAGTGCGTTTGAATATGATGAGTGCGTTGTCATTGAGCCTTTTATCCACAACATTAAAGAATACAATCTCGCGGGGTGCAAGGTAAAAAATGACAATGGCGAAGATGAGTGGATTTTTTCCATTATTGAAGAGCCACAAAAAGGCGAGTTTTTAGACTTTGAGAAAAAATATTTAGATTTCTCACGCACACAGCAGATTCTCCAAGCGGACATAAGCGAGAATCTTCGCACAAAGATTGAAAAAAACTTTACGCAAATTTATGAAAATGCCTTTGAGGGAGCGATTATCCGTTGCGATTTTTTTGTGATTGATGATGAAGTCTATCTCAACGAGATTAACCCTATTCCGGGTTCTGGGGCAAATTATTTGTTTAAAGACTTTAAAAATGTCCTCAACTCTCTTAGCGCAAATCTTCCGCATAAAAAACGCATAAAAATTTCCTATGCTTACATAGAAAAAATCCAGCGTGCCAAAGGCAAATAAACTCCTCTAACTGAAATTTTACTAAACGCTAAAATCCGCGCATTATAATGCGATATACAAAAATAATTTTGGCGTTTAAAAACTAGAAAGAGAGTGTGTATGGCGATAAAAAACATTACATATATGCAGCAAACATTTCCATTAAGCTATGAATTACACAATCTCCAAGTAAAAAATCCGCACGGTATGCTGGTATTTTTACACGGCTGGGGAAGCAATAAAGAGCTAATGAAGCAAGCCTTTGGCAAAAGTTTCGCAGAATTTGTGCATTGCTATGTGGATTTGCCCGGCTTTGGTGGAAGTCCTTGCGATAAAGCACTTTATACAAGCGATTACGCCAATATTATGGAATCATTCTTACGCCAATTACAACAAAGCGTGAGTGATATTGATTTAAGCGCGTATATCCTCGTAGGACATAGCTTTGGTGGAAAGGTCGCGCTTTTACTTACTAATGCACTTAAACTTCGCACTCTTATCTTGCTCTCTAGTGCTGGAATCTTAACGCCCAAATCCCTCAAAACGCGCGTAAAAATCACTCTTGCCAAAGTCGCTAAAACTCTAGGACTAAATGCCAAAGCCCTCCGTTCAAAGGACGCTGATAATCTTAATGAGGCGATGTATCAAACATTTAAAAATGTCGTAAATGAAGATTTTAGTGAGCATTTCAAAGCCTGTAATGCGCAAAGTTATGTCTTTTGGGGGACACAAGATGACGCTACACCGCTAAGCAGTGGAGAAAAAATCGCCAACTTATTGCCAAATGCCTACTTTTTCGCACTTGATGGCGGGCATTATTTTTTCTTAAATCAAGCTGGCGTTATACAATCTTACTTTACACATAAAAATACTCCTAAAGAGGCTTTAGATTCTAAAATTTCGCTACAATCTTATGAAGTGCAATCAAATCAATCGCACGATTTCGATTCTCTTACTTGTTGGCATATCCTTGTGTATGGCAAGGTGCAAGGAGTTGGTTATCGTAAATTTGCCAAAGCTAAAGCCGATGAGCTAGGCATAAAGGGAAGCACACAAAATCTCCAAGATGGAAGTGTGGAAATCTATGCCCAAGCCAAAGAGCAAACGCTACGAAGTTATTGTGAGATGCTTCAAAAAGGACCATTGCGAGCAAATGTCTCACATATACAATCAAATCGTGAAGAGAGAAAAACTTTCAGTGAATTTAGTATATTGCGAGGATAATAAATGAGTGATGAATACATTTTAGGCGTTGCCACGCGTTTTATTCTAAACCTTGAAATAGCATTTTATTTTATCACGCTGTTGCAATGGTATAATTACAGCCTCTTTCGTGTCTTTTTCCGTCATCATAAGCCACTTTGGCATATTTGGTTTTTTCTCTTGCCTGCTGGCGTGTTTATAACGCTTGAAGTTTTTGGATTTGAGAAATATTGTATTGTTGTTGTGGGTGTGCTTTTTGTGGCGTTGTGTTCGTGGCGATTCTCACAAGATAAACCTTTAAAATTCACCAAAAGGGTGATAAGATTCTTTATTTTGTGCTTTTTATTTTTAGCCTTAGATGAGGCGTTGAGTTTTAGCTTTGAGACAAACACACCTATTTCTCATATCCTCCCACTTATCTTTGGACATATTGTGTCAAAGACTTATGAATTTGCTCTTTTGAAGCAGTATAAAAAAATGGCAAAAGAAAAGTTGGAGCGATTTAGTCGGTTAAAGATTATAGCGATTACAGCAAGCTATGGAAAGACAAGCATTAAAAACTATCTTAGACAGATTCTTGGCACGCAATACGCCGTATATGCTACTCCACGCAGTGTCAATACGCTTGCTGGCATTATTGCAGATATTAACGAGAATCTTACCTACACCACAGATATTTACATAGCCGAAGCTGGTGCGCGTCAAAAGGGCGATATTGATGAAATCGCGCAATTTTTAAATCCGCAATACGCCATTATTGGCGAGATTGGCGAGCAACATTTAGAATACTTTAAAAATCTCGCAAACATTGTAGAGACGAAATTTGAGCTCTTGCATTCTAATAGATTAAAAAAAGCATACATTTATGAAAAAAACCTCTTGCCTCACGATTTTGAGACTATCAAACCACGCAATACAGAGTTCTACCCCGCAGCGTGTCGCAATGTCAATGCCACGCTCGATGGCACGACATTTGAGCTCAAAATCAAAGACAAATGGGTGGAGTTTGAGACGCAGATTCTAGGCACATTTAACGCACACAATATCGCTGTGGCAGTGAGTATCGCCACCGAACTTGGAATAAAAGCCGAAGAGATTGTGCGTGCGGTCAAAAGACTTGAGCCAACAGAGCACCGCTTGCAAAAAATAGAAGTAAATCAAAAACTTATCATTGATGATAGCTTCAATGGGAATCTCAACGGAATGCTCGAGGCTGTGCGCCTCTCCTCGCTTTATAATGGAAGACGCGTAATCATCACGCCCGGTATCGTAGAGAGCACTAAAGAGGCAAATATCCAACTCGCCAAAAAAATTGATGAAGTCTTTGACATTGCCATTATCACGGGCTCTCTCAATACAAAAGTGCTCTCTAGCCATATTAAAAGCGCGCAAAAAATCATTTTGCCAAGTAAAGAATCACTTGAAACAATGCTAAAAGCCTGCACGCTTCCAAATGATTTGGTGCTCTTTAGCAATGATGCGCCAAGCTTTATTTAAGAATCTTTAATGCAAGCACTCTACTGCCCTTGGCGCGAGGCATACTTCGGGGATAAGGGTGATGAATGTGTGTTTTGTGCGATTTCAAAAACTCCAAATGATGATGAGAAACACCGCGTATTTTACCGCGATGAAATGTGCTTCGCAGTGATGAATCTCTTTCCCTATACGCCCGGACATTTTATGATTATCCCGCACGCACATTGTAGCTCCCCTGAGAATCTAGACGCACAAATATGGCAGCATATCCACTCTCTTTCTCAAAAGGCCTTTGAGATTCTCTATGAATATGGCGCAAGCGGGATAAATATGGGTATGAATATCCATCGTGCGGGTGGAGCGGGAATCCCAGAGCACTTGCATTTGCACTTCGTGCCTCGATTTATAGGCGATACGAATTTTATCACAACCATTGGCGAGACACGCACTTATGGCGTGGATTTTGATAGTGTGTATAAGAAAATTAAAGCGATTGCCCAAAAGATTCTCTAATTTTTCTAAAGATTTATAGGAAACCTATAAAGCTCTTATTGATTTTATAGAAAGTTTAAAAAACTCTTGGAATAAAGATTATAAAAGCGTCTTAGAGATAATATGGATATAAAAGGATTGTCAAGGCGATAGGACTTAAAGCCCTATCTGTCCTTAAGTTTTAGACTCTTAATGAGTTTGACATACGACTCGTATTTTGTGCGTTTCAAATATGATAACAAAGACTTTCGCAAACCTACAAGTTTAAGCAAGCCTAAACGCGATGAGTGGTCTTTGGGATTTGCTTTTAAGTGTTGGGTTAAGTCTGCTATGCGCTGGGTTAAAAGCGCGACTTGCACCTCCGATGAGCCTGTATCGTTTTTATCTCGCCCAAACTTTGCGATAATCTCTTTTTTCTTCGCCATATCTAAAGCCATAATGACCTCCTAAATGGTATAAAATAAGCCGTGATTGTAGCATAAAATTTCTCAATTTGCTCTCTCTACAATATATTTTTTTGTTTGGTTTTGTTGTAATTATTTCAAAGTCCCACATTGCGCATTGTCATTAGTAGCATTCTTAAAATATCTAGTATAATAATAAAATTATCTCTTATTATTTAAGTTGATTTTAAGGTTGTTAATATTATAATCTGCCGTTCTTTCTTTTAATCAAATCATTTGTTGAGGATTGCACAATGAATGCCAAAAGCCTTATTTTGTGTTTAATAATAGTTAATCTTGCTTTAGCTAATGATAATCTATTAGGGGGGGGGGGCAATTATACATTACGCAATGCAATAATTTTAGCCCAAAATGAGCAAGACACACAAACACAAGAATCAAAACCCACAGACAAACAAGAAGTAACCAAAAAAGTCCAGCTTGGCAAAGTAACAGCTTATGGCGAAAAAGAATTTGAAACCTATCAAAGTGGCACGCAAGTAGGACGCAATTTCTTGGATTCTAACCCAAGCGGAAATGGCGATATTACGAGCATTTTGCGCGTGTTGCCCAATGTGCAGTTTGACAACTCTCAGCTAAAAAGCACCACGCCGGGAGAAATCGACCCTGCCAACATATCCATAAGTGGTAGCCTCTTTCATCAAAACAACTTCCAAATTGATGGCTTTAATATGAATAACGACTTAGACCCGCACGGAAGCACGACAAACAACCAATCAAATATCCGCTCCACAGGATCTCAAGGGCTAAATATCGATACAAGCCTACTCGAATCTATCACGGTTTTAGATTCTAATGTCAGCGCGGCGTATGGCAAATTCACAGGTGGTGTAGTGGAGGCAAATGTCCGCAAGGCACGCAAAGACGATGGTGGGATTAAAGGCTGGCACGGCAATATCAGCTATCAATTCACGCAGGGCAATGCCGACCCGAAAAAATTCTCGCTTACCAAATACCATTATGATAACCGCGCAGAGAGCAGTCTCTTTTTGAGCGCAGATGAACGCTACCAACCAGAATTTTTCAAATACTCGGTAAAATCCAGCCTAGAGGGCTACATTACCAAAGATTTAGGATTAGTGGCGAGCTTCACCACCACACAGAGCATTATCCCGCTAAACCCATATCGCAATCTCGCCTCTTATAAATATGGCAACGATTTAGACAAAAAGCGCGAGCAAAAGCGAGAATCTTATAACTACTACTTAAAAGCGCATTATAATCCCACTGAAAATCTCACCCTAGAAGCAAATCTAGGCTACGCCCCACAACACAATACCTACTACAATGACGCAGCGATGAATAGCTACTACGAAATGCAAACTGGGGGAATCCAAGCAGGTGCAAAGGCATTATGGCAGACGCCTGTGGGATTATGGACACAATCGCTTGGTTTATCGTTTGTAGAAAATTCTCGGCGAAGCGATGCAAATTACTTCTACCAATGGTATCGCAGTGTGGAGAAAAATGGTGGAGGGACAAACTTGCTTGTCTTTGAGGGAGGCTATGGGGATTTAGACCAAAGTCAAATTACCACAACTTATAAAAGCGATTTTAGCTTTGAGTCATTAGAAATCAACCGCCTCACTAGCACCGTGCGCGTAGGCTTTGAGCTCTCTCATCTCTACATTGGGCGAAATCGCCCAGCTGATGCGTATTGGATGCAGGGCAATCCCACACAAATGAATGAAAATCAATCCTGTGGGACAGATTCTTTAGGTTATGATGGGCTATGCTCGAGTTCGCCATTGCTTAGAGGTGGCACTAATGGCACGCCTATCACAAGCGGTAGCGGTGCTGGCGGGCAATTTGCTCATACAATACGAATCGCTAAGGCAAGTGATTTTGTCTTTAATGGTGTGAATTATGGAATCTATGCAGAAAATGACATAAATATGGATTTTGGCTTTTTAGGAAATGTGAATATCCGCCCCGGAGTGCGCCTTGATGGCGATAGTTATATGGGCAAACACACGCTTGCACCTAGACTCGCGCTTAATTATGTAACCCCCGCGCCAAGAGAGTGGCAAAGTCAGCTCACACTTGGAGCGAATCGCTACTATGGGCGCAATTTGTTAAGCTATTGGCTCTATGCACAGCAGAGCAAAAGTTGGGAAGTGTGGCGCAGGTCAATGTGTAATAGCCAAGCTCAAGCAGATTGTATCGCGGTAAATACCCCAACCGCGTGGGTAAAGCAAAATGACTACAATCTATCTAGCTTTTTTCACTTTGATAAACTCCGCGTGCCTTATGATGATGAGCTAATGGCTGGTATCACGCAAAAACTTGGGATTTTTGAGTTTAGCGCGAAATACATTATGCGCTTTGGTAGAGATGAAGTGATGAGGCAAGACACAGGGAATGTGCAAACTCGTAGCGATTCATATTGGAATAATAATGGCAAATCACAAAGCCAAATTGTCGCGCTCGTGCTACAAAATATCGCGCCTATCCAAACCTTTGGAATCTCACATCACTACTTATTTGCCTATGATTTAACCCAAGTCAAACGCAGCTATAATATCTGGCAAAACACCCATAATGGCACAGATAGGGACGATGATGAATACGCAAATAACGAGCTCATTTACTATGACGGACAGCTGATTCGCTACCGCGATAGACCTGTGGAGAATTTCGCCCGCCCTTTCACGCTAAGGCTTACCACCACGCATAACTTTAAAATCTTACGCACAAAGTGGATACTTAATAATTTCTTTCGCTATCGCGAGGGATTTGAGCGAATGATAAATTCTGCACAAAGTATAACCATTGATGGAAAAGCCTATTTGCGCTTTGATAAAATGCACTTCCCTGCGGCATTTACTTGGGATATGCGAGTGGGCACAGAACTCAATGTGCGAGGCTCACACACGCTCTATGTCAATGTAGATATTTATAATGTCCTAAACGCACGCAATATGACAACGCTCCAAGCCACAGGGGCAGCTACGACAAATGGCTCGATAATCCCCGGTATTGCTTCAGCTGGAGCGTATGCGGTGTATGAGCTAGGCAGGCAGTTTTGGGTGCAAGTGGGCTATAAATTCTAAATCGAGATTCTACACAAAGGAAAAGCAATGAAAAAGATAATCGCAGTAGTGGTGCTTGTGTCGTATTGTCATACCCAACCTTTACAAAAAGGCGAAATATCTCAAACACAAGACAAAGAAATACTTCGCTACGCTCAGTATGACAATCAAAATCCACAAAACAATAAAGATTTAAAAGACGATAGCAATCCCTATGAGAGCCAAAATCTACAAGGCGAACAAAGCGGAGATTCTCTCGCAAATAAACAAGGTGAAGTTTTACATACAAATAACACAATTCAAGCGCGAGACGCAATTACGCCTTTGGAATCCAAAGATTTTAGCCAAGCAAGCGGGCTTATCATAGGGATAGAATCTTCGTTGAGCACATTTGGCTTTGCCCATCACCACGAAGTAGAAACCACCACTATAAACAACACTTCCACCGCTCAAGGCGGGACAACCACCACCACGACAATCACTCCCATAGATTCCTTTGATATGCGCGGGATTGGTGGGGGCTATGGGCTTATTGTGGGTTATGAGGGATTTTGGAGGCAATTTGCTAGCAAAGGTGAGCTAGGAATGCGTATATATGGCGATTTACACGCTACGCATACGCATTTTTCAAACGCACAAAAATCGCTCAATCCCATAATGCTACGCTATGGGGTAAATGTCGATGCCCTGCTAGATTATATCATAGCGCAAAATTCGCTTCATCTTGGGGGATTTATCGGTGTGCGTATCGGTGGCAAAAGCTATGTCGGCAAAGATATAGATACGCTTGATATGCAAATGCGCCAACTTGGCGATGGATTCCCAAAGGCGAGTTTTGATTTGGCACTTAATCTTGGAGCACGAGCCAAACTCGCCCAACATCACGGAATCGAGCTTATCTTTAGCGTGCCATTTTTTGTGAGCAACTTTAATGCAAACTCGCTCAAAGTCGCCAAGACAAACGCCCAAACGACTAACACCACCACAAGACTTAGCGGGGATTTTACGCAGTATTGGAGCGTGGGCGTGCGCTATATTTACACTTTTAGCGGGTTGTAAGTTTCAATATTTGGCATTGACATTCGTCATTTTGTTATAAGGGCTTAAGGCAAATTTGCTATAATGCGATTTTAGCCTTAAATTTAGGAGACATAATGAGTGCAAAATCCGCTAAAACCCCCTCTATGCAAAAAACACAAAAGCCACACAATCCACAACACTCGCAAATGCTACACCCCCAAATCATCGTGCTTGACTTTGGAAGCCAATACACACAGTTAATCGCTAGGCGTTTGCGCGAAATGGGAATCTATACGGAAATAATGCCCTATTTTGAGAGCGCGCAATCTATAAAGGCGAAAAATCCGCGCGGGCTAATCCTAAGTGGCGGTCCTGCAAGCGTGTATGAAAAAGACGCGTATAAGCCTGATAGCGAGATTTTCACGCTAGGGATTCCCATTTTGGGAATCTGCTATGGAATGCAGTTTATCGCGCATTTTTTCGGCGGACAAGTCGCAAAATCTAGTGCGCAAGAATTTGGCAAGGCAAATCTTACAATCATTGATTCACGCGGAATCTTTAGTGGCGTGAAGCAAGATTGTATCGTGTGGATGAGCCATAGTGATAAAGTCATTGCCCTGCCGAGTGGATTTAGCGCGATTGGTAGTAGTGCAAATAGCGAGATTTGCGCCATTGCAGATTTGGAGCGCGAAATTTATGCGATACAATTCCACCCCGAAGTGGTGCATAGCGAGTGCGGAGCGCAGATTCTCTCAAACTTTGCGCGTGAGATTTGCGGGGCGAGTGATGATTGGAATATGCACAATTTTGCCGAGTTAGAAATCGCCAAAGTGCGAAAAATCGTGGGTTTAGAGGAAATGGATTGCCACGCGGATTTTGACAAATCCGCTCGCAATGACGATAAAAACTCCAACAACACCGCTTGTCATACTAAGCCTTGCGAAGTATCCAAAGAATCGCAACATTGTCATACTGAGCGTAGCGAAGTATCTCAAAAGTCCAGCGATAGAGATATTTCGGCTTTTTCAAAACCTCAATATGACAAAAAAACACAATCAAAGTTTAATAAGCAAGGGCGAAGCATTTGTGATGAGAAATCAGGGTTGCGAAGTTGCGAGCAACGAGATAAGGCTAAAACGCCTATCGAGGAAGCGAGCGACAAGCTCCGTGATTTATCGCACAAAGGCAAGTCCGCTAAAGTGCTGTGCGCGGTAAGTGGTGGAGTAGATTCTAGCGTGGTGGCGGCATTACTCCACAAAGCAATCGGGGAGAATCTAATCCCCGTCTTTGTCGATACGGGCTTACTCCGCGCGGGCGAGAGAGAGGCAGTGGAGCAAATGTTTAAGCAGAATCTACAAATCCCGCTTATCACCGCAGACGCAAGCGAGCTGTTTTTAAGTCGCTTACAAGGCATTACCGAGCCAGAGCAAAAGCGCAAAATCATCGGGGAAAGCTTTATCGAAGTCTTTGAGCGCGAAGCAAGAGCGCACAACGCAAATGGCGAGATTAAATTTTTGGCACAAGGCACACTCTACCCCGATGTCATCGAATCTGTAAGCGTAAAGGGTCCCAGCAAGACAATCAAATCTCATCACAATGTCGGCGGACTACCTGAGTGGATGAGATTTGAACTCATCGAGCCATTGCGCGAACTCTTTAAAGATGAAGTGCGGAGTTTGGGGCGCGAACTCGGAATCCCAGAATCTATGCTAATGCGCCACCCATTTCCCGGACCCGGACTTGCGATTCGCATTATGGGCGAGGTTACGCGGGAAAGTTTGGCGATATTGCGCGAGGCGGATTCTATCTTTATCGAGGAATTGCATAAAAATGGGCTCTATGGTAGCGTGTGGCAGGCGTTTTGCGTGCTACTTAATGTGCGGAGTGTGGGCGTGATGGGCGATAATCGCACTTATGATAACACCATCGCACTTCGCGCCGTAGAGGCGATTGACGGAATGACGGCGCGATTTTCGCATTTGAGCTTTGAGTTTTTAGAAAAAGTCAGCAATAGAATCATAAACGAAGTAGAGGGGATAAATCGCGTAGTCTATGACATAAGCTCCAAGCCCCCAGCCACGATAGAGTGGGAGTGAGTAAACCCAATCGCTTCATAAGCGTTGGGTGAGAATCCAAATCCTTAAAGGAGTGTAAAACTCCCTTAAGTCTTATATATCAAAGCGGAATCGCACGATACCAATAGCACTGCCTCTATGCACATCTGCTCTTCGCAAATATGCGTTATAGTAGCCAATTTGTGGGACTATGCTAAAGTTCTTAGACACTTTGTAAGGTGTTTGGAGAGAGACTTTATAGCTTAGGATATGCTCGTCCGATATTGTGTCATCATATGTGGTTGTGGGGGTACCACCATTACCACCATTACCACCATAAGTAAGCTGGAATCCTGAGCCAAGTGTAATGGCGAGCTTTTGTGAAGCCGCATAGCTTACCTCAAAAAATCCACCACCGCGCTTCGCATTTAGCCCAGCATCGATAGTCGCGTAGTTAAACTCGCCCTGCCCAGCACTTGTTCTCATTTCTCCATACAGATGTGCATTCACACCATAGCTAAGGAATACAGAGAGAGAGAGAGAGGACCAAATTGTGGTTTAATCCCTGCAAGCACATTCCACGCGTGCGCTCCCTGAGCATTCCCTATAGTATTAGTAGTGCTAGTTCCGGGATATGTCCCACCAGAGTTTGCCACGCTATGGTTGTAATACTTGTAAGTCGCACCGACCTTGAAGTTTTTGATTATGCCTTTGTTGCGAAATTGATATGCCATTGAGATTCTAGGAATCTCGCTCTTTCTGTAATGGTCAGTGATAAGGGCTACTTTATACCCTCCGTTACTGTATGCTACTTGCATATCGCGATTCCCCGGGATAACTGAGCCAAAGCCTGTGCTCCCTGTATCTTGGCCTAAAAAGTCTGTATTAAACCCTCCTTCAACAGTAGGTGAATCATCTCTTCCCACAGAAATTTTCCCAGCTGAGCCAAGGTCATACTGCCCGAAAAATTTACGAATCCCCGGTGCGTTTGTAGTGTTGCCACTAATCATTCCGGGCTCTTGTGCGCCAAGCTCAAAGCGAATAAAGAACTTATCAATCGTAGTATCAAAGCCCAAACGAGAATTGACTTGCAATCCTTGTAAATAATCCGCTCCTACCGTGCTCTGCTCCCCTGTCTTGCCAGCTGCACCGCTATAACCCAAAAGCACACCATACATCTTCACACTTGTCTGTGTCTCGCTATCGCTATACACCTCTACTGCTGCCATTGCTGGCATTGCCATTGCCGCGCTTAATGCGCAAGAAACCATAAGTTTCCTCATATTCAACTCCTTAGTAAAAAATTCGCCTCCTTAAAGATAGCAAGGCTTAGGAGTCATTATAACGAAATGTGAAAGAAAAGTGAAATTTTTATAAAGAGTTATGAGGAGGGGGGTAAAAATGTTACATTATGATTTCACAATGATTTCACAACAAAGATTCACGCAAAAGAAAAGAGATTAACTTTTTGTTAGCTTTCGCGGGATAGAATGCGCGTGATTGTCATAGCACAAATCGCACAAATCCACTCAAACTAAAGGAGCTGTCAATGAAAAAACTCGCTATCGTATGTTTATTAAGCCTATTAAGTTTGCCAGCTATGGCGAAAACTTATGCCACGCTTAATGGCAAGGCTATCACGGAAAAGGACTTTGAGATGTATAATGTCAAGCAATCTGACTTTGAAAAACTCCCAAAAGAGCAAAGAGAAGCATTCCTCAACACTATCATCAATGATAAACTCGTGCTAGAATCTGCCCGCACTGAGGGAATCGAGCGGAGCAAAGACTACACGCAGGCATTAGAGGGCTTCAAAATGCAAATGCTCTTCCAAATGTGGCAACAAAATCTTGCCAAAAAGGCAAAAATGCCAAACATCAGCGACTCTCAACTACGAGAAATCTACAACAACAACAAAGACCAATTTGTCGACCAAACAGGTAGAGCGCGTCATATCCTCGTAAATAACGAGCTTGAAGCAAAAAACATCATCGCCGAGCTTAACAAGGTGCGAGGCAAGGCTGAAGCGAAGTTCATCGACTTAGCAAACCAAAAAACGCTCGACCCAGCAGCAAAGCAACAAAAAAATGGTGGCGACTTGGGCGAGTTTCACCGCTCGGCTATGAACCCTATATTTTCCAAAGCAGCGTTTGACTTAAAGCCGGGCACTTATACTAAAGAGCCTGTGAGGACACAATTTGGCTACCATATCATTTATTTAGAGAGCAAGAGCGAGGCTAAGACGATTCCCTACGAGCAGGCAAAGCAAATCATCTTGCAAAATGCGCAAATGCAAGCCGTAGGCAAAGTCATCAATGATAAAATTATGGAGCTCCGCTCTAAAGCACAAATCAAAATCAATTAACTTCTCATATCCTATAAACCACATAGATTCTCTAATCGCAGGGAATTTATGTGGATTTTACAATTCCTTTGTATCTTTTTGATTTATTTTGGTTATAATCGCCTCTTTGTTTCAAATAGCCTCAAATTTCAATTTCACGCCTTATATTTAAACGAATGGAGCTAAGCTATGTTTGCCACTTTTATCCAATCCCTTGCTACGCGCTATGCGAGCCACTCTATGCAAAGAGTGCTTAAGCGCAGTTTCAAAGTGCGCTTGCACGCGAGCGAGATTCTCCCAAATGGCAAGCCCACAATGCTTTATATCCACATTCCCTTTTGCCACACGCTTTGCCCCTATTGTAGTTTCCACAAATACATTTATGATGAGAGCTTAGCGCGGGCGTATTTTGAGGCATTGAGAGAAGAGCTAAAACTCATTAAGGCAAAGGGCTTTGATTTCCACACGCTTGTGGTGGGTGGCGGGACTACGCTTATCAATGAGGACGAGCTATTAAAGACTTTGGAGCTGTGTAAGAATCTCTTTGGCATACAAGAGATTTCGTGTGAGAGCGACCCGACACATATCGCGCCTGCGCAATTAGAGCGATTTAAGGGGCTTATCACGCGTCTAAGCTGTGGGGTGCAGAGCTTTGATGATGAGATTTTACGCAAAATTGGGCGGTATGAGAAATTTGGCTCAAGCGCGCAGTTGCAAGAAAAGCTCGCAAAAGCGCAAGGAATCTTGCCAACTTTAAGCATTGATTTAATTTTTAACTTCCCAAACCAAACAAAAGAGCAACTTTTGCGTGATTTAGCTATCGCTAAATCGCTAGGCGCAGAGCAAATCACCACTTACCCGCTTATGCGCTCCGCACTCACGCGCTCCAAAATCCAATCCGCGCTAGGCGTGGCTCTAAGCGACAATGAACGCGAATTTTATGAGCTCATTTGCGCGGAATTTAGCGGGTGGAAGCGCAACAATGCGTGGGGGTTTGGCAAAATAAATCCTAATGAAAAAATCAATGACGATACCCCACAAAGCAATCTAAGCGATGAATATGTAAGCTCCAATCATCAATATTTGGGCGCGGGCAGTGGGGCGTTTAGCTTTATCAATGGCAAACTGTATATCAATACATTTAACCTCAAAGACTACTGCTCGGCTATCGCGCACAAGCACAATGCAAATATGGCAAACGCGGAATTTAGCAGGCGCGATATTTTGCGCTATGTGTTTTTGTGTGAGCTGTTTGAAGGCAGGCTCAATGTAGCGGAGTTTAACGCAAATATGCAGTGTAATTTGGAGTGGGATTTGGCATTAGAGATAGCGGGCTTGCGCCTAAGCGGGGCGATAACAAATGCGACAAATAGCGCGGGGGAGAAGATATTGCAATGCACGGATTTTGGGCATTATGTCTGCGTGGTGCTGATGAAAGAATTTTACGCGGGAATGGACTTGGTGCGTGCGACATTTCGCGATGAAGCCAGACTAGAAAATGCGCAAAAAGATGAGCTCCAAAACCAAAGCAGGATTAGTGTCATTGATATTATGAAAAACGCACACGAATACGCAAAAAGTATCTAAAAGTATGTAAAGAGGGAATCTCCCATAACAATTAACAATAAGCACGGCAAGAGGGCAATGCCACTTACTCAAGCATTGCCCTAAGATTCTTAGAATTTATAAGAATATCCTAGCGTAACGATGAGATTTCTCACCTCTGTCGTAGTAGCGGCGGTATCTGTGCCTTTGTAAGCAATCGTTGGAATCTTAAAGTTTAAGCCCAAAGTGTGATTGCCTCCTATGTAAGTCTCTACACCGACATTCACAGGGATAACCATTCCACTTGCGACATTAGTCGTGGTGGTTACATTATCCGTAGTGCTAACGCTACTATAAGAGCCATAGCCCACGCCCGCACCTATATACGCGCCAAACATATCTGTAAATTTCCATAGCACATCGATATTACCCGCGATTTGATGATATGAAAGCAAAGTCCCTGTGCTACTAGCTGCAGTCCCCTGCGCTGGGTCTGCTGGAGTGCTGGTATTGCTTGTGTTGTAAGCCCAATTATAACCAAGATACACCCTTAGCCCAAATTTATCATTAAGCGGGGCTATATAGCCAAACTTCGCACCGAGATTCCCAAGTGGGAAAGTTGAAGCAGATTCATTATCTGGTGTAGTCTTGCTAAATATCGCACTGTATCCTAGCTCACCACCGATAAAAAACCCTGCTCCACTATCAGCTGGCTTCAGCGTGCTCAAACCTGATAAGCCCACGCCCGCCACAACGACTACACGAAATAGAACCTTTGCAATGAAATTTTGCATTTTGTCTCCTTTTGAAGTGTTTTTCAACTTCTTTATGAAAATGTAGCACTTTTGTGAATTTTTATAAAAAAAAAAAAACACCACTAAAGGCAAGTTGCATTCTCGTGTAGTATGGTTAATAAAAAGTTAATACTTTATTGTAATTTAATGCGATAAATGTCTGGAATCTCGCGCCCTATTATACGCTTCTAACACGATGTCTGCCACAGGCTGCCATAGCGTAATCTCGCCATACTCCTCCTCAAAAACTTTGCCGTGATTGGTGGGAAGCATATTACGCATATTATGGTAGTTGGTGATGAAATTTGAGACATCTTTACACGATTCTTCGAGCTCATATCGCTTCACGGGGCGCGTATTTTGCGCGGAGAGCTCTAAAAATCGCACCAAAATTGTCCCGTTGCAAGGGTTTAACCCAGCGAAATATTTGTGAATCCAAGTCGCCACACGCTTTTGCACCTTTTTGACTTGCCTTTTTTCCTCGACTATCGGCACGCCTGCGTTTGTGCTATCGTCATTTGTTTGAGTGCTAAGCTCAAAGTGTGGTTGCTCTACTTGGGCGAGCATTTCTTTGAGAGATTGCTTTTCTTGGGCGAGAGATTCTATAAGTTTGATTTTGTGGGTTAAATCGCTGGCTTGGGCTATGCGAGATTCCAAACTTGTGATTTTTTCTTGGAGATTGAGAGATTCGAGCACTTCGAGTTGCTTTTTAAGCGCGGTGAGTGCGGAGAGCATTTGTAATGTATGGGTCTCAAAGTCCCTATTTATCGCATCTATGTAAGTCATAGTAACTCCTTTAAGTGGTATTTTGCCTAAGCATTCCTTAAAAACACAAAAATCTCAATGCAAAGAATCTAGGCGGTATAAAAATGCTATAATTCTACTAAATAAAAGTAAATTAAAATAAATAAATTAACAAAATATAAATTTTATAAATAAAACTAAAATAAGATAATAATATAAATAATAAATGAAATATAAAAATTACAAAAATAGGCGAAAAACTTTTTATTTAAGAGAGAAAACAGCGTTTATTTCAGTAAATTTGAAGTTTATGGGGGTTGAGAGGCAAATCACAAATCCCGCTACCTTAAGAAGTCAAATCCTTAATGCGTGCGATGATTTCCCTCGCACCATTTGGAGTGATTTTGCTTTGTAGGGTGCTTGAAATATCCGCTATATTGCCTTGTTTAAGAGAATCTATAAACTCCAACACCTTTTGCGCGCTTAACTCCGCTTGCGGACAAAGCCCGCATAGCCACTCATCGGCTAATGTCCGCGCATTGAGATATTGATGATTTTTATGCGCGTAAGGATAGGGGATAAAAAAGCACGGAAGTCCATTCGCGCAAGATTCCCATACGCTAGAAGCACCCGCTCGTCCAACGCACACATCAGCTTGACAAAGTGCTTCTACGATATTAGGACTAAAGGCAAAGAGATTGATAGAATCGAGCAATCCAAGATTCTTATACTGCTCCCTCACTCGCTCAAAATCGCGCTCTCCGCATTGATGTGCTATGCTTAATCCCTGCTTGATAAGCATAGGCGCGAGCTCTAATGCTAAATCGTTAATCGCTAGCGCACCCTGCGAGCCTCCCAAAAATAGAATGTGCTTTATCGTGCTTCTTGTGCGCGCTTTAGTGAAAAATTCCTCTCTCACGGGATAATCACAAGCCACAAACTTCGCACTAGGCAAAGCAAAAGAGCCAAAAACCGCCTTACAAAAAGGGAAAAGCACACTATTAAGCGTGCCAGATACGGCATTTTGCTCGTGGATAAAAAGCGGGATTGACTTACTTATCGCTGCCACAGACGCACCAGCCGCACTAAATCCTCCGACACTAATCACCGCCTTTATACTATGTGCCTTAAAAATCGCCCTACACTCACACACAGCCTTATAAACTTTATACAAAGCCTTGATTTTGCCAAGTCCGCGCTTATCTACCACGCCCGTGCTATCAAGGAAATGTGTCTGCGTGAATACATCGCTCCCCTCAAACCACTGCCTATCCTGCCCGCTAAGCGAGCCTATGTAAATACAGGGGATTTGTTGGGATTTGAGCTCTAAAGCCAATGCCTTAGCAATCGCTAAATGCCCGCCTGTGCCACCACCTGTGATGACAAACATTAGTATTTATGCTCGCTTGTGTGAGAATCTTTGGCGTGTGGATTCACACAGCATTCTGGCATTTGGGTAGTAATAGGCAACCCAAGCCCTTTCCACGCACCAAATCCTCCAACCAAACGATAGAGATTCTCATATCCTAAATGTCGCGCCCAAATCAACGCTGTGTGCGCACTACCAAAAGGCGCGAAAATATCCTCGCCCTCATCATAAAAGACAATCATCGCACCCTTATCCTCTCCCAAAAATTCAACAAACTCGCTTTTATCCCTGCTTAACGCGTCCTTATCCCAATTCCACTCGCTCCCATTGTCATTAAATGTAATGCTTTTAGCAAATTCAAAATGCTTCGCGCCCTCTATAAGTCCTAGATTGTAGATTCCACGCGGAAGGGTAGCGATGATAATCGCCTCCTGTGCCTCCTCAAGTTGTGGCGCAGTGATGAGCTTATATCCGCTCGCGTTTGCTCTTTGTTGTAGTGCTACGACTTCTTCACTTTGCTTTTGCGCGACAAAGTCATTATGCAACGCTAGAGCCTTATTTGCCTCGCCCTGCTCCTTTTCCCCGCACGCGATAAACACCACTGCTACTATCACACAAGAGAGAAATTTTTTCATACCTGCACTCCTAATTTTTACTTAACATTATAACCTAATAAATTCCTTGATTTTGCTATAATTCACACACAAATCACTTAAACATAAGGAAACTAAATGCCACAAATCTATCCTACGATTAGTGAAATCCGTGCGATTCCAAATCTACACATATATAAGCGTGTAAGCGTGGCAATGGAGCTTTTGAGCGACTTTATCACACCCATAGAAGCTATGCGGATTTTAAAATCACACTCCACGCATACATTTTTGCTTGAGAGCGTGGAGGATAGGAAGCAATGGGGGCGATGGAGCTTTTTGGGATTTGAGCCAACGCTAGAAATCACCGCGAAGGGCGAAATCGTCTATCTAAATGGCGTTGAATCTCCCGCACATAATGGCAATCCAAATGCACTAATACGCGAGATTCTCGCGGAATACAAAAGCCCAAAGATTGATTCGTTGCCCCCATTTTGTGGCGGACTTGTGGGGTATTTTTCATATTCATATTTGCGATATAGCGAGCCTAAATTAGATAAAATGTTTGCAGATTCTGCGCGAAACACAGAATCTAGCCCGTTTAACGACATAGATTTAATGCTCTTTGATTCGCTCATCGCCTTTGATAATTTGCGCCAAAAAATCGTCCTTATCACAAATGTCGCCCTTGATAATTTGGAAAACTCTTACCAAAAGGCGCAAGATAAGCTCGAAAATTTATGCGCGATTCTCACAAAACGCAAGGCATTAGGCACAATTCCTCCGCCATTGCCACTCAAACTCACAAGCGACATTACGCCAGACTTCAC
Source organism: Helicobacter sp. 23-1048 (assembly GCF_053654545.1). Lineage (NCBI taxonomy): Bacteria > Pseudomonadati > Campylobacterota > Epsilonproteobacteria > Campylobacterales > Helicobacteraceae > Helicobacter > Helicobacter sp. 23-1048. The sequence continues at coordinate 1,104,411 of NZ_JBSIUT010000001.1, read as the reverse complement.
GCAAGACGCATTTTGTGCTATGGTAGAGAGAGCAAAGGATTACATTAAAGAGGGCGATATTTTCCAAGTGGTGCTTAGCAACCCACTTCGCGCAAAGGCGAGTGGTAGCCTCTTTGATACTTATCGAATCTTGCGTAGCACAAATCCTTCGCCGTATATGTTTTATTTTAGTAGCGATTGTATCGAAATGGCTGGGGCTTCGCCTGAGACGCTTACCAAACTTCAAAATGGGATTTTGCATACTTATCCGCTCGCTGGGTCGCGTCCGCGTGGGGCAAATGAAATCGAGGATAAAGCCTTAGAGCGCGAACTTTTGAGCGATGAAAAAGAATGCGCGGAGCATAATATGCTCGTGGATTTGGGGCGCAATGACATTGGCAAAGTGGCTAAAATAGGCTCTGTGGCGGTGGAAAAATATATGCAAATCGTGCGCTACTCTCACATTATGCACATCGCTTCAAGTGTGCTGGGTGAAATACGCGAGGATTTGGACGCACTTGATGCACTTAGCGCGGTGCTACCTGCGGGGACACTCTCTGGTGCGCCTAAGATTCGCGCGTGTGAGATTATCAACGAGCTAGAAAAAAGTCCGCGCGGTGTGTATGGCGGGGCGATTGGGTATTTGGATTTTAGCGGAAATATGGATAGTTGCATTGCGATTCGGCTGGTGTATAAAAAGGGTGATGAGCTTGTGGTGCGCTCAGGTGCGGGAATCGTAGCTGATAGCGTGGGTGAAACCGAACATACAGAGTGCCTAAACAAAGCCAAAGCCGTCCTAAATGCACTCAATGAAGCAAATGACGGGATACAATAAAGTCAAAACACCTAAAAATACGAGAATCTGGCAAAAAAATTTTTAGATTCCACTAATTAAAGCCCAAAAATGCTACAATCATACAAGTTAAACAAGGCGAGATTAGCACGAGTAGCATACAGATATGAGTTTTTGTTTCTAAATAGAGATGTGCCTTGGTGCAATAATTCTCAAATGAGATGATTTAAGGAGTAAAAATGCGTTTATATAACATTATGACACTTGCGTGGATTCTCGTTGTAGCAGGCTATATAAACGGGTGCTCGATTATACAAAACTTGCAAAATATGGATTTAGGCACAAATGCTAAGCCAGATTCACAAATACAATCTAAATCTTCCTGTCCCAAAAAATACTGCCCCAACACGAGAGATAAACTCGTAAGACTCCTTAAAAATCAAAATGTCTCTTTAAGCGACATTGACACGAGCAAAATTACTGATATGAGTTTTTTGTTTGCTAATTTCAATGATGAAAATGGGAAAAATCTATGTGATAAAATTTCTACATTTTCAAAAAAACAACAAGAAAAATGCGAACACTCCGCGTCATATAGAAGGGATTTTAGCGGGATAGAATCGTGGGATACAAGCAAGGTCAAAAATATGAGCTATATGTTTTACAACCAACCTACATTTAACCAAGACATACAAATATGGAATGTGAGTAAGGTTACGAATATGGATTCTACATTTGCCAAAGCACAATCGTTTAACCAGCCTTTAGAATCTTGGAATGTCGCTAATGTAAAAAATATGGATTCGTTATTTGCCTATGCGGAGTCATTTAACCAGCCACTTGATAAATGGAATGTAAGCAATGTGGAAAATATGGCACTTTTGTTTAGCGGAGCGAAGTCCTTTAATCAGCCTTTAGTATCGTGGAATGTGAGTAAGGTTAAAAATATGAGCTATATGTTTTCTTACGCGCAAGCCTTTAACCAACCGCTCAATAATTGGAATGTCAGCAAAGTAGAAAAAATGTATAATATGTTTAGCTACGCGCACAATTTTAACCAGCCATTAGATAAATGGAATGTGAGTAAGGTTACAGATATGGCAAATATGTTTTTTGAGGCGAAGTCCTTTAATCAGCCTTTGGTATCGTGGAATGTCGCTAATGTAAGGGATATGTCTTTTATGTTTGCTCACGCGCATTCTTTCAACCAAAACATACAATCGTGGAATATTGCAAAAGTCCAAAATATGTCGTGGATGTTTGAATACTCGCCATTGCGATATAATCCACCAAAATGGTATGCCCCGTGGAAAAGACACAAAGTGGCAAAACAAACAGAATCTAAGTAGCTAATAAAACAAAGAAAATGGGGAAACAATGACATTACTTATCGATAATTACGACAGCTTTGCTTATAATCTCTATCAGTTGCTCGGAGATTCCTTGCGTGAAATAGGCGATGAAAGCCACCAAGAAATTCGTGTAGTGCGAAATGATGAGCTGACATTGAGTGAAATCGAAGCACTATCTCCAAGCCTTATCGTCCTCTCACCGGGTCCGGGTAAGCCTGAAAATGCAGGGATTTGCGTAGATGTGGTAAAACACTTCACGGGGAAGATTCCTATTTTTGGCGTGTGTTTAGGACACCAAGCAATCGCCATAGCCTTTGGTGCGAAAGTAAGCTATGCCAAAAGTATAATGCACGGCAAAACCTCACAAGTTACGCTTGATACAAGCTCACGACTTTTTGCAGGATTCCCATCTATGACAAGTGTAGCACGCTACCATTCTTTAGCCGTGGTAGAATCCACTCTGCCACAAGAGCTTATTGTTACTGCTAGAAGTAATGATAATGAAATAATGGCATTAGAACACAAAGATTACGCGCTTTTTGGTGTGCAATTCCACCCTGAATCTGTGCTCACACAAAAAGGCAAAATGATGATGAAAAATATTTTAGGGAAGCAATAACTTGTTTTGTTGTGGAGATTTAGATTCTTAAAGCAATGCGACACACCTCAAGTGCCACATTGCCATATTGTGTCAAAATTAAAGCTGTGCTGCGACTTCAGCAGCGAAGTCCTCGACCTTTTTCTCAATACCCTCACCAAGCTCAAAGCGCACATATTTTGTGATTTCTAGCTCATCGTTGATTTCTTTTGACACACTTTGGAGCACTTGGGCTATGGTCTTTTTATCGTCCATTACATAAAACTGCCCTAAAAGTGTAAGTCTCTGGTCTAATAATGTGCTATCTGCGATAAATCGCTCCATTTGTCCGGGCAAAATCTTATCCCAAATTGCTTCGGGCTTGTTTTGTGCTTTAAGATTCTCTTGGAGTTCTTTTTTCATAGAATCCAACACTTCTTGTGTGAGCTCACTCGCGCTTACATATTGTGGGATTTTGTGTAACGGCTTGCCAAGTCGCTTCAACTCCTCATTTTCTTTAGTAAGTTCTGCGATGAGTGCAACTTTTTCTTTTTGGATAAATTCGCTATCAAGCTCCTTGTAGCTCAACACTTGTGGCTTCATCGCTGCAGCGTGCATACAGAGATTTCTTGCAAGCTCGCTTGCTTTTGACTTAGAATTTGCGTTATTAAACTTCATTGCTATAAGCACGCCCACGCGTCCGTTTGAATGCACATACCCATTGACTATCGCGTTTCCTTGCACTTGGATACTATCAATCCTGCGCACGACAATATTCTCACCAATCTTAGCGATATTTTGCTGTAAAAACTCCGTAAAATTTGTGCCATCAATACTCGCGTTATGCAAAGAATCAATCTCGCTTAAGCCATTGTCAAAGACAATTTTTGTGCTTTTTGCTACGAGTTCTTTGAAGTTATCATTTTTCGCTACGAAGTCTGTTTCAGAGTTAATCTCAAGCATTGAGGCTTTAGAAAAATCGCTTGAGACTTCCACGCTAATAATACCCTCGCTCGCTACTCTATCGGCTTTTTTTGCTGCTTTACTTAGTCCTTTTTCGCGGAGATATTCTACCGCCTTATCAATGTCTCCACCGACTTCTACAAGGGCTTTTTTACAATCCATCATTCCTGCATCAGTCATATCGCGCAGTTGTTTTACTAATTGTGCTGAAATTTCCATTGCCTAGCTCCTTTACACTACTCTGCTGTGCTAGCTTTTTTGGTTGCGCGAGGCTTTCTTGTCTTTGGTTTGGTTTCTTTTTCCTCTTGCAACTCACTTTCTAACATTTCTGGATTCTCGCTCAAAGTCTCTTCGATTGCTTCTTTTATGACTTCTTGCATTTCCTCTTCACTCGTGCTTAATGGTGCATTTTGCGTGAATTCTTGCTCTATATTATCCTTATTTTGCGCCCTACCCTCTACGATAGCTTCTGTGATTTCTTTACAAAAAAGCTGGATAGAACGAATCGCATCATCATTTCCCGGAATCGGATAATCCACAAGGTCTGGGTCGCAGTTCGTATCAAGTGGCGCGACTACGGGGATATTCAGTCGTCTTGCCTCTTCTACGGCGATTCTCTCTTTCACCACATCGATGACAAACAACACATCAGGCACACCTTTAAGGAATCTCACACCACCCAAATACTTTGTTAGTTTATCTTTTTTGCGCATAAGCATAAGTTTTTCTTTCTTTGTAAGTAAGTCAATCTGTCCGCTTTCTTCCATTTGTTCGATAATCTCAAGTTTGCGCACAGATTTTCTAATCGTGCTAAAGTTTGTAAGCATTCCGCCTAACCAGCGGAAATTCACATACGGAGCATTGATAGAATCTGCATATTGTCTAATAGTTTCGCTTGCTTGCTTTTTTGTGCCTACAAACATTATCGTCTTGCCACTAGCAGCATATTCCTTGACGATATTGTAAGTATATCGAAAGTATCGTAAGGTCTTTTGTAAGTCAATAATGTGGATATTCTTGCGCTCGCCAAAGATAAATCGTTGCATCTTTGGATTCCATCTTCTTGTTTGATGCCCGAAATGCACACCGCATTCTAGCAAATCTTTCATTGTTACCATTTGTTCTCCTTGTTTGTAAGTTTGGTTTATCCGCCATACCCATTAGCGCACACTTGTTGCACGCGCAACCACTTAAAGGATTGGTATGTGTGAATTTAAAGATAAGCGTGAATTGTAGTAAAAAAAACTTTAAAAAAGGCTTAAAGTAAGTAAAAAGTTAGGAATTTCTTAAAAATCTGGCGCAAGATTCTGTCAAAAGACAGAATCTTGCAAACATAGCGGTAGCGTAGAGGTTTAATGCGCCACTGCTTCGCTAGCACCTATGCCACTTTGAGCGCGGAAGTCTTGTGCGCTAAATCCAGCCTTATCGATTTTAGCGCGTTTGCTTACATCCATCTTTGAAATCGCCCAAATCGCCACAAATGTGAGAGGCATAGAAAAAATCGCAGGGTGATTATATGGGAAAATCGCACTCTCAAATCCTAGCACACTCACCCACACGCTAGGACTTAGCACCACGAGCGCAAGGACAGCTACTAATCCTATGATTCCGCCATAAAGCACGCCATTTGTGGTTAAGTCTTTCCAATAAATACAAAGCAAAATTATGGGGAAATTCACGCTTGCTGCGATAGCAAAGGCTAGTCCCACAGTAAAGGCGACATTTTGCCCCTCAAAGCCAAGCCCTAAAATGATTGCCAAGATTCCAAGTCCGATAGTCGCGCCCTTTGTTACGCGCATTTCGGTTTTTGGGTCGCATTTGCCGTCCTTGCAGACATTGACAAACAAATCGTGGCTTATCGCACTCGCTCCAGAAATCGCTAGCCCAGCCACCACCGCGAGAATCGTAGCAAACGCCACTGCTGAGATAAAGCCTAGCAAAATATCGCCACCAAGCACTTTTGCCAAAAGCACAGCTTCCATATTTGGCGGGATTGTGAATTGCCCTGCTTCATTGATAAAATCAGGGTTGCCAAGCAAAAATGCAATCGCCCCAAAGCCAATCACAAAGGTAAGAATGTAGAAATACCCGATTAGTCCTGTGGCGTAAAACACCGATTTTCGCGCTTCTTTTGCGTTTTTGACCGTGAAAAATCGCATTAAAATATGGGGCAATCCCGCCGTGCCAAACATTAGCGCAAGCCCTAGTGAAATCGCGCTCACAGGGTCTGGCAAGAAAGTGCCCGGCTCCATTATCGCCGCGCCTTTAGCGTGATTGCTAATTGCCATTTCAAAGTAACGCGTTAAGTCAAATCCGCTTAAATAAAGAATCATTATCGCCATAAATGTCGCGCCACCGAGTAAAAGACACGCTTTGATGATTTGCACCCAAGTAGTGGCGTGCATTCCGCCAAAGGTTACATAGCAAATCATCAAGATTCCCACGATGATGACAGCATACGAGTAAGGCAATCCAAAAAGCACTTGGATTAGTCCGCCTGCGCCCACCATTTGTGCGATGAGATAAAACACCACCACGCTTAAGCCAGAAATCGCCGAAATCGTGCGCACGCGTTTTGATTCCAAACGATAGGCGATAATATCTGCAAAGGTGTATTTGCCTAAATTACGAAACTTCTCAGCGATGAGGAAGAGCACAATGGGCCACCCTACCAAAAAGCCAATCGCATAGATGAGTCCATCAAAGCCGTTTGCAAACACAAGCCCTACAATGCCTAGAAAGCTCGCTGCACTCATATAATCCCCCGCTATGGCAATGCCATTTTGCATTCCCGTGATATTGCCCCCAGCGGTGTAAAATCCTGCGGCGGATTGTGATTTTTTACTCGAAAAATAAGTAATGCCAAGCGTGGCAAGGACAAATACCAAAAACATTCCAATGGCAAAGTAATTGCGCTCGCCCTGCGTGAAGCTCGCCGTATCCAATCCTGCGCCGTTTGCTACACTCGCAAACCCAAGCGCGATAAATGCCATAAAGACTAGCAATTTTTTCATTTTACACCTCCATTGGTGGAATCTTTATTTGCGCGGTGTGCGCCTTGCGTATCGCCTGCTATCATTTCTTCTAATGCGCCACTCTCTTTTAAATCCTCTAAAATTTCATCTTGCTCTTTGTCAAAGTATTTGTTTGCAAAAAGCGTGTAAATACCTGTGCTTACGATACTTATGGCAATAATCGCAATGCCAAGTATAATGCCTAGCGTGATAGAGCTAGGTCCCAAACGATAGCCTAACACTTCGGGGAAAAATCCTACACTTGCTACAAAACCATAGTAACAAACTAAAATCACAAGCGAGAGATATAGGCAAAATTTATTTCTAAATGAAACAAATTTGTAGAATCTCGCTTTTGCATTTTTTTGCGTGATTTCTTTCATATTGACTCCTTATAGTTTGATTTATGGACTTATTGGAGTTGAAGTCCATAAAGTTATTATGTTTAAAAAAGTAAAACAAAAATCTAAATATTTCAATATTTATTTTAAATGTATTAAAAAGTAACATTTGAATTGTATTTATTAGTAGATTGTCATTTATGTGTAAAAATTATAATATTAAAATAATTGAGAAAAATTACGACAAAATATGGGGAGATTCTGCCATTTTGTAGCCACGCTTCGCTTTATTATTTTGGCTTAGCGATTTTGATTTAGTTGTGTTTGTTGGCTATTTTGGATAAATTCGCTCAATCTCTCATCATTGTTTGTAAAAATAGCAATTTTTTGCGCCAACCACTTGACACCCCCCCCCATTTGCTAAAATACGCATTTTAAAATTTCAAACGCAAGGATTTCAAATTGACAGGCAAAATTTTAGGACAAGGGGCGATTCGTGGTGAAGATGGCGTGAGATACTACTACGATGAAGGTGCAATCAAAAATCTACAAGATGTGCAAAATATCAATGGTTGTGAAGTGGATTTTGAGATTGAAAATGGCAAGGCGGTGGATATTTTCATCATCAAAAGTGGTAAATCTAGCAGCGAATCTAAACAAAACAACAATGCACTAGGGCAAACTTTGGGTAATTTAGGGAATCTGGCTGGTAGTTTGGGTGGATTGGGAGCTATTGGTTTAATAAATCAGCTCGGAAATATACCAAAAAAAATTCCAAACGCAAACAATAATAATCTCAAACCAAATGTAAATCAGCAAAAAATTAGTGCAGATAATGTTGATGATTTTGTTTTTAGTGGCATTGTAAGTAATAGCAACAAAGAAGTGGTAAGTGATACAAGTGGTCGCGTAAGTGTCAACACAAATATGTTTGGTGTAGTTTCTGGTGGTGGCAAAATAACTACCACACACAATCATTCTACATATTTCGACATTGGCAATACAAGTTTTGTATGGAATGGCAATAATCCCATAAGTGATGGCGATGAAGTCGTAGTATGTGCTACACCTACATTCAATGGACGATACGAGGTGCAGAGTTTAAAAAATAATACCAAAGGATTATTGTTTGAAAAAAGCTTTTTTGTAAGATTTATGCTTACAATCCCTGCTATCGCGATATTTGGACTTATAGGTATACTTTGCTATGTCACTCTAGTCGATTCATACAAATACATTACTTGGATATTTAGTCTATTGTTTATTGCCTATACCTTGTTTGGCTATTTTATTTTTAAAAAAATTAAAAGCATAGGATTTAAAATATTTGTTGGAGTTTTATTTTTTATAATTCCTGAGTTTTTCCCTGATATATTAAATTCATTGAAGGGTGGTTATCCATCTCGTCTTCCAGTTTATTGGATTTTTATGGGCGGTGTTATTTCAAGTATTTTAACCATCGCAGTCATTGTATTGTTAAAATCAGAATACAGCCTAACAAAACTCGCAAATGACGCCATAAAAAACTACAAATTTTGATTTGTTAGATTCTTATAAATCTAGCAAATCAAATCTTATTAAATATTTTATCGCTTTTGGTGTTTTGACTTTGCATTGCGCGCTTGTTTAGCTATAATTGCAAAAATTTATAAGGAATCCAAATGCCCACACCAAAGCCCCACTCCATTCTCTTTGTCTGTCTTGGTAATATCTGTCGCTCGCCTCTTGCGGAGGGGATTGCACGAGAAATCAACAAAAAGCACGATTTGGGTTTGCGCATTGACTCCGCTGGGACAAGTCGCTGGCATATCGATGAGCCACCTTGCGATGGCTCACGCAATGTCGCTAAAAAGCACGGCTTTAGCATTGATGACTTGCGCGGGAGACAAATTAGCGTGTATAGCGATTTGGAGTTTGATATGGTTGTCGCGCTAGATTCTCAAAATTACCGCGATATTCTCAATCTCGGGTTTGAATCTGCTAAAGTGCGAAAACTTGGCGAGTTTGGATTGGATAATAAAGATGTGCCAGACCCGTATGGATTCCGCGATGTGGAGGGGTTTGAAATGGTCTATGAGATGATAAAAATAGGCGTTGAGAATCTACTTGGCAAAACACTCTAAATTCACGCTTAACGCTTTGTCTTTTCGCGCACGATTTGTATAAGATCTATGGCATTCTCTCTTGGCAAGTCTGGCAACATTCCGTGCCCGAGATTAAAGATATGGGGCTCATTACCCACCACGCGTAAAATCTCCTCCACACCTGCTATCATCGCCTCTTTATCATATAATCTCGCGGGCTCTAGATTCCCCTGCAAGACATATTTGCTTCCAAGTTTTGCTTTCACAAGCTCCATAGGCGTGCTCCAATCCACGCCAAAGACATCAAAATCCCCGTTGATATGCTCTAAAAAGCCAGCAATTCCTTTGGGGAATAGCATTACAGGAATGTGTGGATACTTGCCCTTTAAAAAATGCGCAATGTCGCTCATATAACGCCAACTAAACTCCATATATGCACTGCACTCTAATGCACCCGCCCAACTATCAAAAATCTGCACCGCATTTACGCCAGATTCTATTTGTTTAGAGAGATAGCCTTTGAGTTCATCGCTCAATTTTGCAAGAAGTTTATGCAAAAGTTTGGGATTGGTATAGAGCATTTTTTTGCTCTTTGTGTAAGTCTTGCTCCCCTCGCCCTCAATCATATAAGTCGCCAGCGTCCAAGGCGAGCCACAAAACCCAATAAGTGCTTTATCTTTGGGGAGTTTTGAGCGAGTCAAACTCACACAATCATACACATACTCGAGATTCCGAAACGCGCCAACCTTAAGCCTATCTATATCACTATCGCTTTGGATAGTTTGTGAAAATTTCGGTCCCTCACCCGCAAGGAACTGCAAATCCAATCCCATTTCTAATGGCACAACCAAAATATCACTAAACAAAATCGCCGCATCAACGCCCAAAATATCCACAGGTTGGAGTGTAACTTCGCTCGCTAATGCGACATTTTGACACAAATCTAAAAAGCTCCCTGCCTGCGCCCTTGTCGCTTTGTATTCACTTAAATATCGCCCTGCTTGACGCATTAGCCAAGTAGGCATATAGGGCGTTTGCTTCTTAAAGCACGCATCGATAAAAATCATCATTTATCCTTTTGCAATGAAATCCATTTTTGTGCGATTCTCACCGCGTTTGTCGCTGCACCCACGCGAATCTGGTCAGCGACACACCAAAAATGCAAAATATGAGGATTAAAGCAATCCACGCGGATTCTCCCCACATAAGTCTCATCGGTATCAGTGGCGACACTTGGCATTGGATAGAGATTTGCGCTTGGATTATCAAGCACCACGATATTTGGTGCAGATTTTAGCACTTCTTGTGCGCGCTTGCAAGTTACTTCTTTTTTGCAAGTTATGCTAATGCTTTCGCTATGGCTTCGCAAAATCGGCACACGCACACAAGTAGCACTTATCGCAAAATCCTCGTGCATAATCTTTTGTGTTTCTTTTATCATTTTTATCTCTTCTTTGGTGTAGCCATTATCTTGGAATACATCAATATGTGGGATAGCATTAAGTGCGATTCTATGTGGGAAAACACTTGGTGAAGTAGAATCTAGCTCAAAGGCAAAGAATTTTTGCATTTGCAAGACAAGCTCCTCCATTCCGCTTTTTCCCGCACCAGAGACCGCTTGATAAGTGCTTACATCTACGCGCGTGATTCCAAATTCTTTATGTAGTGGGGCTAAGGCTTGCACCATTTGGATTGTCGAGCAATTTGGATTAGCGATGATTCCACGCTTCTCCCACAATGCAATGTCTTGTGGATTAACTTCAGGCACAACCAATGGCACATCACTATCCATACGATAAAAGCTCGTATTATCTATCACTACGGCTTTTGCACGCACTGCTGAGGGCACAAATCGCTCACTCACACTCCCACCAGCAGAGAAAAACGCGATTTCAATGCCCTGCTTAGCAAACACTTCATCAGTAGTCTCTATAATCTCATAGTTCTTGCCCTTAAATTCTACGAGCTCGCCAGCACTTCTCGCACTCGCTAGAGGCACGATTTTTTTTACGGGGAAGTCTTGCTCTTCTAAAATCTTTAGAATCTCCTCTCCCACTGCGCCACTCGCACCCACAATGCCTACAACATATTTTCTCATTTTCACTCCAAAGTCTCATTAAAAATGCGAAAATTATACTAAAAGTTTGGATAATGCGTGTTTTAAGATTTGTTTCTCATTGATAAAACTTAGGCTACAATACATTATAAAAATCTAAAATTCGCTTACTTCAAGGACTTTGAGTGTTTTTTGGTGATTCCAAAATGCGCTCGGAAACAAATACTCTCCACCCAAAAATGCAAAATCTACATTGATAAAATCCACCTCAAATTCTGTTTGCTGTGAAATGACTTCAAGCAAAAATGTCGTGCAATAAAAACGCGTAGAATCCGTGCTTAGCACAAAAGGCTTAGCAAGATAACGCAAGGAATCACGAGCCATAGCAGTGCGAATCTCTTGTGGTAAGTCAAGCCTCCTTAACCCAACTGCTTGTGCTTGCGATAAAAAATTTTCTAACGAACTAATAATCACCTGATTTGGCGCATTTTTATCATCATCGGTAGTCGCGTGAATGACAGAAAGTGGCTCTAATGAAACAATCATACCAATGTGTGAAAAAGGAGAATGACTAATATATGTGATAATATCGCTCTCAGTGTTTAGCCCCTTGCGGAAAATTAAATCCCCAACTTCCGCATTTTGGCTAATTTTTAATGCGATTGGCTCAATGTCCGCTGGAGTTCTCTTGGTGCTTTGATTAGGCTTAAAAACAATGCCAAACACACAAAGACAAGCAATAAGTGCTATGGCAAATACGATAGCAAGTTTTTTATATGTGTGGAAAGGCTCACCAACTCGCAATCTATCTCCCAATGATTGACTTTATTAAGTTATGCAATGCTTCACACCCACTAAAACATAAACACTACGCGCCATTCTCCATCGATAAGCCAAATATTGCTATATCGCTCCGTTTCAACCGCTCCATTGCTAAATTCTACCACCACTTCCACGCTTGCTTTGGTGTCTTCTTTATACTCAAGATTCTGCGTCCTAATGGCTTTAACCTCGCCATTTTGCTTCCATTGCTCACTAATGCTTGCGAGTTTTTGATTCATAAGCGCGATTCTCTCTTTATCACCAAATGGCTTGCCATCTCTGTCGCGAACTTCTTTTATCACTTTATCAATATCGCCATCAATAGTGTATTTAGCAATGCGTATCGCCGCGTCTTCTGGCGTTTTAGAGCCACTACTACAACCTACAAATCCTAAAAATGCACTAAGCAATAGAAAAGAAAATAATTTTTTCATTCTAATCCTTTTTAAGTAAAATAATCAAAATTGTGCGTTATAAAGCCTTAAAATACACTTAAATTCGCATTTTTCTTATAAAATTTTGCATTATATTTCAACAAACACGACTACATATTGCAAAACAGCTCTTTTGCTTCCTTTTCTCTCTCTTTGGCTTTGGTTGTCTTATTATGAGAATCTACCATACCTTGCTCGCCTAAGATTCTATACGGGTGGGTATAAATATTACATCGATTACCTCGTGCGAAGCCAACAAGCGTGATTCCTAGCAGTGCGGCTGCTTTAATACCAAGCTCCGTAGTCGCAGAGCGCGAAATCACAATCGCAATATCGTGCATCGCTGCCTTTATAACCATCTCCATAGAAAGTCGCCCACTCACTACCAAAACCGCCTCGCTAATATCAATGCCCTGCAAGCGTGCCTTGCCAACGACTTTATCAATGGCATTATGTCGCCCCACATCTTCGCTCTCAATCCTACTTTCATCGCTCAACACAAGTATCGCTCTATGCACGCAACCTGTCTTAGCAAACAAATCGCTATCTACTTCAAAGTTTTCAATAAGATTCCACAAGCGGGGAAGTGGCAAATGAAGTGGCGTGGAGATGAATTTTTGGATAATTTTTCCCTCAAAATTTGCACTCACTCCTACACAACACCCAGAAGTAAGCGTCTTTTCGTGGAAAAGATTGACGATTTTTTCCTCATTGATTTTTGCCTCCACAGACACACTCAAGCCATCTTGTGCCACTTCGATATGCGTAATGTCTTTGGCAGATTCTATCACGCCCTCACTCATTAAAAATCCTACCGCGTGGGCGTCTTGGTCCTTTGGGAGCGACATTGTAGAGAGGAGTTTTTGTCCATTGAGATACAGCGCGATGCGTTGCTCGGTGATGACATAATCACTTGATTGCTTTGTCGTGCTATCCCCACTCACGCTGTCTTTTTGTAAGGTTATTGCTGGAATTTGTTTGATAAAATCCACTTAAGAATCCTTAAACTTAATAATTTTATAAAGCACAATTTATCATAAAATCACGCTAAATATTACATTAACGCTTTTTAAAGAATCTTATTTTACCTCTTTGCGCAATTCTTTAATACGAGCACTCTTGCCACTGCGAGAACGCAAGTAATACAACTTTGCTCTGCGCACGCGCCCCTTGCGTAATACTTGTATAGAATCTAAACTCTCACTATACAATGGGAAAATCTTTTCCACTCCTACATTATTCGCGCCAATTTTACGCACGGTAAAAGTTGTATCCACACTCCCACCGTGTATAGCTATACACACACCCTCGAAGTTTTGGATACGACTTTTGTCGCCCTCTTGAATCTTAATGCCAAGTCGCAAAGTATCTCCAGCCTTAAATTCTGGGACTTTCTTATCACCAATTTGCGCTTTTTCAAAATTTTGTATGTATCGATTTTTCATTTATGCTTCCTTAATTGCCCTGCTTTGTGCGCTTACGCCACAAATCTGGGCGAAAATATTTAGTCTTACACATTGCTAAGCGGTTTTTTAAATCCGTGATTTTACTATGATTTCCCTTTAAAAATTCTAAAGGAACATAAAAATTTGTAAATTTTTGTAAATTTTGTTGCATTTTTGATGAATTTTTTGCAAAACTTAAAGATTGCAACATATTGGATTCAAAACTTTCCCCGCGCAACGACTCTTCATTGCCAAGCACACCGCTTACCTGCCTCGCAATAGAATCTGCAAGGCATAACGCACCAAGCTCCCCGCCCGTCAAAATAAAATTCCCCACGCTAAACACTTCATCGCCAAAAGATTCCACCAATCGCTCATCAAAGCCCTCATACCGCCCACAAACAAAACTGATATGATTTTTTTTAGCTAGTCGCACACTATCTTGTTGCGTGAATGGCTTGCCACAGGGACTTAAAAAAATAATATGAGTATCAAGATACCCTTGTAAGGCATAAGCCAACGCTTCAAAGCCTATAACCTGCCCTGCTCCGCCACTTATCGGTGGATTATCAACCTTTTTATACATATTTTGTGCAAAATCTCTAAAATCAATACATTCAACGCTTATCAACCCATTATCAATCGCACGCTTTAGTATAGAATCTTCAAAATACGGCGCAATGAGATGAGGAAAAAGCGTAAAAAAACTATATTGAAGCATTCAACTACTCCGCAAAATATCAAGCCCATAGCGCACTTCTATACGCTTGTCTTGTATGTCAGTGGTTATAATATATCGTTGTGTATAAGGGAGTAAAAAACTCTTTGGCGCATTAGGGACACAGGACTTCACACACAAATAATCAATATCTCCAATGCGCTCAATATCGCTCACTTCCCCAAGCAACAAAGAATCTTCAACTACTTCACACCCAATAATCTCACACCAAAAAAACTCCCCATCACCAAGCTCACACTGCTCTTTGCTTTGCGCTAAAGTGGAGTAAAGTTTATGATTTGTGAGAATCTGCGCTTGCTCTTTAGTGGTAATTTCTTCAAAGGCGATTTTGGCAAACTCTTTTGTGCGGGTAGATTCTGATATATGAGAATCTAACAATGCCTTTGGAAACACACAAGAGCGAATGTGAAGCGTGGGATATTGCAACGAGGAGCTAAGAAACTCACGCCCCTTCTTTAACACTTGAGGAAAGTCGCTGTATATAAAAAGTCGCAAACTTCCATCTATGCCGATACTACGACCAAATATGCCAATAAGGAGTTTTTGATTTTGTGTATCCAAGCAGACAGACTCATTGCTGTGTGGGCTTGATGATGATTTTATAGTTTTGTCCATCTTTGGCTTTTGCTCCTGATATGAGCGTTTTAAGCGAACCAATCATCTTGCCTTCTTTGCCAATAAGCCGTCCCACATCGTTAGGGTGAGCAAAAATACAAATCTCTTTAAAACTTAGACCTTTGGAATCTTTATCCACACGGCTTTGGATTTTTATGCAATCTGGCTTTGTTACAATTTTTTGCGTGTATTTTTCAACAAAAGTCTCTACCATACCCATATTTTCCTAATTTTTGTGTATTTATTTAGATTTTAAACAATGCAATACCTACTTTGAGGCTGTTATCTTGCTTACGCGCTCACTCATCTTCGCCCCCACACTCTTCCAATACGCTAATCGCTCTGCATCAAACTTTATCACCACAGGTTCGCTTAGTGGATTGTAATGCCCGATAGATTCTATCCAGCCCCCATCGCGTTTCTTACGAGAATCTGTAACGACTATGCGATAAAAAGGTTTTTTCTTGCGCCCCATTCTTGTCAAACGAATTACGGTTGCCATATTTTCTCCTTGTTGTTTTTATGTTTGTCCGTCTTTGGATTGTTTGGCATTATACCTAAAGACAAACAAAAACGCGGATTATAAACTATTTTTGCTTAAATGCGCCTTATATTTTACCTAAACTTCAATCTTTATGCTACCTCATTGGCATTTTTGCCCCGCCAAGCATACCCATAAGCTCCTGCATACCACCTTTTTGACTGAGTTTTTTTGCCATTTTTTGCGCATTATCAAACTGCTTGATAATGCGATTGATGTCTTGGACTTCCAATCCGCTTCCTTGAGCTATCCTTTTACGGCGCGAGCCATTGAGGATTTCTGGATTCTCTCTTTCTTTGCGCGTCATAGAATTTACCATTGCTTTAATATTTTTTACTTCCTTAGAATTATCTAAATCTACATCTTTTAGCCCGCTTGCTACATTATTAAGTCCGGGCACCATTGAGAGTATAGAGCTCACGGAGCCAAGTTTTTTGATATTTTCAATTTGAGTTATAAAATCCTCAAAGCTAAACTGCCCTTTTTTAAGTTTTTTGCCAATGTCTTTTGCTTCTTTTTCACTCATCACTGTGGCGGTTTTTTCTGCGAGGGATTGTATATCTCCCGCGCCCATAAGGCGTGAGACAATACGCTCAGGCAAGAAAATATCTAAATCAGGGATTTTCTCTCCGCTTCCTATGAAGCGCAATGGAACGCCAATTTGATACGCGATAGAAAGCGCAATCCCCCCTTTAGAATCGCTATCAAATTTGCTTAAAATAACGCCATCAATGCCAATTTTTTCATTAAATATCGCCGCGCTTTTCACGCCATCTTGCCCAACTAGAGAATCTGCGACAAAGAAACATTCACTTGGTTTGATAGTATCTTTTATTTCTTGTAGCACACTCATCAATGTCTCATCGATACTCAAGCGTCCAGCTGTGTCGATAAGCAAGACATCATAGAGTTCATCGATTGCTTTTTGCTTAGCTTCCTTAGCTACTTGTAACGCACTATGCGATGAATCTCGCGCACTGAAAACACCCACCTCAATAGATTCTCCAAGTTGTTGTAACTGCGTAACAGCAGCAAGCCTTTGCAAATCACACGCACACATCAACACTTTTTTGCCACGCGCTTTGAGATAGTTTGCTAGCTTTGCCGTGCTTGTCGTCTTTCCACTACCTTGCAAGCCCATCATCAAAATAATCGTAGGCGGTTTGGGAGCGTAAGTGAAGCCATAATGTTTAGAGGTTTGCAAAATCTCAAGTAGGCTTTTTTGCAATGCGTCCATAAAATTTTGCTTGCCGATGCCTTTTGCTTTTGTCTCTTGCTCTACGCGAGTGAGAATCTCTTTAGTCGCCTTATGATAGACATCATTTTTGAGCAGGGATTTTTTGAGCTCCTCTAAGGCAGATTTGAGCGCACGCTCATCATCACTAAAGCGAATTTTATTCGCCACTGCTTTGAAAGATTGGGTCAATGAATCAAACAACAACATCTCCTTAAAAATAAAAATATGAAAATACGGAAAAATTCAGCCAAAATTTAAGGTCTTAAGGTAGAATTATAGAACATTTTATAGAATCTTTAGCAGAAAAAATACATATTTTTTTGCTAGATTCTTTAGGGAAGTCAAACATAAATACATTGCGCAACACTATTTTTGAGGTGTAATCACACTCATTGAACTCATACTGAAAGGAGAAAAATGAATTTAACAACTGACAAAGTATCTACTAATAATGGGGGGGGGCATTCATATAAAAATCCTTTAAGAAAATATTATCTTAAAAAAACATTTTTACTCATCAGAGCATATAGGCAATACTATCTTGGTTCTTGGATTATCAAACTTCCTTTTTATAAACTCACCTCAAATAAAGATAAAATACAAAAATGGCGTGATAGGCGCAAAGAGCGTCATAATGATTTGCAATTAGCGAAAAAATGTTTTAAAACTTCAAAATTATTTTATCCACAAATCAAAGCGTGGGTAGAATCTAGTGAATTTAAAGAAAAATACCTTGATACAAATCATCCGTATCCGCCATTGCTAAATCCCACTACGATAGATTATGGCACTATTGACACAGATATTGCGTGGGAGATGAATTTGCCATTGCCGCCGAAATATGATTTTATATTCTTTTCAAATGGCTCATCTGCCTCGGCTTTAGGTATCCTCTTTTTAGAAAAGTCAAATGTGAATCACTTTATAGGCTATGCACCAAAGGATATATACAGAACTTATTATGATATTTTAAAAACCACAACAGCGAAACAACAAAAAACCTGTTTATTTTTTTGGAGTGCTTCTGCAAACACTAGACTTCCTGATTTTAATGAAAATCCAAAGCAGTTTTTATATAGTATTTCTAAAAAAGTCCCTATGCTTCTTATTGTGAGAGACCCTATCGGGCGATTAAGACATCATTTGAATCATTTAGGTGGAAGTGGATATGAGATTAAACCACTTATGAAGCGATTTAATCTCACTTGCACAAATTACGAAAATCTTTTTTATAAACCCACTTATGTCAATGGCAAAAGCTACCCAGATTTCACTACTTTTGAAAGAAAAAAAAGCCTAAATTGGGCTATATCACAATCATTTATTCTTGATTCTGTATTGCAACACCTAAAAGATACTATTTCATTTATCCACTGCATAGAATTTAATGATTTAAAACCCGACAAGGTTATTGAAACACTCGATAATATAACCAATAAACTTGGGTTAGAACAACCAAAAAATACAAATATTTTTCTTAACAGAATCAATCGTAATTGTGGTGGAATCACACAACTCCCAAGCATACTTTACGCACACCCAGATGATTTAACTCATAACGACAAAGAAAATTTAACTACACTCAATAAAAATGGTGGATTTAGTTTTATCATCACAACGCCACAATGTATTGATGATAAACAAAAAAATTTTGTAGATATTACCAATGAAATACAAAAAGATTTGATTATAGATAATTCTAAAATTGTAATAATTATTGACAAGCAAGAATTAGACAATATAAAACAAAACAATCAACTTTATAATGCTAGTATAACTTATCTCAAAAATTACATTAAAACACTTAAAGAATATACTTCAAGTATCAATAGCAGACTTATTAACGAATCGCAAATTTTAGACTACTTGCGAGAACACAAAAATGCGAGAATTGCCATTAAACAAATGTTAGATACCGAACTAAATTACATAAAAACCTACCACCCTGACTTTATCCAAAAATGGAAGTATTATTTGGAGTTTGAAAAAATGTGCGCAGAGCTTGATGGGACAGATTCAAATAAAGGTGGTGCGTAAGATGAAAAATCAAGCAAAAAGTGGTGTGATTTATATCACAGGTTTAGCTGGGGCTGGGAAGACAACATTTGCAAGCGAGCTTTATAAGCACTTAAAGCAAAAGCATAGCAATGTGATTTTGCTTGATGGCGATGTATTTCGCAATATCTTTGGAGAAAGTGGCTTTAAGCGCGATGAGCGACTAATGGTTGCGTATAAAATCAACGCACTTGCTGGGTTTTTAGAGCAAAATGGGCTTTTAGTCATTGTGGCGACTATGAGTTTGTTTGATGAGATTTACACACTAAATAGAGCAAATTTCAAAAATTATTTTGAAGTGTTTGTCAAATGCGACTTTGATGAGCTTGTCCGCAGGGATAAAAAAGGGCTTTATAGTGGGGCATTAAGTGGGGTGATAAAAAATGTCGTGGGCGTGGATATAGCTTATGATGAGCCAAAGGCGCATTTTGTGCTAGAAAATCATCACGCCACGAATCTAGATGAAAAACTTGATAATCTTTTTACTAAAATCGATGAATTTATAGACAATGCCAAAGAAAAAGAAAAGATAGATGACAAAAACTATTGGGAAAACTACTACCAAGCGCGTCTAAATACAAAAGAGCAAGAACAAAGCAATTTTGCTTCTTTTTGTGTGGATAATTACTTTGATAAAGATTCAAGGCTTATTGAGCTAGGCTGTGGCAATGGGCGTGATAGTGTGTATTTTGCCAAAAATGGTATAAATGTGCTAGGAATCGACCAATGCGAAAATGTTATAGAATTTCTTAATAAAAAGCATAAGAGCGAAAATCTAGTTTTTCAAAGTGGGGATTTTACGGATTTGCCAAATGCAGATTCTAAATTTGACGCAATCTATTCTAGATTCACGCTACATTCGATAAACTCAAAGCAACAAGATAGGCTTTTTGGCTGGATAAATGCGAATCTAAAAACGAGCGGGATTTTAGCAATAGAATGCAGAGGATATAAAAACTCTTTGTATAGACTTGGTGTTATGGTGGAAAATGACGCTTTTATCTATGAAAATCATTATAGGCGATTTGTCAAATTTGAGGATTTGCTAGGGCTTTTAAGTAAAGATTATGAAATTCTCTTTGCCAAAGAGGACAAAGGCTTTGCACCTTTTAGAGATGAGGACGACTTTTTCGTGCGTGTGGTGGGGAGAAAAAAGATATAAGGTAATATTAAGATTTGTTTGTTATAATCCACCATTTTTGATTTATTAAACTCTAAAGGGATAAGTCTATGAGTGCCAATATGAGTGAAATAGAGGGCGAAGAGACGCTTGATGGTGCCTCAAGCGAAAGCGATGAAGTCTATCCACTTAGTTCCATTCACATAGAAAAGGGCAGAATGAGTCTTTTTGAAATAAAAAGACAATGTGAAGAAAGAAAACAGCTTATTTTGGACTTTGAATTTCAAAGATGGAATGTCTGGTCACAAAAACAAAAATCTGAGTTAATCGAATCTATACTTATGGGAATCCCTATCCCCATAGTATATCTTTTTCAAACAAGAGACGCGCGCATTCAAGTTGTCGATGGCAGACAAAGGATAGGTGCAATTATAGATTTTATGAATAAATATGACACAACCTATATTAAACAGATTTTCTCTTATCAATTTTAAGAAGATTTTATACAAATCTTGCTTTTGTATTTGAGTATTATACCTAAATTCTGTTTCTTTTAAATAAAGCAAAAAATTCTCTTTTTTGATTCCTTTAAATTTGCTTAATCTATGTCTTGCATAACACATTTTGCTTGCAGTTGCAAGTGTAACGAAGAAAAATAATTTTCATCAATCTCTATTTCACCATTTAATGTAGAGATTTTTTCGCATTCTTTGGCGATTAAAATGCGGATTTGATTGATGATTTTATTGACACTTTGACGAGAAATGTTGCTTAATTTTGCAATTTTAGAAGCTTCAATATCAAGACAAAAAAGTTTAAGAATCTCTCTTGTTTTTGCCTCTGAAATTCTTGAACGAATGATATACTTGTTTTTCACCGCTGACATCATAACTTAAGACTCCTTTATTTTGTCTTAAGTTGTCTTGAGCCAAAATTTAAACTTTTTTTGGTTATATTCCTTGATAATAGCCTTTTGGAAAAACACAACTTATAAAATATTTACAGGCAAAAAACACATAAATTTTTATAGATTTATCAAAAAATTAAATTTTATGTTTATAATGCCAAAATTCAATACATTAAATATTTTGTTTCGGAGAGAATTATGAACACACAATGGATAAAAGATTTGCAAGCAAAAAAACTCAAAGTAACGCCACAAAGAATCGCAATGCTTGATGAGCTCAAACGCAATGGGCATATGGATGTCGATGAAATGTATGAAAATATTAGAGAATTTTACCCATCTATTTCCCTTGCTACTGTGTATAAAAATTTGGGAGTGTTGTGCGAGGCTGGCATTTTACGAGAGGTAAAAGCCCCAAGTCAAAAGCAAAAATACGAGCTTTCCTGCGATAAGCACATTCACGCTTCTTGCGAAAAATGTGGAAAGTTGCAAGATATTGTCATTGATACAAGCGCGTTAGAGAGTGCCATATCTGCAAAAAGTGGCTTTGTGCTTTATGATACCTCAGCCGTGTTTATTGGTATCTGCCCAGAATGCCTAAAACAAGGTGCAAAAAAGCACGATAATCCAAACTTTGCCACCGCATAACAATATAATCTAATGCCACTCTAAAGGAGTAAAATGCGTAAAAATTTAAATATTGATGAAGTTTTTGCGCTTATATGGGACAAATGTGCCTTTATCGCAAAGGATTCTCGCACAACTTGTGAGGAGGTTGATATATTTGAGGCGCGGGGGCGGATTTTGGCTGATGATATTATCGCTTCGCGCGCTCTCCCGCCTTTTGATAACTCTGCAATGGACGGATATGCTGTGCGTTTAGCTGATAGCGGTCGCGTTGCTACCTTGCAGGGGCGCACACTAGCAGGAGAAAGCGCGCAGGACATAACACTACAAGATGGAATGTGCCAAAAAGTAATGACAGGCTCGCCCGTGCCAGCTGGCACGCAGGCGATAGTCCCAATCGAAAAAGTCCAAATCACGCAATCTAAAGAATCTACGCATATCGCCCTGCCACAAGACATTCTCCCAAACCAACACATTCGATTACAAGGCGAAGAAATCGCTCTAGATTCTGTGATTTTACCACGCTACACGAGATTAAAGCCACTTGACTTGGGATTGCTTGCTTCGCAAGGATTGCGCACGATTAAAGTGTGTAAAAGATTGTCTATCGCGCTCTTTTCAAGTGGCGATGAAGTCATAGAGCCCGGGACAAAAGCACTTCCACATCAAATTTACAATACAAATGCAATCAGCTTGGATTCTATCCTTTCTCACTATCATCACAACGCACAATACTTGGGAATCTTGCCAGATGATAAATCCACACTCCTCACTAAATTACAAAATCTTACTCAATACAATGTAGTCATTACCACAGGTGGGGCAAGTGTGGGCGATGCAGATTTGCTTAAATCGACTTTAAGCGAGCTTGGCGCGGATTTTCTCTTTGACGGAGTGAATGTCAAACCGGGCAAACATTTAAGCATAGCGATTTTAGGCAAAAGTATATTTATAATGCTACCGGGTAACCCGCTTGCTTCGTTGTTGCATTTTTACACCATAATTCTCAGTATTTTAGAGTTCCTTAGTGGGGCGAGATTATGCTTCATAAAGGCGCAATACGCGAATGCAGATTCTCAAGCTTCGCTTGCAAATGGAGTGCAAAAAATCATTTTAGGGCGTTTAGAAAGTGGCAAATTTTATATTTTCAATAAAGGCAAATTTGGCTC
Organism: Helicobacter sp. 23-1048; assembly: GCF_053654545.1. Lineage (NCBI taxonomy): Bacteria > Pseudomonadati > Campylobacterota > Epsilonproteobacteria > Campylobacterales > Helicobacteraceae > Helicobacter > Helicobacter sp. 23-1048. The sequence continues at coordinate 1,081,541 of NZ_JBSIUT010000001.1, read as the reverse complement.
CAGCGCGCTTATAAATGTATGGAAAAACAACGCGCTAGCGATTCTTAACGGACAATATGATACAATCAAACCAAATGATACTCTTGCTTGTATTGCCTTTGAGAGTGAATTTGAGGAATCGTGTAACTTTATCAATGATTTAAGGAGGTAGCAAATGACAAAAATTTTATTTGGGGTGAGTGATACACAAGAATGTAGGAAAGCTATCGGCACTATCATTAAGCTCTTTGGCAAGCGAGAGGACATTGAGCTCACGCTCCTACACGCAAGCCAAGACATCGTAATGTATGCCCAAAGCGGTATCGTGGATTATGAAATGATTGAAAATATCGAGCAAGAGCACTCCCACGAGATTATCAATGAATTTGAAAACATATTCAAACAAGAGGGCATATCGTGCAAGACACTCTTGCGCACGGGTAATCCAATCGATGTCGTGCTCGAAATCGCCGAGCAATACGACTTACTTGTCATCGGCGAAAGCGAATCTTCTCTCCTATATAGAATCTTTAGCTCCCATCAAAATAGCTTTGTGAATTCATCTCCAATCTCTGTGCTTGTGGCGAAGTAGAGAATCTCATTCGCAAGATTCTCACGCTAATGCTTTTGTAGAATTACAAACACAAAAAGGAGTGAAAATGACAGAGCAAACACAATGGAAAGAAAGCAAAGTAACAATTAGAGGCAATCAATATTTTCATTACCCACAAGATGAAAACGAATTTAAAAATGAAGTCGTAAAAAGTGGTGGGTGGATAGCACATATTTACAAAAATGGTGCTTTTGTGGATAAAGTAGAAGCAGATTCTAGTGTGATATGGCAAGCACCTATTTTTACAAATATCAAAACAACTAAGAGAAATAACAAAGATATTGAACAAATTTATGAAAATTGCAAGTTTTATGCCGTTCCAAAAGGTTACGAGGATATGTTGCCACAAATAACACAAAATAATCTTAAACCAAAAGGAAAAAATGTGATAACTAATCCGCCGCTTAATCAAATCCTCTATGGACCGCCGGGCACGGGCAAGACTTATAGCACGATTGATAGAGCATTGGAGATTTTGCATTATTATGATAAGTCAATGCAGATTCCCGAATCTAGAGAGGATAAAAAGGTGATTTTTGAGAGTTATCGCACAAATGGACAAATCGCATTTGTAACCTTTCATCAAAGTTTTTCCTATGAGGAATTTGTCGAGGGGATAAAGCCAAAACTCATAGATTCTAGCGATGGGCTAGAATCTAGCGAGATGAGCTATGAAATCAAAAGCGGAATCTTTAAGCAACTTTGCAAAAACGCGCTAGAAAATTTGGAAAATTCACTAAAAAGCCAAGAGATTCTACAATATGAGAAAAATTTTGAAAACAAACTTAATGAATTTTTAAGTGATTTAGCAGAAAATCAAAGAGAGATTGAGAAAAGCAATGTCGGTAGTTTTCGCATTAAAGATTTTGATGAAACAAAAATCTATATTGATACGCAAGACACAAAAATAAATTTGTTTTTGAATATAGATTTTCTAAAAAAGGTTTTGCAAAGCGATGAGAAATTTCAAACTTCAAAAGAAATGATGGCAAAAATAGCAAAGAAGAAAAATCAATGGCAATCAAGCACATATTATTTTCAGCTATACAAGTTATTTCAAGAATTTAAACCACAAGAAATATTAGAAAATAGCGATGAGAAAATCGAGCTAAAGCCCTGCATTCTCATCATTGATGAAATCAATCGTGGGAATATAGCCAAGATTTTAGGCGAACTTATCACGCTTATCGAGCCTAGTAAGCGAATCGGTGGCGATGAGGAACTGCGCGTAACTCTGCCCTATAGCAATGATAGCTTTGGAGTGCCGAGCAATCTCTACATAATCGGCACGATGAATACCGCTGATAGAAGTATCGCGTTGCTTGATACCGCGCTTCGTAGGCGGTTTGAGTTTGTAGAGATGATGCCTGATTGTAGCATTTTGAGTGAAAATTGCTATGGCGTGAATCTGCGTAAATTGCTACAATCTATAAACGCGCGAATCGAATTTTTGCTTGATAGGGAGCATACCATTGGGCATAGCTTTTTTATTGGCGTGGATTCTATGGAGGATTTACGCGAAGTCTTTGGGCTAAAGATTATCCCGCTGTTGCAAGAGTATTTTTATGATGATTATGCCAAAATTAGCGCGGTGCTAAATCATAATGGAATGATTAAGGCTTTTTCGCAAGGCGATTTGGGCGTGAATTTGAGTGATGATTTTGTGGATAACGAAAAGCGCGTGTATCGCATTAGCGATTCTCATTCGTGGGATATAGAGACTTTTATCAAAATCTACCAATCAAACGATTCGCGCGAATCTAGCGACAATGAGTAAAAATAACACCCTTTGTATCGCCGAGTGGCAGAGCTTTGGCGTGGAGGATATAGCTAAGGTGCTTTGTCATACTGAGCGCAGCGAAGTATCCAAAAACGATAATAAAGACTTGCACGCTGTTTTAGATTCTTCGGTCGCTTCGCTCCCTCAGAATGACAAAGAAAAACTACACGACAAAGCCCAAAAGATTTTCAATGAACTTAAAAATTTCGCCGATGACAAGGGCAACCACATATTTTTAAATTCTTATGGCAAAAATCGCCTTAAAGCGCGGAATTATGTCGGGCTTATCCAAACCAAAAGCGGATTTTGTTTGGAAATTTTGCCAAAGACTTTTCGCACAGCAAATGAAAATGATGGCTTTAAAATTCAAAATTGCGCCTGCTCGTCATTGCAAGACAAAGCAAACTTATTTTCTTGTCATACTGAGCGTAGCGAAGTATCTCAAAACCTTAATAAAAATAGAGATATTTCGGTTTCTACGAAACCTCAATATGACAATGTAAATTTTTTACCTACAGCTCAAAATGATAAAAAAATGGATTGCCACGCCGACAAATCGGCTCGCAATGACAACGCCCACCCCCTGCGCCACCCGCACACAAGGGAGGGGGAAAGTGTGGAGTTGCCGCACACAAGGGAGGGGGAATCTTTGCCAAATAAGCGCACAAAATGCCAAGTGTGTGAAGCAAAGCAGATTTTACTCAATATGCTTAAAACTTTGAAAAAAAGTCCATTTAAGCAAAGCCATATTTCAAACCTCAAAACGCACAAATTCCCCTTGCTAGAAATCTTTGCCAATATGTTTTTAGATGAGTTAGAGTGCCTTATCAAAAGGGGGATAAAGAGCGATTATGTAGTGCGTGAGGAAAATCGCGCGTTTCTCAAAGGCAAATTGCTTTTTAGCGAGAATTTAAAGCACAATTTCGCGCACAAAGAGCGATTTTACACCGCAAGTGATGAATTTATCGCCGATATTGCGCCAAATCGCCTTATTGTCAGCACACTTTTGCTTCTAAGCAAGTGTAATTTTAGTGCCAAAACAAGCACGCGGATTTTGCAAAGTCGCTTTGTGTTTGATGAAATCGCTCCAAGTCAAAACTATGACAAAGATTTCGCCAAATGCGAGAATCTACGGCATTTTAAGAGTTATGAGATTTTGCTTTTGTGGTGCAAAGTGTTTCTTAAACGCCATAACTTTATGCCCTATCAAGGCGGGGATAAGGCGTTCGCGCTACTTTTTGATATGAATGCGCTGTTTGAGAGTTTTGTCGCGTGGCATCTCAAAAGAGAATGTGGCGAGGGGCACAGCATAAAAGCACAGGAAAAAAGCAAATATTTGGTAGAAATAAATGGTGAGCGTAAATTTCAAATCAACCCCGATTTAGTGTGCTATGAAAACGGCGCAAAATCCGCGCGTTTTATCGCTGATACCAAGTGGAAGATTCTAGATTCTAGTCGAAATGATTATGGAATCTCACAGGGCGATTTATATCAGCTCTTTGCGTATTTGGCGAAATATCAGTGTGGCAAAGGCTACCTCATCTACCCCAAAATCACGGATACAAGCAAAGAATCTAACTCCACGCAAGAAGCACAAATCCCGCGAAAATTTACCTACAAAGCACGCATTTGCTTTTTTGATGAAAATCGATTTGATGAAAAACAACTTGATGAGAATCAAAAAGAAAATCCAAAAACCCACAAAAAGCAAAATCTTACTTTGCAAATCTACTTTTTTGATTGCCAAGAGGTGAAAAACAGTCTAGATTCCATAAAATTACTCTTTAACCCATAATTTTACAACAACCTTACAAAAACCACATTGTATTTTTTACATTTGTTGCATAGCATTTTATTTGTAATTTATACTTCAAAGATAAGGAGAACCCTATGACACGATTTGGTTTGTTTTGTAAAATTATCTGCATCACATTGCTATGTAGTGTAGTTTTTGGTGTTGATAATTCATCATTGCAAGGTAGAAATTTGGGCAAGCACTATAAAACTTATGGTTTGGTTTATATAGTCCCACAAGAGGCGATAAATAAAATTGAGACTTTGAGTTTTGGGCTACCAAAGCATTATGGAATTTAACGAACTTGCAACTCAAGCACTTTCACCCTTAAGAGATTCCCCAATTCCAAGAGTAAGTGGCAGGATTTATGCAGACTTGCCAAAACAAGCACAAGAACAAATTAAAGATTTAGGAGTAAATGGTTTAAATCGCACGATAAATGGAAATCAAGAATGGCTACACCGCCCACATATTACCCTAAGTTATAGTATGCAAACGCTTGATAGTAATTTAGAAATAGAGTTGTCAAACTTGGCTAATGAATTTAATGAAATCTTTACCAAAGGGGTGATAGCAAAGTTTGAAAGTGTTTCTATTGTCGAGTTAGGTATAACGGGGAATGTTTTACGCGAGATTTATCGCATAAATTTGCACAATGGACAAATTACACATATATCACATTCCTTGCAAAATTAACATACAAGTAAGAATCTCACTCACTCGTCCATCGAGTGAGATTCTCTAAATCTTCATAGCTTGTCATATCCACGCTTAGTGGCGTTATAGAAACAAATCCTTGCTTGAGTGCCTCAAAATCGCTCATTTTTTTACTACGAGGCTCGAATTTAAGTGGGTGCGTGCCAAGCCAATAGTATTCTTGCCCTCGAGGCGAACGACCCTTTTTTGCGTCATTGCCATAGAGACGATAGCCAAGCTCTGTAACCTTGTATCCCTTAAACTCCTTTGAAAGTGGAACATTGACATTGAGAAACTTTCGATTCCCAAGCGGATTAGAATCTAAGAGTTTGCGTGCAACTTCATAAGCCACCTTTTTAGCAAGGTTAAAATCACAATCTTTTGCATCGCCCTCCTTATTGACAAGCTGTGAAATCGCTATACTAGGAATCCCAGCAATCGCTCCCTCCATAGCCCCTGCCACCGTGCCAGAGTAAGTTACATCTTCACCCATATTGCAGCCTAAATTTATGCCTGAAACAACTAAATCAGGGCGTGTTCCATCGCTATACATTGCATTAAGTGCGAGATACACACAATCTGTGGGTGAACCATCATCGAGTTTATAAAAATCCTCCCCCACAGCGTGGAAAAATAATGGTTTAGTGATACAAAGTCCGTGTCCGCACGCAGATTTTTCATTCGCGGGGGCGACTACTAGCACGCGTCCTAGCGGGGAAAGGGCTTCTTTTAACGCGCTTAATCCCTTAGAATCAAAGCCATCATCATTGGTAAGTAAAATATTTTTCATTTTTTCTCCTTTGTGGGATTTATCTCTTGAAAATATGGTTGTAAAAATCCCCTAAGATGAAACGCAAGAGAATCTGGAAACTCATCAAGTTGATTTTTTAGAGAATCGGTGAGGTTTTTATGCTCTTGTTGTGCGCCGCTTATGCCAAGTAGATTGACATAAGTATTTTTGAGTGTGTCATTTTGCAACGCCTTGCCCTCAATCGCGCTATCACCAAGCACATCGATTAAATCATCGCGCACTTGGAAAAAGAGCCCTAAATCCTTGCCAAACCGTGCAAGTTGCTCCAAAAGACAATCACTAACATTGCCAATCAATCCGCCCATTTTAAGCGAAGCAATGATAAGTTGTGAGGTTTTGTTGTGGTGGATACATTGGAGTTTGTCAATCTCTAATTTTGTGTTCTCAAACTCGCAATCAAGCACTTGTCCAAGCACCATAGCCCCAGCACTTTTAGAAAGCTCAAGCATAAGCGCGACTTTAATATGAGAATCTAACCTCGCACAAGAAAGGAGCTCGAAGGCATAAGTGTTGAGCGCATCGCCCACAAGGAGTGCGAGCGTCTCATTATAAGTCGTATGCAGTGTAGGATAGCCACGGCGCAATGGAGAGTTATCCATACAGGGCAAATCATCGTGGATAAGCGAATAAGTATGGATAGATTCTATGGCGAGAGCTGGCAAAAAGGCGTTTGGAAGCATTTGTGGCGCAAGTGAGCCAACCACACACAAACAAAGAGCAGGACGAAACCTCTTGCCACCAGCAAGCACCATTTCCCACAATGCTCTTTGGTAATGCGGGTGAAAACTCTGCGCGCACGGAGCATTATGCGTGATAAAGTCCTCAAACTCGCGCATTGTAGAGTGAAGATTAAAACTAGATTGAGAATCTACACATTGTGAAGAATTTTTACTTGGCATTATTGTAGAGATTCCTTAGATTTTAATAAAAAACTCTGCTTCACCACGATGAATGAGTAATTGAATCTTACCTCCATATTGTTGCAATTCCTCATCGCTTTGAGAGTTTGATAAGAGTTCTTTAATGTTGTGTATGTTTGCTTCTTTTTTATTTATCCATACGATTTTATCACCCTCTTTTAAGAATCCTAAGCGCAAATGTCCGCTATCATTTAAACTTAACACTTCTAAATCCTCGCCAAACGCCACTCCAAATCGCTCTAAAAATGTATCACTCAAAAGCAATCCACCATACATTTTATCTGGCTTAATGGTAATTGTATGCACCTTGCCATCACGCTTAAAGGCAATTTTTGCGCTTGTATTTTGTGCTAGATTAGTAATAACCCATATCGTATCAAGCACACTGCCGACTTTTTTGCCATTCACGCTCACTATTTCATCACCCACCATAAATGGGTTATTAGGGAAAAATGGGTCGATTAAACGCACAAGTGGTTTTTTTGCATTCATATCAAAGCGCACACCTATATCACTATAACTTGCGCCAACATTTAAAAATCTATCAATGTATTTTTTCTCTAAAAAGCCATTCCCGCCCACGCCGATTCCATAAATTTGATAGCAAATATTGCCAATAACACTGTTTTGCGCTAATGGAGAGGAAAACTTCGCATAATTAAGATACCCGCTTTGGCGTGCGGTGATTTTGCCTTTTTTGACTTCTTTAGCACTGATAGTAGCAAGATTTGGGTCTTTTAGCGTGCGAGAATCGAGCGCAAGTAAATTATAGCTTAGTTTGCTTGTCCCAGATTCCACAAGATAGAGCCCCACAAATGGGTCGGCTTTGAGAATCTTTGCATTAGGACGCGTCTTGGATTGAAGTAAATAAACCTTTTTGCCTTTATGTTTGAGGGCTATCGCACGCGTATCGCCCACAGGCACGCTTGCATTAAGATAGTAGTTTTTGCAATGCGAGTAGTTGAAATTTTGAGCGGGGGCTTTGGGTGTGGGTGCATTGGTGGCTTGGGTTGGTTTAGGTTGTGTGGTTGTTTGAGTAGCTGTGGCAGAGGGTGTCTTTGTTGGCGTGATTTGTATGTCTTCTTGCTTTTTGGGTTGAGACTTTTGCGAATCTCCAGAATCTATATTCTCGCGCTCTTTAAGGTCTTTTAGCGTTTGGAAATTTTTTAGCTTATCCTGTGGATTTAAGACATCTTTGGTAGCCTCACTTCCCTCGCCATCTGCACCCAACACAATGCCAAACGCCAAACAAAACAATAAACAAACTTTTTTCAAAGCCACAACCTTAGGATTTTTTCTCAAATAAATTTAATCCACCAAGCATATCAAACGCACTATTTTGCTTGTTTTGCTCCACCGATTTATAAGCGTCATTAAGCGCACTTAAGAGCAAAATTTGCAACGAGTCTTTGTCTTCAAGCAAACTCTCATCGATTTGCAAATCTACCAATTCTCCCGTGCCATTAAAGCTCACGCTCACTAGCCCACCACCACTTTTAGCAGTAAAAATATTTTGCTTCGCCTTTTCATTGAGCTCACGCAAACTCTCTTGCACATTCATAAGCATATCGCCAAATTGTTTAGAATCAAACATTTTGCTCCTTTGAAGTATTAAATTTCATAACCCACGCCTACAATCGCGTTGTTTTCATCTACTTGCACGATACTTGGTTTAAAGGATTGCACCTCATCGACTTCCATACTCGCATAGGCAATAATGATGACTATATCGCCGACTTGCACCTTTCTTGCAGCTGCACCATTGAGGCAGATTTCTCCGCCTTTTTTCCCCAAAATCACATAGGTGCTAAACCGCTCTCCATTATTGATATTCACCACATCAACTTTCATTCCATTATAAAGCTTGGCGGCACGAGCAAGATTCTCATCAATAGTAATAGAACCTGTGTAATTGAGATTTGCATCGCTCACGCGCGCTCGATGAATTTTTGAGTAAAGCACTTCCACACGCATTATTCACTCCACATTAAGAATCTAAAAAGTTGCATTGTAACATATTTTCTTAATCACTCATAACTCACGACAAAAACCTCAGAATGTGCCCTATCATCTTTACGCACGATTTGTTTGACTTTTGCTTGTTTATTTGTCGCATTCAGTGCTTTTAAAAAGTGCATAATTTGGGCTTGATTGAGCGCGTGAATATGCAGATTTATCACACTTACTTCCTCACTTTTGGCAAGCACAATGTGCTCAAGAGCAATATCAAAGGTTTTTAGCAAGCTAAAAATTTCACTTATATGCACGCTTAGCGGGGTGTTTATGTTTTGAGCAAGGGAGTTGAGCTTTTTATGCAAAGTGGCATTTTTATTTTGCAATTCTTTTATTTCATTATCCTGTGCGGTAGCACTTGATTGCAAATCATCAAAGTTAAAATCCTTGCTTTGCAACGCCCTAAGTTCAGAATCTAAGAGTGTGTTTTGGATAAATATCGCACTTGGATACATAAAACACACACAAAAACACAACGCAACAAGACTATCGCGTAAAATATGTGTCTTACCCCGTGTGAAAAAACCACAATAATTGAGCGCAAAAAATCTTTGGTTCTTTAATAGCGCGTTTTTGTGGCTCTCCCATTCATTGATAATATCTTGTTTCACGCGCTCCCACGCACTATATCCTCTCACTTGGTGGAAAGCTATCTCTAGTAAAATCCGCACTTCATCACGCAGACAAATCTTATGCAAATCAAAATCCCCATACATATCACGCAAAATTTCAATCTTTTGTCCTAATTCTTCCTTACTTGTATGCAAAGTGCTACAAACCACGCCATTTTCAATCAATAGCACCTCCTCATAATCACTCACATATAAAAATCCTTTTTGTATCTCACTGCCAAGCAAAAAGCTATCAATGCCAATGATAACCTTACGCCCAAGCAGGGAATCTAATGGCGTCAAAATCTCTTTTTCATTGATAAAATAGGCGCGAATTTCTTGGAGATTCTCATCATAAAAATGCTTGTTAATACAAAGGGCTATTTCATATACACATTCCTTGTTGATTGCGCCCTGCTCTTTTGCCTTTTGGAGCGCAATTTTGATAATTTCTTGTGTGCTATCGATGTGCTTTTGACACTCAAAATGAATGCTTGGGATTGTGTGAGATTCTACAATGACATAAGTTGTAGTGCGAGGGAAAAGCACGCTAATAATACGACACAATAAATCAAAAACTTTGACAACAAAAGAGAGATTTTTAGGAGTTGGAGCTACACTTGGAATCTTTTCTACTTCACGGAGCATTTCATCATAGATAATTCCTTTATAGTAGAGATTTTCAAGCATTCAAATCCTTTTATGATAATCTTTGTCAAAATGCAAAAAATATTCCTTTTGGCAATGAGAATCTTTGTTAAATTATGAATTGGATTTTTATCTAAGGTTAAGATTTAAGCGGAATGGTGGAGCTGTGGGGGATTGAACCCCAGTCCAAAAATCAAATCCTCTAAGAATCTACATGTTTAGATGAGATTTTTGTCTTTTCGCCTGCGAGCTAATCCCCAAACTCCTGCCTGCGAGCAATCTCTAAGTCTTTTAGCCTAAGTGAGATACATTAGGCTAGCATCTAGCGAAATGATGGCAACACTAATAAAGCTAGAATCTATCAGTAAGCCAGCTCCAAAAGTAAGGTTAAACCTACGCTACTTTTGCGTAAGCTGGAGCGTAATTTGCATTGTTTGCGTTTAAATTTAAAAAGCGGTTTTAGAGCCCGCCACGCTCACATGCACTTAGTCTCTTTTAATTCCTGTCGAAAGCCACTTCAGCCCCTCTACACAAACAAGTCAGCAATATACATACCAACTCTTAACCAATCGACAACGCTAAGCAATTTTGTAGAAAATACGCTAATACATTTGCATAGTGGCGCAGTGCAAACTCCCATTCCATTTGATTAACTCCACGCAATCTACACCGATGACTTGCAAATGTGGGAGAGCATTTTGCAAGGTTTTTAATGCTCTTGTATCGCTTTTTTTGTCCTTATAGGTTGGCATAAGCAATGCACCATTGACAAACAAAAAATTCACATAGCTCGCTGGCTTACGCTCTTTTTGATACAGTCTCGCCTTTGGCAAACGGAGTGGAATAAGGTTAAACGCATTTCCCTTGTCATCTCTTAGTGCGCGAAGTTCGTCTTGCATTGCTTGGAGTGCCTCATAGTGCTCATCATCTCTGTCCTCGCACGCACTGTATGCAATCGTGCGTTCATCAATGAAGCGCGCAAGCGTATCAATGTGACTATCTGTATCATCACCGCGCAAAAATCCGCAATGCAACCACAAAACCTTTTTTACACCCAATCTCTCGCGCAATAGAGAATCTAACGCGCCTTTATCTAAATGTGGATTGCGATTGCGCTCTAAGAGACATTGCGTGTTTGTAAGCAAAAGTCCCGCACCATTGCAATCAATACTCCCGCCCTCTAAGATAATCCCTTCATTGCGTAGATTCTTAAGCACGCCGAGCTTTTGAAGTTCGCCATTTAGCGCATTATCATAATTTGCTGTATATTTTAATCCCCAACCATTAAACCCGAAGTTTAAGAGTGTATTTTTACCAGCATTATCTAAAGTAATCACACCATAATCACGCACCCAAGTGTCATTATAACGCACTTTAAGGATTTTTAATCTCCCCTTGCCTATTGCGTTTTTAAACTGAGATTCCAAAAATTTTTTCGCACTTTTATCGCGTGGGTCGGCACACACCCACACTTCCTCAAACCTTAAAATATGAGAGATAATCCTCGCAAAACATTCTCGTGCTTTAGGTAAAATGGATTCCCAATCACTTTTTTTATGTGGGAGGGCGAGTAAAACTGCCCTTTGCTTTTCCCATTCTGCTCGCATTCTCATTAGCCACCCCTCAAAATTAACGATATTAAATTATAGCCGAATTTAACGAGCCTTTGCTATAATGACGCGAATTTCAACAAAAGGCACAAAATGATTTTAAGCATAGAATCTAGCTGTGATGATAGCTCACTCGCTCTTACGCGCGTGAATGATTGCGCACTTTTGTGGCATTATAAAATCTCTCAAGATTCTCATCATAGCCAATATGGGGGCGTAGTGCCAGAAATTGCTTCACGCCTGCACGCGCTCGCCCTGCCAAACTTGCTAGAAAAATGCGCAGAATTTCTACACACACATAATCTAAGCAATGATTCTACAAACCCCTTTGGCGCAATCAAAGCAATCGCTGTTACAAATCGTCCGGGTTTAAGCATTACGCTTAGCGAGGGAGTATGTATGGCAAACGCACTCGCACTAAGCCTTAATGTGCCCATTATGTATATCAATCACCTAAAAGGGCATATTTACTCGCTTTTTATCAATCAAAAAGATATTTGCGTGGGTAGCGGACTTGCTGTATTGCTTGTCTCTGGCGGGCATACGCAAATTTTAGAGTTTCAAAGTTATGAGCACATTAAACTTATAACTTGCAGTCTTGATGATAGTTTTGGGGAGAGTTTTGATAAAGTCGCTAAAATGCTCTCTTTAGGTTATCCCGGTGGTCCAATCGTGGAATCTTATGCCACCAAACACCCACAAGACGCGCCACTTTTCCCATTTCCCCTCCCGCTTTTACACGACAAACGATTAGCCTTTAGTTTTTCTGGGCTTAAAAATGCCGTAAGGCTTACGATAGAGCAAGAGAAGCGTGAGAGAGCAAGGCTAGATTCCAAAACCATAGCAAAAATTTGCGCGAGCTTTCAAAATACCGCGTGCGAACACCTCCTCAATAAATTGGAAAAATATTTTGACAAAAAGGCGGGTGCATTCTCGCATTTTGCTATTGTGGGTGGAGCGAGTGCAAACGCATTTTTGCGCACTCAAATTGCTAATCTTTGTGAAAAATTTGAAAAAAAACTCCTTTTAGCAGATTTGGAATTTTGCGCAGATAATGCTGCTATGATAGGACGAATAGCGTGTGAATCTTACCGCAGAGGTGAGTTTAGCCCTATTAGTGATACCATTGCTTCAAAAAGCCTGCCAAATGACTTTGAGTAGGTTTGTAAAATCCCTATAAAATGCTACAATCACAATGTATCACAAATGCCTAATTACTAGATGAAAGACAGAGGAATAAATGCGACACACTTTAGAACCTTATGAGAGTTTTAATGAGAATCTATTGGCGTGGATGGGGAGATTTGTCCGTTATAAGCTTAATACGCTCTCAAATCATCAAGTGCGTGATAAAGAGTGTTTGCTTGCCTGTCTTAATGCCCTTAAACAAAAACCAAATGACCTTAATGAACTTATAAGTATTTGTAAAATGGCGCGTGGTAGCGGACTTATAGGAATCAATATCTTTATAACGCCACTAAGCAAACTCTATGAATACCTCACAACACTCAACCTTACTTCGCTTAAGCAAATCGATGAGGAGATTCTCATTGATTTTATTAGCGTGCATACCGCGAACTTAAGTGATGCGAGCAAAAAAAACTACCGCATTGTATTGCTTGGATTCTTTGGATTTATCGACAAAAATAATAGCGATGAGAAAAAAGGGGGTTCGTTTGTTTTTAATATCACGCTTTCTATTAAATATTTACAACGGCAAAATAGCGGGCAAAAACTCCCAACTTATTTAGATGAAAATGAATTAGAAGCGTTTTTACAAGCTATCGATGAAACGCCAATGCCCTATGAACGCGTAAATCGCGATAAACTTATCATTAAAATAATCGTTTATACAGGCGTGCGCGTAAGTGAAGTGCTTAATCTACGAATCAAGGACTTTATCCCCCAAGATGATATTTGGCTTTTCCAAGTGCGCGGCAAGGGAAATAAAATGCGTGTGGTAATGATGAAAAAACAAAAGATTGAGGGCTTAATGAATGCGTGGATAAGCCAACGAGCACAAATTGAACTTAAGAGCAAAATCGAGGATAATCTCATCTTTTGTAACCCAAAGGGCGGCAAGCTCACCCAAGCAAGAGTGTATCAAGTATTAAGCGAGATTCTTCATTTTGCTGGGATTAAAAAAGAAAAAATGGGGGCACATATGCTCCGCCACACTTTTGCCACGATGCTTTATACCAAAAAGCACGATTTAGTGCTTGTCCAAGAAGCATTAGGACACGCTAGTCTTAATACCAGCAGAATCTACACGCACTTCGACAAAGAGCGACTAATGGAGGCTGCTAGCGTAATGGACAGCTTTGAGAGGAGAAAATAATGAAAATACACCAAATATTTTATACAATCGCACTTTTTCTATGCGTTGCTGTGCACTTAGAAGCAAGCACCTTTGATAGGGCGAAAGAAGAGTTGCGAGCGTTTTATTTTTATAACGCACAATACCGCTTTGATTTTTACTGCCAAGCCCCCTTTAAAGTTGAACCAAAAAGTGATTTTAATGGGTTTAAGACGCCAGAGATTATAGAATCTAGCGCATACACTCCAAGCACAAAATCAAACAAAAAGGCTAAAATTATCGAGTTTGAGCATATTGTGCCTGCAAGTGCCTTTGGCAAACATCTCTCTTGCTGGAGTGAAACCTCCAAAAAGGGCAAAAAAGGCAGGGCAAACTGCCAAGACACACAAAACACCTCCAAAGACGCACAGCTCTTTAATCAAATGGAAAGCGATGTGCTTAATATCGTCCCAGCTATTGGCGAGATAAATGCCTCTCGTAGCACATTTGAGTATTTTGACGCGCCACAAGATTTGCAATTTTCACAATACGGCAACTGCAAGGTATTTGTGGATTCCAAAAATAAAAGATTTTATCCTGCGCCATACTCTAAGGGTTACATCGCGCGCAGTTATTTGTATATGATTGAAACTTACTTCATACCAAATGACTTGCCTTACGATAAAGAGGAATTCGCTCGAATGCAAAAATGGGATAAACTCTACCCTCAAGATTCTGCTGAAAAAGTATTGCGAGAGAGGCTAGAGCAAATCAACAAAAAACTTAAAGCAAAAGAAATTATCAAAGATATTGATAAGAAACTACGCCTTTTGCAAAATTTGATTTAACAAATAAATTGTAGTAGTTGTGGAATGTGGTCTTATAGCTTTTTAAAGCAATCGCACACTTGGGACTTACGCTGTCTTAAGTGTGCTTGCCTCGCCTTCATCGTTTGATTGTGTGCTTGCTTGAGCTGGTGTCGCCTCGCCACTTGTGCCATTTTCATCAGCAAGATTCTCATTGTTTTCTTCGTTTTGTTCATCTTGCAAGGACTGTGCGCTTTGCTGTAATAAGTCAGCAATTTTTTCAAACGCCTCTATGGCCTCATAAGTCTTTTGAGCAATATCAATAGAATCACTGCTTTGCGCGCTAATGTTTTCCACCACCTCACCTAAAGAATTTTGTGTAAGTGTGAGATTCTCTTTAGAATCTTCGCTTTGCTTTGCGAGATTTTCAAAGACTTTGGTATTTTGCGAGACTACATCAGTGATTTCTTGCAGGCTTCCCATTAAAAGGTTGATACTCATCTCGACATCTTTGAGGCTTTTTTGTGTAGATTCTGAAAGTTTGCGCACCTCATCAGCCACTACGGCAAACCCTCGCCCGTGCTCACCTGCGCGTGCTGCTTCAATCGCAGCATTAAGGGCTAAGAGATTGGTTTGTGAGGCGATATTATCAATAAAGACAAGTGCTGTTTTAATGTTTTCGATATTGCCCTCAAACTCTTGAAACTTTAAGCTAAACTCACCTTGTGCGTTAATGCTTTGGTTAATGCCCTCAAGGAGGTTTTGGATAGTTTGATACGCCACTTCAAAATGCTCCTTGCTTTGCAAAATCTTATCCTGCGAAGTCTTTGTAATATCAATGCTTCCTTGCAATCGCGCACTTAGCTCCTTGCTAGATTCTATGCTTTTATTTGCTTCATTTTTGGCGTGGATAAACTGCTCTTGTAAATTCTGTAATTTTTGGTTGAGTTCTTGCGTGTTTGCCTCGTTTTGTTTAGAATCTGCATTATCATTCGCGTCAGATTTTTTTGCCTCGTTTTGTTTAGAATCTACGCTCTCTTGAGCCTGTGCAAACAAACTTGGATTTTTCCCAATCTTGCTTACATTAAACCATACTACCAAAACACTCACAACCAAACAAAGGATAATCACTACACCAGCTACACTCGCACTCATCGAGGCTATTTGGATAGAATTTAATTTCTCATAGCCTTGCGGAGTGTGGATAATGCTACCATCAGGGTTGGTTGTCGCATTGGCGAGGAATTCTTTTGCTAAATTTTGAGAATCAAGCGAAGAAATTACAATAGAAGCGTTGCTGTGAGCTTTTTGGATAAGTTTTGCTGTGATAGATTCTAGTAGGCTTTGCATTTTTGTGGCAAATTCCTTTGCATTGGTGATTTCTATGGTAGTATTGACCTCTTCATAAAATTCTTTTATAGAATCGTTATTTTTGATAAAACTCTCATTCCAACTACGAAACATAGCACTTGTAACCGCTCTTTGCGTATCAGCACCCGATGAGATGATATGAGCCAAACGCCCACTCGCTTGGATAATAAAATCAAATTGCTCAACTAAGTCCTCGCTCTCTAACAACACATCAATAAGCACATTGGAATCCGCGCTCAAATCCTTTTGATACACCTGAAATGCCCTTGAAAAATCCTTGCCAGAAAGCTCGCTAATCTGGTATGCCTTAAAACTTAAATAACCAAAAACACCACTAAATATGACAATAAAGGCAAGCAAAGCAATCAAACTTGCTCTTGTAGCGCGAATAAATCCCAAATGTGCGTCCTGCATTTTATTAGCCCCCTCGCTTTTTGAATTAAATTTCCTAACATAAATCGCTATTTTTAGCAAAACTTAAAGTGTTATATGCTCAAAATCATCAAAACAACTGCATAAAAGTATCAAAAAAGTATAATTTTTTGCCACATTTTCAAATAATGTGCTACAATGCGTAGTTTAAGCAGTTTTTAGTAAAACTTAACAAGGAAGTAAAGTGGGGAAAAACTTAAGGACACTCGCAATTTGCGTCATTGTAGCTCTACCAATGCCAGCAAGCGACATCGTAAGCAAGATGCACGATTTAGAATATAGTATGGGCATAATGCAACGAGGCTTCTTCTATAATGACACGGCTGTCATCACAAAGGGCTTAAAAGGCTTCAAAAAAACCTACAAAGACTTCAAAAAATACGATGTAATGCAATATATAAAACCCTCACACACCTTAGAAGAAAATGTCGTCCTAAGCACCATTAAGCACGATGAGGAAAATATTATCGCGCTAGAAAAGGCTCTTGCCAAAGGCGATATTTTGCGCGCTGCTGAGTTTCAAACTAGAATCTTTCGCTCTTGCACGAGTTGCCACGCTATCACACGAAGTTGGTAGTTCATTAAAAACGAAGTGTAGCTTTTTAGTTTTTTTGTTTTTAAAAATATCTCAAGATTTTTGTAAGAATGCTTAGTTTTATCGTTTGTGGAGCTTTGGTGCAGTATGTGTGTTGGGTTTAATTAGTGGATTTTGAGTGATTTTGTTAATTTTTTGAATTTTGTTTTGTTTTTCTTGTTTTAACGCGCTATTTATGATTTGGTATTTTACGCTTACTTCATTTATTACATTTGAGACATCAAATTCTTGTATGCAGTTTTTTAACCAAGTGAATTTTTGTCCTAATTCCTCCATAATCGCGGCTATATGATAATCCTCTAGCGGTGTTTTTAGAAATATAGCCCGAATATTGTCTATGCTCAAATCCTCTATCCTCAAAAAATTTTCTAATCATAGTATAAGGTAACCTCGTGCTATCGGGGAATATATCCCTTAATTGATTAGTATCTAAATCAAAATTATATATTTGATATATTTTTGCTCTTTCATTCCCAAATGCCTTTATCATATCTTTTTGCAGATTCTATGACATTAGTATCAATTTCATCATTTTCAAGCCAATACCATTCTTTTACATTGCGCGTGATTGCTTCATTTTTGACTACATTATTATTTGTAAAAATCCCTAAGCGCGACAAATCATTTTTATCGCCCTTGCCGACATAGTTGTATTTATCTTGTTTGATTAAATCTGCTTCTTTAGCGATTTCATCTAAATACGCATATAAATCCTCTAACTTATACTTGCCCTCACGCAAGATTTTTTCCTCATCTAGCACGATTCTCACACTTTTTTCGCTTCTTGTTTCATTTGCTGACATTGTTTATTCCTTTTATTTGGATTCTAAGGCATAATCGCCTTGTTTGCGAAAGATGATTATAGCACAACGCTACTTAAAAGATGTAAAAATCAGCAAGTTATCATAATGGCTTAGGCATTTAAGGGCATAGAATTAAGGAATCTAAGTCCAACAATTTCAATCGTTACAACTTCCTTTAAGGCAATCACACACTGCACTCCTGTATCTCCACTCACATAAGTCCTATTTTTGCAAATTTTAGCCCCCAAAACCAAAATTTAAGGAGTTTTTAAGGGGGGGGGGATAGAATTTATCCAAATTTTATACCAAAGGCACACAATGCAAAAATGTATTTTTATGATTCTTTCATTTGCTGTGGTGGCGTTTGCCACGCCAAGTAATACAAGCAATATAGAAGCAAGCGTGGCAAAAATAGCGCAAGATATGGCACAAGAACGATACCTAAGTCTTTTTAATAATGATTGGGAAGAATATATTGCTCTCAAAGAAAGCATAAAAGAAAAGAAAAAACTCAATGCAACGATTAAAAATATCTGCGATATGGCAAAGGATATATATGGAAGTAGTAAGTGCGCTACTTATTCATATCTGGCGTTATTTATCTCCACTCATCAAAATGGCATAGAATACCTTGATATGACAAAGATACAAAAACTCTTTGGATTGCAATATCAAGTGCGCGAGTTTTATCAACAAGGAGCTAATACGCTTTATGTCATAAAATTTAGCAATGCCTTTAAGGATTTTTATGATAATTTTCAATTTACAGATTCTATGAAAGAATCATTTGAAAAAATTCTCTATGACTACGATAAAAAATTATTTGAAGACTATGAGCAAGGTGATTATAATAAAAGCGAGTTGATTGAAGTAGTAGCATTTTTGCAATTTAAGAAAATACCACTTACAAAGGAATCTTTTTCGCAATATTGGGGAGTATTTAGAAATTATGGCGATAGATTGATAGGTGATTTATTTCAAACATTTATTCCATTTAGAATGCGCTATGGCGAGAAACAATCAAATGCAACAACCAGCGATTTTGACATTGCCAAATATTTTGAATCTAAATATTTTGAATCTATGGGTAAGGAATACGAGTATATTAGAACATATTACAAATCTTGCTATGACTACTTCCTCTATGAAGATAATGTTGAGTATATGAAACACACAGTCATAACAAAAAAAGCAACTCCAGAACTCAATAACCCTGTATGCAAGGCATTTTATGATAGCTTTGAGTGGGCAGTGGGCAAATCACTAAGCGACTATCAAGCAATCACTAAATAAGACATAAACATTTTATATAAGCCACATAAGAATCTATGCAATTCTTATGTGGTTATATCTTACAGGGCGAAGTTTTCGATTTTATCAAAGTTAAGGTAAGTATAAACAGTGTTTTTACCCTCCAATTTCTTAGGCACAAGGTCTAAATACTCTTTTGTGCTGGGCAATCGTCCCAATATCGCACACACACCACCAAGCTCGGCACTTCCTAGATACACTTGCGCTCCCTTGCCCATTCGGTTATCAAAGTTTCTCGTGGAAGTAGAAAACACCACTGCATTATCACGCACTCGTGCTTGATTCCCCATACAGAGGCTACAACCCGGTGCTTCCATACGCGCACCTGCTGCACCAAAGAGCGAGAAATAGCCCTCTTGTGTGAGCTTTTTCTCGTCCATCTTTGTTGGCGGTGCTATCCAAATTTGCGTCTTAGACTGCCCCTCATTTTTGACAATCTCACCAAACGCACGGAAATGCCCAATATTAGTCATACAACTACCAATAAAGACTTCGTTAATCTCTTTTGGTCGCTTAGAATCTGCCAAAATCTCACTCAAAGTCGCCACATCATCAGGGTCATTAGGGCAAGCCAAAATAGGCTCTTTGACATCTGCCAAATCAATCTCAATTACTGCGGCATATTCTGCGTTAGAATCTGGCTCCAAAAGCACAGGATTTGCTATCCAATCTTTCATCTTTTGTGCTCTCCTGCGGAGCGTATCGGCATTTTGATAGCCCTTATTTATCATTTCGTCAATAAGCGCGATATTTGACTTAAGATACTCAATAATTGGCTCTTTATTTAATCGCACGCTACAAGCTGCAGCACTGCGCTCTGCGCTCGCATCAGAGAGCTCAAAAGCCTGCTCGACTTTCAAATCGCCTAAGCCCTCAATCTCTAAAATTCTCCCGCTGAAAATATTCTTTTTGCCCTTTTTCTCAACGGTCAAAAGCCCCTGCTTAATTGCGTAATACGGAATTGCATTCACCAAATCACGCAAGGTAATGCCCGGATTGAGCTTACCTTTGAATCGCACGAGCACAGATTCTGGCATATCAAGTGGCATAGTGCCCGTAACAGCCGCAAACGCCACTAATCCACTCCCCGCTGGAAAACTAATACCAATAGGGAATCGCGTATGAGAATCTCCACCCGTGCCAAGCGTATCAGGCAAACAGAATCTATTGAGCCACGAGTGGATTACGCCGTCTTTTGGACGCAGTGCGACACCACCACGCGTAGAGATAAACTCTGGCAATGTAGCGTGCAAGCTCACATCTGAAGGCTTGGGATATGCTGCTGTATGACAGAAACTTTGCATTACAAAATCTGCGCCAAAGCTAATAGCGGCAAGTTCTTTAATTTCATCGCGTGTCATCGCACCTGTGGTATCTTGTGAGCCAACGGTCGTAGTCTTTGGTTCGCAATAAGTGCCCGGTGCGATACCCTCTACACCACACGCACGCCCGACAATCTTTTGAGCTAATGAGAATCCTTTTGGTTGTTGTGGTGTTTTAGGAGATTTGAAAATATCGCTCGGTGGGAGCTTTAAGAAATCTCGTGCTTTAGCTGTAAGATTGCGCCCAATAATGAGTGAAATCCTCCCACCAGCGCGAATCTCATCACCAATGGTGATTGGGCTTAGTGTGAATTTGGCTACTACTTCTCCATTTTTGAGAATCTCACCCTTATTTGTATGAATTTCGATAATGTCCCCCTCATTAAGTTTGCTCACATCAACGGCGATTGGCAACGCACCTGAATCTTCACAAGTATTAAAAAATATCGGTGCAATCACGCTACCAAGCACAACTCCACCGCCTTTTTTGTTTGGAATGTAGGGAATCTCACGCCCAAAATGCCACAAAATCGAATTACACGCAGACTTCCTTGAGCTTCCTGTGCCCACGACATCGCCTACATACGCTACTTGAGCGTCATTTTTACTAGCGACTTCTTTAATCTTTTGGATTCTGCTTTCGTAGTTTTCAATGCGTGATTTTAGCATTGCCTTAGCGTGGAGTGGAATATCGCTACGCGTGAAAGCATCTCCCGCAGGACTTAAATCATCGGTGTTTGTCTCGCCATCAATCTTAAACACACACGCTTTAATGACCTCTGATAAGGCTGGCTTTTGCAAAAACCATTCTGCATCTGCCCAAGATTGTAAAACTTCCTTTGCTAAAGGATTACTCGAGCTTAGCTTAGCGACATCTTCAAAGCTATTATACATTAGCAGTGTATGCTTAAGTGCATTCGCACAATCCTGCGCTAATTCTTTATCGCTCAAGCTTAAACCATCAATGAGTGGCTTGACATTATAGCCACCAAGCATTGTGCCAAGATATTTTACAGCCTCTTTTGGTGTGAAAACCTGCGCCTTGCCACTTTTAAGAATCTCAGCGAGAAACTCTGCTTTGAGCTTAGCTGCATCATCTACGCCCGGATTCACGCGGTGGATAAGCAATTCTTTTGCAAAGTCTTTTTGTGTTTGGCTTGATTGAGTGCTTTTGCAAATCTCAATCGCACTTTTTGTCTGCGCTACGCTCAATGGTAATGGCGGGATACCTTGAGATTCTCGCTCTGATTTAAGCACCTCATACTCTTTAATGAATGTATCAAAGTTTTCCATCTTATCTCCTTTGTTGCTATTTATTGTTTGATTATAAGCAAAAGTGGTTAATTTGGAATCCAACAAAGAAATAAAGTCAAGGAAATTGTTACTTTTTGTAATTGACTTGCGCCAAAGTCGCAAAATCAAAGTTGTCTTTCTTTAAATAAGCGAGATGAAAATATCCACGCAAGGCTTGTTTCATTGTGCGCAAGCACAACTAAAAACAACTCATTTATGAGAATCTAAGTTACTTAGCCAATCAAATTCGCTCTTTAAGGTTAGATACTAATGTTTGACTTCAAAAGCAGGATTTGTATAAATCTTGCTGTTGAAGTTTGGCATTTCAATGCTACTACTAGCCTTATATTTAAATTCTGTTTCTTTTAATAAAGCAAAAAATTCTCTTTTTTGATTCCCCTAATTTTAACAAATCTATGCTTTGCATAACACCTTCTGCTTGCAGTTGTAAGCAAAGCGAAGCAAAAACACAGAAGTTTTTTGCCAGCTCCACGCCCTCTTTTTCCTCTTACTCTTTTAGCGCACAAAATCGCCAAACATTCAACGCGAATCACACAAAATTCACATTTCGATTCGTAAAATTTCAAACAATTTATGCCAAATCTTAAATTTTATTTTAGCAATTCTTTTGCTTTTAGTATTTCCACCATTACGCTACTTTGCCCCACGCCGATGATTTTATCGCGCACGGCATTTGCCATTTCAAACCTTGCAAAATCCGAATGCGCCACAGGATTTCGCGCCTTTTGCATAAAGGCAATATCTTTTGTGAATCTAGCGCAAAATGCCACGATTTCAGCACTTAAATGCGCCTTTATAGATTTTCGCAAAAGATTATCAAGCAAATGCAGATACGCCCCAAGCATCGCCTTTTCGTGCGATAGATTCGCCACTTCTTTCATTTTGCTTCCCACGCCAAATTTTAGCTCTAAAATCGCGCTATCTTTTGCGCCCAAAATTCGCACGATTTGGCGCACAAATTCATAGCATTCACTCTCAAACGCCTTTGCATAGCGCAAAATCACGCCACTAAAATCATAAAGTTTGTCATTTTTATTTGCGTGAAATTCCATTTCGGCAAAAATGAGATTTTCAAAGCTATCGGGGTGCAGAGCGTAGAGATAGTCGCCAAATATGTAGTCTGTCAAAATCTGCTTTTGTGCCAAAAATGCCTCGCTTTTAAAGAGCGTAAGAAAATGCCGTTCATCGCCCTCAAAATAGCACACTTCGCGCTTTTGCACCACTTCTATGGGATATGTGTAGGCGTTGCCATAAAGCGCGTAAGTGTGGTTTGCAAAGGCGGGAGTAGTGAAATTTGCCAAATATTTATCGCGTAAAGTCGCGAAATCATCACGCACAATCTCGCGCAAATCCGTGATGATGAAATATTCCTCGACATTTAAGCCTTTTTGCTGATAGTAGTTTGGGATTATCTCATTTGGGGCTTGGGATTTATCCAAAATCTCATCGACTTTTGCCACATAGAGATTGGCATAATCCGTCAAAAAAAGTTGCAAATATGCGCGTTTGTCCTGTGCTTTTTGTGAATGTAGCTCGGATTTTATCGTGGCTAAATCTAGCGGATTTTCGCTTTGGCTTTTTTGACTTCCTAGCGTGTCTTTTAGCTTGGAGCGCACCTTGCCAAAAGCGACTTTGCCCTTTTGCTTTAGCACTTCTAAGTGGGATTCTATCACGGTGTCTTGGTAGTATGGATTGTATAAAATCAGCAGGTTTGTCATTTTGTTTCCTTTATGCTAGAGATTTTAAAATGTCTTAAATGTAAGCGTAAAGATTTTGGGTTATTTGCTTTTGCTGATGAGGTAGCCACCTACCCACCACAGCCCTAGCCACGCTAGCCCCCACGCCACACCATAAAAATAAAAAATCGCAATGCTAGCGATGATAAAGCCCACAAAAACAAACATATACATATACGCTATAAAGACAAACAATCCTAAAATAGCCGATAAAACCGCTAATAAAAATAAAAAAATCGCTCCCATTTGCTTCCTTTTTGTGCGTTAGTTTTTGGTTTTGCACTTTTTAGATTTTTTTGCTATGAAATCCAAACGGCAATCTAGCCTAAAAGCGACCTTATCGCTTCATCGATTGATTTATCGACTTTGCGCTTTTGGCTAAATCGCTCTAACGCACAAAATATTTCTTCAAATTCTTGTGGATTTTGCTTTTTATACGCGAGGATTAAATCTAATGCTTCAAATGCAGAATCTACGCGCTTTTGTTTGGATTCTAGCTCGTTTGTGAAAATCTCTGCTTGTTGTTTTAGTGCAAATCCTAAGCTCCCTAGACGCGTTAGTTTCCCTAGCTCCCATAGATTCATAAATTCGCTTAAAAACTTATACAGCACACTAATAATCTTTGAGAATTTTTTCAAGTCCATCATTGCGTCCTTATATTTTGTCGATAGGATTGAAGCACGAGAGCCTATTAAGCGTTGCTTTTAACCTTAGTTGCCCTTAAACAAGCCTTTGAAAAAATCGCCTATGCTTTTGACATCTAAATTTGGCATTGGTGTTTTACTCATTGGCTCATTGCATTTCTCACACATTGGGCACATTTCAAGCGGGCTTAGCGCATCGCTTTTGGGCGAGACAAATTTCACTTTGCCACATTTGGGACATTTTGCTATGAATGATTTTGGTTTGATTGGCATTTTTTGCTCCTTTGTTTTGGTTTGGTAAAAAT
The DNA here is from genome assembly GCF_053654545.1 of Helicobacter sp. 23-1048. Lineage (NCBI taxonomy): Bacteria > Pseudomonadati > Campylobacterota > Epsilonproteobacteria > Campylobacterales > Helicobacteraceae > Helicobacter > Helicobacter sp. 23-1048. The sequence goes on along the minus strand of NZ_JBSIUT010000001.1, from coordinate 1,057,130 downwards.
CTACTTGTCGGAATGAGCGCAAGCGAAGTATCTCAAAGCATAGATTCTGTAAAAAATCCAAAAATACAAATCGAGATATTTCGCTAACGCTCAATATGACAAAGAAAATTTTATTGACAAAAAAATCCGTCATTGCGAGCAAATGCGACTTTGTTAAAAGTAGCATTTGCGTGGCAATCCATTTTTTATGTTTTTGATTGTGGATTTTGCTTGCGCAACTGCGCCCACTCGCGCTTACGCGCTGAATCGCTACTTCGTAGCTGTGGGCTTGTGCCACGCTTAACTAGCGTTTGCTCGCAATGACTTTACCCACCCCCAAACCCCCTCCGCAAGGGAGGGGGGCTTATTATGGATTGCCACGCGCAACAAGTTGCGCTCGCAATGACAGCAACTTTTTTATGCTAAAAACATTTGTCATACTGAGTGTAGCGAAGTATCTCAAAAATCTAAAAAACAAAAATAGAGATATTTCGCGCTTACGCGCTCAATATGACAAAAAAACCCACCCCCACCCAACAGGTTGCGAGGCGTTAGCCGAAGCAAAAACCCATTTTGCAAGGGAAGGGGTTTTTTAAGATTCTCACAATGACACAATCTCATACACTATGAGACTTTGTTATGCGGATTGTTGCAATGTCTCTACGCGCTCGCTACAAAAGCTACCATAGCTTGCAAAATCCCCTCTTATCACGCCATCTAGTGCTGTGGCTAGCTCTAAAGCCTCGCTTAGTTTGCTTGCGTGATGACTATCTTGCAAAGCAGAATCTTTTAGGCTAGATTTTAGCTCTGCATTTAGCGTGGCTAATCTATCGCAAGACTCTTTGATAGATTTTATAGCGGATTTGACGCTCTCTATCTCGCCTACTTCATCTAAGTCGTATTTGCTAGAAGCGACACTATATATGTTATCTAAGCCCTTTATAGTATCCGTATCGCTAGAATCTCGCGCCATATCTTTAGCAAATGAGACAAAATCTAAAATCGTCTTATGCGCCTTGTAGCATTGTGCTTCTAGCTCATAAATCGCGTCTATGAAATCATCGTTTTTTTGGATTTCATCGTGGAGGGTATTTAGTTTATCCATCTCCTCATCATAGATAGGGATACCTATGCGACTGCATTGCGCCGCGCTAAAACTTGTTTTTTTCACAAGGGCTGGTGCGAGCTGCATACCATTTAGGTGCTTGCATTCACTCTTGCGCAAAGTTGATTTTAGGGTATCTAGGCTAGACATCACGCCTTCTGCATAAAGTGGCTCATCAAAGATTTTTTCATAACCTTTGGCTAGTCCTTCAGTTATCGCTCCTAAGCCATTGCAGATGATTTTGCCCGCTTCCTCAAACGCCACATCTTTGTAGCCTAAGCCATAGTTTTCTGGCTTCTCCATTTGGTTATCTAGGTGTTTTTTTGCCTTGTATCCTGCGTATCCTATGCCTGCTAGGGCTGCACTGCCCAATACGAAACGAGTGAAAATTGACATTTCTTGCTCCTTAAAAAAGATTTTGTAATGCCTGCTCTTGCTTATCTTGCCCACATTTGCGCTTTTTATTTTGCTTATCTGCGTTTTTGCAGGATTGATATTTGCAAGATTTTGGCATTTACAGGCGAGATTTTACTCCCTGTGTGCGACATTATTTGTCGCTATGATATACTTTTAAAGTATTTTTTTGTATAGCTACACTAATTTTCTACAATTTCAGCTTCTATGATTTCGCCCTCTTTTACCCATTCATCAAATTTTTGACTTTGTGTTTCAAAGGATTCTAGCTCATTTTGTGTGGATTCAAGTGCGTTTTTTAGCTCATTATAGCCACTGAAAAGTTCGTAGAATTTATCGCTATTTATCGTGTCCAAAATCTCTTTCATTTGAGTTTCAAGCATATTAGCGATTTTAGATTTTGCCTTTTGAAATTCTTGTTCTTTTTCGTGCTGTTTATAGCTATCCCACACTTCAAGCGCGAGTCCCACACCAGCTAATGCGGTATTAGCTCCTTTTGCAAGATTTACTGCTCCCCACGGCTTAAAATTCAATGCTGTGCCGACATTTATGCCTATTTTTTCAAGTCCTGTTTTTAGCAAATCTCTAGCAGCTAAAACATTTTGAGAATTTATAGCACCTGATTTTTGTAGCCACTCTACGCCTTGCTTACCATAGCTACTGATTGCTTTTTCAAAGTCGCCTTTCTCTGCGTCAAATCGCTCGATACTCGTTCGCAAATCATTGATTACAGAATGTGTGTGGCGTTGAAATTCGTTTTGGATTTTCGCGTTTATTAGGCTTCCCTCGCTACCGATTTCGCCCTGCATAAAATCGCCAAATGTCTCCAAACTTGTCCCATTTACTTGTTTAATCAAATCATTAAAATACTGCGTTACAAAGCTACGAAGCGCAATTTGCGCATCGTTCATTTTGTCATTTGTCCGTAACATATCCTTTTGTAATGCTTTTGCGCTCTCATTTAATCGTTGCATATCGCCTTTGATTTTTCCTTGTAGCGATATAGCACTAGGCAGTTGCCTCCCCACAATATCGCTTAAAATGCTTTGTTGAGATTCAACCAAAATAGATTCCAACCCACCATTGCGCTTAATGCACTCTGTGGTGGCATTTTGGAGCGAATCTATATGGGAGAGTTTTTCAAACTCATCTTTATTTGCCAACCACGATTCAATGCCCTTACCAAAAGGATTTGCAGAGATTGCTACGATTTGCAAATGTTCTTTTTCACTTTGACTTAGATTTATGGCACTTTGCAAGTTTGGGATAATGCTTTGCTCTTTTTTAATCGCAAACGCGCTGTCAAATTCTGCTTCATCGCCCAAATCCGCCACTTCATCAAATTTGCTAATCACAAAAATCGTTCTAGGCAGTAGATTTAGTGTGCGAAATAGCCACTCCAAATCCTCTTTGTGGCTTTCTTTGATAGGATTTGTGGGATTCATCACATACAAAATTATATCCGCTTCGCTTACGAATTTTTTGGTAATGTCTTTGTATTTTTCGGCATTTACGCCCACGCCTTTTTCTTTAAATCCAAAAAGTCCGGGCGTATCGACAATCTCTACTTCATTATTTTTTGTATCATAGATAAGCACTTCATTGCTTGACTCTGCGCTGTCAATTTTCCCCAAAACTTCGCCTAGCCACGCCGAAGCGATAGAGGTTTTACCCTCGCTAAATCCTCCCACAAGCACGACTTTTAGTTTGCGCTGATTTATTTTCTCTTTTGCTTTTTGTAGCTTTTCTAAACCGCTATCTACGCTAACGCCAAATAGCTCAAAATCCCTGCCTTTTTCTAAAAATCCTTACAGATTGTTTAGCTTTGCTTCGCCTTGCTCTTTTTGCCTTTTAAATTCTTGTTGTGTTGTCATTTTTTACTCCTTAATTTTTTTACTTAACCGCCACGATTTTTGCCAAAAAATTACATTTTCCTTTACAAACCTCCCTCTATTTTGATTTGCTCTGCAAGTGGCAAAACTTCATTTTCCCGCAGTTCGCCAAAAAATTCACTTGCTTCTTGTATAGGCTCTATGCTTAATGACAGATTATCTTGGATATCTTCTATATAGGGTTGTAAGTTTTGCTCGATATTATTTTTTATGGATTCATTGACCTTTGTTTGCATATTGCCACAAATATTACGCAAATTTGTATCAACCGCTTTGCGTTGTTCGCTCATTTTGTAATCATCGCTAAAAAATTTCCACACAGATTTGACTGCACCTACAACAATACCAACCGCACTCATAACAACTGCTGCAATAGCAAGAGCACCTGCTGCAGCCCAACCAGCAGGATTCCAAAGATTTGCTGCTGTCATTGTGATAGCTAGACCAATAACACCAACCCCAGCACCAATAAGCCCAGCCGTATTTAACCCGTTATCAATGTTGATGCTTAGATTTGAATCAAAATCATTATTTAGCGTTAGATTTTGAAAATCTTTAGCGATATTGCCTATACGCCTTTGTAAGTTTTCTATCTCTACTTCAACATCTTTGCCAAATTGTTTTTGCTCTTTTTCAAACGCTTCTTTAAATTTATCATTAAGCGATTGTTGTTGAGATTCCAAAACAGCTTTAAATTTGTTTTTAAAGCTATCATCACTGACATTGTCATCAATGTAGTCATACATTATATTTTGAACCGAACCTCTAAAAGCCCTTATCACGCTATCACTAGCCACTTCAAAGTTGCTTTTTGCACTATCTAATATACGCTCTATTTTGTGGCACGAATCCTCCACTTCTTTGGCGCATTTGTCGTATAAATCGCTATAAGTTTTATGCACAAATTCAAGCGTCTCATTCATACCAAGCAAGATTCTATGTGCTTTATTAAAGTTTGACTTTTTGATTTTTGCACCCACATTTTGCGCCAAATCATCGCTGATAAATTTCGCAAAGTCCAAAAATAGGCTTTTTTCTAACAACTCATCTTTTGAATATTTTGCGATAAATTTCTCTCTTTTTAGTGCCAAATTCTTTGCCTTTGTGGCTTCGCTACTTGCATTTTGTGGCAAATCTATGATAAGCGTTTTGTCCGCTAACGCGTAAAATGCCACTTGTGCGCTCAAAGTTTTGCGCCCTGCGTAGTGCTTTTGCTCATCTGTATCAAGTGTTTGTGCCATTATCTTATCCAAATCATTTAAGCCACTCTCATCGCTAGTTTGGATTATCGAATCTGATAGTTGCATAAGGTTTGTAACGGATTTGTTAAAAATGCTAAAGACTTCCGTTTGCGCGCCTAAATGCTCTTTGATTTTCTCAATCGTGCCTTTTGGTTGAGTGCCTTTGGATTCGCCACTTGGGCTATCGCCCTTTTGCGGTGGCTGTGGATTTCGCGTGATATAAAATACACAATGCGCCTTTTTAGTCGCCTTTAATATTTCATCAATCACAGCATTTTCCTTGCCCTCAATACCGGGCACATCTAAAATATCAAACTTCACGCCATTATTATCAAAATGATAAGTTTGACTTTTTTGCGTGAAATCCGCCCGTCCATCGCCGATAATCACGCCATCGCTACAATCTATCATCTTTTTAAGCGCGTTTGATTTAAGATATGGGGCAAAAAACGCGAAAATCTTACCTAAAAATGCCTCGCTGTAATATTTGAACGCTTCATAGCTTTTGTCAAACTTTGCGCGTGAATTTTGCTTGGTTGATTCGCCAAAATAAATCCGCAAAGATTCGATGATAGTGGATTTACCAGCATTTGTCTCACCATAAAATGCGATTGTAAAAGTGTCAAATTCTGCGACATTTTTGTAATCTAACGCGCTTTTTGTGGCATTTGCTTCAAAGTCGCTTATTTGTTTGCGGACTGCTTGCAACTGCTCTGCGCGAGATTTTGCTTCTATGTTGCTATCATCGCTACTTGCACCCACGCTATCGGCACTAATGCTATCTGCGCTCTCTTTCATATCCTGCAATTTCTCTAACACAAAGTCATAGACTTTGCTTGGCTCTATTTTTGACATTTTTGTCTCCGTTAGTTTGTATTTTTTTTGTCATTTTTTCTTCTTCCGCCGTCCATAGACTAAATCAGTCTGCCAAAAATCCTAGTTTATAGTCATTGCGGACTATGAATAGAACTCATTGCGAGCAAGATGCTGATTAAGCGTGGCAATGACAAAATTTTCCAATCCATTGCGGATGGGGATTAAGGGGGTGGGTTTGTCATACTGAGCAAAGTGAAGTATCTCAAAGTATCAATAAAAATAGAGATATTTCGCTAAACGGTCAATATGACAAATCTTTGTTGCTATTTGAGATACTTAGGCTAAAGCCTCAGTATGACAAACGGATAGATTGACACGAATTTTGCTAGCGCAAATTCTCGCAATGACGCCCACCCCCAAGCCCCTCGTGCTAAGGGAGGGGGTTATTTTGGATTGTCAAAAATCTGTGGCTTTTGTTTAGATAGCAGATTTTTGCGATGACAAACATTTCATACCCCATTTTAAAATCCCTTTTAAATCCCTGCATTTTACTCACTCCCCGTGTCAGCATTTGTCGCTTTGATATACTCTAGGAGCATTTTTTGGAGTTTTTCTTGTAGTGGTGTGGGGGAGATGATTTGGGCGTGTGGTAGCCAGCTTTTGACAAAATTTATCACTTCATCATCAAAGGCATATTGCATTTGTAGCGTTAGATTTTGATATGAATCTTTTATGATAGAGAAGTTTGCTCCCAAATTTTTGCGCAAAAAATGTATCCTAGCTTTTGGCGTGGTAAGCAGGATTTTCGCGGTTTTGGGGGCGGTGGTGAGATAGGCGGTGGAGTTTAGGCTAGATTTTAGCAGTGTTGTTACTTTTTGGCTAGGGGCAAACGCTTCTTTTGTGTCGATTAGATTTTTGATTTTGGATAGGGCAAAATGCTTTAATTTACGCGACTCGCTCGCTAGCAGATACCAAATGCCCTGAATATGCACTAGCTTGTATGGCTTTGCTACTCTAGGCTTTAGGCTATAAGTGAAGTGGAGTATGTGGTGGAGATCAATCGCTTCTTTGAGTGTCTCAAAGAGCTGTGTTTGAGGCTTTTCAAAATGTCCTTTGGCAATGTGTAGGGACTTCTCATCATCATCTAGCAAATCATAGACAAAAAACTCATCTAGCGTGGGGTAGAGTGCTTCTATCCCGCTAATAGAGGCAAATCGCTTGATAGATTTGGGATTTACACTCCCCCCCCCCCCGTAATAATCTAGCTGATATGTGCCTTTGTCATATTTGATACTTAGCAAATTTGCTATGTGAGATATATCGCGCTGTATCGTGCGAAGTGAAGTGCCAAACTCACTCGCTAGTAAGTCTGCCTTGATACACTCGCCCTCATAAAGTCGCTTTAGGATAATGATAAGTCTAGTGGAGAGAGAATCTTTGGAGTTGCTAGAATCGCTATGGGGCTTTGGTTTTTTTAGAGTTGGTTTGTTTTGTGGTTTTGGAGGATTTGTAGTCGCGAAAGTCATTTTACCCCTTTTGATTGTGCGTGTAAAGTCGTTTTGATTTAGTGAAAATTTGGCAAGATTGTAGCTAAATTTGGTTAGATTTTAGTTTGATTCTCACAATATTTTGGCAAAAATCTTGCGTGGTGTATTTGGTTGGCTCAAGACAACTTAAGTGGATTTTTTCTTATCATTTTTAATAAGATTTTATACAAATCTTGCTTTTGTATTTTGACATTTCAATGCTACTGCTAGCCTTGTATCTAAATTCTGTTTCTTTTAAGTGAAGCAAAAATTCTCTTTTTTGATTCCTTTAAATTTGCTTAATCTATGTTTTGCATAACCCATTGTGCTTGCAGTTAAGAGCATTAGCGAAGCAAAAATAGCTTTCATCAATTTCAATTTCGCTTTGTATTTTAAATATCTTTTCATACTCTTGTGCGATTAAGATTCTAATATTTTTACAAAATTTATCACACTTTTCATCGATAATTTTTTGTAAAATCTTACAAATTTTTGCAATTTTAACAGCCTCAATATCAAGACTTCTTGCAAGGCTACGAGTGTAAGCGAAGTAGAAACATATTTAATGATCTTTTTTTGAATCTCACTTGTTTTTGATTCTCTTAGTTTCTTAAATTCTTGCAAAGTTTTTTTATTATGTGGGATATACTTGTTTTTCATCGCTGACATCATAACTTAAGATTCCTTTGTTAGAGTCTAAGTTGGATTGAGCCAAAAACTAATAAGCAATAAGAATAAAGTAAATGAGCTAAAAGAATACAAGTAGTCTCTAAGTAGTTTTCCCCTAACCCTGCATCGACCTACATTCCCACACTTGCAAAGTGCAGTATCATCAGCGAAGAGGAGCTTAACTGCTAGGTTCGGAATGGAGCTAGGTGTGTCCTCCTCTCTATAGACACAAGGAAAAGGGAAATAAAGGCACTTTTTTAGAATCTCTTTTTTTTAAAATTTTGCCCTTATTTCCATTTTCCTAATGGGGGAAACAACAACTTGACAACCTACATACATAAGTTATCAATCACTGCAATAGCCTAAAAAACTACACCTAAACTTTATTGGTGTAAAATGATACACTCAATAAGGCAGTAATTAGAATACTTAAGACTTAATAAAGAAATAAGCCAAACGGTCTATTAGTAGTAGTCAGCTAAACACATTACTATGCTTACACACCTACCCTATCAAGCAGCTAGTCTTGCTGCGACCTTCAGGGAGAGTTCATCTTGGAGTTGGCTTCCCGCTTAGATGCTTTCAGCGGTTATCACATCCACGCGTAGCTACGCAGCGATGCTCTTGGCAGAACAACTGCTACACCAGTGGCGTGTCCATCCCGGTCCTCTCGTACTAGGGACAGCTCTCCTCAACTCTCCTGCGCCCACGGCAGATAGGGACCGAACTGTCTCACGACGTTCTGAACCCAGCTCGCGTACCGCTTTAAATGGCGAACAGCCATACCCTTGGGACCTGCTCCAGCCCCAGGATGCGATGAGCCGACATCGAGGTGCCAAACCTCCCCGTCGATGTGAGCTCTTGGGGGAGATCAGCCTGTTATCCCCGGGGTACCTTTTATCCTTTGAGCGATGACCCTTCCACACAGAATCACCGGATCACTATGACCGACTTTCGTCTCTGCTCGACTTGTTTGTCTCGCAGTCAGGCTGGCTTATGCCATTACACTCTGCTTGCGATTTCCAACCGCAATGAGCCAACCTTTGCAAGCCTCCGTTACTTTTTAGGAGGCGACCGCCCCAGTCAAACTACCCACCAGACATTGTCCTGCTAGAGGATAACTCTAGCCAGTTAGCCCACAGAAACATTAAGGGTGGTATCTCAAGGACAGCTCCATCTCCACCAGAGTAGAGACTTCAAAGCTTCCCACCTATCCTGCGCATAATGCTCCCATGTGCAGTGCCAAGCTGTAGTAAAGGTCCACGGGGTCTTTCCGTCTTGCCGCGGGTAGGAGGAATTTTCACCTCCACTACAATTTCACTGAATCTCTCTTTGAGACAGCTCCCATCTCGTTACGCCATTCATGCAGGTCGGTATTTAACCGACAAGGAATTTCGCTACCTTAGGACCGTTATAGTTACGGCCGCCGTTTACTCGGGCTTCAATTCAATGCTTTGGGTTGCCCCTGACAAATCCTCTTAACCTTCGAGCACCGGGCAGGCGTCACACCTTATACTTCCTCTTACGAGTTTGCAAAGTGCTGTGTTTTTGGTAAACAGTCGGGAGGGACTCTTTGCTGAGACCTATTGCTAGGCACACCTTATCGCGAACTTACGGTGCTAGTTTGCAGAGTTCCTTAAAGAGAGTTCTTTCACGCGCCTTAGAATACTCATCTCATCTACCTGTGTCGGTTTGCGGTACGGGCAATAGTAGTTAAACTTAGAAACTTTTCTTGGCACGACGGTATCAGTGATTCTCCCCGCTATCCGAAGACTTTGGAGAGCCTTTGAGGTTTGACATACAGAGGCGGATTTGCCTATCCTCCAAGCTGCACCCTTAGACTAGCACTTCCATCAGCTAGCTCACCTAACCCTATGCGTCCTTCCATCGCACACTACTATTGGTATTGGAATATTAACCAATTTTCCATCGACTACCCATTTCTGACTTGTCTTAGGACCCGACTAACCCTACGATGACGAGCATCGCGTAGGAAACCTTAGACTTTCGGCGAAGTGGATTCTCACCACTTTTATCGCTACTCATTCCTGCATGCTCACTTCGCATCGCTCCACCACTTCTTGCCGATATGGCTTCAACGCTGATACGAACGCTCTTCTACCACTCTATGCACCAGCATAGAATCTACAACTTCGGTGTCTATCTTAGCCCCGTTATATTTTCTGCGCAAAATCACTAGACCAGTGAGCTGTTACGCTTTCTTTAAAGGATGGCTGCTTCTAAGCCAACCTCCTGGTTGTCTAAGTAACTTCACATCATTTTCCACTTAGAATAGAACTTTGGGACCTTAGTTGGTAGTCTGGGTTGTTCCCCTTTTGACGATTGATTTTATCACCCACCGCCTGACTCCCAAGATAAGGCAATAGGTATTCGTAGTTTGACAGGGGTTGGTACCGCGGTGAGCAGCCCTAGCCCAATCAGTGCTCTACCCCCTATTGCTATCACTTGAGGCTATACCTAAATATATTTCGAAGAGAACCAGCTATCACCAAGTTTGTTTGGCCTTTCACCCCTATCCACAACTCATCCCAACCCGTTTCAATGGGCACGAGTTCAGTCCTCCATAAGCTGTTACACTTACTTCAACTTGGTCATGGATAGATCACTTGGCTTCGGGTCTGCAGCATCTGACTTAACGCCCTATTAAGACTCGCTTTCGCTATGGCTTCGCGTGTGCTTAACCTTGCCAGATACCACAACTCGCAGGATCATTATGCAAAAGGCAGTCCATCACCCTGATAAATCATAGGGCTCTGAATGATTGTAAGCAAATGGTTTCAGGTTCTATTTCACTCCGCTACCCGCGGTTCTTTTCACCTTTCCCTCACGGTACTTGTGCGCTATCGGTGTGATAGTAGTATTTAGGGTTGGAGGGTGGTCCCCCCAGCTTCAGCCCGGATTTCACGTGTCCTGGCTTACTCTGGATACTGCTACCTAGCAATGTCTTTTCGCATACGGGATTATCACCCTCTATGATGAGCCTTTCCAAACTCTTCTGCTAAGATATTGCAGTGGATATTGCAGTCCTCAACCCCGAGTGCAAGCACTCGGTTTGCCCTTATCCCCGTTCGCTCGCCGCTACTAAGAGAATCTCGTTTGATTTCTTTTCCTCTAGCTACTGAGATGTTTCACTTCGCTAGGTTCGCCCCTTAATCGGTAATGCGCATCACTACGCATTGGGTTGCCCCATTCGGAAACCTACGCATCAAAGCTCCTTGACAGCTCCGCGTAGCTTTTCGCAGTCTAGTGCGTCCTTCATCGCCTCTATCACCCAAGGCATCCACCATTTGCCCTTACAAAGCTTATGCCTTCATTATTGAGTATTCTAAAATTACTGCCTTACTGAGTGTATCGTGTGATTCAAGTATGATTTATATCACGCTCAAACCCGCCAGCAGAATCTATACGGAACTAGATATATGCCGACCACCTACACCACAATAAAACAGGCTATTGTAGTTTTAATTTTACTTAGGCTATTAACAATGATAAGTTAAATAACACGACTTTTACAAAGCCTAATGCAAATCTTACAAACACACACTCATTCAACCTCTTTGGGTTGAGATTCTCTATGAGATAAAACTTGCATTAAACTTTGAACAAACAAACCTTAGAATCTATGCTAAATAAGTTAGCTAAATCCTCCACTTGCAATATGGTGGAGAATAGCGGGATCGAACCGCTGACCTCCTGCGTGCAAAGCAGGCGCTCTCCCAGCTGAGCTAATTCCCCTCACAATCTTAATAACAAACCACTAGGTGCTTTATTACAAAATGTCATTTTCTGGTGGGCTTAGGAGGACTTGAACCTCCGACCTCACCCTTATCAGGGGTGCGCTCTAACCACCTGAGCTATAAGCCCCTATGCTAACTTTACATTGAGATGATCTCTGAAAACTAAGCAAGAAACAAAGAGGCACGCTAAATCTCTAACTTTTTTGGTTTGGATAAAACAAATTACCCAAACAATTCTCTAGAAAGGAGGTGATCCAACCGCAGGTTCTCCTACGGTTACCTTGTTACGACTTCACCCCAGTCGCTGCATCCGCCGTGGGCGGTAACCAATTTAGTATCCCGACTTAAGGCGAATACAACTCCCATGGTGTGACGGGCGGTGAGTACAAGACCCGGGAACGTATTCACCGCAACATTGCTGATTTGCGATTACTAGCGATTCCAGCTTCATGTAGTCGAGTTGCAGACTACAATCCGAACTGAGAGGCGTTTTGGAGATTTGCTCCATCTCGCGATATTGCATCTCTTTGTGCGCCCCATTGTAGCACGTGTGTAGCCCTAGGCGTAAGGGCCATGATGACTTGACGTCGTCCTCACCTTCCTCCTCCTTACGAAGGCAGTCTCCCTAGAGTGCTCAGCCGAACTGCTAGCAACTAAGGACGAGGGTTGCGCTCGTTGCGGGACTTAACCCAACATCTCACGACACGAGCTGACGACAGCCGTGCAGCACCTGTTTTCAAGCTCTGGCAAGCCAGCACTCCGCTATCTCTAGCAGATTCTATCAATGTCAAGCCTAGGTAAGGTTCTTCGCGTATCTTCGAATTAAACCACATGCTCCACCGCTTGTGCGGGTCCCCGTCTATTCCTTTGAGTTTTAATCTTGCGACCGTACTCCCCAGGCGGAATGCTTAATGCGTTAGCTGCATTACTGCAAGGACGAGCCTCACAACAACTAGCATTCATCGTTTAGGGCGTGGACTACCAGGGTATCTAATCCTGTTTGCTCCCCACGCTTTCGTGCATGAGCGTCAGTAATGTTCCAGTAGGTCGCCTTCGCAATGAGTATTCCTCTTGATCTCTACGGATTTTACCCCTACACCAAGAATTCCACCTACCTCTCCCACACTCTAGAATAGCAGTTTCAAATGCAGTTCTATGGTTAAGCCATAGCATTTCACATCTGACTTGCTATCCCGCCTGCGCACTCTTTACGCCCAGTGATTCCGAGTAACGCTTGCACCCTCCGTATTACCGCGGCTGCTGGCACGGAGTTAGCCGGTGCTTATTCGTTAGATACCGTCATAATCTTCTCTAACAAAAGGAGTTTACAATCCTAAAACCTTCATCCTCCACGCGGCGTTGCTGCTTCAGGGTTTCCCCCATTGAGCAATATTCCCTACTGCTGCCTCCCGTAGGAGTCTGGACCGTGTCTCAGTTCCAGTGTGTCCGTTCACCCTCTCAGGCCGGATACCCGTCATAGCCTTGGTGAGCCATTACCTCACCAACAAGCTGATAGGACATAGGCTAATCCCATAGCGAAAAACTTTCCCCCGTAGGGAGTATCTAGTATTAATCACCGTTTCCAGTGGCTATCCCAGACTATGGGGCATATTACCTATGCGTTACTCACCCGTGCGCCACTAATCCACCTCTAGCAAGCTAAAGGCTTCATCGTTCGACTTGCATGTATTAGGCACGCCGCCAGCGTTCACTCTGAGCCAGGATCAAACTCTCCATAAAAAGCGGGGAGTTGGAATCTAAATCAATAGAGCCAAACTCTCCAAAATTGTAGATTCCCTAAATAAATCAAAGAATCTGTTTTTAGGTTAGTTGTCCTAGTCTTAAGTCAAAGCTTAAACTCTTATCACTTCGATAAGCTCAAAGTATATTTGAGATTTAACATAGCTTAAGAAAAAGGTTGCCAGAAACCAGCACACCTCTTATCTCTTGCTTAGATTTCAAAGATCATTACTCAAAATTTGCTTTAATCTTAAACTGAGGTTACCCATTTTAAGAATCTAAAGTAAAGTTTTGTGTAAAAGAACAAGATTGTAAAATTCAATAAATTTTAGCCATCTTTTCCACCCTCTAATTCGACTTTAAAGAGCGAAAATTTAAAGCAAAAAGCACTCCAAATATCCAAAAAGGATTCTCAAAGGCTTTTAACAAAATCTCTAAAATTTCTCCTTATGGTTACATTAAAAAGAAATCCATTTTAAAGAAAAGCTATTTTATGCTTTGTTAATGACCAAAAATTACGAGAATTTTTCAAATCAAAAGCGGGATTTTATAAAAACAAACCTTAAAGTTTCCTTATATTTTGTTAATTTTGTAAAAAATCTGCAAAAATTTTGAAATTTTTTACATTTTTTTTGATTTTTCATTAGAAATATCATAAATTTGTCTTAAGAAATTCTTACAAAAACTTTAATCACAAAGTAACGATATGCTTGTTTCACCGTGCGCAATCATAGCTTAAGACTCCTTGTAATGTTTAAAATTTAAGTTGTCTTGAGTCTATTTTTTGCTACAATGTCGCATTTTAGGGAGATTTCACATTTTAGATTCACATAAGGATGCACAATGAAACCAAACTACACAACATTCATAAGCAAGGCAAAATCAATCTGTATTGGGCGTGTTTGGGATTCGCGCTTAATGCGATACGCGCTAGGCGTGGATGCGAGCTGTTATAGCTATGTGCCAAAAGTCGTCATTCGCGCAAATAGCGAGGGCGAAATCATTGCGCTTTTGGCACTTGCTAGGCAATGCCACACGCCTATAACTTTTCGTGCCGCAGGGACTTCACTTAGCGGACAATGCAGTAGCGATTCGGTGCTGATTATCGCAAATGAGGGCTTTAAAAGCATTGAAGTTAAGGGTAATGTCATTGAGTGCGGGTGTGGCGTGATTGGTTGCGAGGCAAATGCGGCGTTAGCACCACTTGGCAAAAAGATTGGACCAGACCCAGCGACTATCACAACTGCGCTAATTGGCGGGATTTTCAACAACAATTCAAGCGGAATGTGCTGTGGCGTGGAGCAAAATAGCTATAACACCATTCATTCTGTCCGCGCAGTGCTAACGGATGGCACAATCATCGATACAGCAGACAAAAATAGCGTTGAATCCTTTTGCAAAACCCACGCACACATTGTAAAATCTCTGCAAAAACTCCGCGCTGAAATTCTCGCCGACAAAGAGCTAACCGCACTCATCGCGCGAAAATACAAAATCAAAAACACCACAGGATACAGCATAAACGCCCTAGCGGATTTTAGCGACATTGCGGATATTTTAAATCATATCTTAATCGGTAGCGAGGGGACTTTGGCATTCATCAGCAAGGTGCGCTACAACGCCGTGATTGACGCGAAATTCAAAGCGTGTGGATTGCTATTTTTTGCGGATTTGAGCGAGGCGAGTAAAGCGGTGGTCGCGCTATCAAAACTTGGGCGGGACAAAGTTGTGAGTGCGGAAATGATGGATTATGCCTGTCTTATGGCGGTTAAAGATAGTGAAGGGATACCTAGCATAGTCAAAGAGTGCAAAGAAGGCTATTCGTGTATTTTATTTCAAAGCGAATCACAGGAGTCTTCAAAGTTAGAGGCGAATCTAACTGCCATAAAAGCGGAGTTAGAATCCATCAAAATGCCCTTTGCGCCATTGTATTCAAAGGATTCGCACGAATATGATGCGTGGTGGAAGATTCGCAAGGGAATCTTGCCTATTGTCGCAGGGACACGCCCAAAAGGGACTACGATTATCACCGAAGATGTGTGCTTTGAGATTAATAAATTTACCGATGGCGTGGCGTGGTTGCAAGAGTTGTTTAAGAAATATGGCTTTGATGGCGTGATTTTTGGACACGCATTAGCGGGAAATCTGCACTTTAATATCACGCCAGACTTAAAAGACAAAAAGCAATATGAAAATTTTGCCGCGCTTGTGGAGGAAATGAGCAGCAAAGTCGCGCTAATGGGTGGAAGTGCGAAAGCCGAACACGGCACGGGACGAATGGTTGCGCCATTTGTGGAAATCGAGTGGGGCAAAAAGGCTTATGCAATCAATGTGGCGATAAAAAATGCCTTTGATTCTGCGCGACTTTTGAACCCCGATGTCATAATCAGCGATGATGCGACAATTTTTAAGAAAAACCTTAAATCCGCACCCAAAAATCTGCTCAACCTACCCGAAAATAGCGAGATGATAAATCGCTGTATGGAGTGCGGATTTTGTGAGAAAAACTGCCCATCGCGCGAGATTGCACTAACACCGCGTGAGCGTATTGCAGTGCTACGCGAAATCACGCGACTTTTAGAAGACGGCAAAAAGTATGAGGCGGACGCGCTTTTGAGCGAATATGAATACTTTGGCAATGAAACCTGCGCGGGTTGTTCATCGTGCCTTGCTCTTTGTCCGCTTGGGATTGATACCGCAAATGTCGCCTTTGAGTTAAGAGTGGCGATGAGTGGCAAAACGCAGAAATTCGCGCAAAAAATTTATAATAATTTTAGTGCAATTTTGGGCGTGGCGCGTGGAGGACTGCGAATCTACCGCGTGGCAAGTGCGATTTTGAGTGAATTTTGGGTTAGCAAAATCACAGGCGCATTGCATAAATTAAGTGCGAATCTGCCCTTTACTCCGCCATTTATGCCTCGCGCAAATGGTTACACACTCACAAATAAGGGCGAAAATCTGCCCGATAAAGTCGTGTATTTCACTTCTTGCACGAATCGCATTTTTGCCCCAAATGCCAAACAGCGCGACAAACGCCCATTGCAAGAAGTAGTGGAGAGCATTTGTGCGAAAGCAAAAATCGGCGTAATTTATCCGCAAAAAATCAAACAAATGTGCTGTGGCAAGATGTTTGAGGATTATGAGAGTATAAAGGCACAAAATAGGGCGTTTTTAGAATCCGAGCTACAAAAGGCAACGGAGGACGGGAAATATGCTATTATAACAGACCATTCAAGTTGCTTTTACTCTACGATTGCGCAGTTTGGGGATAAATATAAAGTGTATGATATTAGCGAATTTATTTTAAGCATAAGCGACAAACTTGCTTGGAGCAAGGTGGATTCGCCACTTTTGGTGCATAGGCTTTGTCTGCTAAAAAAGCTGGGCAAGGATAGCGCGATTGTGGAAGTAGCAAAGCTATGCAGTGATGATGTGCGCGTGGTAAAAAGCTTTGAGTGTTGCGGATTTGCGGGTAAAAAGGGCTTTTTTACTCCAGAGCTCAACAAGTCTAGCACGGCACATTTGGCAGATGAAAGCGCGACAAATATCATCGGTGTGAGCTCAAGTAGCACTTGTGAGATAGGACTTTGCGCGTATAGTGAGAGTAAATTTCAAAATGTGGCGTATATGGTGGATAAGGCGACTAGCGCGAAATAATGCGCGTTCAATTTGCCTTTGGTATTGACAAAACAATGTATTTTTGTAACTCACTAGAATCTCATAGATTCTCAACCCAAATACAATTTTTAATGATTTTTGGTCGTTTTAATGAATCTATTTGGGCTTACTCCTATCTTTTCTCTAAAGTTTTTACAAAAACACGAAACATTGACATAGCCCACTTCATTTGCGACTTCACTTACATTTTTGCCAGATTGCAACAAAAAAATAGCATTTTGAATTTTGCATTGTTTGAGGTATTGATATATAGAAATGCCTTTAACCGAGCGAAAATCACTTGTGAGTTTGCTCACACACACTTCAAATCGCTCTGCAAGCGTGCATAGATTCAAACATTCCTCGCTTGCGTTATAGTTCGTTTCCAAATATTCTGCCACGCGGGCAATATAAGCATTTTTACTATAATTTATACCATAAGCGTTGTGCATTTGTAATTTATAAGCACTTTCTTGTATGGTAAGCAAAGACTCTAAGACCTTTAGTCTTAATAAATCAATGTTCTTTGTTCCACAAAGCATATTAAGTAAGCCACGAGTATGCAGGCAGGACTTCACCACTAATGGATTTTGGATAAGAAATTCATAAAGCAATTCGATGTTAAAATTAGATAAAAAAGATTGTATTTCTCTCTTGGATTCTTTTACATCAATGTCAATTTGCACACAATTACAATCCGCAAAAGAACTTTGACCAATTGTATGTGTGTTTGGTGCTACTATATAAATTTCACCACCCTCCACACTAAAAGGCTCGCAATCCAACTCGCTCTTGTAGTTTCCACTTTGCAATAATCCAAAATGCACCCTTGGAGAATCAAATTTATAATCCAAACAAGAAAAATCCCCCACAAAACTTCCATAATGTAGCGTTACTCCATCAAGTATGGAAACAACATTACATCTCACATTAAAATCTTGTCCCAAAAACTCTAGGCTTTGCATATCTTTTGAAAGATTTAATTGTGCGACCTTTCTCGCAGAGCGAGAAAAAACATCATAGTGCGAATACAAACTAGCTTTAGCCCTTGTATTGTCTTTGATAGGTGTAGTCATCATTTCTCCTTATTTGTATTGATTCGCAAATAATAAACTATAATAAAATTTAAGAATTGTTATTATATCATAAATTATCAACAAAACGACAAAAATCACAAATTAAAGTTTTACGCGCAAAAATTTATATTATTTTGAGGTATTTTGGTATTTTAGAGTAGAAATTTTTTGATGGCTTTTATTATTATTGCGACTTATTTTTATCTAATTCTAAGGAGATAACTAATGGAAGCAATGCCAAAAACTAAGCCTTACACAATTTCTATTATCACTTACGCGCTATTAGCACTAAGTAATATAAACGCACAAAGCGAAGACACAAAATTTAGCGATAAACAAGATTCTAACGCTACACCACAGCAATCTGTGCAACTCGAAAAATCCACTACTACGACTTATGCAAACAAATACGAAGCGGAAATCCAAAGTGTAAATTCTAGCGTGCAAGTGGTAAAGCAAAAGCAACTCTCAAATGCCAACATAAAATCCACTACCGAACTAAGTAGCATTTTTGCGGGCTTGCAGATTCAAGATTCTCACGGCACATCGGTGTTTCCTATGGCTTCTTTGCGCGGGATTTCTAGCCCTGATTATTACACCACCACGCTCAATCTCTATGTCGATGGCGTCCCACAAAGTGCAAATTTCCTTATCCAAGCCTTAGGCGATGTGGAGGCAGTAGAGTTGCTTCGCGGTGCGCAAGGCACACTCTATGGCGAAAACTCCCAAGCAGGGCTAATCTCTATCCGCACCAAAAACCCAATGAAAGGCGACTATGCCAATGTCTCTCTCACAGGCTCAAAGCTCTATGAGGACTTAAACGCCTACATAGGTGGCGAACTAGTCAAAAACAAACTTTGGGGCAAGGCAAGCGTGCGCTACATACACGATAATGGCTTTATCAAATATGGGAACAAAAATATGAAAGATAGCGATAGCATTTTAGGCGGGGCTTCGCTGTATTATGCCCCTACAAGTGCGTTTCTAGCCACGGTCAGCTATAATTTTCACTATGTGCCTAAAAACACCAAAGGATTTTGGCTTACCAAATCCCAATACCAAAACGGCACAACCGCTAGTGGCTGGGAGATTCCCGCAGATTCTCCTGTGGCGGATAATTTCGGGTATGGTGGTGCAGATGGTCGGCAATGGCAACCAAATGGCACTACACTTGGGCAACCAAACGCCGTGTATGCCAAAAACCCTTGGGAAAAGCTCCTCGCCCAGCAAGCAAGCCTAAAGCTAGATTATGACTTTGGCGGGCATTTGCTAAGCTCCATTACTGCTTTTAACAAGACAGATTCTCTTACGAACACTTATCCTTTGGTGCAAACTTATGGAGGCAAAAAGGACGGGTATTTTTATGATATTACGCAAGTGCTAGAGGAGTTGCGCTTAGATAGCGAGTATAGCAATGGAATCCGCACGACTTTTGGCGCGTATTATAAGCATTTGATAACCGATAATGGAATGCGCGGATTTATCGGTGGAGCAGGTGATATGACGCCATTTGGATTTCGGGCAAATTGGAGTGCAACAGAGCGGGTAAATACCATAGCATTTTTTGGCGATGGGTATTTCCCCTTAGGGCAATATTTTGACATCGGCTTTGGCGGACGCTATCAGTATTATCACGCTTCCATAGATAGCCCTGTGGCTGCAGGGGCGGGCATTAACTCCGCATATACAAACTCCAAAGGCTGGCATACTTTTAATCCTAGAATATCCTTTGGCTTTAATCCAAACGAGCATATTAAACTCTACATTGCAGGCACGCATAGCACCAAAATGGGCGGATTTGCGAAATTCCCCTATGCAGATGATGACAAAGAGCCTTACAACCCCGAGCAGATTTATAGCGCGGAGTTAGGAAGCCATTTGCGCTTTTTAGATTCTGTGCTTATGGCAAATCTCGCTGTTTATTATTCGTATATACAAGATAGGCAAGCCTATGTGGGAAATAGTATCGCCCAAAGTATCAAAAACATAGGAGACGCATATAGCACGGGGTTTGAAGCAGATATAAACTACAATGGCGAGCGATTGTATGTAAGTCTCGGCACAAATATCGGTATCGCACGCTATACAAATGGTGGCAAAAATGTCGGTAGCTTAAGTATCGGCGGGCAACCCGCTCCCTATGATGTGCGTGGCAAGGAGCTAAAATACGCACCGCTTGTGAGCCTCACTGCAAGTGCGGATTGGAATTTCTTACGCATAAATGCGCATAGATTGTATGTAGGTGGCAATGCGCGATTTTACACAAAGCAATATTTTGATGATTTGATACGCAGTGATGATTTGATGCAAAAGCCCTATGTGGTTTTGGACTTAAACACGCGCTATGAATACAAAAACTTCAGCTTTAAAATCTTCGCCCAAAATGTAACCAACACGCGCTACGCGCTCTATGCACGGCAACTTAATCTACTAGAGCCCTACTATCTCGTAGGCAATCCGTGGAATCTCGGTGCGCAAGTGGCGTATAAATACTAAATCAACATTAAAAGGAGGTTTTTCTTGTCATATTGATGCTTTGAAAAAGCCGAAATATCTCTGGTCTTTTGAAAAACTTTGAGATATTTCGCTAACGCTCAATATGACAATAAAACGACAATAAATAAACCAATACAAAGGAGCAAAATTATGAAATTGTATAGCATTTCTTTTAGCGTGTATAGCATTATTAGCATTTTTACGCTGATGATTTATGGCGCGTTGCCCGCGATAATGGCAAAAGATGGCATCGCCCCGCAAGAAATCGGGCTACTTTACCTTACGATGATTCCCTTTATGCTAAGTTTTTTTTACTCTGGTGTCGTGGAAATCTGGCGCAAAAAGCACGCACATAATTTTAAGATTCTCTGCCTTGCGCTTGGGCTAGTTTCTGCGGTTAGTTTTATCGCGCTTGGGGCTTTTGCCTCGCCACAAGATATAGGGCTATTATGCGTGGCGTTTATGGTTATGTGTTTGCTTGGGGCGTGTGCTATCATTAGCCTAAACGCCATTGCGATTACGCAAACAAGCGCGGATAAAAAAGTAAGCCTAAATACCATAATGCTCCTTGCCTCTGGCGTGGGTGGGATTATGGGCATCATAGTCGCCCTCGTAATCTATGAAAAATATGGCTTTAGCGTGGCGTGCTTTGTAATGGCGTTTTTTGTGGCGTTGCTTTGCGTGCCGTTTGTGCGTATGAGCTCAAATGGGCAATATGGGAATCTTCGCGGTGTAAATTCTGAAATATCGCCCGCAAATAGCGCAAAAATCGCTACAAACGCGACAAATTACGCCATCGATTCCTCGCCCTCCAAAGACTCCCTGCATTTTAAAGATTCCTGTCATTCCAAAGACTCGATTTTGCAAACGCTAAAAAGCCTAAGTTTGTGGGGGTGGCTAGGATTTTTTTGCCTCTGTATGCTCCCTATCGCACTTGCAAACACCACAAGCACAATGCTTTTAGTCTATATTGGATTTTCGCTTGATGTCGTTGGGATTGTCGGTGGGGTGATAAATTGCGTAGCGATGTTTGTAGGCGCACCTTTAGCGTATTTGCTTATCCGCATTTTTGGATTTCGCCCTGCGTTTATCACGCTTTTGGCGTTTTGTGCGTGCGTGTTTTTGCTATTGTTAGCAAATATGTGGCTATGGCAAAATCACGCGTTAATCTTGATTGGGCTAGCGTGCATTGGCGTATATATGTGCGCGCTATGCGTGTTTATGTATTCGCTAGGAATGCGTATCTGTGAGGGTAGCGCACAAAGCGGGGTAGATTTTAGCTTCTTGCGCTCGGCGGAAAATGCCTGTTTTGTCATCGGCGGGGTTATCGCTTCACAGATTTTAGGGATTTTTATCGCGCAAGATACCATTGAAGCCTTAAGCAAAGGCGAGGGGCATTCTCACCATTCACGCGAGACATATTTTGATGGCGCGGATTTTGGTAGCGCGGATTTTGGTAGCGCAGGGCTTGGCAGTGGAGATTCTAGCGTGGCAAGCGCAGAATCTAGCCTAAGTGGCGTTAGCGAAGCGTTGGCAGATTTTAGCGAAGTATTGGCTCGCAGCGGGATTGAAGTGAGCGTAGCAAATGGCTATTTCGCGCTATTTTGCGCCTCGCTTGTGTTTGGACTCATCGCGCTAGCTATCACCGCGTGTAATAAAAAAATCACATAAAGGAGTAAAACAATGAAAACACAAAACCAAAACAAAAAGCCGAAAAAAGGTGTGCCTAGATTGCTTGAGATTAGCGGGGAGAAAAAGACGCTTTTGGCATTTTCTAGCCTGCTTAGCGCGCTTTCTGCGATTTTGCAGTTTGTGCCTTATTTTGCGGGGTATTGGATTGTGCAAGAGTTTGTCCTAAACGCGCACGATTTGGCAAATGTGGATAAAAATTTGGTGTTTTATTGCGCGCTTATCGCCATTTCTAGCGTGATTGTCTCTATGCTCTTGCAAGGGGCGACTTTTACGCTTAGTCATTTTGCTGCATATCGCATTCTCTACAATCTACGCTTGCGCCTTGCTCGCCACCTAGCCACGCTTCCACTAGGCTATTTCACGCACACAACCAAAGGTGCGATTCACAAAACTTTGCAAGAAAATGTCGAAAAAATCGAAAACTTTGTCGCCCATAAGATTCCAGAATTTATCCAATCAGTCGTGGGGGCGTGCGCGATTTTTGTGATTTTTGTTTGGAGCGATTGGCGACTTGCCATAGTATGCGTGGCGGTGTATTTAGTCGGGCTATTTGTGCAATTTAGCGTCTATGGCAAGACAAAAGTAGAGATGAAAGCCTGCTTAGAGCAGTTTTTTAGCAAACTAGAATCCATAAACTCCTCAAGTATGGAGTTTATCAAAGGCATTAGCGTGGTAAAAATGTTTGGCAAAAGCATTTTTGCATTCCAAGATTTTGCTAAATCTGTGGAGGACTATCATCATTTCACTTTGAGTTTTACTTACAAATGTATGCGTCCTTTTGGGGTTTTTACCACGCTTGTAAATGGCTTTATCCTCTTTGCGTTGCCCTTTTGTGCGTATTTCATCACGCGTGATACTTTCAATCTCTACGATATTTTGGTATGCGTGTTTTTCATATTGCTTAGCAATGGCTTAATCGCGCCATTTTTGCGCCTTTTTAACCTAAGTAGCGAGCTAATGCAAATAAGCGAAGCGGTGGAGCGAGTGGATACAATCTTTCGCCAAAAGCCCCTGCCACAAAGCAAAAATCCGCTCAAGCCAACGCGCTTTGACATAGAATTTAAAAGCGTAGATTTTGCATATCAAAATCCAAATGGAGAATTGAGCGCAAAACACGCGCTTAAAAATGTAAGTTTTGCACTGCGACAAGGGGAATCGCTTGCCATTGTCGGCAAAAGCGGTGCGGGGAAATCTAGTATCGTGCATTTGCTCGCACGATTTTATGACGCAAGCGCGGGCGAAATCCTAATGGGCGGAATCAACATAAAAGACAT
This sequence comes from Helicobacter sp. 23-1048, assembly GCF_053654545.1. Lineage (NCBI taxonomy): Bacteria > Pseudomonadati > Campylobacterota > Epsilonproteobacteria > Campylobacterales > Helicobacteraceae > Helicobacter > Helicobacter sp. 23-1048. The sequence goes on along the minus strand of NZ_JBSIUT010000001.1, from coordinate 1,033,795 downwards.
TGCAGAATGCGATTTGATGGAAGCAATGAGCTTTGTGTTTCAAGAGAATTTTATGTTTTTCGATTCACTGCGTGAGAATATAAAAGCTGGCAAGGAAGCCAGCGATGAGGAGATTTTGCACGCTGCGCATTTAGCGCAATGCGATGAAATCATCACCAAATACGGGTTAGATTGTGTCATCGGGCAGGGAGGAATGAATCTAAGCGGTGGCGAAGCACAGCGCATAAACTTAGCGCGGGCGATTTTGAAAAACGCGCCTATTTTATTGCTTGATGAGGTAAATTCCGCGCTTGATAGCGAAAATGAAGCAAAGCTCAATGAGGCACTAAAAAATCTAGCGCGTGGAAAAACACTCATAATGGTCGCACACAAGCTCAACTCCGCGCTTAAATGCGATAAAGTCGCGCTAATGGAAAAAGGCGAGATTCTCGCGCTTGGGACGCACAAAGACTTATTAAAGTCTTGCCCGCAGTATAAGGAACTATGGAATCTCTACAATGATACGCAACAATGGAGTATTAAAAATTAGCGGGTTTTGGCGTGCGTAGATTTTGGCGTTTGGACTTGAAGTCAAAATCCACACGCACAAAATTCGTCTAGATTTGAGAATTTAAATTTTAAAAACACAAAAACACCAAAACAAAAGGAGATACAATGATACAAATGATAAAAGACATCGCCCTAAATGACACGAGACGATTTTACAAATCGTTCGCACTGACTACCATTGCCGAAGTGGCAAAATTTAGCACCATTTTTGTGGTTATTTATTTTGTAGCACGAGTATTATCGCCCTTTTTTGAGGGCTCACTTTTGGGAGCAAAGGAAGCGGATTTGAGTGAATTGCTTATAATTTGTGCGGTGGGGTTTGGGCTAATGATTGCGAGCTTTTATCTCTCACTCCCTGCGTATAAGGCAAACTTTGAAGAGACTTACAAAGCAAGCGCACAAGGGCGAATCGCTTTGGCTGAGCATATCCGCAAACTGCCATTAGGATTTTTAGAGAGCGCAAATCCTGCGAGGCTTAGTCATTGTTTGATGAAAGATTTTGCAAATTTAGAGCAAGCAAGTAGCCACCTCCTCCCGCAAGTCTTTGCGAGCTTCGCGCTAAGCGTGCTTGTGTTTATCGGGCTTGCAGTCTATCATTGGCAAATGGCGTTAGCGTTTTTTGCCTGCGCGCCTTTTGCGGTGATTTTACTTGCGCTTACAAGGCGACTTAGCGACTATCTAAGCCAAAAGCACATAGCCGCAGTTTTGGACGCTTCAAATCATATCAACGAATATATCGATGGAATCGCCACGATAAAGGCACATAATCTAAGCGGGGAAAAATTTAAGCGATTGGAGGCTAGCTTTGAGAACTTGCGAAAAGAGAGTATCCGCATCGAAGTGGGGCTAATGCCTTTTGCACTCTCTGTGATTTCGTGTATGGGGGCTGGAATTGGACTTATGATAGGCTTTGGGAGGGAATTTTTGCTTAGTGGGGAATTAAGCGTGATTGAGTATTTGGGCTTTATTTTGATTGGCTCTAAGGCGTTTGTCCCGCTGATGACTTTTGCGATAAATTTTATTGAGTTGCGCTATTTTGCAAAATCTGGGCAAAATATTTTGACACTTCTGCGCGAAAACAAAGTCGCGGGCGATGATAAAGAATTGCCACGCGGAAATGACATAGTCATCGAGAATCTCGATTTTGCCTACGGGGCAAACGATGAGAACAAACATCAAAAAAGCGACTTTGCCCTGCGCAATATTAACCTTGTCATTCCGCATAAAAGTAGCCTAGCGATTGTCGGTAAATCTGGCAGTGGCAAAAGCACGCTAGTAAAGCTAATCGCGCGATTTTATGAGCCAAGCAATGGAGCGATAAAAATCGGCAATGCAAATGAGCCTAGCAGTCTAAAAAATATCGCAAGCATAGAGCCTGAAAGATTGATGAGCAAATTTTCTATGGTGTTTCAAAAAGTGTATTTGTTTAAGGGGAGCGTGAAATCTAATGTCGCATTTGGCAATGAGGACGCAAGTGAGCGTGAGATAGAGCAGGCACTAGATTCTGCAAATGCGCTAGATTTTGTGCGTGGATTGCCACAGGGGCTTGAGACGGCTGTGAGTGAGGGCGGGACTTCCTTAAGCGGTGGGGAAAAGCAGAGAATCTCAATCGCTAGGTGTATCCTAAAAAACTCGCCAATTATCCTGCTAGATGAGATGAGCTCAAGTCTTGATGTGGCAAATGAATTTGCAATGCAAAAAGCCCTAAACGCCCTTGCCAAAGACAAAACTATCATCATCATCGCCCATAAACTAAAAAGCGTGATGAACTGCGATACAATCGTATTTTTGCGCGATGGCGAGATAGTGGAATCTGGCACGCACGAGCAATTATTAGCACTAGAGGGCGAATACGCTAAAATGTGGCAAGCACAAAATTTACAAGAGTGAAATCTAGCGGAACTCACACCATAGGTTAAACAACAATCCTATGTGCGCTTTAACATATCGCTAATTAAAAATGCCATTTCAATGGCTTGCGTGGCGTTTAGTCTCGGGTCGCATTGCGTGTTGTAGTTGCACTTTAGCCCCTCTTCTGTGATAGCTTGCGAGCCACCCGTGCATTCGGTTACATCCATTCCTGTCATTTCTAAATGCACGCCACCAGCGATACTTCCATTTGCTTTGTGAATCTCAAAAAAACTTTTTACCTCATCAAGCACACTATCAAAGTTGCGCGTTTTATACCCACTACTCGCTTTAATCGTGTTCCCGTGCATCGGGTCGCAACTCCACACGATATTGCGCTCCTCGCCTTGCAAGGATTGCAAGATTTTAGGGAAATTTTGCTTGATTTTATCCGCACCCATTCGCACGATGAGATTAAGCCTGCCCTCCTCATTTTTAGGATTTAAAATATCACAAAGCCCCAAAATATCCTCTTTTGTTACATTTGGTCCTACTTTCACGCCCAGCGGATTATCTACACCGCGCAAAAACTCGATATGCGCTTCATCTAATCCCCGTGTGCGCTCACCAATCCACAGCATATGCGCCGAGCAGTTATACCACTGCCCCGTGAGAGAATCTTGCCTACACAATGGCTCTTCATAATGCAAAAGCAACGCCTCGTGGCTTGTGTAAAATTCTGTCTCACGCAATGTCGGCAAACTTTGTGAATCAATCCCGCACGCTTTCATAAAATGCAGGGCTTGCGTGATTCTATCTGCAATTTCCTCGTATTTTTTGCCAAAAGTGTTGTTTTTTACAAAGCTAAGATTCCATTTATGCACTTGATTTAAATCCGCAAATCCCCCTTGTGCAAAGGCACGGAGCAAATTAAGTGTCGCTGCACTTTGATTATAACCTTGCAAGATTCTATTTGGGTCTGGCTCGCGTGCTTCCTTGCTAAACTCCACGCCATTTATCAAATCTCCGCGATAGCTTGGCAAACTCACTCCATTAACTTCCTCAAAATCACTACTTCGAGGTTTAGCAAACTGCCCAGCCATTCGCCCAATCTTTACCACAGGACAACTTGCCCCAAAGGTCAAAATCGCACTCATCTGCACGATGACTTTAAACAAATCGCGGATATTTATGGCATTAAACTGTGAGAAACTCTCCGCACAATCCCCGCCTTGCAATAAAAATGCCTCGCCCCTGCATACCTTTGCTAGTTGTTCTTTTAGCTTCCTCGCCTCGCCAGCAAAGACAAGTGGAGGATAACCCGCTAAAGTAGATTCAACTTCTTGCAAATGTTTGGAATCTTTGTATGTTGGGTGCTGTTTGATTGGCTTTTTGCGCCAAGAATCTCTACTCCATTGTGTCTTCATCTCTTGTCCTTACAATAAATTTTATAGGCAAATATGCCTTATAAAGCAAATTTTATACACAAAGTGTTTGCTACTTTGCATACTCAACTGCGCGAACCTCACGGATTACATTTACCTTAATTTCTCCGGGATATTGCATAGATTTTTCGATTTCTTTGGCGATTTCGCGTGATAGCACAATGCTTTCATTATCGCCGACCAAATCAGCTTGCACAATCACGCGCACTTCTCTCCCAGCATTGATAGCATAGGCTTGCTTCACGCCAAATTTTTGTAAGGCAATCCTCTCTAAATCCTGCACGCGTTGCAAAAAACTCTCTAACACTTCGCGTCTAGCACCCGGTCTAGCAGCAGAGAGAGCATCAGCCGTGCAAACTGCCGCACACTCGATACTTTTTGCCTCTTCCTTGCCGTGATGTGCGTAAATAGCGTTTATTACCACAGGGTGCTCTTTATACCGCTTGCATACTTCCGCGCCCAAGTCAATATGATTCCCACCAAGTTCTTGTGTCAAAGCCTTGCCAATATCGTGCAAGATTCCCGCTCTACGCGCTAAACGCTCATCACCACCAAGCTCGCCTGCAATCATTCCTGCAAGATTTGCCACCTCGATAGAGTGCCCAAGTGCATTTTGTCCATAACTTGCACGATAACGCATTTTACCCAAAAGTCTTTTAAGCTCGGGGTGCATTATGCCAATCCCCATATCAAGAACGATATTTTCGCCATCTTGCAAGATGATTTCGTCCATTTGCTCTTTTGTTTTTTCATACACTTCTTCAATGCGCGAGGGTTGGATTCTCCCGTCTTCTATAAGTGCTTCTAGCGTCTTTAGCGCGATAGCACGGCGATAGAGATTAAAGCTACTTACAATGATAGTATTTGGTGTATCATCAATGATAATATCAACGCCACTTATCATCTCTAATGTTTTTATATTGCGCCCGTCTTTACCAATAATGCGCCCTTTTAGCTCATCATTTGGCAGACTTACTACATTTATGAGACGCTCTGTGGCGAACTCTCCCGCATAGCGCATTGTGGCTTGAGCGATGACATAATGCGCTTTTTGCTGGGCTTCGTGCCTTGCCCGCTCTTCATACTTGCGTATCATCATCGCCCTATCCTCGATAAGCTCCTCTTCAAGCATCTCAAGAAGTCTCTCGCGCGCCTCATCAATAGACAACCTGCTATATTGACTTAAAACTTTAACCGCCTCTTTGCGTGCGTCCTCATATTGTTCGCGCACTTTTTGATTCTCAGATTGTGCGTTGAGAATCTTATTTTCTAAACTCGCTAATCTTTGTTGCTCTTCTCTTATTGATTCTTCTTGTCGCTCAAGCTCTTGAATCTTTTTGTATTCTTGCCTTTCAAGTTCTGTTGCCTTTGCTTGAAATTCAGCCTTAAGATTAGATTGACTTTGTTCATACTCTTGTCTTAGAGCGATTTCTTCTTCTTTGCACTTAATTTTTTGCTCACGCAACAGCTTTTCTGCCTCATATTCTATCGCCTTTGCCTTTGCCTTTGCTTGCTCTAAAAGCACATCAACATTAGAACTAAATATCTTTTTGCTTACTAGGTAAGTAACGCAGGCAACGATAACGCCGAAAAGGAGCACGCCTACTATATACACTACAATCATCATACTTTGTCCTTTTGCAACACGACAAAGCGCTAATAAAATAATCCCCCATTATATCAAAGGATTGAGTAAGGACACGAGGACTTATGCAAGGTGTGCGACTTACAAAAATTTTACAAACTTTCTTTCTAGGATAAAGTCCAATTTTATGGTTACGCGAAAAAAATCTATCATACATTCCCTTGCCAAATCCCACGCGCTTAAACTTTGCGTCAATCCCAAATGTTGGAATCACCGCCGTGTCGATTTTTGCTAAATTAAAATTAGAATATTTACTTTCAAAAATGCCAAAACGATTTTTTTGTAATGGCAAGTGCAATGGTAACATTTTAAAACTTAAATCTTGTATAAATGGGAGAAAAATTTTCTTTTTTTGCCTTTTTAATCGCCAAATTAACTCCCAAATATCCGCCTCAAACACAAATGGAGCATACAATAAAATATTTTTAGATTGAAGTTTTTGCAAAAGTGCGAAAAGATATTTACAAATAATTTTAGAATCTCTGTCAAATGGCTTTTGTGCGAGGAGATTCTCTGTGAGGGGATTTGCTTGTGATGGGCTTGTAGAGAGGTTTGAGAGTGGAGAGATTTTAGCGTGCAAAACCTTTGCTTTAGCATAAATTTGTTGCATTTTAGCCCATTGGCGAAACGCATTTTTAGCACTCATACGCAATTTATCCTTTTTTGTGTATAATCATAGCACACATTTTGCTTTAAACATTTTGATAATGTAAAATAAGGACAAATAATGAAACAATCACATTCTTTAGTGGGAGGAGAATCTATGACACACAAGACATCAATGGCATTATATATCGCTGGTTTTTTTGCATTCGCATTGCTTTGTTTGAATTTTGTAGCTTGTGATAAATTTAAACACGAGAAAAAGGATAGCTTTACTTACACTCTTAACCCCACTTCTGTTGGGGAAGATTTCAATGAAGCGCAAACACTTACCATTGAAGTGCTTGATAGCAATAGCGAGGTAATTAAAATCTCTACAAGCGAGGAAAGTGATGCTTCAAATAAGCGACCAAGTATTTTGCTTTTTGTCCAGCACGATTGTAAAAACTGCCTCGCACTTGCCCCACATATTGTGGATTTAAAGCAAAAATACGCAAAATATATCAATCTTTTTATCCTTACTCCCGCCGCACAAAATGAGCAAAATATACAATCTATAAACTCTGTCTTAAATGCCTATGCTAAAAGCTATCCTATTTATACGCCCGCAGTCGTGCAAGGCGTTAATAATGACATATTAAACTTTTTAGATAAAGATATTTCATCGGGCTATGTATGGCTTTTAGATGTCGATGGAAGCAAGGTGGTGGATTATGCAGGGCTCGTGCCACAAGAAATGATAGAGCGCGATTTACTCTTTATCTTGCACGATGTGCTTAATGCTGAGGCACAAAATGCTTTTCAAATCCAAGAAATGCGTGATTTGGATTTACCAATAAATGAAAATGCGGATTTGACGCACGAGCCACACGACACACAAGATGAGCCTCAAGCACAACCACAAGATTCTGCAAATCCCGCAGATTTTGTAGAATCTAGCGAGCAAAGCCAAGCCAATCCTGCTAAATAATAAGCTATGCTCTCCTTTCTCTCAAAGACCACCAGCCACATAGGCTCAATACTTGGTAAAAAGCAAGATAGCCTCTCAAAAGACCAACTTGAAGAGCTTTTAATCGAATGCGATATGGATTATGATGTTATCCAATCACTTTTAGATTCCCTACCCTCAAACATTTCGCGTGATATTTTAGCCCCAAAACTTGTCGAGATTTTACGCATTCGCTCAGATTCCACACCACCACACACCGAAACTCTCCCCACAAAACCACAAGTCCTACTCATTATGGGGATAAATGGCGCGGGGAAAACCACAAGCATTGCCAAACTCGCCAACAAATACAAAAACGAGGGTAAGAGTGTGCTTTTGGGCGCGGGCGATACCTTTCGTGCAGCAGCTATCGAACAGCTTAAGGCGTGGGGTGAGCGGTTGCAAATCCCTGTGATTGCTTCAAAAATCGGCGGAGATTCTAGTGCAGTATGCTTTGATAGTATTACTTCAGCCATTGCTAAGGGGTATGATATGGTGATTTTGGATACAGCTGGGCGACTGCACACACAAAGCAACCTTACAAATGAATTGCTAAAAATCATTCGCGTAAGCCAAAAGGCATTATGCGAGGGAATGGATAACCCAAACGCGAGCAACCTCATCAAACAATACCTTATCCTTGATGGCACGCAAGGAAGCTCAAGCATCAATCAAGCCAAACACTTCTCCTCACATACCAAAATCGATGGAATCATCATCACCAAACTTGATGGCTCAAGCAAGGGAGGGGCGATTTTTAGCATTGTAAGCGAATTGCAAATCCCCATTGTGTTTCTTGGCGTGGGCGAGGGAGCAGAGGATTTAATCGCCTTTAGTGCCCAAGAATATGTCGCAACCTTGCTTGATTCTATATTTAGCGCGTAAATAAAGTGATAAAGGCAAAATATGGCAAAAAAACGCTCTCTTTTTGAATGCCAACACTGCGGATTCCAAAGCTCAAAATGGCTTGGCAAATGCTCGAGCTGTGGCGCGTGGGAATCTTTTATCGAGCTAAATAGCGAGCAGATTAAAACACTCCAAGAAACACAATCACTCAATACGGACAATAAAGCAATCGCCATAACCGAAGTAGAATTTGAAGCCTTGCACCAATTTACTTCGTATGAGCAAGAGCTTGACATTGTGCTTGGTGGTGGGATTGTGAGTGGTGGGCTTTATCTCATCGGTGGGAGTCCGGGCGTGGGAAAATCTACATTGCTTCTTAAAATTAGCGGGCTTATCGCCAAAAACACAAGCAAAAAGGTGCTCTATGTCAGCGGGGAAGAGAGCAAAAGTCAAATCAAAGATAGAGCGCAACGGCTGAATTGTGTAGATAAAAATCTCTTTTTGCTCAATGAAATAGACATACACCAAATCCGCGCCACGCTTATCAATGATGAGTATGCAATGTGCGTGGTAGATTCTATCCAAACGCTTTATTCTCCCGAGATTACTTCTGCGCCGGGTTCTGTTAGCCAAGTGCGTGAGATTACCTTTATGCTTATGCGCTTAGCAAAGGAGCGTAATATCGCTATTTTTATCATCGGGCACATTACTAAAGAGGGGAGTATCGCTGGACCGCGCGTGCTAGAGCATATGGTAGATTGTGTGCTTTACTTTGAGGGCGACCCAAGCAGAGAACTTAGAATCTTGCGCGGATTTAAGAATCGCTTTGGCTCGACAAGTGAAGTGGGGATTTTTGAGCTCACTTCTCAAGGGCTTGTCAGCGCGAAAAATGCTTCAAAGCTCTTTTTCTCTCAAAAGCCATCAATGAGTGGGAGTGCTATTACAGCGATTTTGGAGGGCTCTAGAGCGTTAGTGATTGAGATTCAAGCGTTAGTGAGTGAATGTGCGTTTGGCAATCCTAAGCGGTCCTCCACAGGCTTTGATAATAATCGCTTAACAATGCTCCTAGCCCTGCTAGAGCGCAAAATTGAGCTTCCGCTTAATCGCTATGATGTCTTTATCAATGTAACAGGTGGGATTAAAATCACTGAGACAAGCGCGGATTTAGCCGTGATTGCTGCGATTATCTCAAGCCTAAGAAATCGCCCACTAAGCAATAAAACCGCTTTTATTGGCGAAGTAAGCCTTATCGGGGACATTAGAGAAGCGCATAATATTGATGTGCGGATTAAAGAGTTAGAGAGCTATGGCTTTGAAAATGTCATATTGCCTAAAAAGCCAAACCAAACTTCACAAATCAAATGCTTTGAAGCAGATGATGTGGGCAAAATCTTGCAATGGATGTAAGATAATAGAATCTAAGTCTCTCATTTAAAACTTAAATCCCACTTGCGCCCAAAAGCTCCGCCCCATTTCATACATAAGCACACTTGTCCCTGTGGGAATCCCAAAGAGCAACACACCATCTTGCACACCAAGTGTGGTGAGATTCTTAGAATTGAGCACATTGTAAATATCGATATTGACAAAGAGCGCAGAGCCTTTCCACACTTCTCTCTCAAGCCCAATACGCATATCCCACATAAAGGCACTTTGCAGGTTCATTGTTTGCATTGTATAATTCATCCCACCGCCAGTTGGGATTCTCATATTAGTAAGCACTATTTGTTGGTAAGAATCTCTAAAGCGCAAAAAGTTGTTAAGGTTTAGTTTTACATTCTTAAAAATCGTGCTATGCGAAGCGTTAAGCCTTATCGTAAGTGGTTGGTTGATTTTTTGAGAAGGCATCGCGCTATAAGGCATTGATACACCATCTAAGATAACTATATCATTTGCAGAATACATATCCGCTCCGTTAATATAGGGGTTATAATTGCGTCTTGCATTACTCCAATCTAGCGAGAGATAGTAGAAATGCTCCACTTGTCCTGTAAGCAGAGGCTCTTTATGAGAGAGGGAGGCAGAGATGATGTCTGCGCTTGAGCTTCCATTATTAGAGAGTATCTCTACACCAGCATTAGTTGGTGTATTGGTGATTTGCTTTTTACCACTGCGTGAGATATACTTCACACTCAGCACAAAATCACTTAGGTTTTGTGTGATTGCGCCCATTAGCTCGTCATCATAGGGCAAATCCACGCCATTAAGCTCTACGCTATGCCTATAACTAGCAGTCTCCCTACGAACAACTTGCCAAGGACTAGTGTTATTTGCACGGGTAAAAACCAATCTATCCGCACCCAATAAGGAGCGATAGCCATAGGTGATAAGGTTGCGTGCATAGTAGCGGTTTGCCCCTAAGGTAAATTCCGTGCGCCAACTACGAGGGGCTGGAGTGATATAGGTGAGAGAAAATCGCGGAGCGATTTTGTGCCTTTTAAAGTAGTTAAAATCCCCGTCTAATCGCAATCCTAGTCGTGCATTCATCTCTCCACCGCGCCCTAAGTCAAACTCCGCTTCATCTTCTCCATATAAAGAATAGCTATACGCGCTAAAATCTCTCGCAATGGGGGAATACGCATACATAGTGCCACTGCCATCATAATTGGCGCAGTTTGAACTATTGACACCAAAAATATCTACCGCCCCTGTTAAATCAAACCCACAAGCAATATAAGCACGATGTTCTTTTGTGCGCTCCATTGATGCCTTTTGGTAAATAAACTCTAATCCAGCTAAAAAGCTATGTGTTATTGCGCTTGATTCTAGAGGAGTGAAAGCAAAGTCGTTTTTTACACTTAGAGTATCTTGCTTTTGATTTATACTTGGGAAGAAACCCTGCACGGGATAAAAGGTAGTTGGATTTTTGATAAAGGAACTTTCTGTATCTCTTGAGTTTTCTAAATTTGAGTAATTGACATTGGCTAGCCATAGTCCATACTCTGTATCCCAAGAAGTTTTTACCCCCATTTGTCGCCCGCCACTCTTCATCACATAAGTAGAATCTGGTGTGTTTGGATGAAAGTAAGTGCTACTTTGAGGCATATAAGCGAAGTTATACTCCAAGTTAAAATTTTCATTAGGATTAATAAAGAGTTTGACAAAGTAATTATCATTTGCCCTTGTTTGGTCTTTTGTCCCTGTGCTTTGTTCTCTAGAGTCATTACTACCAACTTGAAAGGTTTGAAATGTCGATAATGGGATAGAACTACTAGCAAAACTAATCCCAGCAAGGATGGCAAAATGCTCTGTCAAATAAGTCTCCAAACTTGCCCGATAAATAGTCTTACTAAAATTTGGTTGATAATTTTCATTTCTTGAATTTGCACTAATAATTGGCAAGCTATACAAATTAGGGAGCATATTGCTTTGCAAGGGGAGATTACTAAAGTTACTATTGGCATATTGTGCGGAAAATGTCCCGTGCAAGCCATTGGTGCGGGGCTTCCTAATGGTAGATTCTACAATCCCACCGCTAAAGCGACCATATCGCGCACTAATATTACTATCCAACACCGTGATAGAATCAAGCAATGAAGTATCGACATTAAGTCCTTGTGGGAATCCACTTCTTGCATAAGTTTCTAACATTCCACCGACACCACTCCCGCCAAATGGGTCTAAGTCATTATTGATACTAAAGCCATCAAGCAAAAAGTTATTTTGCGCAGGTAATCCGCCCGAGATACTTATACTCGCTGGATTGAGCTCACCTGCGGTGTTTGCTGTGCGCTTTGGGTCGTTTAACTGCACATTAGGGAGAATCTTTAGCGCGTTACTCATATCGCCACCCTCAGCTTGCAAGGCTCTAAATAGTGGCTTATCTATACTCGAGCCACTGCTATATGCCTTTGCTTGCTTTTTAAACTTATCATTTGGTATGCCAAAGTCATTTGGGTCGCGCTCAGTGCTTTGCTGTGGTAGCTGAGTAATTGGTGCGTTTGGGTCGTCATTTTGTGCGAGATACATTATATCTCTAGCACTTAATGCCCCCCCCGCACATAAAGCACAGGATATAGACAATGTTAGCGCACTTGAAGTAATATGATAAATGCTCTTTCCTCGACACAAAATACCCTCCTAAATAATAAATACAAAGTATGTTTCCATAAACCCACTAATGCGAAACTTCTAGTAAGAATATCGTAAAATTTTGGAAATATCAAATTCTAAGCAAAAATTAAACCTATTTGAGAAAAATTATCCTCATTTTTGCAACCTAACAAAATAATTTTTTAAAACTTTTATGTGGATTGCGCTATAATGTGCTTTTGTGTAATGTATAGATTCTATAAATAAAGGTGGGCGATGAAAAAACTCCTCTCTATTACTTTAGGCTTAGGCGGATTAGTGGCGGTTATTTTAGGTGGGTGGCTACTCTACCAAACGAGTAAAGCAAGCAAAAAAATTGAAGCGAGCATAAATCAATTTATAGCGCAAGAATTGGTCTTTTTAGACTTCGCTCCATTTGTGTGCGATGGCTTTGTCGAAGTCGTGTGTAAAAGTGAAAGTGTGCGCTATAATCCCATTACAACGAGCCTCAATCTCTCTCAAACGCCTACAATGTCAAACACTCTCGCGCAAAATATCCAAATCACGCTAAGCGGAAATGCCAAAAAAGCAAAGGTGGGGCTAAGCGCGCATTTAAGCGAGCTAAACCTCCCAACTTCTTGCGATATAGAGATTTCACTCGCCACCAAAGAAGTTTATTTGCCTAGTGGTGAGGATTTACTCATTTATAACAAAGGACAACAAAAGCCAATGCGCCTCCTTAGCACACAACTCCAATGCAAAAATCACAATGATGAATACCTACAAAAAAGCAACATAGCCTTTGATATTACGCATAATGACTTTGCAAATAAGGATTTGCAAGAAATCTTTAGTCTGCTAAAAAACCCACAATTCTTGCGAGAAATGTATTTTAGGCTTAACCACATTGATATAGATATGCACTCAAATGCCCTTAAAGAATATGTCGCAAGGATACTCTTTAACTCTACACAAAATAGCGATATAGAGCGCACAATTTTCGCGCTCAATTTTATGCGAGATTCTCTTTTAGGTGAGATTAAAGGAGCAGATAATGACAATATAGAAGCATTTAGTAGGAATCTTGCAAAGACACTGCTTCTTTTCCGTGATATTTTAGAGGGCAAAGTGAATAATGCGAGATTTTCCCTGCAAGCTAAAAGCGATACAACGCCACTCGTGCAACTAGACAAATGGAGTTTAGCTCTCGTTGTAGTTGGGAATTATTCACTTAGTGCAAATAGCGAGGGCAACGAGGGAGATTCTCAAGCACAACACTTAGAATCTCCATTACAACCCACTAATCCAACTCCACAACCTTAAATAAATTAAAGAAATAAGTGATGAGCGATTCTAAGCGCGACAAAGACTTACAACGCAACAAACCACAGCAAAAAGGACTAAAGCGCATTTATAACGCGCTTTTTTATTCTATCGATGGCTTTAGGGCAGCGTTGTATGATGAGGCGGCGTTTCGGCAGATTTGTGCGTTATGCGGGATTTGTGTCCCGCTTGGCATAGTTATCGCACGGGATTGGGTGGAATTAGTAATTTTGCTTTTGCCCTGCTTCCTTGCGCTCATCGTAGAGCTTTTTAACTCTGCGATTGAGAGTGCTATCGATTACATCAGCAAAGATATTCACCCACTTGCTAAAAAAGCAAAAGATATGGGAAGTGCAGCGCAATTTTGTGCGTTACTCTTTTGGGCGATTGTGTGGGGGAGCTATGGAATCTACCGCCTGTAACGATTCTAAACACAACAGGCAAACAAAACAAAAGTAAATGTTTTGATTTGTTTTTAGATTCTATAATGTTGCTTGGCTTAAATAGCCTAAAATTTCTCTTTTAAGGAGTTTGGTATGAAAAAACTTTCAATGTTAATGGCACTTATTTGTGCAGGGTTTCTTTGGGCAGCAGAATACGAGGTCGATGCTTCTCACTCATCAGTTGGCTTTGAAGTCAAACATATGATGGTAAGCAAAGTTAAAGGTGATTTTAAGAAACTGAGCGGTAGCGTTGATTTTGATGGTAAAAATGTCAAAGGACTTAGCGGTGAAGTAAGTATCGCTGATATTAACACCAACAACAGCTCACGCGATGACCACTTAAAGGCAAAGGATTTCTTTGATGCAAAAGGATTCCCAAAGGCAACTTTCAAAATGACAAAGTTTGAAAAAGGCAAGCTCTATGCTGATGTAAAAATCCGCAATGTTACGAAAAATATCGCTTTTAAAGCAGAGCTAAGCGGTCCTATCAAGCACCCAAAAAGTGGCAAAGATGTGATTTCACTCTCACTTAGTGGCGAGCTTAATAGAAAGGACTTCAAAGTCGGTAGCAATACACCAGATAACCAAGTGAGCGATATTGTGGGGATTTCTATCGAGATAGAAGCCGTTGAGAAATAACGCACATTTTAGAATCTACCTTTGGTAGATTCTAACTTTATCGCACTTTTAAAAACTCTATATCCCCCACTCTCTCCCATATTAAGACTTCCTCATCGATAAGTTTAGTAATCAACTCTTGGCTTGCTGGCGAAAAGAGTGTTTGTATATCAACTGCGCTTAGCGGGCGTCTTGCGATAGATTCTATAATCTCTTGCGCGCTTATGTCCTTTAGTAAATGATTGTCGCAAGAGTTGTTTGTGGTATTTTGCGGGCGACTTGGCAAATGCACATTGAGCCCACTAAAATGCTTGGCGTAAGATTGTATCTCCTCAAAACTTAAAGGTGAAGCTCTGTGTGCTGGAGGTCTATCAAGCGTGCCAATATCAAGGCGCGTGAGGGTAATGTCTTTAAGAAATTGTGCGAGGGCAATGGCATCTTGTTCGCTATCATTCACACCCTTAAGCAACAAAACCTCGCCGATAAGAATCCCACCAAATTCCTTGCTAAAGTGCTTGATTCCACTTTTTATCCGCTCTAAATCTAAACTTTTGTGCGGTCTATCTATGCGAGCAAAATTTTTAGGATTATTTGAATCAAGCGAAAACTTCACAATATCAAATTCACGCAATGCACGCACAACTTCTGCTCGCCAAAAAAGCGAGCCATTACTTAAAATAAGTGTGCGAATGCCACTTGGCAAAATTGCTTTTACCCGCGTAATAAGCTCGTATAAATGCGGATAGAGCGTAGGCTCACCATTTGCAGTAAATGTCAGCACATTGAGATTGTGTGTGCCTATTTTTTGGAGTGCTTGCGTGATGTGGCGCAGAATCTCATCGACACTCACTACACTACGCATAGAATCTATACTTTTGGCGGCTTTTAACTCGCAATAAAGACAATCAAAGTTGCATTGTTTGAGCTGTGGAGATAAATCAACGCCTAACGAAGTGCCAAACCTGCGTGATAAAACAGGACCAAAAACGATAGTGCTGGTGTTTTGAGAATCTGAATTGATGTGTTGTGGAGATTGATTAGACATTATAAAACCCACGCTTAAGGGACTTAAGCGTGGAGAGATGATTTTGATGACTATTTCTTGCCATCAATGAGTTCATCAACAACTTCTGATAGAGCTTTAGCGGCTTCTTTATCGACTTTTTGCACTGATTGGAGATTTTTCTTTAACAACTTGTTGTCAATTTCTTTAATCTGCACTTTCGCATAAAGCACGCCTGTATCGCTCACCCAAGTAGCTGTGCGTGTAGCACCTGCCAAAAGTTTATCAATACTTTGTCGTATAGCTCTTACACTCTCTGTGTTGCCATCTTTTTCTAAAATCTTTGTTTTCTCCTCGATTTTTTGCTCAAAGATTCCAGCTAACTCCGCTGTGCCCTTAGTTGTAGCTTCTTTCATCGCCCAGCTAATGTTATCGTTAGTGATTTTCGCACTACCAACACCATAAGTCTCACCATCTACGCCTTGTGTAAGAACCCACTCTGGAGCACCTTTAAGTCCGTGATTTTTGATGTTACCATTTTTTGAAGGACAACCTAGAAACGAAAGAACGACAAATGCGCTCAAAAGAACTGATGCTATGTATCGCATAACAAACTCCTTATAAAAAATTTAAAATCAAGGGTATTTTATACAAAAATAAACAATAAAGTCATTTTTTTGCAAATTCTTATCACTAATTGCTTAGAATCTACGAAATTTATCTAAGTAATAAATAGTATTTAATAAAAATTATTGATTGTTTATTTACAAATCTTATTTAGAATTGCGTTGTCTTAAAAATTAAGACAAAATTTAAACAATAAGGAGAAACAAATGAGTAAAGTAATCGATAAGCTTAAACAGCTTCAAGCAGACGCACAAGTCTTTTATGTAAAGGTGCATAATTACCACTGGAATGTAAGAGGAATGGATTTCCACCCCACACACAAGGCATTGCAAGAAATTTATGAGGAATTTGCAGAAGTCTTTGATGATACCGCAGAGAGAATCTTGCAACTTGGTGGCACACCATATCTCACAATGAGCGATATTAGCAAAAATGCTAAAATCAAAGAAGAGAGCAAAAGTAGCTTTGATTCTAAAACTGTGCTAAAAGCAGTCCTTAGTGATTATGAGTATTTTGAAAAGACATTCACAGAGCTCTCGGAGCTCGCTGATGAAAGTGGTGATAAAGTAAGTGGTGCGTATGCTGATGATAAATGCGCAAGCCTGCAAAAAGCCATTTGGATGCTAAAAGCACAGCTTTCTTAAATACTAATGCTTTGGTGTAATCACCAAAGCACTCCCCCAATAAACCAAAAATATACAGAATCTAAATCCAAAAAATCAACAGCACAAAGCTAAATCACGCACTCTTTGTATGTTTGCTTATCAGAAGGATAGAGAATCCTGCCACAATGTGGGCAAATAGTAATATCACTTGCATTAAGCACTTCAGCATAAGTCTTATCATTGATGCGCACAAAGCACCCACCACACGCTTGCTTAAACACAGGCACAACACTTGTGTTTCTTGCCCATCGGCGTATTTTTTCGTAAAAGGCGATTGTTTTGGTATCTGATTTTACTACGATTTTTTGTCGTTCATCAAAAATATCTTGTTGTTGTTTCTTTACCACAGCTACTTGCGCTTGCACATCAACTTCGATTTCTTTAATCTCCGTGCTAAGTGCGTCTATTTGACTTTGGAGAGTTTTAATCTCCTCTTTTTTGGCACTTTGTTCAGCTTGAAGTTTGCGGATTTGCTCATTTGCTACGCTTAAATTTTCTTTAGCGATGTCCTCTTCTACACTCAATGCGCGCAACTGCTTGTCTGTCGTAATCTCGCTCATCTTTTTGCTAATCTCCTCAAGCCTTGCGCCATTTTGTGCGATTGAACGCTCACATTCGCCTATCTCAAGTCCTCTATTGTCGATAACTTCTTGCAAAATTTCTATGTTTTTTGTCATTTTGTTTTTTTGTAGGATTTTAGAATCTAGTCCTTTACGGATTTCGACTATCTTTGGCTCAAGGTCATCGATTTGTTTATCAAGTTTTGCGATTTCTTTAAGCGATTGTAAATGTTTGTTCATTTGTGCTCCTTTTTAAAGTATGGTAATGGGATTTTTGGAATCCATAATTATAGCTTGATATTTGGCATTTTGCAAAATTGTGTGAAGAATTTGTGTGAAATATTTTTCACTTTCATAATGCGGAATGTCAATAAGTCCGATGTTTAGCGACTTTGCTTTCATCGCATCGTGATATTTTAAATCACCACTAAGCAACACAACATTAGAGAATCCACGCTCTTTGCAGATTCTATCCACGCACTCAATCTCGCCAAACCCGCTCCCACAAATCACAAATATATTTTCAACATCACGACTTCCATCACACACACGCAAACTTGCCAATCCCAACTTTTGCTTGATATGCGCGACAAAGGATTGAAAGTCCTGCTTATCCACACTGCCAAAGCATACAATCTCTTCTTGTGTAAAAGCTGGGAATCCAAGCACATTATGCGTAAAAAATTCATTCAAATGACTTTTATCAAAGTTTGTGTGTATTGAAATAAGCGAGCAATTTTTACGCAATAAAATTTGAGCAAGATTTGCTGGATAAGTGTCAATATCAAAGTTTTTAAAACTCTTAAAAAACAACGGGTGGTGTGTAATAATAAGGCTATTTGGCTTCATTTCTTGCGCAATAGTAGCATTAAGCTCTAAAGCAACATAGAGATTCTCAAACTCTTGGGTAAGTGAGCCCACATTAAGCCCTGCATTATCCCAAGATTCTTGCGTGTTAAATGGTGTATTAAAATCAAGCAAGTTATACATATAGCCCACAGAATTAGGATTTTTAGTATTCATAAATTTCCTTAAAAACGCAAAATCTTGCAAAGCAAACTTGTATAATAGCAAAAAATCTTAAAAGTGTATTCCAAAGGAAAATTTTATGCAAAATAATGCAAACCAAATAATTTCACAAGATTCTCTAACCTTGCCACAAAAAAGACTCTATCATTTAGAGCACGCACCTATGTCCTTTGTATTCACACCAAGCCCGAGAGACTTTGTGGTTAAAGAAATCCCGCTATATGAAGCATCGCAAAGTGGTGAGCATTTAATGCTCTATGTGCGCAAAAAGAATCTAAGCACCTTTGAGCTTGTGAAGATTCTCTCAAACTCACTTGGGATAAAGAGCAAGCAAATCGGCTACGCTGGGCTAAAGGACAAAGCTCCAACCACCTATCAATACCTCACAATCCCTAAAACTTGCGAGCAAAGCCTCTCTTACGCGCTACCAAGTTTAGAGGATAAAAATATCAAAATCCTTGATATAAAAGCCCATTGCAACAAACTTAAAATCGGGCATTTAAAGGGCAATGAATTTTTTGTGCGTTTAAAAAAAATCTCCCCCATAGAATCTCAAAAAATACAAAATGTTTTGCAAGCTATTGATAAGGGAGGATTCCCAAATTACTTTGGCGCGCAACGATTTGGCAATGAGGGGGATAATTTTTTACAAGCAAAAAGTATAAAAAACCCGCGTGATAAAACACTCACTCGCTTTTTGCGCTCATCACTCCAAAGCCATCTCTTTAATGCGTGGCTTTGCAAACGCATAGAGTTAAGCAAAATATTTGCAAATTTTAGCGTTAAAGAACTTGCAAAAATCCCTGAAATCACTCATTTGGGATTACAATCTCAAGCATTACACGATTTGCATAATCAAGCGCATTTTTTTAGGATTTTTGCTGGCGATGTCGCTAAGCATTATCCATATGGCAAACTTTTCCACATTCAGCACACACAAGATGAATCTACGCGCTTTTTGCAACGCGATATTGTCCCCACAGGCGCGTTAAGTGGGGTTAAACTTTTTAACGCACAAGACATCGCACACAAAATCGAATCGCCATTTTTAGATTCCGCCATTACAGAAAATGGCTCTAGACGCTATGCTTGGGTATTTTTAGAGAATCTAAAAGTAGCGTATAAACCGCAAGTCGCCCAAATGGAGCTTAGCTTTTATCTCCCAAAGGGTTCGTATGCCACCGTGCTCTTAGAAGCACTAAAAAATAGCCCCGCGCTTTAGATTCCCAATCATTTGAGATCAATAGTGTGGCTTTTTTGCTCATAAATGATTTTTGATTTATCCCATTCTCTAGCGTTGTTGTTACTTGTGCTTGTCGGGCGCACTTTATGTTCATATTGAAAACTTGAGGCGTTTTTCGCTCCGCTAATTTCCCTCTCCTTTTGAGTTTGAGTGCTTTGAGTTGCGGGCGGAATGTTTTTATTTTGGTTTTTAGCATTTTCTTGCTTATGGAGATTACGCATTTCTTGGACTTCTTTGTAATCCTCATTGCTTTCATACACTTTCATAGAATCTAACCCGCCAGATTGTCGTGGCGTAGAATCTTGATAATTTTTTAGTCTGTAAGCATTTTCTTTATTTTTATCAAACCACTTTTGTGGAATGGGAAGTTTTTTCATTTTGCCATCGGGGGTTTGCTCAAGGATTCCGATAAGTTTCCCTGTTTTGTGGTTTATCATTAGTGTTTGATTGGGCTTTAATAAAAGCTCAAAATCACGGATTGAATGCGTGTCAATAATGAAATTATCTCCAAAGCAAAAACTCACCAAACCCACCAACATAAAGATTTTTTTATACATTGCATTTCCTTAATAAAGTCTTAACTCTAAATCAAACTCAAAATTATAAGATTTTTTCATACAAATTACAAACCCTTGCAGATAATTTCTCCACTCAAATATGCAATTTACCAAATCTTTGGCTACAATGCCATAATCTTAAAACAAAGGATATGTATGCAAATCATCTCTACAAACAACGCTCCACAAGCGATAGGACCATATTCACAAGCCATTGTTACTAATGGTTTGATTTTTACTTCTGGGCAAATCGCTCTAGATTCCCAAAATCAAATGTCAAAAGGCGGTATAGAAGCGCAAACCAAGCAAGTTTTAGAGAATCTAAGTGCAATTTTGCAAGCACACAATAGTTCGCTACAAAGGGTTATAAAAACTACGATTTTTTTGGCTGATATGGCTGATTTTGGCGTGGTAAATGAAATTTATGCGCAAGCCTTTGGCTCACATAAGCCAGCTAGAAGCACGGTGGCAGTGAAATCATTACCAAAAGACGCGCTTATTGAGATTGAGTGCATAGCACTTCTTTAAGCGTAAAAGGTAAAAATGTAACATACACAAGGAAATATAGCCTAAAAAATGGTAAAAGATATTTTTTAGTGTGTTTTGTGTTACAATAAAATTTCTCAAAAATCACTTTTAAGGAGTTGCCGATGAAAAAGGTAGTTTTAGTAGGTTCTGTGTTGTTAGGCTCATTGCTTATGGCTGAGAATAAAGAGGTGTTTAACCCAAAGTCAGTTAAAGGGCATATCGTCATCAAGGTCCAAGCCCTAGATGAGAAGAAAAACAAAGACGCAGGTGAGGTAGTCGCTGTGCAGACAGAGCACGGCGTAGCGTTTTTCCCAAATCTTAAAGGTTTGGCACCGGGCATTCACGGATTCCATATCCACGAGAATCCTGATTGTGGCAAGACAGACAAAGGCTTAGGAATGAAAGCGGGCGGGCACTGGGACCCAGAAAACACGACAAACCATTCACTTGCTTGGGATAGCAAAGGACACAAAGGCGACTTGCCCGCACTCTATGTCGATGCTGATGGCAAGGCGACCAATCCTGTGCTCGCACCAAAAATCAAAGACATAAACGAAATCAAAAAGCACGCGCTTATGATTCACGCTGGTGGCGATAACCACAGCGACCACCCAGCAGCACTTGGTGGTGGCGGTGCGAGAATGGCTTGTGGTGTGATTAAATAACCCTCGCTACTTAAACACAGAATCTAGATTCTGTGTTTAAGGCATTTTATCTTTAAGAGATTCCCAAAAACGCTGTATTTTATAATCTACACTTTAGTGAGTTTTTTTGCTGCATTTTCTCCCACGCCCTTATAGTGCTTATTACTTGGATTGTCAAAGTAGCCTTTGAGTTTGTTTGGATTGAGTTTAGCTCGCATTGCTTCATCGTGTTTAAAAACCGCATCTTCATAAAACACCACTTTAGATTCTAGTTTGTCAAGGGCTTTTTGATATTGCGCTATGATTTTTTTTGTTTCATCGCGCTGTGTCTTTATGATATCCAATCGCGCCTCAAGCGTGCTATCACCAAGCAAACACAAATCTACATATTCCTTTATCTGCTCGATACTTAGCCCACTTTGGCGCAGGCAATGCACCACTGCCACCCAGCCTAAATCCTGCTCGCTAAAGTAGCGCACATTATTATCATCGCGCTGTATAAAGGGAAATAAATCGTTTTTTGCCCAAAAGCGCAAAGTATGACTTGAAATGCCTGTTTTAGTTTCTACTTCTTTAATAGTGTAAGCCATTTTATCACTCCTTTAATGATATTTGCTCTCGCATTATAACCAAAATTTCCGTGAGATTTTTATACAGCCAAAGCACCGAAGTATTAAACAAAAGCGCGAATCTAAAATCCACCAAATTTTGTATTTTTTTGCATTTTCCTTTAAAAATCACTTGACAACCCCCCCCCCCCCTATTTGCTAGAATACACGCTTTAATTTTTCGTAAAAAGGACTTCAAATGAAAGGTAAAATACTTGCAGATGGCGTCATCAGTGGTGATGATGGCAATCGCTACACTTATGAATCAAACGAGCTCAAAAACAACTCAAATGTTTCCGCAGGTAGCGAAGTGGATTTTCAAATCAAAGGTGGTAAGGCTGTTGATATTTATGTAATCAAACAAGCATTTAGCGTAGATAAAGCGTTTTTATCCAAAGATTTGCAGGGGATAAAATTCAAAGTTTTTGTGATGTTTGGGTGCTTTTTGCTCACATTTATCCCATTTATCGGTATTATATTTGACTTGGCTGGAATTGTGCTCTATGTCCTAGTGGTTTTAGCCCTCAAAGAAGCCTCGCAAAGCACTTCGTTGCTAAAAAATTGGATTTTGTCAATGGTGGTGATATTTTTGGGCGGTATCATTATAACCATAAGTGGTGGTGGTATAATTTTGTCATTTTCTGGTGGCTCAAGTAGCTTGAATGGGCTTGGAATAGGTGCTATCGCTGGGCTTATATTAGGATTCCTTGTAGTGGCGTCATCATTTTACTACGCATATTTGTATTATAAAGAAGTCGCACATATTACAAACGAGCCGTTTTTTATGTATTATTTTTGGTGCTATTCAATCGGCGTATTGACTGCATTTATTTACATTGGGTTGCTTTTGGTATTTGTAGCAGCAGTCTTGTGGATTATAGCGTGGATAAA
Organism: Helicobacter sp. 23-1048; assembly: GCF_053654545.1. Taxonomy (NCBI): domain Bacteria; kingdom Pseudomonadati; phylum Campylobacterota; class Epsilonproteobacteria; order Campylobacterales; family Helicobacteraceae; genus Helicobacter; species Helicobacter sp. 23-1048. The sequence goes on along the minus strand of NZ_JBSIUT010000001.1, from coordinate 1,011,100 downwards.
AGTAAAAGAATTACGCAAGTCATATAGCGCAGTGGAGTAGAATTTATCGTTATTGTGATAGCTTTGCCCGAAGCAATCCACAAAATTCATCACAAACAAAAAGTGGATTGCCACGCCAAACTTATCGGCTCATCTCACAATGACTGCGTAAAATGGGGCAAAACTTCGCACCACATTTTACGCATTATTGATTCTCATTGCAAATTGGGCAAGGCGGATTTTTCGGTGGCTACCAAGTGCTAATGCAATATCTAGACTCACATAAAAATGATGAAAAAATCAATAAAGCGCATTTCCAGCACATAATCCAAACCCTGCATAAAACTCTAAAACTACAATCTACAATCGCAAAAATCCCGCTAGAATAAGTGGCTTCTTTATCACACGAGATTCTTAGATTATAAGAATCTCGCCTATCTCAATTACACTTATATAATCCAATTATGCTACAATGCACTTTTAATTTACTTTAACAAAAGGACACGAAATGAGCACTTTAGTGATAGAAAATGTCAAAGATGAGTTTTTGCCCGCATTTAGCGCACTTAGCAAGGCAATCAGTGCGAAATGCACCATCACAAAAGACAAAAACCATAAAAAACAAAAACTTAGCAAGTTTGAAAAAAGCGTGCTAAAGGCGAGCGCAGAGGCAAAAATAGCAAGAGAAAAAGGGTGTAGGACTTTTAAAAGTGCGAAAGAATTTAGAATAGCAGTAGAAAATGGCGAAATATAACATCAACTACACAAAAAGTTTTATCAAAGATTATAAAAATCTACAAACAAAAGAAAAAGATTTAACAGACGAGCTAATCGACAAGCTAGCAAATGGCGAAATCCTAGAGCAAAAACATAACGACCACGAGCTAAGTGGGAATCTACGAGGTTTTAGGGAATGTCATATCAAGCCAGATTTATTACTTATCTATGAAAAACACGATGATATTTTACAACTTGATGCCTTGCGCGTGGGAAGCCATAGCAAATTATTTAAAAAATAATGTATATAATCCAATTATGCTACAATGCACTTTTAATTTACTTTAACAAAAGGACACGAAATGGGACGAGCGTTTGAGTATCGCAGGGCAGCAAAAGAAAAGCGGTGGGATAAGATGAGCAAGGTATTCCCCAAACTTGCCAAAGTCATCACAATGGCGGCAAAAGAGGGCGGTGGCGACCCCGCGATGAATGCCAAACTCCGCACCGCCATAGCCAATGCCAAAGCCCAAAATATGCCAAAGGATAATATTGACGCGGCGATAAAGCGCGCTAGTGTCAAGGACGGGCAGTTTAGCGAGGTAACTTACGAGGGCAAGGCAAGTGGAGGCGTGTTGATTTTTATCGAATGCACGACTGATAATCCCACGCGCACCATTGCCAACATAAAGAGCTATTTTAACAAAACACAAGGCGCGCAAATCGTCCCAAACGGCTCGCTAGAATTTATGTTTGCACGCAAAAGTGTGTTTGAGTTTGTGCTGCCAGAGGGGAGTAGCGCGGAGGAAGTGGAGCTAGCGTTGATTGATTATGGATTAGAGGAGCTAGAGCGGGCAGATTCTAGCGCAGATTCTGAATCTAGAGTGGATTTTAGTGGTGAAAATAGCGCGAAATACGCTGCGATTGGAGATTATAGCGATTTTGGGACATTGAGCGAGGGGTTTGAAAAGCTAGGGATTAGCGTCCAAAAGGCGAGCCTGCAGAGAATCCCAACAAGCCCCATTAGCCTAAGCGAAGAGCAAACCCTAGAGCTAGAAAAGCTCCTTGATAGAATCGAAGAAGATGACGATGTGCAGGCGGTTTGGACAAATTTGGCGTAGCTTAGATTAAAACAAGCTCGAATCTAAAATCCCCAGAGAAAAAAGCACTAAAAAAAGCGTGCCAATGCAGATTCTATAAATACCAAATGGCACATAACTATACTTAGAAATAAATGCCAAAAAAAACTTAATAGCAAACAATGCACTCACAAATGCCACAGCCCCACCTACAAGCAAAATTGGTATATTTGTGCTATCAAAAATGCCAAGATTCTTATATACATCATAACCCGTAGCGGCAAACATCGTAGGCAACGCAAGGAGGAATGAAAACTCCGCTGCTACACGGCGATTAAGCCCGAGCAATAGCCCACCAACGATAGTCGCCCCACTGCGCGAAGTGCCCGGTATCATCGCAAGGCACTGCATTAAACCAATAAGAAATGCCTGTTTATAGCTAATTTCACTTACTTCGTTGGTAGCGTATTGCTTGCCTTTGTGCCTGTATTCGATAAGCAAAAACACCAATCCACCAATAATAAGCATAATCGCCACGACATAACCATCAAAAAGTTGCTTGATAAACTTATACAAAAATAACCCACAAAATCCCGTAGGGATAAAGCCAATAGCGAGTTTAAGCCAAATATCAATGCCTTGTAAAAATCGCTTATAAAATAAAAATAACACAGAGAGAATCGAGCCAAGCTGAATGGCAATCTCAAAAGTCTTTAAAAAATCATCTTGCGCTAACCCAAGCACGCTAGAAGCTAAAATCAAATGCCCTGTGGAAGAAACGGGAAAAAATTCACTCAATCCCTCCACAATCCCCAAAATCACAGAATCTCCATAAGTCATTGAATAATCCTTTTGTATGGTGTGTGCAAAACTAGCATTGTAACCATAATTTGTAACCAAATGTAAGCCAAAACAACAATGCTTTTTTAAAATTTTGCTACAATGTGGGACTACTAAAATTGCAACGAGACTTTACACTTAAACAAGGGGAGCAAATGATAAATAAGATTCTAATCGCCAATCGTGGGGAGATAGCTGTGCGCATTATCCGTGCTTGCAGAGATTTACATATCCAAAGTGTGGCGATTTATTCGCGTGCGGATAGAGATTCTATGAATGTTAAAATGGCTGATGAATCCTATGAAATAAGCGATGAGCCATTGCGCGGGTATCTTGATGCAGATTTAATCGTGGAGGCAGCCCTTAAACTCGGCGTAGATGCTATCCACCCGGGCTATGGATTTTTAAGCGAAAATGCTGCATTTGCAAGGAAAGTCCAAGAAGCTGGCATTATTTGGATTGGCCCAAATGCTGATGTCATCGCTAAAATGGGTGATAAAAATGAAGCGAGAAGCATTATGCAAAAAAATGGAATCCCAATCGTGCCGGGCACAGAAGCCCTCAACAATACAAGTATGACTGAAATTGAGCGTATAGCGCAAAAGATAGGCTACCCTGTGATTCTAAAGGCAAGCGCAGGTGGTGGCGGTCGCGGTATCCGCGTGGTATATAAACAAGAGGATTTAGAGGAAAGTTTCAATGCCTGCAAACGCGAAGCAATGGCATTTTTTAAAGATGATTCTGTATTTATGGAAAAGTTTATCACAAATCCACGCCACATAGAATTCCAAATCTTAGCGGATAATTATGGCAATGTGATTCACTTATTGGAGCGGGATTGCTCTATCCAACGCCGACATCAAAAACTTGTAGAAATTGCGCCAAGTCCGCTTATTAGCCTAGATTTACGCCGTAGAATGGGTGCTACTGCAGTAGCCGCAGCAAAGGCGGTAGGCTACACAAATGCTGGAACGGTGGAGTTTTTGCTCGATGATTACAACCACTTCTACTTTATGGAAATGAATACGCGCATACAAGTCGAACACGGCGTTACAGAGGAAATCACAGGGTTTGATTTAATCGGGCGACAAATACGAATCGCTAAGGGTGAAATCTTAGAGCTTAATCAAAGTGATATAATCCCACAGGGATACGCGATTGAAGCGCGCATCAACGCTGAAGATGTCAATAATGACTTTGTGCCCTGCCCCGGTAAAATTACAGCGTATTATCCTGCGCTTGGGCCTTTTGTGCGTGTGGATAGTTGCGCATATAAGGATTATGTGATACCACCATTTTATGATTCTATGATTGCAAAGCTCATAGTGCGGGCAAGTAGTTATGATTTAGCTGTGAATAAACTTGAGCGTGCATTGAGTGAATTTACCATTAAGGGTGTGAAAACAACTATTCCATTTTTGCGTAATATTTGTCTTAATAAAGACTTTAGGCGAGGAGACTTTGATACTTCGTTTTTAGAATCTAAAATGCAAGAGTTAATCCCGCAAGAAGATGCGCAAACTGATGATGAAATTGTCGCTGCTATTGTCGCTGCTATCGCTGTGCGCTGTGGAAGCTAAGGAATGTAATGCAAAACTTTTATGAAAGCACCAAAAGCCTTGATGAACGCGCTACTACGAGATACGGACTAAGCCCCGCTATCCTTGTAGAAAATGCCGCTAATGGTTTGCTTGAGCTTATCAAACAAAAGGCTTACTATAAAAGTGTTGTAACGATTATTTGTGGAAGTGGGGACAATGGTGCTGATGGATATGCTTTAGCACGCAAGCTAAGTGGGAGCTTCGTAGTGAGAATCTACCAAGCAAAAGAGCCAAAAAGCGAGCTTTGCATACAAATGTGTGAGAAAGCCAGACTTATCGAGGGCATTAAATTTATCACTAAAATTTTGCCCTGCGATGTAGTGGTGGATTGTCTCTTTGGGAGTGGTTTGCAGGGTAAGCTAAATGACGAGATTTTAGAAGTTATCCGCATTGCTAATCTCGCTGCACCATTAAAAATTGCTTGTGATATTCCAAGTGGGCTTAATGCAGATGTATCAAACACAAACAAAGATTCTTATGCAACTCCAGCATTGTTTGGCGAAGATTCCCCCGCGCAAAAACAACTCACAAATGAATTGAATAAATGGATTTTTAAGGCTCATTACACCGTGTGTATGGGAGCACTCAAAAGCGTTCTTCTTAGTGATTTGGCAAAGGATTATGTGGGAGAAATTATCATTGCAGATTTGGGAATCTCACGACACAATTATGAAATTACCTCGCCATTAAAGTTACTTGAAAAAAGTGATTTACACCTACCAACACGCAAGATTCAAAACGCACATAAGGGGAATTTTGGTCATTTGTGCGTCTTTAGTGGAGATAAAGAGGGAGCAAGCATTTTAAGCGCGCAGGCTGGATTGCATTTTGGTGTAGGATTGGCAAGTATTTTGAACGCTACTGAAAGAGAAATTAGCGTGCCTTATGAGATTATGCAGACAAGCCAAGTCCCACAAAATACCACAGCAATCGCTCTTGGAATGGGATTGGGAAGTGCGTGTAAAGAGGTGTTAAAATATGTAGAGGGGCTTACTATCCCCTGTGTGATTGATGCAGACGCGTTTTATAATGAGGAAATCACGCAACTCCTCCATAAAGACATCGTCCTAACGCCACACCCAAAAGAATTCCAATCCTTGCTCAAACTCTGTGGATTTACCGACACGCACACAAAAGACAAAATCACTCTAGCCCTAGCCTTTAGTCAAAAATATCCGCGAGTTACCCTCGTGCTTAAAGGCGCAAACACCATAATCGCTAAAGCAGAAAAAATCTATCTCAATACATTTGGGAGCGTGGCTCTCGCTAAGGGTGGAAGTGGCGATGTTTTGGCGGGTATGATTGGCGCACTCATAGCACAGGGGCGAGACTGTCTTAATGCAAGTATCAACGCTTCTTTAGCCCACGCACTTGCTGGAAGTATGAATCCAAACTCTTATGCACTCACGCCAACCACGCTTATTGCAAACTTAGAAAAACTTTAAAAAGGGAACATTATGAATAACTTTGATACACCGCTTGTAATTGGAAAAAAGAGCTTTCATTCACGCTTGATTGTGGGCTCTGGGAAATATAAAGACTTTCAAACTACGCGTGAAGCGACTTTAGCCTCTGGGGCACAAATGATAACCGTAGCTGTGCGGCGCGTGAATATTATGGACAAAGATTCTGAGAATCTGCTGGATTATTTTAAGGGGACGGATATTGAATTCTTACCAAACTCTGCTGGGTGCGTCAATGCAAAAGAAGCTATTACACTTTTTCGACTTGTGCGCGAAGCTACGGGTATTGATTTTATCAAACTTGAAATTATCGGCGATACACAAAAAACCCTCTACCCTGATGTAGTTGAGACACTAAAGGCTTGCGAGATTCTCGCAAAAGAGGGGTTTAGTGTGCTTGCATACAGCAACGATGACCCCATAATCGCCTCAAACTTAGAATCTGCAGGTGCAAGTGCTGTAATGCCACTTGCCGCACCCATTGGTAGTGGGCTTGGGATACAAAACCGCTATAATGTTGTGTTTATCAAAGAGCGATTGAGTGTGCCTGTGATTGTAGATGCTGGGATTGGCTGTGCTTCAGATGCGAGCGTGGCAATGGAGCTCGGCGCAGATGGCGTGCTTACCAACACCGCCATAGCCACCGCACAAAACCCAATACTTATGGCACAAGCAATGAAAAATGCTGTGATTGCTGGAAGAGCAAGCTTCCTCGCTGGAAGAATGGATAAAAAGCCTTACGCTTCAGCTTCCTCGCCCATTGGAGGAATGCCAAAGCTCTAAGAAATCTTCTATGCAAGATTCTTATAAATCATTTGTTATACGATTGAGACAGCCAAAAAGCCAAATGCTACGCTAAATGCAATCGCTAGGACGCCGGGTAGGAAAAACGCGTGGTTAAAGATATATTTACCGATTCGCGTTGAGCCTGTGTCGTCCATTTGCACCGCACCTAAAAGCGTAGGATAGGTTGGAAGCACGAAAAGTGCGCTCACCGCCGCAAAGCTCGCTACGATGATATACGCATTTGCAGTATTTTCAGGGGTTATGGCGAGAGCCATTACCACAACAGGCACGATAGCTTTTGCGGTTGCTGCCTGTGAGTAAAGCAAGGTGCTAGCAAAGAAAAATGCCACCGCCAAAAGCCAAGGGTATTGCTCAACAAGTTGCCCTGCAAGCGTTGTAATACTCTCTTTGTGCCCTTCGACAAAGGTATTACCAAGCCACGCCACGCCAAAGACGCACACACACGCTACCATTCCGCTTTTAAAGACGCTTGAAGTCTCAGGGATTTTGCTCACATCAACTTTGCAGAAAATCACAATGAGTGTCGCAATGGTAAGCATCGCGCTCATAATCGCCGCATCGCGTGGCACAATGACATTTGCGATAAGCACGGGTTTGCCACCGATTGTTGAAATCGCCGTTGCATAAAGCACCACAAAAAGCACCCCAAGCAAAAAGAGTAGCACGGATAGTTTCGCGCCTTTTTTAAGCTGAATGTTTTGTGCGCCTACGCTCTTTTTGACAAGCCCTTTTGCAAGTCTATCTTGATACACAGGGTCTTTGCTTAAATCCAAATTCGCAAATTTGGTTAGCAAAAACGCCGTTACCATACAACCAATAAATGTCGTAGGAATCCAAATGCCTAGCAGCAATGGATAGCTCCACCCAAGTGGCTCTAACTCACCGCTCATATACACCACAGCCGCGCTCACAGGACTTGCTGTGATTGCGATTTGTGATGAAACCACCGCGATTGAAAGCGGGACTGATGGCTTGATATTTTGCTCTTTTGCCACCTCAACGATTACAGGAATCATCGAAAACGCCGTGTGTCCAGTGCCAGCCAAAATTGTCAGCAAGTAAGTAACCGTTGGCGCAAGGTAGTTGATATATTTGGGATTTGAGCGCAAGATTCGCTCTGCAATCTGCACCAAATAATCCAATCCCCCAGCAATTTGCATCGCCGCAATCGCCGCAATCACCGCCATAATGATTAAAATCACATCCCAAGGAATAGCACCGGGTTTCATACCAAGCGCAAGTCCAAGAATGATTACGCCAATACCGCCAGCATAGCCGATTGCTATGCCACCAAGTCGAATCCCTAAAAATATCGCGCCCAAAAGCACGACAACTTGCAACAAAACTAATGTAACCTCCATATACTACCTTAGCTATTTTTTACTTGTCATATGCGGATTTAGCATATTCTGCGGTGTGAGGATATTATCTAGCTCTTCTTTGCTTAGCAGTCCTCGCTCGAGTGCTAAGTCATACACGCGTTTGCCTGTGTTTAGTGCTTCTTTTGCTATGCTAGCGGAGTTTTCATAGCCTATGTAGGGATTTAGCGCGGTTACGATACCGATGGAGTTATACACAAAATCACTGCAAATCGCTTCATTTGCGGTGATTCCATCGATACATTTATCCGCCAAAGTTTTCATCGCTTTTTCAAGCATTACGATACTATTAAAAAGACTATACGCAATCACAGGCTCAAAGACATTGAGCTGGAGCTGTCCGCCCTCGCTCGCAAAGGTAACCGTAACATCAGAGCCAATCACAAAAAAGCACACTTGATTGACTACTTCGGGGATTACGGGATTGACTTTGCCCGGCATTATGGAACTTCCTGGCTGCATTTTGGGGAGGTTGATTTCATTTAGCCCGCATTTTGGACCACTGCTAAGCAGTCGCAAATCATTGCAGACTTTGGAGAGCTTCGCGCTCACGCGCTTTAGCACGCCACTGATTTGGACATACGCGCCTGTGTCTTGCGTAGCTTCGATTAAATCGCTAGCCACGATATAGTCGTGTCCGCTTACTTCGCGGAGCTTTTTCTCCACGACTTTTGGGTAGTCTGGGTGAGAATTTATCCCTGTGCCGATTGCCGTGCCTCCCATATTGATTTCAAGCACGAGTTTGCGCGCCTCTAGCACACGCTGAATATCTTCGCCCATCATCACCGCAAAGGTTTGAAACTCCCGCCCCAAAGTCATAGGCACGGCGTCTTGGAGCTGTGTGCGCCCCATTTTTAGCACATTTGCAAACTCTTTTGCCTTTTTCTCGTAGGAAGATTTTAAATGCTCCATAGCTTTTGCCAAATCGCTTAAATAATCGTGCAATGCCATTCTTAACGCCGTAGGATAGGCGTCATTGGTGCTTTGACTAAGATTTACATGGTCATTTGGGTGGAGGTATTGATACTCGCCTTTTTTGTGCCCTAAAATCTCTAAGCCAATGTTAGCGATGACTTCATTTGCGTTCATATTCGTGCTAGTGCCTGCCCCGCCTTGAAACATATCCACGACAAATTGGTCATAATATTTCCCCGCGATGACTTCATCACACGCCTTTGTGATTGCGTTTTTGATATTTTCATCTAGCAATCCTAGCTCGTAGTTTGCTAACGCTGCTGCCTTTTTCACTCGTGCGAGATTGCGCACGAAGCGGGGGAAATTCCCTAATCTATCGTGCGAAATGTTAAAATTCTCCACCGCTCTAAAAGTCTGCACCCCATAATATACACTATTATCAATCTCTAACTCCCCGATAAAATCGTGCTCTTTTCGTGTCGCCATTGTTACTCCTTTGTTTTATGTTTGTTAAAGGGTTAAATTATACTCCAATTTTGACCTTTTATTTATATAATTTGCAAACAAAAATACAATGTAAAATATCCAAGCTAGGAGTGGCTTTTGAGAATATTTTTCCTGCATAAATTATGCGCCATTATACTAATGCTACCTTGTATTACACTTGGTAAGACGATAGATTCCGCTCATACAAAAAAACAAGAATCTACTCCAAATTCTCTTGCCTTAAATGACGAACTCCAAACGACTAAACAAAAACTTGATTATGCCAATCTTTTTACCAAACCAAATATACAATGGAATGATATTGCGAGTGAAAAAAGTGGATTTTTTGTCGGTCTTGGAGCTTTGGGGGCGGTGCTAAGCACAAGTGATTATCTCACAAACACTCCACAAAGCATATATAAAGCAAGCTATCCATTTGGCGTGGGACTACATACAAAGTTTGGCTACGCACACTACTCCACGCCATACATTGGATTTCGCATATATGGAGAGTATTCGCGCATTTTTAGCACAGATTCTTATGTGGCAGATGGAGAATCTAGCGGACAGAATCCAAAAACACGACAATATACACTCGATTCGTATCGTGCTGGGATAAATGTGATTTTTGACACAAACTTAGGGCGCAACTATGCCCATTCACTAGGCGTGATTATTGATTTATCCTACCTCATAGGGATAGACTTTGCCTCAAATTGGACACAGCAAGCAAATGGCGTGCAAAACTTTGGTGTGAATAGATTCTTAAGTGGAAACAAATTTGCATTAGGACTTGGTGTTGCTTATGTGTATGATAGCAAACATCGCTTTGAGTTAATGTTTCACCGATTTACAGACATTCGACAAAGTCAAGAATCATTTGTTAGCGCAAGTAACGCACCGATAATTTTTTCTCAAATACTAATGATGAGTATAGGATATGTGTATGTGTTTTAGAATATTTTTTGGATTAGTGTTTTTTGGATTGCTCTCTTGGAATCTTTTGGGTGAAGAAATCAAAGACCACAAAGTCGCACCCAAAGAATACACTCTGCAAAAATCCTACATAATCAATAGCTCACAAATCTACTCTACAATGCTTTTCCCAGAGATTCCAAAAAACTTTAAAATCGCTGTGTTGCCTGAAGAAAAATTTAGCATAACGCTAAAAAGCTATGAAGTTGTTGGGATTTTTGAACGCAATGGTTTTATTTTACACACGCCTCATAGCGAAGTAGAATTCACCTATCAAGCCCCAATGCCATTTGACAAACCAAAGGAATTTATAAAACGCCATTATGTGGAATTTTATGAGCAAAACTGCCCACAAAGCCTTGTCATTAGCGACATTATTATAGAATCTCCTCAAGATATTGACCTTGAAAATGCCTCTTTTGCATTTTTTAAGAAAAATAGCGCGTTTAAAAATGCTAGAGGCACGCTTATTGTAAATATCCAAGCAAACGCCAAAGACACACAGGATAAAAAAAATCAAAAAATTTTTTTATCCTATACAATCAAGGGGCAAATAAAGGGCTTTGAAACTACGCAAAATATACGACCCGGCGAGGACTTCAATCAAAACAACACAAAGGCTGTGGAATTTGAGTTTGATAAAATCACTTCGATGCCAGCGTGTGAAAGCGAGGTGTTCTTTAGCAGTGCGAGAACCTATCTAGGCAATAAAACAATCTTATCAAAAGACAAACTCCGTAAAGCCCTGCTGGTAAAAAAGGGAGAAATTGTGCTCGTAAATACGCAAACTCAAGGAATCTCAATGCAAAATACATTTGAAGCTATGCAAAGTGGAGGATTTGGAGAAGTAATAAATGCAAAAAATGTCAATAGTGGGCGCATTGTAAAAATAAAAATCACCCAAAAAAATCAAGGAACTATCTTATGAACTATCCCAAAAAACTCACTCTTGGAATCTGTGGGGCTAGCGGTGTGCATTTAGGCGTGCGTTTTGCGAAACTTTTGCCTAGTGATATTTCATTATTCGTTATCCCAAGCGAGGGCGCAAAACTCGTCTATGAAAAAGAGGGGGCACATTTACACACAAATCACGCAACGACACACAATCTAACGCTTGCGTTGCAATCTTTGCAACGCAACAATGTAACGCTTTTAGATGATAAAGATTTGGGTGCGTGTGTGAGCTCTGGGAGTTTTGGCATTGAGGCTATGTGTGTCATTCCTACAAGTAGCGATATGTTAGCAAAGATTGCTTGTGGCATTAGCGATACGCTTACATCTCGGGCGGCAAGCGTAATGCTAAAGGAGCGTAAAAAACTCCTTTTAGCCGTGCGTGAGATGCCTCTAAGCTCAATAATGCTAGAAAATATGCTAAAACTCTCTAACTTAGGCGTGCATATCGCCCCACCAATCGCTGGATATTATGCCAAAATTACGACACTTGAGGATTTAGAGAACTTCTTTATTGGCAAGTGGTTTGATTTATTGCATATTCCTCATAATCTTTTTGCGCGGTGGAGTTGATATGCAAAATGCAACGCTCCTAGAAGTGCGCAATCTTTGTCTTAGTGTAAATGAAAATTTTGCTCTGCAAAATATTTCATTTAATGTGAATAAAAACTCTCTACTTGCAATCGTAGGAGAATCTGGCTCAGGAAAAAGTCTATTAGCACAATACATTCTTAATCTCTCGCCATTTAATGCACGAAACAAAACACAGGCTTTTGAAAGCAATGTGGTGTTTTTTGAGGGGAGAGATTTAGCGCATTTAGATTCTGTATCTTGGTGTGAATTTTTAGGAGCACAAATCGCCTATATTCCACAAGAGCCATTAAGCGCGCTAAATCCACTCCAAAAGGTTGGTAAGCAAATTTTAGAGGCGTATCTTTTGCACCATAAAAAATCTCCAAAACACGAACAAATACAAGCCCTACAACGCGTTTTACACAGCGTAGGACTTGAATACAAACTCGCAAACCGCTATCCACACGAGCTAAGTGGCGGGCAACGACAGCGGATTCTCATCGCTATGAGTATCATCAATGAGCCAAAAATTATTTTTTGTGATGAACCCACAACTGCGCTTGATGCCTCAATCCAAAGGCAAATCATCAATCTTTTACACTCTTTAAGCCAAAAAAGTGCTATTGTGCTTATCACACACGACTTAGGGATTGTGCGTGATTACGCTGATGAAATCGTTGTGATGAAAGACGGCAAAATTATAGAATCTGCCCCAACTCAAATGCTTTTTAGCAATCCAAAAGAACCATACACAAAGGATTTGCTTGATTGTATTGATTTTAGTGAGTTTTCCTTGCGCCCATACTCACACGATAAAGAAGTGCTATGCGTAAAAAACTTTAACGCCATTGTGCAAAACCACAGATTTTTTCGCAAGCAAACTCTCGCGCTTGTAAAAAATATCAATTTCACACTGCATAAGGGCGAAATATTGGGTATAGCTGGAGAATCTGGCTCAGGCAAAAGCTCTCTTGCTTACGCACTTGTGCGACTTATGCGCTCCAGCGGAGAGATGAATTTCTTTGGTAAGGATTTTTCGCGTATGTCTAAAAATGAAAAACTCTCGCTAGCAAGACAAATTAACATTGTATTTCAAGACCCATTTTCCTCACTCTCCCCTAGAATGCGTGTAAGTGAGATTATTAAAGAAGGTTTGAGGGCACACAAAATTTGTGCCACAAACGAGCTTGATTCTCTTGTTAGCAAAAATTTGCATTTGGTGGGATTAAATGATGAGTTTTTGCACCGCTATCCACACGAGCTAAGTGGCGGGCAACGACAACGCGTAGCATTAGCGCGCGTGCTGGCTTTGGGTGCGAATATTTTGGTGCTCGATGAGCCTACGAGTGCGCTTGATAAATCTGCACAAAAACGCATTTTATCCCTCCTATTAGATTTGCAACGCAATTTAGGACTTTGCCTCATTTTTATAACCCACGATGTAGAGATTTTACGCTACTTTTCGCACACACTCTTAGTGCTTCAAAATGGCAATGCGATTCAATATGGCAAAACAAAAGATTTTTTTAATCAAACGCGCAATAAGGATTTTTGGGAAGTCTTATACTCGTCATAGAGGGATTTTTGTAATATTTTACATCAAAATTTAATATAATGTTTATAAATAAACTTGACATTAAATGACTAAACTTATATAATGCTTTCATATTAAACTTTAAGAATAAATCCATAAAGGAGCAACAAATGCAAAACAATCTTTTTGACAAACTTACCAATCATTTCAAAGAAACGCTAGATTCTGCGGCTTCGCTTGCCCTGCACGCGAGCAATGCCGAACTCACAACCAAGCACATAATCTGGGCAATGCTAACCAATCATCAAAGCCTGCTAAACCAAGCCCTAAACAAAATGAGCGTAGAAAAATCGCCCTTAGAGCTAGAGGCAAAAAGCGCGGTGGATTCCCTGCCAAAAAGCTCTGGCGTCTCAAGCGAAAATATTTCCATTGCCAAAGAGCTAAAAAACGCGCTAGATTTAGCTCTAGCCCACGCCACGCAAAATGGCGATAGCTTTGTCGCGGTGGATAATTTCATCATCGCAAACCTCAAAAACGAGGCTTTTAAGCAGATTTTAGGCAAGCATATCGACACACACGAGCTTGCAAAAACTCTAGAATCTATCCGCGCAGGGAGCAAAATCCTCAATCAAAACGATGATTCTACGCTCGAAGCCCTCGCCAAATACGGAATCGATTTGACCGCAAAAGCCATAGAGGGCAAGCTAGACCCTGTGATTGGGCGAGATGAGGAGATTCAGCGACTTATGCAGATTTTAATCCGCAAGACAAAAAATAATCCAATCTTGCTAGGCGAGCCGGGTGTCGGTAAAACCGCAGCCGTAGAGGGACTCGCCCAAAAAATCATCAAAAAAGATGTGCCACTCTCTTTGCAAAATAAACGCGTAATCACGCTTGATATGAGTGCGCTAGTAGCGGGGGCGAAGTATCGCGGGGAGTTTGAGGAGCGGCTAAAAGCCGTAGTCGATGAAGTCAAAAAAAGCGCGAATGTGATTTTGTTTATCGATGAGATTCACACCATTGTCGGGGCGGGGGCAAGTGAGGGGAGTATGGACGCGGCAAATATCCTAAAGCCCGCACTCTCACGAGGCGAGCTCCACACCATAGGCGCAACCACGCTCAAAGAATATCGCAAATATTTTGAAAAAGATGCGGCTTTGACACGGCGATTTCAGCCTGTGGCATTAAATGAGCCAAGTGTCAATGAATCCTTGCAAATCCTGCGCGGGCTAAAAGAGCGACTAGAAGCCCACCACAAAGTCAATATCACAGATTCCGCGCTTGTGGCGGCTGCTAAGCTCTCTTCGCGCTACATTACGGATAGATTTTTGCCTGACAAGGCGATTGACTTAATCGATGAAGCCGCAGCCGAGCTAAAAATGCAAATAGAATCTGAGCCCTTTGAGCTAGCGAGCATAAAGCGCGTGGTGCAAAATTTGCGCGTGGAAAAAGAGGCGTTGAAAATGGAAAAAGACTCCACCCAAACGAGCAATCGCCTAAAAGAGATAGAAAAAGAAATCAGCAACGCCGATGAGGAACGCGCCAAGCTAGAAGCGAAATTTGAAAACGAAAAAAGCGTGTTTGAGCAAATCGCCAAAGCAAAAGATGAAATCGAGAATTTAAAGCGCAAAAGCGACATTTGCAAGCGCGAGGGCAAGCTCGAAGAGGCAGCAAAAATCGATTATGACACGCTTCCAAAGGCGATTGAAAAGCAAAAGGGCTTAAATGAAAAATGGGAGCAAATGCAAGAGGGTGGCACGCTACTTAAAAATGCCGTTACACAAGAGAGTATCGCTAAAATCATTAGTCGCTGGACGCAAATCCCTATCCAAAAAATGCTCCAAAGCGAGAAAGAAAAGATTTTAGGCATCGAGGAAAAATTAGGAGAATCTGTAATCGGACAAAATGCCGCGCTAAAGGCAATCGCACGCGCAATCAAGCGCAACAAAGCGGGACTTAGCGATAGCAATCGTCCTATTGGGAGTTTTTTATTTCTTGGTCCCACAGGTGTTGGCAAGACAGAATCTGCTAAGGCATTAGCGCGATTTCTCTTTGATAGTGAGAAAAATCTAGTGCGATTTGATATGAGCGAATATATGCAAAAGCACGAAGTCTCGCGCCTAGTGGGTGCTGCGCCGGGCTATGTGGGCTATGAGGAGGGCGGACAGCTCACTGAAGCGGTGCGCAGGAAGCCTTATTGCGTGCTACTTTTTGATGAAATCGAAAAAGCGCACCCCGATGTGTTTAACCTGCTTTTGCAAGTGCTTGATGATGGGCGTTTGACGGACAATAAAGGCGTAACGGTGGATTTTAAAAACACTATTATCATTTTGACAAGCAACATCGGTAGCGATAAAATAATGAGCATAGAGGATAAGACTAAGCGTGAGAGTGCTGTGAAAGAGGAGCTAAAGGGCTACTTTAAGCCAGAGTTTCTTAACCGACTTGATGATATGGTGATTTTTAATCCGCTGTGTGTGGGGGAAATCACGCAAATTGTGGATATTATGTTTGAAGGAATCGCTAAAAAATTGCGCGAGAGAGACATAAGTATCACTCTAGATTCCAGCGCGAAAGAGTTTATCGCTAGCGTGGGGTTTGACCCTGTGTTTGGTGCGCGTCCGCTCAAACGGGCATTATACGAGGAAGTCGAGGATAGACTAGCCGAGCTCATCTTGCAAGATAAGCTAAAAGATGGGGATAAAGTGGAATTTAGCGCGGATAAAGAGGGGATAAAGGCGAGAGTAAAAGCTTAGACATAATGGATTTTGTCGTTGCAAAAGGTGAGTTTTGCACTTGCATAAAATCTCATTGTTTGTGATGACAAAAGTGGGCTTTTTGTTGCTGTTTGGCTACTGATTCTTAAAAACTTGCTCAAACAATAAAATTATAAAACACAATATTTTTGCATTGACAAAAGAATAAAAATTTATTAGTATGTGCTTTTAATAATTTATAATAAAAAATATTCCTATTATAAATTATTAACATTCTAACCTAAGGAATATGAGATGAATAAAATAATTTCAACACTAATATTAAGTGCTTTTTTAGGCATTAGTGGGCTTTGGGCGAGTGGTGTTGATTCTATGGAATCCAAAGCAACACAAGAACTATCACAAGCAGATAGTAAGTTTCTTTTTGGAACAAAATCAAAGAATCTAAATATACAAATCCTATCTCAAAAAGAATTAAAGGACACAAGGGCTGAGTTTTGGCCTATGCTTTTGCTTCGTATAGGAGTAATCAACATAGGTGTGGCGAATGCACCTGGATATGATGACCCTACTTACATTGGTAATGCGTGGTTTTCTGGAGCTTTTTGGGAATAATATACAAAGTATAGAGATGTTGTTAGAAATATTTATACACCAAACCACATATTTTTTAGTGTATGTGCAGTTGCTGTGCTTTTTGCTTTTGTTTGGCAAATATCACGCAAAATGGCGCGATATTTCTCTATACCTACCCTTACTTCTCATTCAATGTATCCTTGCAAGCACCTTAGACACTTCTACTTTAGATACGCCTAACTTCATTTGCTTTGTTTTATCTCTACTTAGTTTTAGTTATTTAATGTTTTTGCTTTATCACATCGCTCAAGCAAAAAACAAAACCCAAGCAAACAGCACAAGAGATTTTATATATATGCTAGCTTTTATTGCCTTATTGTTTGTTGTAATGGTATCAAAAATGGTGTATGACTCAATTTAAATAAAAACATTCTTTGGCATTTGTAATCTTACGCGATTTTATGAAAATTATTCAAACTCTACAAAACTATAAAGCACTATTCTTTTTTGTCCTCGCACTTTTAGAATCTAAAATCGCCATTTCAGATTCTAAAAACTTGCCCGTATAACTTCCGCTTTTTTTGTGATTTTTGATGATATGACTTGGCGTGCCACAATCCACGAGTTTCCCACCCTTATCACCACCTTCTGGTCCAATATCAATGATATAATCTGCGTTTTTAATCAAATCCAAATTATGCTCAATGACAATCATCGAATTGCCCAAATCCACAAGGTGGTGCAAAACTTTAGTCAGTCTATCCACATCGGCAAAGTGTAAGCCTGTGGTGGGCTCATCGAGGATATAGAGCGTCTTGCCCGTATCCTTACGGCTAAGCTCTTTGGCAAGTTTTACGCGTTGCGCCTCACCTCCGCTTAGCGTTAGCGCATTTTGCCCAAGATTGATATATCCAAGCCCTACGGCTTGGAGTGTGGTGAGTTGAGAGGCGATTTTTGGCACTTTTTCAAAAAATTCTAGTGCCTCACTTACACTCATAGCGAGCACATCGGCGATATTTTTGCCTTTATAGGTGATTTCGAGTGTTTGGGGGTTGTATTTTTTCCCACCACACGCATCGCATTTTACCATTACATCGGGCAAGAAGTGCATTTCGATTTTTATTTCGCCCTCGCCTTGACACTTCTCGCACCGCCCACCTTTAACATTAAAGCTAAATCGCCCTACCCCATACCCACGAATCTTAGATTCCTTAACTTCTGCAAAAAGCGCGCGGATATGGTCCATAACACCCGTATAAGTCGCTGGATTACTGCGTGGTGTGCGCCCGATAGGCGTTTGGTCTAAATATATCACCTTATCAAGATGCTCTAAACCTTTAATCTCCACACCATCGCATTTATGGATTTTTTTAGCATTATTGAGAATCTCTTGCGCCACAGGCAAAAGAGTTTGCAAAACAAGCGAGCTTTTACCCGAGCCACTTACCCCCGTTACACATACGAAGTTGCTTAGCGGGATTTTTAAACTCAAATCGTGGATATTATTGATAGTGATATGCCTAACTTCAAGCCAATTTTTCTGTATCCTATTGGCGCGGTGGTCTATGAGAATCTGATTGTTAAGATATTGTGCGGTAAGTGTTTTTGCTTTCAACAATGCTTGCTTATCCCCACTAAAGACAACCTCTCCGCCCTGTGAGCCAGCACCCGGTCCAATATCCACGATAAAATCCGCGTTTAGTATCGTTTCTTTATCGTGCTCCACGACAATCACGGTATTGCCCTTTTCTTGCAAAGAGCGCAAAGTCTTAATCAGTCGCAAGGTGTCGCGCTCGTGCAACCCAATGCTAGGCTCATCGAGCACATACATAACCCCCGTAAGCCCACTGCCTATTTGACTTGCGATACGGATTCTCTGCGATTCTCCTCCACTTATGGTGCGCGCGTCCCGCCCTAAAGAAAGATAGCCAAGCCCCACATCATCAAGGAAATATAATCGCTCTGTAATCTCTTTTAAGATTGGCTGGGCAATCATTGCTTGTTGTGCATTGAGATAGGCAAATTTTTTAGAATCATTATAGAATCTATATGCTTGCTCGATTGGCAAGTCAATCACCTCACCGATTCCAAGTCCTGCGACTTTTACACTTAACGATGATAAGCTAAGTCTATGCCCACCGCAAGTGGAGCAAGTCTTTTCAGTCGTGTAATCACCCAAATCACGCTCATCTTTAAACATATCATAAGCGATTTGGATAATCCCCTTCCAAGGTCGCTCTAATGTGCTATTTTTCCAATGAAACCGCACAGGATTTGGACAACCATAAAGAATGTAATTTTGCTTTTGGGAATCTAACTCCTCAAAACTCACACTTGGATTGATTTTATGTGCCTTGCAAAAGCCTACAAAAAGCTCAGCATAATAGCTTCTATTGAATCCAAAAATTACCTTAATGCCTCCATTATTTAATGGCAGGGACTTGTTAAGAATCTTTTTGACATCAATGGTGTATTTCACGCCAAGCCCCAAACAATCCGTGCAAGCCCCCTTTGGCGAGTTGAAACTAAAACTAAGTGGCTCTAATTCTTCAAAGCTCACCTTACACCTAAAACACGCAAAATGCTCGCTATAATGAATGTGCTTTGGCTGGGTAGCTTTGGAATCTGGAAGCATTTGCTCTATCTCCACCTCGCCAAATGATTCCTTTAATGCCCGCTCCACGCCTTGTGCGATTCTTGTGTGGTTTTCTGGCGTAACTTTCACCCTATCAATAATTGCCTTTATGGTGTGTTTTTTATTTTTTGCGAGCTCGATTTCCTCATCTAGTCGTGTCATCACGCCATCGATTTGCGCACGCACGAATCCTTTTTGACGCAGAGATTCTATCTTATCAGCAAAACTCCCCTTTTTTTCCTTTACAATAGGTGCGAGGATAATAATTGTGGAATCTTCTTGTAAATTTAACACTTGCTCTATAATGTCTGTTTGGCTCATTTGGGATATTTTATCACCACATATATGGCAGTGTTGTGTGCCTATGCGCGCATAAAGCAATCGCAAATAGTCATAAATTTCTGTGATTGTGCCTACGGTGGAGCGTGGATTCTTAGAAGTTGTCTTTTGGTCGATAGCAATGGCTGGCGTTAGCCCCTCGATTTTATCTACATTTGGTTTGCCTACTTTGTCTAAAAACTGCCGTGCATAACTTGAGAGCGATTCTATATATCGTCTTTGTCCCTCTGCATAAAGCGTATCAAAAGCTAGCGTGCTTTTGCCACTCCCGCTTAATCCTGTAAAAACAATCAACTCATTTTTTGGAATCTTAAGATGGATATTTTTTAAATTATTTTCTTTTGCACCTTGAATGGACAGAGAATTTTTTTCGCGCATCACTCACCCTTATGAAATTTGGAGTTTAAATAAAATTGTGTATTATACTACAAAATTTTATGCCAATTTATAGTATAATTTCGCGCCTCCATAATAGACCTATGCAATGGAAATTGTAGGCAACGCTTCAGGGTGGGAACACAGCAGAGCACCTTATATTTCTGTGTGCCGTAGCAATCTGTTTTGGGGGTTATTGCAATCCAAAACTATAATATTTTATAAAAACAAATGGCTTAAGGAGTAAAAATGACCTTTAGTGGAAAAAATGTCCTTGTAACAGGAGGAAGTAAAAGCATAGGCGCAGAAATTTGTCGCTATTTAGCAACTTTAGGACTTAAAGTGTGGATAAATTATCGTAGCAAGCCAGAATTGGCAGATTCTCTTAAAAGTGAAATAGAATCGAGCGGTGGTAAAGCGGCGGTGATAAACTTTGATGCAACAAACGAAGAGGATTTTGTCAATGGCATTAAAAGCATTGTAGAATCCGATGGCGAGCTTAGCTATCTTGTCAATAATGCTGGTATCACTAAAGATAATCTTGCATTAAGAATGAGTGTAGAGGACTTTATGAGTGTGGTTGATGCAAATTTAAAATCTGCATTTATCGGCACAAGAGAAGCCTTAAAAACAATGAGTAAGCAACGATTTGGAGCGGTGGTAAATATCGCTTCTATCATTGGCGAGCGAGGAAATGCTGGACAAACAAACTACGCTGCAAGCAAGGGCGGTATGATAGCAATGACAAAAAGTTTTGCCTATGAGGGTGCAAGACGCAATATTCGGTTTAATTGCGTTACACCGGGCTTTATCCGCACGGATATGACGGATTCTCTAAAAGACGAAATTAAGGAATTTTATATGCAAAATATCCCATTGGCGAGATTTGGCGAAGCAAAAGAAGTGGCAAGCGTTGTGGCGTTTTTACTAAGCGATGAGGCAAGTTATGTAACAGGCGAGGTTTTGAAGGTTAATGGTGGCTTATATATGTAGCTTTTTTAAAAAATTTTGTCTAAATTAAGGGTATTTTTGCCTTTTTTTACTATAATGCCCTCTTAAGTTCAAATTTAAAATAAGGAGTCAATTATGGCGTTGTTTGATGAAGTAAAGGAAGTTGTTGTAGAGCAATTAAATGTAGATGCTAGCGAGGTTAAAGAAGATTCTAGTTTTATCGATGACCTAAACGCGGATTCTCTTGATGTTGTTGAATTTATTATGGCGTTAGAGGATAAGTTCAAAATCGAGATTCCAGAAGATGATGCCAAAGATATAAAAACCGTAAAAGATGTGGTGGAATATATCGAAAAAGCACGCAAGTAAGCATACCATACTTAATTTATGTCGATACAGAATCTACAAATCAGTATTTTGTAGATTCTTAACTTGTAAATCTAAATTGTTTTGTGATGAAGGAGTTTAAGTGCAAAGAGTGGTAATTACGGGACTTGGAATGATAAATTCACTAGGTCTAAATAAGAGTGATTCTTTTAAGGCTATAGTAGAGGGAAAATGTGGTATTAAAAGAATTTCTCTATTTGATGCTGAAGACTTCCCTGTGAAGATTGCTGGCGAGATTGTCGGCTTTAATGCAGAAGAGGTAATGGACGCAAAAGAAGTCAAAAAGGCTGGTCGCTTCATTCACTTAGGACTTAAGGCTTCTAAAGAGGCATTGCAAGATAGCGGATTGCTTGGTAGCGATAATAAAGTGTCCCAAGATATATGCAATGACTTTGGCATTAGTTCTGCAGCTGGTATCGGGGGACTTGGCAATATTGAACAAAACTCAATCGCTTGCTTTGATAAAGGACCTCGAAGAATTAGTGCGTTTTTTGTCCCATCTGCGCTCATCAATATGATTGGTGGCTTTGCCTCCATTGAATATGGGATTAAGGGACCAAATATCGCTAGCGTTACTGCTTGTGCGGCTGGCACACACGCTATCATTGAAGCAGGCAAAAGCATTATGGTCGGGGAAGTAAGCAAAATGATTGTCATCGCTTCAGAATCTACCATTTGTCCTGTTGGTATTGGTGGTTTTGCGGCGATGAGAGCACTCTCTGATAGAAATGATGAGCCACTCAAGGCATCTCGACCATTTGATAAGGATAGGAATGGCTTTGTAATGGGAGAGGGAGCTGGTGCGTTAGTTTTAGAAAGCCTTGATTCTGCTAAGGCACGCGGAGCGAAAATTTATGCCGAGCTTATTGGCTTTGGCGAGAGCGGTGATGCCAACCACATTACCACTCCAGCACCGCAAGGCGAAGGAGCGTTCCGCGCGATGAAAGCCGCGCTAAAAATGGCAAATACCAAAATTGATTACATTAACGCGCACGGCACAAGCACTATGTATAATGACTTATTTGAAACCATAGCTATCAAATCAGCCTTTGGTGGCAAGGAAAATTGCCCACCTGTAAGCTCTACAAAGGGACAAATTGGACACTGCCTTGGTGCAGCTGGTGGTTTAGAAGCAGTCATTAGCATTATGGCAATGAATGAGGGTATCTTGCCACCTACAATCAATTATGAGACGCCAGACCCAGAATGCGACTTGGATTATATCCCAAATGTCGCCAGAGAAGCAAAGCTAAACGCCGTGATGAGCAATTCATTTGGTTTTGGTGGCACAAATGGCGTGGTGGTGTTTCAAAAATTTAACGGATAAGGCGTAATGGCTACATATTTAGATTTTGAGAGCAAAATCAAATCTCTCCAAGACGATATAGAATCTGCTAGCATTCGAGGGGATACTCACGCACAGAGTATCTTGCAACGAGATTTAGAAAAAGAAATCGCTCAAGTGTATAACAATATGAGCGACTATCAAAAACTCCAATTAGCGCGACACCCAGATAGACCTTATGCACTTGATTATATTGAGCTTATTATGCAGGACAAATACGAAATTTGTGGAGATAGACATTTTAACGATGACAAGGCAATCGTGTGCTTTATTGGTAAAATTGGTGGCATTGGTGCGGTTGTCATCGGCGAGGAAAAAGGCAGAGGGACAAAAAATAAACTTACTAGAAACTTTGGTATGCCTCACCCAGAAGGCTATCGCAAGGCACTTCGAGCAGCAAAACTTGCAGAAAAATTTGGATTACCAATTTTAATGCTCGTAGATACTTCAGGTGCATATCCGGGTATCGCAGCCGAAGAGCGCGGACAAAGTGAAGCGATAGCAAAAAATCTCCAAGAATTTGCAGCACTCCAAACACAAACTATTTGCGTGGTAATCGGTGAAGGCGGAAGTGGTGGTGCTTTGGCTATTTCTGTGGCTGATAAACTAGCGATGATGCAATATTCTATATTTAGCGTTATTTCTCCAGAGGGCTGTGCGGCAATTTTATGGAATGACCCCACGAAAATAGAAACCGCAACAAAAGCCCTAAGAATCACCCCAGAAGAACTCCAAAAACTACACCTTATTGATGATATTATTAAAGAACCTCTATCGGGCGCACATAGAGATAAGCAAAATGCAGCTAAAGCTATTGAAGAGTATTTCGTCTGCGCTGTGCAAGAAATACAAAAAGACGATAAATTTTTACAGCACCGCTATGAAAAACTTATGCGTTATGGTGTTTTTACACAAGAATAAATCCCAAGTGAGATTTGTGTAATTGTGTATTTCTCATTACAAAAGTGTATTTATAAGGCTGTGTTAAGCGACTTTTTGATACAATCCCAAAATCTTAAATAACCAATAAGGAGGGAAGCTATGAAAGAATCTAAAAATCCCTATGCCAATCGCATCACACTTTTAGAGCCATCGACAACCATTGCTATTAGCTCACTTGCACGCGATTTAAAGGCGCAAGGCAAAGACATTTTAAGCTTCTCAGCTGGCGAGCCAGACTTTGACACACCAACCCCTATACAAAATGAAGCCATTCGCGCGCTTAATAGTGGCTTCACTCACTACACCGCCGTGAGAGGTATCCCAGAATTACTTAAAGCCATTTGTGGCAAGTTGGAACGCGATAATGGATTGAAATACGAGCCTAGTGAGATTCTCGTTAGCAATGGTGCAAAACATTCGCTTTTTAATATCTTTCAAGCCCTCATTGATGATGGTGATGAAGTGCTCATACCAGCACCTTATTGGGTAAGTTACCCAGAGTTAGTGAAGTATTGTGGTGGAAAATCCATCTTTTTACCGACAACAGAATCACAAAATTTCAAAATCACACCCGAACAGCTCAAAGCTGCTATCACACCAAAAACCAAAGCCCTTGTGCTCAACTCCCCGTCAAACCCCACAGGAATGGTATATAGCAAAAAAGAGTTGGAAGCCATTGCTTGGGTATTAAAAGACACAAATATTTGGGTGATAAGCGATGAAATTTATGAAAAACTCCTTTATGATGGTGTATTTTGCTCAAGCGCAGCAGTGAATGCGGATATGTATGAACGCACCATAGTAGTCAATGGCTTAAGCAAGGCAGTGGCAATGACAGGCTGGCGCGTGGGTTACTTGGCTTGCAAGGATAAAAATCTTGTGAAGTTAATGGATAATTTACAATCTCAATGCACATCAAATATCAATTCTATCGCACAAAAAGCCAGTGTTGTGGCACTTAATGAATGTGATAATGAAATAAAAGAAATGTGCGTGGCGTTTAAAGAGCGAATGGAGGTCTCTTATCAACTTTTTAGCACGCTTGGTGGCATTAGTATTCGCAAGCCTCAAGGGGCATTTTATCATTTTATTAGTATTCAAAATCTTTGCGGTGGGGATTCTATGAAATTTTGTGAAGAATTGCTCCAAAAAGTCGGTGTCGCACTTGTCCCCGGCAGTGCCTTTGGGCAAGATGGATATGTGAGATTCTCATTTGCGTGCGATATAGACACGATTAAGCAAGGTATTGAGAGGATTGCAAAGTTTATTAAAAGCGTGTAAGTTTTCACAATATTATTAGAATCTTTGGGGGTTGCATTTATACTTTGGAGGGATAGATTGCTTGGGATTAGGGTTATTTTTATTGTCTTATTGCTAGGACTCGCGGGAGTTGGACTTTTTGTGCGTTATCACAATGCTAATGGCGAGCGGAACGACTCCGCATTTTTGCAACAAACAAATAAAGAATATGCACTAGATTTTACAAACCCCGCTCAATCTTTATTTGAACCACAAAATACTCACACCCTTGAAATAAATGCGGACTTACTTGGCGAAATGAATTTTTTTAACACACAAAATGTCTTTGTCCCAAATACACAAAAATCAGCCCACAGCTCAAGTCTGCTTGATTTGGGCGATAGGCTTATGGTCGTGTTTTTCGCAGGGAGCAGGGAGGGGGACAAAGATGTAAAAATCTATCAGAGTTTTTTAGATAAGCAAAATGGCACAAACAACACTTGGAGTGAATCAAAACCTATTTTAGACGCCCAAATGCTCTCACGCTTAAGTGGGAAATTTATTAAAAAACTTGGCAACCCTGTGGTGTTTATGGATTCCAAAAAGCGTGTGCATTTGTTTGTAGTAGGGGTTAGTCTTGGAGGATGGGCGACAAGTAAAGTCTATCAGCTGTATTTTGATGAGAAATTGCAATCTTTAAATTATGTTACAGGGCTTCATTTAGGGGCATTTGCTAATCTCTCACATCTTGTGCGCACGCCACCGCTTGAGCTAGAAAATGGTGGATTTATGCTTCCACTTTATCACGAGCTTGCGGATAAATATCCACTTGTGGCGTTTTTTAACAAAGATGCAAAGTTCCTCTTTGCTAAGCGCACAAATTCCCTAAAATCCCAACTTCAACCCACTATAATCGCTCTAGATTCCACTTCTTGCCTTGCAAGTTATAGAATCCACCGCGGATATGAAAACTTCGCGTTTTTGCAAATGTGCCAAGATTTTGGAAACAAATGGGGGGAGCCACTGCAAAGCAATATAAAGAACTTTGATAGTTCTTCTGTGTTGCTTGCTTTGGATAAAGAGGTGCTTTTGCTCCACAATGACGGAATGAATAATCCGCTCTTAGAATTTCAAAACATCTACGGAAAAAGCGTGCCAATACACCCAAGAGCGTCTTTAAGCCTCTTTTTGCTAAAAAATCCTAACACCTTTACGCGCTTACTAACCATTGATGTTACGCAAAATGGAGAAGTAAGCTATCCAAGTGCATTGCTTGATTCTACGCATTTGCACATTACTTATACGCACAATAGAGAAAAAATAAAATACCTAAAAATCCCGCTAGATTCTATTGATGAGCTTATCGCTCAAGTGCGCGATATACCACCAACGCCAAACAAACCACAGGAAAAAGATGAGCCCTTACCAAAAGACAAAGATTCCCAAGAATCTCCGTATATTTACATCGATGATATGGTCATCGCACAAGCAAAAGAGAATCTCGCAAACACTCCAATAGAGGAAATGTAATGTTTGCATTAGTTGTGGTGCTAAGTGCGTTGTATCTCTTTGTTGGAAATGTGGTAAATTTTATCTTCCTCAAAGTATATGGCATTAAAGACTACACACTTCTAGGCTTTGGGATAGAATCTAGAGCGCAAAAAGCACGCAAAGAAGCGCAAATAGACCGAGAAATCGCACAAACCTTTGGGGGTTTTAGCGATAGCGCATTGCTCAACAAACGAATGTATAATGCAATAGAAATTGCCCTTAATAAACTTTTAGGCATAGATATACGCCAAAGTATGCAAGAATTTATGGAGATAAAAACCGCTCTATTGCAATCCCAAGCATACAACGACAAAATAACCAAAGGCTTAAAACTCAAATACACCATTGCATTTGTGCTATTTGCCATAAGTCTTATCCCAATCAACCTCCACACAGAGCAGAGCTATAACACTTTTGAAATTATTTATACATTTTTTGATTCCCCAAGTGTGTTTTGCGTGCTTTTAAGTATGCTTTTTGTTACTCGATGTGTGCTTGGTGATATGTTTAGATTCTCGTGGATAGGATACTTTATAGAGCAAAAAATGCGCCCTCAAGATAGCACAATGCTTATTTTAAGCGTTTTTGGAGTAGTATTGTATTTAGGCGCGTGCAATATTTTGCCTTTTGATGTATATCATTTGGGGATTTGGCAGAGTGGATTTATCACGCTTTGTGTGGTTGTGCTTATTGGGTTTTTAGATTCTTGCGCGCTTGTGCTTTTATTTTTTACCATTTGTGTGTATGTATTCTTTGGTTTTGATTTGTCGTTGGCTGAATTTGTCATTTGCCCATATTTGTGGCTATATAGTGTTATTTTTACTTGTATTTATTTCGCGCAAAGAGCATTAGATAAGCACTAAAACTCCTGTGTGAAAGTTACTTTCTCGCTTCCTTTTTGCCACTGCGCGCTAATATTTTCGAGGTAAAACACCGCAAAATCTGGGTTTTCTGGGCTTTTATACTTTTGTCTAATAAATGGATACCGCTCCATCATAGCTTCCTTCGCATCAATATGATTAGCAATCCTAGCCTCTGCACGCAAACGCAAAAAACTCCCATCATCTAAGCAAGTGCAATATTCTATGCCCGAGTGGTTTTGAATGTGCTTATAGAGATTTTTGTGTATAGAAGTGGCGAAATAGATTTTATTATTATACACAAGTGCGCTTTGCACAGGGCGCACGCGTGGATTCCCGCAAGTGCCTTTTGTCGCCAAAAATCCCGTATAACCAGAATCAATAAACGCGACAATATCGTTAAGAGAGTTGATTTGCATTGTGTCTCCTCATTGAGTTAATTTACTGAGTGTGAAAAATGGGGCATCATAATTTGGCTCTTTAGTAATTTCAGAACAAATTTCTTGGTAAGCAATCCTGCCATTTGTATCCACCACAATTACCGCACGAGTGAGCAATCCCTCAAGTGGCGAACTCTCAAGCAATAGTCCATAAGTTTTGCCAAACTCCTTTTTTACAAAATCACTTACCGCGCTCACATTTTCAATGCCCTCTGTGCTACAAAATCTCTTTTGTGCAAATGGTAAATCCATAGACACACAAAACACTTTGACATTTGGCAGTGAAGCAGCCTTTTGGTTAAAGTGCCTTGTCTGTTCAGCACACACACCTGTGTCAAGGCTTGGCACGACACTAATAACTTGACATTTATCTTGCGCTCCACCGACTTCTATGGGCGATAAATCTCGACTAATGAGCTTTATGCTAGGCGCACTATCGCCCACAGAGAATCTCTTGCCATAGAGTTTTACCAATTCACCCTTAAAAGTAACTAATAACATAGTTATACCTCCTTAAACTCAACACAAAACATTGTATCTTTAAGTGAATTTGATACAATCACTCCTAAATTTTACTTTAAGGTTGTTAATGACAAGCAAGTCCTACCTACTTGATACATCAATAATTTTAGATGATATACAAAACATTATCCATCTCTATCAAAACGGACAAAATCAACTCTTTCTTAGCGACACAATTATCGATGAACTTGATAGCAAAAAAGAATTGCAAAATGAAATGGGATATTTTATCCGCGAATTTTTTCGCAACATTTATACAAACAACCACCCCGTTCAATCACCACAAGATTCTAATAACGCAAAGCCCCACGCAAAAAAATCTCAAAAAAACAACTCGCACATCACAAAGAGATATAAAGATGATTTTTTAAGTGAAATGTTTTTTATCAAAGATGAGTTAAAAATCCCTATTACACTGATTTTCCGTGAGCATTATCACTTAGATTCTACCATTAGTGTAAATGATAGTAAAATTATCCAAATCGCTAAAGATTATAACCTTATCTTGCTGACTAATGATATTTCGCTAAAAATCCGTGCTCACGCGCAAGGGATAAATGCTCAATCGCTCTTTCGCGACCGCGTGGAGAATCCACAAAAAATCGACTTTTGGCAGAGTTTTGAAGTGCATAAAGATGAGGAAATAAGCACACTTGAAGAAAGAGAATCGTTTAAAAATCTCACAGATTGGAGTTTGCTAGAAATTACCGAGCTTGATAATACTGATAGTTCGCTCTATCATACGGGACGCAAATTTTTTGGGCTTAAGGTTGAGGGAAAATGTGAGATTATGCCTCTAGATTCTATCCTTGAAGAGCAAAAGCCCTATATCACGCCTATCAATTTAGAGCAAAAAATGCTTTATGCCCTGCTCACGCACCCTAAAAACAATCTAAGCATTATCACAGGGGCTACTGGAAGTGGCAAGACTCTTATTGCATTGCAAGCTGGGATTAGTTTGTTAAAAAATGGCAGTGTTGATGGCATACTATATTTACGCAACACCGTTACAGCGAGCGATAAACACGCTGAGCTAGGCTATCGCAAAGGAGATGAAGCACAAAAACTCCACTATTTTATGTATCCACTTTTTAGTGCGATAAATTTCACTATTGATAAATTACAACAAAACTCGCTAGCAAAGCGTATAGAATACAAGGGCGAAACCAAAAGTATCCAAAAAGAGCAAGCAACGGAATATTTCTTACAAAAGCATAATATCGAAGTCATTGACATCGCACACGCACGCGGAATCACGCTGGCAAACAAATTTATTATTTTTGATGAAGTGCAAAATGCCTCCAATGCTACTATAAAGCTCATTGGCACGCGTGTGGGCGAGGGGAGTAAAATTGTATTTTTAGGCGATTGGGCGCAGATTGACCACCCGTATTTAAGCAAATTTCGCAATGGTGCATTAAGTCTGCTCCAAAGAGCACTCAATGATAATAAAATTGCCGCTATGCAGTTACGACAAACCATTAGAAGCGATATAGCCAAATGGTTTGGGGACTTTGAGTAAGCAGTGCTATCCTTATAAGGTTTATTGATGAAAAATGTTACACCGCCACCTTACATCATAAAAATCCTCAAAAGCATAAAGACACATACATTCACTTACCTACTCGCTTCAAAACTCTCAAAAAACACCATTATCAAGGCATTTGTTGTGTTTATTAGCATAAGTGGCGTGTGGTATTTCTTTTTGACATTTTTCGCACTAGATTCTCAACTAAAAGACGCACAACACAATCAAACAAAAGACCCATTTGAAGCACAATACAGCAAAATGCTTCTTGATAGAAATGGTGCGCTTTTAAGCGTATTTTTAAACAAAGAAGAACAATGGCATTTAAAAGCCACAATTCCCGTGCCAGATAAGCTCAAAACCGCTGTGTTAGAGTATGAAGACAAACGCTTTTATTCACATTTTGGCATTGATATTTTAGCGATTGCGCGCACGATTAAAAATAACCTCACTCAAAGCAATCGCGCGGGAGCAAGCACTATCACAATGCAAGTGAGCAAGTTTTTAAACGCAACAAATGAACGAAGCTATAAGAACAAAATTGATGAAATGATTTACGCATTGCGACTTGAAAGCCTCTATAGCAAAGATGAAATCCTCACAATGTATCTTAACAATGCCTCGTATGGGCGCAATATTATTGGTTTTAGTGGAGCATTGTTGCTGTATTTTGGCTTACAAAATCCAAATGAACTCACTTGGGCGCAAGCCACATTACTTGCCGTGCTTCCAAATGCGCCGGGCTTAATCAACCCAGAAAAAAACAAAGATATTTTACTCCAAAAGCGTAATGCTCTACTCACTCGTCTCCACCAAAAGGGGCACTTTGATGATGATGTGCTAAAACTAGCGAGCCAAGAGCCATTGCCTAAAAAACTTATCACACATAAAAACCTTGCCCCGCACCTAGCCCTGCGTCTTATAAAAGCACAAAAAAACTCCACTCCACTCATCAAAAGCAGCATTGATAAAAACATTCAAGCACGCTTTGAACAACGCGTCAAATCCTATTCACAGATTCTCCAAAAAGATGGCATTGCGAATGCAAGTGTGCTCTTAATCGACACCAAAAGCAGAGAAGTCATCGCATACATTGGCTCTCAAGATTTTTTAGATATTTCAAATTACGGACAAATTGATGGCATTATCGCCAAACGCTCTCCGGGCTCACTACTAAAGCCCCTGCTTTATGGACTTAGCATTGATGAGGGGCTTATCTCTCCATATTCCAAACTCATTGATGTGCCACTTTTTTTTGGTGCGTTTGCCCCACAAAATGCGAACAAAAAATACTATGGACTTATCACCGCACAAACTGCGCTTGCAAGGTCGCTTAATGTGCCTTTTGTCAAACTTTTGCAAGAATATGGCTATGAAAAATTCTTTTTTACACTTAAAGATATTTTACATTTCAAAGATAATAATTATGCGCGCTATGGGCTTTCTCTCATACTTGGCACAAAGGAGTTAAGCGCAGAAGACATAGGTAAAGTTTTTGCGGGATTTGGCAATTATGGAGTGTTTGCAAACTTACGCTATGACACACAAAAGCCCTGCCAAAAAGATTCCAATCAGCACCAAAGCACACAAAATTTCACCAAGCAACCTTGCTATGAAGTGCAAGAAAAACGATTCTTATCTGCTGGAGCGGCGTATCTCACGCTACGAGCAATGCAGAAATTAGAGCGCGCTGGATTAGAGAATCTCCATAAAGATAAAAAAATATTTTCGTGGAAAAGTGGAACGAGCTATGGGAGAAAAGATGCTTGGGCGGCTGGGACTTCTCCTAAATATACGCTTGTGGTATGGGTTGGAAACTTCACAGGAGAAGCAAACCCAAAAATTTTTGGCGTAAAAACCGCTGGAAGTTTGCTCTTTGAGCTTTTAGGCGAACTTGATGGGTTAGATTCTCACTTCGCTCAGCAAGACATTAAAACCATTACTCTAGATTCCCCTACAGGGTATCGTTTGAGCGAGGAATTTGCAAATCTTGGCATTACCCAAATCACCGCGCCATATCCGCAAAATGCCTTGCCTCTACGCACTTCGCCATTTCTTAAAGCCTTATGGGTTGATAAAGATTCTAAAAAAGAGTTAAACTCGCTTGATGAGGGCTTTGAAAATGCTAAGCAAGTAGTGCGTTTAGAGTTGCCAACAGCGGTGCTTAATTATTACAGCATTCAAAACATTGATATTAACTCCCACCTTTTACACACTTACAAGAAAAACAAAGTTCTTAAAATCCTCTATCCAAGTAATGGATTAAAAATTATCCAACCCATTGACTTTGATGGACGGCAAAACCTCATCATTCGCCTTGCCAATCTTAAAAAACAAAAATTTTTCGCCTATCTCAACTCTGCAGAAGTAGAAATAAATGATTTCACCAATCCAAGTGTAAGCCTACAAATAGAGCTTGAGAGCGGGGAACACAGCCTCTATATCATCGGCGAAGATGGCAGTGAAGATTGGGTGAGTTTCGAGATTGTCCGCTAGATTCCAAACAAATACGCATAAGGAGAACTTAAATCAACAAATGGTTGTAACTCGCTAAATGGCACAAGCACTTCGATAATCCCACACCCATTTGGGACAAACCCTTTTGTATTGTAAGTAAATGCCACGCCAGAGTGCTTAATAAAAAAATTATCTGGAGGCAAAATCTCATCTTCATCTTTTGGCAAGCATTGGGTAGATTCTTTGTTACGATATTTTTCAAGCAAGGCTTTAAACTCCATAGAGCGAAAAACTTCCTCCTCCCAATCCCGCACGCCAGCATAAAAAAGATTCTCAATCCTCTCGCTTGGTAATTGCTCGCCATTTTTTAGACTAAAAATCATCGGGTAAGTATAAATATACTGCTCGCTCCCCTCATAAAAATACATATTCATAACAAACGCAAGAATATTAGAATCCATATAGCCTATCTTACTTGTCCCTAAGAAATCGCTATGTGGCATTTTAAATGCTATTACCCGCTGTGCCATTCTCCTCACACTTAATCGCTCGTGCAGA
Organism: Helicobacter sp. 23-1048; assembly: GCF_053654545.1. Taxonomy (NCBI): domain Bacteria; kingdom Pseudomonadati; phylum Campylobacterota; class Epsilonproteobacteria; order Campylobacterales; family Helicobacteraceae; genus Helicobacter; species Helicobacter sp. 23-1048. The sequence goes on along the minus strand of NZ_JBSIUT010000001.1, from coordinate 978,379 downwards.
TAGTCTCGTATTTCTTGCCTCTGCGCACTTACATCTTGCGCGTAAAACAAATCTTGTCGCGCGGTAGAGTGCTCTAAAAATTGATACATTTGCTTATTGATATTTCTAATTACAAAATTAGCACTCTCACTATGTGTAAGCGGGATAAATGGTAGCGTAACAAGTGCTCTATTAGAATAGCACTCCTCAAATTCATCACAACTTGGCACAAATTTAAGGCACTCTCTAGTGCTTGAGCATTTACGCCTTGCTATAAAATAGCGTATCTCTGCACGCATAAAATCCACTTCTGTAAAAAAATTATGTTGAGAGAAAAATTTATGTCGCCCTTTATCAAGGTATTCAATCTCTATGATTCCATTAGAATCTAGTCCCAACCTCACCTTCTTATCACTAAGTTTGGTAAAAAGCAAATCCCCATCGTTCTCTCCCACAGGGATTGTAAATCCTATGGGCAAAGCAGAAGTATGCTGTGGGCTAAAAAGAGTGATTTTATATTCACTTTGCTCCAAATCACTATCATACGCGCTTATTTGCGCTATTTCTAAAATAGCGATTTTGCCTCTCTCGTGCATATCTTGCATTACAAACACACGACTTTCTTTTTCCTGCAAATTAAGTTTTGCACTCAACTCTGGCGAAAGGGTTGTTGTGGGTTGTATGTGTGGCACTTGCTCTTGCTTTTGAGAATCTCCGCACGCCAAAAACACAAACACAACAATCACGCCAAGATATAATCCTTTCACTCTCTCTCCTTTGACCTTTATTAGTAAAACTTTCTAATCAAATCTCAATCCAAAACATAAAAATTCACAAAAAATTCACTTTTCTCTTGTCAAAAACAAAAAATAATATTATAATCCGCGCTCCACTATCAATTTTAAGAATTGTTAGTAAAATTATCACAAAAGGAGCAATAATGATAAAAAATCATTTTATTCATATTTCATTAGCACTTTGTATGGCTCATACCACTGCCATCGCAAATCAAATAGAGAGCAATAAGGGGGGGGAGCATATTATCTTTTTAGCAGATAATGAGAGCGTAAATACTTCCCCACAAGACAATACAGATTCTGCAGATTCCAATTCGTCAAAATCCACACAAAAAGTCCGCTTAGACAAAAGTGTCTCCATAGCAAGTGGAAATGAAAAAAATATCGTTGATTCCCCAGCAAGCGTAACAGTCATCACCAAAGAGGAGCTAGAACAAAAGCCCTACCGCGATTTGGGCGAGGCGTTAAAAGAAGTGCCCGGTGTTAGCTTGGAGGGCACGAGCAACAAACTCGGCGCAAATGCCATTAGCATTCGTGGTATGCCAGCAGGCTACACGCTTTATTTGCTCGATGGCTTGCGACAAAATCCAAGCGGTGATGTCGCCACAGCCAATCTAGGCGTAGGCGTGTATAATACCTTTATGCCTCCCACAAGTGCCATAGAGCGCATAGAGGTAATCCGCGGTCCTATGAGCACGCTCTATGGCTCTGATGCGCTAGGTGGCGTGATAAATGTCATCACAAAGCCCATAAGCGATAAATGGGGCGGGAGCTTCCAAACGCAAGCCATAGTGCCAGAATCTAGTCGGTTTGGCAATAGTTTCCAAAACTCGCTTTATCTAAGCGGTCCACTTGGAGAGAAATGGGGCTTAAATCTCCGCGCTCGACAGCTCACGCGACACGGAAGCCAAAAACCCACCGATGACAAAGGCAATGTCGTAAATAGTTTCTTTGGCTCGCACTTTGTGATGTATAACTTCGGCGGGCGTCTCACTTACAAACCAAGCGAACAAAACACCTATTTTGCGGATATTGACTACTCCAAATCCACCTATGATAACCGCGATGGGCAAATCGGCACACTAGGCGCGAACCTAAGCGGGACAAACTACACAGGTGGCTATGAAAAATGGGTGGGTGTCAATAAACTCTCCACTGCTCTCGCACACAGAGGGGACTACTCCTATGGCTTGTGGAAAAACACGATTCAATTCTCCCGCTCTGAAAACACAGGGCGACTTGTCGTAGGTCCTAACACCAACCCAAATGCCACCAAAAATCGCGGAATCGCTAGCAATGATGTGATTGTGGATTCTCGGCTATTAGCCCCGCTATTTGAAGCAACAAAGCTAGGCTCAAATTTCCTCAATGTCGGCGCGGAATATCGCTTTGAGAACTACCACGATTTAGCCGCCACGCCTGCAAGTCATAACCGCAACACTTTGGCAATCTTTGCTGAAGATGAGTGGAATATATGGGGCGGGATTACCCTCACACTTGGCGCGCGCTATAACTACAACGATAAATTCGGGCATAATGTAAGCCCACGCGCCTACCTTGTCTATGAGATTCTCAAAGGCTGGGCGATAAAAGGCGGTGTCGCCACAGGGTATAAAGCCCCTTATGCAAACCAAACCATTGACGCAGTCTATGGCTATGGCAGGCAGGGCGCATTGCCCTTTATCGGCAATCCTAACTTAAAGGCAGAGAGCTCCATAAGCTATGAAATAGGCACGGTGCTAGATATGAAGTATGTGGATTTCTCACTCACACTCTTTCGCTCAAACTTCCGCGACAAAATCGAATCTCAAAGCGTAACAAGCACAAACAACGCAGCGTGTAGCACGAGCGGAGCGACTACTTGTAGTATGGCATATAACGCCAATAGCGCGTATTCGCAAGGCATAGAGACGAGCTTTGGGCTTAAGCCTCTATATGGATTTAGCCTTGATATGAGCTATACTTTTATAGATTCTGAAATTACCTCAGGGAGCAATCAAGGCAATCCGCTAAGCACCACTGCGCGAAACAATCTCTTTGGCAAAATCGCCTATCAATACTCGCGCTTTAATGTGTTTTTGCAAGCGCACTTTAGAGAAGGTATCGTAAATACCACTACGCTAGGCAATAGCGCGCAAGCTATCGCGCTAAAAGAACTACTCGGTGGAATCTACTACAAGCCCTCCACCGTGCTAAATCTAGGAGCGGGGGTAAAAATCACGGATAATGTGAGGGTAAATGCAGGGATTTATAACCTGCTAGATACCAATCTCGCGGATTTTAGGAGCTACACTTATATGAATGGCAACAATAGCACAAATGCAAATGTAAGCTACTATGGTCCTGTAATCCAAGAAGGCAGGAGATATTTTGTGAATATAGTTTTGGATTTTTAACTACTTGCCAAGACAAAAATTGCTAAACAACGAATCTAAAAGCTCTCCATACTCAAATGGGCGCGTGATGTCGCTAAGGGCACTCATCGCCCCATTGATATGAAACGAAAAAAGCTCTAACGCTCCATCTTGTAGAGTTGCTTTTGCACTTTGGAGTTCATCAAGCGCGTTATGCACTTTATCGACTTGATAAGTCGCACTAAGTAGTGGAAAATCGATACTATGCTTTGTCTCTAAAAACCGCGCCAAACAATCAACAACCTTTTGTGCTTGGAGCTTTTGCTCTTGTAGATTATCGTGTTTGGTTGAGATTGAAAGAATATGTGGCGCGATTTTGTTTGAAATACGCATAAAACACTCCTCTAAAAACTCATTGTCTTTTTGACTAAAGCCACAGGGCAAATCACTTTTATTACGCACAAAAAGCATATCTTGCTCTCTTTGTCTAAGCACTTCTAAAAGCGCGTAATCCTCAGAATCTAGTGGCTTTGAGCTATCAAAAAGCACAAGGATAAGGTTGCTTTGCTCTATGGCTTGGAGACTTTTTTGGATTCCTATTTGCTCTATTGTCTCAGGGCTTTGACGAATGCCCGCAGTGTCGATAAGTGTGATGACATTGCCCGCGATAGTGAGGCTTTCTTGCACACTATCGCGCGTAGTGCCAGCAATCGGTGAAACAATGGCACGGTCAAACCCAAGCAACGCATTTAAAAGCGAGCTTTTCCCCACATTTGGCTTCCCTACGATACATAGCCTAAACCCTGTAAAAAGCCCCTCTCTTTGCTTTGATTGCGTATAAATACGCTGTAATGCAGCAATGATAGAATCTACCTTCTCACTTATAGTGATATAATCCTCCCCCACATCATCACTATAATCAATATGCACCTCACTATAAGCCAAAATCTCAACAAGATTCTCCCGCACACTCTCAATAAATGTGCTTAAACTTCCGCGCATTTGGTGGATTAAGCTCTCATTTGCTACCGCGCTTTTAGAATGTATCAAAGAGGCTATGGCTTGAACTTGGGATAAATCAAGTTTGCCATTTAAAAAGGCGCGTTTGCTAAACTCGCCATTGCGTGCGATTTGTGCGCCAAAACTAAGTGCGCTTGAGACAACCATTCTTGCGCATACGACTCCACCGTGGCAGTGAATCTCACAAATATCCTCTCCATTAAAGCTATGCGGGGCTTTAAAATAAAGCAATATTGCCTCATCAATCACCCTACCCTCTCCATCATAAACCATACTTAATGTCGCATAACGCGGAGTGAGAGAATCTCGGCGGGCAATCTTTAGTGTAATATCTAGCGCGTCTTTACCGCTAAGTCGCACGATACAAATCGCACCAATGCCAACAGGAGTGGAGATTCCAACGATTGTATCTTGCATTAACTCTTTTTAAAATCGTTGATAATAATATATTTCTCGCCCTCATCAGTGAGGCGAAAGGACACATACTTCTGTGGGAAAATCTCGCGCAACTTGCCAAGTGCAATATAAGCCAAAATACCATCTAATGGCTTTGTTTGCGCTTTTGAAGTCGCATTAACCTGCTCAATAATCCCCTCTAAATACACATCAATCATTTGCTCTTGGTTTTTCAAAAATTCTGCTACTTCTAAACGCACGGTAACGCCATATTTTGGGTTAATCCAATTAAATAACAAATAGCTCAAGGCCTTGTAACGATAGCCTTTCTCGCCTATTAAAAGCGCGCAATCCCTCCCATCAATGGTAATGCAAAGTTCATCATTCATAAAAACTACCTTAATATGGTCAATCTCAAAAGGCAAATAAGAAAACAACTCCTTTAGCTCGCGCTCAACATCACTTACCATAGCCTTTTCATCAATCTCTTTAATCTTTGGTGTGTTCGCAACGGAAGTAGAGCTTGAGACATTGTAATCTTTAGAATCTTGCGTAGCTTGGAATGCGCTTTGTGTTTTGTGCTTTGAATGATTTGCACTCGTGTAATCTCCTTCTGGCTCGCCCCAGCTCGTATCACCCCAAAGACTATCATTAAAATCCTCATAAGTGCTTTCATATCGCTCCTTTGTGGAAATATTTTTTTGCGCGTTGCTTGTGTTTGGGTATGCACGCGTGCTTTTTTGTGGTGCTTGAGATGATTGCTTGGTATTTTGGGGTTGTGGTGCATTTGCTTTTTTAGCGTATGTGAAATCTCCACTATCTTGCTTTGGAGTATCTTGCTCACTATTTGTTTCATCATAGCCCTTTTTGTAATCCACGATAATAACCGCATCTTTGCGCCCAATACCCAAAATCCCAGCACTTGGATTCTGAGCGACTTCATATTCTAAATCCACTACGGAACATTTAAACTCCTCAGAGGCAAGCAAAAGTGCGTCTTGGAGTGTCTTAGCAGTAATTTTTTTCATTTACTTCTCCTCCCCTTGTGCTTGGTTTGCTCCTCTACATTCATTTCTTTTGTTTCTTTTATCTTTTGGGCTATGGCCTTTTTGCGCTCAAGGACTTTGTTAATGACAAGTTGCTGAATGATAGAAAAGATATTGTTAATCGTCCAATAAAGCACCAGCCCAGCTGGAAATGGAAAAACAATGAAAAATATCATAAAAAACCACGGCAACATTTTAAAAACTTTTTCTTGCATTGGGTCAGTGAAATTTGATGGAGTGAGAATCTGCGAGAGATACATCGTAACGCCCATAAGCACAGGCAACACAAAATATGGGTCAATCGCACTTAAATCACGAATCCAAAAAATCCACTCCGAATTTTTCAACTCAATGGCATTATACAACACACGATAAATAGCAAAAAATACAGGAATTTGCAACAATAAGGGTAAACAACCACCAAGCGGGTTTGCGCCGTGCTTTTTATACAGCTCCATCATTTGCATTTGCATTTTTTGCGGGTCGCCTTTGTAACGCGTCTGAATCTCTTTCATCATTGGCGCAATATCTTTGAGCTTTTGCATTGAGAGGATTCCCTTATAACTCAATGGGAAAAGCACCAATCGCACTAAGAGGGTTAAAAGCACGATTGCCCACCCCCAATTCCCACAAATGCCATACAACCAATCAAGGAGTAAAAATATCCACTCTGCAAAGAAAGTAAAAACCCCATATTCCACGACATCTGAAAGCTCTTTGTAAATGTGTTCTAAATTTTTATAATCCTTTGGTCCAATATATCCATAAAAGCTATCTTGCCCATAGAGCTTCATATACGGCATTGGATTATCTTGCAAATCTCTTCCTATGCGGATATTTAGTCCTTTGGCTAAATCTTTAGTATAAAATAAACTTGTATAATATCTATCCACGCTGGCGATGAAGCGTGATTTAGGGAAGTCTTCGTTTTGCGCATCGCCATCTTCGATTTTTTTGATAGAACCATCATCTTTTTTCAAAAGCACTCCGCGAAAGACATAATTGTCCTTATCACCCTTTGGACGCATACCATTGCTGATAAAATACTCAATATTTGGATTACTCACACTAATATGCACTTCATAAGTCAAATCTTCATAAAACTTCAGCTCTTTAGTAATGCTTACTTCGCCGAGATTTTGCGTAAGGGTAAGAATTTGTGATGACTTTTGGGCGGAATCTCGACTAGATTCTATCTCTAGACGCGGAGCAGAAGCGATATATGGCGTGCTAAACGCCTTTTGATTTATCGCATTATCGCTAAATCGCACCTCAAGGGCTCTTAGCTCAGATTCCCCAAAAAGAGCAAGTTTATCAATATGAGGTTTGGTAGAAGAACCACCAAACAGCGAACCGATGATACTAAAGAGGCTTTCTTGCTCATCGCGTGTGAATTTTTCGTCCTTTAAATACACTTCTCTAATGCGTCCAAGCGCGTCAATTTCAATCTCAAAATCTTTAGATTCTATCACAGAAATAAGAGAATCTTTAAGCGGGATATTGCTTTGTGCTTGCAGTGCGAAATTTTGCGTATTATCTTTAGGTGTAGCAGGATTAGATTGCGCAATAGGCGCATTGCCTATGTTATTTGCATTATTTGTAGCTTGCTCTAGGGTATTTATAGAAGTGGTGTCTTGATTTGGTGTATTATGTTGGCTATGCTTTTGCTCTGGTGGAAAAATCGTCATATATACAGCAAAAAAGCCAATGCTTAAGGCAATAACCAACATTATACGCCCAAGACCACCGCCATCGTCATTGTTTTGATTGGGATTTGGATAATACATAATGTAACCTTTAAAATGATTTAATTATAACAAATGTGCCCTTAACTCGTTTGGGATATGAAATTGTAGCTAAAAATAGAGAATTTTTGTAAGGGAGTAGCCAATATTTTATGCGTTTTTGCTGTGGATTTGTTGTGAAAAAAATTGGGTAAATACTCATTTCTAAAGTTGGATAATCTATACCGCCACTGCTTAAAGGACTACACATAAGGATTCTGTGTGTGATTTTTAGCATCGCCTGAAATGGCTTATTAAAATCAAATAACCAAAGAGCGTAATTTGAACAACTAGGATAGAATCTACAGCTCCGCCCAATGACTAGAGAGAGGCTTTTTTGATAAATGATGACAACAAACTTCAATGTCCTACTTAAAATCACATTAAACAGAGAAAAAACGCAAGAGCATACAACCTGCAATGCAAGAATGCAACGCGCAAATATTATCTTTATTTTGCTGGTGAGTTTTGGGAGATTAAAGATTGTTGGCATTGTATCGAATAGCTTTTAAACTTAATGCACGCAATGATTGAAAGTCAAGCTCACCAAATGAGGGTTTAGGCACAAAAACTATCATCTGCCCATTGAATTCTTTACTTGCACACAATGCACGCAATCGGCGTTTGTAAAGATTGCGTGTTGGGGCATTTCCAACCTTGCGCGAAACACTTAACCCCAAATACACTTGCGCTCCACGCGCAAGAATAGATTGAAAAATAGGAGAATCTTTAAGATTTGCGCCACGATAGTTGTCTTGTGAGTTTCGCGCTTTTAGTGTGTGTGGGTTGGCAAAATCGATAATAAATGCAGTAAAAAAATCCGTGCTAAAGCGTCTGCCATTTTTAAACACGACATCAAATTCGCAGGTGCGCTTTAACGAGCTAAGTTTAAGAGATTGATTGGCTTTTGTCTCATTAAGCCACACTTAGTCGCTTTCTCCCTTTTGCACGGCGAGCGTTAATCACTCTGCGCCCATTTTTTGTTTTCATTCTTGCACGAAATCCGTGAGTTCGTTTTCTTGGTGTGTTGTGTGGTTGATAGGTTCGTTTCATTTACTTGCCTTTATATAAAGTGAAATAAACTTGCGATTGTGCCATAAATTTCCTTAAAAAACGCTATTTTTCTGCAAATTCCTTGCTTAAATCTAAAATTTCAAGCAGATTCTCATTTGACTTCGTAATCACACGAAATTCTACCCTACGCGATTTTTTATCATTATCTAAAGGCTTTGCAAAACTAAGCCCATTGGCACGCAACACTGCAATAAGCCATTTTTTGTGTGCGTTGATAGAGCGTTGATTAAAACAATATTTGAGCACTTCAAATGCCCTTGCTTGAGAGAGTTCAGCATTCCCTAAATATCGCTCTTCAATGCTAATTGCACTTATCCAATCTGTTGAAGTATGCCCCTCTATACGAATTTCCTCGATATTGACTTGATACTTTGGAAGAGTGAGAATCTTTATATAACGCGGGAAAAAGTCATCTAAAATATCTTTAAACCGCTGTTTGACTTGCTTATCCCCAGCGTCAAAGAGCACTTCAGGCTCGCGGAATCTAATGGTATTATCCACATCAATTTGCGCGTCCCAACGCGCCAAATCCTTAGAAAACTCTTTTTGTAAATCTAAAAAAAGCTCTGCTTGCAAATTTGAGTAATTTTGCGCTATGGCTGTGATTTTTTCATTGATTTCACTTAATCGCTTATTTTGTGCGCTTAGCTCATCTTGGGCTTGTTGAGAAAGTATCATAAAGGCAATCATCACCAGCAAAAAAATCATCATAATCCCAGCCATCATATCTGAGATACTTATCCAATGATTGTGCGAGGATTTATTATTCATTGTTTAGTCCTTAGATTCCATACTTTTATGTGCTATTTTCGTGCGCCGATGAGTTCTGTTATGCGTTGCAAAAACCATTCATAATTTTTCCAAAAATTATTCACACTCGCGCTCATTGCTTCATCAAGATTCCGTAACGATGCTTTAAGTTCTTGGCTTAGAGCAGAGTTTTGTTTGCTATCCTCTAAAATCTCTTCCCCAAGCACTTTATAAAAATTATGTAGTTCGCTATTATTTTGCACAAGGTAATCTCGCATTTGTTTAATGTTTTCAATCATTGCGTGCTGAAACTCATTAAATTCACTTAGAATCTGTTCGCTAACTTGCTTTGGCGTTGTTATAGAGTCTTCGCTTAGCTTTTGGAGGAGTTTAGAGTATTGCAAAGCAATGGTTTTAATGTATTTATTAGAGAGCTCATATTGACTCATAACGCCCTCTCGTGCATTGTTTGCGCTTGCATTGAGCGCGTCTAGCGTTTCTTCATTCATTGTTTTGAGTTGCGAGCTAAAGGTTTGTAAAATCTCGCTGTGATTCTTACTCGCCTGCTCGCTTAAAGTATGGAGCACTTCCACATTATGCTTTTGTAGCCCTTTAGATTCTTCAAGTGTTTGTTTTAGTCCCTCAAGCATAGAATCTAGGCTTCTTATGCTTACATTGCGGATTTCTTGTAAATTTTCATCACTAGATTGTCGCAAGAGTATAAAGTCCCTTTGGAGTGTTTTCATCGTATCATTACTCATAGATTCTAGTTTTTGCGCACTTTGTGCGATGAGTGATTGTGTCGCGTTATCAAAGTTTTGCTGCATATCTTTAGCACTTTGCAGGGCATATTGTTTGATGTTTTCATTAAGGTCTGCGATATGGGATTGCGCATTTTTGGCGTTTTCTTTCATCGTATCAAAAAGAGTTTCTAAGCTTTGTAATGCCTGCTTTGAGCTTGGCTCTAAGTTTGCGATATGGGCTAAGTGGGTTTGAAGTTTGTTGTTTTGTATCTCACAAGATTGTATGATTTTAAGATTCTCTTCATAAAAGGCACTCACGCGCTCATTTTGCGAGAGGATTTGCTCAAATGTTTGCTGTGAAGTTTGCATTGCGCTTTGTGTGCTATTAAGTGTGCTCTCAACATTACGCAAAAGCACTTGTGTTTCTTGCACGAAATGCCTATATTCCTCCTGCCACGATAGAAGTTTGCCAACCGCGGTATTTAACTCTTTAAAATTCTCGCCAAATTGTGTTTGTAAGTTTGTATTAAAATCTTTAATCACAGATTCTAATGCAATGATAAGCTCACGCGATGCGCCCTTTGCTAGCTCACTCACAGCGAGCTTTAAAGAAGTATTTACTTCACTAAAGCACGATTCTATCATCGCATAATTTTTGTGTGATAGTTCTACAATATCATCTCGCGTTGGAATCCTCTCTAACTTTGTTAAGTGGTGCAAATGGTTTAAATGGTTTAAAAACTCTAATTTTTGAAATAAAAAATCTATATCGCTTTCCTCAGTGCTTTTGATATTTTTGCTTTTTTGCAAAATTGAAAGCAAAATGGCAAGTCCCATTCCTAAAATCGAAGTATAAAAGGCTGTTTTTAATCCATCTAAAAGCGTGGGGATAGAGGTTTGCAGTGCAAAAGCATCAAAATCAAGCAAACCGATAAAAATCCCAACAAAAGTCCCCAAAACCCCGCTACTCATTATAATTGACTTTAAGTCTTTGTGGCTTTGCGTGCCATAAGTGCGATAATCCCACACAAAAAGTGCAATCATAAATCCTGTAAATAACACATTTATCGCTAAAATAACCATTATTTCCTCCTTAAAATATGGGGGTTAAGCCCATTCTCCTTATTTTTGATTTTTCTGCGTAATCACAAAGACATTATGGAATCCCAACGCCTGCAAAGTCGTGCTAAGGTCTAAAAAATGCTCCAATCCGCTTTGCTTATCGCCTTGAATGATAATTTGAGTTTGCAAATCAAGTTTGCCTAACTCCTCTTTTAATGCGTTTAATTCAAGTGCCACATCATCAAAATAATAAATTCCCTCTTTGTCAATGACGACAATCTTTTCATTGCTTTCGGTTTGTATGCTTCCCTCTTTTTGCTCTTGCAAAGTGGGAATCTCCACTTCGATTTTACTTTGGTGTATGAAAGAAGCACTTGTAAGCACAATCACAAGCAATACTAACATAATATCAATGAAAGGAATAAGGTTAAGAGAATCTATCTTTTTCATTTATCACTCTCTTTATCAAGGCGTGATGAGGGTTTGGGAGCGATATTTGATGGATTATGATAAATATCCCATTTGGTAAGCACTACTTCAGCTTTCCTCACAAGCAGGTTGTAAAATACAATGCTAGGAATCGCCACAACAAGCCCAGCAGCAGTGGCTTTAAGTGCTAAAGAAAGCCCAGACATAATGCCCTGCGTATCTAAAAGTGTGTTATTGCCAATTTCTACGAAAGTTACCATAATGCCAAACACCGTGCCTAAAAGTCCAATATACGGAGCATTCGAGCCAATAGTCGCAACAAGAGTCAATCGCTTATGTAAGTCCAACTCCAAAAGTCGCTTGTCATTATAATCATCTACACGCACAGTAGCATAAAACCACGCCCGCTCAATGCCAATGGCAACCACCACAATGCTCAAAAACAACAAAAAACCTAAAACTCCATAATCAACAACTTCCCTCATCACAACGCCTAAATAATAAAATAAAATCCTAAAATCAAGTGTCAAATTGTAGCGTTTTTATACGAATTTTTGCCTTATTTGACACATTTTATACCCTTTAGGGCAAAATACAAGAAACAAAAAGGAGGCGCAAATGTCAGCGATTTTTATACAAAAAGACTTGGAATTTACTTCAGTTGTGGATTTTTTACGCATTAAATATGATATTTATATGCCAAAAGACATACAAAACGCCAAAGCACTTATCCAAATCGCGCACGGAATGGTAGAGCATAAGGCACGCTATGAGTGGCTTTGCGAGAATCTCGCACAAAATGGCTATATCGTAGCCATTAGCGACCACAGAGGGCACGGTAAAAGCATTGATGATTCTCACCCATTAGGGCAAATGCGCTCACTCAAACAGATTAAATTTCCAAACGCACCTAAAAATCTCCCCTCAAACAGCGGATTTTATCACGCTATTATTGATATGCACGAGCTTAGTAAGATTATAAAAAATCAATTTAACGATAAAAAATTTATCTTACTTGGGCATAGTATGGGTTCATTGCTTTCGCGTGGTTATGCCAAGATTTTTGGTTATGAGCTTGATGGACTTGTCCTCTCTGGCTCTCCTGCGTATAATCCACTTTTGCCATTTGGCATTACACTCACAAAGATTCTCAAAACTCTTGGTTTGACGCAAGGCAATAAACTCATTAACGCGCTTAGTTTTGGTGGATTTAATAAGCCTTTTGTGAAACCAAATGGTGAGAATCTAAGCTATGGTGATTTCGCGTGGCTTAATCGCAGTCAAGAAGGTGTGAATGCGTATAAACGCGATCCGTTATGTCAATTTGTGTTTTCACTCTGTAGTTTTATTGATTTGTTTGAAGGCACGCAATGGGTGCAAGACCCAACGCCAACGCCACTAGATTCTACAAACGCAACAAAAACAAATTTCCCTATCTATATCATCAGTGGGGATTGCGATAGCTGTGGGGACTTTGGCAAAGGTGTGAAAAAAATCGCGCATAATTTCACAAATGCTGGCTTTAGTGTAACAATGAACCTCTATAAAGGAGCAAGACACGAGATTTTCCAAGAGATTAACAAACAAGAAGTGCTTAATGAGCTCCTCGCGTGGCTTAGCAAGACACAAACACAATAATGTTTAAATGACTAAGGACAACTTAACCCCACACAAAGGAGCTGAGATTGCTGTAAGCCATTTTTACTCAATGTTACATAATTTCACATTTTTGTAATATTTGTGGGTATTACAGATTTTAAGAATATGGATATTAAGCTATAATCTTTACAAAAACTAAGGAATCTCAATGGACTTTGCAATGATACTTTGCACGATTCTCGCTGTGGGCATTGTGGCGTATTTCGTGCTAAAAAACTACAATCCTATTTTTATATTTTTTGTCTCTGGCGTTGTGATTCTCATTGCTGCATTTTACCTCACGGGCACAGCGATTCCAAACACAAATCGCGAACCTGAAGAAATCACTTTTCTTACAAATTTGCTTGATTCCTTTGCCTTTATCACGGCAAGTTTTAAGAAAAATCTCGCAGGTGTAGGGCTTATCATAATGTCAGTGGCTGGATTTGCTGCGTATATGAAACATATCAACGCCTCCGCCAAACTCGCCTACCTTGCTAATAAGCCTTTGGGTAAGATTCGCAACAAATACCTTGTATTAAGCGGGACTTTCATCGTGGGTATGGCACTTAAAATCGTCATATCCTCTTATGCAGGATTGCTTATACTTTTGCTTGCGTGTATTTATCCCGTGCTCATCGCACTTGGAATCCGCCCCATTACCGCTGCATCGGTGCTCTCTTTAATCGCGCTTGATTATGGACCAAAAGATGGCAACTCCATAAATATGGCGGATATGGTAGGCGAAAAGGATAATGTTGTGGGGCTATTTTTAGACTATCAAATTTATGTCGTTATCGCTTATGTGGTGGTTATCGCGCTGTTAATCCCATTTTATTACGCATATATGGACAAGCGCGATAAAGCAAAGGGCATAAACAACGAAGAGGTAGAAATCCCTAAAATAATCAATCCTCAATGTCCGACATTTTATATCTTGCTCCCGTGGTTGCCTATCGTGTTTTTATTTAGCGCGTATTTTATGGGCGTGAAGCTTGATGTCATCACGGCAAATTTCATTAGTATCGCACTTGTGTTTATCATAGAATTTGCACGCCACCGTGATGGTAAAAAGTTAGGCGAAGATATGCTTGTAATCCTACGCGCAATGGCAGATATTTTTATTACCGTTGTGGCGATTATCATCGCAGCGGGAATTTTCGCAGAAGGCATTAAGGCACTTGGAGGCATAGGAATCATCGCTAATGCCATCTCAAATATGGGCGCATCGGCTATTATCTTAACCATAACGCTATTAAGTTTTATCGTGTATTTTGCCACCGTAATTATGGGGAGCGGAATCGCGGCATTTAATGCCTTTGGCAAGCTCGCTCCAGATATTGCCACAAAGCTCGGGATTCACCCGATGGTCTTAGTGCTACCCATAGAAATCGCCTCGTGCTTAGGACGCGCAGCCTCGCCAATCTCAGGCGGAATCTTAGTGCTTGCAGGATACACCAAAATAAATCCAATAGCACTTGTGAAACGCTCTACGCCACTTTTACTCGTGGGAATGGTGGTAAATATCCTTGTGGCGTATAGTTTCACGCTATAATGACATTGTTTTGTGTAAAGTTTAAGTCGCAGGTGCAATTTTACACACAACGGAATGATAAAAATAATTTTTAAGTTGCTTTTAAGGTTAGTTTTTGTAGAGTCGTGGTTTATGCTTTAAGGTTGTAATAGCAAAACTATTGCCGTAATTTAAGGAGTATTTTTGGACCCATATCACTCGGGCTTTTTCTTTCTTTTAGCATTATTGCTAGTTTTTTTGAATGCTTTTTTTGTTGTAAGCGAATTTGCCATTGTCAAAGTCCGCAGAAGTAAGCTAGAAGAACTTGCTAAAAATGGCAAAAAAAATGCTACTCTTGCGCTCAAAATAACCTCTAACCTCGATACTTATTTAAGCGCGACCCAACTTGGAATCACGCTCGCCTCTCTTGCGCTTGGTTGGGTTTCTAAAGATGGCATTGGGAGTTTTATTTTATATTTCTTTGAATTTGCCTTTAAAGGCAATGGTGCGCTTATAGATATACTTTCTATCACCCTCTCTTTTGTTTTTATCACACTTTTGCATGTTGTATTAGGCGAGCTTGTGCCAAAGTCTATCGCCATTGCCAAAACAGAATCTATGGTGCTTTTTATCGCTAAGCCACTGCATTATTTTTGGCTTACTTTTTATCCTTTTATTCGTTTGTTTGATTTACTTGCGGCATTTTTCTTGCGCCGTATGGGGATAAAGCAGGCGAAAGAAAGTGAGCTAGCCCACTCCGATGAGGAGCTTAAAATCATCGTTGGTGAGAGTCTCAAAGAGGGCTATATCGATTCTGTTGAGGGAGAAATTATCCAAAACGCAGTAGATTTTGGGGATATTGTAGCAAAGGAGATTATGACGCCAAGAAAAGATATGATTTGCCTATGTGCGGAAAACTCTTATGAAGAAAATATGAAAATCGTGCTTGAGACAAACCACACGCGCTATCCTTATTATAGAGATTCTAAAGACAATATCGTGGGAATGGTGCATATCCGCGACTTACTCCAAAATGCTATCAGTCAAAAAGAAAGCAATATGATAAATCTCGTGCGTAAAATGCTTATTGTGCCTGAAAGTGCGTATATTTCAGAGATTCTCACAATGATGAACCGCCAGCAAGTGCATACTGCTTTGGTTATTGATGAGTTTGGCGGGACTTCTGGGCTTTTGACAATGGAGGATATTATCGAGGAAGTAATGGGCGATATTTCTGATGAGCACGATTTAAAAACACAAGAATACCAACAAATCGCCGAAAATGTCTATGAAGTAAGCGGGAAAATTACTATTGATGATATTGAAAAACTCCTTAATGTTGATATTCAAGAGCGAGGCGACCATATTACCATTGGCGGCTATGTATTTGGACTTTTAGGACGCTTGCCAGAAGTGGGTGATTTATGTGAAGATAGCGCGTGCAAATTTGAAGTGCTACAAATGGACAACACACGCATTAGCAAACTAAAAATCACCAAAATCAAAGATACGATAATAGGGGAACAATAGTGCAACAATGCGCGTTTTTTGATAGAGATGGTGTAATCAACCAAAATGGCAAGGGCTATACTTATAAAATAGAGGATTTTGTCTTTTGTGATGGAATCTTTGATCTTTTGGCAGAGTTAAAAAAGCAAGGATTTCTCCTCCTTGTAATAACCAACCAATCAGGCATTGAGCGCGGACTTTACACACAGCAAGATATGGAAATTCTACACACCTTTATGCAAGAACAACTCACAAAACGACTTGGATTTGGCTTTGAGCGCATTTATTTTTGCCCTCATTTACCAGAAAAAAATTGCGATTGTCGCAAACCACAGCACGGAATGATTACGCAAGCATTGAGTGAATTTGATATTGATTTACACACTTCATTATTTATCGGTGATAAAATCACAGATATGCAATGTGCACAAAATGGAGGTGTGCAAAATAAATTTCTTATAGATTGCACACTGCCACAGCGTTTTATACAATCAGGCGATTTTGAGGATACGCACTTCACAAATTTACACATTGTGGCAAATCTTAGCCAAATACGCGCTATAATCACACAGCAAAACTTAACTTAAAAAGACGAAAGGAGCAAAAATGAAATACATTTATGATGACTTGGAGGGTAAAAATATCCTTATTACAGGCGGAGCTGGCTTTGTGGGAAGCAACTTGGCATTGTATTTTCAAAATGAATATCCAAAGGCAAATGTAGTTGTGTTTGATACATTTCGCAATGATGAACGATTCCCAAATGGAAATCTAAAAAGCTTGGGAAGTTTTAAGAATCTTGTGGATTTTAAAAATGAAATTATCATTGGTGATATTACCAATGATGAAGATTTAGCGCGCATTGCCAAGCGCAATTTTGACTACATTTTCCACCAAGCTGCCATTTCAGATACCACCACCACAAATGAGAATCTCGTGCTAAAGACCAATTTTGAAGCCTTTAGAAATATTTATAATATCGCTAAAGAACAAGGTGCTATGCTTGTGTATGCAAGCTCTGCTGGGACTTATGGAAACTCAAGTGCGCCAAATATCGTAGGAAAAGGCGAAGTCCCAGAAAATGTCTATGGGTATTCTAAGTTGTATATGGATTATTTTTCGCGCAGACAAATTGCGTGCGAGCCACAGATTCCACTCATTGGATTGCGATATTTTAATGTTTTTGGTGAGAGAGAATATCATAAAGGCAAAACCGCCTCAATGGTGCTACAACTCGGACTCCAAGCATTAGAGCACAAAAAAGTGCGACTTTTTAAGCACGGCGAGCAAAAGCGTGATTTTGTCTTCATTAAAGATGTCATTCAAGCAAATGTCAAAGCAATAGAAGCACAAAAAAGCGGAATCTATAATGTGGGCACAGGCGTAGCACGGAGTTTTAATGATGTAGTAAATACACTCAAAGCAGAATTAGGCGAATTTGAAGTGGAATATTTTGACAATCCTTATGGATTCTATCAAAACCATACGCAAGCAGATATTCAAAGCACAAAAGAATTTTTATCCTACACACCACGATTTAGCCTAGAAGAAGCTATAAAAGTGTATGTCCCAGAAATTAAGAGAATCTATGAGCGAGAAATCGCTAAAAAATAACCCATTGCAAAAATGTTTGATTTAGAAAATAAAAGTCCAAAAATCCTTGTAGTTGGGGATTTGATGATTGACCACTACATTTGGGGTGGATGCGAGAGGATTTCGCCCGAAGCCCCTGTGCAAGTCGTAGATGTCAAAAGCGAAAGCAATCGCTTAGGTGGAGCGTGCAATGTAGTAAATAACCTTATTGCTCTTGGCGCACAAGTAAGCGTATGTGGAGTGATAGGCGATGATGAAAATGGCAAATGGCTCACACAAACCTTGCAATCACTTGGTGTGGATATTAGCCATATTTTTGTTGATTCCTCGCGTCCAACGACCAAAAAATCGCGCATAATCATTTCACACCAGCAAGTTTTACGCGTAGATAGAGAAAGTGCGCTTAGTGTAGATTCTACGCTTTTAGCAAAAGTGCGCGATGAATTGCAATCTTTGCTTAAAAAAGTGGATTGTGTGATTATTTCAGATTATGGCAAGGGGCTTTTAGATTACACATTTACGCAACACATCATCACTCTTGCGCGAAAGGAGCATAAATTCGTGCTTTGCGACCCTAAGGGCAAGGACTACACGAAGTATAAAGGCGCAACTCTACTCACTCCAAACAAAAAGGAAGCCCAAGAAGCCACAGGTATAACTATTAACGATGATACAAGTCTTTTGCAAGCTGGATTAAAGATTAAAGAACTTTGCAATCTCTCCATCTCGCTTATCACGCTAAGCGAAGATGGGATTGGAATCTTTGATGAGGGCAAATGCCAAAAGATTCCCACTTTCGCCCAAGAAGTCTATGATGTAACGGGAGCTGGAGACACCGTGATTGCTGCTCTTGGCTTTGCATTAAGTGCTGGGTTAGACATTTATAAGGCAAGTGAGTTTGCGAATATGGCAGCAGCGGTGGTGGTCGGCAAAGTTGGTAGTGCAAACGCCACACATATTGAAATTGACCATTTTTTGCACGCTAAGATAAAAGATTCTAGTGGATACAAGATTCTATCAAAAGAACAACTCAAGCGTATTTTAGATACATTTAGGGCAAACAACAAAAACACTAAAATTGTCTTTAGCAATGGGTGCTTTGATATTCTCCATCGCGGGCATACTCAATACCTCAAAAAAGCGCGTGCATTAGGCGATATGCTTATCGTTGGGCTTAATAGTGATAGCTCTGTAAAAGCACTTAAGGGTGATTCTCGCCCTATTAACACACAAGAGGACAGAGCCTTTGTGCTTTCGAGTTTGGAGAGTGTAGATTATGTCGTAATCTTTGAAGAATCTACGCCAAGCGAACTTATCAAATATCTCGCCCCTGATGTTTTAGTCAAAGGGGCGGATTATGAAGGTAAGGAAATTGCTGGAAGTGAATTTGTCAAAGAAGTGCGTTTAATTGAATTTGTCCCCAACAAATCAAGTAGCAACATCATAGAAAAAATAAGGAGTTTGTAATGCAAGATTTTAGCGACTTTATTACAGAGGAATTTCACAAACACATCGAAGCGAGCACAAAAGCCTTGCCTGCAATGCTAGATTCTATCCAGCAAAGCGCGCAACTTTTAGTGCAATGCCTTAAAGACGGAGGTAAAGTGCTTATTTGTGGCAATGGCGGGAGTGCGGCAGATTCTCAACATTTTGCTGCTGAACTCACAGGGAGGTATAAACGCGAGCGCAAAGGACTTCCTGCCATAGCTCTAAGTGTGGATACTTCCGCACTCACTGCCATAGGCAACGACTATGGGTATGAATTTGTCTTCTCTCGCCAAGTGCAAGCCCTTGCAAATAAAGGCGATATAATCTTTGGAATCTCCACAAGTGGGAACTCTACTAATGTGCTCAATGCCTTTAAAATTGGTAAAGAAATTGGGTGTAAAAATATCGGGCTAAGCGGTCGTGATGGCGGGGCAATGAATGAATTGTGTGCAATAAATCTCATCGTCCCAAGCAACGATACACCAAGAATCCAAGAAGTCCATATCCTTGTTATCCACGCATTGTGCGATATTATAGAGAATCAGTGTGGATAAGTAGCGGTGGATAATGTTTGAAAAAACCATTGAATCACTCAATAAGATTCACAACTTTTCACAAGAGCTCAAAGAACTCATTAGCACTGATGGAATCAGTGCACCCTTTGCCAATGTCCAAAGCACTGCTGGACTAAATACACTCACATTGCCTAATGGCAAAGTGTTGCAATGCTTTGGGCATATTAAAGTGGTGAGTTATAAAGACTTTCAAGCCTTTGGCGCACCGAAATTACACTTTTGTGCGTGCGATGAGTTTTTAGCACTCATAGATTCCAAAAATCCGCTTTTAAGCCTAGTGCAAGCGCAAAAAAATTCCTTTAGCTTCACTGTGCAACAAGGCAATGTTACCACAGCGTGGTATGCGGATTATCCATTGCCATTTTGCGAATCGTGTGTGGAGATTTTACGCACCTTGCTAGCTAAATCTGGCAACAACGAGAATCAACATCTCACACAAAAAGAATTAGAAAAGATTGTTTTTTCCAAAAATTTTATAAAGTTTTTTTCTTAAAAGAATCGTTTTAGAGCAAATATCGCATTACTAGATTTATCGCAAGTATGGCTACAAAACTAAGCGAGCCGTGCTGCAAAAAGAATAATATCCTTTGACTAGCATTGTGCGTGGCAAGGCTAGATTCTCTATAAATCACATATAAAATCCCTACAAAAACGCATAGTGAAAGAATGAGAGAAATAGAGATGTTGTCAAAATTTTTCTGTTTTATGTCCGCTCCAATTTTGCTTAAAAATACACTCAAACCAAAAGCAACAATAACCAATCCAATACCCACAAAAAATGATAACGCGCTATTTGCAATCTTTTTAGCACCGCTTAACTCAAAAAAATATGCACGATTCTCAAAATGGATACACACACTCATTATAAAGCAGGGTAACATACTCAAAAATACTCCAAGCGAAACAAACATTGAAATTTTAGAGAGGAAAAACATCTTAGAATCATTTGGATTAGCCGATACAAAAACACTCCCAATCATAATAAATAAAAAAAGTAACACCAACCCCAAATGTAAAAAAACATTTACAAAATGCTTTTGCATAAGATTTACTAATGCGGTAAAAAATAACAAAAGCAAGGCAAAATACAAAAATACCACACGATATTGTGCGAAAAATTCCTCCACAACAACCCCGTTAATGTCAGGGGAAAACAATGATTTGGCAAACACAACACACGGAATCAAAACCCATAATACACAAATTCTCATCATAATCCACACTCTAAACTATACTAACTCGTGCATTGTCCCATTGCAATAGATTTTTTCCACTTTGGAGCGCAACTTTACTCCATTATACGGCGAAAAGGAATCTTCTATGAGCGTGTGAGAATCCTCATTGACGATGATAAACTCTGCCTCCGCTCCAACTTCCAAACTTCCGCGATTAAGCCCCAAGATTCTCGCAGGATTGTGTGAAAACAATGCTGAAAGCACACTAAGCTCAATATTATGTGCCTTAAAAATCCTATCATACGCAAGGGCAAAACCAAAGGCAATGCAATCAATCCCAGATTCCGCCAATTCAAACACTTGGTCTTTTTGCGAGTTGAAATTTGCACACTGCAAAGTGCTAAGCACATCAATCTTACCGCCTTTAAGATTCTCCAATAATGCTACGCGCAAATTCTCTGGCAAAAGTGGTGGAGTAATTTTGCCAGCGGTGTTGTAATTATCACACACCTCTTCATTCAAAATCAAATGATGTAAGCTTACTTGTGTATGCACCTTTAAGCCTTGTGCTTTGTAAGATTGGATAATATCCACACTACGCGGGAGGCACACAGCATTTAAAAGCAATGTAATATCGCAATCCACAAACATTTCGCATATTTTAGCCACTTCTGTGCTTTGAGATTTATAGCTTATCATTGGCAATCCTAATTTACCCGCAAACTCACCCTCAAAAAGCACGCCTTGTGATAATGAGCTTTCTTTAGGGAGGCAAATGATAGGTGTTTGAAGCATTTTGGCGTATTGGGCTATGCGTATAAGCATATTCCCATCAATATCGCTATTGGTGCAAATGCAACGCGCACCATTATCATACAGCCTGCTTATATCGCTTAGTTTATGAGGGCTCGCACTATCGCTATTTTGCGTGATAGTAGGCTTTATGCTTGGGATAAAATGCACTTGTGTGGCTATATCAAGACTTTTTACCAGCTCTACAATGGCTTCATTATCGATAGCTGGCGTGCTTTGTGGAAAAAGTAAAAGAGTAGAGAATCCACCATTTAAAGCCTTCTTTGAAAGCGTGGTGAGATTGTTCCTTGAGAGTGTCTTTGCCTTAGGATACACGCCTATATCAATGAGAGCAGGCATAAGGAGTTTGCCATTTGCCTCATATATCTCGTGTGTTTGATATTCTTTCATTTCATTTAAGTTTTGCGTTACTTCCGCAATGATGCCATTCTCAACCTTTAAGCAACCCTTTTTGCTCCCACGATAATCACACATTGTGGCGTCTTTGATTATCATATTGCAATTCCTTTGGTCTTAGATTCCATACTGAGCGATTTTTGAGCGCAAGACACTCTCACTCATTCCTAGCAAATCGCTTATTTTTTGCATATTGCCATCTTCTCTTTGCACCATTTGATATAAAAGCTCCTTTTCCAAATCTGCAATGCTAGAATCTTGAAGATTCCCAAATACGCGTTCTCTACTTTGCAATGCTAAGTCTTCGGGCTTAATTTCGTTACCATCGCTTAAAATGACTGCGCGTTCAATCACGCTCAAAAGCTCTCTTACATTCCCGTGCCAAGCGTATTGAAGCATTTGTTTTTTAGAATCTTCACTAAAACTCTTTGGCTCAAAACCATATTTTTGCGTAGTTTCTTGGAGTTTATACTCCGCTATTTGGAGGATTTCTTCTTTTCTCTCGCTAAGTGGTGGGATAAAGATTGGGATTGTCTGCAAGCGGAAAAACAAATCTTGGCGGAACTCACCTCGAGTGATTTTTTGGGATATATTAGCATTAGTCGCAGAGATGAAGCGCACATCAATAACAATTTCCTTAGAGCTCCCAAGCCTTGTAAGTGTTTTTTCTTGGAGCACGCGCAAAAGTTTGGCTTGCAAACCAATAGGCATTTCGCCAATCTCATCTAAAAACACGGTCCCGCCATTTGCGACTTCTAAGATTCCGAGTTTTTGTGTTGTAGCGTCCGTAAATGCGCCCTTTTCATATCCAAACAATTCAGATTCTAATAAATGCTCAGGGATTGCTGCCATATTGATAGCGATAAATGGAGATTTGGCGCGATTTGAATTTTCGTGGATAAAATTTGCAAATACATCTTTTCCCACGCCACTTTGTCCCATCAAAAAAACATTAGCATCAGTTGGAGCGACTTTGAGTGCGATTTTTTTTGCCTGCTCTAATGCAGGTGAAGTAGCGATAAATCGCTTAGATTCCACGAGGTTTGCCTCTGTGTTCTTTTTGCTTGGTGATTTTGGCGCGCTTGCTTGAAGTTTTTGGGTATTTGCTTTAGAATCTAGCGCATTTAGCTCTCTTTCTTGCTCCTTAGCAATGCGCTCTAGTGCCTCAATCATTTCTTTTTCAATATTTTTTTCTTTAATTAAAAAATCTTTTACGCCCAAGCGTATTGCTTTTATGGCATTTTGCACGCTGGCATTCCCTGTGATAACGATAGCTTTATAATGCCTGCTACCCTGCTCTTGCAATGCGCTCAAAAACTGCAATCCGTCCATTTTAGGCATATTTATATCAGTGATGACGACATCAAAACTTTCATCAATGCCATCTAGTGCTTCCTTAGCATTTTTAAAACTCACAATTTCATATTGTGGATAATCACCAAA
Organism: Helicobacter sp. 23-1048; assembly: GCF_053654545.1. Taxonomy (NCBI): domain Bacteria; kingdom Pseudomonadati; phylum Campylobacterota; class Epsilonproteobacteria; order Campylobacterales; family Helicobacteraceae; genus Helicobacter; species Helicobacter sp. 23-1048. The sequence goes on along the minus strand of NZ_JBSIUT010000001.1, from coordinate 954,802 downwards.
AGTAATCTCTAGTGCCTTTCGGAAGTTAGTATCATCTTCGACAATGCAAATTTTCATCATATATCCTTAAAATCACCCTTGCAAGGCTTGTCCTCATAAGAGCGCGCAAATACTCCTTGTAGCAAATTGCCTCTTGTAATATTGTGCATTTAGAGTCTTAGTGTTAAATTATAGCTTATTTTTAGGCGTAATGGTGGTTAAATGAAAGATTTAAGAAATCTTATACAAAACATACAGCAAAAATGTGGAATCTATCAGTTCTATGATACGCAAGGGAGGCTTTTGTATGTGGGGAAAGCAAAAAATCTCAATAAACGCGTAAAAAGTTATTTTGCCAAAAGTGCCAATCTAAGTCCTCGTATCGCCTCAATGGTAGCACAAATCAATGATATTAAAACGCTTGTTACCACAAGCGAACAAGACGCCCTTATCCTAGAAAATGCCCTTATTAAAGCCTCTAAACCAAAATATAATATTTTATTGCGCGATGATAAAACCTATCCATACTTGTATGTCGATAGATCTGAAGATTTTCCTACCATTAGTATCACACGCAAAATCATTAAAAAACAAAAAGTGCAATATTTTGGTCCTTTTAGCTCTGGCGCAAAAGAGCTCTTAGAGGGTATTTTACAAACCAACAAACTCGTGCAAAAAAAATCCTGCCTCAAGGGCAAAAAAGCTTGTTTGTTTTATCAAATCAATCGTTGCAGTGCGCCTTGTGAGCAAAAAATCTCTAAAGAAAACTACGCTAGCATACTCCAAGATTCCCTAGAACTCATTTATAACAAGAAAAAACTTCTTACAATGTTAGAATCTAAAATGCTATCCTTTGCTAAATGTGAGGCTTTTGAAGAAGCCTCAAAGCTACGCGATATGATAAAAAAAATTACACAAATGCAAATACAGAGCAGCATTGATTTAGCAGACATAAGCAATTATGATATTTTTAGTATTCTTGCGCCAAATGTGAATTTTTCATCAAGTGCAGATTCTCACACAAGCAAGACATATCAAAGAGTGATTTTGTTTAAGCTATTTGTGCGCAATGGACGCGTCAATTCAAGTGATTATATCATCGCGCACAATAGTGCATTATCCTCTCAAAATGAAATACACGCGCTTTATTCTCAAGCCCTACTCTCTCATTATGCCAAAAATCCTCCCATTTTGCCTGATTGTATTTTGTTGCCTAGTGATATTGGTGAGTTTAGCGATAAAGAAAAGCTCCAAGATTTTTTTTATGACAAATTTAACAAAAAAATCCCCATTCTCCAACCAATCAAAGGCAAAAAAGCCGAGCTTATCACACTAGCAAACAATAATGCGACAGAAATTTTACGCTTAGAAGAAATCCAAACAAGTCAATACAACGAACTTTTAGTAGAAATTCAAACATTTTTTGCCCTCACCCACACGCCGTATAGAATCGAAGTTTTTGATACCTCTCATCACGCGGGGAGTCAATGTGTGGGCTCAATGATAGTCTTTGAAAATAACGACTTTATTAAGCAATCATATCGCCACTTCTCCTTACAAGCACGCGATGAATACGCCCAAATGCGTGAATTACTCACAAGGCGTGCGCATAAATTTGAGGAAAATCCTCCGCCTGATTGCTGGCTTATTGATGGTGGAAGTGCGCAGCTCAATCTTGCACGCGAAATTATAGAATCTAGTGGCGCGAATGTGGATATTATCGCCATTGCTAAACATAAAATAGCAGGGAAAGCCCATAGGGCAAAGGGAAGCGCAAATGATATGTTGCATTCACACAAGGGCATACACAAACTCTCTCCGAGTGATAAAAAACTACAATTTTTCCAAAAACTCCGTGATGAGGCGCATCGTTTTGCCATTACCTTTCATCGTGCTACAAAACTCAAAGAGCTTACGCGCATTAAGATTCTAGGAGATAAACGCGACTTAACGCACGCACAAATAGAAAAATTGTTGCGGATTTATGGTAGTATAAAGGTCATTGAAAATCTCAATAATACAGAGATAAAAGAGGCTTTGCGCTCTAAGAAGTAGTTACAAAACCCATTCAATCTCTAAACTTAACCACATTACAAAAAGGGATAAAATGAAATCTTTATGGGGGGCAAAATAAAAATGCTAACGCGCACCAAAGGATATTTTAAAAATATTTCAACCAAACAAAAAACAAGTATTTTAATGTGGCTAATTGGCACGACATTTATGCTTTGCTCATTCACAGGATTACTTTCACTTACAGGATTAAAGGGTGATTATGATAGAAATTACACCAAAACTCAAACAAATATGACTTACAATCAGATTCTGGTTTTAAGCCAATACAATGTCGAAGATTCCACACAGCTTCACAAAATAAAAAATCTTTGGGAGCGGTATAAACATAAATTGCAAGAACAAGAAAGTAGGCATAAAATTTTAGTAGCAATTCACTCTTTTTACCAAGATTACTACACAAAAGAATTAGGAGAGCAAACAGACATTCTCACTAATCAACAACAAGACATTATGGAGCAAATAGATTTTTTATTTTTAGGAGAATCTTTAGACACACAAAAGCTTAATGAATTGTTTTTACAGCTCTTTGAAATCAATATACAACTCTCTACACACAATAAAGCTATTAGTGATTCTATTTATCATTCAAGTCTTATTTTGCTTGGGTTTTTTGTGAGTGTGCTTGCGGGGGCTTTTTTGTTCCTTTCTAAAAGTATTGCAGATTCTATTGATGAGAGTTATGCAGATTTAGAGAATCTTGTCGAGCAAAAAACACTCGAACTCCAAAACATTAACACCAACCTCCAAAAATCTATCGAACTTGAAGTCGCCCAAAATCAAAAAAAAGATTTACTTATTTATCAGCAAGCAAGACTTGCTTCGGTGGGGGAAATGCTCCACAATATCGCTCATCAATGGCGACAGCCACTAAATTCACTTACATTACTCATTCAAAGTTTCCAAACCAAACAAGAAAATGGCAAACTGAGCGAGGAATTCATACAAACACAAACACAATATGGACTAAAAATCGCCAAAAATATGAGTGAGACTATTGAGAGTTTTAGTAATTTCTTCCGCCCAGAAGTGCAAAAAACATATTTTAGTATCCAAAATGCCATTACAGAATCTTTGGAGCTTATAAACCCCGTGTTAAGGGATAATAAAATCACTACGCAAAATGATTTTTCTAATGGCGATTATGAAATTTTAGGCTATGAAAATACCTTTACTCAAGTGATTTTTGTGCTTGTGAATAATGCTATTGACGCATTTAAGGGACTAAAAAATCCTAGAGATATAAATCTCATACAAATATCCATAGGTAAAGATGAGGAGAATCTCTACATTTATGTCAAGGACAATGCAGGCGGAATAAAGCCAAATAATATGGAAAAAATTTTTGAGCCTTATTTCACAACGAAACATAAGGCAAAAGGCACAGGTATTGGGCTTTATATGGCAAAACAAATCATTGAAAAGCAATTTTTTGGACAAATAGATGTGAAAAATATTGAATCTTTAGGACAAAATACTTATAATGGTAGTTTATTTAGTATCACGATTCCATTAAAACCAAATGCTATTCAAAAATGCGAAAGGACAAGCTAAAATATGGAAATAAGTAAGGAAATACAAGACTTACAAAAGCTCACAGTGCTCTATGTTGAAGATGATGAGGATACGCTTAATCTCACTTCAATGGTGTTGGGCGATTATGTCGGTAGGCTTATAACCGCAAAGGACGGACAAGAGGCGTGGAAAATCTTTAGTATGCACAAAATTGATATTGTGCTTACAGATATTTTAATGCCAAAAATGAATGGGTTAGAGTTTATCTCTGCAATCCGTAAATCCAACCAAGCAAATATCCCTGTAATCATCACCACAGCACACACAGAAGTAAAATATCTCCTTGATGCTATTGAACTCAAAGTGGATAATTATGTGGTAAAGCCCATTGACATTAGCGGGCTTTTACGCACGATGCAAAAGACAATGCTCCCATTCTCTCAAGCCCAACAAATCGAATCACAAAATATCCTTATTAAAGCAATAGGGACTTTTGTGGGTGGTAAAAAAATTGAGATTATTAGGTATCTTATTGAGCATTCAGATGAAGATAGTGTATTTCACGGGAGTTATGAGGACATTATCGCCAACATTGATGTATCCAAGCCAACGGTGGTAAAAACCTTTAAGCAACTTTTAAATACAGGGATTCTTATCAAAGTAAAAAATAAAGTTTATAAATTTCACCCTGATTTTATAATGAAAATTTAGCTACAATTTCTCCGTGAATTTGATACAAATCTCATCTTACATTACAAGGAGAATCCAATGCTAGTTACAGGAAATGAAATCCTCCAAAAAGCCCATAAAGAAGGCTATGGCGTGGGTGCGTTTAATTTTGTCAATTTTGAAATGCTAAATGCGATATTTTTAGCCGCTGACAAAGCAAAATCCCCGCTCATTATCCAAGCAAGCGAGGGCGCGATAAAATATCTCGGCATCGATATGGTGGTAAATCTCGCACGCACGATGGCAAGCCGATATAGCCATATCCCTGTGGCACTCCACCTAGACCACGGCACGAGCTTTGAATCGTGCAAAAAGGCCATTGACGCGGGATTTACCTCCGTGATGATTGACGCCTCTCACCACGAGTTTAGTGAAAATCTCGCCCTCACCACGCAGGTTGTCGAGTATGCCCATAGCAAAGGCGTGAGTGTAGAAGCCGAACTAGGGCGATTGCAAGGTATCGAGGATAATATTTCAGTTAGCGAGGCAGACGCCGTGCTAGTCAATCCCGCAGAAGCACAAGAATTTGTCGCCAAAAGCAAGGTAGATTTTCTAGCCCCAGCCATTGGCACAAGCCACGGCGCGTTTAAGTTTAAAGGCGAGCCAAAGCTAGATTTTGCCCGCCTCCAAGAAGTCAAAAAGCGCACCAATATCCCGCTAGTCCTGCACGGTGCAAGCGCGATACCAGAGTATGTGCGCGAGTCTTTCCTCTCCACAGGCGGGGATTTAAAAGGCAGCAAAGGCGTGCCATTTAACTTTCTAAAAGAAGCAGTAAAGGGCGGAATCAACAAAGTAAATACCGACACGGATTTGCGTATAGCCTTTATGGCGCAAGTGCGAAAAGTGGCAAATGACGACCCTACGCAGTTTGATTTGCGCAAGTTTTTCACACCCGCTATGGAAGCGATGAGCGCGGTAATCGCCGAGCGAATGGAAGTGCTAGGCTCTGCGGGCAAGATTTAGCAAAATTTATAAAAATCTAGCCACATAAAATTTTGCAAAATCTAAGAATCTATGGAAAATCTAGCCCACATTTAGCCCAAATCTAGCAGGCACAAACCAAAAACCACGCCAAAAGGCACGAAAATTTCTTTGTCATTATAAAACAGCAAGGATTTATAATGACAAAAGAGACGACAAATAATTCTACACCGACTACCTTGACTACACCACCCGCATTGCCTACCCTACTTTTTATCGCGGATTGTTATAAATACACACACGCCGCAATGTATCCCAAAGGCTTAGAATGCGTGTATAGCACACTTTATTGTCGCAATCCACGACTAGATTTAAGCGCGCTAAATGGGCATATCGTAGCATTTGGTATGCGCCAAGCAATCGCCAAACTCCACGCCCTCTATGCAGAATTTAAAGCCACTGATAAATCCACAATCAAAGCAGGGTTAGAGTTTTTATACAGCGATTTTATGAAGCTAGATAAATCCCAACAATCCTACGAATTTCTTATCGACAAATGGCTTAGCCTCCCCCAAGAATTGCCAATTCGGTTTAAAATCGTGCCTGAAGGGAGCTTTATCCCCTCGCACTCGCCCATTATCACGCTTCAATCCACACAAGATGAGCATTGTTGGTTTGTAAATTTCATCGAAACTTATTTAAATTCTCAGATTTGGAAATCCTGCCTTGTCGCCACAAATGCCGCGCGATTTAAGCGCATAGAATATGATTGCTTAGGGAGCTACCTTGATGAGAGTTATAATTTCCACGATTTCGCACAGCGCGGAATGAACGGCATTGATGATTGCTATAATTCATCGATGGGACATATTTTGTTTTTTAATGGCACAGATTCTATGATGGCACTCAAAAATCTCTATGACGAATACGGCGCACAAGCCCATCTCGTAGGCTCAATCCCCGCAAGCGAGCATAGCGTAATGTGTCTAGGCGGGCAAGAAGATGAAGTGGAGAGCTTTAAGCGCATTATGAGCGCATTTCCCAAATCAATGGTATCAATCGTCTCAGACACTTGGAATCTATGGGAGATTATCGAGCAGCTAAAACGCGACAAAGAGGCAAGCGAAATGATACAAAAACGCGCATTTCCTATCGTGTTGCGTCCTGATTCTGGAGACCCGTTTTTAATCCTCACAGGCGATGCGAGCGCAGATGATGAGCGCGCACGAAAGGGCGTGATAAGACTTGTTGATGAGTATTTCGGACTAAATAAAGTGTGTATAATCTATGGCGATGCTATCACGGTGGAGCGCGCACGCGCAGTATATAGCTGGTGCAAGGACAATGGCTATAATCCCACAAAATTTCTATGCTTTGGGATTGGAAGCTATGCGTATAACTCTGGCATACGCGATGATGTGGGATTGGTAAGCAAAATGACTTGGGCGCGGATAAATGGTGAAAATACACACCTCATCAAATCCCCAATCACAGGGGGCGAAAAGCTCTCACTCTCTGGCAAAGTCGGCATAGACAAGCACACGCGCAAAACCGTGCAGTTTTTGGATAGCGATTTGGAAAATGATTTGCTCAATGGCGATTTAGCCATTCCCTCGTTACGCGAATTGCGAAAATATGTCAAAGCGGAGTTTTTGCGCGTATTAGGAAAAAGCAAGTAATGAGAATCTAACCCCCTAAAAGAGCTAGATTCTTATTATAATAAAGTTAGAAAGAAAACTTTACAAAGGCAATCGCATTATTGCGACTTCTTACTTCATCAGCCCAGCCCGGTCTTGTGCTTACAAAGCCCCCACCAAGTTTGCCATTGATTGCATTTTCATCACCAAAGAATCGAAAGCTAAGCACCGCTGAATACTCATCATAATCCCCACCCGAAGCAAGCAAATCAAGCTCTAAGCGAGAATCTGGCTTAATCCCAGCAAATACATACCAAATGCCTGTCTTTCCACCATAATAAATGGGGCTTGTGTGCCCGTAAGGAGCATTTGAACGATACCCGTAAAATCGACTTTTATCATTGCCATACAAAATCACTGAATCTTGGTTATTTGCAATATATCCAGCACCAAACTTAAAAATCTCAGCAAATATAAGCTCTTCATCAATCCATAACACTAAGGGATTGTTTTTAACGCCAGCAATCTTATAATCCTGCCATAATCCACGAATAGTAGTGATAGATTCAAACCCGCTCACACTTACATCAATAACCGCCTTCGCTCCAGCAGTAAGGATAGGGGTAGAGCCTGTTGTTGTGTTATTTTGGATATTTGTATCATAAAAGGCAAATGGACTTAGCTTAAATCCTTGAAAATCAAAATCAAGTCCGCTCATAAAGACTTCACCTTTATGTCCGTGCTTCCAGCTCACAAAGTTATTAAAACTCGCTAATTCATAACTCATTCTATTGTAATTGCCATTTACGCCGAGTTTTGAATTCATCCATAACGCCCAAAAGCCAAAGCTACTTGCCTTGAGATTAAATGCCACGCCTTGAATGTTACCCCAAAGGTAATCCATTCCTGTGTATTCTTTACCATTTACGCCGTGATAGAATCTCCCCACATCAAAGCGTCCGCCAGCCACAGAAATTACAGAATTATCATATTTGACATACAAATCAGAAACTTCCCAAGTATTTGGAAACGCTCTATCGCCTACACCATCAGTTTTATCAATCCCAAAATAATTTTGGTAGAATGGAAACGCACCCCAAGCACCAACACCAAAACTCAAACCACTTCCAAAGCCAACATCTAGCCCCAAATGTGCTGCTGCGCTAGCATATCCTGCTTGCTTGCCATTATCTACGGGCATTCCGCTTGTGCCTTGAGAATAATACGCACCGATGAATCCAAATGGAGTAGCTTCAGCTGCACCAGCACTCGCCACAAGCCCAGCACTAAGTGCGATACTAGATAAGAATTTTTTGCCTATTGTATTATTTAATTTCATTTTTGCTCCTTATTACTTGATTTAGGAATGATACTATCGGTTTTTTTTTGATTGTTGTATAATGGATTTTTAAATTTCACACAAACGAAAGGAAAATAATGCAAATACAAACACTAAACCCCATAGACAACAAAGTGCTAGAGGATATTGGACTTAGCTGGCATACAGATTTAGACAGCACACCCTACATTGATAATGAGCTTATCACCATAAGTGAGCAAGAAGCAAACGCCTTTTATGAAGCAGGAAATGAACTTTTTGAAATGTATTCACAAGCAGGAGAATTCGTCTTGCAAAATGATTTGCTTTTTGAGCTTGACATTCCGCCTGTGCTACACGAGATGATTAGACAAAGCTGGGAGGAGGATATTCATTGGTTTTTATATGGACGATTTGATTTAGCTGGGGGACTTGATGGCAAACCCATTAAACTTTTAGAATTTAATGCTGATACTCCCACAATGCTCTATGAAAGTGCGCTAATCCAATGGGCAATGCTCAAAGCAAATGGCAAAGATGAGAATCTGCAATTTAATGACATTTCTCAAGCCCTGCGTGATAACTTCAAGCGACTCATCACGCTCGATTCTAATTTAGAGGATTTTGAGCATTTATATGAGGGGTGGAAAATCCTCTTTAGCAGTGTCAAGGGCAATGTGGAGGAGGAAATCACCACGCGTTTTTTACTCCAGCTTGCCAAAGAAGCGGGCTTTGAGGGAGAGTTTGCTTACATTGATGAAGTGGAGTTTTCAGAATCTGATGGCGTGTCGTTTGGCGGGCAAAATTACGAATTTTTATTCAAACTTATCCCGTGGGAAAATATCGCTATTGATGAGCCAGAGCTTGCGCAAATTATGCGCGAAATGATGAGAAATAAAAACACTATTTTCCTTAATCCCGCTTATTCTTTAATGTTTCAAAGCAAACGAATGCTAAAAATCTTATGGGATTTATTCCCTAATCACCCATTGCTTTTGCCAGCGAGCTTTACCCCACTTACAAGCAAACAAGTGTGTAAGCATTCCTTTGGGCGCGAGGGGGCAAATATCAAAATCTTAGATTCTAATGGAGCAATCATAGAATCTAAAGAGGGAGAATATGGCTCACACAAAGAAGTGTATCAAGCATTTGTCGAGCAAAACACCCATAATGGCAACTTTTACCAACCAAATGTGTTTTTTGCTTATGAGAGTTGTGGATTAGGATTTCGCAAGGGCGGAGTGATTTTGGATAATTACTCTAAATTTGTGAGCCATTGCATTAAGGGATAATCAAAGCAAATGAATGGTTTGCATTATGGAGTAGTGCTCACAGGTTGCATTGGCTCTGGCAAAAGCACTGTGAGCAAAATTTTACAAGATTTAGGACATAGCGTGATTTGTGCAGATTCTATCGCGCATAGCATTTTGCAATCCTGCGCACAAGAAGTAACACAACTCTTTGGAGATGAAGTATGTGAAAATGGCGTTGTCAATAGAAAGGTGTTAGGCGCGATAATCTTTCACAACAAGCAAGCCAAAAAACAATTAGAATCTCTCCTGCACCCTAAAATCACTGATGAGATTCTCACTCAAGCGCGTGAGCTAGAGGCACAAAGAAATCTCTATTTTTTAGATATTCCGCTGTTTTTTGAATCTGGTGGGAAGCAAAAATACCCTGCGCGATTTTGCCTCGTGGTGTATGCGCCAAAGGAAGTATGCTTAGAGCGCATTTTGGCGCGAGATACACTTGATATGGCAAATGCTAAAGCCCGCATAGATTCTCAAATTGACATTGAAGTCAAAAAGGCGCAGGCAGATTTTGTAATCACCAACACGCAAAGTTTGGCACAACTCCAAAGCCAAACACACAAAATCTTAGAAATGATTACAGAACAATACAAGGAGAGTGTATGAAACTTACTAAATATTGTGCCAATGGCAACGACTTCTTAATTTACAACGCGATTGCATCGGGGGATTTAGAGTATTATGACAAGCTCGCTGTAAAACTTTGCGCGCGTCATAGCGGGATTGGAGCTGATGGCTTAGTAATCGTGCAAACAACAAAAGGACAAGAGAGCACAACACCAAAGCCCGCATATCAATGGCTTTTTTTCAATCAAGATGGCTCAAGAGCAAGTATGTGTGGCAATGCGAGTCGGTGTGTAGGACATTTTGCTTACACACAAGGCATTGCCCCGTTACATCACACATTTTTAAGCGATAAGGGCATTATTGAAATTACCATTGATACGCAAAATAATGACATTGTAGAATCTTCACTTGGTAAATGTGAATTTCTTAACGAAGTCAAAGAGGAGAGCATTTGGGGGAATGATTGGTATTTGCTTGATAGCGGTGTGCCACATTTGATTTGCTTTAGCAACGATAACGCGCTACCCACGAGTAAAGATAACGCATTTTTAGCACACTTGCGCCAAAAGTATAATGCCAATGTCAATGTCGCCTTTGCTAATGATAAAGAAAATGTTTCATATATCACTTTTGAACGCGGTGTAGAGGACATTACGGGAGCGTGTGGGACGGGAGCGTGTGCGGTTGGAGCACTCGGGGTAAAATTAGGAATCCTAAATCCTCATATCAAAGCCACTCCGCCAAGTAAAGAAATGCTACAAGTGCGTATAGATTCCAAATATCATACATTTTTGCAAGGCAGAGTTAGTGTGATTGCGTTATGTGAGGCGTTATAAGCGTGTCATAGTGAGGCTTTACAAAAGCCAAAACACCCTCTTGTCTTTATTGTCATATTGAGCGAGGCGAAATATCTCTATTTTAGTCAAGATACTTCAGGCTTCGCCATCAGTATGACGAGCAAAAAGTGGGGCTTTTACCCCACATCAATTTGAAATGTCGCCTTAAAATTTCTTTTTATTGACATCTTCTAAGATTTCATCAGCGATACCATTTACTCTCTTAGTGATTTCATTTGTCGCATTTGCCACTTCGACATTTTCTTGCGTTACGCTTTCTAGTTGAGCGATTGCTTCGTTAATCTGTCCTAATCCTTCGGTTTGCTCTTTGATAGATTCACTCATTTCATTGACAGATTGCACCAATATATTGACATTTGCTTCGATTTCGCCCAGTGATTTAGAAGTTCGCTCTGCGAGTTTTCGCACTTCATCAGCCACCACAGCAAATCCTCGCCCGTGCTCACCCGCGCGTGCAGCTTCAATAGCGGCATTAAGCGCGAGGAGGTTTGTCTGGTCTGCGATGTCTTTAATCATTCCTACAATATTTTTAATATCTTCAGCTTGATGTGTGCATTCTGTGGTTTTATCACTGACATTTTGCATTGAGCTACTAATCTCCTCTACTGCAGCAGCACTTTGCTCTAGTGAGCTTGCTTGCTTTTGAGAGCCTTCGGTAAGTTTTTGCATTGATTCTTTTAAGACGATTGATTGCTCATCAAGCTCTTTGGCGAATCCCGCGCTTGATTCTAACATTACTTTAATCTCTTTACCCAAAGTGTTTGTTACCAATTCCACGCTTCCTTTTGCGTCTTTTACTTCTGTGGTGAAGTCAAGTTTCGTATAAGAATCAAACACACGCGAAATCTCTACAATGTTGCTCCCAATTTTTTCTTGAAGTGTATCAAGCATTTTATTGAGCACATTTTTAAGCTCCACTAACTGCGGGTTAGCTGGGTTTTTGATAATTCTTGCGGTGAGATTGCCTGATTCTATCTCTTTGGCAGTTTCAGCAGATTGTAAAATCGCCTCTTCATCTTGCTTCAAATTATCTTGGGATTTTTGGATATTTTCATTGATTGCTGCGCCCATTAGACCAAACTCATCGTTTGCACGGATTCTAATAGGTTTTAACTCCACTTTTTCGTGATTTAAATAACGGAAAAAGTTTAGCAGTGTAGCTGAGATAATGGCGATTCTATTGCCCACTTGAGAGCGCACGAAATACACCATTACAAGCACCACCACAACCACCATAATGACACTTAAACCAATGATAGTAAGGCTTAACTTATAAAGTGGCGCATACACTTCACTATTAGGAGCAGTAGTGATGATAGTCCAATGCTCATTTAAGCTCTCATCGCCCACTTGGAAACTCGAGGCATACGCCACACCCTCTAAATTAGTGCCATAAGTGCTATAAGGATAAAATCCATCTTTGCCAGCTACAACACCCTCGTTAAACAATTTTAACGCAGTTTCGTGCTTGTTTAACTCTGTCATTTTGCCACCCTTTATGCTGTCATTAGCACTGTGCATAGCTACTGTGCCGTTTTTATCTACGATAAAGCGGACATTGCCCTCATAAATATCGAGCTTTTTATCAGCAAGGCGATTTGAGAGTGTTGCTAAGTCAATAACCACCCCTAAGATTGCGGTTACTTCACCTGATTTATTCATAACAGGACCACACATTATCACGCCAAAGAACTCATCATTGCCTATTTTTAGCATTTCAGGAGAACCAAAGGCTGAGCCACCACTTTTGACAGCCTCTTGGATAGCTGGTAGCTCGACAAGTGAATCAGCTGCCTTAAGAACCTCTATCTTCCCACCTGTATCTTTTAATGTCAGCACCAAGCGACCCTTATCAGTCAAAATAAGATTATTACTCACATCAGAATCTCTAGGATTTAACATATACAAAAAAGCATAGTTACTCCAACGCGAATTTAACAACATATTTGAGAGTTCATCATAGGCTTCTTTGACAAAGCCACCTCGATTTTCTACATACTCAGTGCTGAGTTTCTTTACAGCAGAGACACCAAGTGTAGCTACCTCATCAAAACTCCCAGTCATAAAGTTCTTATACCGCAAGGTATTCGCCTCTAGGATTTTACGCACATCTTGGCGTATCTCCTCCTTAACCTCCCCGTTAATCACCAAAGCCAAACACGCTATGCCTAACACAAGGACTAATGACACCACTGATATGATTTTTGTGCCAATTTTAAGATTGCTGTAAAACTTCATTGTAAATCTCCTTAGAAGTAGTTTCCTGTAAAATTAAGGGCGGATTATACAAATCCTTTGCTTAAAATAACTTCAGCAAATCGCCATTTTGTTAAGAATCTAAAGACAAATTTAAAATGTCAATTTTTTTTGAAACTTTTGTGGTTGCACCTTGTAGGGATTAAAATTTGCTTTTACATTAAGACGAACATAATCTTTAAGGCGGATAATGCAAGACTTTCATAACGGACAATCCCAAAGCGTAGAGCTTAAAGAAATAACACTAAAAAAGCAACTCTGCTTGCAGGCTTTTACAAATAAACGCTACAACGAATGCGTGGCACTCTGTATAGAGATTTTAAGCATTAACCACTTCGATGTGGAAATATGGAATCTCGCAGGGCTCGTAATGCTCGAACTCAAAGACCACACACACGCGATTGAATACTTAAGCAAGGGGCTTAGTCTAGCGCGTGGCAACCTCGCCCAACTCCAGCAAAACACCCCAAAAGTGTCCGATAAAGAGGATAAAGAGCAAGATGATACAAGCACCCAAAATGCACAAAAAGACGCAACGCAAGATGAGAATATAAAAGCCCAAAATATCAAAGCAATGCACACAACAAAGCAAGATAGCGAGCATAAAGCAGAGTTGATGAATGACTTAAAATCCCACAACCTCGCTATCAAAGTCGCATATAGTCTCTGTGAGGGATTATGGCTTAATCTCGCTGAAGCGCACCGCCGAGCACAAATGCCAGAGCAAGCAGTGGAGATTCTCAAACTTGGCTTGCAAGAAATGCCAGAATTTGATAAAAACGCCACTTGGCATTTCAACCTTGCCAAAGCCTATGTGGATAATGAAGACGCGCTAAGCTCTATTGAGCATTATAAAATCGCATTGCAACTTGACCCAAATGATTTAGGAGCGATGTTTAACCTCGCAAACGCACAAGTAAGCCTCTCACGATTCCCAGAGGCAATAGAACTCTATCAAATGGCATATCAACGCGGATTTAAGCAAGCGGGGATAAATTTAGCAAATACTTACATTAAAATCGGGCTTTTTACCGATGCGATAGAGATTTTTCAAGAGATTCAAAAAGATTTTGAAAATGATGCGGTGTTTTACTTCAACTACGCAAATGCGCTCAACTACGCAAATATAGAATTTGAAGATGCAAAGAAATATTATTTGCGCGCTATTGCGCTTGATTCTAGCAATATAGATTTTGTCATAAACTACGCGCATTTCTTGCTGAAAAAAGACCAATTTAAAGAGGGCTTTATGGTCTATGAAGCGCGAAAGGGTAAAAAAGATATGCTCCCAGACTTGCCAAATCTCTACAATGGTGGCGAGCAAAATGCGGTTGATTTTACAAAAAAAGTCGTGCTTGTGTATTATGAGCAGGGATTTGGCGATTGCATTATGTTTGGGAGATTTTTATGTGATATAGTCAATAATGCCAAAGAAGTAATTTTCTTTGTTAAAGAGCCACTTGTAAAACTCTTTAGCGATATATTTGACGGGGACTTTGGGACAAAGGTAATGGTTATCTCAAATCTTAGCGATATTGATTTAACTCGTGTGGATATAAGCATTTCATTGCTTTCATTGCCACTTGCCTTGCAAATTGAGACAACACAAAGTGTAAGCCAAAACGCACATTATCTCGCGTATAAAAGCGAGGTAAAAAAGGCTCTCGCACGCGGGAGCTTAGAAGAAGAGCCGCGCGAGGGCTTAAAGATTGGCGTGTGCTTTAGCACAGATTCTGAATTTTTAGAATCTTCACTCAAAAATATCGAGCCAAAACCACTTTTTGCAATGTTGCGAGAGATTTTCCCCACACAAGAAATCTTTTGCCTTAACCACGCGGGAGTAGATAGTGAAATTTGCGAGCAATTTAGCTTGCACGATTGCAAGGAAGAAATGAGCGATTTTTATGCTACAAGGCAAATTATAGAGAATCTCGATGTGGTAGTTAGCATTGATACTGCGCTTGCGCATTTAAGCGCGAGTATGGGGAAAAGCACGCTTGTGCTCCTCAATAAACGCTATGATTGGCGATATGGCAATGGCGTAAAAAGTGTGTGGTATCCTAATGTGCTTGGATTCCCACAAAGCGAAATGGGAAAATGGGAGAATGTGCTCGCAAACCTTAAAAGCTATCTTTTGAGCGCATATAGCGAATTTGTGAATACAAGCGAAATAACACAAGAACAAGGTGATTGAGTGTTACTATGATTGAGTGCATTGATATTTTACACCAGCTAAAAAAACTCAATCTCTTGGCGCATAGTCCAAAATGGTGGTGGGCGAATGCTGGGAGCTTTGAAGTAGCCATTGGTGCGATTTTGACCCAAAATAGCAAATGGGAAAATGTCCTAAAATCACTGCAATCTTTACGCAATGCTGGCATTATCCCACACATTAACGGGGAATGTATGGTCGATTTCACGCAAGATAGTGAAATTGAGCGTGAAAATTACACAATGATTGAAAATATCGCAAATTGCGAAGTCTCTGTGCTTGCAAGCCATATTGTAGGACTACAAAACCAAAAAGCAGTGCGCCTACAAAATCTCGCACAAAACTTACTCCAAACTTTTTGCAACTTTAAAGACATAAAAGAGAATCTCTCGCGTGATTGGCTCTTAGCACAAAAGGGATTTGGATTTGAAAGCGCGGATTGCGTGCTAAATTATATGTGTGGGCGCGAAATTATGGTCGTGGATAAATATACACAAAAGTTCCTTAGTGGGCTTGGGATAGAATTTGAGGATTACCAAAACCTTCAAGCATTTTTTATGAGTGGCTTAGAGGGCGAACTAGGGCGAGTGAGCGAGCTCTATGGAGAGGACTTTGAGAATCTTGGGCTAGGCTTTGTGTATGCGCGATTTCACGGCAAAATCGTAGAGTTTGGCAAAGCGAAACTTCCATATAGCGCGTTAAAAAAATAACCCTCTATCGCTTTGTGTATGTGCGCGGGATTTTGCCAGCCTTACTCGCGCACTAAAAATTTATCTTCAAAATCCTTACTATGTGTTTTCATAAAGTCTCTGGCTTCCTCCTCACTTTGGAATCCCTCAAGCATTACCCGATAAATTTCTTCATTATTGGAATCTACGCCCTTAATGATATTTACGACATAGGGCATATAAATATTGTTTTTCTCTTTTGTCTCTTGTGCGCCCTCTACACGCTTAAATGCACCAATTTGTATGGCAAATTTCCCACCCGTAATACTTCTTGGCGTATCACCTACTTCAAATTCCTCTCTTAGCATTTCATCAGCATTAAGCACTTCTTTTGAATCCACATTTACCACCCCTTGAAAACCTACCACTTCAAGGCGAACCTTTGCTGTGCCTTGTTTCATCATATCAAGGTCTTGAGCGGCAGCCTTGCTTACATCAATTATGCGCCCCTCTACAAATGGACCTCTATCATTTATCCTCACTAGCGTGCTTTTGCCATTTTCGACATTATACACGCGCACCATAGTATTCATTGGCATTGTTTTGTGTGCGGCAGTATGGGCGTTCATATCGTATTTCTCACCACTTGCAGTTTTTTTAGCGTGGAATTTTAGCCCATACCAGCTCGCTATACCATCAAAGCTATCGTGCAAATTCACTTGCTGTGGGTGATACCACTTGCCATTTTGTTTGTAGGGTTTCATTGTTCCCTTTAATCTGTCTTTTGTGTCTTTTGCAGGATTATCTTTGCTTATTTCATTAAAGGTATCGCTCCACGAATCATCGCTCGCATATCCCCCTATCGTGCTTACAGAATCTCCAGCGGCGTTATATTGGTCGCTTTGCTCATAAGGAGATTGTGAAGTTTGAAACTTCGAGCTACTCATTGTGAGCTCTGAGCACGCGCTAAAAAACACTCCAAAAGCCACGCACACTTGCAATGGTATTGTTTTTGTTATTTTCATTTTATGCCTCCATTATCATTGTAATAAAATCGTTCCCTCTAAATTTGTGCCACTTACCACCCCTGTGCGGTGGCTAAACACCAAATCTTGCCCTTGTAAATCCGTCCCAGCGTTTTTGAGAGTAAAGATTCCCCGCCCTCTTAAAAGAGCGTTTTTATAATCATATACGCCATCTTCACTCCATAGCTTTAAGCCATTTCCGCTTGTGTATTGCAACCCTTGAGAAAAATAATAAAACTTCTCTTGTGCCTTGACATAGGGTGCATAAACTTCTTGGATTTTATTTTGGGAATCTGGCTGATACCCATAGAAATTAAATGCCTCATCATACTGCGCAAAGCGAAAGAGCTTTTCTCCTTTTGCGTGCAAAGCAAAAGTATCAAGTTGCAATAAAGAAAAATCAAAGTTTGTGATTTCAATGTTTGGAATCTCGTGCCCTATATCTTTAATCTGCTCTCTATCGTCTCGAAAAAACACAACCGCACTAAGACTTGCAAGAAGCAAGATAATAAAAAATCCATACACGCTACGCGAAATATTGTGCGAGTCCATTATCTCTCTCCTTGTGTAAAATATGCTCTATCATCTCGCGCACTGCGCCCTTTCCGCCTTTTGTCTTAAGAATGTATTTCACGCGATTTTTCACTCCATTCGCACAATCTTTGGGCGCGTAAGATTGCGCGATGAGTTTAAACATCGGTAAATCATTCACATCATCGCCAATGCACGCACACTCTTTTGCTTGCACTCCACTCTTTGTGAGAATCTCACGCACCACCGCGCCCTTATCGCTCACGCCCATATAGACATAATGGATTCCAAGCTCTGTGGCACGCTTTTTGACAATCTCGCATTCCCTACCCGTTACAATCGCACTCATACGCCCCAACTTATTATTCCACACATTAAGGGCAAGCCCGTCTTTAATGTTAAATTTCTTAATCTCCTCGCCACTTTGTGTGTATATCACATCGCCACGCGTGAGCGTGCCATCGACATCAATAAAGAGTAATTTTGTCTTTTTCACAGCACTCCTTTAGTGCTTGGTGTGCCTACGCGCTCATTTGGGCTAATAGCTCGGCGGAAACTAAGCGCAAATGCCTTAAACATCGCCTCAACAATATGGTGGAGATTCTTTCCTCGTTTGACGACAATGTGCGCGCTAATGTTAGCATTAAAGCACAACGCCTTAAAAAACTCCTCCACCAACTCCACATCAAATTCGCCAACTTTGCCTTTAAGCTCACACGCGCTTGTATCAAATACTAAATACGCGCGATTTGACAAATCCATATCGCACTCTACGCACGCTTCGTCCATTACCACACTTCCATTGCCAAACCGCTCTACACCAGCTAATGGATAGAGAATTGTATGCAATGCTTCGCCAAGCGCAATACCGCAATCCTCTACGCTATGGTGATTGTCAATGTGCGTATCGCCCTTGCAGTGAATTTCTAAGTCCATTAAACTATGCTTACCCAATGCTTCTAACATATGGTCAAAAAACCCAACGCCACTTTTTATCTTTGTCTTGCCACTGCCATAAAGATTAAGAGTTAGGGTTATGTCTGTTTCTTTTGTCTTGCGTGTGTGTGTGATTGTGCTTTGCTTCATTTGCTAATCCTTACAATGACTTTTTAGATTCCATTCTTTAAAACAAAGGTATTTTATCTAAAAATTCCCTAAATGCAAATATGAGACACAACTTGTATAATGGTAATGTATAATATAAAGAAAAATTCCTAAAATTAACATAAATTTACCTAATGCTACTACGATAGACAAAAATTTAAAGGAGGCAATATGACAGATTCTCAACAAGACACCACTACACAGCAAGACGCACAAGCGCAGTTTTACATTAGCGGTATGAGTTGTGGAGCGTGTAGTGCTGGGATAGAGCGTGCGCTCTCACGCAAGCCATATTGCAAAAAAATCGAGGTGAATCTCATCACACAAAAAGCCCATATTCTTTATGATAGTAGCCAAGCGACTTTGCAAGAAATTTTTTCTTACATTGCTAAAATGGGCTATGAGCCAAGCCTGCATAATCCAAAAGAATCGCAAAAACAAGAGAATCTCAAAAATCCACAAAGTCTCATTGAAAAATTTAACGCCCTAGATTCTAAACTTTTGCCTCCAAAATTACGGCTAGCCTTAGCGATATGTTTTAGCGCGATAGTGCTTGCATTCTCGGTTGTGGGAATGCTTGAGACACACATCTTTTCGCTTCAGCTTGATTGTGGCATAATGCTTTTTGGTGCGCTTATAGTGGCGCATTGTGGGCGGAATTTTTATTTCAAAGGCTTTAAGGCATTGTTTGCCAAAAATCCTACAATGGATTCTCTTATTGCCATTGGCACGAGTGCAGCGTTTGTGTATAGCCTTAAGGGCGTGTATGAAATCTTTGCTTTTGGCACGCACACGCATTTATACTTTGAATCTGTGTGCGTGATTTTATGCTTTGTGATGATTGGCAGGGCGATAGAAAATGCCTCCAAAGATGACGCCCAAAAAAGCGCGAATTTTCTCTTACAAATCAACCAAAAAAAGCTCCTACGCTTAGAATCAGATTCCAAAAACACTCAGCAAGACGACTATGCAAATGCGACTTTTAAAGAGGTGTTAAGCCAAGATATTGCCATAGGCGATATAGTAAAGATTTTGCCAGATGATTTGATAACTCTTGATTGCGAGGTAGTGCAAGGAAGTAGCAGTGTCGATGAATCAAGCATTAACGGCGAGAGCGTGCCTGTGCTAAAGAATAAAGGAGCGCGTATCTACTCTGGCTCTCTAAACTTAGAATCTGTGCTCTTTGTGCGCGCGCTTAAAGTCGGCACGCAAACAATGCTAAGCCAAATCTTTACCCTTATCCAAAACGCCCAAGATTCTAAAGCTCCTATTGGAATCTTAGCCGATAAAATCGCGGCGATTTTCGTGCCTTTAGTGATTGCTATCGCACTTTGCGCGGGGAGCTTTTGGTGGGTGGCACGAGATTTTGCCTTTGGATTAGATATATTTATCGCTGTGCTTGTGATTTCTTGCCCTTGTGCGCTCGGACTTGCCACACCAATGGCATTTTTACACGCCAAAGCAAAGGCAAACAAAATGGGGGTATTCTTTAAAAATGCGAGTTGCTTGCAAACACTAAGCGAGATTACACATATTGTCTTTGATAAGACAGGCACGCTTTCACAAGGACTAGAAGTCAAAAACTCCCAAAGCCTTATAGATTCTAAAGAATTTCTCTCAATCGTATATTCTTTAGAATCTCAAAGCACGCATATCATCGCCACATCGCTTAAAGATTACGCCAAAGCACAAGGCGCACAAAGCCTAGCAGTCAATAACTTTAGCTCTATTGCTGGGTTTGGCATTAAAGGCGAGATTAAGGGCAAGGGCTATGTGCTTGGAAATGTAGAATGCCTAAAACTTGATAATCCAAACCTTACGCAATCTAGTGTAGAGAAATTTGACAATAACGAATGCAAACTCGCTGTATATCTAGCACACGATAGCAAAAGTGGCGGGGAAATTTTAGGCGCGTTATACTTGGTTGATTTGCTTCGTGCCGAAGTTATCCCCACAATCGCTACTTTACAAAAAGAGGGCTTAAGTGTGGCGATGCTAAGCGGGGATAATGAGCGAAGTGCGAAAGCAAGTGCGAGTGTTATAGGCATTAACGAAGTAGTAGCAAATGCAAAACCAAATGAAAAATTTGAATATGTAACCAAACTTAACAAAGAGGGAGCAAAAGTGCTAATGGTAGGCGATGGTGTAAATGACGCCGCCGCACTTAAAAGTGCGAGTGTAAGTGCGGCGTATGCCAGCGGGAATGACATAGCGCAAAATTGCGCAGATATTATTTTGTATAACCAAAATACTAAGGCGATTCTCAACGCATATCATCTCAGCAAAGCGACAATTATCAATATAAAAGAGAATTTATTTTGGGCTTTTGGGTATAATGTCATTTTTATCCCTATTGCGTGCGGTGCGCTAGGTGGATTTGGGATTTTTTTAGACCCTATGTTTTGTGCGTTTGCGATGAGCTTTAGCTCTATTACCGTGGTGCTAAACGCTGCAAGGCTCAGAGGATTTAAGATTCTCTAACTTTACAACTAAGGAGCAACAATGCAAGTAACACTCAATGTCGAAGGTATGCACTGCCAAAAATGTGTAGATAAAGTAGAAAAGTTCGTAGGCGAGATTGATGGCGTGAGCCTCATCAATGTGGATTTAGCTAAAAAGAGTGTTAGCGTGGAGTTTGAATCTCCAGCAGATAAAGAGCAAATTACCGAAGCGATTTTAGAGAGTGGCTTTGAGGTGAAATAACCCTTGCGAGTCCTTGTAGATTTTTTTAGGAAATTTTTTCCTTATATCCGCGGGCACTATGTGAGTTTTGGCATTGCTATTGCGGGCTCACTGCTCGCCGCACTCTCACAAGCGGGTATAGCATATATGGTAGAGCCACTACTTGGCACACTTCAGGGCAAAGTCCCGCGAGATACACCATTATTTAGCATTAGCTTTGAGGAAATGGCGAGAAACAACACTCTAGCCTTTATCGTCCCTGCGCTCATTGTGTTTGTGTATTTTTGCAAATCACTTGGAATGTATATCCAATCTTACTTTATGAGCTACATTGGGCAAGACATTGTCCGTCAAGTGCGCGATAGAATGCTTCGACATCTGCTCAGTTTTGATTTAGGATTCTTTAATAAAATGCGCGGGGGCGAGCTAATGTCGCGCATTAGCAATGATATTGGTATCATTCGTATGGCAGTCTCAAACTATGTAACAGACATTATCCGTGAGATTACTACCATTGCAGGGTTTTTAGTCGTTGTGTTTTATCAAAGCCCCAAGCTCGCAATCATCGGGCTTGTGATTATCCCGCTTGCCATAATCCCCATTAACCTCATTGTAAAAAAGCTCAAAAAATACGCCCGCACCTTGCAAGAAAAAAACGCCGATATAACCGCCAAGCTAAGCGAAATTTTTAACAACATAGAAATTATTAAAGCAAGCAACGGCGAAAAGCTGGAATCTCAAACCTTTGAGCGACAAAATAAAGAGTTTTTGCGCGTAAGTATGAAATCCACCAAAGTAGGCGAGCTCACTTCGCCACTTATGGAAGTGCTAGGCGCAGTGGCACTAGGTGCGATTATTTATGTCGCCACTTTAGAAATCCAAGCAGGCAACATCACCACAGAATCTTTTGCTTCATTTTGCACGGCGTTATTTATGATTTACACACCGCTTAAACGACTTATCAATCTATGGGGCTATATGCAAAGCGCGATTGTAGCGAGTGATAGAATCTTTGAGATTTTGGATAAAAAGCCTCATATCACTGATGGGAGCTTAGAGCTTAAAGGTCCAATAGACTCCATAGAGGTGCGTGGCGTGGAGTTCTCTTATGGCGAGAGTGGCGAGGAGACGCACGCGCTTAAAGGCATTAACCTCACCTTTAAACGCAACCAAATCACTGCCCTAGTGGGGAAATCTGGCTCGGGCAAAAGCACGCTTATCAACCTTATCTTGCGCCTTTATGAAGTCCAAAAGGGACAGATTCTCATCAATGGCGAAAACATTAAGCACTTCACGCAAAAATCCCTGCGGGAAAATATCGCAATCGTTACACAAAGAATCTTTATCTTTAATGACACGATTGCGCATAATGTCGCTTATGGCTTGCAAATCGATGAAGCTAAAGTCCTAGATTCTCTTAAAAAAGCTCAAATGGAGGAGTATGTCGCAAGCCTCCCTAATGGAATCCACACGATTTTAGATGAGTTTGGCACGAATCTTAGCGGAGGACAACGCCAAAGAATCGCAATCGCGCGTGCATTGTATAAAAACCCCGATATACTTATTTTAGACGAAGTTACAAGCGCGCTTGATTCTCAAACAGAAGACTTAATCAAAGAAGCAATCAATGCCGTGCGAAAAGATAAAATCATCATCTTAATCGCGCACCGCCCTAGCACTATCGAACTCGCAAACAATGTAGTGGAAATGCGCGAGGGCAAAATATTCAAGCAATCATAAATTTCTCTAGCACGCAATAAAAATTCTTAACCCAAATAAATGCAAAATCTTAGCTTACACTTAACTTTTCCTTAAAATTTATTGAAATTTTACCAAAAATGCAAGAAAAACTTTCATTTTGGAATTATTTTTGTTTCTATTGCACTTCAATCACTTAGTGCGAAAATTTATTAAAATCTAACTTTTTTCCTTGAAAAAGATTAAAAATTTTTGTATTATGTCGATTTAAATTAAATCGTTTTTTTTTTTTTTTGTATCATTTGCTTCAAGTTTTCTTAAGGTTTAAGATTCTGTAAAGTAATTACTAAGGAGATGAGACGATTTAATATTTCACTTTTACGGAGGTATCCTATGAGTTCTATAAAGAACGAAAGTTTAGGCGCAAGCCTTAAATCTCAGTCATTGAGGGGGGGGGGGCATATATAAGCTCCTTTTAGCAGGGCTTTGCGCGATTGTGCTTGCTAGCACACAGGTTAAAGCAGAAGAGAGTGGTGTGTTTGTGGGTGCACAGGTTATGTATGGGGATTTGGTCTATACTGAAGATATTCCAAGACAAACAGGATATACTCTCCCAGCCACAGCACCAAAATTCACTTCGACTAACACAGGTCCGGGCTATGGTGTGGTAGGAGGATATAAGCATTTCTTTAGTCCATTTTTTGGATTTAGAGCGTATGGGAGCTTTTATTACAATCAATTTACCTTCCAAACTCCAACAGTGAGCTTTGGGCAAGCCCCTTCGCCAGTTTTAAATCTAGAAGGTGGAAAAAGCTCTATCTATCAATTCAACCTTACAGCAAACGCTGAAGCACTCTTTAATATTATCGCGGGAGAGAACTTTAACCTTGGTGTATTTGGTGGGCTTGGCATAGGATTCCAATATTGGAAAAGCAAGAGGATTGATACAATGTATCAGTTTCATCAAATCTTACTTTCAAATTATAATGTTACGCAACCAAAAGCAGAGGATAGACGCTTTGGGATTGCGCTAAATTGGAATGTAGGGGTAAGGACAAATATCTTAAAGTATCATAGTATCGAAGTTGGTGCGATGATACCTATGTTTAATACGACAATATTTGATTATGAAACATACTATGCGCTCATTGCACCAAATAGTTTAATCACTCATAAAGTCGATGCTCGCCAAAGCTATAACGCCTTTGTGCGCTATACTTTTGGGTTTTAACAACCTCTGGGAAGTCTTTTGACTTCCTAGATTCTAGTTACTCTACAACGCTTTATAACGCCACTTTTATTGAATACTAACTTAAAACAACGGCTCACTCATTTCTTGTGGTGCTGGCAAACCCATTAGCTTTAGCACACTTGGCGCGATATTATCAAGCCCCCCGCTTGCTTTGAGCTGTTTTACTTCCTTATCCACTATGAAGCACCATACATCGCCTACCGTGTGGTTCGTAAGCGTGTTGCCACGGTCATCTTTCATCTCTTCGCAATTCCCGTGGTCGCTGGTAATCACCACACTATAATCAAGCTCTTTAGCAAGATTTATAATTCTCCCTAACTCTGTATCCACCGCTTCTACGGCTTTTATACCTGCTTCAAAATTCCCCGTATGTCCCACCATATCGCCATTAGCGAAATTTACCACGATAAAGTCATACGATTCTCTCATTGCTTCTAACACCGCATCGCCCACTTGTGGCGCGCTCATTTGAGGTTGCAAATCATAGGTTTTGACCTTTGGGGAGGGGATTAGCTCGCGCTTCTCTCCACTAAACTCCTCTTCTATGCCTCCGTTTAAGAAAAATGTAATATGGGCGTATTTCTCTGTCTCGGCGGTGTGAAACTGCCTTAAGCCCTGCTTTGAAATCACTTCGGCGAGCGTGTTTGTGATTTTTTCTTTGCTAAAAAGCACAGGAAAGGTGAAACTTGCGTCATATTCACACATTGTAGCAATCTGTAACTTTGGGGCTTTGGTGCGTGTAAATCCGCTAAAGCTCTCATCTCCAAGCACTTGGAGAATCTGTCTCGCCCTATCAGAGCGAAAGTTAATAAAAATAAAACCCTCATTATCCTGCATACCACTAAATGGCGCGAAACTCACAGGAGTGATAAATTCATCAAAGATTCCCTGCTCATATTGAGATTTGACATACTCGCTTGGACTTAGCGTGGTAGGAGTTTTGGCGCACACCATTTCATTATACGCCTGCTCTATGCGCTCCCACCGCTTATCCCTATCCATCGCATAAAATCGCCCGCTCAAGCTCGCCACGCGGACATTCTCATACTTTTCACACAGCGATTGGATAGAATCTAAGTAGCCTAAAGCACTTTGTGGCAGGACATCGCGTCCATCAGTGATTAAATGCAAAAAGACTTGCTTTTGCATTTTCGCACATAGTTCCGCTATGCCAAGCAAGTGTGAAATATGCGAATGCACGCCACCATCACTTAAAAGCCCGCTTATGTGGATTATCTGGCAATTATTTGCCACGCTTTTAAAGGCTTGATTGCCCTTAATCTCATCATTTTGCAATGCTAGGGAGATTCTCACTAAATCTTGGTAAAGCACGCGCCCCGAGCCAATACACATATGCCCTACTTCGGAGTTGCCCATTTGAGAATCAGGCAATCCCACGCTTAGCCCATAAGTGCGCACCATTGAGTAAGGGACATTGTTGAGTAAATATTCATAAGTGGGCTTTTTGGCGTGGTAAAATGCGTTGTAAGTAGTCTTTGGGCTATATCCAATGCCATCAGTGATGACTAAAATGGCTTTTTTGCTCATTGTGCTTCCTTATAAGATTCGTAAATTTAATGTGAGAGTAATGTAGCAAAAAATATACTCAATTTCGCAAACAAACTTTGTTGCTTTTTGCGTTTTTAGTTAAGGAGTTGTGAAATTTATGGTTATAATGCTTGCATAAAAACTTATTTGCAAATCTTTTGGAGAGGAAATGCTTTATTATCTATACAGCACATTTGGGATTAACCTTTTTCAATACATTACCTTTCGTGCGGGGCTTAGCTTCTTTTTAGCATTTGGCATAAGTATCGCGCTAATGCCCTACTTCATAGAGTGGGCGAAAAAGACTAAAGCAAGTCAGCCTATTTCGGAGTTTATCCCTCATCAAAGCAAGCAAAACACACCGACAATGGGTGGCGTGGTGTTTATCTTTTGCACGGTGTTTGCGTGCGCATTTTGTATGGATTTACACAATCCTTATGCGTTACTTGGGATAGGCTCTCTTATTGGCTTTGGCTTCATCGGGGCGAGAGATGACTATATGAAAATCGCTGCGCGTTCAAACGCTGGAATGAGTGCGAGGGTGAAAATGGCTTTGTTGCTTATGCTGGCATTTGTAGTGAGCTTGGTGCTTGTAAATATTGGACATAGTGCGGAGTTTTATATCCCATTTGTCAAATCCCCGCTCTTTGATATGAAAGAACATTTGAGCTTTTCTGTGGGATTTGTGCTCGTGCCACTTATTTGTCTAGCGTTTTGGATGCTCGTTTTTAGCGCGACTACAAACGCAGTCAATATCACTGATGGGCTTGATGGGCTTGCCACCGTGCCAAGCATTTTTGCTTTAATAACGCTATCGGTGTTTGTCTATGTAGCGGGGCATTTGGAGCTGGCAAACTACTTGCTTTATCCGCGTGTGGTCAATGGCGGGGAGCTAATCGTAGTGAGTTGCGCGCTTATCGGGGCTCTTTTTGGATTTTTGTGGTATAACTGCCACCCCGCAGAAGTCTTTATGGGGGATAGTGGGAGCTTGGCGATAGGTGGATTTATCGCGTATATGGCGATTGTCTCAAGCAATGAAATTTTGCTTATCCTTATTGGCATTGTGTTTGTATTTGAGACACTCTCTGTAATGCTTCAAGTGGGGAGTTACAAATATCGCCAAAAGAGAATCTTCCTTATGGCACCCATTCATCACCACTTTGAGAAAAAGGGTTGGGCTGAGAATAAAATCATCGTGCGCTTTTGGGTTATCTCTATTTTGGCAAATATCCTCGCGCTTATCACGCTAAAGATACGCTAAGGAGGCGCAATGCACGCAGATTCTCATATTAAGATTTTTGGCTATGGCGTAACAATGAAGCCATTAGTAAAATTTCTCAACACTCTTGGGCTTAGCGTGAGAATCTATGATGATACATTCACTCAAGCGAGCAGTGATGAGTTTGGTAACGAGCTTTTGCCATCAAGCGCGTTTAATCCAAGCACCACCGCGCCACATAATCTCTCAAACCTCAATGAGCGCGACTTAAGTAATGTGGATATATGTATCATATCCCCGGGCATAGCACCCACGCACCACTTCGCGCGTGCTAAAAACCTCATTAGCGAATATGACTTTTTTTACCGCCTTTTAGAATCTAGCCAAGAGATACAACCTCGTAGCGTATGGATTAGCGGGACAAACGGCAAGACAAGCACCACAGAGATGACTACCCTACTTTTAGATTCTCTTAATGCGCGTGCTGGTGGCAATATCGGCACACCGCTAAGCGAGCTGTATATGGATAAAACACCGCTTTGGATTTTAGAGACAAGCTCTTTTAGCCTGCATTATAGCCATTTTGCCACGCCACAAATTTACGCATTACTCCCCATACGACAAGACCATATCACTTGGCACGGGAGTTTTGAAAACTATGTAAGCGATAAGCTAAGTGTATTAACGCGAATGAGTAAAGAATCAAGCGCGATTTTGCCTAAAGAGTTGCAAAATCATAGCACCACTCAAAGCTATCAAGGAAAGGCGTATTTTTATACAGATTCTCAACATCTCGCAGAGCAATTTGGAATTGACATAAACGCTATTTGCTTTAGAGAGCCGTTTTTGCTTGATTCTTGCATTGCTTTGGCAATCGCTAAGATTCTAAGCAACACAATAGATTACGCGCTTATCAATCGCTTCAAAATCGGCGCACATAGGATTGAGGAGTTTAGAGATTCTCACAATCGCTTGTGGGTCGATGACTCTAAAGGCACAAATATCGATGCGACAATCGAGGCAGTGCGCCGATATGAGAATTTACGCCTTATTTTGGGTGGTGATGATAAGGGTGCGGATTTAGAGCCACTCTTTGCCTTTATGCAAGGAAAAATCGCCAATGGCGCAAAGATTAGCATTTATGCCATTGGGAGCAATGAAACAAAAATAGCGCGTTTAAGTCAAAAATATGGCATTGAATGTGAAGTTTGCACGCATTTGCAAGACGCCGTAGCAAGCATTAAAAAAGTGCTAAAAAATAATGAAGTAGCCCTCCTCTCTCCTGCTGCTGCAAGTTTAGACCAATTTCGCTCCTACAAAGAGCGCGGGGAACTTTTCAAACAATATGCTATGACGACATAATCCTTGCGGTTATGGAGTTTTTGCATTTATATGGCAATAATGCGTGAATTTAACAAAAGTTTATCAAATACGCGCTACAATTACACGCTAAACCTTAAGGCTTAGTTATTAAAAACTTGAACGCGTAGCTCAGTGGTAGAGCACTACCTTGACATGGTAGGGGTCGCTGGTTCAAATCCAGTCGTGTTCACCATTTTTGTAACTTTTTTGCCCTTAGTAGCAAAATATCCCTTTTGTTCGCACATTTCCCACAAATGACTTCTTGAAGCAATATTTCTAACACCTCGCCAATTTGCTTACCATTTAACCCAAGTGTGCGTAAATCATCGCCATTGATACAAAGCCCTTGTAAGCTAAAACATTCCTTTAATGCGACACTAAGGGCAGTTTTAACGCCAATAGCGTGCTTTTTTTTCATTAGACACATTTTTATGGTGATAAACTCCCTTCCCGCCTTATCACCCATTTCCCGCAGAATCTGCTTAAGAGCAATGCGCAGTTTGCTTTGCTTTTTTATGCCTAAATCCACCTCGTAAAATCGCACAAACAATGTGAGTTTCTTTATAAACGCATTAGAATATTTAAGATTCTCTAGCACTTGCCCTGCCCTGCCACTTTGGTGTCGCTCTATCAATGCCAACACGCACGCCCACCTAGCGGACAAAAGTATGTCTTGTTTTAGTCCATTAAAACGCGATAAATCCTTGCAAATGGTCTTTATGCTATCATTTTTAATCGCTCCACTCTGGCAATATTGTGTAAAAATATACACAAAAATATCACTATATTTCTTAAATACGGGCACAAAATTCCCCCCCACAAGCATTGTATCTAACTCACTCGCAATGCGTTGCGCGGAGAGATTGCTTAAAAGCTCCATATTACGCATTATGGCGTTGTGAGTGCGTTTAGCAATTTCAAATCCTAAGGTCGCGCTAAAGCGCAAGGCTCGCAAGATTCTAAGAGAATCTTCGCAAAATCTTATATCTGGATTCCCAACACACGCGATTTTACGCCTTTTTAAATCCTTTAGCCCACCAACATAATCAATAATACAACAATCTTTGTCATTCACTTCGCAAGCAAGGGCGTTAATACTAAAATCACGGCGCAACAAATCCCGCTCCAAATCGTCTATAAAACGCACGCTATCTGGCTTCCTATTGTCATTATACGCGCCATCAGTGCGAAATGTCGTAACTTCATATTGTTGCTTGCTTTGCTTATGATAAAGTGCAATCGTGCCAAACTTAATCCCAATGGGAAGTGGCGAAAATGTGCTGTGTGTAAAAATCTCTAGAATCTGCTGTGGCGTGGCGGAAGTGGCGATGTCATAGTCTTTGATTGCCCTACCAAGTAATCCATCACGCACGCACCCCCCTACTACATACGCACTAAAACCATTTGATTGTAATGTGGCAATAATGCTCCTTAGTGCGTGGGGAATGTGTAAAAAATAAGGGCGAGAAATACGAGTAACACTATTCATAAAATTGGATTTTTATGCCATTTTTACTCAAAATATTACGATATTCCTGTTTGACTTTCTCAAAATTTGGTAGGATTTTTTCTCTCTGCTCTAACCTTGCTAAAAGAGTAAATGGGTAGAGTTTGAAACCCTTGCTTTGAGTAGAATGCGTGTAGATTAAATCTGCGCGTAGATTACCAAGTCGCACTTTTGGGGTAAATTCACCAGCTTGTTTGGAATGCGCCTTAGGATTCTTACGCACACTCACACTCACAAGCGCACCAATTTGCTTTTGTAAGCCCTTTTGCCCTGAAATGAAATTCCCAAGTGAATAAAGCACCAAAGTATTATCAATAATATCGATTGGCTGGATAGCGTGAGGGTGATTACCGATGACTAAATCTACACCATTTTGTGCCAAAAACTTTGCAAACTCTTTTTGTTCGGCATTTGGGGTAAATTGATACTCCACACCCCAATGGATAGAAACAATCAAAAAATCCACAAGATCACGCACTTTGGCAATGTCTTGTCGTATCATTTCCTTAGTATAGACATTGACGAGATATTCTTTGCCTTTAGGCAATGGGATACCATTTGTGCCATAGGTATAAGCGAGCATTGTGTAAGTTATCCCGTTAGATTCCATAATTCGTGGTTTCTCTCGTGCCTCTAAACTCTCATAACTCCCAGCAGTAAGAAGTTTGGAATCTTTGGCTTCTTTTTCACGCCAATATTTGAGCATTGCCAAAACTCCTTTTTCGCCCTTATCAAGTGTATGATTATTTGCAAGCGAGACTAAATTAAAGCCAAGATTGAGCATTTCATCGCCAAATTCTTGCGGTGAATTAAATGCTGGATAAGTGCTAAGCCCAAGCGCAACCCCGCCCAAAATAGTCTCTTGATTATAAAATCTCAAATGGTTTTTCTCCAAAAGTGGCTTGACATACTCAAGCATTGTGTAAAAATCAAACGCCAGAGCTCGTGAAATATGAGAATCTTCTTGTTGTGTTTGTTTGTTTTGAGCGTTCCTTGCCGCATCATCATAAACACTCTTATGCAATAAAGCATCGCCAACCATCACAATCTCAAGCTGTGAAATTTGCTCCTTAGAACTCTTCGCAAACAAAACACTGCAAGATATACTCACACAAAGTAATATTGTAAAAATTACACGCAAAACACACTCCTTTAATTTTCAAAAATTGCCATAATTATAGCAAAACCTTTACGATTCTACTCATTTTATAAAATAGTTAAATTTTATTTGACTTTGTATTTAGAAAAATATGCAAAACTAGAAAAATACTATCACAACTAGGGAGGTGCCAAATGGCAACAGTAACTCTGACAAACAATGAAACAGGACAAAGCTTTGAGTTTGACATTATTGAATGCAAACGCGGACCTAAGGCGGTAGATTTTTCTAAGCTCTTTGAGCGAACAAATATCTTTAGCTATGACCCCGGATATGGTAGCACTGCGGGCTGTAAAAGCACGATTAGCTACATTGATGGGCAAAATGGAGTGTTATTATACAAAGGAATGCCTATTGAAGAGGTCGTAGAGAAATACAGCTTTACTGATGTGTGCAAACTTCTTATCACTGATTCTTTACCAAAAAACAAAGAAGAATCACAAGAGTTTGACTTAGAATTGCGTCATAGAAGTTTTTTACACGAGGGGCTTATCAATATTTTCAATGCGTTCCCAGACAGCGCACACCCAATGGCGAATCTAAGCTCGGCTGTCGCGGCTTTATCGACATTTCACTTTGAATACAAAGATATGGAAGAAGAAAATGACTATCAAACAATGGCACGGCGCATTATTGCTAAGATTCCCACACTTGTAGCATTTTCTTATCGCAATTCCGTTGGCGCACCATTTATCTATCCTGACATAAGCAGGTCGTATGTAGAGAACTTCTTATATATGCTTCGTGCATATCCGCACAATAGGCAAAAACACACGCTAAAAGGCGAGCAAGAAATCACTCCACTAGAAGTCGAAGCAATGGATAAAATCTTTACCCTGCACGCCGACCACGGACAAAACGCCTCCACAACAACCGTGCGTAATGTCGCCTCGACAGGCGCACACCCCTATGCGGCAATTTCAGCAGGAATCAATGCACTTTGGGGTGCAGCACACGGTGGAGCGAATGAAAAAGTGCTTGTCCAACTTAATGAAATCGGTGATGTGAAAAATGTCGCAAAATTTGTCGAAAAAGCAAAGGACAAAAACGACCCATTTAGACTTATGGGCTTTGGACATCGCGTGTATAAAAGCTATGACCCGCGTGCAAAAACTATCAAAGCACTCAAAAATCAATTTGACAAAAAGGGAATCAAAATGGATTCTCGCTTAAGTGATATAGCTGAAAAACTCGAAGAAGTCGCGCTAAGTGATGATTATTTCAAACAAAGAGGGTTATATCCAAATGTGGATTTTTACAGCGGGATTATTTTAAGCGCGCTTAAAATCCCTGTATCACTCTTCACGCCTATTTTTGTTATTGGGAGAATGCCGGGTTGGTGTGCGCAAGTTATCGAGCATATCAAATCAGGCGCGAGAATCACTCGCCCAAGACAGCTCTATCTTGGCAAATAGATTCTATGTAAATCCGCTCTAAGCGGATTTACACGCTTTAGGCAAAAACTTCAAAATACATCAATTTATTTTGCTTTAATGTATAAAAATTACAAAAAGTCTTTGTTTTTTTGATATTTTTTTGATATATTATAGACTTTAATTTTTATTCATAATTTAGGTTGCTAAAATGAATTTCTTGCGATGTTTAAGTCTTATTGCTATCCTGCTAAGCTCTTGTGTATGCGCAAAGAGTGTTGGGTATATCAAAAATTCTGTGGATTATGTAAGTGAGGGAATTGATAACCACGATGTCGAGCTTGCCATACAAAAAGCAGCACAACATTTCGAGCAAGAGTTTTTAAATACAAATAAAAACTTTCAATCTAACAAAGAGCGGAAAGTCTTTGCTCTCTCACATATTGAAAATAAAACCAAAGAAGATATTGACACAGAAATCATCGCCCGCCAACTGATGCGCGAGATTCGCAAAAGCAAAAATGGCAAAAAAATCGACATTACCAATGCAATCTCTTGGGAATCTGGCAAAAAAGATGTAGCGATTGACAAAGTGCGAAATTTGCGCGAAGATGGAGAATTTAGCCAAGAAAGCATAGTAAAAAAGGGTGGGCTTATCGCACCAAATTATTCACTAAGTGGAAAAATTCATCAAAAGATTTCCAAACTCCCAGATAACAAAAAACGCATTGATTACACATTTTCGTGGAGTGTTGTGGATT
This sequence comes from Helicobacter sp. 23-1048, assembly GCF_053654545.1. Taxonomy (NCBI): domain Bacteria; kingdom Pseudomonadati; phylum Campylobacterota; class Epsilonproteobacteria; order Campylobacterales; family Helicobacteraceae; genus Helicobacter; species Helicobacter sp. 23-1048. Next base: position 921,539 of record NZ_JBSIUT010000001.1, on the reverse strand, counting down.
TAAAGGAAGGCACTTTAGAGTGGGATTTTGATTATGTTATCTCAAAAATAAGCGACCAAGATTCTAAACAAATTATCGTGCTACAAGAAAACAAAGACCTTGAGCTTAAAGAATCTCAGCAAAAAGAAGAATTCTCTGCTACTTCATTTGATGATGACGATGATGATATTGAAGCGCACTTGGTGATGGGAATGGATTTAAGCATTTTTGAATCTCATAAAGTAAAACATAGTATCGAAAATGCCAATATTCTAAGCACACTTAAAGTTGGCACGATGATTGACTTTGAGCATATATCGCTTAACATAAATGCCCTTCTTAATGTAGGGGGAATGCAATTCTCTAGCAAATCTAAAAACGCCGAAGTGTTTATCCCAGAGATTAAGGAAAGAAAAGGAAAAGACAATAGCACTATCACACTAATAGGCACAAGAATCGGCGGAGAGCTCAATATCAACTTTTTAAAATTCTTATATATCGGTGGTGGCGCGCTTTTTGACATTGATACAAGCTATACAACAAGCTCTAATCCTTACAAAGAAGTGGAAGTGCAATCTCAATATCCCTTTCTCAAAGCTGGCGTAATGATAAATCCGCGCGATTTAAACTTTGTCCTTAATGTCGGCGCAATTAGCCTATGGAATAAGCAAGATTACGCGGGCACTTTTTTTAATTTCGCGGTAATGATAAAAATTTAATACTTCAAAAGAGACATTATAGCAATGAAATCCCCCATACACAAAATAGGTCTTATTGATAGATTCTTTATCAAGTGGGAAACGCGCTCTTTAGGCGCAAATATCAATAGGCTCATTGCTATCTTGCCCTGTGTGATTTATATGGATAAGGCTCGGATTGATGAGCTTTTAGAGCGTGCGAGTAATGCGTTGCAAAAACATCTAAACAATACATACATCGTGCCAAAGCTACTTAGCAGAATCTCACTGCGCATAAGCCAATACCAAGAAGATGAGAATCTCTACTTGCAAGATAGGGGGCGACTTTTTGATATTTTATTGCAAAATATCCAGCTTTATGGCGTGATTATAGATATTTTTCACTCTCCTAATGAGCAACATTTGCTTGATTCCTTAGAAGTGATTTTAAAAGAACGATTTGATGAACAATACACGCTTAATGCTGAGGGCGAACGGCTTTTATCTTTCCAAGAAAAATACAGCATTTAAGGCATACTAATGGAATTGCTGCGCGCACGAGGTATTAGTCATCGTTTTGAAAATGTGCTTTATGAGGATTTGCACTTCAGTTTGGAATCTGGAGAGAGTATGGCGATTATGGGCGTAAGTGGGAGTGGGAAAAGCACCATATTAAACAATCTCTCCACAATGCTACAACCCAAAAAAGGTGAAGTCGATATTGCAAAACACACCAATATTTACTCATTAAAGCCAAGTGATTTGCTCGCCATTAGACGCTATGAAGTTGGCATTATTTTTCAGAGCCACTACCTCTTTCGCGGATTTAGCGCACTAGAGAATCTTCAAGTCGCAAGCATTCTTAGTGAAGAAAAAATCGATATGAATCTTTTAGAGCGATTTGAAATCGCTCATACACTAAAACAACAAATCGGACAGCTAAGCGGCGGACAGCAACAACGACTTTCAATCGCGCGTGTGCTCACCAAAAAGCCATTAGTAATCTTTGCCGATGAGCCAACGGGAAATCTTGATTCTCACACAGCAAAAAATGTAATGCAAGCATTATTTGAATACATAGAAAAAATGGGGGCGGCACTAGTGCTTGCTACACACGATGGGAGCATAGCACAAATGTGCCAAAAACGATATTTACTCAGCAATGCCACTTTAAGCGCATTTTAGCATTATCTAAAAAGCTGTTTTAAGAGCTTATCTCCCTCTTTTTGAATGTCTTTTGCCGCTTTATCGATAGCTTGTTGAGCCTTTTTGCCCTGCTCACTTTCTAAAAACTTATCAACTTCTTTGTTGATAGCCTTTTTTGCAGTATCAATAAGCAAATCTTTCGCATCAAGGCGCATTGTAGGACTTGAAATGTCATTAGTGAGATACACATCGACCTTGCTATCTTTGACTTGTAAAGAAATCTTAGAATCAATGCTTTGATTATCTAAATTTAAATTTGTCTTTTGTGAGCTAATTTTTGTATCACGCGATTGAAGCGAAAAATTTGAATTGATAAGTGCTTGGTTAATGTCTGCATTAAGAGAAATATCATTATACACTTCACCTGCTAAATCAAATTTCAAGTATTGCTTAAGGGTTTTTGTTAAATCATTCTCTAAAATTTTGCCCTCTTTGCTTGTTGTGCTTATCTTGCCCTTAGAAGTGTTGGTATCATAATGGAAGCTCCCAAAAAGCATAGAGCTAAAAGATTGCTTTAAGCCTAACATTTTGAGGAAATTAAGCGCATTTACAGAATCAAGTTTCGCCTCTATTTTGGAATCATCAAGTTTCCCACTAATAACTCCGCCTAAACTCTTTGTGTTAAAATCTACATACAAACTCTCAGCCTTTTTGAAGTTTCCATTTGCTTTGATGTCGCCATAAAGTTTCATTCCTGTGGCAAATTTTAGCTTGGTTAAATCAGGGAGATTTATGCTATAAGGACTCTCAATAGCGAAATTTTCTAAATTTAGGGCGATTTTTTTTGCCTCAAAAAGAGCAATAGGCGAGCTAAACTTTGCATTTGCTACGCCCACAAGTTTTTTAATATCTGCATCTGCATCAAAAGTAAAAGGCGTCTCTGGCATATCCATATCAAATTCTTTTTTTATCGCTTCTTGCTTGGTTTTACCCTTGATATTAGCGACTACATTGGCATTAAGTTTTTTAGACAAATCACTTACAGCAACCTTAGCATCTAAATCCGCATCAACATATTGAGGCTGGTATATCATCCAAAGTGCCCTATCAAGACTTAGCTTTTTTACCTCCAAAGTCGCGCTATCGGGTGCGAGATTCACAAGATTTAGCACATAACGCAAAGATTGGTCAATGTTTTTGGCGTTAGAAAACCCAATCCCAGCACTTCCATCAACGACAAGATTCTCTTGCACCTTGCCCTTCACTTCGCCAGAAGTGATAAATGCTCCACGCACCTTGCTCCCAACCAATGGACTAAAGGGCGAGAGCTCAGAAAAATTGAGTTTATAAGCACTTGTAGTTGATAGCTCGTCTATCTTTGTCGTGCCATCTGATTGTATCACGCCTATGGTAGAATCAAAGACAAAAGTATGCGCGATACTATCCTTTTGAAAATCAACTTGAAGATTGGTAGTAAAATCTGCCTTTGGTATCTCAATCTCAAAATCCTTTTTTATCGCACTTTGTGAGAAATTCCCCCCCTTAATGTCTAAATGTGCCTCGCCACTAAACTCAAAGTTATCCGTGCCACTCACATCAGCGACAAGCGAAAGCGCACCACCAATATAGGGCTTTTTACCCAACATTGCGAGAATCTCATCAAGCTGCAAATCCTTAATGACGACTTTAAGGCTTTGAAGGCTTGATAAATCCTTAAGGATGGCATTGACACTTGTGGCTGATTTAGCAATGTCGCTATTTAGTGTGATTTCCACATTACTCATATCTCCCTTTGCATTGGCATTAAGCACGAATCCACCTTGCAATGGTGTATCCACCAATTCACCAAAAACAGCAATATCCTTTGCATTGACATTAAGCGCAATATCAAAACTTTGGGTAAAAAGCGAAAAATCCCCCTTAATCTCAATCACAATAGAATCTTTATGTCTAATCTCCACAGCCACACGCGATACACGCAACTCAAAAGTCTCTAAATCAAGTGCTATTGGAGTGTTTTTGTTAATCTGTGATTGAATAATGGGCTTTAAGATTCCATTACCAATGGGCGTAAAGAGCATAATAAAAAGCAATGCAAACAAACCACCAAAAATCCCCAAAAACCATAACAAATATTTTTTTACCATTTTACAAATCCTTAGAAATTAAAGTAGAATTTCACGCGTTCATCATTGATGAGCACGGTTTTCCTGCCATTTTCCTCAACGCTTTTATAATCATAGACAAATTCCTTGCTCTCTTTATCTTTGATAAAACGCTTTTTGAAGTCTTTTGTTTCAATGAGTTCATCATATCCATTAAAAAGTTCATCTGCGGAATATTGGCTAGAGATTCTAAAATGCTCAAGGCTTTTTTGATTCTCATAGGTTTTATTATAGCTAAATCGTAATTTTTTATCATTCAATAATAACGAGCTATCATAAATGGCAATTTCTGGGTTGCCTGAAAAAACCTTTTCTACAAACACGAGAGCATAGTATTGATGAAGCATTTCTGGGATAAAGAGGACATCAAAGAAATCATCTGCGATGCTTGTAGAGATGTTTTTAAGGCTAAAATGCAACTCCAAATTTTTGACATCTTGGCTAAGGAATATATTGCGTTTATCATCAATGTTGCTTAACTTTTTAAGTCGCAACACACCATTTGCTTCTAAATTGTTATCGTGGGCGATAATGGGAATCTCTAAATTTGCGTTATTAAGCACAAGATGCGTTTTAGAATCCTGCCATACCAAAGATTTGAATTGTATGTTAATGTTATTTACAATACCATTTAAAAAACTTAAAAAATCGCTATTAAGTAGTCGTTGCGTTGAGAGTGGATTATTAGTATAGTCGCTTTGTATCGTGAGATTTTTTAACTCATACGATTGCACAATGTCGTTGTTTGCATTGTATTTTTGTCTTTTATAGAGCGGAAGATTCACAAATGTTTGAAGGATTTGATGATTTGTAGTGTCGATTTTTACACCGACTTCTAAGCCATTAAGGTTGAGTTCTTGGCTTTGGCTTTGCTGATGTATCTGCGCTATCCTAAAGCACATTTCCAAATCACCTAAGAATCTATATAGGCTAAGTTTGCTAAACTCTCCGCTTGGGAAAAATTCTTTAAGCTCATTGTGATTGGCGATATATGTGCTCTTTAGGGTAACCTCTGCGCGTTTGCTTAAAAAAAGTATGTTTGAAAACTCAATATCTGCGATAATCTCGCCAAATTCGCTGGATTGCGTATTAGTGATGATAAGCCTTGCTTTAGAGCTTAAAATCCCCCATTCATAAGGTAGAATCTCGATATTTATATGTTGGAACGATTCTTCAATCTTTTTATCCATAAATGCCATATAATCTTGTCGCTCAATTCCCTCTTTGACAAACATATCCTCATCAAGGACTTCTAATAATCCATCAATAAAGGTATTTTGCTTTACACTCCATTTAAGTGCCTCAAGGGCATAATCCTTAACTTTTAAACTATATTGGTTATACGCTACTTTGTTGAAGTAACTTCCTAAAAAAAGTGAGGCTATAAACAGCCCGACTAAAAGTCCTCCACCCATAACGATAATCTTTTGTTTCACCATCATAGATTTCCTAATTCATAAAAAATAAAGCCAAGCATTATAAAACATTTTTCTTAACACCTAAAATTTCATAAAAAATTTCCAAAGATTTGCAAATATCTATGATATTTGGTAATGTTTTAAGGAATCTTTAACCATAAACCTTGTATAATCCCAAGTTTTAAACTCAATAAAAATGGCTCGATAGCTCAGTCGGTAGAGCAGAGGACTGAAAATCCTCGTGTCGGTGGTTCGATTCCGCCTCGAGCCACCATCTCTTACATTCCTCATCTTAGAAATACAAACTATAACTTGCCAGAATCTGTGTATTATTAAAAAGTGCATTTGTCGCGCTAGTAAGCTGGTTTTGCGCACTTACCCACGGGATACCATTCACAAGAGATGAGCCTGAAGCATATCGTTTAAGCAATGCTGCATTATCAAGGAAAAGTTGGCGAATAGTGATTTGTATATTATGCTTGCCAGCGATACTTATAGTAATGCCAATGTTACTCACGCTTCCGCTTTGCATTACTCTAACCCCCCAATCATACGCGTGCTCTTCATTAAACATTTCGTCATTGTAAGTTTTTGTTTTCCCTCCAAGTCGGTTTTGCGTAATTTCAATACTTGTCCCAAAGTGAAAATTGATAAGGACATCTTTTGCAGGACGAAACCTGTAATATGCCCTATATCCTACGCCTGCGCGCCATAGGGCTGCCTCAATTTCATTTTCTTTAAATGATTTATTGTTGAGTTCTAAAGCAGAATATCCATCTTGTGAGTAAGTATCAAGTTTGACATCGATTCCCTCTTGTGATTGCATTTGGTCCTCTTGTATATCTTGTTTTATATCAATGTTTTTAAGTGTGTGGCTTGGAATGAGGGGAGTGAGAGTATCACTAGAGACACCATACAGCCCGATACTTAAGCTAATACACCACAAATACACACGAAACCACGCGCGCATAAGCACTCCTTTTAGGGATTGATTCTGTCATTATTAAGGATTTTTAGAATTGTAGCGTAATTTAAGTGTTTGTAGAGTGGAGAATACAAAGGTTAAAGAATTTTTAATGCGTTTACAATATATCACACCCCAAGAATTGCTATAAGCAAGATTCTTGGTAGTGTGATTGCTAAAACCTTATTGCGCTGCTGGCTCTGCCTCTGCGACAGGAGCTCTCACAGGAGCTTTTACTAAAGGATTTGCCACCACAGCGACTTTGTCTGCTCCGCCCTCGCGTGTGAGGAGGTAGAGCTCATCGCCTTTGATAGCTATGTCGCCTATATCACCCACGCTTGGGAGTGTATAAGCATCGGTAATGCTCTTGCTAGCGAGGTCGATTACAAGCAGTGCATTGTAGTTTTTAGACACGGCAAGCATTTTGCCATTTACAATGTCTGCACCTGTAATGTAGAAGTTGCTCACTTTCGCGCCCTCTTTTAGCTCTAAGCCTTTACCAAATTCCAAAATTGTCTCCTCGCTGATTGTGTTGTCTTTGGTGTCATATTTTAGCAACACAACATTTGGAGCTTTTTTGGCAGCCACTGTCACCATATACGCATATCGAGAATCTGGGTCTTTAGCAAGGCTTAAGATATAGTTTTTCTTCGCTCTTGTTGTGCCAATGTTGATTCTCGCGCCTTTGGTATTTTTGTAGAGCAGTTCATTTTTCTTGCCAAACGCTGGAAGCAAATTCCCCTCTACACGAGGCAAAAACTCCCATTGGATTAGCTTATCTGTCTCATCTAGGCTTTCCACGCGCTCTACGCCCCAAATCGCTTTGTTATACGCAGTGGCTACGAGTTTGCCCGGTGCATAAAAAGTCGCATCAACGGTGATAGGGACATCTGTTCCGTTTGGCTGGTCGATAGCGGCAAACTCTTTATATTCGCTGAAATTATCATCAGTGAAATACACAGAGCCACCTGTGCCGACAACGGCAAATTCGTTGTTTTTCTTATCATACGCCAAACCACCGACATAGCCTTTTTTGCCTGCGAAGTTTTCAGGGATTATGCCAATCTCTTTTGTGCCTACCACAGAAAGTGGTGTTTGATTTTGACTAAGAATCGGAGAATTAGCAGGATTGGTATCAAACGGATAGTTTGAGTCCTCATTTTCGTTTGCTCCCGGAATCCACGGCTTAGGTCCTTGATTGCCACCAAGTAGGCTTAGCTTGCCCGGGCGGAAATTCTCGTGCCAATGCACAGGGTCCCAAAACTTAGAAGCTAAACCAATATCCCAAGTAAATCGAGTAGCTGCAGGTGCGCCCCGTCCGCCAAATGGAGGTGGTCCATTGGTGATGAAAAACTGCACGACATTAGTAAATACGATAAACACAGAAAGCGCATACACTGCTTTGCCATATTGGCTAAATTCTTTAATCTTAATTTCAGAATCTAGAAGCTCCTTGCCAAGTGCGTTGTCTTTGCGGATAAAGAGCATCATCACAGCCATAGCCAAAATCACTACCCAATACACCACAAACGCCCAAGTGTAAGTATGCAAGCCAAACATAGCCTCGCCAAAGCCCTGTCCTATATCGCGTCCTGCGTGGTTACCGATATGTCGCAAGCCCTCAAACAAAAACCAAAAGCCTGTGAGGAACACCGCTACCATATACTTGATTTTCACGCCATAGCGCACCATAAATAGCCCTAAAATCCCAACGATAATCATACCAAATCGCTCGTGCCCGCAGAGCAAGCAAGGAGATTCTCCTTTGACAAAGCCTAAGTAGAGGTTTGCCATACCCACAGGGACTACCAAAATAAGGAGCACAGCGGTTGCCATTACGATATTGAAATTTTTCTCTGTGAGAAGTTTATCAAATAACTCTTTCATAACAGCCTCCTACTTACAGCGTAATACCTGGGACCCAAGACGCCGCAGACGCCACAAGCCACAACACTACATCAAAGGCAATCACCCCAGCGATGATGCCAAACGCCAATCGTTCTTTTTGCGGTTTAAACCAAATCAGCAAAACCGCTATGAATGCCAAGAGATACTCTAGGAACTCCATAATAAATCCTCCTTGTGAAACAAAATTTCGGGTAATTTAGCAAACCTCCCTGTTTGTAACTTAATTACACACAAAGCTATAATAGCAAAACTTCAAAATAAAAGTGCTAAATATGACTATTTTGTTAATGTTTTGTTGTATTTGTTACATTTTATAAAAAAAAAACACCTATTTTTAATGGTTTTAGTGCATTTGCAAGGCGATAGTATTTCTTTAAAAATAGAGTTCTACCTAAAAAATATAGAATCTAACTCATCTGCGCGCTATGCTCTGTCTCTATAATCCACTCGATAATTTCTGCAATGGCATTGTGATTCGCAAATACCCTGTTTGTTTCATTGTCTCCATACATTGCAATCAAGGATTGCAAAAAGACAACATTGCCAAAAAGTGGCGAGTCAAATTCTCGTGCTTTTTGGAGGATTTGTGATAAAAGGGCATTACTTGTGTCGTGCGTGGATACCATTTGATGATTATGTGCTCCATAAAGGGCTTTTAGTGCTTTTTTATCATTCATTTGCACGCCTTTTAGATTCTATCATCGCGCACTTTAGTATTGCATTTCAAGGCAATGGACTTGCTCCCAAAGAGCACCATTTGTCTTATCAGGAGAATCTTTAAGCAATGTGCGCAACACACCATAAGCATTACGCACAAACATATCGGTTTCGATATTTACCTTGCGTGAGACCTTGTATTCACAAAAGAGCGTATTTTTAAGTGTGTGCGGGATAATGGTGAGGTAAAAACCATTTTTTTGCTTCTCTCCAATCGTCAAACTCACACCATCGATACACACCGAGCCTTTTGGTAAAATACACGCAAGCGTGCTTTGAGCTGTGGTGATGAAAAATGTGCTTTGGGTTTGTTGGTGGGAGATAGATTCTATCACACCCACACCATCAATGTGCCCCTGCACAATATGTCCATCAAGCCGAGAATCTGCTCGCAACGCAGGCTCGATATGCACGCGTGATTTTGCTTTGAAATTCTCTAATACAATGGTGGTTTGCGTCTCTTTGCTAAGCTGTGCGACAAAACCATCACGCTCTATGCTTATAGCAGTAAGACACACGCCATTAACTGCGATAGAATCTCCAATCTTTGGGGTATAATCACATTTTACTCTTAGGGCATTATCTCTAAAATAAAGCACCTCGCCCATCTCTCTAATAAGTCCGCTAAACATTATAATTTTTCCCTTAAAAATTATTTTTTTATGCTAAGATTCAAACTTTTTAATTTTAGCATAACTTGTTGCATATATTTTATATAATGTGGCTTTAGGAATGGAGCGATTCCAAAAATATTAGGAGGGGAGATGTCGGCATTTACACAAGCGTTGATGATAGATACACATTGTCATTTAGACCTTGCGCATTATGATGATGACAGAGAATCTGTGTTAAAAAATGCTCACAATGCTGGCGTGAAACAAATCATTATCCCCGCCGCAGACATCGCCACACTACCAAAAGCCAAAGCCATCGCGCATAAATACGACAATGTATTTTTTGCCGTTGGCACGCACCCTTGCGATATTGATACATTTGATATGGCTGTGCTAAGGGAGTTTATCAATGACAAAAAATGTGTCGCTGTGGGAGAATGCGGACTTGATTACTTCCACTTACCACAAAGCGATAATGACAAAGAAATCGCACATATCAAACAAAAGCAAAAAGATATTTTTGTTGCGCAAATAGAGATTGCATTAGAGTTTAACAAACCACTTATCGTGCATATACGAGAATCTTCGCAAGATGCTTTTGATATTTTAGATTCTTATAAAGGCGTGCGTGGCGTGTTACATTGCTACAATGCTGATAAAATTTTACTTGGCTTAAGTGAGCGGTTTTTTTATGGTATTGGCGGGATTTGCACTTTTAAGAATGCCAAATCTCTACTTGAAGTTCTCCCTCTTATCCCAAGAGAGAGAATCTTGCTTGAGACAGATGCACCATATCTCACACCGCACCCGCATAGAGGCACGCGCAATGAGCCACAATATATCCCACTTATCGCGCAAAAAATCGCAGAAATTTTAGGAATCTCATTTGCTGAAGTCTGCTTACAAAGCACAATAAATGCTTATAATCTTTTTAATCAAATGCCACGATTGGTGTCATTGCAAAATGATATAAAAGCAAATGGAGATTCTCTACATTATTTATCAAAGGAGCAAGCCGTATGAAAACATACAATCTTTACAAAAAAAATCCATTAAAAAGTGCATTTGCACTTGCTTTCACTTTCACTCTTAGTGTCTCTTGTATTCTCTCAAATGCGCGTGGTGGAGACTACTACGCATTTATGAGTGATGATAATATGAAAGTCTTGCAATCTTTTGGACTAGAATACGATTTCTTACCAGAGCAAAGCGAGTATAAAGACAGGATAGAAACCAAATCTGATTACTTTTTCAAAAAGTTTGAAAATAGCTATTTGTTTATTCCAACCATTCGTAGCATTATCGCACAAGAGGGTTTGCCACAGGAGTTTTTGTTTGTGGCGATGATTGAATCAGAGTTCGCACTCAACGCAAAAAGCCCCAAAAAAGCCTCTGGAATCTGGCAATTTATGCCGGGCACTGCGAGATTTATGGGCTTAGAGGTAAATAAAAACATTGATGAACGCTATGATGTCATCAAAAGCACGCGCGCTGCACTCTCTTATCTAAAATATCTTTACGAGCTTACAGGCGAGTGGTATCTTGCGGTTATGGCGTATAATTGTGGAAATGGTCGCGTGAAGCGGGCGATTGAGGAAGCTGGTGGGGATATGCGCCTTAGCACACTCCTTGATGATGAAAAGGCATATCTTCCCGCAGAAACGCGCAACTATATCCGCAAAATTGTAGCAATGAGCCTAACCTTTAATGACGCTGATTTCTTGCGTAATAGCGATATGGAATACTTGCTTAATCGTGGGGCGACTGATTCTCTTGCTGTGGTGAAATTAAGAAGTGGGACTTCGCTTGATGCTGTGGCACGAAGTGCTGGGATTAGCCTAAAAGAACTCAAAAAATACAATTTGCATTTTAAGAAAAATATAATCCCTCAAGGCAGAGATAAAGAATACAATGTCTATCTCCCTTATGAGAATCTTGCAAGATTCCACAAAAACTTCAAAGGATACAAAGGAGCACCTACTGATAAAAACACACAAAGTGCAACAAAAGTCGCAAGCGCACAAAAACCAAGCTCCCCTAGTGTAGAATCTGTGCATATCATACATAGAGTAAAAAAGGGCGAAACACTCAGCTCCATCTCGAGGAAATATAACACCAATATCAATGAGATTAAGCGTGTAAATGGGCTAAAAGATGCTTCTATCAACATTAACCAAAAGTTAGTTGTCCCCACAAAAGGCTAATAAATGGCAAGAATCTGCCATTTATTCTTGCTACTTCTCTCGTGCGTCGTAGCGGCAGAAAAACTTGAAATAAAAGCAAAAAACTTCACTATCAACAACATAATCAATCTCGCCGAGCTTAATGGGGAAGTTTTTATCAAAAAAGGCGAAGATATGCTGTGGGCTGATAAAGTTGTCATTAAAATGGATAAAAAGCGCAAACCAATTGAATACACAGCCACAGGCAATGTGCGATTTCTCGCACATCAACAAGAACGCGAGGTCAATGGTAGCGCACAAAAAATCATCTATGACACACAAAATGATGAATATCGCCTCTATGACAACGCCAAAATCACTGAAAAAGGTGAAAAAAACGCTATTACAGGCGATTACATTACATTTAACACAAAAAAAGGGCAAGCCCAATCACAGGGCACACATAATCGCCCAACAACGCTTATTTTTATGCTTGATGAGAATCAAAAGGATAACAAACAATGATACTTGCTAGCGAAGCGAGATTCCTTAGCAGTGCAGAGCATTTCAAACAAGCAATGCCAAGTGATATAAGCGAAGTGGCATTCATCGGTAGAAGCAATGTAGGAAAATCAAGCCTACTCAATCTTTTGCTAGGGAAAAATCTCGCCAAAAGCTCCTCTACTCCGGGCAAGACACGGCTTATCAATTTTTTTTCCCTGACATTTAAAGAACAAGACAACCCAAATCTCTCTCTTGCTTTGCGCTTTGTTGATTTGCCCGGCTTTGGGTATGCTAAGGTAAGCAAAGAAGTAAAAAAGCAATGGGAAAATAACATTGTAGAATTTTTGCGCGCAAGGAGCTCTATCAAACTTTTTATCGTGTTGCGCGATAGCAGACACCCGCATTTAGCCCAAGATAATGAAGTGTTAGCATTTTTAAACACACTCAAGCGAGATGACCAAGAAATTTTAACCATTTATACAAAAGCAGATAAGCTCAATCAAAAGGAGCTTGCGCTACTCAAAGGATTCTTACTCACAAGCACTAATGTCAATAAAAAAATAGAATCTAAAATCACAAGTGCTCAAGTTTTACGAAAAATTATTTGGCAAAAGGTGCTAGGCATCACGGAGCAAACACCAACTTCACATCTCACAACCAAAACTCCACGCACCCACACGCTACCTCCCACCTCATCGATTCAATTTAGCATCGAGCGACCAAGTCTTAGTGATATTCCACAAATGCGTAAATTAGTGCAAAGCGAAGTGCAAAGGGGCGTAATCTTAGAGCGAAGTGAAGATGAAATAGCAAATGCTATCCGCTCTTATCACATTATCCGCGTAAAGGGAATCAAGCAAGCAGACACACAACAAAATAATAAAAACCTCAAACGCAATGATATTGTTGGCTTTTGCTCACTTTATATTTACTCAAACACACTAGGAGAGCTCCGCTCGCTTATTGTCGATGAAAACTATCGCAATCTTGGCATAGCAAGCGCGCTTATAGATTCCATAAAAAATGAGGGAAAAATGCTAGGATTGCGTGAAATTTTAGTGCTAACTTACAAAGAAAGTTTGTTTAAACACAAAGGATTTGCTATAATAGACAAGGCAAAATTACCAAATCACAAAATATGGGCGGATTGTATCAAATGCAAACATTTTCCAATATGCGACGAGATAGCTCTAATAGCCAAATTATAGGCACTGCGCTATTGTTTATTGCGCTCTTCTTGTATGAGAGTCTCACTTCACGATTTGTGTTTTTGCCTCCATTGATTGGCGTGCTGTTTTATTTATTTAGGCGATATGATGAGCAAGATGACTTTTGGCGGTTTTGTCTTGTGCTTGTAGCTATAAGTGTCGTAGGTGTGTTTAACGACTTCGCGCTGTGGTTTTTACCGCTACTTTTTGCTATCCTTGCGTTTGTGTTTAACTTCATCTTTGAGAATCTTGCCGAGAGCAAAGTGCTTCGTATAATGCAAGTAGCTGGCGCGTATGTAGGTTTTTTTGTGGCATTATCTATATTAGATGGTTCTTTTGGCTTTGATTCACAAATTACCCCATTGATATTGGTGTTGTATTGTGCTATTGAAAGTGTGCTGGTAGGTGTGTATGAATATACGATTTAAAATTGCACTTGGTCTTTTTGGTTTCATTGCCTTTGCTGTGGTGGTGAGATTATTTGTGCTTACGACTATAAACCACGAATATTATGAAAAACTCTCGCAAAAAAATGCCACCAAAATCGAAACACTAATGCCAATGCGCGGACATATCCTTGATAGGAATGGAGAGCCATTAGCAGTCAATGAGCTAGGATTCTCTATCTCTTTAGCCCCAAGATTGAAACAAGCCACAATGCAAGAGCAAATCGATTTCATTGTTCGCCACTTGCCATTTTTAGATGCAGAAAAAATGGCAAGCATTTACAAAGACCAAAATACCTCATACAACCATACTTCTATTAAAGTTGCGGATTTTATCTCATACACCGATATGCAAAAAAACTATACCTTTCTTAAACAAAACCCCTATGTTTTCATCAAACCAGATTCCAAGCGATTTTATCCTAATAACACTTCGGCTTCACATGTCATTGGCTATGTCTCCAAAGCAAACAAACAAGATATTGAAAACAATCCACTTTCATTTTTCACCAAAGTCATCGGCAAATCAGGCATAGAATCTACTTATAATGACTTCTTGCAAGGCGATGCAAGCTATCGCAAAACACTTATCAACGCACTCCATAAAGAAATAAGTATCATTGATGAGGGCACAAGGCTAGCGCAAAATAATCTCTATCTCACTATTGATTTGCGCCTCCAAGAGCTTATAGATTCTCACTTTAAAGACAAAGAAGGCGCAGTTATCGTAATGGATGTGCGAAATGGTGAGCTACTCGCTGCAGGAAGCTACCCAGAATATGACTTAAATGACTTTGTCGATGGCATTAGTGTGTCTAAATGGAATGCTTTGCTTGAAAATCCCTATTTGCCACTTATCAACAAACTTACAAGCGGACAATACCCGCCCGGCTCGGTGATTAAAATGGGAATGGCGTTAGCGTTTTTAGAGCACGCTGGCGTGAGTGAAAGCACCATTATTGACACACCTTGTTTTATAGAGCTTGGCGGGAGAAAGTTTCGCGATTGGAAATGCGGGCACGGGAGTGCGGATATGCTAAAAGCTATTCGCTCCTCTGTTGATGTGTATTTTTACAAACTCTCAATGCGAGCAGGCATTAACAACATTTCATCAGTTATGCACCAGCTCGGCTTTGGTGAAAAAACGGGCATTGACTTGCCTAATGAAAAAAGTGGTGTCGTCCCAACACCAGAATGGAAGCTACGAATGCGAGGGGAAGCTTGGGCTGGAGGCGATGTGATTAACACTTCTATCGGACAAGGCTATTTTCTCGTAACCCCAATGCAAGTTACACGCTATACTGCACTACTTGCCACAGGAAATCTCGTCCAACCTCATTTTGCCCTTAGCTTTAATAACGAAAAAAAAGAGCGTTCAACAAAAGATGTCCTTACAAATGTGCAAAAAGAGCGACTTTGGGTGCTACAAAAAGGAATGTATCAAGTGTGTAATTCCCCTGATGGTGGGACGGCGTATTGGCGCACACGAGGCGCAAAGGCGCAAATCGCGTGCAAAACAGGCACAGCCCAAACCACAGGAATCGCCCAAAATGTCCAAACACGCCTTAAAGAATCTCAAATGGAATATTTCGCGCGCTCACACGGCTGGATTACGGGATTTGTGCCTTATGAAGACCCAAAATACGCCATTACTATAATGGTAGAGCACGGTGGCGGTGGGGGAAATGGTGGTCCCATAATGGTAGATATTGTCAATAAACTCTATGATTTAGGATACTTTAAAGAGCCTGCTCAAACGCAAGATTTCACACAACCTACCAATAAAGAGGCAAATGATGAAATCCATAATTGATGATAAAAATGTCCTTATTACAGGCGGGACAGGGAGTTTTGGTAAAAAATTTATCCACACTATTCTCACTAAGCATAACCCAAAAAAAGTGGTAGTGTATAGTCGCGATGAGTTGAAGCAATATGAAATGGCACAAGTTTTTACCGATAAGCGAATGCGCTTTTTTATCGGTGATGTGCGCGATGAGAAACGATTAGAAATGGCATTTAATGACATTGATATTTGTATCCACGCTGCCGCGCTCAAGCAAGTCCCAATCGCAGAGTATAATCCAATGGAGTGCATAAAAACAAACATTCAAGGTGCGAGCAATGTCATAAATGCAGCATTGCAAAATAATCTTAGCCACATAATCGCACTAAGCACAGACAAAGCGGCAAATCCTATCAATCTCTATGGTGCGACTAAGCTGTGCTCAGATAAACTCTTTATCGCGGCAAACAACTTCAAGGGCACGCACAAAAGCAAGTTTAGCGTAGTGCGATATGGCAATGTCGTGGGCTCTAGAGGCTCTGTGATTCCATTTTTTAAGCAACTTATAGAATCTGGGCAAACACAAATCCCCATAACTGATGAGCGAATGACAAGGTTTTTTATCACGCTAGATTCTGGGGTAAATTTCGTGCTTGATAGCCTTAATAGAATGCACGGAGGGGAAATCTTTGTGCCAAAGATTCCAAGTATGAAAATAGTTGATGTCGCTCACGCGCTTTTGCCAAATGCTACGCTCAAATTTATCGGCATTCGCGCAGGAGAAAAGCTCCACGAAGTAATGATACCAAAAGATGATTCGCGCCTTTGTGTGGAGTTTGAGGATTTTTACACCCTTATGCCAAGCATTCATTTCCACCAGCCAATCGACTATACACGCACCAATGACGGCTTAGTAGGTAAAATGCTAAAACAAGAGTTTGAATACTCAAGCCAACACAACACAAAATGGCTTAGCAAAGAAGATTTGCGCAATTTATTGCAAAATCAAATATAAAAATTTCACCTAATTTTTTGAGGGTGTTTTATTGACATTAGACTCTAATATTTACTACAATCCCAATCCAAACACAAATAAGGAGAGAATCTATGCAGGTAAATTATCTTACAAAAATGCGCATAAAACGGCGTGCGTTTGTGAGAAAATTACAGCAAAGCAATGTGAATTTTGTCAATATTGCGTGGGGTTTGGTTATCTTAGGCGGGATTGTGGAGTGCTTTTGGGTAAGCGGGCTAAAATACGCTAATACGCCTTTGCTTTATATGCTTACTGCGCTTGGGATTGCGTGTTCATTTAGCGCGATGATTTTGGCGTGCAAGGTGCTAGAGGTAAGCATTGCTTATAGCGTGTTTGTCGGTATCGGCACAGCGGGCGTGGTGGCAGGCGAGATTTTCATCTTTGGCGAGCCGTTTTCTCTCATAAAAGTGAGCCTTATCGCATTGTTGCTTTTTGCTGTCATCGCGCTAAAATTTGTCTCGCAAAAAGAAGATGGCATAGCGCAAGATGAAGCCATAGTCGAGAATCTCGCGAGTGATTTGAAAATCAATAGTGCGTTAGATTCCTTGCTAGATTCTGATTTAAGAGCAAAAGACAAAGGAAGGAAGCGATGAGCTGGGCGTATCTTTTGCTTGCTGGGCTTATGGAAATTTTTGGCGTAATCGCTATGAAACGCTACGCTATGAGTGGCAAAAATATCTATATTTTGTGTATTGCCACACTTTTTGTGCTAAGTCTCTCCCTCCTATCGCTTGCTATGCGCGAGATTGCGATGGGTGTGGCGTATGCGATATGGACAGGGATTGGAGCTTGCGGGGGCGTAGTGGTGGGAATCGTATTTTTTAACGAAAGCAAAAGTTTTGATAAACTTTTGCTTATTGGCGTTATCATCGCGTGTAGCGTGGGACTGAAGTATTTGGGAGATTTGGGATAGATTCTCACATTAAGCACAAAATATAAAAAGCAAGCAATTTATCACAAAGTTAAAAAACTTTTGTTAGTATTTATAAATACTAATATCATAATTAAAGGAGATACAATGAGTTTTGCAAGTATCATTAGTCATATGAATGAACAACATAAAGCCAATCTTGTAGATTTGGTAAATAAATTCGCGGGTGTGAGTGAAGTCAAAGATGTCTGCTTAAAAAGTGTAGATTTAGGTGGGTTAGATATAACTTACAACAATGGAGAGAATCTGCGTATAGACTTCCCTGCAAAAGCAGATGAAGAAAACCTCACTAATGTGATTATCGAGCTTTGTATGAGTGCGAAAAAAAATGTCGATTATGACAAAATTAAAGATGAGCTTAATGAATTTAAGGCTTCTTTTGGCTCTGTATGTCTAGCTACGCTTAATCCAAATGGCGAGGTGCTCTGCTCGTATGCGCCTATTATCCAAACTGCAAGTGGCGATTACATTTACATTAGCGAGACTGCCGAGCATTACGCAAGTATAAAAGGTAATCCACACAACATTGAGGTGCTTTTCTTAGAAGATGAAAGTAAGGCTGCCTCTGTGATTGTGCGTAAAAGATTGCGATATAGAGCTAAAGCGACTTTTATAGAGCGGGGAGCAGAATTTGATAGAGTGTATGATGAATTTGAGAAAAAGCAAGGTTCTGGCGGTGGCATTAGCACCATACGAAACTTCTTGGACTTTCATTTAATCAAACTTACTTATGAAGAAGGGCGATTTGTAAAAGGTTTTGGAGGAGCGTTTGCAATCTCTCAAAATGGTGAATTAAAGCAATTAGGTGGCAAAGGTGGGGGCAATCCACATCAAGGTGTCAAAAATCCACACACTAGAGGGTAGAGTATTCTTAATGCAACAAACACAACAATCAAATCCACAACAAAAGCAAGTGTGTATCATTCACGGCTATGATGCACACCCCAATAAACATTGGTTTGTGGATTTATCACATTGGCTTAAAGATTTGGGATATGACACGCTAATCCCTGCTATGCCAAATCCGAGCAATCCAACTCCCACGCAATGGGTGCAAACACTTGTCAAAACTCTCCCAAACCCAAGTAAGCATACCTTTATCATAGGGCATAGTCTGGGTTGTATTGCTTCTTTACGCTATGTTGAGAGTGTATCAGATTCTATCACGCTTGGTGGTATTGTTTTGGTATCGGGCTTTTATAAGCCACTGGCGCATTTAAGCGAGCTTGATAGCTTTACAAATGCACCGCTTAATTGTGAAAAAATTATCCGCCTAGCCCCCAAACGCATAGTTATCGCGGCGCACGATGATGAAATCGTGCCACTAGATTCAACCAAAGATTTAGCAAACGCCATACAAGCGGAATTTATAGCAGTGCAAAAGGGCGGACACTTTATGGAGAGTGATGGATTTAGCACCTTCCCGCTGATGAAGCAAACACTGCAAAATATCTTGCCTGTGTAACAAACACACCAAATCTTGCAAGGAGTGCGATACAAATCCTCAACAAGACAATAATGCTTTAGTTGTTTGTATGCAAGCCCTTGCATTTAGCACAACGCACAAATAATCGCATATCGTGGCTAATAAGTTTCGCGCCAAATTGCTCCGTAGTCTCAACTTGTATGCGCTCAATTTGTGGATTCACAAATTCGATAATATCACCACAATCTATACAAATAATATGGTCGTGGTGCTCCTTTGCGGCGATTTCATAGCGTCTGCCACTTTTGTCTGCCTCTAATGCTGTGATAAATCCACTTTCTTCTAAAAACTTTAAGATTCTATACACCGATGAAATGCTCGCGTTTTTATCAAGTGTGCGGATTTTATTAGTGATTTCTTCTGGGCTTAAGTGTGTGCCACTTTTATACAACACTGTGAGAATCTCCTCGCGTTGCTTAGAGTTTTTCAAGCCATTTTTTCTAATGTCTGAGCGTAATCTATCCAAGATAGATTCGAGTGTTTCTAACCGAGAATTGCCAACCATTTTTGACTCCTTTAATTTTGCTTTAAGATTTTGTATTCTCAAAATACTATCATAAATAGGTAAAATAAAAAGACTTTTTATCATAATTTGTGAAAATTTCCTTAAAAATGTATCAAACGCAAACAAAATATCCTGTAAAACAACCGCCTTAATGGATTGCAAAAGAAAAATGTGCTACACTTAGCCCAAGTGTAAATATAACTTTAAAGGAGTTAGTATGGGATTTTTTAGCTCAAGTAACGCACAGCCTCAAGCAAGCACTACAAATGCACAAAACAAAGAGATTGAGAATCTAAAAGCGCAAATTCAGTCTTACGAAGCCGCTTTTGGATTTACACAGCAAGAAGTCATCGTAGGTATCAAAAATGGTGAAGTCTTTTTCAAAAACGAGCAAGCACAAAAAATGGCAAACCTAGATTCTATAATTCCACATTTGAATGCACAAGATGGCAATGTTTGTCTGCCTATTGGTGAGTTTAGTGTGAAGCACTTCGCCCACGATGGCGGTGTGTTTTATTCTATCTTGCCTGTGGATTTACGCAGTGATAAAGATGAGGATTTTGATATGTTTGAGACCTACTCTCAATCACTTACCTCTGGCATTATGGGGACACAAAGCGCATTGCAAGACATTTTGTCTGCTTCAAGTGAAGTGGTAAATCACACAAACGAAGGCATAGATAGAGCCGAATACGGAATGAATATGAGCAACAATGCCCTGAGCGAAATCGAAACTCTTTATGAAAAAATGCAAGTCTCAACACAACTTGTGGAATCACTCACACAACGAAGCAATGAAATCACTAGCGTTATTTCACTTATTGATGATATTGCTGAGCAAACAAATCTCCTAGCCCTTAATGCCGCTATTGAAGCGGCGCGCGCAGGAGAGCACGGGAGAGGGTTTGCCGTGGTGGCTGATGAAGTGCGAAAACTCGCGGAAAAAACACAAAAAGCTACCAAAGAAATCGCAGTAGTGGTAAAATCAATGCAACAAGAGGCAAACGACATACAAAGCGAGACAGAAGACACAAATCAAGCGACCACATCTGTGAAAGAAGCTATCACTTCATTACACAGCATAGTAAATGATTTAAAAGTAAGCTCTTTAATCAACAACCAAATCAGCTCAACGCTTAGCAGTAGAATCTTCTGCACCCTTGCTAAACTTGACCACACGGTGTATAAAAACAACTTGTATAGCTTTTTGTTCGGCGTGAAAGATTCCTTTGCTAAAGTGGATCATAAAAATTGTCGTTTAGGGAAATGGTATTTTGAGGGGCGAGGCAAGCAGTTATTTAGCAATACAAATGGGTATAAGAAAATGGATGATTTCCACGCAGGAGTGCATACACAAGCCATCACGCTTGCGCAAACATTTGAAAATCCTAATGAATCTTGCCCAAAATCACTCGTCAAAGAAAAAATCCTCACAATGGAAAAAAACTCTAATGGCGTGATAGAATCTATTGATGAAATGTATGGTGAGATTGAAGCACAAAATGGAGCAAAAATCAATGAACTTAGCAATGACTATATAACCAAACCACAAAAACAAAACGAATCTGCACCTGCCAAACCAACCCCCGCACCGACAAGCCCTGCGCCCACAAGCTCTACATCAGTAGCAAGCCCCGCTAAGGTAGATTCCACACCACAGGAGAAAGAAGTAGCCCAAGCCGACAAATCAACTCCTACTCAAAGTAATGAAGCAAACAATCAGGGGGCAGACAAGCAGGAGCATAAAGAGCAAGAAGCCACTCCCACCAAATAAAATGGAGAGAATTGTATGAATTATCTATTTCGCTCTTTTGGTTATGGTGCTGGCATTGTCGCGCTTGTCATCGGTATTGGCGTGCTAGGATATATGTATAATATCTACTCAGAATCTCAAGACCAAATCGATGCGATAAAAAAACATCGTATGGATATAACCACACAAATCTTTGATAGAAAAGGGAGACTTGTGGCAAATGTCTTTGATGTGGAGTTTCGCCTTTATGCGAGGTTTGATGAGATTCCACCGCGTTTGATAGAAGTGCTTTTAGCAGTGGAAGATACATTGTTTTTTGAGCACATTGGGATAAATCCTGATGCAATTTCGCGCGCAATGGTGAAAAACATACAAAGTTTGCGATACTCTGAGGGTGGGAGCACACTTACCCAGCAAGTTGTGAAAAATATCGCATTAACTTCTGAGCGCAGTTTTAAACGCAAAATTAAAGAAGCTGTGTTTGCTATCCTTTTAGAGCAACAAATGAGTAAAGAAGATATTATAGAGATTTATCTTAATCATATTTTCTTTGGACACGGCTATTATGGCATAAGGACTGCGGCGTTAGGATATTTTAAAAAGAATCTCAACGAACTCTCATTGAAAGAAATAAGTATGCTTATAGCATTGCCAAAAGCCCCGAGCACTTATGACCCTACACGCAATTTGACTTATTGTCTTTTACGCGCTAATGCAATTTTAGATAGACTTAATGAAATTGGTTGGATTACCGAGCAAGAATACGCGAAAGCTATTAAAGAAATCCCAAAAGTATATAATGAAACACTCACACAAAACTCTGCGCCTTATGCAGTCGATGAAATCGTGCGCCAACTTAGCGAAATATACCCAGATATACGAGTGGGCGGATACAAAGTAACATCAACTATTGACTTAGATTACCAAAAAATCGCCCAAAGCGCACTTATACACACATACAACGAAACCAACAAGCGTTTATTGGAGCGGTATCCAAATATGTTTGAAGAGGCAAGCGCACAAGAGCGCGAGATAGACCCTCAAAATGAACAAGAAATGATAATAGAATCTCGCGCTAAAGCACTAAACCTCATACGCGCTCTACCAAAAGAAGAATACGCCAAACGATTTGGTGGGAATCTTAATGGCGCGATGGTAGTTACCGAGCCAGAAACGGGCAATGTCTTGGCTCTCGTAGGCGGGATAGATTATGCGATTTCACCATTTAATCGCGCTACACAAGCACAACGGCAATTTGGCTCAAGTGTAAAGCCATTTATTTACTTGCTTGCGTTTAATAGAGGTTACTCGCCTGCGTGGCAGATACCCGATGTCCCGCGCAGATTTGGCGGACGAGTGAAAAATATCGATTTAGATTCTGTGGAGGGCGTGGGGCAAGAAGCCGAAGCAAGTATATGGCGACCTAAAAATGTGGGTTCGTATGGTGGTATGGTGCGCCTGCATAGTGCCTTGCAACATTCAGCCAATCTCGCCACTATTAACCTCGTGCAAGAAGTTGGCTTTGATGCAATCTATCAGGGGATTGAAAATTTGCATTTTAAGGGTGCTCCACCTGATATGAGCATTGTTTTAGGCTCTCTTAGTCTCTCTCCGCTTGATGCGGCGGGGAAATATTCGCTATTTTCAAACTATGGCACAATCACAACGCCAAGACTTGTAGAGTCTGTTACAAACGCACAAGGCGAAGTCAATGACAACTTCCCAACCAAAGAAGAAGAATTTACATCGCCAAGTCAAGCATTTTTAGTAACCAATATCTTGCGTGATGTCGTAAATCGTGGCACGGGCTCACGCGCACATTTGCCAAACATTGAAATCGCTGGCAAAACGGGCACTTCTAATAGGAATGTCGATGGTTGGTTTTGTGGATTCTCCCCTGATTTACAGGTGGTTATATGGATGGGACGGGATAACAACCTCCCCATTGGTCCAACTGAAACAGGTGGTGTAACTTCTGCGCCTGCTAGCGCGTATTTTTTTAGCAATGTGTTAAAAATTGAGCCTAGCTTAAGGCGACATTTCCCTGTGCCAAGTGGTGTAATGAGAAAGGCGTATGACGATGGTGAATTCCTCTATACTGATGTCTCTCAACTCCCACCAACGCAAAATATGAGTATTGAGGATAGTTTGATTTTTTAAGCGTTTATTGCAATTTGGCACAATACGCTTATAATTTACATTAAGGAAGCAAAACTTTGAGTGAAGAAGTTATCGCATTGATGCTTGGTGTCTCGCTCACTTTAGGCTTTTTCGCGCTACTTGGTGTAGTATGGGGGCTTAAAAACGGACAATTTGATGATGAGGGCAAAATGATGGAAGGGGTACTTTTTGATTCCCCTGAGGATTTAAACAAAATTGCCAATCAAGAAAAAAAGCATAATTTTTTAGATGACTTAGATTCTCTCAAAGAGCAAAATACACAACAATCTAAGGAGGACAAATGAATAAGGTGTATGATGTTGGGATTATAGGTGGTGGAGCTGCTGGGATTGGCTGTGGTGTGGAATGTCTAGCCTTAGATATTCAAAACATTGTTGTATTTGAAAAAGGAGAGAGTTTCCTCTCTACTCTTAGGCAATTTTACAAAGACGGCAAACGCGTGGATAAGGACTACAAAGGACAACAAGCAGATTTAAAAGGGCATATCCCACTCCAAGATGGCAACAAAGAAAGCACGCTAGAATTTTTTGATAAAGTCATACAAGAAAACAACCTAAATATTCACTACAAAACAGATATAGAATCTATCCAACACAATGGCGATATTTTTACCATTCACACAAACGCCAATCAAACATACCAAGCGCGATTTGTCGTCATCGCTATTGGCAAAATGGGGCAACCAAACAAACCAACCTACCCTATCCCCTCATCAATCAAGCGCAGAGTGCAATTCAACGCTAATAATATCCCTAACGATGAAAAGCTCCTAGTCGTGGGCGGGGGGAACTCGGCGGTGGAATACGCCACGCTTCTATGCCAAAGCAATGATACCACGCTAAACTACCGCCGAAGCGAATTTACACGCATTAACGACATTAACGCCACGCAACTAAAAGAAGTGATGCAATCTGGTAAGCTCAAATCACGCTTGGGTGTGGATATTGTGAGCTTAGAAGATGAAGGTGGGAAAGTCAAAGTGTGCTTTAGTGATTCCCAAAATGAAGTATTTGATAGAGTGGTGTATGCCATTGGTGGTGCAGCTCCTACGGACTTTTTACACAAATGCAATATCAAACTTGATGAAAACAATGTGCCAATATGCGATAAAAACGAAAGTGCGGTAAAAAATCTCTTTGTCGCTGGAGATATTTTGTTTAGAAATGGTGGCTCGATTGCTATCGCGCTCAATCACGGCTATGATATTGCGCTTGAGATTAAAAAGCGACTAGATTCTAAGGAAATCTAAATGCCAACGCTAAACCTCATCTCGTGGAATGTCAATGGACTGCGAGCGTGTATGAATAAGGGCTTTATGGAGTTTTTTAAGCAAATAGATGCCGATATTTTCTGTATCCAAGAATCCAAAATGCAAAAAGAGCAAGGCGATTTTGATTTTGCCTCTTTGGGATACGCAGAGATTTGGCATAGCGCGGACAAAAAGGGCTATTCAGGCACGATAATGCTAAGCAAAATAAAGCCTCTAAATGTGCGCTATGAAATGAATGATTTTCACAAAGATAGCATTCAAAAGCACAGCAGGGGCAATGAAGGCAGAATCATCACCGCAGAATTTGAAAGATTTCACCTCGTAAATGTCTATACTCCAAACTCAAAACGCGAGCTAGAGGGGCTAGAGTATCGAATGGCGTGGGAAGATGACTTCCGCGCGTTTCTCAAAGATTTGGAGCGCAAAAAGCCCGTGATAATCTGCGGGGACTTAAATGTCGCCCACAATGAAATCGATTTGGCAAACCCCAAAACAAACTGCACCAAAAAAGACAAAAATGGCGAGATAAAGTTTAAGGGCAACGCAGGCTTTAGCGACTGGGAGCGGGAGAAATTTAGCGCGCTTTTAAATTCTGGATTTATCGATACTTTTCGGCATTTTTACCCCGAGTTGCAGGGCGCATATAGCTGGTGGAGCTACTTTGGCAAAGCTAGGAAAAACAATGTGGGCTGGAGGATTGATTATTTCCTCTGCTCCAAATCCTTAGAATCTGCCTTAAAAAACGCCAAAATCTACAACGACTTCAAAGCCTATCCACAGATACTAGGGAGCGACCACTGCCCTGTGGGAGTAGAGATAGAAATCTAAAGAAACCACAAGGCGATACTTAAAAAGCAGACAAAAATTTGTCTAAAAATTATTAGAAAATTATAGATAATAAATAAACATTTTTAAAATATAATAAAACCCCCAAAAGGAATCAAATATGAGCAAAAGCACACAGACAATCTATATATTTGGCGATACGCACGGCTTAGAGGACATAGAAAAAATCTTTTTACCATTAGAATCCTACACCAAAGATGATTTTATCATCATCTGTGGGGATTTTGGCGTGCTGTGGGGGGACAGGGCAGATGATTGTGAGAAGTTTTTAGTAAGCGAGTTTGACAAACTCCCCTGCACGATTCTCTTTATCGATGGCAATCACGAAAATTTCAACCGCCTAGACGCGCTAAAAAATGTCAAAAAATTTGGCGGGAATGTCGGCGAGTATATCAAGGGCAAATGCTACCATCTCAAACGAGGCGAGATTTACACCATAGCGGGGAAGCATATCTTTACGATGGGTGGGGCTAGTAGCATAGACAAAGATTACAGAAAGCCAAATATCTCGTGGTGGGAGGGCGAAAATATCACTCCAGCCCAAGTCAAATACGCCCTGCAAAATCTAGTAGATTTTAGAGGGCAAATCGACATCGTCATCACGCACACCTGCCCTAGTAGCTTTTTGCCCCATCTTGATACACATTTAAGCATAGATAAAGATTTTGTCGATAAAAATTGTGTGTGGCTTGAGATTTTGGCACAAAAAATCGCGCTCAACCAAAGCGGGAACATCGAATGGTTTTTTGGGCATTGGCACGGGGATTTTGATTTTAAAGTGGAGCTAGATTCTGCCCTAGATTCTATCGCGGATTCTGCAAATGCGAAATCTAAGCTAACAATCAACGCACATTGCTTATATGAGGAGGCGTTGCGCATAAGCACGCAAGCAAATACAAACTAGCAAAAGTATAACCCGCATTTTAAAATCTTAAAAACACTTAATCTTAAACACAAAGGGAGCAAAAATAGCTAAATACAAACCCACTGACAATCAACTCTATCTAGGCTCGTGCGATAATAGTGTAAATTAGGCGACATTGACACTTTGTATATTGATAATATGTGCTTATTGTAGTATTTTTGGATTCTTAGTTTGGATTCTCACTCTTGGAGTGTTTGTTGCGATGCTTTTAGCTCTTGTGATTGCACATCTTGTGCTTGTATGGGTGTGAGATACCCCTCCTTTAAAAGCATTTGCACGATTTGCTTAAAGATTGGCGCAGCAGTGCGCCCGCCGTAGTAGTCGTTTTCTACACTTGATTCAAACACCACCACACCAATGGTATAATTACGCTCTAAATCTTTAGCAAAACCAAAAAACGAGCCATTATACTCTTTGACATATCGCCCTCCTCTAGCAATCCTCGCTGTGCCTGTCTTGCCACCTACGATGAGATTCTCTACTAATGCTGGCTTGCCCGAGCCATTTTTCACTACTTTGATAAGCAACTCTTCCATTTCCTTAGCCACTTGCGGAGAGAGAATCTGCAATGGCGCATAGCTCTTGGGCTCGTATCGTTGAGAGCTTGGTGCGGTGATATAGCTCGTAATGCGAGGAGTTGGGAGCAATCCACCATTACTAAAGCTCGCATACGCACGCATAAGCTGTATAAATGTGCTCTGCAAGCCATAACCATAGCTTATAGTCGCCTTTGTCGCTTGTTCGATATTGAGTTTTTTTACACTTGGGATAGAACCGCGTTTCTCATAGGGCAAGTCGATTCCCGTGCTTTGAGAGAATCCAAAGGCTTTTAGCGCAGTGTGGAGCTCTTGAGAGCTTAGAACAGAAGCAATTTTTACCATTCCTATGTTGCTTGAATGGAGCATAATGCCCTCTGGAGTAGCGGATTGTAGCACCACACTATCGCGTATCGTGTAGTTGCGTAATTTATAATTGCCATTTTCTAAGTCAATATTTTGCGTTGGATTGAGTTTATTTTTTTCAAGCAAGACAGAATAAATGATAGGTTTAATGGTGCTTCCGGGCTCATACGCACGCTCAATCGCAGAGAGATTAAGCCGTGAGTAATCCTTAATATCGCGTAAAGTGTTGGGATTAAAGCGATTTGAGCTCGCTAACGCGATAAATTGCCCACTTTTAGAATCCATAATCCCAGCGATAATCTCGCCTGAATTATACCGCGCCTTTGCGCTATCTAGGATAGATTCAAGTTGGGATTGCACACGCAAGACAATACTTAGCGTTACATCAAAGCCATCTTGGCGCGTCTTTTTTACCGCTCCCTTGTCCATAATGACATTAAAGCCTATATCGCGCCTACCGATAATTTCGCCGTCTTGCTTGGGATTAAGGAGTTCATTATAATATTTCTCAATGCCCTTTATGCCATACACGCGCGTGATTCCCTCGCTCTCCTCCTTGCCTACATAGCCCACAAGTGGCTCTAGCAAACTTTTGTAGCGATAATTTCTATTGTTGCCACTCACTTCGATACTTAAGCCTTGCTTTGGGATTACTACGCCATTTTTGTTTTCATACTCGATAAATACGCCATAGCGTAAAAGCACAAGATTTAGCTTTTTAAGGTTAATCGCTGTTGGGGCATCAAGGTTGTAAGATAGCACGACATTGCCCTTAACTTGAAATTTTTTCAAAATCTCATCTTTGCCTATACCACTATAAATAGAAAAAAGATTCACAAAAAGTTCTTTTTTTTCGGAATCTATGCTTTGTGTGTTGATACTTGCTTTGTAAATGTTTGAACTAGAAGAGAGCTCAAAGCCATCAGCACTAAAAATCGAGCCTCTAAGCGCGGTATCGACTTTTTTTGATTCTAGTGTTGGGAGTTTTCTTGGGGTGATGACTTTAGTGTAGGTGATTGCTATAAAAGCACTAAAACACAGAAGCAAAATAGCACAAAGACTGATAATAGCGGAGATTCTTTTATCAGCCATTTGTTTTAGATTCTATACAAATTAAGATTGTGATTAAATCTGTCCGCACAAGCAAAAGCTACACTTGTGTGCGGAGAATCTCTTTATACGCATTGACTGCTTTGTTGCGCACTTCTAGCATTACTTTCATACTATTTTCTGCCTTTGTAATCGCAATCGCCGCACTATGCAAATCCTTAACCTGCCCTGTCGCCATATCTGCTAGAGCTTTTTCTGAAGTTTGCTGGTAGGCATTTACACTATCAAGTGTATCTTTAAGTGTCTTAGCAAAGTCTAGCCCGCTATCTTGCGGAGGCATATTCTTAACGGCTGGCTTATTGACATCAGGCAGAACAATATCGCTCTTAATAACTCCAAATTGTGCTTTATTTACCTCGTTCATTGTGTTCTCCTCATTACAGATTCTCTAATTTTACATTATTTATGTTGATTTTGTGCTATTTTTCTCATCTTTATGGTTTTTATTTACTTATTTTACGCTTGGAACATTGATATTGCGTTGCTTGCCATATTTTTCGCACTTTGAAACGCGCTCACATTTGCTTGATACGCCCTCGTGGCTTCGATTAAATCCGCCATTTCTACCACAGGATTGACATTTGGATACGCCACATAACCCTGCGCATTCGCATCAGGGTGGCTTGGGTCATATTTCATCAATGGCTGCCTATCATCACGGACAATCTTATGGATATACACGCTCATAATCGGCGGCTTTGGTTCTTTCCTCAGCTCACCCTCATCAAGCGGGTCTTCGTATTTAAGTAAATTGTTGTCTTTACCTAATCGTTCGTTTAATACTTTGTTAAAATCAAACGCTCTAAACACCACTTCTCTACGGCGATATGGTCCTCCTTCATCAGTGCGCGTAGTGTTTGCATTGGCAATGTTTGATGAAATCACATTGGTGCGCACCCTTTGGGCTGATAAACCATATCCACTAATATCAAAACTCGATAAGAATGACATTGTTAAATCCTTTCAAAATCCTAAATTGCTATCCTAAAAAGAACAATTAAATGTTTCTTCCAGAATCTACCGCATAAGCAAAAATACCCTTATGTCGCTTTAATGCACTAGTGAGGGCGTTATACATCGTGCTGTTTTTGCCCATTTCGCTTGTCTCCACATCTAAATCTACGCTGTTGCCGTCATTTCTAGCTAAATGCCCATCACGCCAAAAAATCGTAGCTTTATCAAGCTCCACTCGCCTGCCATCGCGGTGGATATTATACACCCTGCGCAATGGTAAGTCCTCATCAGTTACTTTCTTAAATGCCTTGTTACTCTCACGCGCCAAAAACTGCT
The DNA here is from genome assembly GCF_053654545.1 of Helicobacter sp. 23-1048. Classification (NCBI taxonomy): domain Bacteria; kingdom Pseudomonadati; phylum Campylobacterota; class Epsilonproteobacteria; order Campylobacterales; family Helicobacteraceae; genus Helicobacter; species Helicobacter sp. 23-1048. The sequence goes on along the minus strand of NZ_JBSIUT010000001.1, from coordinate 891,610 downwards.
CGAAGTTAATATCCTTTGGACGATAAAATGGTGTATCAACATTAGCAATGTTTGATGAAATCAAATCTTGGCGCAATGAACGAAAATCAAGTGCCTTATACACTAGCGGATAAGCGATTGAAATATCTTTAATCAAATCCATTTGACTACCTCTTTTACAAATAAGTTTCCCTAAACACTGCAAGTTTAAGCAAAATATATTCCCAAGTGAGAATCTGCCCTCACACATAGATTCCACAAAACTCCGAGAATCTTCATATTATCCAAGCATAAGATATGCCACTTAATTTCGTGTGGCAAGATATTGTAGCGTTTTTAAAATTTTTAGTATGTTTCTTTTTGTTACAATTTTTTGCATTTTTTGCATTTTCACTTTTAAATTGTGAATTTTTTAGTATGCTAAATCAAAAGTCGCAATTTTATTGCGCTTTTTACAATACCACAACAAAGGACCAACAATGAAAATTTCACAACAAAAAAAGGAGGTGCGCCGTGGGCACAGCTTACGATGAAACATACAAACGCTCGATAGAAAATCCGCAAGATTTTTGGGCAGAGGCAGCCCAAAAAGTGCATTGGTATAATGAATGGGATACCGTGCTTGATGATAGTGGCGAGCATTACAGGTGGTTTGTAGGAGGCTGTATGAATACCTGCTACAACGCGCTTGATTTGCATATCCATCACGGCAGAGGCGATAATCTCGCTTTAATCTATGACTCCCCCGTAACAGATACCAAGAAAAAATACACCTACAAGCAGCTCCGCGATAGAGTGGCAAAGACAGCGGGAATCCTCGCCAACAAAGGCGTGGTAAAGGGCGATAGAGTCATCATTTATATGCCGATGATTCCCGAAGCTGTCATAGCGATGCTCGCGTGTGCGAGGCTAGGGGCGATTCATAGCGTGGTGTTTGGGGGATTTGCCTCCCACGAACTAGCGATGAGGATAGAGGACGCCAAACCACGCGTGATAATGACGGCAAGCTGTGGGATTGAGATAAGCAATATCATTGAGTATAAGCCCATTTTAGATGAAGCGATTAAAAAATCTCAACACAAGCCCACCACTTGTATCGTGTGGCAACGCCCGCAGTATAAGGCAAGTATGCTCCCGTGGAGAGATGTGGATTGGGAGGTGGAGGAGGAAAAAACCCACCCCGTAGAGCCTGTGCCTGTGCTCGCCACAGACCCGCTTTATATCCTCTATACTTCAGGCACCACAGGCACGCCAAAGGGTGTCATTCGCTCTAATGGTGGGCATTCTGTGGCGATGAAATGGAGTATGGATAATATTTATAACGCCAAAGAAGGCGATGTGTTTTTCACCGCTTCTGATGTGGGCTGGGTAGTGGGGCACTCCTATATCGTGTATGCCCCGCTTATGAATGGTTGCACTACGATTGTCTATGAGGGTAAGCCCGTGCGCACGCCAAATCCTGCGAGCTTTTGGAGAATCATTGATGAATACAAAGTCAATATTTTATTTTCCGCTCCTACAGCGTTTCGCGCCATCAAGCGAGAGGACGCCAAAGGCGAGCTAGCAAAAAAATACAATTTAGAGAGTTTGCGCACGATTTTTGTCGCGGGCGAGCGGTGCGATAGCGACACGCTAAAATGGATTCAAAAGGTTACGGGAAAGCCTGTGGTGGATAATTGGTGGCAGACAGAGACAGGCTGGGCGATTGCGGCAAATCCTATGGGGCTAGACCCTATGCCTATAAAGCCCGGAAGCCCCACAAAGCCAACCCCCGGATTTAATCTAAAAGTGCTAGGCGAAGATGGCAAGGAGCTAAAAGCTGGCAAAAAAGGCGCGCTCTGCCTAAAATTGCCTCTGCCACCTGCCTGCCTAATGGGAATCTGGGAAAATGAAGAGCGGTATCGCAAGGGCTATTTGGAGCATTTCAAAGGCTACTATCTCACGGGCGATACGGGCTATATCGATAAAGACGGCTATGTCTATGTGCTGGGGCGAATGGACGGGATTATCAATGTCGCTGGGCATCGTCTCTCCACAGGTGAAATGGAGGAAGTCATCTCAAAGCCCCCCGATGTCGCAGAATGCGCCGTTATCGGCGTCAATGATGAGCTAAAAGGGGAGATTCCCTTTGGCTTTGTGGTGCTAAAAGCAGGCATAGAGCGCGACCATAAGGGAATCATCGATGGCGTGGTATCACTCGTGCGCCACGAAATCGGCGCGGTGGCGAGCTTTAAAATCGCCACCGTAGTAAATGCCCTCCCAAAAACGCGCAGTGGCAAGATTTTGCGCAAAACCTTGCGCGAAATCGCTGATGGCGTGGAGTATGCGATTCCCGCTACGATTGAAGATTCTAGCGTGCTAGATTCTTGCAAAGAGGCAATCGCAAAACTAGGCTATCCCAAAACACCAACAAAATCCAAAGAAAACGCATAGCGTGGATTTTGTGGCAATTTAAATTGTAAAAAAGGAGAAAAAATGGTAACTTCAGCAGGAAAAAGATTTAGGCAGGCATTAAAGGAAAATTCCCCATTGCTCATCGTAGGCACGCCAAACGCTTATGCGGCACTGCAAGCGAGCAAAATCGGGCATAAAGCAATCTATATTTCAGGTTCTGGCGTGGCAAGTGTAAGCTATGGTTTGCCTGATTTGGGAATCGTGGGGTTAGAGGATTTTTGTATCGATGTGCGGAGAATCACCTCGCGTGTAGATACGCCTCTTTTGGTAGATTGTGATACGGGCTTTGGCGGGGCGTTTAATATCGCTCGCACGATAAAAGAGCTAATCCGTGCAGGGGCTGCCGCCACGCATATAGAAGACCAAGTCGCGCAAAAGCGGTGCGGACATCGCCCAAATAAAGAGCTAGTCAGCACGCAAGAAATGTGCGATAGAATCAAAGCCGCAATGGACGCGAAAATCGATAGCGAATTTGTGGTGATGGCTCGCACAGACGCCCACGCAATCGAAGGACAACAAAAGGCGATTGAGCGCGCAGTGGCTTATGTGGAAGCGGGGGCGGAGATGATATTTGCCGAAGCGGTGCATACTTTGGAGGAATATAGCGCGTTTGTGAAAGCTCTCAAAGTCCCTGTGCTAGCAAATATCACAGAATTTGGAAAAACGCCTTATTTCACCGCAGATGAGCTAAAGGGGGCTGGAATCTCAATGGTGCTTTATCCCCTCTCGGCAAATCGCGCGATGAGCAAGGCGGCAAACCAAGTGTATAAATCCATTTTGGCAAATGGGCATCAAAAAGATGTCCTTGATATAATGGAAACACGCGAGGAACTCTACGCAATGCTAGATTATTATGCGTATGAAAATAAGCTAGATGAGTTGTTTAAGAAGTGAGATTATTCATTGTCATACTTAAGGGAGTGAAACGACCGAAGTATCCAAAAAGTTATTTGTCATACTGAGCGAAGCGAAGTATCTCTAGATTCTAGAATGTTTGAGATATTTCGCTCACGCTCAATATGACAAGGTTTTCGTCATTGCGAGCCGTGCTTGCACGGCGTGGCAATCTAAAATCTAAATTTTCTAATGGATTGCCACGATTTTGCGAAGGCAAAATCTCGCAATGACACAAAACATAGAATGTAAATTTTAAAACAAAGGAGAAACTAAATGAGTCAAAGTGAAGCAAGTAAAAAAAGTGGTGGGCTAGCAGGGATTATCGCTGGGCAAAGTGCGATATGCACCTGCGGGCTAGGCAATGGGTTAAATTATTATGGCTATGCCATCGAGGATTTAGCCCATCATTGTGAGTTTGAGGAAGTGGCGTATTTGCTCCAATTTGGCGAGCTACCAAACGCAAAGCAACTAAGCGAGTATAAGGGCAAAATCGCCGCACAGCGAGGCTTACCAAAAGAGCTAAAAGAAGTGCTAAAGCAAATCCCAAAGAGCGCGCATCCTATGAATCTAATGCAAAGCGCGGTGGCGACTTTAGGCACGCTTGAAGCAGAGAGAGAGGATTTTAGCGACCAAGATAGCAAGATTATCCGCTTGCTTGGCATTTTGCCTAGTGTGCTGTGCTTTTGGCATAACTACGCGTATAATGGCAAAGAGATAGATTTTGAAAGCAAGCAAGATTCTATCGCGGGGTATTTTTTAGAAAAGCTAAAAGGGCAAAATCCCCCAAGCGAATTTATCAAAGCGATGCACTGCTCGCTAATCCTTTATGCCGAACACGAGTTTAACGCCTCGACATTTACAGCGAGAATCTGCGCTTCGACACGAAGCGATATTTTTAGCGCGGTAAGTGCGGCAATCGGTGCATTACGCGGACCGCTTCACGGCGGAGCAAACGAAGCAGCAATGCACTTAATTGAGAGTTTTTCAAGCGTAGAGGAAGCGATAAAGGGCGTAAATCACAAGCTAGAAACAAAGCAACTGCTAATGGGCTTTGGACATAGAATCTATGGCGCGGGAGGAGATCCTAGAAATGCACTTATCAAAGAGTGGAGCAAAAAGCTAGGGGGCGATACGCTGTTATACAAAGTAAGCGAGGCAATCGAATCGCTAATGAAAGAAAAAAAGCCAAACTTACCGCCAAATGCGGACTTTTACAGCGCGTCTGCGTATCATTTTATGGGGATTAAGACGGATTATTTCACGCCTATTTTTATAATGAGTCGTGTGTCTGGCTGGACTGCACACATAAAGGAACAGCGGGCAAATAATAAGATTATCCGCCCTAGCAGTGAGTATATCGGTGTCGCCCCACGCGACTTTGTGGCGATAGATAACCGATAGTAAGTCGCTAAACGCCTTTAAATTCTAGAATTTAAAGGCAAAACCACGCGCAAAATCTATGTTAAGCGCGTAAAATCTTACACCAAAATCAAAGGAGAACAAAATGAGTAACGATATGGGAATACTAGAGGCAAAACGACCAGAGTTTGATGAACTGCTAAGCAAAATCGCAAAATACGCAGATGAGTATGTGGCAAAAAGTGAAGTGGCGATAGAAACGGCAAAATACTGCTTAATGGATACGATAGGCTGTGGGATTTTGGCGTTAAAATATCCTGCTTGCACGAAGTTGCTTGGACCAAGTGTGGAGGGTGCGGAGTTTCGCCCGCTAGGGAGCAAAATCCCGGGCACTAGCTATCAACTAGAGCCCATTCGCGCGGCGTTTAATGTAGGGGCTATGGTGCGCTGGCTAGATTTTAATGATACTTGGCTCGCAGCTGAATGGGGACACCCTAGCGATAATTTGGGCGCGATTTGGGCGGTGGCAGACTATGTAAGCCGCAAAAATATCGCAGAGGGCAAGCCTGCTTTGACCGTCTCTTGCGTGCTTCAAGCGATGATAAAGGCACACGAGATTCAAGGCGTGCTCGCGCTAGAAAACTGCTTTAACAAAGTGGGGCTTGATCACGTGCTGCTTGTGCGAATCGCAAGCACCGCAGTAGCTGCCAAACTGCTAGGCTGTGATTTTAGCGAAATCCGCAACGCCGTATCGCACGCCTTTATCGATGGCGGGGCATTGCGCACTTATCGCCACGCGCCAAACACAGGCTCGCGCAAAAGCTGGGCAGCAGGTGATGCAAGCTCGCGCGGAGTGGATTTAGCCCTCAAAGCAAAAACAGGCGAAATGGGCTACCCAAGCGCATTATCCGCGAGCTTTTGGGGATATAATGATGTCAAAATGAAAGGGCAAACACTCACAATCCCACAAGAATTTGGAAGCTATGTAATGGAAAATGTGCTGTTTAAAATCAGCTTCCCTGCGGAGTTTCACGCGCAAACGGCAGTGGAGGCGGCAATCAAACTCCATAGCGAAGTCAAAGATAGGCTAGGTGAAATTGACAAAATCATCATCACCACGCAAGAATCTGGACACCGCATAATCAACAAAGTAGGCGAGCTAGCAAACCCCGCAGATAGAGACCACTGCATACAATATATGGTTGCTGTGCCGCTTATCTTTGGGCGATTAGTCGCTGATGACTATGAGGACAATGTCGCTAGCGATACGCGAATCGATGAGTTACGCGCTAAAATGGTGGTAGAAGTCGATGAGAGATATACGCGCGAGTATTTGGAAGCGGATAAGCGAAGCATTGCAAACGCGGTGCAAGTCTTTTTCAAAGATGGCTCTAGGACAGAGAAAGTCGAGGTGGAATACCCAATCGGACATAAGCGCAGACGCAAAGAGGGAATCCCCGTGCTAGAGGCGAAATTTAGGGCAAATCTAGCGACTAGATTTTCGCCAAAACAATGTGCGCGGATTTTGGGTGCGTTTGAAAACGACAAAAATTTGCTCAATATGAACTTTAATGAGTTTAGTGATTTGTTTGTGCTATAAAAACAACACAAGTGGAAATCTTTAGGGATTTCCACTAACCATTGATGAGAAAATCAAGTGTCGCCATTCGCACACACACACCATTTGTAACTTGCTCTAGCACCTTACTTCGAGAATCTTTTAACACCTCATCATCAATATCCACATTGCGATGCACAGGTCCCGGGTGGAGGACAATACACGCATTATCACCTAAAAGTTCTTTTGTAATGCAAAATCTACTTGCATAATCTCTTAGTGAGCCATAAATCACTTGATTGTGTCGCTCTGTCTGTGTGCGCAGACTCATCACCACATCAACTTCACGGATAATTTCCGCCAAATCACTGCTCGTGCGCAAAGTTGTCTTTGGTAAAAAATGTGGTGGTGCAACCAAAATCACTTCCAATCCAAAACGCGTGAGAAGTTCAATATTGCTATTTGCTACGCGTGAGTTGATTATATCGCCCACAATGGCGACTTTTTTGCCCTGCAGTAATGTTGCAATATTGTCGTTTGTGAGTTGTAGCGATTTTTTGGAATCGTATGAATGCTTTGACTCCAAAAAATACTCAATAATCGTGAGTAAATCAAGGAGGGCTTGCGTGGGGTGAGAGTGTGCACCATCGCCTCCATTGATAATAGGACAATTCACTTGACGCCCAAGGTAATACCCCGCACCAGCATTTTTATGTCGTATGATAATCGCATCAGGATTCATAGCATTGAGATTTGCAGCAGTATCAGAAATAGTCTCGCCCTTAGCAGTAGAGCTTTTAGAAACATCAAGTCGCATTACCTGCCCGCCTAGATTCTTTACCGCTACTTCAAAGCTAGAAAGCGTGCGTGTGGAGTTCTCAAAAAAAATGGTAATAACATTTTTATATTGCAACGGAAAGCTTTGCGGCGCTTTACAATCTTTCCCAAACATTTGGGTTTTAAAATACAAAGAACGATTAAAAATACAAACAATCTCATCAATGCTAAAATCACTCGTGCGGATAAGGTGGCGGGGCTTTGACATTTTTACTCCTTTTGTCTTGCCCTTTTTAGGGTAATGTAAAATAACGCCCTAATTTTAGCAAAATTTAATCACAAAGTCGTGCCAAAATCTCTGCATAATTTTCAATTCGTCTATCGCGCAAAAAGGGCCAGATTCTGCGCACCTGCTCACTTCGCTCTAAATCAACCTCAACAAGCAGGTTTTGAGGCTCTTCATTGGCTTTGTCTAAAAGTTCGCCTTGTGCGCCAAAGGCAAAGCTTGAACCCCAAAAGCGAATTCCTCGCGTATCTTTAGAATCTACGCTTAAATCTTTTTCAAAGCCCACGCGATTTATCGCCAAAGTTGGCAACCCATTTGCCACACTATGTCCGCGCATAACTGCTATCCAAGATTCTCTTTGTCGTTGCTTCTCTTCATCGCTATCTTCATCAAACCACCCAATCGCAGTGGGATAAATAAGCATATCTGCGCGTTTGAGTGCCATAATGCGCGCTGCCTCAGGAAACCACTGGTCCCAACAAACAAGCACACCAAGCCTGCCAACGCTCGTAGCAATGGGATTAAACCCCAAATCGCCCGGCGTGAAATAAAACTTTTCATAAAACTGCGGGTCATCTGGTATGTGCATTTTACGATATTTGCCTGCAATCTCACCATTTTTTTCAAACACCACTGCGGTATTATGATACATTCCAGCAGTGCGCTTCTCAAAAAACGAGCCCACAAGCACTACTCCTGCTTGCTTAGCAATATTAGCAAAATACGCCACATCTGCTTCATACTCATTAGCATAATCAAAAAATCGCGTATTTTCGCTTTGGCAAAAATATTCCGTGCAATGCAACTCCTGCAAACACACAAGTTTTGCACCATTTTTAGCAAGATGAAAAATCTGCTCTGCGCTAAATTGCATTGTGTGTTTCTTAGAATCTAAAAATGATTGTTGGACAAGCCCTACAAGCATTATGCTCTACTCCTCTTCATATTCGTAGTCAGGGTTTTGGTAGTCATCATCGTCATACCCGCCATAGTTGCCCGTTGTGTCTTCATCATCAAAGTCATCAAAGCCCTCATCAAAGTCGTCATTTATGCCATCAAACTCATCATCATACTCGCCCATAATGTCTCCTTATAAAATATCTTAGAATCCTCGCTAGCAATTTTTACACCAATATTGTAACTTTTCTTAAGCAAAATATTTAATAGGCACTTTTAGCACGGTTTTTTTAAGTGGTGTATGTATCTGCTCCTGCCATTGTGAATACGCAGTGTTTTTAGAATCTAGTCCCCCAGAATGCACATCTTGGGGAAAAAAGATTCCCAAAGTGCCAGCAGTAAAAAAAAGCGTATGCGGTGGAAGTATTGGATTATGATATACGACCAAATCTTTTTTCTCATCATAAGGGCGTAAAATCGAAAAATCTTCACTAAACCCAATGAGAAACTCCTCCGCTCCAGCCACACAAAGCTGAAAATCCACATATTTCTTATGTGTCTCAAAAAATGCTTCTTGCGGACTTTTAAGCATATAGCTCTGCTCGATAGCGCGCACACCACCGCCTAAATCAAACTCACACTCCACACGCTCGCCATTTGTAAGGTGCAAATCCATAATGCGCGTATGTTCTACACTCCCTTCACGCAGGGTATTATGCAAATATTCCTGCACAAAACAAAGATTTTGGTGCTTTGCAAAAAAAATATCAAAGCTAGAAATATGCCCGATTAACGCCATTTGTAACTCCAAATAGAAAACTTAAGGAATGTAATTATAGCGACAATTAGCCTTTAGTTTGTTATTTGTGCTAAAATACGCGCTTTTTAACATAATAAAAGGATTGTAATGCAGTGTGAAATATCGCAAAAAGCACATTTGCCAACTATTTATGGCAACTTTTGGATACAATGTTTTAAAGAGTTTTTGCAAAATGAAATAAAAGAACATTTAGTCATTTTTAGCGAAACTCTAGGAGCAGTGCCATTAGTGCGACTACATTCAGAATGCTTGACAGGCGATGTGCTAGGCTCACTAAAGTGTGATTGTGGAAATGAGCTGCAATATGCCCTTAAACAGATTGCGCAACATAAAAATGGCGGTATGGTTATTTACTTGCGCCAAGAAGGCAGAGGTATTGGATTGTTTAACAAAGTCAATGCGTATGCCTTGCAGGATAAAGGACTTGATACAGTAGAGGCAAATGTAGAGCTTGGATTGCCTGTTGATGGGCGTGATTATGCTATTGTGGGCGAAATATTTAAGCATTTTGGGATTGAAGAGATTGCCCTACTTACCAATAATCCGCTTAAAGTAGATTCCATAGCTCAGTATGCTAAAGTGCAAAGAAATAGCATTATTGTGGGTTGCAATAAGCACAATGAGGGATATTTGCAGGTCAAAAAAGATAAAATGGGACACTTGCTATAAAAATTCCAAATCAAATAACAGCACATTTACACTGCGAGATTCTTTACAATACTATGTCGTTAAGAGGAATGGAGGTGGAAGTTGAAAAACTACAAAACAATGATAAGCTACACTGAAGCAATGAGAATCTTGGAGGGCGTAGAAGTAACGCCTCTACCAAGCCAAAAAATTACATTTAATCAATCTGTTGGGCGCATTTTAGCGCAACATATTCGTGCTGATAAAAATGTCCCGCCATTCCCCACATCAGCAATGGACGGCTTTGCGATACGATTTGATGATTTACAAATGCTCCGCAACGAAGGGCTAGAACTCCAAGCTGTCAATAAGGCTGGCTTAGAAGAAATCCTCACGCTCTCTCCACAATGCACCATTGCTACCTACACAGGCTCTAAAATGCCATTACAATCCGATACAATCGTGCTTATAGAGGATATTATCAAATTTAAAAAAGACAATAAAGAATTTATCAAATTGCTTGATTCTAAAAAAGAGATTGCGCGCTCACAATGGGTGCGCCAAGTGGGCGAAAATTACAAATCTGGAGATATTTTACTCCATCAAGGGATACGCATAAGTCCCTTTGAAGTAGGAATTTTGGCAGATTTAAATAAAGTCTTTGTGCAAGTGAGTGCGCGCCCTAAAGTTGGAATCTTAAGCATTGGTGATGAAATCATTGAGGTGGGCGAACAAAGCCAACGCACAAATGCTCTACGAAATGTGAATAACCACCTTTTAGGCGCGCTATGTGAATCGCTTGGCTGTGAAAGCGTGCTGTTTGACAATGTAGGCGATGATAAAAAGGCCATTATCAAACTCTACAAACAAGCATTGCAACAATGCGATGTGCTTGTAACCACAGGTGGAATGAGTGTTGGTGATTTTGATTTTACCAAAGATATTATGCAAGAGTTTTGTGAAATGCAGTTTAAGGGCGTGCGAATGAAACCGGGCAAACCTGTGGTGTATGGAATCTACAAACAAGGCAATAAAACTACTCATATTTTTGGCTTACCCGGGTATCCAAACTCGTGTGCGGTAACATTTTATCTTTTTGCTCGTGCAATTATCGCGCGACTTAATGGCACAAAAGCAAAGAATTTTATCATTAAAGGTCGATTATTAGAGAATCTCCAACGAAGTGATTCTCGAATGGAGTTTCGTGCCTGTGAAATAGAACTTAAAAATGGAGAATTTTTTGTAAGCTTTAAATCCAAAAAAAGCCTACAAAGCTCGATGATTAACAATCTTGGCGTGCAAACAGGATTTGCCATATTGCCCGAAGATGGTGGCTCGCTCAAAAAGGGACAGAATGTAGAAGTCTTGCTCTTTAGGGATATTTTATAAGGAGGAATAAATGGTAAGTGTGGAATTTTTAGGACCATTAAGTAATTTTGGCATTATGCAATGTGAGGCAAAAAATTTCGGTGAGTTAAAACAAGCACTCGCACAGAAAAAAGAATTAGTAAAATGGCTACAAATATGTGCTGTGGCTGTAAATGATGAAATCATCAGTGATAATAACTTTGTGCTAAAAAATGGCGATAAGATTGCCATTTTGCCTCCCGTTTGTGGTGGATAATGGAATTTTTAACGCTGTATCAAGGTGCATTGTGTGTGGGTGAAATCTACACACAATGGGAAAATTACGCAATGGCGCAAAATTGTGGTGCGCTATGTGTGTTTGAGGGACTTGTGCGGGAGGAAAAAAGCCAAGAAGATTTGCAAAATACCCACAAAAACTTGGAAAATGACTTGGTTGAGGGGTTAAGTTTTGATGTATATGAGCCACTTTTACAGAAGTGGTTTAATAAATGGCAAGGGATAGCCAAGCAACAAGAAGCAACTCTACTAATGGCACACTCAACGGGTGATGTGCCAAAGGGCAGAAGTTCGTTTATGTGTGCGGTTATCTCCTCTAAGCGTAAAGCTGCGTTGGGCTTGTATGAGAACTTTATCGAGGATTTTAAGGCAAACGCGCCTATTTGGAAATACGACATTATTAAAGGCGAGCGTGTTTTTGCCCTCTCAAAGAGTCAAAAAATCGCTGGAAGCGGAATCTTATCATAATGCCAAAAATTGTCTGCTTTAGCGGGAAAAGCAATAGCGGGAAAACCACGCTTATTTGCAAAGTTGCACTGGCATTGCGCGAAATGGATTTGCGCGTAAATATCATTAAACACGACCCTAAAAACAAAGCAGAATTTGACACACAAGGAAAAGAGCACAACAAAGATAGCTTTAAATTCTCTCAAGTCGCTCCACGCGTGGCTATCATCTCTCCGCAAAAAAGCACCATTTTATCAAGCAATCAAAGCAACCACAATCCACAGAATCTCGTCACAGATTCTGTGGATTGTGCAAATTTAAGGGAATCTAAGAATACCGCATTTAAAGATATAAGCGAATATGAATGCACAGAGTTTCAAAAAATCATTGGCTTTTTTGATGATTGTGATGTGGTGCTTATTGAGGGATTAAAGCACTTGCCATATCCAAGAATTGTCCTCTTTAGGGGAGAAATTGATGAGGCATATATCCCTTATGCAAACGCCTTTGCACTTAGCAGGGAGATTACTAGTGATAAGCACAAAATGGCAAAACTCCCAAATTTGCCTATTTTTGATATTGATGCTCCCAAGCAAATAGCCCAATTTATCACAAAACTCACTTGAGGACTTGGGCACTATTTTTGCTTTAGATTCCGCAAAGAGATTTTAGAAACAAAGGCAGAGTGTATGCGTATTACTTTTGGCACAAAATACAACCAAATGAATTACTACCAAAATGCTATGCAAAAAAAGCTCAATCAAACCAATACTCAAATCGCTTCTGGGCTTAAGATTCAATACGGCTACCAAGATAGCTCGGTTTTTAATCAGAATCTAAAGCTTGATTATGAGGAGCTTGGCTTAGCTCAAGGCATTGATAATGCGACAACTGCCTACACCCGCACGCTCAATACGGATAAAGCCCTATCAGAGCTCTCTGAGACAATGGTGAAATTCAACACCAAACTTATCCAAGCGGCAAACGACATTCATTCGCCTACTTCACGCGAAGCCATCGCCAAAGATTTAGAAAAGCTAAGAGACCATATGATAAATGTCGCTAATACTTCCATTGGGGGGGAATTTATATTCTCTGGAAGCAATGTAAAAATGCGTCCTTTTACTCCACAGGGCGAATATAAAGGCAACGATGAGATTCTTCAAACTCTCATTAGCTCGCAAAATCTAATGCAATATAATATCACGGGGAATGAGTTATTTTTCTCACGAGATTCTGATTGGCATAAGAGCATTTCAACCAACATTCGCAAACTCAACCAAAGCAAACTCAACCCAGACATTATGGATAGAATCCGCCGTGGTGATGTGCCAGAGGAAGTTTATATCAAAGCGACAGATAGATTGCGTGATTTGATTGGTGATGATGATAGAAATCCAAGCAATGATGGCAAAGAATATTTTTATATGCGTGGTGTGCGCCCAGATGGTGAGAGTTTTAAAGCTAAGTTTGCGCTTGATGTGGGTTTTATTGATGAAAAAAACGCTAGCACCGTGCAAGATTTGCTCGATAAGATTGGGAAAGAATTTGGGAATACCTCACAAACAAAAGTCGTAGATGTAACGCTTAATGCGTGGGGGCAGATTGAGATTAAAAATCTTATAGCAGGAAACTCTAAATTAGAATTTCACCTTATCTCTAGTGATAAAGATGTAGAAAATGTCGATGAGCTAGCACGCATAGGCGCACGGGTTACGAGCTTTCAAAAAAGTCCATTTTTAGGCACTTTTAGCCAAGATTCTATTGTGAGCGTGCGTGATAACTATGATTACAGGGTGCATAGGATTCCAACTACTTTCCTTACCAAAAATAACGAGGTGGCGGTGCGTGCCACAAAAATGCGTGATGTCGTAGCTGATGGTGTAAAAGAGCTCGTATTCTCTGGCACGCGCCCAAACACTGATGATGGGAAAATCAATGAAGAACCCATTGAGGAATTGCGCATTGTCATTGATGATAGCTTAGAAGTGCGTGATGTCATCAAACGAGTAAGCGAGCATTTTGGTGGGAATCTTGATGGGGAAATTACCAATGGTGAAATTGTCTTTAGAGACCACAATGTGAGAAACAAAGACAATGATATGAAAAATCCACCATTTAATGGACAAAGTGGCTTTAGTCTAGTCCTAAGCACTTATAATGAGCTTGGAGAGCCTATGATTGGATTAAGGAGTGATTACACAGCTGAGTATGATAGATTAGCCTTTGAACATCGTGGCACGAAACTTATCTCAAATGTCTCTCAAGTGCTTAATAATGGAACGGGCTTCGCCACTGATGAGACAAAACTCTCTGAAGTGGCAGGCGGTAGCATTGATGGGCAAACTTACAATATAAAGCTCGCAGACCACAATGGCGTAAAAGTCAATGCGAGAATCGAGCTAAGCAACGAAAAAGGCTCATTTTTAATCCTCCAAAATGATGATGAAGAGGTGGCTATCCCGCTGTATAATCCACACGATGAGCCTCCTGTGGTAAGCATTACAAAAGCTGATGACCTCACATATCGCCAGCTAATGGACGCTATTGCTGTGGCACTTAATTACTCAAATACCGACCCAAAACTTTACAAGCAAGCTGGAGCGATAAAAAAGGGCAACCCCACACAAGAAGCAAAATGGGCGTATGAAAACCTCTTGCAAGCCACAAAATCAAAGGTAGAGGTAAATCTCAACAGGCAAGGCAAGCTAGAAATTGATGATAAAATGCGCTCTGTTACACGAATGGATTTTATGATTTACAACCAAAATAGCAATGATTTTTCGGAATCTGCGTTGCGCCACGATACTACATTTCTTGCCTTTAATGCTAATAACGCCATTACCATTGATGAGCCAGATTTAAATTTTTTTGAAGGAGTTGATGCTATGATTGATGCGGTGAGAAAGGGAATCTATCGCCCAAATCCATTTGATAGGGAATACTCTGAAGATATGCGTAATCTCGGCATACAAAATAGTATCGAGCGGTTTAATCATTATAGCGACCATATTGAAAAAATGATAGCCCTTAATGGCTCTCACGGCAGAGCATTTGAAAATGCAATCCATAGAAACGAGGTTTTAAAAATGCAAATTTCTGGAATCAAAGGTGATAATATCGGCACAGATATTGCGGCGACTTACAATCACTTTGCCAATCTTACAAATAATTATAACGCCGTGCTTAATAGCACAAGTCGTATCAATCAAATGTCTTTGGTGAATTTCCTATGAAAAATATTCCAATTATCCGTTATGAACATATTAGAGATATTAACGATTCTCACAGCATTAGTGTCAGTGCCTTTGAGCAGCAAATGATGTATTTGCGAAAAAAGGGGTATAATTTTTTAAGCCTTGATGAATATCTCACACTCAAAAAATCCAACGAACCAAATCCTCCTCGCAGTGTGCTTCTTATATTTGAAGGTGGATGGAGAGATTTTTATGAAAATGCGTATCCTATTTTACAGCATTATTGGCTAAAGGCTGGACTTTTTATCGCCACAGAATGGATTGATGAATCCTCGAAAAAATCTTTAGAAGGACAATCAAACATAAATGCCATAGAGATTCCACACGATGAGGCAATGCTAGAAATTACCAAAAACCCTCGCGCAATGTTTTGCACTTGGGAAGAGCTAAAAAAAATGAATGATGTGGTGAGCTTTGGGACAATGACACACACTTATCGGCTTGATAATTTTGTCAATAAACCTTTCCACGAGGATTTGCAACTCTCTATTGATTTAATCATACGACATTTAGGCGTGATAACCTCTCATCTTTTGTGGCCTCGTGGTGAATACGACCAAAACTTACTACGCACAGCTAAAAAAATGGGATTACAATCATTTTACACGCAGGAAATTGGGCAAAATTTTTGCGATGGCAACCTTGATAGCAATAAACTTTTATACGCAAATAATAGCTTTTTTGGGTTTAAAAAACAACTTGCTATTTGTGCAAATAGCCTAAGTTACAAACTTTTTAGTTTTCTTTTATAATCTCTTACTTCATTCACATCGCAACCATAACATAAGCTATAAAAGTTCGTCCCACACGAATATATATCCAAAATTAAAGGAAACTTTAAGTTTTGGAATACATTTAGCTTTGCTTGTGCTACAATTCCACAAAATTTTACAAAGGAAAGGTAATGCGGATTTTAATCATAGAGGACGATACAAACTTAACAAAGGAACTGAGTAAAGCACTTAACGCCAATGGCTATCAAACAGATGTCGCAGAGAATCTCAAAGACGGAGGCTACTACATTGGCATTCGCAATTATGACTTAGTTTTAAGTGGTTGGCTCTTTACTGATGGTATGGGCTTAGAAGTTTTAGAACAAGTAAAAGAAAAAAATGCGCGCACACCTGTCGTAGTGATTGCCAATAAACCCGATGGAGAAAGCGAAATACGCGCATTTCAAAGTGGTGCTGATGACTTCCTCTCCAAACCACTTGATATACAACCCCTCATCGCACGACTAAAAACACGACTAAAAGTATGGGATACGAGTGTGATTGAAATTGAAGAACTCAGTATCAACCCTGATGAGGAAAAAGTCATATACAAAGGCAGGGAAGTCGATGTCAAAGGCAAGCCTTTTGAGGTGCTTATCTACCTTGCTCGCCACCGAGACCAAGTCGTATCTAAAGAGCAACTTCTTGATGCCATTTGGGAAGAACCAGAGCTTGTAACACCAAATGTCATTGAAGTGGCTATCAATCAAATCCGCCAAAAAATGGACAAACCACTAGGCATTAGCACTATTGAAACGGTGCGCAGACGCGGTTATCGATTTTGCTATCCAAAAGGACCAAGCGAGCTAGCTTAAAGCCATAAGGTTTAAGCTAGATTCTTGAAAATAACTAAAACCACTTAAACAACGGCTCGTTTGTGTCAAGCCCGATTAAAGTTTGTCTATCCTCATCATCAAGGGCGAAATCAAATATATTGATATTTTCTTTCATACGCTCAACCTTTGAACTTTTAGGAATCACGACAATATCTTGCTCAATTAAGAATCGAAGCGCGACTTGCGCGACACTTTTTTTATGCTTTTTGGCGATTTTGGTGAGCGTTTCATTTTTGAAAAAGTCATTTTTGCCATTTGCAAAAGGACTCCACGCCTCTAACTTTGTGCCACTTGCCTGCATTGCCTTGCGTAAAGCGGTTTGCTGGAAGAATATATGTGTTTCCATTTGATTGACTGCTGGGATTATTTTGCAATTTTTAATAAACTTATTGTAATCATTTGGGGCGAAGTTTGAGATTCCTAGTGATTTAATCACGCCCTCTTGTTGAAGTTTTTCCATTGCTTTATACATATCTTTGGAGCGTTTGTAGTTTTTGTGAATAAGCAATAAATCAACATAATCAATTTGGAGGTTTTTGAGTGATTGCTCTGTGGATTTTAGTGTCTCATCATAACTCATATCGCTTGAGAGTTTCGTTGTGATAAACATTTCTTCGCGTTTGATTTTTTTGCCATTAAGGGCTGTCTTTATGGCATTTCCCACATCGCTTTCGTTATTATACATTTGTGCTGTATCAATAAGGCGATACCCCACTCCAAAAGCACTTTCCACAGCCTTTTGACATTCTGCACCATTCATACGCGAAGTGCCAAAACCCACAAGTGGAATCTGCCTACCATCATTAAGCGTGCTAAATTGCATTTTTGCGCCTGATTTTGGGCTTGCGCCAAATGCTAACATCGGCGAGCCAAGAGCAACGCCAGCCAAAGTAAAAGTCGCTGAAGTTTTGAAAAATTCTCTACGAGAGAGTGTGTGTGTCATTTGTGTTTCTTTCATTAGAATCTCCTTAAATAAATTCACCGCAAAAATTTTATTGTAAGTTGCAGATGTGCTAATGATTATATAAAAATTTTAGTAAATTTAACAAGAATAAAATGCAAGCCTTTAGAATCTAAACTTTGTTGTATCAATACCTTCAATTTGAAGTAAGGTAATTTTTTTCTCAATCCCACCAGCATAGCCTACAAGATTCTTATTTGCCCCAATAATGCGATGACAGGGAATGATAATAGCGATTGGATTACTTCCCACAGCTCTGCCAATGGCTTGAGCAGACATTTTTGCAATATTGTGCTTTTGTGCGATTTGTTTTGCAAGTGCGCCATAAGTGCTAAGTTGCCCATAGGGGACTTGGAGGAGCAACTCCCATACTTCGCGTGCAAAGGCAGAACCACTTTGAATCTTTATTGGTGGTATAAATGTGGGAATCTCCGCACTAAAATATATATCTAACCACTTTATCGTCTTTTTTAGTGCGTTGCAAGGCTCTTCTTTATCCTTATGAGATTTATTCAAGCAATCGCTAAATGTCAAGCCAATAAGGCTTTCTCCATCGCTTTGCAAATGCAGATAGCCAAGAGGAGAATTATAGAATCTCTGTATGTTTTGTCGCATTTTATTTCCTAAAATAAACTTGCATTATAGCAGTTTTGCTACAATACGCGCTACTTATTTCTTCATATATATTTAGAGGCAAAATGGTAAAAGATTCTCAAAACACATTTTTTGCGTGGTTGCCCGTCATTGTGATTTCGTGTGCGGCATTTATCTTTAACACCAGCGAATTTATCCCAATCGCTCTATTAAGTGCAATCGCTAATGACTTTGGCATAAGTGAAGCAAACGCTGGAATCCTCATCACAATGTATGCGTGGGTCGTAGCGTGCGCTTCACTTCCGCTGATGATAATATTTTCAAAAATGGAGTTAAAGCGTTTAATGCTTGGTGTGATTGCCTTTTTTGTGCTCTCTCATATTCTCTCGGCTCTCTCGCAGGATTTTTTCACGCTAATGGCTTCGCGCATTGGCGTGGCACTCTCTCACGCGCTTTTTTGGTCTATCGCCACGATAATGGCAGTAAAAGCTGCACCCAAAGGCAAGCAATCTCTTGCGCTTAGCTGTATTATTGTTGGCACTTCCTTAGCCCTTAGTGCTGGGTTGCCATTGGGGCGCATTGTCGGGCTTTATATGGATTGGAGGGCGAGCTTTGGTTGTATTGGAGTGGCAGGATTTTTCGTGATGATTGTATTTTGGCGTGTCTTCCCCACGATGCCAAACACAGATTCTATCACACTTAGCACACTTCCAACCCTCATTAAAAACAAACCATTGCGTAAAATCTACTTGCTTACTGCCTTTATTATTACCGCACATTTTACAGCGTATAGTTATATTGAGCCATTTTTGGCTAAATGCGCGGAGTTAGATTCTGCAATTATTACATTTGTGCTAATGCTTTTTGGTGTAATGGGAATCTTGGCTGGATTTTTGTTTTCAAAATTTTATGAAAGATACCACCGCATTTTTGTGTTTTATTGTCTTTTTGGGATTAGCGCAAGTTTGCTTTTGCTCCACCTTTTAAGTTTCACAGAGGTCGGTATCATTATATTGTGTGTGTTTTGGGGGCTCGCGATAATGCTCTTTAACCTTGTATTTCAATCCCAAACTATTGCCGCACTCTCAATGACTAAAGCCACTGCCGTTGGAATGTCAATTTTCTCTGGAATCTATAATGTAGGAATTGGTGGTGGCGCACTTATCGGCGGGCTTATTAGTGAAAATATCGCGTTGCAGGGCATTGGATATATTGGTGGTTGCATTGCATTTGGAGCGTGTATATTTTTTATGCGGAAAATGGCTTTCGCGCGGGTATTTCATCGATTTGTCAGCAAAAGATTCCCTAAAAAATAAGCACTCACACATCACTTAACGAGTGATTTCACTCTTCACTACAAATTAAAGTCAATAAATGTATAATTTAGTAACAATTTAAGTTTTTTTTGATTTTTTTTATACTAAAATACACAAAAAAATTCTTTTTTAGTTTTTTACGAGGAATGCAATGTCGCAATCAATCGCTTTAATCCTTATGGCTGCTGGAGATTCTACGCGTTTTTGTGCAGATGAGAATCTCCCAATCAAAAAACAATGGCTGCGCGTAGGCGATTTAGCCCTTTGGCAAAAAGTCCTCCAAGATTTTTGCGCACTCTATAAATTTAATGAAATTATCATCACAGCAAGCAAAAAAGACTATGAATATATGAAAAATTTAAGCCATCATACTATCGTGCTTGGCGGTAAAAGTCGATGTGAAAGCGTAAGAAATGCCATAAAAGAGGTAAAAAGTGAATTTGTCCTAATAAGCGATGTCGCGCGCTGTATTGTCGATAAATCTGTGGTTACAAGGCTACTTGAATGCACCTCAAATGCAGATTTTTCTTGTGCAGTGCCATATATAAATGTGCCAGATACGGCATTTTATCAGGGACGATATTTGCAACGCGAGGATATTAAACTTATCCAAACCCCACAATTAAGCAAGACAAATGTGTTGCGCGAGGCATTGCAAGCAGGAGATGAGTTTAGCGATGAGAGTTCAGCTATCCACACATTGGGGAAAAATATTGATTTTATCAAAGGTAGTCCTTTATTGAAAAAACTGACAAACTACGAAGATTTGGCGTTTTTTACGCACTTAGATGATAGCAACCTTAGAGATTCTGCAATTTTAACACCACCGAGCAATGAAAGTTTTTGGGGGAGTGGATTTGATGTGCACGCCTTTGAAAAGGGCAAAACAATGGTGCTAGGAGGAGTGCGTATAGAATCTAATGTAGGCTTTAAGGCGCATAGCGATGGCGATGTAGTGCTACACGCACTTTGTGATGCTATATTAGGCGCGATAAACGCGGGGGATATTGGGCAGTGGTTCCCCGATAGTGCTAAGGAGTTTGCAGGCGCAGATTCTACGATTCTTTTGCAAGAAATATTGCAATATGCCAAAAGTGTGGGCTTTGAAGTGTCGTATGTAGATATTACTATTATGGCACAGATTCCTAAAATTACCCCATACAAAGCGCGTATGCAGGAGCGAATCGCTCAGATTCTTGATATTTCCAAATCAAAAGTCAGCATAAAAGCTACCACGACAGAATCACTTGGCTTTATTGGGCGGAGTGAGGGTATCGCTGTGAATGCAAATGCCTGCTTACGCTTTATCGCGTGGCATAAATTTTTACATTAAGTTAGGAGGAATGGGTTTTGAGAGTTTTGATTATTGAAAATGAGACATATTTGGCGCAAAGCATTGTCAATAAGTTGAGTGATTTTGGGTTTGAGTGTGAGGTAGTATCAAACATCATAGAAATGGAAAAACTTGCAGAACGCAAGAAATTTGATGTAGTGATTGCTTCTTTTAGTGCGATTGAGGGAGATTATCTTGCGTTAGTGCGCACGCATTCAGAGGCGATTATCATTTTGCTCGTGCCTTATGCGAATGATGACACCATTATAAAGCCATTGCAAAGTGGTATCACTGATTACATTATCAAGCCATTTATCACCGAAGAGCTTGCACGCAAAATTAAACATTACAAATCCTATAAAGACTTAAAGAGCGAAGTGGAATTTTACTGCAATTACTTTTCTTTTGTCGAAAAGGAACTCTCCACTCCAAACCCAATATCTTATAATCCCTCTTTTATTATTAAAACCAACTCTCAGCGTAGCGCGGATATTTATGCTATGCGATACGCGCGAATGCGTAATATCAAATTTGAATTTCTCACCCTTAAAGAGGAGCGTTGGAGGCAACTTTTTAAATCTCAACCAAACAAAAACAAAGTCTTTTACATTACTAACCTAGAAGAACTCAACAAAACTGAAATGAAAGAGTTTTTAGAACTTATTGGAAAGTGCAGTTGCATTGTATCTATCGTATCTAACGAAGCTATATCATTTCCACAAGTGGTGGATATTTCGAGTTATTCTAGTGCGATAGAAATTGGCGGGGACATTTTATCGATTAAAGAATATGAAAAAATCATTATTGCAAAATTTGAGAATCGTTATCCAGATGTAGAACTTGCTAAAAAGCTCGGTATGAGTCCCAAAAGCCTATGGGAAAAGCGCAAAAAATACGGACTTATGCGTAAAAAAGAATTTTTAGACTAACAAATATGAGATTTGTGTGGATTGCTAGGGAGTTTGCGTGGATTGGGGGATTAGAGCAGCATTTTTATCGGTGCTTTTCAGTGGGAAGTCTCGATTTGCCCCGGGCACGATAGGAAGTTTTGTTAGTATTTTTTTAGGCTTGCCTCTTTTATTGCTCTCTCAAGAAAGCCTTTTTTTAAGCGCGGTGTTGGTTGGGCTAATCGCCATAAAACAAATTGATATTTATGAAAAGCAAGTTGGCAAACACGATGATAAACGCATTGTCATTGATGAGTTGGTAGGAATGTGGATGGCAATGAGTTTTTTTGACATTACTCAAATGAATATTTTAGCCCAAACCATAGCGATAGGACTATGTTTTGTATTTTTTAGAATCTTTGACATTACCAAACCATCATTTATTGGCAAGATTGATAGAGAAGTTCGTGGTGGGCTTGGTGTCGTGGGCGATGATGCACTCGCTGGCGTGCTTGGTGGAGCGTGTGCGAAAATCTCTTTTATGTTATTAGAATTTGGATTCGTGTATTTTGAGCTTAATTTTTAAGTGGAGAAAATCCACTTAGATTCTCCCCCTACCATACAAAAGCACCAAAAAGCTCTTGTATGGATAAAATTACTGCTTAAGGTTAAGAAGTGTATTAAGGATTTGGTCTGAAGTTGTTACAGCTTTTGAGTTTGCTTGGAATCCGCGTTGCACAATGATAAGTTGCGTAAGCGAGCGGGACAAATCTACATTACTCATCTCTAGCTTTGAGCCAGAGACACCGCCTCTACGCCCTGTATTCGCAGCACCAATCATTGGCTCGCCAGAGTTACCTGTTTGAGAGAACACATTTCCGCCCTCAGCTTGCAAACCTGCGGAGTTAGCGAAGTTTGCCATTGCTACTTGTGCCAGAGCGATAGATTTACCATTACTAAATGAACCAAGCAATGTCCCATTAGAATCAAAGCGAATATCCATTAAGTCTCCCGCTTGGTAGCCATTTTGGTTAATCGCATAAGTTTCAGAGACTTTATCCACACTTGTCAAGCCACCAAAAGTTTGATTTGCTCCAAACTTTAGCTCAATTCGTATAGGATTACTTCCATTTTTAGGGTCTAATTGCACGACAGGTGGATTCATACCAGCCAAACTTCCATCGCTATTAAAGCTCGCTCTACCACCCTCAAAAATATTAGGTCGTTGCGCTGTCCCCCCTAAAAACTGCGCAGGCTCAGGCACAACTGCCCTAAAGTTCCACTCCGCAGGACCAGTCTTCCAAAACTCAAAACGCAAGTTGTGTTTAGTTCCTAAACTATCGACTATATCCACACTTGTGGCGTGAGTTGATTTATAAATTTTGCCAGATGAAATAGGTGTGCCTCCCTCAAGGAATTGAGAGCTATTAAGCGCACGCATTGTTTCTTTAAACAATACATTGGTTGTTACCTGCCCAGATGCGTGTGCGCTCACATAAATATTAAGATTGCGTCTCTCATCAGTGCCATCATCTTTATTAAGCATTTCAAACATTCCATAATTATTCACCGTTACAGACACGCTTGCTGTGCTTTCTTTATACTCTTTTTCTGGGTTTTTAATCATATTTGCATCGTATTGCATAAGCGCACGCAAATCCTCTGTCGTCCTAAATTGCCCTGTGGTAGAATCTGCATCGCTCGCAAAAGTATAGCGGTATCTAAATGCTGTAATATCCTCTTCGCCCTCTTTAAACTCTGAAAAAACACCTGTGCCACCTTTTGTGATTCTAATGTTTTTAAGTTTTTCACCACCATCAAGCATATTTCTATTTTCTAAGCGTAGCACGCCATTATCCACATACGCCTCGACACCTGTTTTATCGCGATACCCATTGATAGCATTTTGTGCCGCAAGCAAGCTACTCATTCCAGATAATCCAGAATCATTGCTAAAGCTAATATTTTCGCCGTTAATGCTAATGGTGCTCACTTCGGCAGTCGGCACGACATTATGACGAATGATAGAGTTTTTATAACTTACCCAAATGCCTTGATTCTCATTGAGCGCAAACGCATCGCCATCGCCATTAAAGAGCACACCAAGGTCCTCGCCCACTTGCGTCATTCGTCCTCTTGAGTCATACATTGGCTCTTCCCCATTAGCAGAGGTATAAGTAGTAGAATCTAGCGCAGCAATATCCATTGGTGCTTCTGTCCGCCTACCAGCGTTCAAATTAGCACGAAGCGTTACGGTCGAAGTAGTGCGCGCTGGCATAACCATACCGGGGTCTACTTGTATATTACGCACAGGTCCTGTATTATCAACCCTAAAGAAATCATATTCACTCATATTAGCAGTCTCTTCACTCTGTAATGCTCCACGCACCCAACCTTGCACTACATATCCACCTGTGGTTACGAGATTCCCATTTGCGTCAAAGAGAAACTCGCCATTTCTTGTATAGTTGTGTGTAGTGCCTCTATCAGGGCTGATGATAAAAAATCCATCGCCCTCAATAGCAATATCTGTTTTCACATCAGTATTTTGTGTGTTTCCTTGTGAGAATACCTTTGTAGTCGCCTCAATACTCACACCAAGACCTACGGAGAAGTCATTCATACCACCCAAACCATTTTTATAAGGGGAAGTAGCAATAAGCTTAACTTGAGAGAGCATATCCACAAATGAAGCGCGTGAGTATTTGAAACCAACCGTATTTACATTGGCGATATTATTGCTTTCCACATCAAGAGCAATTTGATGTGCCTGCATACCGCTAACACCAGACCATAACGAGCGTAACATACCTATCCTTTTTTAGAGAATTTACAATGTTAAGAGCAAAGCAAGTTTTATTCCAAAAGAACCTCACTTTATCATAAAAAATCCCATATCATTTTTATAAAATATTGTCATTTATTTGTGGATATTTGTGCCCTAAAATGATAGTTTTTCTTGCAAAAAAATCCTAAAATGTTAATTTTTGTTGTTATAATGCAAGGACAAATCCGCAAAAGGGTTAAATTAAACTTATGAGGAGAAAATAATGGGAAAATATATCGAATTAAAAGAAAGTAATTTCGACCAAGAGATTTCAAGTGGCATATCATTGGTAGATTTTTGGGCACCTTGGTGTGGTCCTTGTAAAATGCTAGCACCCGTGATTGATAAACTCGCTGAAGAGTATGAGGGCAAGGCAAAAATTTGCAAGGTTAATACCGATGAAGAAGGGAATCTAGCAGCAAAGTTTGGCGTGCGTAGCATTCCTACAATGTTTTTCATTAAAGATGGTGAAGTGATTGACCAAATTATTGGCGCAGTAAGTGAGAGTGCGTTAAAAGAAAAACTCAACAATGTGCTTAATGGTTAGGCTTTATCAAACTAGATTCTATAATATTTATAGAATCTAGAAAGTCGAAACTTTCACATTGAACAAGACTATTACCTTGACATTTGTGCCTTAGGAGTTAAAGGCAAGTTAGATACAAACTTTTACCAAGTTCTTTAATAAAATATTTTTTCAATGTTTGCTTACAATACAAACACTCAAATCTTAGTAGCAAGCCTTGCAAAGATATTTTAACTCTAAGGGTTCAAATGGTAGAAACGCAATCTCAGCGCAATGGTGTAAATACCACTCGCCGCTATTCCTATCTTAAAGATAAGCTCCAAAATGGACTTACCCTTTTTATCAAGCACGAATCATTTGGTGGTGTGTTACTTGCCGTATGCGTGCTCTTTGCAATGCTTATAGCAAACTCATCATATAAAGAAGTGTATTTTTGGCTACAAAAATTTGAATTAGGAATCGCACTTGGCAACTTTGAGCCAAAGATTGAACTCGTGCATTTTGTCAATGATGTGTTGATGTCGTTTTTCTTTTTGCTTGTCGGCTTGGAAATGAAAAGAGAAGTGCTCTATGGCGAGCTGGCAGGCTTTAAGAAAGTGAGTTTTTCTGTTTTGGCGGCTATTGGTGGTATCATCGCACCCATTGTGCTTTATTTGCAATTTACTTCTGGCACGCCTTTTGAAAAGGGCTTTGGTATCGCAATGAGCACGGATACAGCCTTTGCTCTTGGTGTGATTCTTATGCTTGGTGAGCGTGTGCCAAAAATTGTTAAAATTTTCCTTGTTACGCTTGCAGTGGCAGATGATTTGGGCGCGATAAGTGTCATTGCAATTTTTTACTCTCAACACATCGATATGTTTTGGATTTATCTTTCATTGATAGTGATTGGGCTTTTGGGATATTGCAATTACCGCGACACCAAATATATTTCTATTTATTTTTTACTTGGCATTGTGCTATGGGTGTGCATCTTATTTAGTGGAATCCACGTAACCATCGCTGCAGTGATTCTCGCCTTTGCCATTCCGGGTAGGACGCGCGTCAATCGCAAGTATTTTGCTAATATGCTTGGTGAATTTGAACGCATAAAGCGCGTTACTAATGATGGCGCGGATATAACTAATATCCAAGAAAGGGAAAAAATAGGTTTTTGGAAATCCACTTGGCTTAATATCAAAAGCTTTATGACTTCATCGCCTAGTGCTAGAAATGTCAATATGGCAAAAGCAAGTGAGCTTGTCTATATGCTTGATAGCATTGGCACTTATTCACGCTACGCTCAAAACCCACTTTTGCGTATCGAGCACGCACTTCAGCCGATTTGCGCGTATTTTATCGTGCCTATTTTTGCGTTTATGAATGCAGGCGTAAGCATTGATTCTCATATTGAATTAACGCTTGATGGTGTGATGCTTGGGACGATTTTTGGCTTAGTCATTGGCAAGCCCATTGGAATCTTCCTCTTTGCATTTTTAGGAGAGAAGCTCAAGCTCTCCGTGCGCCCAGATGGCTTGAGCAATTTTCACATTATTGCTGTTGGAGCGATTTCTGGCGTTGGATTCACAATGTCGATATTTGTGGCAAACTTGGCTTATACAGATGATATGAGTGCTATTGATATGTCAAAAATTTCAATTTTAATCGCCTCAAGCATTGCCGTGATACTTGGCATAGTGTTAATGGCGATTGCCACAAGGAACGATAAACCAGAACAAAAAGACCAAGAATCGCCCGCTCAACCATCACTTTTTTAAACTATTTTGTAGCTGGAATGCGCTCCACTTCGATTTCATAAAGTCTTTTTCGCTCACTTGAGCTTGCTATCTCAAGTTGTTGGCGATATTTGGTTATCGTGCGGCGCACCATTTTCACGCTAAACTTCTCTTCTACGATTTTTAGAATCTTTAAATCACTAAGGGGCTTTTTCCTATCCTCATCTTTGATTAACCCTAAAATATAATCCTTTATCGAGGCGTTTGAAGTATCACTATCAATAGCTGCGGTAAAAAAGCTCTTAATGGGGAAAATCCCTCTATCGCATTCTAAATATTTGTTGGCAATGGCTCGCGAAATCGTGCTAGGAGCGTAACCCAAATCTTGAGCTATATCTTTTAGCTTCATCGGGCGGATTTCACCACCTTTAAAAAAATCGTATTGATTCTCTCTTAGGGCTAGGGCGATTTTTAGAATCGTAGCCTTGCGCATATCAAGCGCATCAACCAAATCTTTTGCTTCTTTAATCTTTGTTTTAAAAAACTCTTGTGCTTCTTTTTGCGCGCCAAAATCTTGGTGCTCAATCACAATTTTAGGGTAATACATATCATTCACACTTACATCAAGTTCATAAATATGTTGCAACGAATCTTCTTTAAGTCGTTCAAAGATGAAAATATCTGGGATAACTTCTGGGACCTTTTCACTAAAATCTGATGCTGGAGGATTCTTAAAGCTCTTAATAGTGTGCATTACTTTTTCATACTCTGGGTGATTTTTGAAGTTTTTATGGTTTTCTAAATCTTTAATAATCTTTATGGCAAGTTCAAATGCTTGTCCATCTAAATCACTCTCTTGAAGTTGAAAATACAATGATTCTACAATATCGCGCGCGCCCACTCCACAAGGCTCTAAATAACTAAATCTCGCCCTCACACGCTCAAAGTCCTCCACATTCACGCCAACCTCATCAGCCAACTCGTTTATGTCCCCCTCTAAAAATCCACTTGCATTAAGATTCTCAATAATGCAATGCGCAATCTTTTGAGAATCTGTTGTAGGGAAAAGTTTTGGTGTAATTTGCTCAAAAAGCAATTCATACAAATCTTGCTCACTTACGCTAAGAGATTCTATTTTGTCAGTTATAGAGTTTTTTTGACTTTGGGTTTTTTTGCCACTACCTTGTTTGTTGGGTGCTATGGATTGTGTGCGTTGAGATTGGATTTGGACATAGGGGTTTTCCTCGCTGTAATTTTGGAGCACTTCTTCAATCTCATTTGCCCCGCTTTGCAAAATAGGCAACCAATTTTTCAGCGTTTGTGATAAACGCGGTTTTATGGTTACATTACTTCGTAATTTTCCGCCTACACTCATACTTTAAAATGCTCCCCGAGATAATATTTTCGCACCAAAGCATTTTGATAGATTTCATCTGCATTCCCGCTTGCGAGCAATGAGCCACTTTTTATCACATAGGCTCTATGGCAGACTGAGAGTGTCTCACGCACATTGTGGTCGGTTATCAACACTCCAATTTCTAGCTTTGTGAGTTTTACAATAATGTTTTGAATATCCACCACCGCCTTTGGGTCGACTCCAGCAAAAGGTTCATCAAGTAAAATAAACTTTGGATTTTTTACCAATGCACGGGCGATTTCTACGCGTCTTCTCTCTCCACCGCTAAGGCTCACACCCTTTCGCCCACGAATTGGCTCGATATTAAATTCCTCAAGCATTTGCTCTATGCGAATCTTACGCTCTTTTGCGCTTTTAATGCTCGCTTCAGCCGCAAGCATTAAATTTTGCTCCACGCTCAAATCCTTAAAAATACTAGATTCCTGCGGTAAGTATCCAATGCCAAGATTTGAGCGCAAATGCAATGGCATATTTGTAATGTCTTTTCCATTTAAAAATACCTCACCACTACTTGGATGCAAAAGCCCACAAATCATATAAAATGTAGTGGTTTTACCTGCGCCATTTGGTCCTAAAAGTCCCACTATTTCACCACTATTAAGCTCCAATGAAATACTAGAGACAATTTTATTTCGTTTGATAAGTTTGCTTAATTCACGCGCCTGCAGACTATTCATAAGAAATGATATACTCCCTTTGTTGAGAATCACCAGCATTGATGTCAATGTTAAATGCCACAAAATTGCATTTTTTTAAAAAATCCTTGAGGTGTTCGCTTCCCCATTCTATAAAATGAACACCCACGCGCTCAAAAAGCTCTAAAAAATCAGCCTCAAGCAAATGAGTAAAATCTCTTTGATAAAAATCATAATGGAAAATTTGCCCATCATAATCTTGTGAGACATTATAAGTGGGCGAAGTAACGAGGTCTTTGCCACTCTTTGCTTTCACAAAGGCTTTAACTAAGGTGGTTTTGCCACTTGCTAAATCCCCATTAAGCAAGAAAAAAATATGTGGGTGTTTTTTATTTAAATCCTCCAAACACGCACACAAACTACTTAAATTGCTTTTTGCCAATGTAAAACTTTGATACACTTCCATTTTGAACGCTCCTTGTTGAAATTTAAGATTTTATGACATCTTTAATGCCTAAATGCTGTTCTATACCATTGATAATATCCTTATTTTGGCGAAAAAATTCCTTATCACGCTCATCATAAAAGCTTTTTTGCTCTATGTCGCCTTGAATATCACTAGCGATAGTGTCTTTATTGTTTGATTGAGCGTTTGTATGATTCTCATTTGTTTGGCTTTTTGCCACGCTAATTTTTGTCCCCACTCCAAATATCTCATCAACAAAGGTTTTAATAATATGAAAATGTTTTTTTAGAGCCTCTTTGCATTCACTGCTAGCATTTGATTCCCAAGTGAGGGTGCCTTGCGCATAATCAACAAAACTCACACTTCTCTCAAAGCACTCACCCAACTCATAATCTCTATCATAGATTTTTTTTACTAGCTCACTAAACTTTTGAGAATCATTAGAGGTCGCCACATTAGACATATTAGATTGCTTGGGTGTGATATGCTGTGAAGCAGATTCACTTGCATTCGATATAGTTTGTTCGTTTTGTGTGCCTTGAGGGTTGCTAATCTTGCCCTCCAAATCCGCAATCATCATATCAATATCTTTAATCTTTAATGCCTCGCGCATTTTTAACAATGTCAAAAGAAGCACAAATCCACCATCGGTATTAAGAGAGAGAAGCGTTTTAGAATCCACCAAGATTCTAAAAAATCTATCCATCACCACCGCAGAAAACTCACTATCCCGCGCAATCAATCGCTCTTTTAAAAATACCATCATTTCATCTAAAATCATTTCACAATCATATTCTTGCAACAAACTAAGACTTTCATCAGCCTCAAATTCTGCGCTATGAAGCAAGGAATCAAAGAGCGAATACAAGATTTGTGGATTGACAATGCCTAGCATACTTGTTACATCTGTGGTAGTGATGTTGTTTTTACAAAAAATAATGGCTTGGTCGAGCAAAGTAAGCGTATCACGCAAGCTCCCAGAGCCACTTCGCGCGATGATTTCAAGGGCTTCTTTTTCATACTTAACGCCCTCTATCTCTAAAATATGACTAATGTGCTCAATGATAAGGCGCGGTGAAATCTGCTTAAAACGAAAATGCTGCGTGCGAGAGAGAATCGTAGCGGGCAACTTAAGCGGGTCAGTGGTCGCTAAAATAAATTTCACATACTCTGGTGGCTCTTCGAGCGTTTTAAGCAGGGCATTAAATGCTTCTTTTGTCAGCATATGCACCTCATCAATGATAAATATTTTGAAGCGACCAAATGCTGGGCGGTATTTGGTTTGCTCAATAACATCACGAATATCATCAATCTTGCGACTTGAAGCAGCGTCCATCTCAATAATATCTAAATGGCGATTTTCTAGTGCCGCCTTGCAGTTTTGACACTCACCACAAGGCTTTGAAGTAGGTCCGCTCTCACATTGCAAACAACGAGAGAAGATTCTCGCACTACTTGTCTTCCCACTCCCGCGAAGTCCGCTAAAAAGATATGCGTGTGAAGTGTGCTCACAATCTAGTGCTAAAGAGAGCGTTTGAGAGACAGCTGGCTGCCCTATAAGATTCTCAAAAGTAGTGGGACGATATTTTAACGCAAGGGCTAAAGACATTATTTCTCTCCCTTTGGTTGGTTATGTGGGGAATCGTGTTTATGATTTGGAGATTCCTCATAGGCAAAAATAGGCAAATCAAGCCTATAACGAATTGCAAAAAGACGCATTATCGTGCCAACCAAAAGCACAACAAGAACCGAGCCAAGTTTGTCAAATTGCACAACTTCGACTAACGCATAATACAAACTTGCAGCGATAATACTCACACCCGCATAAAGCTCCTTTTGAAACACGAGAGGGATTTGATTGCAAAAAATATCGCGCAAGATTCCACCAAAAATGCCTGTGATACAACCAGCCGTAATAGCAATAACAAAGCCATATCCCATACTTAGTGCGACTTTTGCGCCAATGATAGTAAAGACCACAAGCCCTAACGCATCAAGGCTTAAAAATAATTTTTCAAAGCGGAAAAGTTTTTTGGGAATCTTTGTAGTCAAAATCGCCGTTACACAAATAAGCACGATAAATTCTGGAGTTTTAACCCAAGTAAGTGGGTAATGTCCAAGCAACACATCGCGTATCGAGCCACCGCCAATAGCTGTAACAAGCGCGATAAACATCACCCCAAATAAATCCATTTTATGCCTCCCTGCAGCAAGTGCTCCTGTCATCGCTTCAACCGTGATACCTAGCGTAAATAGCGTGCCCAAAAGCACTTCATCATCAATATTCATATTTTGCCTTTGCTATTTTATCTTTTTAGTAATATTAAACACATACGCTAGTTTTGTTGATTACATAGATGATTTGTAAGGTGAAATTATAATATATTTTTACGGATTATGGAATCTAAAATAGCGATTCTCTAAAATATTTGGAACTAAATTTGCTAACCTACGCCAAATTATTTGGAAAGAACAACAAAGGATTGCACTATGATGAGGTCTCTTTATACAGCTACCACAGGTATGCTAGGACAACAGCTTCAAATTGACACTACTTCAAACAACATCGCCAATGTCAATACCACAGGATTCAAAAAGCAACGCGCAGAGTTTGCCGATTTGTTTTATCAGCCTATACAATACGCGGGCACAGCGACAAGCGAAACTACCATTTCGCCTACAGGCATTGAGGTTGGTATCGGCGTGCGCCCTGTCTCCGTGCAAAAAATGTTCTCTCAAGGACACCCAAAAGAAACAGAAAATAACCTTGATATTGCCATTACAGGCAATGGATTCTTCCAAATCGAACTCCCTGATGGAAATATCGCCTATACACGCGCTGGAAGCTTTAAACTTGATAATGAGGGAAATGTCGTCAATGCTGATGGTTACGCACTTATCCCTAATATCACTATCCCTGAGGGCACAACGCAAATAAACATCGGCACAGATGGCACGGTAACAGTGTTAGAGGGTAATCAATCACAAGCCAATGTGCTTGGGCAAATTGAGATTGTTAATTTCATCAACCCTGCTGGACTTCACGCACTTGGAGATAATCTCCTTATCAACACAAATGCTTCGGGTGAGCCTGTGGTAGGTGTGCCCGGGCTTGATGGCTTTGGGCAGTTGCGACAGGGATTCTTAGAGATTAGCAATGTCAAACTCGTAGAAGAAATGACAGACTTAATCACGGGACAACGCGCGTATGAAGCAAATTCAAAGACAATTCAAACCGCAGATTCTATGTTGCAAACGGTCAATGGATTAAAACGATAAAATTTTAGAATCTAAAATTTCCTAATGTGCTTTTCCCAAATTTTGTATTTAAAGATGGCGATAAAGCACCCCGCCCGAATATAAGTCTCTAAAAAGATAATCCCAAAAATTACACGCACATCAATTTCATAATACGCGCAGAGCGACATCGGCAATATGCGCAAAAGCCAAATACTACAACATTGCAAGAGCAAAGAAAGTTTTGTCGCTCCGCCACCTCGCAAAGCCCCATCTAAGCAAAATATGCAAATAAGTGGCACTTGAGATAATCCAACAGCTAATAAATAATACACGCTATGTGTAATCACGCTTGATTCTTGGCTAAAAAATTTAGAAAACTCCGCGCCAAAAATACAAATCACTAAGCCCAAAATCCCCATAATCACGCTTGATACAACCAAAATAGTCTTAATAAAATCATACGCCACGCCAATGCGCCCACGCCCCAAGCTCTGCCCCACCAATGCCATAGTCGCTACTTGAAAAGCGAAGCCGGGCATAAAAATCGCAGATTCTATCTTTGAGCCGATTTGAAATCCCGCAATCACATCTGCTCCATAAGAGCTCATAAATTTTTGGATTAAAATAAGTGAAAAAATAGTCAAAAACCGCTCCAATCCAGATGGCAATCCAACAACTAATATGCGTTTGCAATACAAAATATTTGGCACAAAATTAAAACCAAGTGGCTTTTTTCTATTTTTAGAATACTTATCATAAAAGATAAGCATACCCAAAATTAACGCCTCCACATAACTTGTGATAAGCAAGCTCAACCCCGCACCAAAAATCTCCAAACTCGGAATCCCCAAAAACTCAACCCCAAAAATAAGGACATAATTCAGTCCGATATGGAGCACAGAGACAACTGCTTTGACATACATTACGCGCTTTGTATCACCTATGGCAGAAAGTCCTGCTAAACACACGCTACTAATGATATTTCCCGGAATCCCAAGCACACAAATACTTAAATACTCCATTCCTAATCTCTTTGCCTCTCCACTCACACCCTCGCCCATCCAATCAAAGTAAAACTCGCTTGTGCCAAATGCCAGCACACACATTGGGATAGAAGCCAAAAGTGCAACCACAAGACTATTGCCAAGCACTTCACGCAAAGATTCTATCTTTCTGCCACCATAATACTGCGCCACTTGCGCGCTTGTGCCTACAAAAAATATCGTAGTAAGCGCAAAAACCATCATCATAAACCCCATACTCACGCCAAGTGCGATGATATGCTCTTTTGAAAACGAAGCAATCCAATACAAACTCACAAACATACTAAGCACTTCAAAAGAAGACTTAGCGGCACTCGGCAAAGCAATAGAAAAGATTTTTGAAAGTTTTTGATTGAGTGTGTAGTAGTGTTCCATTCTATTTAGGGGAGTTTGAAACTACTTCATATTTGTGCTTTTTAAGGTTGGAAGCATTTGAGTAATGCAAAGCAAATCATCAACAAGCCCAAAGAGCGCATCTGTTTGCACCATATTCGCCCCATCACTTAGTGCTTCCTTAGGATTTAAATGCGTTTCTGCAAAAAATCCATCTACACCCACGCTTGCAGCAGCTCTTGCGAGATACGGCACAAACGAACTATCACCGCCACTTTTTCCATTTGCTCCACCGGGCATTTGCACACTATGGGTTGCATCAAAAATCACAGGAGCAAACTTGCGCATAATCACTAAAGAACGCATATCCACTACTAAATTCCCATAGCCAAAGCTAGCACCTCGCTCAGTTAGCCAGATTCTGTGCTTAAGAGAATCTTCATAGCTTACCTCGCTAATGGCATTATCGCGTGTTTTTAATGCTTTTAACACGACATAGCGCATATCAGCTGGGTTCATAAATTGTCCCTTTTTGATATTGACAATGGCATTTGTGCGAGCCACTTCTACAACCAAATCCGTTTGACGACATAAAAACGCAGGGATTTGGATAATATCTGCGACTTCAGCAATCGCCTTTGTCTGTGAAGTCTCGTGAATATCGGTGATAATTTTATACCCAAACTCTTTTTTGATTTTTGCGAGAATCTCCAAACCTTTCTCCAGACCCGGACCACGATAAGAATCTAAACTTGTGCGATTTGCTTTATCAAAACTTGATTTGAAATAAAAATCAAT
Source organism: Helicobacter sp. 23-1048 (assembly GCF_053654545.1). Lineage (NCBI taxonomy): Bacteria > Pseudomonadati > Campylobacterota > Epsilonproteobacteria > Campylobacterales > Helicobacteraceae > Helicobacter > Helicobacter sp. 23-1048. Next base: position 856,911 of record NZ_JBSIUT010000001.1, on the reverse strand, counting down.
CTGTGGATTTTGTGCAATGGGGGCGAGTTTCTCTGCTGTTTTGGCAAGATTATCATAGCTTTCAATCACACAAGGTCCGCTCATTAAAATCATTTTTTGCATATTTTTCCTTTTTAGAGTTTTTCTTTTGGCACGATTGGTTTAAACTCACGCTTAATCATATTGTAGTTTAAAATTTCTCCTTTTTCGATAATGTAATACCAACCATACACATTAAGTTCTCCCCTATCAAACTTCTCCTCCACAAACGGGTAAGTCATTAGATTCTCTAATTGCAATTCCACATTGATTTGCTCTGCTAACCAAATCTTTTTCGCCCGTGAGCTTGGGTTTTGGGCGAGCACTTTTTGCTTGGCTGGCTCTAAAAGTTTAAGCCATTTTTGCACATAGGGCGCGTTTTTTAGATTCTCAGGTGGCTCAAAAATCGCACTGCACGCACCACAATTACTATGTCCGCACACGATGATATTTCGCACATTTAAGATTGTGAGGGCGTATTCAATCGCTGAAGTTGTGGCAAGATACCCACCACGCATTGAATTAGATTCTGTATATGGTGGGATAATGTTGCCAATGTTTCGCACGACAAACAAATCGCCCGGGTCAGAGCTGGTAATAATATTTGGCACGACACGAGAATCAGCACAGCTAATAAAAAGTGTATGCGGATTTTGTTGTTTTTTTAAACTTTCATACAACTCTTGGTATTCGACAAAATCCTCTTCTTGGAACTTTATAGCCCCTTCAAATAATTCTTTCATTCGCACCTTCTTAAAAATTTAAAAATCTAAAGCTGTGATTATAACAAATGCAAGTTATAATATCGCCCTTTGTTATGCCAAATTTTAAAACACATTATTTTAGGAGATTGTATGTTTGGAGAAATAGTTGATTTTATTGTGAATTTTATAGGTGCGGCTGGATATTTTGGCATATTTGCTATGATGTTTTTAGAATCAAGTTTTATCCCATTCCCAAGCGAAGTGCTAATGATACCAGCAGGCTATTTAGCATATAAAGGCGAGATGAATATTATTATTGCCGTGTTATGTGGCATTGGCGGGTCTTTGGCTGGTGGATTGTTTAATTATTATCTTGCTGTGGCATTTGGTAGAGAGTTTCTTATCCGCTTTGGCAAATATTTCTTTTTCACACAAGCAAGTATGGAAAAAATGGAATCTTACTTTGCCAAGCACGGTGAAATAAGCACTTTTGTCGGGCGACTTATAATGGGTGTGCGCCAATACATTTCGCTTCCTGCTGGATTAGCACGAATGAATCTGGCGAAATTTTGCATTTATACTTCTTTGGGAGCTGGCATTTGGGTGATTATTTTAAGCGCGCTTGGATATTACATTGGGCATATTTTTGGACAGGGCTTTGAAGTGAGTAACATTATCCACGCATTTACTGCAAGTGAAATTTCAGAGCAAGAAAGTCAAATTAAGTCCTATGCTAAAACAGCTGGATTTATTACACTTGGTTGTGTGGTGGTGGTAAGCGTGCTTTATGTCCTTTGGTGGAGATATAAAAAAAACCATAAGTAAGTATTTTGTGTGTATAAATTGTGAATGAGGAAATTATAAATTTTGCTATAATGCGCTTGCAAAGTTGCTTTTAGAGAGGTGTCCGAGTGGTTGAAGGAGCACGCCTGGAACGCGTGTAAAGTGCAAGCTTTCGAGGGTTCGAATCCCTTCCTCTCTGCCATCTACACTCCATCACAACACAAGGGATTCCTTTCTCTTACAAAGATGATTTCAATCTTTTATATCCGCTATTTTCAAAGTAATAATATTTGGATATTAGTAGAATCCCTATAGATTCTACTAATTGGCGAAATTTTTGGGAGTTAGCAAGGTTACACAGATTTTGCGGCATTTAGAGCTGATTGGTAATCTGGCTCATTAGTAATTTCAGAGCAAATTTCTTGATACACAATCTTGCCATTTGTATCCACCACGATAACCGCACGGGTTAAAAGTCCCTTAAGCGGTGTATTAGCAAGGAGCAATCCATACTCTTTGCCAAAATTTTTATCAGTGAAATCACTTGCCACCACGACATTGTGCACATCTTCTACTTCACAAAACCGCTTCGCACCAAAAGGCAAATCCATACTCACAACATACACCACCGTATTTTGCAGACTTGCCACCTCTTTGTTAAATCGCTTTGCTTGCACTTGACAAACTCCTGTATCAAGGCTTGGGACAACGCTAATAATTTGCTTTTTGCCCTGTGCTCCACCCACTACAATAGGATTTAAATCCTTATCTGTGAGACTTACTTGAGGTGCATTATCCCCTACATTTAGCTGTTTTCCTACGAAGCTTGCTGGGCTTCCTTTAAAAGTTACTGACATAGCATATCCTTTGTTGTTTAAGTTTAGAGATAACACAATCGACTATCTCTTTTGTGTTTTAAACTCTAAAAAACAAAATTAAACAAACCTTTAATGGGGTGTAAATCCTCGCTAAAATTCTAATGCTCTACCCGAGTGCTGCAAGCTGTGTTTGAACTTTAAAGAGTTTTTCATTGGCATTTTGCAACGCTTCCTTGTTTTGAGCGAGCACATTGGCAGGCGCATTTTTGGCAAAGTTTGGATTGCTAAGCATAGAATCTAATTTAGCAATTTCTTTTTGTAGTTTAGTCTCTTGGGTTAGCAATCTTGCTTTAATCGCACCCAAATCAATGCCATCTAAATCTACAAAACTCTCCACAAAATCACTCACATCACTGACACAGCCATTTTTACCCTCTTGGATAATGTGAAGATTCTCTATTTTTGCAAGCTTGCATACAAAGACTTTAAGCAAGTCCAAATCCACTTCACGCGAGATTTTAAGATAGGCATTTTGTATCTGTGTATTGCCAAGTTCTAAGTTAGCCCGAATTCGGCGCAAAGAAACAATACAATCTTTAATAATCTCAAAACTTGATTCTATCGCACTATCTTGCTCTTCATCATACGGAAATGCCGATACCATTATAGAATCTGCGCGCTTAATGTCGCTTCCATTAAGGCTATGCCACAAATCATCGCTCACAAAGGGCATAAACGGATGGAGAAGTTTAAGCGCGTCCTTAAACACACTGCCAATCTCAAAGATACTCTCCTTTTGTGCCTTTGCCAGCTCAATACCCCAATCACAAAATTCATTCCATAAAAAGTGGTAGAGCACATTTGTCGCCTCATTGAAACGATATGATTGCAAACAAGCACGCAACGATTTTGTCGCATAATTTAGGCGTGATTTCATATATCTGCCTAGAGGTGTTTTATAGACTTTCAAATCCTTAAAATACGGTTCTTGTGGGGATAGTTGCTGTGCGTATAAAAGCAAAAATTGTGTAGCATTAAACATTTTATTTGCAAAATTTTTACTCAGCTCTAATTGGTTATATGAGAGTTTAATATCACGCCCCTGCACGCAAAGAGCCGCTAAAGAAAATCGCAAACTATCCGCACCATAAATCTCTATCATCTCCAGCGGGTCAATCACATTGCCACGCGACTTGCTCATTTTTTCACCCTTTTCATCACGCACCAACGCGTGCAAATATATATCTTTAAATGGAAGTGAATTAAGCAAAGATTCCCCGCTAAAGAGCATTCTTGCTACCCAAAAAAACAAAATATCAAAGCCCGTAATAAGCAAAGAGTTTGGATAAAACCGCTCTAAATCTTGCGCTTCATAGAGACTTTGTTTATTATTTTGAGAATCTGTGCCTTGTGATTTATTGCATTCATTTCCCCAACCAAGTGTGCTAAATGCCCACAGCCCAGAACTAAACCAAGTATCAAGCACATCTTCATCTTGTGTTTGTGTGGGTGTGCCACATTTTGGACATTGCGGATTATCGACCTCACTTGCGACTTTTTCTCCACATTCACAATACCATACAGGGATTCTATGTCCCCACCACAACTGCCGAGAAATGCACCACGGGCGTAACTCCCTCATCCACGCATTGAAGTTATTCAACCATTGTGCGGGAAAAAATTGCGTTTGTTTTGCATTTACGCGCTCAATCGCTCTTGTTGCGACCTCTTTTTTTACAAACCATTGTTTTGAAATATAAGGCTCAATGACATTCCCGCAACGATAACACCTGCCAACTTGATTGATATAAGGCTCTATTTTTTCTATAAATCCCTCTTTTTGGAGTTTTTGGATAATGCCATCACGCGCTTCTAGTCGCTCTAATCCCGCAAATTCACCCGCTAATTCATTTAAGATTCCGTTTTTATCAAAGGTGGTAAGAAACTCTAAATTATGTCGTTTGCCTACTTCATAGTCGTTCATATCGTGTGCGGGTGTTACTTTCACACAACCTGTCCCAAACTCCATATCCACCGCCTCATCAGCGATAATTGCAATCTTGCGTCCCACGAGTGGCAACTCCACTTCCTTGCCAACCAAATGCTTATAGCGAGAATCGTTAGGATTCACCATTACCGCACTATCACCAAAGAATGTCTCAGGGCGCGTGGTGGCGACTACCACATATTGCCTATCATTTGATTGTTTCGATTCTCTGATGGGATAACGCAAGTAATACAAAAACCCCTCATTTTCCTTATACTCCACTTCAATATCACTAAGCGCGCCATCGTGTGTGCACCAATTTATCATATAAGAATCTTGAATGATAAGCCCCTGATTATACCATTCCACAAATGCCTTTTTTACGGCATTTTGCAAGCCATTATCCATTGTAAATCGTAGCCTACTCCACGCAGGGCTAATGCCTAATTTTCGCATTTGGTGCAAAATTTTGCCCCCAGATTCTTCTTTCCATTCCCATACTTTTGTGAGGAATGCTTCTCTGCCAATATCTTGCTTTTTAATGCCTTGTGCGAGGAGTTGCTTTTCTACGACATTTTGCGTAGCGATTCCAGCGTGGTCCATTCCGGGTTGATAGAGTGTAGCATAGCCGTCCATTCGCTTAAAGCGCGCAATAATATCTTGCAAACTAAAAGTAAGTGCGTGTCCGATATGAAGCACGCCCGTTACATTAGGCGGAGGCATCATAATGCAAAAAGATTTTTGTTTGGAATAATCCACCTCAAAATATCCACGAGATTCGCAAATCTCATAAATCTCTTGCTCTATGCGTTTGGGATTATATGCCTTTTTTTCTTGCTTGCTCTGCCCTAAGTTAGAATCTTTTTGTGTAGAATTTTCTCGCATTGGTTAAGCCTTTTTTATTATAATTGCGCGATTATAGCAAAATTTGTGGAGTTTATATGATTTGTATAAGCCTTTATCCCAAAGGGTTTAAAAATGCCACTCTCAGTGCTTAACCCACAGCAAAGACAAGCTGCCACCGCGCAGGCTGGTTATAACCTCATCATTGCTTCGGCAGGCACAGGCAAGACTTCTACTATTGTCGGACGCATCGCACACTTACTCCAAGAGGGAATCTCGCCTAAAGATATTTTACTCCTTACTTTTACTAACAAAGCAAGTACAGAAATGATTGAGCGCGTTGGAAGATTTTTTAACCAAAAAATTGCCAGCGAGATAGAATCTGGGACTTTTCACGCGGTAGCATATCGCTATTTGCGTGAGCGGATACACATTAGTCTAAAACAACCAAAGGAATTAAAAATTGTATTTAAAAGTCTCTATGAAAAGCGCGTCTTTGCACAAAGCACCATTGCACCCTACTCTTCGCAATATCTTTATGACTTGTATTCGCTCTATCTTAATAGTGGAGTAAATCTAGGATTTGGCGAGTGGATAGCACAAAAAACGCCCCCTCAAGCTCCATTTATCGCCATTTATGAAGATGTATTAGAGGAATTTAGCGAACTAAAAAAAACACACAACTATGCTGATTACAATGATTTACTTTTACTCTTTAAAGAGCATATCCTCACACAAAAGCCAAACTTTGCCGAAGTGCTCTGCGATGAATACCAAGACACCAATCCCCTGCAAGATTCCATACTTCAAGCATTGAATCCAAAAAGTCTTTTTTGTGTGGGGGATTATGACCAAAGTATTTATGCCTTCAATGGCGCAGATATTGGAATCATTAGCTCTTTTACCCAGCGATACGCAGACGCCAAAATCTTTAGCCTAAGTAAAAATTATCGCTCTTCTGCGCAGATTTTGCACTTAGCAAACACCGTCATCGCACACAATCCTAGAATCTACGAAAAAAACCTCGAAGTTGTCAAAGTGGGAGAATTTAGCACACCAAAACTTGATGTGTATAATGAACTTTTTGCGCAATATCAAGGTATCGCCAAAAAAATCTCACTAAGCAATATAAACCACCAAGACATTGCCATTATTTTTCGTAACAACTCAAGCGCAGACGGCTTAGAGGCAAGTTTAAGAGAACTCCATATCCCGTGTAAAAGAAAGGGAAGTGCAAGTTTTTTTGATAGCAAAGAAGTGCGCTTAATCCTTGATATTTGCTCTATCACACATAATCACAGCGATATGATGGCATATATTAACGCACTAAGCTATGGCAAAGGAATTGGTAGCTCTATGGCAAAAGATATTTTTGAGGCACTTTTACGCATTGGCAAGGGCAAGGCATTAAATGGTTTGCTCAATCCAGATTCCACTATCAATCCCTATGAAATGCGTGCGAGAAACGCTTCATTAGGATTATTTGATGATTTTTTCGCCCTGCAAGCAAAAGAACGATTTAATGCCACCCTAAAAAGCGAATTTGCTTCCCACCCACTCCTTGCTCACCCCAAACTTAATGCACAAAGCGCGCGATTTTTAGAATCTTTTTTCGTAATGATACAAGACATAAAAACACAAAAATCTCCAAAATTTCTCATCTCTCATATTGCTTCAAGTGCCTTTTTTAAAGAAATCGCACAATCACTCGCCACACAAAGAAGCAAAGATAAAAATGGAGAATTTGATGAAGGCAAATATCAAAGTGCCAAAGATTCCATTGAGAGAAAAATCGCGCTATTACAAGACTTAGCGAGCAATTATACCGAAGTGGTAAAGTTTCTTAATGCAATGGTGCTAGGCTCAAGCGAAGCAAGTGAGGGTAATGGCGTGAATCTACTTACCATACACGCTTCTAAGGGTTTAGAATTCCGCGATGTGTATATTGTGGATTTGATGGATGAGCGATTCCCAAATACCAAACTCATAAGCAAGGGCGGAAGCCTCGAAGAAGAGCGTAGATTGTTTTATGTCGCAGTTACTCGGGCAAAGGAAAATCTCATTCTCTCCTATGCCAAACGCGATGAAATGAAAAATATTGATTATGAACCCTCAAGGTTTCTCTATGAGGGGGGACTTCTCTCATAAAATCAACGCTCAATGAAACTTAATTTGTGTATCTTTCTGCCTACATTTGTGGGTGTAAGCGAAGTAAAAACACTTCAAAATCGCTCTTAAATTTGCTCTAATTTATGCGAATCTCTTTGTCATAATCCTTGTCGTTTATGATTCTAGCGCGATTTGCATTATATTTATCACTAAAAAGGCTTAAATCAGCCCTGCAATCTGCGCATTCTATCCCCACTAAATCAAAAAGCGCGTGGATAAAATTATCACTCATAAAGGGAAGGTTTTGTGCCTTTTTTATGCGCTCCATAATGCGTGGATTGCGAGATTTAAAGCTATCGCTTACATAAATCATAAATGGTATTTCAAGCACAAAGCGCGAGTTTTCAGCGGGTCCGTGCCCTGCAAAATCCCCAATATCATAGATTTCATCGCCGTGGTCGCTAAGATAAAAAATTATCGCTTCATCATTCGCAAATCGCGAGAAAATCTCGCTTACGATATAGTCATTATACGCAATCGCATTGATATAATGCGCGCGGGTTTTGGCTTGTTTGGTGCTTATATTTGCGCCCTTGTTTGCGCCACCATAAAATTTATCTAGCCCATTTTGTTGCAAATCCTCCACACTAAAAAGCGCGAAATCAGCACTATAACGCCAATTATAAATATAATGCGTCCCTTGCAAGTGAAACACAATAAATTCCCCAAAGTCGCGTGAAACTTTTTTAGAATCTATATGTTTAGATTCACGCAAATTTTGTTGTGAATCTTGCCCCAAACTATCCAAATGCCTTTTACGCAATCCATCATAAATCTCAATCACGGCTTTATCGCTCATCGCTCTTGGCGTAGATTCCATAAGTCTAGCGTAGCGCAGGATATTTGCGCGTTTTGCGATAATATCAAAGCTATTGTGCATACTCACTGCTTCTTGGTTGCTAATCCATACCGTGCGATAGCCAAGTAGTTTCATCGCGTCAATGATATTCATATTTTTATACCACTTAATGTGGCTGTTTTCAAAATTACTAAAAGTAAGCACTTTTTTCAGCACAGTCGCTGTATCTCCAGCAGGTGCGATAATATCGCTAAAAACAAAAAGATTTTGTGAATCTTGCAGGGCATTTAGACGCGGTGTATTTGGGAGCGGATAACCATAGAGATTCATATAGTTTCGTTGCGTGGATTCGCCGATAATTAAAACAATCTTTGGAATCTTGCGCTTTTGTGAAATATATCCACTAATCCCCCCCCCCCCCACATCTAATTTTTGCGAACCATTCGCACTTTTTGCGACTTGCAATGCTAAATCTAGCTTTTTATCCATCGCGCGAAATTCTGCTATGATTTGATTTTCACTCACAAATCCGCCATAAATCACCTTTATAAATTGACAAATCTCGCTTTTATTCGCAAAGTTCGTGGCTAAAAAGCCAAAATTTTTGCTTTTAATAAATTTCACAATGCCCACGCACACAAACACCGCAGTAGCGAAAACAATGGCGATATTTAAAGGCTTTGAAATAGCAATATCACGCTTAAAAGTGGCGCAAAATACGCTCAATGCGATAAAAAGCGCAAGCGCGACTATGCTTTTGGTATTTGCATACATTATGCCAAATTCCTCTATCTCGCGCAAATTGCTCGCTAAAAAAATCTCAAATGACGCAGGATTTAGTGTGGAGTTAAAATTTAACAAAAGAAAGATATTTACAACACCCACGACAAAACTAAACATAAAGAGCACATTTAGTGTGAAATTTGTGGCTTTTGGAGCGATTTTGCACGGCAGATTGGATAAAAGCACACATAACGCAAAAAGCACACAAAAATCTAACAAAAAACTTTTGGCAAATTGTGTAAAAAATTCAAAGAAATTCAAATAGCGTAAAATGCCGTAAAATACACTATTTAACACCACAATATAAAGAAATTTAAGATTTACGCACATATTTTTCCTAGATACAATTTTACAAAAAGTGTAATTATAACGCAAAAAAGACAAAAAGAAATTGCCACAAAAACTCGCTAGTAAAAAATTCTCATTTTGTGTAATTTTTATAAAAGTAAAAGAAATTTTTATCTAAAAAACTGCAAAAACATAAAAAAGCGTTAATATTTTTATCAAATACTTAAGGAGTAAGGTATGCAGATAGATAAAAATGCAAAAAACAAGCAGGCAGATTGTAAAGATGGGGCGAGGCTTCCAAAGATACTTATTTTAGGTGGTGGTTATGGTGGATTAAAGGTTGCATTAGGATTACAGAGAATCCTCCCACAAGGCAAAGCTGAAATCACAATGGTAAGCAAACACGACTACCACTACCAAACAACACTTTTACACAAAGTTGCCATAGGCACACTAAGTGCGCGCAAGGCAAGAATTTATTATCGCAAAATTTTGGATTTAAACAAAGTTACCTTCATCAAAGATAAAGTTGTGGAAATCTGCCCAGAGGAAAAGCACATCATTTGTCGGCGTAGCGGTTATTCTTATGATTATCTCGTTATTGGTCTTGGCTTTAAACCAGAGACTTATGGTATCGAGGGTGTGGATAAATATGCTTACAAGCTCTCTTCGCTTAATGCCGCCTTGCGACTTACAAAAAACATCGAAAACAAATTTAAAGATTTTGTTTTACACCAAGATGAAAAAGATTTGCGTGTGATTGTTTGTGGCACAGGATTCACAGGGATTGAGTTCGCCGCAGAACTCGCCACACAGCTTGATGATTTATGCCAAATTTCTGGGATTAGTCGCAATATCCCTAAGGTTACTTGCATTGGTCGCTCAGCACAGATTCTGCCAATGTTTAATGAGGAAATTGTAAATGTAGCAAAACACAAACTTGCAAAACTTGGCGTAGAACTCATCACCAACGCAGAGGTAATCGAATGCAAAAGCGATGGTGTAACTATCAAAAAGAAAATCCCAAAATCCACTCCCAACACAGAATCTAAGGACAAAGATTCTCAAAATACCGAATTTGATACCATTACCCAAGAGATTAAAGGCAATACAATCCTTTGGAGTGTCGGTGTGCGCGGTAATGACATCGTAGAAAAATCATCAATACCAAACAAACGCGGGCGAATCCCCGTAGATTCTCAACTGCGTTGCCCGCAATATCCTGAAATCTTTGTAGTTGGAGATTGTGCTATCGCTACGGCACGAGACATTATCCACGCACCCACAGCCCAGCTCTCCGCACAAATGGGCGATTATGTCGCAGAAGTGCTTAGTAGGATTATCTTAGGCAAGGAAACTAATAAAACTTTCGCCTTCAAACATCGTGGCACAGTTTGTAGCATAGGACATACCGATGGCATAGGCGTAGTCTATGGCAAAGATGTAGCTGGTGAGCTTGCAGCATTTATGAAAAACACCATAGAAAACAAATGGCTTTTGAGTATAGGTGGCTTAAGAATGGTATATAGAAAGGGACAATTCCGCTATCGCACGAGCAATTAAGCAATGATTATCCTCTTTAGCCCAAGTGAGGGGAAAAATCCCCCGAAAGACACCAACTTAAGTCCAAAAGACACGCAAATTAAGGCACTTTTCTCTAATACCTCATACAAGCAAAAAGCCATAGATTCCTACATACAGGCACTCAAACAATGCGATAATGCCACGATTTGCAAAATTTTTGGCACAAAAACACTGAAATTAGAAGATGTATCCCTATGCCAAAATCTCTTAAAAACGCCAAGAATGCCAGCTATCGAGCTGTATAGTGGTGTGGCGTATAAGGCACTTGATTTTAAGAATCTAAGCTCAGATTCTCGGCATTTTTTACTTTGTAATGTCTTTATTTGTAGCAATCTCTTTGGCTTTGTGCGAGCGAGCGATAACTTGCCATTTTATAATCTCCACCAAAACAAAGGCTTTGGGGCATTTGAACTCAAAGCCATCTATAAGGCACAAAAAAAGGATATGGAGAGCCTTTTGGCAGATAAAGAAGTGCTTGACTTGCGAGCTCAAGCCTATATTAAAGTCTATGAGCCAGAGATTCCTCACTTAAGAGCGGAATTTCTCTATAATGGCAAGACACTAAGCCACTACGCTAAACATTATCGCGGGCTTTATCTTAAAGAACTCTCAAAGCACTATGCAAAAGATTCTCGCCTTAACTTAGAGAATCTAACTTTTGAAAACCTCGCACTTAAGGATATTACTCACAAAAAGCATATAAAAACTCTTGTATATGAAATTATGCAAAAATAATAATGTATAATACAGCCCAATCATATACGGAGGAAAAAATGACAAAAAAAGCTATAAAAGTTACAGAAAATTCGTTGCGCGATGGACATCAATCGCTTTTAGCCACGAGAATGCGAACACAAGATATGATAGAAGCTGCAAAATTGTTTGAAAAAGTAGGCTTTCATAGCGTGGAAGTATGGGGTGGCGCGACTTATGATGCGTGCTTGCGTTACACTAAAGAAGACCCGTTTGAACGATTAGCAACTTTTAAGGATATTTTTAAAACCACACCTCTTCAATGCCTTGTGCGCGGACAAAATCTCATTGGCTATCGACATTATGCTGATGATGTGGTAAAAGAATTTATTGCCCTTAGCGCACAAGCTGGAATGGATATTTTCAGAATCTTTGATGCTTTTAATGACGCACGAAATGTCAAAACTTGTGTAGAAGCAGTGAAAAAAAATGGCAAGCACGCGCAAGGAGCGATTTGTTACACTACTTCGCCTGTGCATACCATTGCCACTTTTGTAGAATATGCAAAGGAACTCGCACAAATGGGTTGCGATAGCATTGCTATTAAAGATATGGCAGGACTTATCACACCATTTGTCGCTTATGATTTGGTAAAAGCACTCAAAGAAGAAATCAACCTCCCACTAAGCTTTCACACACATTCAACAGCTGGATTTGCCTTTGGGGCGCATTTAAAGGCATTAGAAGCTGGTGCTGATGTGCTAGATTTAGCAAATTCTGCCCTAAGCGAGGGCACAAGCCACCCTTGCACTCAATCAATGGTCGCCACACTCAAAGGCACGCCCTATGACACGGGATTAGAGCTTAAGTTTATGGAAGAAGCAAGTGAAATTTTGCGCCACAACCGCCGTAAATACGCTAAATTTGAATCTATCTACAACCAAATTGATACGCGTGTGCTCCTCTCACAAATCCCCGGTGGTATGATTTCTAATATGGCAAACCAACTCAAAGAGCAAAATGCGCTCGATAGAATCGATGAAGTGATGGAAGAGATTCCGCGCGTAAGAGAAGATTTTGGTTTTGTGCCACTTGTTACACCATCAAGTCAAATCGTAGGCACACAGGCGGTGCTTAATGTGCTAATGGGCGAACGCTACAAAACTATCACCACAGAATCAAGAAATATCGTGCGTGGATTATATGGCAAGACACCAAAGCCTATCTCAAAAGACATTATTAAAAAAGTGCTTACAAATAATGAAAAGGTTACCACCGTGCGTCCTGCGGACTTACTAGAAGATGAGCTCCCACAAGCAAAGAGCGAGTGCAAAGACTTCGCCAAAAACCCTACTGATGTCATTTCCTATGCCATTTTTGGCAACATTGCTAAAGCCTTTTTACAAGAGCGTAACAGCAATACCCTTAACCCTGAGAGTTTGGAATTTTTTGAAGATAAGGGTGCAGATAAGTTGCCAAAAGATTTCGTTATCACGGCAAATGGAGAGCATTATAACATCAAAATTGAAGGGAGTGGCGAAAAAAGCGAGGGTGTGCGCCCATTCTTTGTCCGTGTGAATGGGGAATTACGAGAAGTGTATGTCGAAGCACTTAATGCCAATGCGCCAAATCAACTTGATACTAAACCAAGCACCAAATCAGGCGCACTCCCACAGGCTACATCCGATGGACACGCGCAAAGTCCTATGCCCGGCAATCTCACTAAAATCAAGGTAAAAGTAGGCGACAAAGTCAAAGCAGGGCAAACTATCGCCATTGTCGAAGCAATGAAAATGGAAAATGAAGTGCTCGCACCAATCGATGGCGAAGTAAAAGAAATCTATGCTACTGAGGGAGCTCAGGTAGGCAACAACGAAGCAATTATGTTTATCGCATAATCTTTGCTTAAGCGTTGGTGAAATTTTATAAATGCTTTTCCCACTCCCAAGCACTCTTAATAATAATGGATAAATCATTAAATTTGGGAGACCATTTTGTTAAATTGCGAATTTTTTGCGTGTCAGCGAATAAAATAGCTGGGTCTCCTGCCCTACGAGAATCTTGTGTAACTACAAAATCTACACCACTTACTTCTTTTACGCATTTAATAACCTCAAATACGCTATATCCCTTACCATACCCCACATTAAAGATTTCACTTTTTTGGTGCTTTGTCAAAAACTCTAATACACTTAAATGCGCACTTGCCAAATCATCAATATGAATGTAATCACGAATACACGAACCATCTGGTGTATCATAATCATCTCCAAATACACTCATTTGCACTCTTTTGCCACACGCACACTCACAGGCTACTTTAATCAAATGGGTAGCATTTTTAGACCTTTGTCCCAGCCCTTTATGCGATTGCAAGATTTCTAAGGTATTAGCACTGCTTGCACCTGCTACATTAAAATAACGCAAGATTCCATAATGAAACTTTGGATAAGCAATATGCGTATCCATAAGCACACGCTCACTCATCATTTTGCTTGCACCATAGGGATTTATGGGAGAAAGTGGCGCAGATTCCATAATAGGAATCTGCGTAAAATCTGGCTCTCCATACACCGCTGCTGTGGAGCTAAAAATAAAACGACAAATCGTATGCTTGATACATAAGTTGATAAGTTCTGTGGTTTTAATAGTGTTGTTTATATAATATTCAAGCGGGTGCGAGACAGATTCACTTACGATAAGTGAAGCAGCAAAATGCACCACCGCATAAAAATCATACTCACACATAAGCAAATCAAGTTTTGCCACATCTCCCACATCGCCCTGAACAAACACTACACGAGAACCAAAATGCTCTTGTAAATAAGCAATATTTTGTGCAAATCCTGTGCTTAAATTGTCATAAATCACAATCTTACAATCTTGTAAAGACTGCAAAAACAAAATGCTGTATGTGAGCCGATGTAGCCCGCAGCCCCTGTAAAAAGAAATACTCTCATACTTTCTCCTTAAATTTTGATAATCTTAAGATTGCTCACTCATAATAATTTGAAGTTGCTGGAGTGTTTTATCAAACTCCCAGCTCTCCTTAATCTCTTGGGCGAGAAACTCATCCATTAACGGCTTTTTATCAATCGCTTCATCAAGCTCTTTATCACCACCACGTTGATATGCGCCGATTCGTATAAGTGCTTCATTTTGCTTGAGTAGTGAATATAGTCGGCGAAATTTCTGCACTGCTTGCAAATGAGGATTTTTAGCAATATCAGTAATCACCCGCGAAGTAGAGTTTAAGATATTTATCGGCGGGTAGATTCCAAAATCCGTAAGCTCGCGCGAAAGCACAATATGCCCATCCAAAATCGAGCGACTTTGGTCGGCGATTGGGTCATCGCTAAGTTCATCGCCCTCGACTAAAATGGTAAAAAATGCCGTAATTGAACCTAAGCCATCTTCCTTGCCCGCTCTCTCCATAAGTTGTGGAAGCATTGTAAGCACACTCGGCGGATAGCCCTTGCTTGTGGGTGGCTCACCAAGTGCTAAGCCAATCTCTCTCTGCGCCATAGCAAATCTCGTAATAGAATCCATAATGAAAAGCACATCTGCGCCTTGAGATTTAAAATACTCTGCAATCGCCATCGCACTAAATGCGCCATACTTTCGCATCAATGGGGAATCATCACTTGTCGCCACGACAATTATGGTATTGGTTAAATCATTATTAAGATTGCGCTTCACAAACTCAGGGACTTCTCTCCCGCGCTCGCCAATAAGCGCGATGACCTTAATTTGTGTCTTTGCGCCATTAACTATCATACCAATAAGGGTAGATTTGCCTACGCCAGAACCAGCGAAGATTCCCATTTTTTGCCCCTTGCCACAAGTAAGCAAGCCATCTATGCTCTTTACCCCAACGCTAAAAACCTCATCTATCACGCCCCGCTTCATTGCACCTATTGGCTCACGCATTAGCGGTGTAGTGTGCGTTGTTTTTATGCTTCCTTTGTTGTCAATCGGCGTGCCAAGTGGATTTATCACACGCCCAAGCAACTCCTCCCCAACGGGAATCTGTAACCCAGCATTGATAACTTTCACTCTATCGCCACTTTTAAGCCCCTCTACGAAAGAAAATGGATTGATATAAAAGCACTCTTGCTCCACTGCGCTTACCATTCCTAAGGTTTCTTTGGTGTAACTTTTGCCATCTATATGTGGGGTGGATTGTGTAAGCCCCCCGCTAGAAAATTCCACAATATCCCCAACAGAAGGACGAATGCCACTAGCCACGACTACATTTGGCATAATTTTTGTAATAGAACCAAAACTTGGAGAAAGATTTGGCTTTTGCTCAAGTTTTTTGCGAATTTCATTTAATGGCATTTGCTTTCCTATCTTTATAGTAATTTTAAGTTTTTTTTGGTAGAATTTTACAAAAATTATACTACAAAAAATTTCAATAATTTTTAAGAGTAGCTTTCTAAAGGTAGAAATAAAGGCGGAAGTATGAGTGTTATAACAAAAAAAATTGATAGTGCCAACGCATCACTAAGCGGGAATATTTCGCGCGAAGTGTTAAATCAAAAAGTTGATGAAGTCATAAAGAAGATTGCCAAAGGCGTAAAGATTGATGGGTTTAGAAAGGGTAAAGTCCCAGCCAATCTCATAAAATCGCGTTACAAAGACCAAATAGATTCTGATAGCAAACAAGAAGCCATTAGAGATTTGCTTGATAGCGGGTTAAAAGAGCTTGGAATCACGCCAAATAAAATGATTGGTAACCCACTTATTAGTAAGTTTGATGAAAAGGGTGAGTATATCGAGGTGGAGATAAAAATCTCTACTGCGCCAGAATTTAGTGTGGATAATATCCAATCTTGCATTCCTCAAGTAAATCTCAAGCCAATTAGCCAAAAACAAATTGATGAGCGCATTGAAGAAATCGCAAAAAGTCGCGCACCACTAAGCGAAGTGAATGAAAAGAGAGGATTAAAAAAAGACGATGTGGCTTTGATTGATTTTGAAGGTTTTGTCGGTGGCAAGGCTTTTGAAGGGGGTAAGGCGCAAAATTTTAGCCTTACTATTGGCTCAAATCAATTTATCGCTGGCTTTGAGGACGCGCTCATCGGTATGAAAAAGGGCGAGGAGAGAACCATTGATGTGAGATTCCCAGATGAATATCAAGCAAAGGAACTCGCTGGCAAAGATGCGCAGTTTAAGGTGAAACTTCACACTATCTCACAAAAGCAAGCTGTAAAGATTGATGATGAGTTTGCCAAATCAATGCTTGGCAAGGATGCTTCTGTGGAAAGTCTCAATGAAGCCTTTAAAGAACAACTCGAAATGGAGCAAAAAACGGAACTCTACAACAAAGAACTAAAGGGGAAACTTTTAGAATCTTTGCTCGATTCTATCAAATTTGACTTGCCTGAACTCATTATCGAGCAAGAGATGGATATTTTATTCCGCAATGCGCTTGCGGGTGTTTCTAAAGAAGAATTTGAAAGTCTCAAAAATGATGAAACAAAGGCAAAGCAAAAACGAGAAAGCCTAAGAGATGAGGCAAAAAGAAGCGTGCAAGCGACCTTTATCATAGATGCCTTAGCGCGTAAAAATAATATCACTATTAACGATAACGAAGTGTTGCAAACGGTGTATTATGAAGCGATGATGATGGGACAAGATGCGCAAAAAACCATTGAATATTACAGAGAAAACAACATTTTGCCTGCAATTAAAATGGCGATGATTGAAGATAGAGTGTTGCACTTTTTGCTTGATTCTCACAATCCAAACACCAAAGAGAGCAACCCTCAATCAAAAAGCACACAGGCAAAAAAACCTAAGAGCGCAAAAAGCGATACTTAATACAATTAACTTAAAAGGATATTTATGAGCAACTACATTCCCTATGTCATCGAACGCACTGGTCGAGGAGAGCGGAGCTATGATATTTACTCGCGCTTGCTAAAAGACCGCATTATTTTACTTAGTGGGGAAATCAACGATTATGTCGCCTCAAGCATTGTGGCACAACTTTTGTTTTTAGAGGCTGAAGACCCAGAGAAAGATATAAGTTTTTATATCAACTCTCCCGGTGGTGTGATTACAAGTGCTTTTAGCATTTATGATACGATGAATTACATTCGCCCCGATATTTGCACTATTTGCATTGGGCAAGCAGCAAGTGCTGGTGCATTTTTGCTCAGTAGCGGGACGAAGGGCAAGAGGTATTCTTTACCAAATTCACGCATAATGATTCATCAGCCACTGGGTGGAGCACAAGGGCAAGCGACCGATATTGAGATTCAGACGCAAGAGATTTTGCGCCTGAAAAAAAGCCTAAATGAAATTATGGCAAAAAACACTGGGCAAAGCCTTAAAAAAATCTCGCAAGACACCGAAAGAGATTTTTACCTTAGTGGCGAACAGGCGGTGGAATATGGATTGGTCGATGAGATTTTGTCTAAAAGTTTAAAATAGGGTGGATTGATAATGCCAGAAGATAATAACGATTTTTTTGGGAATCTTGGCTTAGAGCTAGAGAGCGAGAAGAGTGATACAGGCTCTGGTGGCTCTTCTGTAGATTCGGGAAATACCAAAGAAAAAATTGATGAGATTTCCAAAAAGGCTATTAAAATGCTGGGTGAGGGAAATATATTCCCGCTACCTGAGAATTTTGAGAGCCTCTTTGAGCGACTTCTTAAGCAAGATAGTGATAAGGAAACGCGCAACAAGATTCTCAAAGTTATGGAATCTCGCAATACGCTTACTAATTCTGTCGCACTCGAAAAGGGCATTAACGAAAGTTTTACTAACTTAAAAGTTATTTTGCAAAACATCGGAGCGGTGTGTCAGCAGTTAGAAAGTATTGAAAAAAAGGCGCGACAAAAATTAAGCGAAATTGATGATATTCAAAATCCCCTCACTATAAAAACCTCGATAAAAGTCCTACTAAGCGAAGTGCAAAGTGGCTACCACACAACTTTTGAGCAGATTAAAGACATTGCGAAAAACTACACCCGCACCTATGCTAGCATTGTTGATATTCGCAAAAATTCAATGTTTGACACCGTGCTTGGCGTTCATAACAAACGATTTTTCCTTACCAAAATGGAACAAGAACGCGTGGTTGATAAAGAATTTAGCGGTCCTAATGCGGTTTTTGCCCTAGAGCTAGCTCCTAGCGTGTTTGCCAAAGTCCGTGATAAAAATTCCCTCCTTGCTGTGTTAAAAATGGTAGCAAAGATTTTACACGATGAGATGAGTAGAAATGATTTTATTTGCCACTTGGGCGAGGCAGATTTTGGTATTTTTGTCAAAAACTTGCAAGCCTCACAAATTGAATCTCTTGCAAATTCTTTCATCTCTCGCCTGCAAGAAAGCAATGTATTTGTCAATGAAGACAAAGTCCCCCTTAATGTCATAATGGGGGCAAGTGTATTTAACACTGAAATTAGCGCGCAAGATAATGTAAGAAATGCCAAAGTTGCCGTGCATAAAGCAAAAACGCAAAGCAAAAACTTTGAAACCTATGCACCCGGCGATGAAGCCTCTCTAAAGAGTGGTGAGAAAGAAGACAATGACGCTGGAAATATTGAAATATCCTAATCCTATCTTACGCAAAAAATCTCAACCTGTCGAAACATTTGATGAGGCACTCCATACATTGCTAGATAATATGTATGAAACAATGATAACAAGCAATGGCGTGGGGTTAGCTGCTATCCAAGTAGGGATAGAGCGACAAATCCTCCTTATCAATATCCCGCGCGAAGATGGCGAGCAGTATAAAGAGGACTTGCTCGAAATCATCAACCCCACATTTCTAAAGCAAGATGGTGAGATTGAATGGAATGAAGGCTGTCTTAGCGTGCCAAATTTCTATGAAAACATTATACGCTTTAATGACATTACCTTAGCGTATAAAAATCGGTTTGGCGAAGATAAGATTCTTAAAGCGAGTGATTTTCTTGCTGTGGCAATCCAGCACGAAATCGACCACTTAAATGGAATCTTATTTGTCGATAAACTCCCTATTTTACGCCGTAAAAAATTTGAAAAAGAGCTTAAAAAAGCTCAAGCTGAAGCAAAAATACAACAAAAAGAACACAACAACAAAACAAAAAAGCAAGGACAAAGAACAAACCAAAGAGCACAAGCAAGCAATGAGTAACAAAATCTTTTGTGCAAGCCTTGAGGGCACACAGACAAAAATCGTTGAAATAGAAGCCGCTTTCACTAGAGGTTTGCCAAACTTCTCTATCACGGGGCTTGCTACAAGCTCTATCCAAGAATCTAAACAACGAGTGCAATCTGCGCTAGCAAATTGCAACTTCACACTACCACCGCTTAAAATCACTATAAACCTCGCGCCCTCTGATATTGCCAAAAGCGGAAGTTATTTTGATTTGCCAATCGCACTTGTTTTGCGAGCTGATAGCAGGACAAACACAAATAATCAGCAAGATATACACGACTTAGATTCTCAAAATCCTACTACGAATACTTCACTGCAAAATGAATTTGATGGTTGGTTTGCCTTTGGTGAGCTGGGGCTTGATGGAGATATTAAATACACACAAAGCATATATCCACTCCTTTTTGATATAGCTCTCACACATAAAGGCGCAAATGTCATCGTGCCACAATGCGCGCGCAAAATTTTAGAAGTTATCCCAAACTTGCGCTTGCATTTTGCCCCAAATTTGCAAAATGCCATAGAGATTCTCACTTCGCCACTGCCAAAGCAACCACAAGAGCCAGCTAACATAGATTTAGGATTTGAAAGCGTTGAAGTAAGTGGTGAGCGATATTTTTACACTACGGATTTTGATAAAGACTTTAGCGAAGTAAAAAACCAAGAAATCGCCAAAAGAGCTGCGCTTATCGCAGCGACAGGATTCCATAATATCATTTTTGAGGGCTCTCCGGGCTGTGGGAAAAGTATGATAGCCAATCGTATGCGCTACATTCTCCCACCCATAAGCCTCAAAGAAATGATGCAAACTCTCAAACTCCAATCCCTAAATGCGCAAGATTGCCTTTATAGCCCACTGCGTCCGTTTCGCAATCCTCATCAAAGTGCCTCTAAGGCAAGTATTTTAGGCTCTGCGACACAATATGAACCAAAACCCGGAGAAATCGCGCTCGCGCATAATGGAATCTTATTTTTTGATGAGCTCCCACATTTTAAACGCGATATTTTGGAATCTCTGCGCGAGCCACTTGAAAACAACAAAATGGCGATTTCGCGCGTGCATTCAAAGTTAGAATATGACACGGCATTTCTTTTTATCGGGGCGCAAAACCCCTGCCCTTGTGGAAATTTACTTAGCCAAAGCAAAGAGTGTCGTTGTCAAGATAAAGACATTGTAGCGTATAAAAATCGCCTAAGCGAGCCATTTTTAGATAGGATTGATATGTTTATACAAATGAATGAAAGTGTGAGCAGTGAAGATTCTAAAACGCAAGAATGTTTAGATTCCACGCAAATGCAAAATTTGGTCTTCAATGCCTTTAAATTTGCTAAACAACGAGGGCAACAACATTTTAATGGCAAACTTAATGAAAAAGAGATTGAGCAATTTTGCACGCTAGATGATGAGGCTAAAAGCCTGCTTACTCAAGCCTCACAACGATTTGCCCTAAGTCAGCGCGCCCAAGATAAACTCAAAAAAGTCGCACGCACGATTGCAGATTTAGATAGCAGTGAAATTATTGCTAAAAAGCATTTACTCCAAGCCCTATCCTATCGCAAAATGTGGTAGCACATCTAAATGATAGAACAAAGACTTGCCTAAAATAAGAGAATCTTGCATTCTCTTATTGAGACTTTGTGCATATTGCTTAAAAATCATAAGTCAAGCTAAGATAATAGCGTCTGCCCTCGCGGATATAGTTGTAATTATTTGCCCACGCCGTTGAAGTCGCTGTTGGGTATTGCTCATAATCCACAAAGTTGCGATTAAGCAAGTTATACACAGCAAAGGTTAGGCGCATATTTTTGGTAATATTGCCATAGACGCCCAAATGCGTTAGCAAAATCGGCTTGTAATATTCGCCAAGTGTGGCTGCTGCGGTGTTTGGCGTGTTTGGATTCCCGCGATAGAGATGTGTTTTTACCTCTTGTCGTATGTATGCGCCAAAGTAGCGTGTGTCATAGTTTATGCTCGCATTGACAGAGTGAAGCGGGACATTAGTAAGTCTTTGGTCTGTGCTACCTGTCGCGCCTTGTGCGGTGCGAGAGATATAAGTGTGGTTGTATGTATATGCGGCATCCGCACTGATTTCGCCATAGCCTACGCCGATAGGTTTTAGCCCTAGTGCGACTTCTGCGCCATAGGACTTTGCCTCACCTAGATTTGCATAATACGAGCAGTTGTTGCCTCCTGTTGCGCCACAGGTTTGCCCTGTGTTGCCAACGATTGTCCCTGCTGCAAATCCTCCCACGCTTGTGATTCTGTCTTTAAAGTCTGTCCAAAATCCCGTAACGCTTAAACTAAAATAATCATTATCGCTCAATGCGCTTAACTCATAAGTTACGCTTGTTTGTGGAGTTAGGTTTGGATTCCCATAAGTTGGGCTTGCTCCAGAAGCAGAAAAACTCACAATTCCATTGACAAGTTGATTAAGTGCTGGGGATTTATATCCTGTGGATACACCACCTTTGAGGGTTAGCCAATCATCAATGACATTGTAGGCGATATACGCGCGTGGGGAAAAATTACTTCCAAAAACAGAATTAAAGTTCCCTCTTCCTCCAAGTGTCAAAAACACTCTATCAAAGAGCATAAACTCGCCCTCCGCATACACCGCACCGATATGTTGCTCTTTGAGTGAGCTCGCACCTTGTGCAACTACTTGGAGCAATTTATCATTAAAGGTATTATACCAATAGCGCGCACCAATGCCTAGATTTAGCCCACCCCACGAGCCAAAGTTAAAAAACATTTTCTCTTTGTGGTCAAAGATTACATCATTTGCGGTTAAGTCTCTATCATCGCCTGCGGTTACGCCATTAAAAGGACCATTAGCAAGTGTCCCACCCGGAATATTTGTATTTTGTGGCACGGTGCGTCCGTCATTTTGTGTGAAATTCCACTGCAAAGTGTTATCTAACCCCCACGATTCAAATGTCGCGCCCTCGTTGTAGTAGTATTTCCCTTTATGCGCTAGGACGACATTTGCCTGATAAATGTTGTAATCTGGGGCATAGCCATTGTTTCGCCTTAGGTTATTTGTATCATTGCCCGGTTGCCACCCTTGAGACCAATTTGAGAGGAGCAAACCATCGGAGTTATCAAAAAGTTGCGCGCCATAATTCAAATCCAAATATACAGAATCTCGAGAGTCATTACCTACTTGGGCGAGTGAATTCCACTGCAAGCGTCCGCCGATATTATACATTTGTCCGGGTGCTATGCCTACAAGCGTGCTAGCTTGCGCTGTATTTGCACTTAAATGTGGTAGGACTAAGTTTTTTAGCGGGACGCCAAAACGCGCATATTGACTCCCACGCAGAGTGAGCCCCCAATTTTTTGCTTCATTTAGCGGTCCTGCGGTATAGAAGCTAAAGCCTTGGCTATGTCCAAACCGCTTTTCTTCTTGCAAGGTGGTGTTGAGCTGGAGGCTTGCACCCCACTTCTCAAAATTCTTTTTGGTGATGATATTTACCACACCGCCCATAGCATCGCTACCATAGAGTGTGGAGGCAGGACCACGGATTACTTCGATACGCTCAATGGCACTCATCGGCGGGATAAAGTAATTTACCGCACCACCAAAGCCATTGGGAAATAGCGCGTCTCCACCTGTGGTTACACGATTGCCATCGATGAGAGTAAGCACATCGGTTGAGCCACGAATAGAGATATTATACCCGCTCGTTTTTGACACGCCACTATCGATGCTGACACCGGGCACATATTGTATCGCTTCGCCCAAATCCCGCACAGGACGGCTCATCACTTCTTTTGGACTTACTGTGCTGATACTCGCAGGAGCAAGGGTGTATTCTTGTTCGTGTCCGCTTGCGGTAACCACAGATTTTTCTAATCGCACTTTATCACTTGGTGCAGAAGGGATAGAAGATTGTGTATTTGGAGAATCTGTATCATTTTGGGCAAGAAGTAACGGGGTGGCATTATTGTTTAATGATTGCCCCCCCCCCGCTCGCTCTTTTGTCTCTTTTGCAGAAATATTACTTATCAATATAAATGCTAAAGTTGCACTTACTAACGCTTTTGTTTGCATTATCGCTCCTTTTTAATGTTTTATTTTGCACTTATTGTGAGTATTTTCATTTATCGTAAAATAATGATAATAACTTGCAAATTGTGCGAGGAAGTTTATAAGTTTTATTCTTAAATACTGCTTAAAAAGAAAGAAAAATTGAAATTTTTGTGAAAAGTTATGGTTGCTTTATCCCATTTTGTATGTTTTGGGAATCTTGCAATGGATTTTGGACAATGCGCTCTAAGTTGGCAAGGGCTAGGTGTATTTTGTGCTCAGATTGGTTAAAATGCAGTCTTGCTTGAGAGAGCGCGACTTCGGCATTAAGAAGTTCGCGTGAAGTTTCGATATTTTGTTTGTAGCGATTTTGGACTATCTTATAGTTCTCTTGCGCCATTTTCACGGCATTTTTTGCCACCTTATATTGTGTTTTTGCCACACTTAAATCATCTAATGCCTTATTGAGCGAGAGATTAAGCTCTTTTTTCATATCACTTATTTGACTTTGTAGGGCTAAATATTCATAGCCTTTTGCCTCAATGCTAAATTTATCGCCAAACCCACTAAAGAGATTCCAAGAAAGGCTAAGTTGTGCGCGAGAGTTTAGATTCGCCCCAGAATAAGTAGGTGTGGCAGCACTTCTCTCATACCAAAGACGCGAGTAACTCACATCAACAGAGGGCAAAAATGTTCCCCACGAGGCTTTCTTTTGAGAATCTAGCGCGTTAAGAAGTTTTTGCATATACAGATATTCCGAGCGTGAGGCAAACATTTGGTGTTGCAAATCTTCGTATTGAAAGTCAAGTTTTTCCGTGTCAGCTTGGAGGCTTAAGGGCTCAAGCGTATCGACATCAATCTCTTGCATAATGAGTTTTTGAAGTGAGAGCAACGCGTAATTAAGGATATTTTTATCATTACTCTGTGTGATTTTGGCATTTGCAAGTGTAACCTCAACGCTCAATAAATCACTCTTCGCTCGAATACCCTGCTTGTAGAACTCTTCTGCTTGGCTTCTTTGGAGCTCTAAGAGGCGGATAGATTCTGTTGAAATAGCAAGATTATCGCGCGCTTGGAGGATTTGGATATACAAAGTCTTAGCAAGCAAAATAATATCCTCTCTCGTGGCTTCATATAGATAATTCTGCGCAGAAAGCAAATGTTGATACTGCTTAATGGCATAAAAATCCCTTAATCCATTAAAAAGATTAAAATTTGCATTTAAGTCGGTTAATCCAATCGTGTAATCCCCGATACTGCGATTAGAACGAGTAAGAGAATATTTTAAATCAAGTTTTGGGGAGAGTTTGGCATATTGGGCATACATTAGATTCTTGCTTTGGGCACTTAGGTGTTCTTGTTCTTTTACTTTATCGCTATTTTCTATGGCAAATGCGATGACTTCGCTAAGGTTTAAGCTAAAAAGTGGGGTTGCATACAACGCAAGCAAAACACCAATTCGCACAAAATTTTTCATTTCCACCACCATATTTATGTGATTTTATAACGCCATTTAAAAAACACGAGCAACGCACACGGAATCACAAACACACTCAACACCCCGCTAAAAAGCAAACCACCAATAATCACACTGCCAAGCCCACGATAAATTTCACTCCCTGCTCCACCAAAAACCACCAAAGGCAACAAACCAAATACGCTTGTAAGGATACTCATAGAAATCGGTCGAATGCGACTTTTTGTAGATTCTATAATGCTTTGAATATGGGGCATTCCATAGCTTAGATTAAATTGTGTTTGGTAGATAATCAAAATCGCATTATTTACCACACTTCCAACCAAAATAATAAAGCCAAGCAGGCTTAACATATCAAGGTTTTGTGAATGCAAAAATGTATCCACCAATCGCAATCCCATCAATCCTCCAGCCACAGCAAAAGGCACGGTGAAAATAATAATAAATGGATAAGAGAAATTCCCATACAATGCACATAAAATAAGGTAAGTGATAAAGAGCGCGAGGCAAAAACCAAAAAATAACTCTCCTCTAGAATCTTGTAAATCCTTTGCCGCACCGCCAAAGACTAAACGATTATCACGCAATTCACCGCTAGATTCCAACTCTGGGATAATTTCTTGCTTAATAGTTTGTAAAATTTCCTCGATTGGGATATTGGCTGGAGGGCTTAACACAAGCAAAATGGTGCGCTCTCTCTCATAGTGTCGCACTTGTGCCATTGTGTATTCTTGCCTTATATCACTAAGCGAGCTTAGCGGGACAATCTTGCCACTTGGAGTATAAATTTGTATAAAGCCAATATCCTCTGGGCTTTGAAAGTCAATACTTTCCTTTGCCCTCTGCACGCTTTGTGCGCTTAAGTCTGGCAGGGCTTTAAGCACCAAATCAATCGTCTTGCCACTTGGCGTTTTAAACTCATCAATTTGCTTGCCATCAAGCACCACATCTACAATTTCACCAAAACTCTTCGCATCAAATCCATTAAGTGCCAAAGCAACATAATCAGGATAGAGCATAATTTCTCTGTTGGTGTTTTCTAAAGCAGGCAATGGACGCACTTGCATTGAGGGAATCTTCGCCTTAAGTGCGTTTTGGAGACTAATAGCCGTAGAAATAATAGAATCTAGCTCCTCTCCCACAATATTGATATAAATGCTTTGCGTGCTTGAACCTTTATCAAAGATTCCTTGCTGGACGATTGAGGCTTGCAAATCAGGGATATTTTGGATAGTTTTCCTTATTTGTGGAATAAGTCGTGCGACTTCATCTGGATTACTTGAAGTTACTCCAAGCTGCATATAGTTTTCATTACCTGTGAAAAATAAATGCTTAATAGGGGGCAAATCACTGCTTGATTTTTGTCTATACCCTAATGATTCTATCAGATGCTTATTTTGGAGAAAAATACTCTCTCCGATTTCTTTGCGTTGCTCATAAGAAGTGCCCGGTGGTGCGTTAAGATAACCAATGATAAAGTTTTGATTCCCTTTTGGGAGATAATCTAATTTTGGGAAAAGAATTAAGGATATAAGCACACACAACCCCATAAACGCAAGGATAAAACGAATGCAATTTTTTGGGTTGGCTAGCAAATCCTCTAGCTTTGCCATAATGAGGCTTTGTGCTCGGATTCCAATATCGTGCAAAGAATCTAATGCCCTGCCCTGCTTGCAAACAACAACTGCGTTTTGCAAGCAAGGTGTGAAATTTTTTGTCGCATTTTTTGTCGCCTCGAATGCGTGGCTACTTGCAATCCTATCAAGTGGCTTTTTGAGAGATTCTCTCTTATCTATGTATTGTTGAGCTGCATTCCACGCACGCAAGATATGGGGCAAAAGGCTCTTTATCACATTTACAAATCCTCCCCAAAATCTTGCAAACACATTTGGAATCTGCAATGCAAGATGCTTTAGATTCTCAAAAATCCGCAAAGCAAACGCCCTGCATTTTGCAAAAAGGGGGCGTATTTTTGCAAACGCTTGCCATAATTTAAGGGGGGCTAACGCCTCACAAAGGTGAGTGTAAAGCAGAGCAATCTTTGGCTTCACACTCTTGTGCAAAAATATCTTCACTTCCTTGTATCGTAGCTCCACGCTTTTTTTATCATTAAAAAGTGCAAAGTTATAAAGCATCGAGGGAATCACAAAAAGCGAAACAAAAAACGAAATCCCAAGTCCAAAACACACACTAAGTGCAATATCATAAAAAAGCTGTCCTAAATCCTCACCCATATTCATAATAGGGATAAAAATAGCAATGGTCGTAACCACAGAAGCAAAAATCGCCCCGATAACCTCACGCACACCATTAACACAAGCACTAAAATAATCTTTGTTTTCTTTGAAATGGCGTGAGATATTTTCCACCACCACAATGGCATTATCAATAAGCATACTCATCGCAAAGCTAATACCCGCAAGTGAAATCACATTGAGGCTTCTACCAAGCAAATTTAAAAAGAAAAACGCACTTATCACGCAAATTGGCATACAAAGTAGCACTACAAACATACTATACCAACCCCGCAAAAACACATATAACACAACACACGCGAGTATGATTCCCAAAATGATGTTACCCTTTACCACGCTAATGGCTGAGAGGATATAGCCCTCTTGGTCTCTACTCCATACAAGCTCCAACCCATTGTCTTTTAAGATTCCATCATTAAGCTCTTGCACGACACGGCGTGTTTGCTTAGAGAGCTCAAGCACATTGGCATCAGTCATTGGCACGATTTGCACGCTTAGCGCACGCGTATCATTTAAGAATCCATAGCTTGTCTGCTTGGCAAATCCCTCACTTACCACCGCTAAGTCCTGCAAATAGAGAATCTTGTTGTCAAAATGTTTAATGGGCGTGTGCAAAATATCACTTGCGTTGCTAAATTCAGATTGCACTTTGATTTTGTATGTGCGCATTCCATAATCTAAACTCCCAGCTGTGGTGTTTTTATTATGATTTGTAATCGCCTTTATCACTTCATTGATAGAGACATTATGAAAGGCAAGTTGTTTAGAATCGAGCAAAATGTGCATCTCACTCGCACGCCCACCGGGATAAAATACTTCTCCCACACCCTGTATGCGCTCTAAATGTTGTAAGATATAATCTTCAAAAAAAGTCTTATAAGTATCTACTTCACGCTCATTGCCCTCCAGCGTGCGCATA
The DNA here is from genome assembly GCF_053654545.1 of Helicobacter sp. 23-1048. Classification (NCBI taxonomy): domain Bacteria; kingdom Pseudomonadati; phylum Campylobacterota; class Epsilonproteobacteria; order Campylobacterales; family Helicobacteraceae; genus Helicobacter; species Helicobacter sp. 23-1048. Next base: position 828,602 of record NZ_JBSIUT010000001.1, on the reverse strand, counting down.
AACAAATAAATCGCAGGTGGGATACTCTCGCCACTTATAGCAATGACAGGTTTATCCACATCATTTGGATAACCCTTTATCTCGTCCATTTTTGCACTCACTTTAAGTAAGGCGACATTTACATCAACTCCACCCTTAAACTCTAACCCCACAATCCCCCTGCCAGAGCGTGCCGTAGAGGTAATATACTCTAATCCCTCTATGCCTTTTAAATATTTCTCTTGGCGGTTGATGATTTCTTTTTCGATTTCTTGCGGTGTCGCACCAGCCCAATTTGTGTAAATACTAATCACAGGTCTGCTCACTTCAGGCATTAGTTGATAGGGCATTTTGCTTAAACCTAAAAATCCAAAAAGAAGCATAAATACCACACACACAAAAACTACCATTGGCTTTTTGAGGGAGAATGAAACTATGTTAATCATTGGATTTGTAAGTATCTATGGTGTTTTGGAGTTTTTGCTTAAAATTGCCTTGCGGGAGCAAAATTGGCAACACATTCAAAAAAGATTCAAATTCTTTTTGAGGATTTTTTAGAGAATCTTTAAGCGAAGATTCTCTCACGCTTGTGCCATTTTTTAGCCTATCTTGCCCGCGAATGACTACTAAATCTGTGGGCTTAAGATTCCCTCGAATAATGGCGTTTTGCCCCTGCATACTGAGCACTTCCACAGGGATAGCATACGCCTTATCCTCACGCACGACAAATACACTTTGCGCACCTAAGTAATTCACCACAGAATCACGCTCCACCATATTTCCCTCAATCTTCCCCCCACTTGAGAGGAGCACGCGTGCGGCATTCCCATCGACAAAGCTCCCATCATTTTCTACTGCGATATGCACAGGGAAAGTGCGCGTGTTACTATCTGCGCGCGGGATAATGGCATAAATTTTCCCCATATAATTGCGCTTTTCAATCTTTACGCCTACTTCTTGTCCATTTTTGAGATACCCAAGCATAGAGCTAGGCACATCGACAATCACTTCGGCACTCGTGGTATCTAAAATCTCGCAAATCGCATCACCCACCTCAATCCACTCGCCACGATTGATTTTTTTATCCACAATCACGCCTTTTATAGGAGCACGAATGGTTTTTTTTGTAAGCTCCATTTTGGCAGATTCCAACTCTGAGCTTAACGCGGCAATGTTTGAACTTTGGGATTTTTGCTCATATTCGATACTTTCATATTGTTGCAATGAGACAGATTCTGTGCGCAAAAGATTTCTATATCGCCCCAACTCTCGCTCTTGACGCTCATTGGTATATTGTGCTTCTTTGAGTCGAGCTTGTTTGCTTTGGATTTCTTTTTCTAGCACATCGGCATTGATTTGGGCGAGCTTTTGGTCGAGTTTGACATAATCCCCCACAGCAAAATCCACCTCCTCTACCACACCACGCGTTTGTGAAGCGACTTTAGAGCTTTGCATAAAGTGCAATGTGCCGATAAAGGCATTTTGTGATTCTAAAATTCCCTTAGTTATGGGTTTAGTGATGACTGCTACCTCTTCAGCATATACACAAAAATGGCTTATTAGTAGCAACACAAGTATTTTTCTCATCGCCTATCTCCTTAAAAGCGATTTATTAAGCAAAAGTGTAGCAAAATTTATGCGTTTTTAAGCATTACAATGTGCTTTTTGCTATAATCCAAACCTTAAGGGCATAGCAGGTGGTTGCTTTTTGTAATGCAAAAAGAGGAAAGTCCGAGCTACAAAAGACAGGATTCCATTTAACGAATGGCTGGGGAAACTCAAGGGAAAGTGCAACAGAAAATAACCGCCAAGTTTATATGCGAGTCATTGTGCTACTTTGCTGCCTTAGATTCTATTAAGTCTTGCTTTTTAAAAGTGTTTTATAGAATCTAAAAGCGTTCTTGGTAAGGGTGAAAAGGCGGGGTAAGAGCCCACCGACTTTTTAGTAATATGAAGTGCCGTGCAAACCCAATCCGTAGCAAGAAGAGTAGGTAAAAGTCTTATAATCTAAATCTCTTCGCTTGAGGGATATAGTGATATATCTCCTAGATAAATAGCCACCCTAAGACAGAACTCGGCTTACGCTATGCCTTTATCATAAATGTCTAAGCGGGTAATAATTTTTTATAAGATGCAAAAGAATCTTTGTCATCAAGTGAATAAAAGAACTTGCGCAAAAGTGTGCCTAATGTCTCAATCTCCTCCTCGCTAAACATTGGCAAAAACACACGCTCATATTTGACAATCATATCAAACATTTCAAGCACAATACTTTTACCCTTATCAGTAAGCAATATAAGATTCTCTTTGCGATTATTGGGGTTTTTTTGACGCACAACAAGACCAAGTTTTTCTAAATTATCAATAAACCCTCGAATGGTATTTTTATCCACTTCTAGCAAATGGGCAATTTCGATTTGAGAAATCTTATGCTTGCCTGCAATAAAGAGGATTCCCACTTCACGCTCATCACTTAGCCCCCAAGCACTCTCGTGCACTTTGTTGCGTATTTTTTCTTTCATTATGCAAGCAAGTTTCCCACACATAAAGGTTATTGATTTATCATACACTTCTTTACAAGCCTTTCTTTAAGACATAAATTATCATAACGAAATATTATAGTATAAAAATAGTATCTTTACGCCAAAAATACAATGCAATAAAAAAATTTGTATGACTTACTTAAATTTTACGCTATTGAGTGCAGTTTCTATAATCTGTGCGCGTCTATCCATTTCTTCAAAGCTCTCCACACCATCAAAATAAGCAAGAAACTTATCGTGCAATCGTTGGAGATTCCTATAAGTATCCATTGCCCTTTGCCCGTGCTCTGTGATTTTTGTGCCAGAATCTTTCCCCCCACCAGCACTTGAGATGACCAAACTCTCGGGGCTTGAAAGTTTATTAGCGATGTCAATCCCATCCCACGCAGCCTTGTAACTCATTCGCATTTGTCTTGCGGCCTTTGAGATTGAGCCACTTTGCTTAATGCGCTCTAAAAGCTCAATTCTCCCGAGTCCTAAGTAGTTTTTACCACTTTTTTTAATCCAAAACCTAGAGTAAATTTCCACAAGTGCCTCCTTAAGAATATAAATATAGGATTTATGGTGTTTGTGCATACTTTAAATACAATGTAATTATACAAAAAAAACCTATATAAACCACATTTATGCTAAAATTAAAGTCTAACCCTAAGTAATATATACAAAATTAGAGCAAAAGGACGAAATTAAAATCACTAGAAAATTAAATTTTATGGGGATAAATATTTTTGGAATACCATTTGCTTTTTAGCGACAAGGACAACTAAAAAATTACATCAAAGTCAAAGGAATGTTAATGAAAAATGTAGCGTTAAAAGGTTCTCTCATCACAGCGATTATGCTTGGAGTTGGCGGTTGTAGTATGATGGGCACAGGTGCAGATTCAAATGCGCTTGTCCCTCCAAGTGCGCAAGGGGGGTTGTCGCCTCAAGCACCGATACAAGCACCAACTTATCCGCCAATGCCGACATACAACCCAAACCCTAATCTGCTTCAAGCGCAGAATCCTAACTATCCAAAAAAGATAGATACTTTGGTAGTTGATAAAGTTGAGATTGCTGGACTTAAGCCTGAGAATAAAGAAGAACACAAGTTTGAGAGAGATGAGGTGCTTACGCCTACTAATCGCCCAAATGATAGCATTATCCCTAACTCACCAATGCTCACAGAAAATAATGTGATTGAGCTTAATGCTGTGGGAATGGGGATTCCCCCAGAGAGCACTATCTCTCCGGGACAAGCAATGGCGTTAGCAAAGCGTGCTGCAATCATTGACGCCTACCGACAAATCGGCGAAAAAATGTATGGTATCCGCTTAAATGCGCAAGATACCGTCAAAGATATGGTGGTGCAAAACTCTAGTGTCAAAACCAAAGTTGAGGCCCTCATTCGTAATGCTGAAATTAGCGAGAGTGTGTGGAAAGATGGCGTAATGCAAGTTAGTATGCAGCTAAAACTTGATGGCAGGATTTGGCATCGCGTGCTAATGGGTAACAAATAAACACCCTTGGTAGAATCTTTAATCCTTAAAGATTCTCTCACATCACCTAAGATAAAGAATTTCTATGCGTTACTTTCGCTATGGTATCTCTATTGTTTTAGCCTTTGGTCTAGGAGCTTGTGCAAGTTTCTTAGAATCGCTTGGCTTGCAGGACAATAAGCCAAAATTCGGCGAAGAAGAAACCATAGAAGTTCCCACAAAATTTAAAATCCTCCAAATTCGCTCACCACAATTTTCATTTTATGATTTCGCCACATTTAAATTTAAGAAAAAAGAAACTGAAATAGAACTCTACAAACTTGGCAAGCGCATAGGCAAAATTACCATAAAAAAATCTGACATTTGCTTTAATACCGATTGTCGTGGCAAATGGCTCACATCAAGGGGATTTTTTGGTGATGTAGGGTATGGTGATTTGTTTGAGGATATTATTTTAGGTCGTGATATTTTTAATAACGAGGGCAAGCAAATAAACGAAAAAGGCGCGCTTGTCCAGCACTTTGTGAAGTCCAAGCAAGAAATTTATTATGAGCGTGCGAATGACTACACTTTCTTTCACAATATCACAACAGGCGTTTTAATAGGAATCCAAGACTACAAAGTCAAAAGCACAACAAAAAAATAACCATAACTTACTATTAGGAGAGCAAAATGATAAAAAAGATTTTTGGTGCAGTGCAAGGCGCACTAGACTTCATTGCAAAATATTTCAAGGTATTTGTGTTTTTGTTTATCGTGGCGTTGATTTTATCCCCTAGTGGCGAGCCTACGCAGATTCCAAACCTTGCTAAAATCGAGCTAAAAGGCGCGATTATAAACGCAAATGCTGTGCGCGCACAAATCGAGCAAATCAACAAATACCCCACCATAAAAGGTGTGCTTTTAGTGATTGACTCACCGGGTGGCGCGGTGGGTGCGAGCGTGGAAATCGCGGACTTAATCAAAGAGCTCAATGCCAAAATCCCCGTAGTCGCGCACGCTCAAGGCACTATGGCAAGCGGAGCGTATTATGCAGGGGCATACTCTCGCAAAATCTATGCAAATCGCGGGAGCTTGGTAGGGAGCATAGGCGTGATTTTCCCGGGTAGCAATATCGAGGAGCTGCTAGGCAAAATCGGCTACAAGCCCTCCGTGCTAAAAGCGGGCGAGTATAAAGAAATCGGCACGCCATATCGCGCGTGGAGCGAGGAGGAACGCGAGTTTTTGCAAAATCTCATAAATGAGGAGTATGACATTTTTGTGAGTGATATGGTGGAGGCGCGAGGGCTTAAAAAAGAGGATTCTGCAAAATTTGCAGAGGGCAAGATTTTCACGGCAAAATCCGCTTTGGAGCTAGGGCTAATAGACGCGCTAGGCTCGCAAAATAACGCCATAGAGGAGCTAAAAAATTTAAGCAAAGTAAAGCAAGAGCGGTGGCTAAAAAAGGATAAATTTGAATCCTTTATGGATAGCTTGATAGAGGGGAGTGCTAGCCTTGTGCTTGGCGCATTTAGCGGGCTAAATAGCACACTTGGCGGGTTTTCGTTGCGCTAAATGCTTGTAAAATTGCGCGAAGTTTGTGGATTTAAATTTTAAAATTTAAAAGGCTAAAATAAGGGAGCAAATGCAGATTTTACACGATTATTTAACCGCGATTTGTGGGATAAAAGAGAGCGACAAAGAGCATACGCATCGAAGCGCGTTAGAGCATTTATTTAAGGCGATTTTGGCGCATTTGACAATCACGCACAAAGATTTTAGCAACATTGCCATTATCCACGAGCCAAATAACGACAAAAGCGAAAACAAGGCTGGTGCGCCTGATTTTCTTATTCAACAAAACGGCTTATCACTAGGCTACATTGAAAATAAACGCGTGAATGCGGATTTAGCGCGTCTCATCGATGAGTCAAACGCAAATCCACGCGAGCAAATCGCCAAATATCTCACGCTAAGCGACAATCTCATTCTCACCGATTATCTGCGCTTTTTACGCATCGCCAAAGATGACAAAGGCAAAATCGCAATCACCCAAGAAATCACCATTTGCGCCATAAATGAGATTCAAGCAATTCTCAAAAACAAATCCGCACTAGAATCCAAACAAAGCGAAATCTTAGATTTTTTCGCCCTCTTTTTTAGCTCCACGCCAAAGCCCATAAACACCGCCCTAGAATTTGCAGAATCCCTAGCACAGCGCACACGGCTTGTATTTGACATTCTCACACAAAACCCGCAAAATCCCCAAATATCCACGCTTTACCAAAATTTTAGGGATATTTTATATAAAGATTTGGATTTTGAGTCCTTTTGCGATAGCTTCGCTCAAACGCTCACCTACGCGCTCTTTTTAGCACGGCTAAACAACTCCACAGAGCCAAACCAAAGCGAATCTATTGATTTATACAATGCCAAAAAGTTTATCCCCAAATCTTTTCCCCTCATTCGCGCGATGAGCGGATTTTTGGATAATTTAGATGAGTTAGATTCGCTAAAATGGCTGATTAAAGAGATTTTAAGCATTATAAATCACATCGACCCCGCGCAGATTACCATAGAGCTAAACAAAATCGCGGATAAAGATTTACTAGGCGATTACCTGCATAAAGACCCGTATTTGCATTTCTATGAGACTTTTCTCTCTCAATACGACCCGCGATTGCGCGAACTTCGTGGCGTGTATTATACGCCCTTTGCGGTTGTGAGCTTTATCATAAATGCGATAGATTCCACACTTAAAGCCGACTTTGGCGAGGCAAAAGGACTCGGTAGCGCACTCAATAACGACAATATCACGCTACTAGATTTTGCCACAGGCACGGGGACATTTTTATTACAAGCCTTTCGCAAGGCGTTAGAATCCACGCCTAAAAATTCGCTCCATTATAAACCCAAAAATTTACTCAATCGTTTTAGTGGCTTTGAGTTTCTCATCGCGCCCTACACAATCGCGCACCTTAAAATCTCACAATCTTTCAAAGAAGAGTTTAACGCACCATTAGAGGACAATGAAAATCTCAATATTTTGCTGACAAATACGCTTTATGACAAAAGCGAAAAGGACGAGCGCGAATCAAAAAGCAACCTTTTCACAGGAATGATTGAGTTAGCAAACGAATTTTTAGCCTCCCAAAAAGTCAAAAATAACAATATTCTTATCATCACAGGCAACCCGCCGTATAATTATGAAAGCATAAATCAATACGACTACATTTACACGCCCAAAGATTCAAAGCCCAAAAAATTAAGCAAAATCCAAGCGCATTATTTTTATTGCGGAATCCAAACAAACGCCGATAAAGGCGACAAAATCGAGCCTATTTATATTAACAAAAAAAATCCCAAAGGCTTGCAAGATGATTATGTGAAATTTATACGATTCGCCGAATCCAAAATCCAAAGCCAAGAAAACGGCATTGTTGCAATCATTTCAAATAATGGATTCATCGATAATCCCACATTTCGCGGTATGCGATGGCATTTGCTAAACACATTTGACAAAATCTACATTGTGGATTTGCACGGCAACGCTAGGAAAAAGGAAGTCGCGCCCGATGGCAACAAAGATGACAATGTCTTTGACATTATGCAAGGCGTGTGTATAAGCGTGTTTGTGAAATTACACAACCAAAATAAGCCCACGCCACCGATTATAAAGGTTGAGTCGCCTCCGCATATCAAATGGGAAACATACACAAACACGCCACAATGCAAGGTTTATCATTATGATTTATACGGCAGACGCAAGGACAAATACGCCTTTTTGCAAGGCAACTCTCTTAAATCTGTCGCGTGGAGCGAACTTGCACCAAAAGCCCCATTTTATCTCTTTATCCCGCAAAATGAAGCATTGCGCAGTGAATACGACAAAGGCATAAGTGTAAAGGATATGTTTAGGGTTTCTAGCGTGGGCATTGTAAGTGGCAAAGATTCAATACTAATTGCGCCAAATGAGCAGATTTTAGAATCGCAAATCAAAGAACATTATAAAGAATTTGATAAAATTTTATGCAAAGATATTGCCTATCGTCCGTTTGATATACGCAAGATTTATTATGATAAAACTAAAATAGATAGACCAAGAAGTGAGGTTATGAAGCATTTTATTTTGCCATTACAAAACAAGATTAAAGATTCCCCCTCCCTTGCGGAGGGGGTTAGGGGGTGGGTAAAAACCAATAAACACCAAAACCACCGCCAACTTGCACCATATATGAAAGAGTTTAGCCGACAAATGCGCAAAAATCCCACTGACGCAGAAAATAAACTTTGGCAAGAATTGCGTGGCAAAAAGCTAGGCTTTGGATTTAGACGGCAATTTGTGATTGATTCTAAATATATTGCGGATTTTGTGTGTTTAGAAAAACGGCTTATTATCGAATGTGATGGCGGACAACATAATCAAAATTTTGAGGATATTGAGCGCGATTTTTATTTAGAATCACAAAATTTTAGAATTTTGCGTTTTTGGAATAATGAGATTTTAGAAAATTTAGAGGGCGTTTTATGCGTGATTAAAGAGACTTTGGAATCTGATTTTGCTGACACAAAATCTACCCACCCCCTAACCCCCTCCGCAAGGGAGGGGGAATTGCAGGGTAGCACTCCACAAAATAATGCAGAATTTAGAAGTAATGATAATGTGGGATTGGTATGTGATAAAGGTTGCAAATTACAAAATGTGGATAATTTTTTCGTAGCAAATAATATTATTGATAAACACTTAAATGGTGGTTCTGGGTATGCTTTTCCACTTTACCTAATCGAATCCGATTTGCGAATCGAAAACTTCACGCCTACATTTCGCGCATTTGTGGATAAAAAATATGGACAAATCTACGCGCCTGAAACAATTTTGGGATATATCTACGCAATTTTATATCACAAAGATTACCGCGAAAAATATGTGGATTTTTTGAAAATCGACTTCCCAAAAGTGCCATTTGTGAAATCTAAAAAAGACTTTTTGGCATTAAGTGCGCTTGGGTGTGAGCTAGTTGATTTGCACCTAATGCGCGTGGATTTGAGCGGTGAGTCTGTGGGCGAACCGATTTTTAACGATACTGCAAACAAAAATGAGAGAATTGAAAAAAACGCCTACAATGCCGAATCTAAACGGCTTTTTGTTAATGCAAGTTTGTATTTTGACAAAGTAAGCGCGGAAGTGTGGGAGTATAAAATCGGTGGCTACGCGGTTTTAGACAAATATCTCAAATCCCACAAAGGCGAATCTATCGACTATACTCACTTTGAACGCATTATCAAAACCTTGCATAAATCCTTGCAAATACAAGCCAAAATCGCGCAAATATCGCTATGATAAATGCGACATTATAATTTTTCGATATAATCGCATATCAAGTGTCGATTTTAAGGATAATAAATGCCCAAGCTAGACGGATTAAAAGAGGATTTAGGATATTTTAAGTTTTGTTTTGGGATTGTTGTGGCGACTTTTTTAGCCCTTGTAGGCTGGATAGCGACAAACTACAACAATGCTCAAATGTGGCTTGTCATCGTTGCTTGCTGCACTTCTTTGATATTTGCTGTGCTTGCGATATTTCTCAACAAAAAAATGAGAAAAATCATCAAAGAAATCTACAAAATTAACAAAACAAAAAAGGAGAAATAAAATGGAATATGTGATTTTTGGGGCGATTTTTTTGGCATTTTGCGCGATTGCGTATAGCATTTACAACGCTACTTTAGAAGAAAATTATTAAATCTAGCACTCTTAAATAAAAGCGCGTTTGCAGGGTTTAAATTCTAGAATTTAAAGGGGTGAAAATGCGTTATACATTGCTCATATCCACGCAAGATAGCGCGGGGCTGGTGTATAAAATCTCGCGTGTGCTCTATGAAGCGGGGGCAAATATACAGCGACAAGATGAGTATGTCGATAGCGAGCATAATCTGTTTTTCCTGCGGACTTGCTTTGTGGTGGAGGTTTGTAATGATAGTTTGGATTTTAGCGGGGGTTTAAATTCTAAAAGAGATTGCCACGAATCGCGTTGCGATTCTCGCAATGACTCTACCCTCCCCCTAACCCCCTCCGCACGGGAGGGGGAAGATTCAGAATCCGTGCTAGATTGCAAATTTATAACAGACATACAAGACAAACTAAAATCCATTTTGCCAAGTAGTGCGCAAATCGCGCTAAAAAAGGCAAGCAAAAAATCGCTAGTGATTTTAGCCACCAAAGAAAATCACTGCTTAGGCGACTTATTATTGCGCGAGGAGAGTGGCGAGCTAAACGCCAAAATAAAGGCTGTGATAGCCAATCGAGCGGATTTGCGCGATTTGGTAGAGCGGTTTCGCATTCCGTTTTTTTGGGTGGATAGCGAGGGGATTTCACGCCAAGCACACGAGGCGAAGTTACGCGAGATTATCGATAGATTCTCCCCTGATTTGCTTGCTTTAGCGAAATATATGCGGATTTTGTCCCCTGATTTTGTGGCGCGTTATGCGGGTAAAATCATCAACATTCATCATAGCTTTTTGCCCGCATTTATCGGGGCAAATCCCTACAAACAAGCCCACCAAAGAGGCGTGAAAATCATCGGCGCGACCGCGCATTTTGTAACCGACAAACTCGATGAAGGACCAATCATCGCCCAAGACATTATCCACATAAACCACGCGTATAGCTGGCGCGATATGCAAAAAGCGGGGAGAGATGTGGAAAAGTCCGTGTTCGCCCACGCGCTTGATTTGGTGCTAAATGACAGGGTGTTTGTGAGCGGGAATAAAACGATTGTGTTTTAGGGGGATTTCAAGTCTAAGTCTAATTTGCTTGTGGTGGCTCGCTCATAGCGATGACTTTCGTGCGACAAACAATGTCATATAAAGTTTTAGAATCTTTGCGAAAAAGTGCGATTAAGATTCCAAAAATGCTCACCACGCTTACAATCCACAAAACATAACGCAAAAATGCTATAAAAAAGCTAGGCACTTCTTGCGTGCTAGGAGCAGAATCTACGCTAGCATTGTGTTGGTGGGTGTTTTGTGCTTGTGGATTGTCTCTTATGAGCTTTAAGCGCACATAGCGGTAGCCAAGAGATTGCCCGCTAAGCGAAAACATAATAGAGAGGATTATGCCAAAGAGTAACCCACAAACAAAAATCACGCCCTGATTCTCTACAAATGCCTCCTTTGAGCCTAAAACCACATAAGTAGCGATGTATAAAATTGGCATATTTATCATAAACATATCAGTAATAAAGGCTATAATGCGCTGTGATAGGTAAAATGGAGCTTTTTTAGGTGATTTCGTATCGTTGTAATCGTTGGCTTGTTTTTTTGCGCCCTTTTTGACATCACGCCAACGCATTTAGTTCCCTCTACTGCCCGGCTTTATTGCCTTTGAGCCATTTTTACATAATGGACAGTTTTGTGGCTCATAGATTTCAAACTCAAAATCTGCTAGGGCAAAAAGTGGCTTGTCTTGTGGGAGTTTGGCTTGAGGTTTGCGCGATATGGGAGAATCTACGCGCTTGCAAAATCCCCGATTTGCCAACCCAGCGAATCCCACAACTTCACCACCTAAAGCCTCTACACAATGCGCAGATTCTAAAGCAGAACCACCTGTGGTGATAATATCCTCACAAATTAAAATTTTCTCACCTTTGCTTACTTCAAATCCCCTGCGTAAAGTCATCACTCTCTCCACACGCTCGGTAAAAATAAAGCGCACGCCTAATGCCCTCGCTAGCTCATACCCTGCTAAAATCCCACCTAATGCGGGCGAGCAAATACAATCAATGCTAAGCCCAAAATCCAAAATCTTGCGTGAGAGTTCCTCAGCAAGTCTTTGAGCTATTTTTGGATTCTCTAGTACTTTGGCAGATTGCAGATAAAAAGCTGAATGATTCCCACTGCTAAGCAAAAAATGCCCCTCTAAAAGAGCGTTTGATTGTGTGTAAATTTCCCTGACATCAAGCATTATTTTTCTCCATTACATAATGATAAAATACATATTAAAATTTAAAACTATACTGCAAAAAGTTCATACTTATACTATCTTTTACATCATAATCAAGCATATCAAAGCCGACAAAAACTTCGTGGTATTTATAGTTAAACACAGGACCAAAGGCAATAGTGGGCAAAAATCCTACCTTTCTCTCTGCGCGAGGAGCAGTGCCTGCATATTCGTGCGTGAGATTGCGTATCCCATAGCTAAGGAGTCGCACCTTAAACCCAAAATACTGATGAAAGTAAGCGCGATATTCTGCTGAGATTCCCACACGCCAAATGCTAAAATCACGCTGTGGAAAGCTAATATGATAACTTCCAATAGCATTACCAAATCTATCAGCAAAGGCAAATATACGCAAAGAGTTGTTTTGCTGAACCACGAAATTGTATCCCACTTGCGTGCCTATGTAATACCCAAATCCACCCTTTGGATTATACGCTACACCCACATCAACGCCTGCATAAAATTTATTACGCACATCTCTATCATCTGGAATCTTTTCATCGACAAGCCGTGCTAAAAGCTTGGTTTTAGTCTTTGCGACTTCTTGTAAAACCTCATCTTGTGGCATTAAGTCGTTTTCTAATTCAAGTGGTTGTTTGTTTGTGATACTGATAGATGCCGCACTCACCACCATACAAAACGCCCAGCACAACAATAAAACTTTTTTCATCTCTTTAGAATCCTAACTTTATTTTAAAATACAATCCTAGCTGTATTTTAGCATTTATTTTGAGGAACAATGGCGAGTTGATGAAATTTTATGCTACAATCTTACGACAAAGTGGCGAAATAACTACATTATGTAAAATAACACTTTAAAGGATACAAAATGAAAAAATGGCAACAATCATTAGGGATTTTAAGTATAGCGTGTGTGAGCTTTTGTGCGAATGCAAGTGCTTTGGAATTCATAGAAGTAGGGAATAAATCACTTGGTATGGGCGGAGCTGGAGTAGCGTTTAAAAACAACTCACAAAGTTTGTTTTTCAATCCTGCGCTTATCGCAAATAATAGTTACTTTGAAGTAGGATATAGTGCTGGTGGCACTTTCAATGAAAAAAATATGCTTAAAGTAGTTTCTAGCGAACTCAACAACATACAAGATGTGCAAAACTTTAACACTCTCCTAAAAGACAATGAGTTACGAGCGCGCTTGCAAGGCGCACTTTCGCTAAGAATTGGGGGACTTGGCTATGGCACAGCTGGAATTGGTGTAGTGATGAATGCTTATGGCACAGCGGGCTTTAGCGGGTATTTACCAACTAATCGAAACAATGTCAATGGCGCAGGGATTAACTTTAACTTTGCTTCTGTGAGGCTTACTGAAGTCCCGCTTGCGTATGGAGTGGAGTTAGATGGACCGATTGGCACATTAGGACTTGGCGTGAGTGTGAAATACTTAAGCGCAAGCTTTCAAAAGAGCGTTACCCCGCTTGATACAAATTTCGATGTGAATAGCACCATAGAGCGAATCAAATTTGGTAGTGGAGAAAGTCGCTCAAACTTCGGCGTGGATTTGGGGCTAACCTACTCGCCAATCTCAGATTTATACATTGGTTTAGTGGCAAAAAATCTCAATAGCCCGACATTTGCCTTTAGTGATTATGATTTAAAAATCCGCCCACAGGTGCGTGCAGGAGCGAGCTTTAGTGTGCTAGATTCTATCACTATCGCTGCTGATGCGGATTTGACAAACAATGATGTCATTTCTCTTGGCAATGGAATCATTCATTCACAAAAAATTGGTGTGGGGGCGAGTTTTGATGTTGCCTTTTTTGATTTGCGCGTGGGCATAGCAAAAGACTTGCGACAGGATAATGGTGCGATTGTATCACTTGGACTTGGTGGATTTGGAATCTTAGATGTAGCACTCGCTGTCTCTACACAAACAAGCCCATACACAAATGGGAATCAAATCCCACGCTATGTGGCAATCCAAATAGGCGGAGGATTTAGTTTTTAACGCTTCTAAAATTTCGCGCAGGAGATACATTAAAGTAAAGGAATACGATGGGATTTTCTAGGAATGTTTTTTTAAATGTCCTTAAAAAATTAGACAAGCCACTCTCTGCGCAATCTAGTAAAAAATCTCATCTCCTATACCTCAGCATAGCTGTGTGCCTCAGCACGAGCAATGCGCTAGAATTTGGGACAATGGGCAATATGTCCGCTGGTATGGGCGGAGCAGGTGTCGCACTAAAGAATTCATCATTTGGACTTTATTATAACCCTGCTTTGCTCGCCGCTACACCAAAGATTCGATTGGGTTACTCCGCTGGAGTAAATATCCGTGAGAGAAATATCGCTAGGCTGGGGAGCATTGATTTAAGCAATATGCAAGATACAGCTACAAGACTAGGAGAAACCTTTAAAGGTGGTGGCGATACAAGTGGCGTGATGAAAACGGTGAGTAGCGCGTTAGATTCTGTGCTTGCTTCGCAAGGCTCCACTGGACAAAGCACACAAGACAAGCTCACAGCCTACATTAACAGTAAGGGTGGGAGCAAAGATTACAGTGATTTAATTAGTGCTATTAAAAACGAAGTAAATAAATCAAACGATTTTACCCAAGTGCAAAAAGATTTGCTTAATAGCGTTATGGGGAGCGTGGATTTTGATAGCTTGGGAGTTGGTGGAAGTGGTAGCAACGCCAAACCATTTAACATCACCATAAGCAAGGGCTCAGATAAGGGGCTTGATAAGTCGATGAGTGATATTGCCGCGGTAAAGAGCTCTCTACAAGATAATCATATCAATCTTAACGCACAAGGCGGTGTTGTATTCCAGCTTGGCTCTGCTCCAATCAATGAGGAGCTTGGCACACTTGCAGCAGGATACTTTGGCTCTATGTATTCAAGCATTTCGTTGCGAGCAAATCCAAATAGACTTGGACTTATTTTGGAATCTGGCGGGCAGTATTATGAGCTTCAAATTTCTGATTCAGGCTATACTTACAAACTCTCTGATAAAAATACCTACGATTCTAGCTCACTTATTGGCTCTCTTGGGAGCACTATAAGCGATGCGGAAGCACATAAAATCACTATTTCTTCACTTGTTTTAACAGAGATTCCCATTGGGTATGCAAGGACATTTTACACTCCGTGGGGGAATCTTAGCCTTGGTGCAAGTTATAAAATTATGAGTGCCCTAAGCAAACAAAAAGAAATTGCCATTAGAAATAATACTGACATAGGCGCGGAAATGAAAAATATCGCTCAAGACTTTAAGAATCTTAGGGCGGATAATGCCTTTGGCACAGATATAGGCGCGCTTTATGAGATTGATTTACCAACATTTCGCTATCTTACCATTGGTTTGGTGGCAAAAAATGTCAATTCTCCCACCTTTCAATCCACGCTGGGTGGCATCACCATTAAACCACAGGTGCGCGCAGGTGTGGCGTATTATAGACAAGATGGGTTTAATGTAGCCTTTGATGCCGACCTTACACAAAATGACATTATCGCCTTTACCACTAAGACACAAAAATCTCAAATGATAGGTGGTGGCGTGGGAATCGTAACGCACAAGGTTGATGCACGGTTTGGTATGATGGTGGATATTGCGCAAGATAATGGACTTATCCTCACAGGTGGAGTAAATCTCTTAGGCATACTCGATGTGGCATTGCAGACAAGCACAAGATTCTCACAAATACAAGGCTATCCTATCCCGCAGTATTTTAGTGTGAGAATTGGTGGCGAAATCACTTGGTAATAGCGCAATGGTATATTAAGGAATAAAATGCGTGGGTTAATTAGCGCAAGCATTTTGTGTGCGTTTGGCTGGATTTATATGGGACTTGGATTTATTAGCTTTCCTTTAAGCATATTTGTTTTGTTGCGCTCTAGGGCAAGGGAAAATAACGCAACAATCGCATTTTGGATTGTTTTTTTGCTTGATACCATAGGATTTATCCTCTCTGTATATCTTATAAGCGATAAAATTGCTCAAAGAGCTTTAATGTAAAATTTAAAAGAAAATTTCTCTACTTCACATTGCTTTCACAAAATTTTCCTATAATTTTGCGCTAAGACAACCTTTGTGTTGTCTAATATTTTTTAAGGAGTGCGTAATGAGAGCATTTATGTATGTAGGATTTGTAAGTATGGCGTTTGCTGGTTTTGTAATGGCAGCTGATTTTAGCAAAGCGAGCAACAAAGAGCTTATCGACATCGCTGGGAGCATACCGCCAAGTGATGTGCCAAGCTATCACGCTGAAGTTAAAAACCGCACACAAGAAATGACGGTCAAAGAAGCTCGCGAGCTTAAAGAAAAAATCAAAAACCAAGAACAAAAAGTTTTTGATAAAATGAAAGTAAAGGACTTTAAAGCTCGAAAAGAGGCTGTGAGTAAGGCTTTTGATGAGTTCTGCAAAGACCCAAAAAATGAATGCGGACCATCACACGATTCTAAATCGCAAAAAGATGCTAAGGGTGCTAAAACAACAGGCAAAAAGTAGTGCTTACACACAATATGGATTAAACAACACTTAAAACAAGGAATCTAATGTCAGCAAAAGTCCTCCTCTTAGAAGATGATTTTGTTTTAAGTGAAATTTTGTGTGAGTTTTTGCAAGAGGAGGGCTTTGAAGTTTCGCATTGCACAGAGGCTTCTAGCGCACTTGCTCTTGTGTATGAAAACAAATTTGACATTTGGCTTTTAGATGTCAAAGTGCCTTTGGGAGAATATATCACCCCCAAAGATTCCCAAAATGCTGCTATACTCGCTGGATTTGAGTTGCTAAAACTTCTACGCGAAGCAAATCAAACAACGCCTTGTATTTTTATCACCTCCCTCTCAAGTATGCAGGATTTACAAACAGGCTATGATGCTGGTTGTGATGACTTTTTAAAAAAACCTTTTGAGCTTGTAGAGCTAAAATTGCGAATCCAAACTCTACTTAAGCGTTCGTTTTCTCATCGCAATGCGGACTTTGAGGACTTTGGTAATGGTGTGAAATTTAATGTGCTGACAAAAACCCTCTATAAAGATGACAATGTGCTTTGTATCACCCATAAAGAAAGCAAATTGCTTGCTCTATTACTGCAAAACCCTAACACTTATGTGAGTTTAGAGCGCATTTTTGATGAACTATGGGATTTAGGGCAAGAGCCAAGCGAGCTTAGCGTGCGTGCGTATATCAAAAATATCCGCAAAGTCATCGGCAAAGATAAAATCCTTAATCAGCATAATAAAGGCTATTGCTATGTCCCATAACTCCACACGCAAGAGCATTATACAAATCTTATCGCTCTATCTTGGCACGAGCATTATTTTGCTGTGTTGGTTGTTTTACTTTTTTTACAAAAAAGAAGTGCGAAATATTTTCCTTACACAAGTCGCAAGTCTGCGTGAAGAGACCTTAGAAATCAATGATATTTTACACAAATACAAATACGACATAGATGAGGCATTGCCCGAAATCCTACAAAACAAAGAGCATAATATTGGGATTTTTAAAAGAGATGGAACAATGCTCTTTTCAAATCTTTTAAAAAATCCTAGTGATGATGAATTTGCAAAAGGCGTGTATGAAGTGGAGGATAAAGTCATTATCGACCCAGAATTCCTCCCCTCTCCACACAAGAGCAAAAAACGCTCAAAATTTAGAATCTTTATCCAAGATAGCAAAGTAGATTCTCTTATATTTGCGAGCAAAGTTCGCCTCGCCCTTATTTTTGTGCTTGTGCTGGGGATAATGAGCATTGTTGCATTTGTGCTTGTGCGGTTATTTTTAAAGCCCCTCAACGAACATATACAACGACTTGATGACTTCATAAAGGACGCTACACACGAGACAAATACGCCTATTAGCATTGTGCTAATGAGCATTGAAACCCTCAAGACACACAATCTAAGTGAGGAGGAGCGCAAAAAAATTGGACGCATTAAACTTGCGTGCTTGCAATTAGGACACATTTATCGAGAATTGGTAGCTTATAACTTCCCCCATAGTATGCAAGACAAAACATCTAACTTGGATTTACAATCCCTTTTAGAAGAGCGATTGGACTTTTTTGCTCCATTTTTCACACAAAAAAAGCTCTCCATAAGTTTAGATTCTAAGCCTGCGCGTATTATGGCAAGTAGAGAAAAAATCGTAACACTTTTTGATAATTTGCTTAGCAATGCTATCAAATACAACAAAAAAGGCGGAAGTATTGCCCTTAGGCTTGATAAAGGAATATTTGAAATTAGCGATGAGGGCTTTGGGATACAATCAAAAGATTTGCCAAAAATTTTTGAGCGATATAGTCGCTTTAATCCTAGCTCTGGTGGTTTTGGGATTGGACTAAGTTTGGTCAAACGCATTTGTGATGAATACAACATAAAAATACAAGTAGTGAGTGAGCCAAACAAAGGCGCGACTTTTAAGCTTTCTTGGGAATCTTAGGGGATATATGAATTTGGAGTTACGCAAGAGCGCAGATGGAAGCTTTAGCGCGTATAACAAAGACTTCTCTCAATGCTACCATAGCCTTAAATGCGGGGCATTAAGTGAGAGTTTGTATAAGCACATTTTGCCGACTTTTTTACTCTACGCACATAAAGAGACAGATACAAAACTTCATATTGATTTGCAATCCTGTGATTCAAAAGACTTTCACCAATTTTTCACAAAATATTTATCTCATATTTCATACAATCAAACCAAAAAAGAGTTAGCAATCCTTGATATTTGTTTTGGATTGGGATATAACACTTTTAGCACTTTGTATTTTTACGCACTTTTTGGACTGCCTTGTCGCCTCATAATCTACTCTCCAGAGATTGATGAGAAAATGCTTAACAACCTTACACACTTCCCATATCCTAAGGAATTTGAGAATCTTGCGCTCCCAGAGATTCTGTATAATTTGCTTACCAAACAACAATATAGCACACCGCAACTTCACATTGAGCTTTTTATCGGCAATGCACAAGATTACCTCAAAATGCTTGCCAAGCAAAGTATTGACATTATTTACCACGATGCCTTCAGTCCAAAGGAGAATCCAAGTCTATGGAGCACAGAATTTTTTGGTGATTTATCACTCCTTTTAAAGCAAGATGGAATCTTAAGCACCTACTCACAAAGTCGTGTCATTCGGCACAGGGCACTATCTCAAGGATTTTTAGTATATGATTGCAAGGCAAAGTTACGCGATATTCGCGCTGGAAGTTTAATGAGCAAGCAAGACATAAGCCATAACGCGCTTTTATCACAATTTTATCATCTAAAGCCTTGTATTATCTAAGCCAAAATGTTGCATACGCCTTAAAATGAGAGCTTTAGCCCAAAGTGCAAGGCATTTTGGTGTGGATAATACAGCTTGTTCCCTCCGTGCGTGTTAAGTAAATTAAATAACACCATAAAATGCTCACTAACACCAAGCTCACAAAGCACATTAAGCTCATTTACTCTATCAAATGTTGCGTTTTGCGTGGCGTTTTGAGTAAATCGAGTTGTGCCATACACAAAGGCAAGTGAGATTCTATGTAGAGTGAAGTTAATCTTACCAAAACCAAGACTTGCCTCATCACCGAGCAAAAACGCTCTCCCTCCCCACATAAAAAACGGACTGACATTATTCCCAATGATATTAAGGCTACCAACGCCATTTGCACCACTTTGGATAAAGCCACCGCTAAGCTCCAAGCCATTTGCGCTTGATTCAAAAATATCCTTAACCCCCAAATACGCACGCGCATCAACAACAAAGCTATCCCTACTATTGCCCTTAAGGCTATGACTCCCCTCTAATGTTGAACTCACGCTAAGACTTCCACCCACATAAGCACTTGAATGCGTGTATTTTGTGTTAAGTTTCACGCCAAATGCGTTAAAAATGCTTGGTGCGCCATTATAAAAGCCCTCCAATGAAAGAATCTCATCAAAAAATGAATGTTTTAATCTCACTCCAAACAACCCAAGCACATTGTGTGGATTGACATTGCTCATTGCTGTCATTTTGTTATACTGCACATAGCCATTATTTTTCGCCCAAAAGACTTCTATAAGAGTGTCTGGTAGGGATTTGTTGCTAATATAAACCCCATCAACAAGCCTATCCGCCCATTGTGCTTTGGCAAAGATTCTCCCCGCTTGCACGGTTGTCTTACCATTTGAATATTCTACATAACTTTGTCCAAGCATCGTGCGATAGCTCGCATAAAAATCCATCGAACCATCACCCTTACTTCCATTTCTGCTCGGAGAGTTTATATCATCGCCCCACAGAGAATCTGTGTGGAGTTGATAAAACATCGAACTTGCGCGAAAACTTATCATAAAACGGACATTTTTATAAAACTCCGAACGATATGCCAATCCTATACTGCCAGCACCATAACCTGCATTTGCATTTGGTATGCCTTGCTGTGAGATAGTATCAGTGGTATGCACACCATAAAAAACAACATCACCATTAGAGATTCCATTTGAAAGCGCATCATCAATATTTTCATAGCTAAACGCCAGCTCCACGCCCGCAAATGATATACTCATAATAATCGCGCCAATCCATCGCACTCTTTGCATTTACATTCCTTGTTTTTGCTTATGTGTAAGTTTAGCATAATGCGAATAATTAGGAATAAAAATCCCTCTAATCTTGCTTTTTAGATTCTATAAATTTCTCATAACATTGCTTAGAACAAAAAAACTCTTTATTTTGTCTAACACCCTCATTTATCGCGCAAAATGTCCCGCACACTCCACATTCACACATCTCTTCGCTTTGTATTTGTTTATGTTTTGATGAGCTTTTGGTGTGATTGTGTTTATCATCTTGTCCCTTTAGTAGCGGACGCACAATCATAAACCACACAAATGCAAGAAGCGCAATAAGCAAAGCAATTTTAACCATACAAACTCCTATCCTTTTTTATAAAAATAGATTCTCTCATCTCGTATGAAGCATTCCTCCACGCTCAAATGCTCTATCTCTTGCTTAAACTTCGAGCCCTTGTAAAGCAAAAAATGTCCATTAAAACTTAAAAACTTACGCCCATAGTGCATAATTTCCTCTACACTTATGCTCGCGCGCGAAGTGATTAAATCAATATTATTAACCTGCGTAATAGGAATATCTTGCAAACGCACATCAAAAACCTGCGTATTTTGCAACCCCAAAGTAGCAACAATATGCTGCAAAAAACCAAACCGCTTCGCTCTAGGCTCGCTAAGGAAAAATGCACTGTGTGTTTTCACAATAGCAAGCGCAATAGCTGGGAATCCACCACCAGAGCCAACATCAAGGCAACTTTTAAACTCATCAACAAAGCGCAATGGATAAAGCGAATCAATAATGTTTCGTGCTACACTCTCAAATGTGCTTGCCCCACTTAGATTATGTGTCTTATTCCAATGTAAAAGTTCCTTAGCATAAATCTCAAGCGCACCAATGGCAGAAGAATCTATACGCACGCCCAAATCTTTAAAATACAAATCTAATCCCTTTAGAGAATCTACAAACATCATATTATCACCATTCCATCGCCATAGGAATAAAATTTATAGCCTTTTTGCTTTGCGCATTCATAGATTCTTAGGCATTCTTCTCTCCCCACAAATCCACTTATCATCATTAAAAGCGTGCTTTTAGGCAGGTGGAAATTAGTTAAAATGCCATTCACACGCATTGGTGGATTCTTAGGGTGTAAGAAAATATCACACTCCCCATCGCTTTTTTTCGTGCGATAAAAATACTCCACTACACGCGCCGAAGTGCTCCCAATGCAAAAAATCTTTTTGGCATTATCGCGCACAATCTCTTGTGCTAAAGGCGAAATGCTAAAAGATTCTGTATGTATTGCAAAATCTCTAATATCCTCACAATTCACACTTCCAAATGTCCCTGCACCAATATGCAATGTAAGATAAGCAATTTCATAATGCTTTTTAAGTTTCTCAAAGTCTTTATCCTCAAAGTGTAGGCTCGCTGTGGGAGCAGCGACCGCACCAATATGCCTAGCAAACACACTTTGATAATCCCTAATATCGCTAAGAGTATCTGCTCGCTTGATATATGGCGGAAGTGGGATATGCCCGATAGATTCAAATAAATCAAGCACTTGGTTTGTGCGAAGTGAAGTTTTCATATCGTTATCACGCCAAAAGCTTACCAAACGCATTCCATTCTCTAAAAGGCTCTCCACGCGAGCCACCGCGCTATAATGTGTCAAATCTTGTGTGCTAGATTCTACAAAAAGACACGCGCCTTGCTTTAATTTCCCACGAATTTGGACTAAAAATGTAGGGGTTTGTGTATCGCTAAGACTGCCAAAAGGCTTATGAAAAAAAATCTCCAACTTTTTGCCCTGCAATGTGGAATCTTTATATGCGTAGATTCTTGCTTTTATCACCTTTGTATCATTGCAAATGAGCGTATAATCATTTGGCACAATATCACAAAAATCCCTAAAAAATGCGTGTGTAATACTTTTATCTAAACGATTATATACAAGGAGTTTGCCATTTTCACGCGGACTTGTCGGCTTAGAAGCTATAAGATGACTTGGCAGCTCATAGTCATAGCTACGCACATAAAAATCACTTACATCTAAGGCATTCACTTACACACCTTTGTTGTTTTTAGAATCTTGTGTGCTTGACTCACCTTCTTGCTCCTCTTCATCACCTTTGGGTGCTGGATTTGTGAATTTTAAAATCACAATAGACAACCCATAAAGCCCAATAAGCGGAATCGCCATAAAAATCTGCGAAAGCACATCAGGTGGAGTGATTATCGCGGCAATGACAAAAATAATCACCACAGCATACTTAAAAAAGTTTTTCAAACTCTCATCAGTGATAAGCCCCACTTTGCCTAAAAAATAACTCAACACAGGGAGTTCAAATGCAATGCCAAAGCCAATAATAAGTCGAGTAAAAAACATCACATAATTATCCGCACTAATGCTCCCCTCAAACTTCCCATTTCCAAAAAGCAAGACATTCTCCACCACAACAGGTAGCACTACATAATACGCAAACGCCACACCACAAAAAAACATCGTGCTTGCAAATGCCACAAAAGGCAGGACTATTTTTTTTTCGTGCTTGTATAATCCCGGGGCGACAAAAAGCCAAAACTGCCAAAATATCACAGGCATAGCAATCACCAATGAGCCAAAAAACGCCACTTTTAACGCGACAAACACCCCCTCAAGCACGGTAAGGGTTGCTAAATGCGCTCTTATGCTTTCATTTTTGAGTGCGCTTTGTATGGGGAAAGCCACCCAATCAAAAATCACCTCCCAAAATCCAAAACACACGCAAAACGCTACGCCAATAGTAAGTGTGGATATAACCAATCGCTTGCGCAAGTCTTCTAAATGTGGCTTTAAATCTTCAAACATATTTTACCTCTATGTGTTCTTTGGCTTTTTTGTCGCCCTAGATTGTGTTTGTTTAGAATCTTTTTTGGCGACTTTAGAGTCTTTTTTTTTGGCTTTTGTGCGTGATGTGGAATCTTTAGGTTGAGAAACTTTGTCCTTAAGCCTTTTGGTGCTAGCTGTCGCTTGAGTGTTGGTATTATCGTGCTCTGCACGCTCGTTATTAAAGGCTTCAATATCTGCATCAAGGAGCTCGCTTTGAAAATTAAGATTTTCTAAAGCAAGGCTTTCTTTGCTTTTTTGTGGGGATTTCTCCTCGCCTTTTTGGGCAGAGCCATTCTCTTGCTTGCTAGATTCTAAGCTAAAATCACTGAAATCTAACTCTTTGGTAAGAGAATCTGTGCCCTTTTTAATATCATCAATATCCTTTAGCACGCTATTTTTATAATCAAGGGCTTGCTTTTTAAACTCCTCCATTCGCACTTCTTTATCAAAGGTTTCTTTGGCATCGTTGATGGTTTTTTTGACCGCTCTAAAAAACTTAGTAATATCTAAAATCGCTTGTGGTAGCTTGTCAGGTCCTAAGAAAATCACCGCTACAACGAGGATTACTAAAATTTCAAAAATACCTATGCCAAACATTTAACCTCTTAAAAAATAAAAATTTTAGATTCTTAACAAATTACAAAAACATAACGCTATTTTATACTAAAATCACCAAATATTTCAAGGAATAAGAAATGCTTTTTTTACGCAATTTTCAACGATTTTACGCAAAATTACTCAGCGATATTTAGGAGATGTGATGATTGATACAAAATTATTACTCAATGATTTTCAAACAACTTCTAGGCAACTCGCCATTAAAAAAGTGCCAAAAACCACTCTCCAAGAGCTCTATACCATTGCGACTGATTACAAAAAATGCAAACAAAACTTAGAAGAACTTCAAGCCTTTCAAAACAAATCCTCCAAACTCTTTGGGCAATATAAGGCACAAAATAAAGACATAAACGAACTAAAACAACAGCTTGATTCTAACAAAACTCTCATAGCAGATAATGAAAACAAACTAAGAGAAATAGAATCTCACTTGCATAATTTACTTTATGCTATCCCAAATCTCCCCGATGACCTAACCCCAAATGGCGAAGATGAAAGCGACAATGTGGAGATAAAAAAAGTGCTAGAGCCAAAAACTTTTGACTTCACGCCAAAAGAACATTGGGAGCTTGCAGAGCAAAATGGCTGGATAGACTTTGAAGCAGGAGTGAAACTTGCTAAAAGTCGCTTCAGTGTGCTCAGGGGAATGGGGGCAAAACTTAATCGCGCGCTTATTAACTTTATGTTGGATTCTAATGAACGCGCTGGGTTTGAGCAAGTCTGCACGCCCGCACTTGTGAATCCTCATACTTTGTTTGGGACAGGACAACTTCCAAAATTTGAAGAGGATATGTTTAAAATACAAACCCAAATTGAAGAGTTAGATAGCGCAAATAAAAGTGCCTATGAGCTCTACCTCATCTCTACTTCAGAAATCACGCTTACAAATTTATACGCTGATTGCATTATCCCACAAGAGAATCTCCCCATATTGCTCACAGCACATACACCTTGCTTTCGCAAAGAAGCTGGCAGTGCAGGACGCGATACTCGTGGGATTATGCGTCAGCACCAATTCGACAAAGTCGAGCTTGTGGCTATCACACACCCCGAGCAAAGTTATGCTATCCAGCAAAAAATGCTTCAAACAGCAAGCACAATCTTACAAGAGTTGGAGCTACCTCATCGTTTGGTTCAGCTTTGCGGTGGGGATTTAGGCTTTAGCGCGAGCAACACGGTGGATATTGAAGTGTGGTGTGCTGGGCAAAATCGTTATAGAGAAGTGAGCTCTGTATCCAATACGCGAGATTTTCAAGCAAGGCGAGCAAAAATCCGCTTTAAAGATGGGAAAAAAAATGTCTTGGCACATACACTTAATGGCTCATCACTAGCAGTTGGGCGCACGCTTATAGCGATAATGGAATATTATCAAAAAAGCGATGGAAGCATTGAGATTCCAAAAGTGTTGCAAAAATATTTATAATGAGGGTATAAATGGCAGAAGAACAAGAAGTGAATTTAAACTCTACAAGTAGCGAAGAGGGCGAAGCCACACAAACACAAGCACCACAAGGCTTTATTCAATCGCTCATAAACGCGATGAAAAAAGACAAAATGATTCTTGTTGCACTCATTCTTGGGGCGTTAAGTCTTGTGATGTTTATCTTGGTTTTTGTTGTGTTTTTTCTCACATATTTTGGTGAAAAACCCGCTGAGGATTTGGAATCTTTAGAGTTACACAAACCACCTGTGGTAATCGAGCCAGCACCACCTGTATATCAGCTCTCCAAAAAAGGCGGCGTTGATGATACTGAGCTTGGTGATATGATTAAAAAAGCAAATTTATTCTATGAGCAAGGCGATAAAGCAGAAGCCCTCAATCTTTTTGAGCATATTTCTATTTTTTCACAATCTCTTGCGAGCTATAACTTAGGAGTTATCAAACTAAAAGAAGAACAATATGATAAGGCTATTGCTTCGTTTGATAATGCTATCAATGCGGGAGAAGATGTCGCAGTTAGCGCACTTAATGCTGCGTATGCCGCACACAAACTCAATCGCTTGGACTTAATGGATTATTATTTAGGCATTAGCTATTCACATCTCCACCAAATAAGCCACCAGCCACTTTATTCCTATCTGTATAGCCTTATTGATATTTACAGAGGATTTTATTTTGAAGGATTCTCTTCATTGCTTAATCCAAACTCACAAAGCTATGATGAGCAAAACAACAAACTTGCTTCACGGCTTTTTGTGATGTTTGATGATGATTTTAATGCCTTGCAAAGCCTTAAAAAATCCTATGATAAACGCGATAATTTCGCTATTGCACTTTTGCACTCAAGGCTTGGGGAATACAGACAAGCGAGGCAATATTTATACGCATACTTAGGTTCATATCCCGATGATTTTAATGCGCTAATGGCACTCCAACTTGTAGAAATTAAACTTGGAAACTTTAAAGAAAGCGCAAGTGTGATAACTCGCGTAGCACAAAAAAACGAAAGCGCACTAAACACCTACCCTATCCGCATTAAACTAAAAGAATCGCTTTTTGATATAAATGTCGCACAGGAAAACTTCTGGAATCGTCGCTTTGAGCACGAAAATATTTTAAGTTACAAGATTTTGTATTATTACGCGCCAATGCGGATTTTTGACGCAAAAGGCGCGCTTGAAAATATCCAAGATTCCTCTCTAAGTGCTAAAATAAGGAATGTCCAAATAGCTAAAAGTGCGTTAAGCGAGGGTGGAAGCCTATCAAAGGTAAATCAACAAATCATCTTTGCTTTAAGAGAGTTTGGAGGCAACAACTTGCGTAAAGCAAGAGAAATAATGCGCGAAGCTCTGGCAATGTATCCAAACCATTCTATCTTGCATTACAACATTGCGCTTATATACGCACAAATGGGAGATTATGACAATGCCTATCAACATTTTTTGCGTGCTTATCACCTTGATAGCAACGATGTACTTTCGGGGCTTTTAGCTGTGATAGCAGGCAGACTTACTTATCGTAACACTGATAGGATAGTTAATTCCATTAGTGCGGATTTTGAAGACATTGCGTTTGAAAGCCCCGTATATAAGGAGTTTTTATTATGCCTCCTGCGCTATTTAAACAATGTCCCTATTGAAAGTTTTGATTTTATCGAGCAAAGCAAACAACAAAACCCTATGTTTTACGCATTACAAAGTGTCTATGCGCTAATGCAAGATAACCAAGAGCTCGCAAGAGAATCTTTTGGCAAATTAAAAGAGATTTTTCCTAATGACGCAGTTTCAAATATTATGGTTGAGCTCACCAGATTCTATAAACAAGACTTAAAGGAAGTCGCTTTAGAACTCAATGAAATTTATAAGAAAAATGCCATTGATATGAATAGTGTGTATTTTGGTCCAAATCTAGCCCGAGAACTTTATATTTACACCGCATTTGTAACAGGTGCGCTCCAAACCATAGAGCCAGAAATTGAAGCAAAGTTTTTAAGCCAAGAGAGCGATGCTTCAGGGATTTTGCAAGTTTTAGGCTTGCTTAATATCTACACACACGAATATGAAAAAGCCCTCGTGTATTACAATACGCTTATTGATGAATATAAAGAAGATGATTCTGCGACCAAGTTTTTAGGGGCTGTCGCGGCACTTGGCGCAGGCAGACACGAAAACGCCATCGCGCTTTTGCAAATTGCCAAAATAGAATCTGATTCTAACTTAGAATCCAGATTTGCGCTAGGCTTGCTCTACCAAGAAGCCAAAAACTTTAAAGCCGCAAGCGACCATTATAATAAAATTTCTACACACAATTTTGTCTCTGAATATTTTGACTTTGAAATCGACTCAAGTGAAATGTTAAACGCCTATCAGCAACAATCCAACTAAGAATCTGCCAAAATCTCTCGCGCGCTCTTAATGTCTTTGCCAATTTGGGCTTTTAATTCACTAAGTGTGCTAAAGTGTTCATTGTCGCGTATTTTTTGGACGAAAAACACACTTAAATGTGGGGGCAAAAACTCAATCACATTATCTAAAATATGCGTTTCGACGCTAAAATGTCTATCTGTGCTTAGTCGATTCCCCACAAAACTCACGCTTTTGTATCTTTTGCCATTCAATTCGCTAAAAGTCGCATACACGCCATTTTGGGGCAAAAAATATTGCCCGCTATCCATATTGATAGTCGCATAAAGTTCCTTGTTACCAAGATTCTGTCCTCTAATACTTTTACCAAAAATCCCATAAGTGCGACCAAGCAACGCATTTGCCATTTTCATATTACCTAATGCGATAAATTCTTTGATAAGGCTAGAATGCACGCCCATATCATTCACACAAAATTCCTTAAAAATTGTAATCTTTATATGTGGGAGCAAAAAGCATAAATCACTCGCCCCAAACTCCCTGCCTTTACCAAATCTAAAGTCATATCCTATTATAATAGAGCACAAATGCGAAAAATTCTCGCATAAAAATTCTGCAAATTCCTTGCCACTTAAGTTTTTTATAGATTCTAAAGCGAGATAAAAAAATGGAATGGTTGTATATTGTTCCTTAGAATCTGCTGGTGTTAGAGCTTTTGGCTCATTTGTTTGTATGCACAAAATCGCACCTTTATCGCAAAGATTCTCCAAAAGATGCAAATGTGCTAGGTGCATACCATCAAACTTGCCAATAGCAAGCGAAACCACATCATTTGGGTGGATTTTTGCGTGTGGCGAGGATAAAAATTTCGACATTGCCTTCCTTTCCTAAAATATGACTTGTGGTAAATAAAAGATTGTGCGTAGGACAGAGAATCTCGCTAAATGAGCGAAGTGAGCGCGCAATAGAATCTTTATCACTAATCACACCTTTTTTGTTGCGTTTCACCGCCCTACCGACTTCAAATTGTGGTTTAAAAAGCAAAATAAGCGTGTGCGCATTAAAGCAACTAAGCGTATCAACAAGAGAAGTAAGCGAGATAAAACTCACATCACACACAATTACATCAAAGGCTGATTTCTGGTGTGGATTCTCAATGAAATCTCGCGCAAAAATGCGTATATCACAATTTCCAAAATAACTTATACGAGAATCTGTGCGCAATTTATCACTGAGCTTATCCCCCACATCGACACAAGTGATGTGTTTCGCCCCGCACGCCAAAAGCACTTCGCTAAATCCACCCGTGCCTACACCCACATCAAGTGCATTGCTACCCATACATTCATCTATTTGTAATGAGCGCAACGCGTGGATAATATCTGTGGCATTAAGCAATGTCTCATTGGTCTTTGTCGCCATAAAATCCCTAATAAATGCCTCTAAATCCTGCAATACACCATTTTTATAATCAAGCAAGAATCCAGCGAGCTTATACCCTGCACGAGAGACGAAATACGGCTCTGTGCGCAAAAGCGTAATATCAAAAACTCTATCTTGGAAAAAAAGTTCGCTCCCCTCTCTTGTAATCTCAATAGCTGGTCTATCACATAGTCTCCCGTCATAGAGCACTTCTCCGCGTAAAATTGCTTCCTTTGCCTTATTGCGACTTGAAAACACATTTAAATCACGCAATGCGCTATCTAATCTCATAGAGCTTACTCCGTAAGGTAGGATACCCAAAATTAAAGTGCATTGCACCCTCCCCCTCAATGCTAACCTCTACATTCATATCTTCGCGATGTTTTTTGCTTATTTGCGCGAATTCCACGACAAAAAGTTTGTTATAAGTGTTTTTACTTTGCAAAACATCGGTATATTGAGAATCTTTAAGTTGCGTGATAAAAAGTGATTGCTCGCTTAAGGTATCACTGCGTAAAGTTATAGTGAGTTCTTTTTGGATATTTGGATTAGGAAATTTTTCATATAACTCCAACAAAAATACCTCACGCTTTTGCTCGATATTATCCACTTCGTTAAGATAGCTCACAATCGCCATAAAACGCGTTTGTCCGTCTTTTATAATTTGAGATTTGCGAGAGAATTGGACTTTGCGCTCAAGTCTTTTTTGCGTTCCTTCGTCATCATTTTTTGCTGATGGGATTAAGGAGAGGTGTCGCACATCACCACACGCACTAAAGATAACTAAACATATCGCGCTTAAGGCAATGTGGCGGATTAAAACCACTTGCATATCTTTATCTGTTTGTATTAAAGTAGGCGTTTTTACGCCAAAGATTCTCATTTTTCAAACCACGACTTTATTTTATTAAAGGCTTGCTCCAACGCACTTAAATGCGGGGTGCTTTCTTTACCAAAACTTTGGTGTAATTGTGTAACCAACTCTTTTTGCTGTGTGTTGAGCTTTTTAGGATAAGTGATTTTGATTTGTGCCACAAACTTCCCATAACGAGAAGAATTAAGGAACTTCACCCCCTCATTATCAAAGACAAATTGCTGTCCATCTTTTGCATTTGTGGGTATGTGGAGCTCAAGCTCACCACGCAACGCTGGAATCTTAATGCTCTCACCCAAAAGCACCGAAGTAAAAAACACAGGCACTTCAATATAGACATTTTCGCCATCACGGATAAAGTTTTCATCATCTTCCACGCTAATGCTTAAAAACAAATCACCACGATTCCCACGAGAATCTGCATTGCCTCGTCCGCTCAATCGGAGCTTATTACCAGAATCAATGCCCTCTGGGATATTTACTTCAAAACTCTCTTGCTTTTTATCAAAGCCCCTACCTTTGCACTCTTGGCAATTTTCTAGCTTTTGTTTCCCTGCGCCATTGCACGCCCTACAAGTTTGGGCGAAAGTCATAAAGCCCTGCCTTGAATAAGTCTTGCCCCTGCCTTGACATAGACTACAAGTTTGTAATTTACCATCTTTTGCGCCCGTGCCATTGCATTTCTCGCAAGGCACATTATAAGTGCTTTGCACGCTTTTTTTGCACCCAAAGATAGCTTCTTTAAAGCTCAAATGGATTTCTTGTAAAGAATCAAGCTGTTGTGCGCCCTGTGCGCTCCCAAACCCCTCGCCAAAGAAATTTTCAAAAATACTTCCAAAGCCTTCAAAAATATCGCTAAACCCACCACTAAAGCCCCCAGCACCACCTGAAAGCCCCTCTTTTCCGTATCTATCATAAATCGCGCGCTTTTTATCATCGCTTAGCACTTCGTAGGCTTCGTTAATGAATTTAAATCGCTCCTCTGCTTCCTTATCGTTAGGATTCCTATCGGGGTGAAATTTTAACGCAAGTTTTCTATACGATTTTTTAATGCTTTCTTTATCGCTACTACGCGTAACTTCAAGCACTTCATAATAATCTAAAGATTCCATAGAACTACTCCTAGTTGCATTGATATAAAAATGTGATTTTTAAGAGAAAATTGCTTTTAAACGCAAGATTGTAGCAAAATAAAATTAAAATACTAACCTAAAAAGTGAGCCAAAGCATCGGAGGAAAAATGAATACATACAAAATGGGGCTTAAAACGCTTTTTTCACTCATAGAATCTTTAGAGCAAATCCCCGCCATTGGTAAAAAAAGCGCGCAAAAAATCGCACTCAATCTCTGTGTGGAAAATAAGCTCCTAAGCCTAAAACTCGCGCACTACATAGAAGAGGCAGCGCGAAGTGTCCGAATATGTCAAAACTGCTTAGGATTAAGCGAGGGCGAGTTGTGTGAGATTTGCCTTGATGAATCGCGTGCAAATGGCGAGCTGTGCATCGTAGCCCACCATAAAGACATCTTTACTTTAGAGTCAATGGGTGAATTTGGTGGGCGATATTTTGTGCTAGATTCTAAAGCAAGCGTGCAAGATATTGATTTTTCACTCCTTTTAAGGCGCATTGAACGCGAGAGTGTGCAAGAAGTGATTTTCGCACTCTCACCAACCCTCGCTAACGAAGCAATAATGCTCTTTATTGAGGATAAACTCGCAAAGGAAAATCTCACATTTAGCAAAATAGCGCAAGGTGTGCCAACGGGGATTGGACTAGATTCTATCGACCAGCTTTCACTCTCAAGGGCGTTAAGCGCGAGAGTGAAAATTTAACACAAAACCTAACTATCCTGCCACACCTACTTAAGTTTAATTTTCATATAACCTTGTAGGATTTATTCTAAAGATTTGATTATTTTAAGAATCTTTACATAAATTTTGTGTTACAATGTGGTTGTTCTTGTCTTAAGCGATTAAGCAAGTAACAAAATCACAACAAGGAGTAAGGAATGAAAAAGGTGCTTGTATTTGTAGCAACTGGTTTAGTAAGCGCAAGCTTGGC
Organism: Helicobacter sp. 23-1048; assembly: GCF_053654545.1. Classification (NCBI taxonomy): domain Bacteria; kingdom Pseudomonadati; phylum Campylobacterota; class Epsilonproteobacteria; order Campylobacterales; family Helicobacteraceae; genus Helicobacter; species Helicobacter sp. 23-1048. Next base: position 796,471 of record NZ_JBSIUT010000001.1, on the reverse strand, counting down.
AGCAGAGCCTGCAGAGTGGAAAAAGTGTGTAGCGTGCCACGGTGCTGATGGCAAAAAGACATCATTTGGTAATGATGTAATTGCTGGAATGGCAAAAGACCAAATCGTCTCAGACCTAAAAGGGTATCGCGCAAAAACACTTGACAAACACGGCAAAGCGAAAGCGAATATGTTTGTTCAAGCTGCAAAGCTCAGTGATGAGCAAATTGAGGAGCTTGCGACTTACATTTCTGGTCTAGCTAAGTAACCTAAGGGCTTTTTAGTTGCTTAATGCTTTTGGCTTAGGCAACTAAAGCCTATTTAAATTTTATGAGAGAAAATGGCACAAATTACCCTTAACGCTCAGCATTTCAAACACAATCTTAACCTCATCACCAATCACATTAAACGCGTTTCACACGGGCACTCTCAAGTCGCTCTTGTGCTTAAAGATAACGCCTATGGACACGGCTTACTTGAAATGGCACAACTCGCCAAACAAAATGGGATTAAGAATGTGTTTGTCAAAAATCACGCCGAAGCAAAGCTCATCGCTCCATTTTTTGAATCTATCACTCTCCTTTATGGCGCACCACAAGGCACACTCGCGCCCAATATGGCAATAGCAATCAACAATAAAGCAATTATAGATTCCTTGCGCCCAAACGACAAAGTCGAACTCAAAGTCAATGCAAGAATGAATCGCAATGGTATCGCCATTGATGAAATCAAAGAGTATATTGAAATCATACAATCCAAAGGCTTGCACCTCTTTGGCGTGTTTGCTCACAATGGCTATGGCGATGATGGAGGAGAGGACTTCACACAATCACGCGAGACATTCACGCACATCAAAGAGCAAATAAAAAACATTTGTGTAAATAAAGGCTTGCAGATTCCACGATTTCATTTTTTAAGCACTTCTGGGGCATTACGAGCGGAAGCAATCGATGATGGGCTTGTGCGTATAGGCATTGGCGCGTATGGTTATTTAGAATCTAACCTCCCAATAGCCAAAGACTTGCGCCCTGTGGCAGCACTTTTCGCTGATAAAATCAATACAAAAACACTCCATAAAGGCGATAAAATCGGCTATGGTGGCAAGAGTGTGCTCCAAAAAGACACCACCATTAGCACTTATGACATTGGGTATGGCGATGGATTCCCTCGTATAGATGAGGGGCTACGCATTCATTGTGCGAGTGGCGAGCTGATTTTGCCCCGCACTTCGATGGATTGCTTTTCGTGTGAGAGTGAAAAAAGTCAAATTTGTGTTTTTAGCGATGTGCGTGAGATTGCTCGCGCGTTTAACACCATAACCTATGAAATCCTTACACATCTCTCTCCTGCAATCCCGCGCATAATAATCAATGAAGGATAATGTATGAAATTAGCGGTTTTTGACTTTGATAGCACGCTTATGAATGGCGAAACCATAGACTTTTTAGCCAAAGAATGTGGCGTAGAAAGCCAAGTAGCGAAAATCACAGCAAGCGCAATGCAAGGTGAAATAGACTTTTATGAGAGTTTAAAAAAGCGCGTAAGCTTGCTAAAAGGACTTCCATTCGCCCGTGCTAAAGAAATTTGTGAGAATCTCCCCCTGCATAATGGCGCGAAACAAATAATCCAAACCCTCCACACAAAAGGCTATAAAGTAGTGTGCTTTAGCGGTGGATTTAGCCTTGCCACAGGGCATTTTGCTAAAGTTTTAGGGTTAGATTCTCACTTTAGTAATATTTTACATAGCAAAAATGACACGCTCAGTGGCGAAGTCGGCGGGGAAATGATGTTTTCTCACTCAAAAGGCGATATGCTCGTGCGCTTGCAAAATCTCCTTGATATATCTCAGCAAGATACGCTATGTGTAGGTGATGGAGCGAATGATTTAAGTATGTTTGCATACTCTGGGACAAAGATTGCCTTTTGTGCCAAAGAGATTCTCAAACAAAATGCGGATATTATCATTGATGAGCCTAATTTGTGTGCTATTGAAAAATTTTTACCATAATACAAATTCCAGCACGCAAAGATAAAGAGCGGTGAAATTTTGCTACAATCACAAAATATAAATCCACAATAAAAGAGCAACAATGAAAAAAGTCTTAATCTCTCCAAGTCTTTTATCAGCAGATTTCTTGCATTTAAGAAAAGAAGTAGAGGCGATATGTGCGACTTCTTGTGATTTTTTGCATATTGATGTAATGGATGGGCATTTCGTGCCAAACCTAACCATTGGTCCGCTTGTGGTTGAGAAAATCGCTAAAGTCGCCACAAAGCCACTTGATATTCATCTAATGACAAACAACACAGAATTTTTTGTAGAACTCTTTGCTCCGCTAAAGCCTGCATTTTTAAGCGTGCATATCGAGGAAGTGCGCCATTTAGATAGACTTGTAGATTCTATAAAGTCGCAAGGAATCGGTGCAGGTGTAGTGCTAAACCCGCACACAAGCCTTGAATCTCTACGCTATATCCTCCCAAAAGTCGATTTAGTGCTCCTAATGAGCGTAAATCCGGGCTTTGGCGGGCAAAAGTGCCTGCCTTATGTCGCTGATAAATTGTGTGATTTAGCCAAAATGCGCGATTCTCTTAATCCAAAATGTCTATTACAAATCGATGGCGGAATCAACGACAAAAACGCTCCCCTCTTTATCCAAAATGGTGCAGATATACTTGTCGCTGGGAGCTATATCTTTGGAAGTAGGGATTATAAAAAGGCTGTGGAGAGCTTAAAATGCCAAAATCAGTAGATTCTAAAAATAAGAGTTAAGAAGCCACAAACCCAAAATCCAAAAGGACAACAATGTATGATGTAACCATACCCGAAGAAGAGCCAAAAAACAAAGTCGCACGGGACTTTTTTGGTTCGTTTGATACAACAGAGCGTCCCAACAATATCGATTTTGTAATCGCACCCAAACGCCAGCACGAGCAAGAAAAACAATATTTTCTCTGGGCAGAAGCAAAAAAGGGCAACAAAAACGACATTTACGCAAGTATCGTGCAGTTAATTCTAACTATTGGCAAGGCGAAATTGCAAGATTTGCTTATGCCACCGCACTTTTTGGGTGCGTTTGATGCGCAAAAAATCGCATTTATCGAGTTTAGCAAAATCGCACATATTTTTAGTCAAAATGATTTTAATTGGAGCGTTACGCCTAGTAACCACGAATCAAAAGAATTTAAGCAACTCTACAAACTCATAGTCAAAACACTTGAATGCGAAAATTTGCTTTTTAGATTCGCATCGCAAAGCGATGAATTGAGAGAATTTATAGAGGATAATTTCACGCTAGATTCACAAGGGACGCAAAAAATCAACATTACAAAAAATAATTTTTTCAACATATATTTAGAGTGGCTTAAGCGCGTAAAACCCACTATTAGTGCAGATTGGGAGGCTGAAAAGCCAGATATTGTGGATAGTGATTTTTATTTGGCGGATTTATTAAGTCGCAATAATTCTACAAAAGAGATTTATGAAAATTTACGGATTTTGTTGCAACACGATTATTATGAAGTCAAGCTAGAAGCGCGAGATTTGAAGCGCACGCAGTTTAGCTTTACTAAATTTGGCTTTACAGATAAGCAAGACGCGCATAAAAACTTTTGGAATATCTATGAGCGTCCGCCAAAAGAGGAATTTTGGGATTATATTATACAACGGCGTGATTTGCTTGTGCCTCAGGACATTAGAGAACGCAAGGGGGCGTTTTTTACCCCGCGTGTGTGGGTAACAAAAGCACAGGAATATTTAGCAGATGCGCTTGGTGAGGATTGGCAAGAGCAGTATTATATTTGGGATTGTGCCGCAGGAACGGGCAATCTGCTCGCAGGATTAACAAATGCGAGAAATATTTATGCCTCCACGCTAGATAGTGCAGATGCGGAAGTGATGCAAGAGCGCAGGCAAAATGGCGCGAATCTACTAGAGAGTCATATTTTTGCTTTTGATTTTCTAAACGATAGCTTTTTTGACAAAGTCGATGAAAAAAGTGGCAAGATTTTAGCAAAATCCAAACTCCCACAATCTTTGCAAAAAATCATCAAAAATGAGCCACAAAAGTTAGTAATTTTTATCAATCCACCATATAGCACAAGTGGCAATGCAAGAACGCAAAGAGGCACAGGCTCACACAAATCTCAAGTATCCAAAGACACAGATACATATTTCAAATATAAAAAACACCTTAGCGCATTAAGCGATGAGCTTTACACGCAATTTTTTATACGAATCTATGAGGAGATTCCAAACTGCATTTTAGGGAGTTTTTCTACGCCAAAATATATTAACTCATACACTTCAACCAAATTCAGGCAAAGATTTCAAGCTAAATTTTTAAAAGGATTTATCGTGCCTGCTTGGACATTTGATAATGTTGCGGGTGAATTTCCTATCGGCTTTTGGGTATGGAATCTAGGCAAAAAGCAGGAAACGAAAAATGCAAAAGTGGATAATTTTAAAGTAAAAGTAGATATTTTCAATGAAAGCAATAAAAAAATTGGTAAAAAAACATTTTATGCAGGGGAAAAATATATCACGGCGTGGTTGCAAAAATTTTATGACAAAGATAATGAATCGCTTGGCATTTTAATGGCAGACGCACCAGATTTTCAACAAAATAACCATATAGCCTTGCAAAGCAAAAAAGGCACGGCACACATAATTTATACGCCAATTACAAAATATAATTTGATTCCATTTTGCGTATATTTTGCCGTGCGACAAGTCATTAGCCCATCGTGGTTAAACAACAAAGACAATTTCTTATACCCAAAAAATAAATGGCAAAAAGATAAAGAATTTTACAATGATTGTTTGGCGTATGCACTATTTGATGAGGGGCAAAACAAAATCACTGCAAAAGATGACATAAATCACTTTATCCCATTTAGCGAGCAAGAAGTCGGTGCAAAAGAAGCGTTTAGAAGTGATTTTATGACGCGATTTATCGAAGGCAAAGTCAAAAATGGGACACTTTGCGATTGTTTTATCCCAAATGAAAAAATTATCTTTTCAAGCGAGGCAAAAGCCGTTTTTAACGCAGGATTAGAGCTATGGCGATATTATCACGCGCAGGCAAAATCTAGCGAAAAATACCTAAATGACGCAAGTTTGTATGACATAAAAGAGTATTTTCAAGGGCGAGCAGAATCTAAAAACGGCAAGCAGGGCAAACTAAATGCAAAAAGTGAAGATTCTCACTATAATGATTTGCTAGCAAACTTGCGCCTAACTCTCAATGATTTAGCCACAAAAATACAGCCAAAAGTCTATGAATACGGCTTTTTAAAGAAATAAATACTACAAATATTAAGTATTTTGAGATTCATCTAGTCTCTATTTGATGACCTTACGGAGATTCTTTGCCATTGATTACAAAGGAATCCAAACAAAATCCATAGGAAAATATGATTTTAGCTATAATTGCGGGGAAACATTAAGGGAGCTAATAGGGCTTTGATTATAGAGAATGCAAATATTGAAACTTTGCGCGTGATTGAGAGATTAAATGGAGTTTAACAAACAATGAAAGACTATAAAATCGCTAAGTATGGCAAGACTAAAATCAGAGATAGTGTAATTGAGAAGCTAGAAAAAGGCGATATTTTGGACGCAAAATATATAAAGACACAAGGGAATGCCACATAGAGCTAGATTTATTGCTCATCTATAAGAAACAAAATGATGTTTTAGTGCTTACTTGTCTGCGTGTGGGCTCACATAGCAAACTATTTTGGATTTAATTTGCACTTATGTGATAATCCCACACCCTTGTTATGAGATTTTACGCCCGTTCGCCTAGCACGATATTATTTGCCTCTTCTAGTCGCTGGAGGTGCTCCCACCGCTCATCTACTTCTTTTTGGAATAGTTCGATAATATGCTCATTTTCTTTTTTAAAGAGATGCTTAAATCGCCCCTGTGCCGCTAGATAATCGCGCACAGGAATGACATTTTTAGGGCGATAAGTGATACGCACTTCACGCCCACCGATGATTTCAAACAGCGGAAACACAAGGCTATCCACCGCCAAATCCGAAGTATCAATCGTCTTGTGTGATTCAAACTTCCACTCTGTCGTGCAGGCACTCATCGCGTTGATAAATGTCGGTCCCTCCGTATCAATCGCTTGCTTGATTTTCTTATTCATATCTTTCCATTTGTTTGGCGCGACTTGCGCGACATAGGGGCTTCCGTGCGCTGCCATCACAAAGAGAATGTCTTTTTTGCGCTCCTTTTTGCCATAGCTCGTGCTTCCCGCAGGCGTGGTAGTCGTGCTAGAGCCAATCGGCGTAGAGCTTGAGCGTTGCCCGCCTGTGTTTGCATACACTTCGTTATCTAAGCAAATATAAGTCATATCGTGCCCGCGCTCAAAGCACCCGCTGATAAATTGAAAGCCAATGTCATAAGTGCTCCCATCGCCACCAAATGCGACAAATTTTGGCTTCTCGCCCTGATATTTGCCCTTTTTTGCCAAAGCGCGATACATTGTCTCTGCACCCGCTGCTGCGGTGCTTCCGTTTTCAAAGCCGATATGAATCCACGGCACATCCCAGCTAGTGTGCGGATACACGGCGGTTGAGACTTCGAGGCAGCCTGTGGAGTTGCCGATTACTAGCGGTCCATCGACAGCATTTAGCACTTCACGGATAATGATGCCGTGTGCGCACCCCGGACAGAGGATATGCGCTCCTTCAAATTTTTCGGCAGATTTGGAAAACTGCTTGAGATTCTTAACTTCTTTTACCATTTTAGCTCCTTTGTTAAATTTTGGTTGCGCTTGTCTTTTTAGCTAAAATCGCGGATTGTGCGCGCTTAGCTTCGGTCATTACCATTTAGGTAACTCCCTCGCTTCGCGCTTCAAAACCACGATTTTATTTCAAAAATACTTCACGCATTTGTTGTTCTTTGGCTTTCGCCTTACACATTTGATTGCTCCTTTTGTTTACTTTTTGTCGCTCCTTTTAAATTCTAGAATTTAAATTCTAATTTGTCATATTGAGCGAAGCGAAATATCTCTGTTTTGATTTGTGATTGAGATACTTCGGTCGCTTGCGCTCCCTCAGTATGACAAAAGATTCTTTTAGATTGCCACGCTCGCTAACGCTCGCTCGCAATGACGAAAATCCACATCTGCCCTAGCACTTTGTGCGGTGGTTTTTGCGATGATTTTGTGGGTTGCGCGAGTGTGTGGCGAGGAGTTACCTAAAGCGGTAATGACGAAGCCACACACGAAGCGAGCGTTAGAATCTAGATTCTAACGCGACTCCCGCAAAAGCACGCAAAAGACACGCACAAAGCTAAAAAAAGCTCATTTTGGGTCCGCGTAGCCCCACAAACTGCTGCACCGCGTGCGTTAATTTGCCCTCCTTTGCATCGTTATGTATTTCAGCCAAAATCTCGCCCAAATCTTTTTGCGTCATATCGCGCTCGCCAAGCCCATAGATATAGTTGCTTAGCACAGGGCGACTTTGCGCACCGCCACTGCCACCGCTCCCAAAGGTTGCGCTATACAATGCCGCGCTTACTTCGTTAAAGAGCGCGCCCATAGCCCCAGCGGGCAGGCTTTTATCAAGGATTGCGATTGCCTTGCAGTGTTTTAGTGCGTTTGCAACCTCAATAAAAGGGAAAGGGCGAAAGACTTTGAGGCTTACTACGCCAGCTTTGATGCCATTTTTGCGGGCGTTTTGTGCTGCTACGCGGGCGGACTCTACCGTCGTGCCAAGCGCGAAAATCGCCACTTCGGCATCTGCTAAATCATAAGTTTCTACGATATTATGCTCCCTGCCTGTGAGGCTAGCAAATTCGCCAAACACGCGCTTTATGACTTCATTTGAGTGCATTAGCGCGTTGTGAAGCTGGGCTTTATGCTCATAGTGCCACTCCTCTTCAGCTTGCGCTCCGTAGGTAACGGGGTGGGCAAAATCAAAAAGCGGATTTTTAGCCTTATACTCGCCGATAAACTCATACGCCTTGCTATCGCTTAGCGGGCGGACATTTTGGGCAGTGTGTGAGCAAAGGAAGCCATCTTGATTGACAATCACAGGGAGGCGCACGCCCATATCCTCGGCAATCTTAAACGCCATAAGATTCAAATCATAGGCATCTTGTGGATTATACGCGCAGAGGTTTATCCAGCCTGCATCGCGTCCTAGATACATATCGCTATGGTCGCCGTGAATGTTTAGAGGTGAGGCAAGGGCGCGATTTACGAGGTTTAGCACGATTGGCAGGCGCATACCAGAGGCTTGATACAGCACCTCTACCATAAGCGCAAAGCCTTGCGAGCTAGTCGCAGTCGCCACGCGCCCGCCCGCTGCTGCTGCGCCCACACACGCGCTCATCGCGGCGTGTTCAGATTCTACGAGCAAAAACTCACCATCAATGTAACCATTGCTTGTGAAAGTCCCATAATTTTGCACGATAGGCGTGGAGGGCGTGATAGGATAGGCTGCGACTACATCGATTTGGGCTTGGCGCATCGCTTGGCAGGCTGCCATATTGCCATCCCACACGACTACTTTATCGAGTTCCATTTCTTTTGGCATATTTTTTCTCCTTTTTGTTGTTTTAGCGATTGAGATTTTTTAGAATCTAGATTCTACATTTTCGCGCTAATTTGACTCGCTAGCGGGCTTTTTTGGCTCTTTAGCTGGCCAGTTCCCTAGCGCGTTTTCATTGCTCTCATTATTATCAAACATTAGCAGGGATTTTGGGTTGGTAGGGCATACGCTCACGCACACACCGCAACCTTTGCAATGCTGATAATCCACGCCACGCATTTTCTCCTCGCGCACCAAAATCGCGGCATCAGGGCAATATACCCAACAATTAAAGCAATTTATGCAAATATCCATATTATGCACGGGCTTATCCACGCGCCAATGCGCCACGCTCGTGCCATAGGAGCTCTCTTTGGTATAGCTTCGCTCGTTATTATGCTCTCTTAGTGCCTCTCTGCCATCTTCGGCGAATGGAAAAAGCACCGAGCCCATTTCTAGTTGCGTCCAATCTTTCATCTACGCCTCCTTGTTGTTGAATTTGTTGTTTAAATTTTAAAATGTGCAAAATCTAGTGGCGATTTTGCGCTGCTTCTTTTTGCTACTCTTGTCGCTACTTTACCGCGTTATACGCCTGCTCAATCGCACTCATATTTGCGTCAATGATATTTTGTGGGAGCTTCTTGCCAAGCACCTTTGTGAAAGCCTTTTTGAAATACTCTAGCTCTAGGCTTTGCGAGATTTTGATAAAAGCCCCTAGCATTGGCGTATTTGGGATAGGCTTGCCGATGGTGTTAAGCGCGATTTTGATACAATCTAGCACATAGAGTTCTTTGCCCGCTAGCTCGGGCTTTTTTGCCACGAGCTCATCTTTGCTTAAATGCGTGGTGATAATGTATTTGGTGCTTGGCTTGTCATTGGCGCAAATATCGGTGATAAAGACGATTCCGGGGTCAATCACAAGCACATAATCTGGTTCCATATATTTTTCGTGGTTTAGGATTGGGCTATCATCGATTCTATCATACGCGCTCATCGCCGCACCACGCTTTGCCGAGCCATATAGCGCAAAGGCTTGGACTTCTTTGCCCGTGCTAGCAAAGACATCTGCTAGCCCTTTTGCACCCGTTACAGCACCCTGCCCAGCGCGAGAATGCCACCTGATTTCTAGCATATTATCTCCTTATTCTTAAAGATTTATAAAAACCTTTTTACTAAAATGACATTATAAATGCCAAAACATAAAAAGTCAAGTAAGAATACTAAGAAAATTAAAAAATATTTAAACTTTTTTATGATTTTATAGAAGTTGCCAGATTCTAGCGTTTGAGGTTAAGTGCCTCTTTGATAAGCTCATCGCCTGTGGTAAAAGCTCTAGCATTCATCGAATATCCGCGCTGCATAACAATCAAATCTGTGAGTGCTTCGCCCACATTGACATTGCTTGTCTCTAACTTTTTATACATAACGGTGCCAAAGCGCAAATTTTGCCCATCCCAACCAAGCAATGGTTTCCCACTTGCGATATGCGCGTCTTCTCCATTGGTAATCTCTGTCATTTCAAAGAGATTATTTCCCACTTTTTTAAGCCCTTGGTCATTGACAAAGGCTGAAACCCCTACACGCCCCATAACTTCGGTTACACCATTAGTAAATGAGAGAAATATAAGCCCATCTTTATCAATACGCAAATTTGCCAAATGCCCGTCATTCTTGCCGTCTTGCTCGGTTTGCAAAATGCTAGATTCCTGATAGGGACGATTTGTGGTTTTTAGATTCTGTGTATTTGCGATGTTATACGCTATCTCGCCACTATCAAAAGGCACAGAAATAGGCTCTGCAATCGCATTCCCTGCTTCATCAAATTCTAATTTATGTGTGATTTGCTCACCTAGTGGGATAAGTCCATCTTTATCAAAAATACGCGTGCGAACCTCCCAAAGCTCATTTTTTGGGTCTTGAGATTCTTTATCTAAAGAGCTTAGCAAATAATAATGACTTTGGAGTAAAAACTTTCTCCCCCCTTCATCAAAAATTTCCACATTGGTTTGATAAGTAGGTGTCTCTAAATACGCACTCTCAAAAATATCTTGGTGCAACATTCTCCAACCCACAGAATCTACTCGAGGGTTGCCCGCACTACCTTGTGTGAGCTTTTGGAATAAATTCCCTTGATGTAAAACAATATCTTTTGGATTATACTCCCTGCCATCCTCATAAGTTTGTGGTAAGTTCATTGTTGATTGAGCGACTTCTTCCCAACCACCCTCATTTGGGCGAGAATTGCCACTAGATTCTATTTTACGATACACTCTGCCCTCGTAATTTACCATTTCATCGACTTTATAGCTTGTATTTTGCTTCCATTCGCCTAAAGCACTTGTGTCCATAATCTCCCAATTCGCAGTATCTTCAAATGGATTAGAATTGCCCTCTTCTCCTATATAGCGCACAGCCACGCCATCTAGATTCAAAATATCGCCATTTTGATACACTTTGTTTGGGCTGTATTCTCTATCAATGCCACTTTTAAAGTTGTCATTGCGCCCAGAGATATGAAGTTTATCTGCTAAACTCCCGCTAATGGTTACACTGCGCGTAGAAAAAGTAGCGTTAAAGACTTTCATTGCGACTTTTGGACCGACACTACCATCAGGCAATCGCTCAATATCAATGCCAAGCCCGCTCTTTTGTAATAAAGCTTCTTGAAGTTCTTTAAAGCTACGAAAGTCCTTACCATAGGCAAACACATAATCTTCATTGCGCCCATTTGTCTTTATACTTACCTTAATGGTATCATACACGCTTGCATTAAGCGGGTCGCCCTCTATGCTTAGGCTGTTAATATCCGCATTCATAAAAGCCTCTTCATCAAACTTTTCATCAGAATCCATATACACTTTGGTTACATTGACTGAATGCGCGCTTTTATTGATATTTAGTGCTAAATCTACCCTTGTAGTAACCACAGGGCGAAAATACAGATTCTGTGGGATTTGGATAGGAGTAAGCGTGCCCGTGCCAAGTTTTACAAAGTCTTCATCAGAACCTTGAGAAGTAGTAAATATTTCATTTTCTATCTTACCTAGATTCACACCATACATATAGTATCCACGCGCATTGACAATGTATCCCTCGCCATCACGCATAAACCCACCATCTCTAGTGAAATAAGTTTTTTGCTTGCTTTCATATCCATCATCAGTAATAGTAAATTCGCCATTCTTATTCTCTCCTACGACAAGCCACCCCTTACCAGAATATGCGACATCAAAATCGCCATCAGTATTTCTATAACTTCCACTTCTTGTCGAAATAGCATTGCTTGCTTTTGTTGTGCCGTAGTTGAAGTCATTGCTCACAGGCGAAGTGGAATTAAGTGTTTCCATTGGCGCGGCAAAAAGACTCTCAAATTGTGGCACATTCTCTCGATAACCTGTGGTATTGACATTGGCAATGTTATTTGCCAGAGAATCCAACCCAAACTGATGTGTCCTAATGCCACTTGATGCGTTGATAAGCGTAGAGTTCATCATAGATTCCTTTAAAATTTAAAGTGTGCTTTGTCGTTCATAAAACTCAATCGCACTTTGAAGTGGCAAAATCATATCGCCCATTCTCATCATTGGCTTGCCCTTATCAAAGATAATGCTTTGCACTTCGCCTCTGCCAACTCTCGCTCCGTGATATTGACTTGTTGCTTGGTCGTAGTTATATTCGGCTCTTACATTGTAGCTCCCTGTTGGAGCTTGCTTACCATTATCACCTAGCCCGTCCCAAACAAACTCTAAATATCCACTTTTGCCATCATAATTACGCAACGGCAAAGTGCGGATAAGTTCGTTTTCTTGGCTATAAATATAAACATTTGGATTGCCTTTTTGTGAATCAATTTTTTCATCAAAAAATATTTGAAATCTCACACTATCACCAGAATCTAACTTCACGCCAAATACATCAGTCTCGGCAATTTTGCCAATCATCGCCACAGAATTAAGCGCGTTTAACCAAGCCATAGATTGAGTGGATTCTGCGTTTGTCTTTATCCCATCTGTAAGTCCTTCTAAAGATTCTTTCATTTTAGCTTGAAATTCTTTTAACTCTTGGTTGGTCTCTTTTGTCGCTTCCATTGCCTTTGCCATTTCTAGCATTGTTTGTTTGTTTTGTTCTTGCATTTCGACTTGAGTGAGCTGGGCGGTCTGAGTGATGATTTTATCCACTTCCATTGGCGCAGTTGGGTCTTGGTTTTTGAGTTGCTCCAAAAAAAGTCGCATAAACGCCTGATTATCAAGCTCATTGATATTTCTTGGATTTTGTTTATTTTTCTCGTTTCGAGCATTCACTCCTGTTATTTCGCCTAAATCAACTGCCATTCTAACTCCTTTTACTTACGCATATCGTGGGATAGTAATCTCCATTACGCTACTCAAGCTATTTTTATTCCCTTGATTTTCCTCTTCACTTCTATCAGCACTTTGTGCGAACTCTTGTGATTGGGAATCTTGCTTAGCATTTTGCTCTCCTTTCCCATCTTGTGGGGTGTTAAAATTCATATCAACATTTTCAAATCCCATTTGGTTTAAATTTGTGCGTAACTCCACTTGATTTTGTGAAAAAAGTGTAATGGCGTTTTGATTAGAGAGCACTTGAAGCACCAAATCCTTACCGCGTTTTGAAATAGTAAGCTCGACTTTGCCTAGATTCTGCGGATGAAGCTCCAATAAAATCCGCGTGATTGGTGGTTTGTAGTTTTTTACTTCATCGCGTATTTGCTGGGCAAAGGTTTTTATGGTTTCTCTAGCAAGCGTTGCGCGCTGAGAAACTTGGGCTTCTTGGCTTGCCTTTACACCTGAATTGGTTTGTTGTGTTTGCTTAGATTCTGTGGTTTTTTCGTTTTGTGTGCTAGAAGATTTTTGTGCGTTGTGCAATGCCTTTTGTTTGCCAAGCTCAAATTCCTCCATAGCTTGCGTGCCCTGCTCCAAACTCTCTAATAAATCATTTTGAAAGTCCTCTTGTATATGCACTTGGGCTTCATTTTTGATTACTTGCAGTGTGCTTTGGGAATCTTTAGAGTTTTGTTTAGAAGAATCACCACCTTGTTGTTTAGAATCTTTGGCATTGCCTGCAAGCCATTGCGCGCCTTTTTGTTCATTTTCAATCCTACTCTCTTTGGGAGTATTGGCAACATCGCGCGTAATGCGAGATTGTGCCCCTTTGTGCGTATTTTGAATGGTTTGTGCCTGCTCGTTTGTGGATTCTGCAAGTTGCTCTATAATGTGCTCTTGGAAATGCTCTTTGAGAGAATCTTGTGCGCTAGATTCGTTGATTTCATTATTTATAAGCGTCTTTGTAGTCTCTGTGGAAATCTTTAGATTCTCGTGTGTTTGCTTAGATTGGCGTGCTTTTGTGTTTGCATTCGACTTGGTTTTGGCATTTTTTGGTGCGTTCGTATCTTCTTGTTTTTGGATTGCTTTTTTTGCTTTAGTGCGTGTGTTTTTTAGCTTTGGCTTAGAATCATCTTGCAACAAATGCGCCAAATCAGGGAGCTCACCTAATTCGCTAGATTGCATAGTGGCTGTTTGTTTAGAGTTTTGAAGCTGTGCTAATTGCTTGGCTGTGAGAGTCTTTTGAGGAAGTGCAATAGCGTTTGCCTCTTGTTGTGTGTGCTTTTGTGCTTGAATTTGATTATTAGCAGTGGGCTTGGCTTTGGCATTTTTTGTGCGTGTAGCCTTTTGCCCAAGCACTTTGGAATCGCTCTTAGATTCCAAAGCGACAAAGTGCTTAGAAAGCATCTCATCTATTATTTTAGAATCTACCTCATCACCACCTAGCGTGATGTGATGATTGCTTAGCGTTACTTTTGAGACTTCATTAGTGGCGTTAGGGTAAATCCTTTAAGCCAAATAACGAACTTAGCGTTGGCGTAGATTCTTCGGTTTTTATACTTTCATAAATACTTGAAATTTTAGTCGTAATATTTTGAGGCTTTTGTGTGCCACGATGGATAACCGCCACATACTCTCCATTATCTAGTTTGTATTGGACTTTATATTTGGCAGATTCTGGGATTACATCTTCACTTGATTCTTTTGCTTTTGATTGCACTATTGGTGCGCTTGCTTCATCTTGGAGTGCCTCGACTTTTGTAGGGTTTAATCCATTGAGTTGTGCGAGATTTCTCACATCTTGAAGTGTTTTGGGACTTTGTGCATTTGCGAGATTCCCCTTTGTAGCACCCAAATCTTTAGAATCTTTTGACGCGCTATCTTTAGTATCCTCGCTTGCTTTTTGCGCTGGACTTTGTGAAGCGTCTTTTTGTTGATTTAGAGCTTGAGAAAGCACTGAAGTCGCCACATTTTGATTGACATTTTTCGCACTTGCTAATTTATGAGAGGAGAGAGAATCTTCAATTACCACTTCATCGCCATCGTCTTTTGCGTTGGCTTTTTGGGCAGTTTTTTTCACTCCTTTTTGCTCTAGCTCCTCACTTTTAGCGTTCTTTGTCCCTTTGCTTTCATCGCCTTTGGCTAAAGTGCTTTTGCTTGCTTCTTCTTTTTTATCGGCATTTTTGGCGTGGATTTCTTTTGAAGTGTGTTCTTTAGAGGTGCTCTCCTGCGCTCCTTTGATATTTGATTCTTTTGCGCTAAATTCATTTTGTGTTTCTTTTAAAAAATTACTAAAATTGCTATCTTGACTCTTTGTGTTAGGTTTTTTGCCAACCTCAAATGGAACGATATTTTGTGATTGTGTGATTTCTTCTACCATTTTGCACCTCATATTCTTTGAACTTAAGTTGAGAGGTTTGAAGCAAAAAACATTCCTAATAAATCATAGCACCCACACGCTACAATAGCGATAAAACAACGACTGATGAGATTTTACACAATATATGGGGGTTGTAACTTTTTATGAAAATGATTTGTTGGTCCATTTCCTTTACCAAGCGCGAGAGAATGTAAAATCGCATTATACACATACTCTTTTGCTTGCTTGATAGAATCTAACACGCTGTTGCCAAGTGCTAAATTGCTAGCAATCGCGCTAGATAGCGTGCAACCCGTGCCGTGTGTGTTTTTTGTTTCTATTCTCTCACAAGGCAGGATAAAAAACTCCCTCCCATCAAAAAACACATCATCACTACGCACACTTAGATTTCCTTGTGTGGCGGATTGTGTATTACTTGATTCCAATGTGAGCGCGATAGTATGCGTCTTAATAGAGCTAATCTCTCCATTCATATCACTACTTTTATGGTTTATGCCACTATCATTATAATGCCCGCCTTTTAACAAGACGGATTTCGCGCCTTTTTTATGCAGAGCAAATGCGGCGCGCTTCATATCATCGAGATTTTGTATCGCAAAGCCACAAAGTGCCTGTGCTTCAGGGATATTTGGTGTAAGCACATCAGCAAATCTCAACATTGTTTGTCCATAAAATTCACAAATCTCGCTAGGCATTAGCGCGAATCCATTTTTAGCAAACATCACAGGGTCAATAACGCAGTTTTTAGGCGCATATCGCTCTAAATTCTCTTTGACGCATTGTATGATTTCCTTAGAGCCAAGCATTCCAATTTTTATAGCCTTTGGTGGAATGTCCTCAAAAATCGCCTCAAACTGCTCATCAATGTATTGTCGTGGCACATCAAAGCTCGAAATCACACGAGCAGTGTTTTCAGCCACCACACTTAATACCACGCTCATACCAAATAATCCGTGCGCGCTAAAAGTCTTTAAATCCGCTTGCAATCCAGCTCCACCACTACAATCACTCCCCGCTATGGTAAGTATAGGTGTGGCTTTTGTTGTTTTCGCCTGCATTGTATGCCTTTGTCTAAATTTTTAACATTTTTAAGAATCTAAAGTCTTAATGTTGTGTTTCAAATATCCATAGATTCTCAAAAAGCGCGATTCTAACACAAGTTTTAATTTTTTTTGCATTTTTAAGTCTTTTTTAATGCAAAGCGCGTTATAATCAGTGCTTTTATTTTTGTCGGGGCGTAGCGCAGTCTGGTTAGCGCACTTGGTTTGGGACCAAGGGGTCGAAGGTTCGAATCCTTTCGCCCCGACCACTTATGGAGATTCTTATATTGTTGATGGTGGGTGTAGCTCAGTTGGTTAGAGCATCAGTTTGTGGCACTGAGGGTCGTGGGTTCGAGCCCCATCACCCACCCCATTACATAATTTATAAGCAAACATTGGTAATTTAGTGGCGTTCGTAGCTCAATTGGATAGAGCATCAGACTTCGGATCTGAGGGTTGGGGGTTCGACTCCCTCCGAGCGCACCACTTAACTTCAAAAGCACAAATGCAAAACTTGCGCCTATAGCTCAGCTGGATAGAGCAACGGCCTTCTAAGCCGTAGGTCAGAGGTTCGAATCCTCTTGGGCGCGCCACTTATTGTTGTATTTGGTTACTCTTTAAGCCCCTTAAAATCCCATAAACCTAAAGAAAAGCGAAAAATACTGCGAAAATTTTGACGATTTTTGGCTATAATCGCTAAGTTGTAATCTTAAAGTAGAGGATTTTATATAGTATGGATACTTTTTCACCACAGGCAGTTTTTATTTTAGTAAGTTTTTTTGCGACGGTCTTATTTGCCGTAGTGGCGTTATTTTATGCCTTTGGTCCAACCCCCAAGCCTCCTCCCCCAGAGCCAGAACCACCAACCCCAACATCAATGATGAATGAGATTATGCGTGTGTTGGATAATCAAAAAAGCTCTATTGTAGAATTAAGCCAAGCTGTAGATGATTTTTTCAAACATTACGATGATTTGGAGCTTTCTGATTACAAGAAAAAGGCGTTTTTCTTTGCGCTTATCATTCATCAAAATGTAACCCCAGAGCTTATTTTAAAAGTAGATGAAGATTTAAAAGCTGCGAATCCTCATATGCTTTCTGAGCTTAATAAGGTGCTTACACGCGGACTTGATAACCGCGATATGAAAAGCAAACGAATATAGAATCTAAAGGACAAAAATGCAAAAAAAAAGCGGGCAAGATTCACAACAAACCACACAAAACATAGGAGAAACATCTTCGCCCAAACACATTGATGACAAAATAGCACAAAGCCCACAGACTAAAGCACTCACAACCATTAGCTTGCGCCAACAAGTCAATAAATTGCTCAAAGATGGCTTTAAACTCTTTAGACATAAAAATTATGGGCGGGCATATAATTATTTTGAGCGGGCATTTTTGCTCGCTCCACAAAACAAAGAAGCAAAAATAGGGCTTTTCCTCACAGAGCACGCTAAAGATTACCCAGATAGCGCGCATACGACCTATGAGTTTTACCAGCATTTGCTCTCTTCAGGGACTTCTAGGCTCAAATCACAAAAACAGATTCTAAAAATTATTCAATCAATGGACGAGGCGACTTTAGTGCTTTCAAACAATTTCAAAAACACTGATAGCAAAAAAACGCAAAGTTTAGATGGCGTTTTATATGGTGATTTTTTGGAAGCCGTGAGCACTCGCGGGAGCTTTAAAGAGGCATTTGAAGATATTATGTTTAGTAGCAAGTTGATTTTTACCAAAAAAAAGGATTTTTATCATTTCTTACATCAGCTTATTGATAATGGCTTTGCTGAAATTGGACTTGAATACGCTTATAGCCTAGAGGCGCAAGATTATGACGCAGAAATTGAAAAAATCATCAAAAAGGCAATTTCGTATGCGCCTAACAAAAAAACTAAGCTACCATAACCACGATTTTAGCGCAATCACTGATGACAATCGGTGTGCAGATTCTCAAACGCTCCTTGTCAAAACAGCGCAAAATGCCAAATATTGCGACAAAATACAATCCCCATCTATTGAGGCAAAGGATTTGCCCGAAATTTTTGCCTTGCCAAAGCATATTGTAGGTATCACAGGGACAAATGGCAAAACCACCACCGCAGCGTGTATTTACTCTATCTTGCTTGATTTGGGTTATAAGGTGGCATTGCTTGGCACACGAGGATTTTTTATAAATGGCGAGGAAATTAAGCCAAAAGGGCTTACTACACCACCTGTGCTTGAGCTATATGAGAATTTTGAGCGCGCACAAGATTGTGATTACTTCATAATGGAAGTAAGTTCGCACGCCATCGCGCAAGAGCGCATTGCGGGCGTGGATTTTGCCTTAAAGATTCTCACTAACATAACAAGCGACCATTTGGACTTCCACGGCAATGTGGAGGAATATGTGCGCGTGAAAAATAGCTTTTTTACTAATGATACGCTAAAACTCATCAATGCCGATGAAAAGCAAGCCACATATAATCAACAAAATGCCCTTAGCTACGGCATAGAATCTCCAGCTAATATGAATGTCCGTGCATATAGCCTTAAATATGGCATTTGCGCGCATATTGCGTGGAATGAAAGCACACCCACAACGCCACAACCCCAAGAATCCACAATGCACTCAAATCTCTATGGCAAATATAATCTCTACAATCTCCTTTGTGCCGTAAGCGCGTGCAAGATTCTCACCAATGCCACTCTTGATGAAATTTGTGAAAAGCTAAAACATTTCGGTGGGGTAAGCGGAAGAATGGAAATCATTAGTCAAAATCCTCTTGTAATCGTTGATTTCGCGCATACTCACGATGGAATGAAGCAGATTTTTGAAGCCTTTATGCACCATAAAATTGTAGTGCTCTTTGGCGCAGGAGGAGATAGAGATATGAGCAAGCGCGCGAAAATGGGCGCAGTAGCACAGCAATACGCACAAAGAATCTATCTCACAAGCGATAATCCACGCAATGAAAACCCAGATTCCATTATCGCTATGATTTTAGAGGGTATTAGCGAGCGTAGCAAGACCATTATAGAATCAAACCGACAAAAAGCCATAGAGCTTGCCCTGCGTGATTTAGCCAGCGATGAAGTGTTGCTTGTGCTTGGCAAAGGCGATGAAACCTATCAAATTATCGGTGAGAAAAAAATTCCTTTTGATGATAGAGAAATTATCCGCGAGATTCTTAAACGCACTTCACAAACAAACCAACAAGAATAAATAGCAATGCTTTACTTTAGTGATGAAGAGTTGCGTGATTTATTACATCAAGATGTGCCATACCTTGATAATACGAGCTTTGGGTTAAACATTAGTGGCGATGCGCACTTGGAGTTTTTCCCTAAAAATGAGGAAATTATCCTTTGTGGCATCGATGAGTGCAAAAGGCTAGCCCAGCTTGAGAATCTGCAATACATAACTCACGCAACCAATGGGGATTGCATCGCACCAAAAGAGGTATTTCTCACCTTGTGGGGCAATGCACAAAGATTATTGAGCGCGCAAAAGACATTGCAAAATATCTTAGAATACGCAAGCTCAGTAGCCACCTATACGCACAAAATGCTTAGTCTAGCAAGGGGAAAAAATCCACATATCGCCCTAACTTGGCACACGAAAAACAATGCCTTTTGCTAAAAAACTTTTATTAAAGGCTTTAGTAAGCGGTGGTGGATTGCCACATAGATTGGGATTAAGCGATAGTATCTTACTTTTTAAAGAGCATCGTTTGCTTTGCAAAAATATTCAAAATGATTTTAAACGACTAAAAAATACTTTCAAAGAGCACAAAATTATCGTTGAAGTTGAAACACTTAAAGAAGCACAGGAGTTTGCGCTTTTGGGCGCAGATATTTTGCAATGCGAGCGATTAAGTGCCAAAGAGTTAAGCCGTGTCGTCAAAGAGATAAAGACGCGCTTTCCACACATTTTACTCTCCGCTACGGGAGGGATACATATCAAAAATGTGGAGGAGTTTGCAAGCAGTGGAGTAGATATGATAGTGAGCACTGCTATGTATCGTGCTCCAATCTGTGATGTCAAAGCACAATTTCACAAAGATTAACGCATCTTGCTTAGAATCTTAATATCGTTGCATTACGGCAAGAGCTTGCTGTGTGTTGATTGCCCCTCCACTCCATAGCTCAAAACTTAGTGCGGCTTGATTGATAAGCATATTTTTACCATCTTGGACTGCTAACCCCAAATCTTGCGCTGTGCGCAAAAATGGTGTCCTTACCCCATAAATCAAATCAAAAGCAAAACGCGCACGAGCAAAAAGCGAGGTCAAAAGCGCGGAATCTAACGGGAGATTCTCATCGTTTAGCCCTGCTGGCGTGGTGTTTATGATTATATCAAAGGAGTTTTGACAATTTTTGAGTTGTGTGAATTCTACACACGCAAAGCCATTTTGCAAAAATTCCTCCAAACGCGCAGAAGAACGATTATAAATCGTTGGTGTAATGCCATTTTGCCTTAATGCAAATGCTACCGCCTTTGCAGAGCCACCAGCCCCTAAAATAAGTGCATTTGAAATTTTAGCCGACCAATCCTGCAAGCACATAAAAAAGCCTTGCGCATCGGTGTTATACCCTATCACTGCATTGTTTTCAAGCACCCAAGTATTGATTGCGCCAATCTCTTGCCCAATGCCACGCACCTCATCAGCTTGCAAAAATGCACTTTGCTTAAATGGCACCGTGATATTTGCCCCACTTAAACCAAGCTCTAAAAAACTCGCATACAAACAATCTTTGCTCTTAGATTCTAAAACCTTATCACTTGCAAACGCCAATGGCAACAAAACGCGTCCATAAAAAGCATCTATATCATAAAATCTAAATGTCGCATTATGTAAAAGAGGGGATTTTGAATGTGCTATTGGATTACCAAAGACGCAAAACTGCCGCATAAGTTTCTTAAATTTTTCTGATAGCTCGAGATACGATATAAGCCTTTCTCCCGCTATCAAGTATAATAGTAGCCCAACCATCACTAAGAGCACTCACTCTCACCGTCTGTCCTAACGAAAGAGACGCTATGATAGGCGCATCTGTGTTTGGAGCGGAGCGGACATTCACCCTATTAGCCAGCACTTCATAAACATTAGAATCACTAGAGATTTCTGTCCCTTGTGTAGGTTGTGCTGGAGTTGCTTGTGCTTGCTGTGCTCCACTCTCAGCCACCCTCACTAAACGCTTAGCAATGTAGCCACCAATAGGCTCTTTTATCCTAAACCACTCATCATCAAAGGAGGCTACCTCTATCCTCTTGCCCGAACTTAAAGCAGTGATAGGTGGGCTTTGTGTGCTTGGAGCAGAGCGCACCACAGCCGTTGGCACTTGCACAGACGCATATACATATTCCGTAGATTCTTGTTGTTTTTGTTCATCATTTTGCTTAGTTTGGTTGCTAGATTCACTAACATTAAAAGGCTGCTCAACTGCTTGAGTGGGCTCAATGGGCTTAGGAGTTTCTGCTTGAGCAAGCTCTCTAGCAATCTCTTGTGGCTCTTGGGGATTAGGAGTGCTAGTAGGAGTAGAGGCAATGGGAGATTCTTGATTTGGAGGTGATTGCGTGCTAGAACCACGCTTAATCCCTAAAAAAGCAAGCAAGGAATCCATAGGGTCTTGCGTCTGTTGTAAATTATCGTGGTGCAACCGCTGTGTCTTTGGCAATATATCATTTTTGATACCAAGAAATACAAAGAAATACACACCCATCGCCACAATAATAATTAAAATTGGGATAAAGTAGATTCTTAGTAATTTAAATCTCAATGGTTTCTCTCCATATCGTTTTTTTTTTTTTGTTATTTTAGCTAAATTTTACCTGAATTTTACCACTTTTTTGTATAACTTCACCAATTTCATAACCACCGCTTTTGGTAATTACCTCATCTGCGTGTTTTTTATCGACAATAAGCACCATTCCAACACCCATATTAAATACGCGCAGTGCCTCTTGCTCCTCAACCTGAGATTGTAGCAATGCAAAAATCGGTAATTTTTGTGTTAATTTTAACAATGCTGTTTTGTTAATTTTTGCACAAAGCTCTGAATCTAGCACACGCGGAAGATTCTCTATAATGCCACCGCCCGTTATATGTGCTAGGGCTTTGATTTTAGTGCGCAGGGAGTGAAAAATTGGGACATAAATCTTTGTAGGCTCAAGGAGGATCTCCCCAATCGTGCGACCTTCAAATGGTGTGTCAAAGTGCATTTGAAGATTCTCAAAAATCACTTTTCGCGCCAAAGAATATCCATTTGAGTGCAATCCACTTGAAGCAAGCGCGATTATCACATCGCCACTTGCCACTTTTGGATTATGTTGTAACTCCCCTTTTTCTGCTACCCCCACAGCAAAGCCAGCCAAGTCAAAGTCCTTGCCCTGATACATTGATGGCATTTCGGCACTCTCTCCACCAATAAGTGCGCACTGCGCCATTTTACACCCCGTTGCAATCCCACTAATGACTTCCAACGCGCTTTTTTTATTAAGTTTGCCTGTGGCATAATAATCAAGGAAAAAAAGTGGTGTGGCAAAATTACAAATCAAATCATTCACACACATCGCGACCAAGTCAATTCCAATGCTATCAAGTTTCCCACTATCAATAGCAAGGCGAAGTTTTGTCCCCACACCATCAGTTGCGCCAAATAAAATTGGCTCTTTATATCCGCTAGGCAAAGCATACGCGCCAGCAAATGAGCCTATCCCGCCGATAACATTGCTATTAAAAGTGCTTTTAGCAATAGGTTTAATGCCATCTACAAGGGCATTCCCCTCATCAATATTAACCCCACTTTCTTTGTAGGTAGCTTTTTTCATTCTATATCCTTCACGCTAAAGTGTGTATTGTAGCACTAATTTGTAACATTAAGCACCCTAAAGGCAAACTCAATATCCTCTCGCTCTCTCTTTAATTGCTTGTTTTGCTCTTCTAAAATATCCCGACTCACTTGCAAGTTAGCAATCTCCTTGCTGATATAATAAATGTTATTGGCTAAATACACTTTAGGGCAAAAAAGCACAAGGGCAATGAAAAATATTCGCAGAGCACTTAAAAGATATGCAAAGGGGAGTTTGTGGCGTGCGCGCAAATTATGTTGTGTATTGATAGAATCCTGTTTATTATGAGATTGTGTGGCATCGCTTGGCATTTATTTCCCTTTCTTTTGAATATCAAATATACGCATTTTAGCACTTCTTGCACGCGGATTATACTGAATTTCTTTCTCATTTGGCAAGAGAGGTTTTTTGGTTATGATGTTACCAAGCGCATTATTCCCGCCACACTCACATTTCATTACATTTGCAGGGCAAATACAACGCAAAGAAAAATCTCTAAAAGCATTTTTAATAATCCTATCTTCGAGTGAATGAAAACTTATAACACACACACGCACATTCGCTAAATCACTAGAACGCGCAAGTTGTTTAAGAGAATCTAAAAGGCTTTGTAATTGCGCCAACTCGCCATTAACTTCGATTCTAATTGCTTGAAACACCCTTGTGGCTGGGTGCAATGAATTTGTGCGAGGCAAAACTTTCCCCACAATCTCACACAGCTCTACTCCGCTTGTAATCGGTCTTGCCTGCATAAGAGCGTTTGTAAGTTTTTTAGATTCTCTAATTTCACCATAATCCCTAAATACGCGCTCTAATTCATACGCACTATATGTATTTATCACGCTATTGGCATTTTTAGCCTGCCTTGTATCCATTCGCATATCTAAGTTGCTTGATTGAAAACTAAACCCACGCACTTTATCATCAAGCTGCATTGAACTCACACCAATATCAGCGATGATAGCGCGCACTTGGTGTAATTGCTCTTTTGATAACCCACTAAGCGCACTGCCAAAATCACTATGAAAAAATTCCATTCTATCGCTTAGTCCAGCTTGCTCAAATCGCGTTTTGGCAAGATTGAGCGCGATTTCATCTCTATCAATGCCAACAATCTTGCATTGCTTATATGTCTCTAAAAGTGCCAAACTATGCCCGCCAAAGCCCAAAGTGCAATCAACAATAATGCCGTTGCTATGAGATTTTAGCGAATCTACAAGCGTATCTTTTAAGATAGGAATATGGGCTAGCTTCATAAACTAATCTTGCTCATATCACCTACACGCAAGAATTCCGCATAAATACACAAAATAAGATTCTCACGATTTTGCTTGATTGTAGCGTCTTTGTCATTGACAAGCACATTGTCAAAAAATTGCGATAAAGACTGCTCTAATCCAAAGAGGGCTTGGATAAACTCCACAATCACAGAATCTTGCACAAAATCTGTGGCATTATGCAAATCTGCAAAGCGTTGCTTAATCTTGCAAATTTCATCGTATAGGACTTGCTCGTGTGTGGAAGTAAAAAGCGATGGCGTGATATGGATATTTTTTACATCACTTATGCCCGATTGCTTGCAAATGTTTGCCACACGCTTAAATGTGCTAAGAAGCGTTGCTTTATCGCTACCTTGCTCAAGCACTTGGATAAGACAAAGCGCGTTTTGTCGTATGCGCACAATGTCTCGCTGTGATTTAGATTCGCTATTTAGTCCAGCAATAACAGCACTAAAAATAGACGGATTGACTTTGAGTGTGCTCTCTAATCGCTCTAAGAAAAAGGATTGTATTGCCTGCATATCGCCTTTAGCATAGCCCACCTGCTCATAAATCTGTGTCAAATCTGTGTGTATATCAAAATGCAAACCAAATTTTTGCACAATTTTAATGATACCATTTGCCGCTCTGCGTAGGGCATAAGGGTCTTTTGAGCCACTTGGAATCTTCTTAATGCTAAAGAGGGCTAAAATACTATCAATCTTATTTGATAGACTCACAATCGCGCTTAAAAGATTCGATGGGAGCTCATCATCTTCACCATTTGGCAAATACTGCTCTTGTATTGCACGCACGATACGCTCATCTTTGCCCAATGCACGCGCATAATATCCCCCCATAATTCCTTGCAATTCAGGGAACTCGCCCACCATTTCACTTAGCAAATCCGCTTTTGCTAAATCGATACTCTCTAAAAGCAGGGATTGTATATCTTTGTTATTTTTCCCTACAAACTCATCATTCCTAAAATGTTTGGCATATTTTTGGCATAAAAATTTAGCGATAATTTCCTCACGCGCAATTTTATCAGCAAGTGTCCCGAGCCCTTGCACAAACAAAATATCGCGCAAATGTGTGGAATCTAACCCCTTTTTTAAGTCATTTTCATAAAAAAATGCCGCATCGCACAATCGCGCACGAAGCACTTTTTCATTCCCAGCCGCAATAAGTGAGGTATCATCACTCGTAGAATTACAAACCACAATAAAGCCATTATAAAGTGTGTTTTCTTTATAGATAGCAAAATACCGCTGATTCTCTTTCATAGAAGTGATGATGACCTCGCTTGGCAAGGACAAAAACTGCTCATCAAACTTTCCTAAAATGCAAGTAGGATACTCCGTGATTGCTACAACCTCACTAAGCAACTCGCAATCTAGTTCGACCACAACATTATGCGCAGATTGTATATTTTTGATTTGCGAGAGGATAATTGCCCTTCTCTCCTCTTGGTTAAGGATAACTTTGTGTCTTTTAAGCGTCTCAAAATATGCAGGTATGTCTTTTACTTTGGTTGGTTTCATATCTATATCGCGATGTCCAAAGGTTTGTGGGATAGATTTAACACCAAAAACCTCTAAATCTAGTGTCCTATCGCCCAAAAAAGCACAGATATTTTGCACAGGGCGGATAAATTCATCGCTTAGATTCCCCCAGCGCATACTTTTACCAAAATGCAAAGACTTCACAAATGCGCTAAAAACTTCTTGTAGCAAATCCGCACAATCTACCCCCGCGATATTTTGCTTGTAATACAACACCTCTTTTCCATCTTTACTCGCTCTTTGTAATTCTTTAGAATCTGCCTCTATGCCATTTTTTGCGCAAAAGGCAATACCAGCCTTGCTTAACACGCCATTTTGATATGCGATGCTCACAGGAGGACCAAAAGATTCTATAACACGCTCTTTGCTTTTTAGTGGGAATTTTGGTGAAAAAATCACAATTCGGCGAGGGGTATAAAAAATGCTTACTTCCTCATCATCGTGGATATGATAGTGTTTTAGCGATTCACGCCATTTGGATTTGATATTGGGAAATTCCTTAAGAAACGGAATAGCAGGAAGTTCTTGGGTTAGAATCTCAATTAAAAGTGTGGTGGTGCTCAAAACTATCTCCCAAAATTAAAATGTATAAGGCGTAATTCTAGCACGCAAAGATGAAAAATGCAAAGCTAAATCGCTAAATACAACGCCAATTTCATAAGGATAAAAATGCAAAGACTGAAATGGATAGCACTCATCACGCTTATTGTGTGTTTTGCAAATGCGTTGCCACTTGACAAAATTAGGGGCAAGTGTGTCTCACCTGATGAATTTAATCAAAAACAAAAAGCCATCATTATTAAAGCCTTTAATTACGGGGTAAAAAGTGGCTATGGCTACACAATGGCAGCTATCGCGTGGAAAGAATCTTGCGCAGGGGAATATCGCATAAATTTAAGCGACCCATCAGCTGGCATTTATCACGCCTACATACCAGGCGTAATCAAAAAACACAACGAAGAAGATAGCTCTTTTATGCGTAATATGGTCGCTGAATTACTTATGCGCGATGATGATTATGCCTCAAAACTTGCTCTTGAGGAGCTCTTGTATTGGCATAAAGTGCGCGAGGGTGATTGGCAAAAAATCATAAAATCTTACAACAAAGGTTTTAGCTGGGAAAAAGACACCCAACGCAACAAAATGGCAAATGAGTATTACCAAGATGTAAAAAAATGCGTCCAACTCCTCCAAAACTATATCCCAAAAATCTCTTCAAGCCTTGCAAAAAAAGCAAAAAATGATATTGCCATTGCCTCACTTGGTGGAGATTCTACACCATTGACACATAAAGTCGCTACACCAGCAACACAAACACAACCAACAAACAAAAAACAACCCATAATGACACATCAATCCAACACACTCTCAAAACCCGTTACACAAAGACAAACAATAACAAAAAGCACACAAACCACAAGCAAAGCACACAATACAAACGCCTATACAAGCAAATTCTACCTCCTTAATGAATAAACCACAAAAATAACTGCTATTCTTTCAAATCTATTTACTATAAGTAAGTAATTTCGCCGATATTTACACTAATGTATCTTAGGCTGTGGAGTTTTTGGGCATTGCCTCACAATTACACAACTCCATAGCTCAACCAAATTTTGGCATTCTTACTTAAAGTAATGCAAGGAATGAGAATGAAAAATATGCGATGTAGTGTAGTGGTTGTTTGGCTGATGTCTCTTATGGTTTTCTTGCACGGACAAGAAGAGATACCAAAATGCTATGAAAGCCAAAAATGGTATGTCAAGCTCCCTGTCCTCTGCCAGCAAGATTCACAATCTATGGAGTGCTTGTATCTCTTTGACAAAGCTGAGCAAAGAGCCATCTACGCACGCATACAAAATCAAACGGCACAAAATGACGCACAAGCCATAATTTTCACAGATACAACAAATCCGCTTATAACATATAGCATTACGCCAGATTCTAATATCCTCACACAAAACAAAAAAATCAAAAACTCCAAAAAAACACAAGAAGAGCATTACTTAGTGGAGCAAACATCGTGCGCGTATATTGATGGAGCACGATTTAGCAAAGATTGGGAAAATATCAACACTGCCACAGCTACACAAAAAGACACAAAATTTCGCATTGAGAAGCGAGATACAACGACTTTGCGATTTGTGATAGAAATAGGACAAAGCCCCAATCAACAAACTTCTAGTGCAGAGTTTTATCTAAAACCCCTTAGTAGCACGCAAGCTCACATTATCTATGCGCAAAATACACTTTGTAAGATTCTCATCACCAAAAGAGAGGGGGTTTTACTCATCGGGCAATTTGAATCTAAAGGCGTGTGCGAAGCCCTCTATGGGAATGAGCTCTCTCCTCTTGCTACACAATACGAACTCATAGACCAAACGCAAAAATAAAGAAAGAGTCAATAAAATATCTTCATTGACTCTTTAAGGCTCAACTTGCCACAGATTTAAACACCTCCATAATCACTTCGCTTACAATCTTTGCATCTTGCATACTCATACTTTGCGCACAAGGGATTGAAAGCTCTGCATTGTAGAATCTATCCGCACATTCACGCACCTCCTTACTCACTAAGAAATCTTTTTGGCAAAGTTGCTTATATAAACTAAACTGGTAAATTGGGCGATAATGCACTTGCACGAGCATTCCATTTTTATGCAATGAAGCAAAAATCTCTTTTTTTCTCTGTGCTAAATCGGGGCGCAAAAAAATAGGATAGAGATGATGAGAGCTCATTATATGAGAATCTCGCGCCATTGTGTCAAAAAACTCATTGTTAGCAAAGACTTCATCATAAAATTTTGCAATTTCTCCACGCCCAGAGAGGAAAGATTGTATCTTTGTGAGTTGTGATAATCCTAGAGCCGAGCCAATCTCACTTAGACGAAAGTTAAATCCACTATGAGTGCAGTCATACTCCCACGCCTCACCTTTTATAACGCCGTGATTAAGAATCTTGCTTGCGAACGCATAAATTTCCTCATCATTTGTCATAATCGCTCCACCCTCAGCAGTGGTAATAGGCTTAATCGCGTGGAAGCTAAAAATACTCACATCGGCAATCCCGCCAATCTTGCGCCCCTTATAACTCCCGCCAAAAGAGTGCGAACTATCAGAGACCCAAATAAGATTATGTTCTTTGGTAATGCAGGCTATCTCATCGCAATCCACACTTTGCCCGCCATAATCCACACTTACAATCATCTTAATCATATCTTTTTTGGGGTGGGATTGTAAAATTTCTTTAATGCTTTGTGAGTCGATATTGCCATTTTCTTTAATATTAGCAAATATCGGTGTAATACCATTTTGAAGCATCATATTACTTGTCGCTACAAAGGTTATGGGCGTAGTAATAGCATAAATATGAGAATCTCGCGCCCAATATTTGGCTTTCAGCGCGAAAAAAGTCGCATAAAGTGCGGAGGTGGCGGAGTTTAGCACAAGCGCATATCTTGCGCCTACAAATTGTGCGAGGGCATCTTCAAATCTTTTTGTAATCTCTCCCTGCGTTAAATGCGAGCTTTTTAGCGCACGACAAACGCTCTCTCTATCATCAGATTCTATAAGTTGTGTGCTATAAGGATACACTTTCATCTAAGGAATCTTGTAAGTTTTTAAGAAAGGAGCTTTGAAACGCGCTCGCTATCAAGTCTATTAGGATTATGTGAGCTCCGCAAGTAATTACTCATATTTCTAAAAAACTTAGCGATTTTGCCTTCTTCTTTAGGTTCTTTGTCGAGGTTTTTAAGCAGACCTTGACTTTTGACATCTTTGGTTGCATTTTCTTCTTGGGCATTAAGGTTGTTGTTTATGTCAATAGAAAGTCTATCTATGGCTGGTTTGATTTGCTTTTTAATTTCTTTAACCTCATAATTAAACACTTCTATTTCGCGTTTATCTCCCTCTAATAGCGAAGTATCAAGTTTAATTGCCTTTAAAACCACACTTCCTTTAGAATCCTTAATATCCACGCCAAAAACCTTGCTTCCCTCAAATTTTGATTCATCAATGATATTATCTACCTTAGCGCGGATTTCGCCTAGTTTTTTTTGGTTGTCATACACCTTTTGAGCTTTTTGTGCGTGAGAGTCAATAGAATCAAGGGATTTTTTGAGTGTTTGAAGTTTTCCAATACTTGCATTTGCGGACTTTATAGGCTCTGATGCAAATGGAGAGTGAGAATCTTTTATATCATCTGTGGCAGAAGTGGTGGGCTTTTGTATGAGCGATTTAAGTGTGGGTGGCTGTGTGGCTTGAGTCCCTGACTCATTGCCAAGTTTTACTTTTGGATTGTTTGGTGCGGCATTACTTCCTGTTGCTGGAGTATTTGTGGTTGGCGTGATAGTCATAAGATTCTCCTTAAATTCCTTAAATCTTTTATGGTTGCAATAAGCAAAATTTAAGCCAAATTCGTAACAAAGTGAAACTTTGTAAAATTCGACAATAAAATACAGATAAAATGTAATTTTTTACCAACATATTGAAAAAAACTCGCTAAAGTAGTGCGTATTTTTTACGCCTTTAGATTCTTTAAACGAGATTCTCACAAATAGCCCAAAATTCAGGCAAGCAGGGAATCTTTAAACTTACTTAAGGAGATTTGTATGGGTTTGACTTTAGGCATTGACATTGGTAGCACGACCGCAAAAATCGCGCTAATGGAAGATGATAATATCATTTACAGGCAATATGAACGACACTATTCCAAAGTGCGTGAAAAAAGCATTGAGATTGTGGAGGGCTTGCGCCCGCTTATTGGAGATAGGAGCTTTAAGGTGTCTATCTCTGGTTCTGCTGGCTTTGGAATCTGTAAGGCTGTGGGCATTGACTTCGCTCAAGAAGTCTTTGCGACCGCGGAGGCAATCAAATTCTTAGAACCTGATACTGATGTGGTTATCGAGCTGGGTGGAGAAGATGCCAAGATTTTATTTCTAAGCGGTGGGACAGAGGAGCGAATGAATGGCTCTTGTGCTGGCGGCACAGGTGCATTCATCGACCAAATGGTAACCCTGCTTGCCATTGATGCAAAAACTTTTGATGAAATCTCCTTACAACACAACAAAATTTATCCTGTGGCAAGTCGTTGCGGTGTGTTTGCTAAAACTGATGTCCAGCCACTGCTCAATCAAGGCGTGAATAAAGAAGACATTACGGCAAGCATTTTCCAAGCCGTAGTCGATCAAACCGTGAGCGGACTAGCACAAGGGCGTAAAATCAAGGGAAAAGTGATGTTTTTGGGCGGACCGCTATTCTTTTATAAGGGATTGCAAAAGCGATTCCAAGAAACGCTCAAACTTGATGATGAACACGCCATTTTCCCAGAATATGCGCAATACTCTGTTGCTATCGGCGTAGCACTTTGCGCGAGGGCAAACTCAAAAGAATTTACTTGCGATGGGCTTTTAGAAAAACTCAAAGAATCCAAAAATGTCGCCTCAAGCAACAAATACCTTGAGCCACTTTTTGCCAATAAAAAAGAATATGAGGAGTTTATCACAAGGCACGAAAGCGCGAGTGTCGATGAAATTGACATTGATGAGGCATTCAAACGCAATGATTACAAAAAACTTAACGCCTACATTGGGATAGATTGTGGCTCTACGACTACCAAACTTGTCATTATTGATGAATTTTATAGAATCCTCTATCAATTCTATAATTCCAATCAAGGCAATCCTGCAAGCGTTATCCACCACCAACTCCAATACATTTATGAGCACTTTGGCGATAAAATCACTATCAAAGGCAGTGCCGTTACAGGATATGGTGAGGAGCTTATCAAGGCTGGGTTTAACCTAGATTCTGGACTTGTAGAGACCATAGCACACTTAAAAGCCGCTCAACACTTTAATCCAAAGGTTGATTTTATTATTGATATTGGCGGGCAGGATATGAAATGCTTTTATATCAAAAATTCTACGATTGATTCTATAATGCTTAACGAAGCGTGCTCGAGTGGTTGTGGGAGCTTCATCGAAACTTTCGCACGGTCAATGGGCTATGATGTGCAAACTTTTTCACAATTTGGGTTAGAATCTAAGCACCCTGTGGAGCTTGGAAGTCGTTGCACGGTCTTTATGAATAGCTCGGTTAAAGAAGCACAAAAAGAAGGCGCGGGCATTGAAGATATTAGCGCGGGGCTTTCAATGAGTGTGGTAAAAAATGCTATTTATAAGGTTATCCGTGCGCGCGATGCTGATGATTTAGGCAAACAAATTGTCGTGCAGGGTGGGACATTCCTCAACAACGCTGTGCTACGAAGTTTTGAAAAAGAAATTGGACGCAATGTCATTCGCCCTAAAATTAGTGGGCTTATGGGTGCATTTGGTGCAGCACTTTATGCCAAGGGACTAAACCTTGATAGCTCATCAATCATTACCAAAGAGGCACTTGAGAACTTCAATCATCACGCAAAAGCCACTGTGTGTAGCCTCTGTGGGAATCACTGCAATCTTACCATTAACCGCTTTAGTGATACTTATGGAGCAAAAAAATTCATCTCTGGGAATCGCTGTGATAAGCCACTAGGCTTTAAGAAAATTGTGCATTTGCCAAATATGTATGAATACAAACTTGAGAAATTGCGTGATTTATTTGCCTATAAAGGATTCAATAAAGAACAAAGTGTAGTGAAATTTGGCTCAAAAGGCAAGATTGGAATCCCACTAGGGCTTAATATGTATGAGAATCTGCCATTTTGGCACACCCTACTAAGTGAGCTTGGATATGAGGTAGTCGTCTCTAGTATGACTACCCGCAAGACTTATGCGCGCGGACAATACTCAATCCCAAGCGATACCGTGTGCTATCCTGCAAAACTTCAGCACGGACATATTGAAGATTTGATGGACAAAGGTTTGGAGGTGATTTTTTACCCCTGTATGAGTTACAACTTCGAATCTGATGAAAAGCATAAAGACACAAGCACAAATAACTATAACTGCCCTGTGGTAGCTTACTATCCAGAGTTATTAAACTCAAATGTCGATAGATTACGCGAAGTGAGATTCCTCTATCCGTATGTGGGCTTACATAAAAAAGATGAGTTTTATAAAAAATCTCTTGATTTTTTTGTTAAAGAACTCAAAGTGTCTAAAAAAGAATACGCCAAAGCTCTTGAGAGAGCATACGCATATAGAGAAGCGTGGCTTGATGACATTCAACAAGAAGGTGAGCGCGTGCTCGCTCACATAAGAGAACATAACCTTAAAGCTATCGTGCTAAGCGGGCGACCTTATCACATCGACCCTGAAATCAACCACGGCATTGACAAGCTCATAAATTCGCTTGGATTGGTGGTTTTGAGTGAAGATTCCATATCACACTTAGGCGATGCACAAAATCTCCAAATCCTCAATCAATGGAGCTACCATTCACGGCTTTATAATGCTGCTGAGTTTGTCTGCCACAACGAAAATATTGAGCTCGTGCAGTTGGTGAGCTTTGGTTGTGGGATAGATTCTATTACTACTGATGAAGTGCGCGACATCTTAGAAGCACGCGGTAGATTCTACACACAAATCAAAATTGATGAGATTAGCAACCTTGGCGCAGTCAAAATCAGAATCCGCTCGCTACTTGGTGCTATGGAAGAAAAGATTTCAGGCAAGAAAAGTCCGCACACAAGCATTCTTTTCTACAATAATATACAACAAGAAATGCGCAAAATGACCGCATTGACAAACTAAACTCAACACAAAGGATACACAATGACACAAAAAATGACAATGACACAAGGGTTTATGGGGTTTCAAGGCTTAGATTCTGCAAACAATCTTCCAAATGTGCAAAAATGGAATGTGGGTGTGGCAAGCAATAACGCCACACTAAAAGGCGAACGCGAAATTATCAAAGTCCCTTTCACAAAAGAGATGAAAGAAACGCACAGCATTTTAGTGCCAATGATGCTCCCCATTCACTTCCGCTTCTTAGTGAATATCTTGCGTTTGCACGGATATAAGGCGGAGTTGCTTCATAACGATGGCAAAGGCGTGGTTGATGAGGGACTTAAAAATGTGCATAATGACACTTGCTATCCTGCTTTGCTTGTGATTGGACAGATGATAGACGCGCTTAAAAGTGGTAAATGGGATTTAAGCAAAGTCGCCCTGCTCATCACACAAACAGGTGGTGGTTGCCGTGCGAGTAATTATATCCACCTTTTGCGTAAGGCGTTGAATAAAGCTGGATTTGGGCAAATCCCTGTGATTTCGCTCAACTTTAGCGGGTTAGAAAGCGGTCAAGGCTTTAGCGTTACGCGTCCAATGCTACAAAACCTCCTATCTGCGATTGTGTATGGGGATTTGCTAATGAATATCGCTAATCAATGCAAATCTTATGAGCTTAATAAAGGCGATACTGACGCGATGGTGGATAAATGGGTAACTAGACTTAGCACTGTGGGCACAAACGCGGGACTTACAAACTATAAAGCACAAAAACGCGATATGATGGAGATTCTCAATGACTTCGCCTCTATCCCTAGAAGCAAAGAACGCAAGGTGCAAGTGGGAATCGTGGGGGAGATTTATATCAAATTCTCGCCACTTGGGAATAACAACCTAGAGGATTTCTTGTTGCAAGAGAATTGCGAGGTTGTGATACCGGGATTCTTGGATTTTTGTCTTTACTGCATAAACGATAGCATTGTGGAAAACAAAATGTATGGTGGTAAGCTCTCCACAAGGATTATTTATAAAATCGTGTTTGAGTATTTTTGTCGCAAACAACAAGACCTTATCAACATCATTAAAAAACACGGGGTTTTCCGCGCACCAGCAGCTTTCAAACACACCAAATCACTTGCTGATGGCTATGTAAGTGAAGCGATGAATATGGGCGAGGGTTGGTTGCTTACTGCTGAAATGCTTGAACTTATCGAGCAAGGTGTAAATAATGTCATTTGCACGCAACCTTTTGGTTGCTTGCCAAACCACATCGTAGGACGCGGAATGATGAAAGTCATTAAGGAGAAAAATCCGCAAAGCAACATTGTTTCAATCGATTATGACCCAAGTGCTACGCGTGTCAATCAAGAAAACCGCATTAAACTAATGCTTTCAAACGCAAAAAAAGAAATGCAAGAAAAAGCATTACAAGAAGCATAAAATATGAGCCACAACCCCTTTGAGATTCTACAATCTCAAAGGTTGCAAACGCTCAATTTTCACAAACCTCACAACAAATCACTAAAATCACCTAAACTAAGATTATCTTTTTGAAGCACTAAGTGCATACACGAGGTTGCGTAGCTCAAAAATATCATCATTTGGTGCTTGAATACCCTGTGGCAAATTACTTGGCATAAAAACTTCGCCATTACAACCATACCCATCAAACTTACTAACTTTTAGCGTGCCAAGAACGATGCTCTCTCTTGCTCCTTCCCAAACTGATGCAGTGTCTTTAATCCTATCAGTTTTATTTGGCACAATAAGCGTCAAATCAAACTCCACAGGAGCTTTTGATAGTGCTTTTTTGAACGCAGATTCTAAAAATTCATCATTTAGTCCATCTAATTCTTCTTTGCTTAAACCCTTTATACCCGCCTTTGGGATAAAGCTAAAGCGCGCCAAAAGCAAATCTCCATTTGATTGCAAAAACCCAAATGTATGCACGCTATGATACGCGCTATTTGCGAAGCTAGGTGTAATTGGCAGAGATTGAACTTCTTTGGCAAAGTTTGCAAACGAGCGCACTTTTGCTCGTTGTTTATCTGCCTTATCTTGCGTGATTTTACCCTCTTTTTGTTGCACTTGCAATCGCATAAACTGCTTAAACTCACTCGCATTAGTGGCAAAAGTTATCCTCGCATTTGTCATTGCCATTTCCCAGCTGTCATTTTTGCCCTGTATTTTTAGTGCTAAGGAGCGATTTTTTGACTTATCGCTTTGTTTTAGATTCCCACCTGCTAGAGAAAATCGCACTTTCACTTTACTTTTATTATGTAAAAGCGGGATAGCAAAGTCCTTTGCCACTTCTTTATTAGGGATAAACTCCCCAATAGCGCAAAAACCCTTAGCGTGATTGATTTTTTTATGTGGATTTGCCTCCTCTGCATTAAGTGTGTAAAAATACTCTACAATCTCTTGTGCATCATCTTGCACATCTGCTCTTAGCACACCAAAAAATCCCAAAAATACTACAACAAGCACTTTTAGTCCATTCCAAACAAAAGTTTGTGAAATTCTTTTTTGCATTCTTACTTCCTTACAATAATTTACAATCCAAACATTGTAGCATAAAACTTTCTTTAGAGAATCTTCGCGCTTTTAGATTGTGAGATTCCTATGAGTTGCACCTCATCACCACTTACTAAGGATTGCAATGTCCTTATTTCCCCATCTTTTTCAATCTGCACAAATGCGCTTAAACGGTGTGGGTCTCGCGCGCTTATGGCATTACATAATTGCTCTATGTCATTTGTGGCGCACTCAAATCTATGTGTTATCCCCTGCGTTAGAGCATTTGGAAGTGGGCTAAGCGCAAACTCACAATCTTTTAACGCTCTTTGAATAGCGAAGTTTATACTCTCCTCAAGCATTGCAAGTTGCGAATGCTTTGCATTGATTGCCCCTTCAAAACTTAAATGTTGTAACATTTCTTTTAAATATCCTAACTGCTCAACTTTAGCAAGAAACACTTGTGTAAAACTTTGTGTAAGATTCTCACTTATATCATCGATTCGTTGTAGCCACTCAAATCTATCGGGCAATAGCATTTCAATCGCAGCACTTGGCGTAGGGGCGCGCATATCAGCGACATAATCACTCATTACCGTATCACTCTCGTGCCCTACTGCGCTAATGATTGGTGTCCTAGCACTATAAATAGCGTCCGCGACAATCTCTTCATTAAACGCCCATAAATCCTCCATACTGCCTCCGCCCCTGCCAATGATAATGACATCAAAGCCTTTAGGTGTCCCAAAAAAGCTATCAATATATGCAATATTTGTAGCGATAGATTCCTTTGCTTTCTCGCCTTGCACGAGGGTATTAAGCACAAAAAACTTCGCAAGATTCCACCGCTTTTGTGCAACTTTTTTAATATCCTCTATTACCGCACCTGTGGTAGAGGTGAGCACCGCCACACGCTTTGGAAATACTGGAATTGGCTTTTTGTTATCAAAATATCCCTTTGCTTGAAGCGAGGTTTTTAACTGCTGATAGGCGAGCGAAAGCTCACCTATACCATCTGGCAGGACTTCTAGGCAGTTTATTTGGTATTCGCCACGCGGTATATATACACTCACACTTCCACGCACAATGAGGTTTAATCCTTCTTGCATTTGGAATCTTAGCTTGCTTGCATTGCCTTTAAAAATCACACAACGCACTTGAGAATTGCTATCCTTAAGGCTAAAAAAAATAAAACCGCTACTATGAATGGTAAGATTGCTTACCTCGCCTCTTACGCTTACTTGTAAAAATGTGCTCTCCAAAAGAGCTTTTATTTGGCTATTAAGCGTGCTTGGCGTGAGAACTTGCATATTTTATTATAGGACTACACTATCGCTTAAAGTTCATTTTTTTCTTATATTCGCGCATTATGGTTTCAAACTTCGCGGTAAAAAGTGGGTTTTGATTTGACATATATTCTACGAGCATTTGAAGTTGGGTGGTGGTTAGATGCGTAACTGCGATTGAACACACTTCACTAAATGTATCATCATCATTGTTAAACATAGCCTCAGAAATGGCTTGTGAATATTTTAAGAACACTTTTTTGTCCTCTTCTTCTTGGCGATTATGCTCGAGTATTTCCTCGTGTATTTCTTGGAGTTGCTCGATAGGGAGCACCTTTAGCTGGTCTTTGGTGTAAAGTCCTGTAAGAGACATAATCTTGCCTACGAGTTCGAGCTTTTGTGGTGTGTTGTTAAAATATTTATCATAAGTTTCGGTTAAAATATTTGGCAAAAAGAGTTGCACGATAAGGAGTTTTGTCCTTGAAGTGGCTAAAAGCTGCTCTCTAGTGAGTGGGTCATCGAGCTTTTTAAGCGTATCTTGCAAAAGGATAATGTTTTCTCTGTTTTCTTCATAATGCTCTACAAGCATTTTATTTTCTTCATCGGGAAGTTCTTTGAGGGATTCTTGGATTCTTGCTAAGAGGATTTCTTGGTATTGGCGATACGCCGTGCGAGAGATTTTTTGCATTCTGTGTGCTGGGAGATGCCTTGAGACAGCTTCAAACAAATCATTCACCTCCGCATAACTAAAAGCCTCATATCCCTCTAAAAGCACCTTAATAGTCTCCACAGAATCTTCAATCACTTCACGCAATCGTTCTTTATACGCATTGACTTGCTCGACATCGATAATCCCAGAAGTATCAATGCCCTTGACACCATTATCGTCCATTGTCGCCTGCATAAAGGCATAGATAGATTTTCGCGTTACACTCTCATATTGCTCTTTTATCTCTTGAGAGTTCATAATTTGGAGTTGCGCCTTTTCAAAGTCGTGGTGAAGCAAAAACTCCTCTTGAGATTTACGCGTGATGATTTTTTGCATTGGCATTGCGCTCTCCTTAAGACACAAAATTACTAAAATCTTTAAAGATAAAATTATAACAAAAGTAGCCACAAACTATGTAAAGATTCTCAAATTATTTTGCTTTATAATACCTGATATATTTTACATAACTTTTACAAAACCAATCAAATGTAAAATGTTTGTAAAATGTGCGCTTTATGGCTTGTAAAAACTTCAATATTTATATATAATGCTTTTGTCTTTTGTGCAATTTTGCGCAAAGGATAAAAATTTAACACAAGGAGTAGCCAATGAAAAAGTTGTTTGCTTTTTTATTCGCAGGTATGTTGAGTGCTTCAATGCTTAGCGCAAGTGAAGTGCAAGCTCAGCAAGGTATCAGTGGCTTACAAAGCCAAGAGTTGGAGTTTCTCTTTGGTGCGAATGCAGATGCGAAAGATTTAAATATCGCAGTGCTTAGCAAAGAAGAGATGAAAGAGATTAAGGGTGAGTTTTGGGTTGCATTAGGCTGGGCTGCTCTTTTTAGTGGGATACAATATGGGGGTTGTAGAATTTTTAACGGTAAGGATTGCGACTTTAAGTTTGAAATAGATTTAATGCCTTAAATCTAGGAGGATAGAACAATGTTGATAAGATACAAAAT
The DNA here is from genome assembly GCF_053654545.1 of Helicobacter sp. 23-1048. Lineage (NCBI taxonomy): Bacteria > Pseudomonadati > Campylobacterota > Epsilonproteobacteria > Campylobacterales > Helicobacteraceae > Helicobacter > Helicobacter sp. 23-1048. The sequence goes on along the minus strand of NZ_JBSIUT010000001.1, from coordinate 757,378 downwards.
CTTTACACTTGGTTTGTGTAGTATTTTATCAGTCAATCTCAGTGCCGCAAGCTATGAGACAAGTGTTGCGAGTGCGGATTGCAAAGAGCGATATTGTCTCTATGAGAGTGTTGGCATTGGTGGGGCGTATTACAACTTAAATGCGAGCGATGTCCTCTCGCAAGCCTATTACCTCTATATTGGCGCGAAGTATGTATGGAGTGCAAGAGCGCAGTTTGGATTTGATGTGCGTATAGGTGCTGGGAAAAACAACCTTAAAGGCACATTCCCAACTACACTAAAGACAAATGCGGGATATTTCTATTATGATGCAAAGCTAAAGGGGGGATTTAATGTGCTGAGTAAAGACAATCCGCTCTTTATCAATATATTTGGCAGTATGGTAAGTCAAACTCCTTCAAATAGCTTTGGTCGTGCATATTCGTTGCTTGGCGTGGAGTTAGATGGCAATGTGGCAATAGGAGAGAATCTTAAGCTTACCTATGGTGCAGGATATGGTTGGCTCTATGCCAGATATTGGTATGGTAATGATACATCTGCAAAGATTGAAAATTCTCTTAAAAACTTTGAAGTCAATGCAAGTATGGGGATTAGCTATGAGTTTGGTGGTGGCTATGCTTACTTCGCTCGCATTATTGGCAGATACCAAAACATTGGTGCTTCAAGCGAGGCAACTTATGACAATGCTCTTGTAAGCTATCCTAAGAGTAGCAACTACGCTGGAATGCTTGAAATGGGAGTGGAGTTTTAGATAGTTTATGACAACAAAAAGTAACCTATCGCAACAAGTATTAAATATTGTAACTTTGTTATTTTATGGCTGTTTTTTACTATAATTGAAATATGCCTTAGTGATAACAGGCTCTAAGGTGAATTTTCCCAAGGAGTTCAATATGAATAAGTCTATTTTTTCAATGGTTTTAGTGGCGGTGTTAGGAATCTGCTCTCTTAATGCAGGTGAGACAATCTCACAAAAACCTACAACAGGTTTGCAAAAGCAAGATATGGAAATGCTCTTTGGTGCGAATGCTAACAGCGTAAATGTCGCTGTGCTGAGCGAAGAAGAGATGAAAGAGATTAAGGGTGAGTTTTGGGTTGCATTGGGAGCTAATATTCTTATTGGTCTTGGAGCTTATGGCATTTGTGGAATAGTCAATGGTTTTAAAAACTGCGACTTGGATATTCCTGAAACAAAGGGAAGGATTCCGTTATTTTAACTCCTAATTTAGAATTGGTAATAAAGTTGCATTTATTTTACATAAAAATATGCCTTATTTCTTTCGCACTAGGATTGGCAACTTATCTTAGTGCAGCAAGTTTCGCCTCTAGCACCTTTAAAGAATATTGTGAAGTAAAAAAATGCTACTACGGCAATGTTGGTTTAGGTGTGGGGAGCTATTCTTTTAATGCGTTAGATTCTGACTTTGGTAGCAGTGTGGGCTATTTATATGCTGGTGGAGGGTTTATCCACAATCAACGCATAAAGTTTGATACTGATGTGCGCATAGGTGGTGGGAGAAATACTCTGCAGGGGAACAATTTTCCTGCTAGCTTTGCTACTTCACTTAATGCAATTTTTGTGGATTTTACAGCAAAGTTAGGCAAAAATGTGCTTAGCAAGCAAACTCCACTTTTTATAAACTTCACGCTTGGTCTTACTCTTAATACCCCACACAAAAAGAACTTTGGCTATGTGCAAGCACTTTTGGGCATAGAAATCGATGGGCAAGTCCCTCTTGCGTCAAACCTTATACTAAGCTATGGTGCGGGCTATGGCTGGCTAGTTATGGGTTATACATATTCTAAACCCGTAGCCTTTCGTTATTATCAGAGCAATGAAATTGCAGAATCAAGGTCAATTGGCAACTTCGAGCTTAATGCCAATGTGGGTGTGAGCTATAAATTTGAAAATGATTATGTAGTATTTATCCGTGCTGTTGGTAGATTTCAGCATATTAACGCCTCAGAGACTATCACTTATGACAATACGCCTTTGCGCTATCCTGCGAACAACAACTACGCTGGAATGCTTGAAATGGGAGTGGAGTTTTAGACTCCCTTTATTTAGCAGGTGTTATAGAATCTAGATTCTATAACACGCCCTGCCCTAAAGAATTTTCCCTCATCGCTTCTAACACCAACAAACTATCTAAATGTGCGTCCTCATCGTGTGTGCGCACTATGTCCGCGCCATTTTGCACACCGAGTAAATGCAGAGCCAAAGTCGCACTTAATCGCTCATTGGCTGGCTTGCCTGTAATCTCGCCTAGCGTGCTTTTTCTGCTCGCTCCCAAAAGTAATGGATAGCCAAAGTGCTTAAAATGCGCGAGATGATTGACTAATGCGAGATTTTGGGATTGTGTCTTCGCAAAGCCAAACCCTATATCTAAAATAATCTCTTTGCCCCCAGCGTTGAGAATCTCCTCAATCTTGCGCGTAAAAAACATATCAATCTCGCCAAATAAATCCGCGTAATTGGTGTTTGTGGTGTTTTGCATATCTTTTGGTGTGCCTTTAGAGTGCATTAGCAGAGCATACGCGCCATAGCTTGCATTGATTTTTGCCATTAGTGGATTGCTAAAACCACTCACATCGTTAATGATTTTAAACCCGCTCTCTAGTGCGTATTGCGCAGTTTGCGGATTATAAGTATCAATGCTAAAAGTGACTTTGGTGTGGAGGTTTTGGCTCTTTATCTCATTACACACGCCCTCAAGGCGTGCGATTTCTACGCTAGATTCTATGAGTTCGCTTCCCGGACGCGAGCTTGCCGCGCCAATGTCAATAAGGCTAAAGCCTTTTTGCAAAAGCGCATATATGCGCTCAATAGCCTGCTTGCTATCATTACGCGAGCCCTCATAGAAGCTATCAGGCGTGATATTGACGATAGGCATAATGCGCGACTTTGGGTCGCACAAAGTCTTAGCAAATGCACCATTGCTTTGAGAATCTAAATGGGATTCCAACATTTTTGCCAACGATTTTAACCCAAATTCTTGGTGGTGCAACTTTTTACAAAGCCTCTCAAGCTGAGATTGAGAAATGATAAGCACACCTTGCTTTTGCCCCTTGTAGAGAATCTGCTCTCGTGGCGTAGCATACTCCGCACCCAAACTTAATGCCTCTTGCTTTAAAATCGCGCTTGGCACAAAGTCTAAATCTTTAATTTCAAAATAAAGTATTTGTGCTTTTTTACTCATTATCGCATTGCCAGTTTTATCGCTTCCTACGCGCTTTAGAGATTGCAAAATGGTGCTTTGATTTAGTCGTGTGGTGGTCATTTTTTGCCCTTATTGATATGGAGGATTTTTAGCAAAAGCGGGAGAAAGATAAAGCTTTCCCTGCCATAATTATCCGCTTGCTTTATCGCCCTATCATAATCTTGCAAATGCGCTTGCTTAAGGGGAATCTTATAGGTATGTGCGGCGATGAGAAGTGATTGGATATGCTCTTTGACTTCGTGTGGTGTGCGATTGGCTTTATCACATTCTCTAAGGAACTCATAAATGCTTTCCAAATTTAACCTCGCGAGATTGAGTGAAAAAAGTGGTAAAGCCTTTGTGTCTTTGTGGTTGGTGCATTGCAAACGCGAAATAATAGTGGGTAAAATGGCATTTTTATTTGGGACAATCATCACAAATTGCACTTTTTTAGGTGGCTCTTCGAGAATCTTTAGCAAAGCATTTTGTGCTTCTATGCTAAATTTTGGCGCACTTAAAATGATAAATCGCTTCTTTGCGCTTGCAAGATAACTTTGAGCGATGACTTCCCTCGCTAGCGCGATGCCAAACTCCATTTCCTTGCCCTTATCATCTTTAGGATAAAACACGACATACTCTTCCCCACTTAGAGGTGCGATAATGCTGTTGATGAGATTTTGGGCGTGTGCGCAAATATGAAGCTCCCCTACGAAAAACCCCTCGCTCTTATCTGCATTGTCTTTAATCATATCCCCTCTTTAATGTGTCAAAACTCTAAAGAAATTTGCCCAAATGCACTCGCACAAAGCGCGTTTTCAAACAACCTATAAAGTTGCAATAACTTATAATCAAGGAGTTCATCGCTTGAGCTAAGGTTAAAGGTTTTAGGGAGATTCTCATCGACTAGCCACACAAATGAATGGCTTTGAGAAAGCACAAATTCCGCGCGTGGATTGCGCCTGCCGATATACCAAAACGCGTATTTTTTAAACGAAAGATTAAGCATATTGACAATCACGCTAAACATCTTATCTTCAGAATCTCGCAATGATTTATCAATCATATATCCAAGCGAACTTAACTCATAGATTGGAAAAAATGGGCGCGTTTTGTTTGGCGGATTGATATGCTGAGTGATATAGTTCCCAAGCCATTTGTATTGCGTATCAGTGAGTAATATCAAACTTCCGCCACCAATAATATGTAAAAGCGTTTGACGGAAAAGCGGGACAATCTCTAATCGCCTCTCGTGCAACCACCCGCTCATAATGCCCTTATTATCAGCTTGCCTAATCTCTTTATCAAGCCACACATCAAGCTTTAATGCTCTCTCCATTGCCCGCCTTATTTATCAAGCTCATACACACTATGGAGCACGCGCACAGCGAGCTCAGCATATTTAATATCCACAATCATAGAAATCTTTATCTCACTTGTGCCAATCATCATAATGTTGATATTATCTTTTGCGAGTGCGTTAAACGCGATACTTGCTACACCTGTGTGCGACTTCATTCCCACGCCTACGATTGATACTTTCGCAATATCACAATCATACTCGATATTTCCTACATCACTATTAAATCGCTCAAGCACGGTTTTAGCGAGCTCTACTTCAGTTTGTGGAATCGTAAAATCAATATCTGTCTTGCCATCACGCCCGATAGTTTGGACTATCATATCCACATTGATATTGCTTTGTGCGAGCACACCGAAAATTTCTGCAGCAATACCCGGTCTATCTGCCACATCGACAATGCTTACGCGTGCTTGATTCTTATCGAGTGCCACGCCACTTACAATGGGCTTTTCCATTATGTCCTCCTCATTTGTGATAATCGTCCCCTCACCTTGTGTAAATGAACTTTTTGATACGAGTTTTACACTGAGTTTTTTAGCAAGCTCAACAGAGCGATTAAGTAGCACTTTTGCACCCATTGAGGCAAGCTCGAGCATTTCATCATAGCTGATTTTTTCAATCTTTTTTGCTTTAGATTCTATGCGTGGGTCGGTGGTATAAATCCCATCAACATCGCTATAAATCTCACAAATATCTGCACTCAAAGCCCCAGCCAAAGCTACCGCGGATAAATCACTCCCACCGCGCCCAAGTGTGGTTACCTCATCTTTTTCACTCACTCCTTGGAATCCTGCGACAATTACGACATACCCTTCATCAAGCAATGCTTGTATATGACTTGTATCAATGCGCTTAATGCGTGCTTTTGTGTGGAGATTCTCTGTGATGATTCCCGCTCCACGCCCAGAGAGCGAAATCGCCTTAATCCCAATAGATTCTAACGCAATAGCTAAAAGCGCACTACTCACACGCTCTCCAGCACTTAGCATCATATCCACTTCGCGTGTATTTGGAAGATTAGAGAAATGATGGGCAAACCCTAGCAATTTGTCTGTCTCGCCACCCATTGCCGAGACCACGACTACAAGGCGACATTTGCGATTTTTCAGCGTGTCTGAGACCTTGTTTGCGACATTTTGGATTCTCTCACAATCACCCATACTCGTGCCACCATACTTTTGCACGATTAACATTGTATTTTCCTGCATATTTCCCTATATCCTTACAATCAACCTTTGAAATTTACGCGCAATTATCGCATAGCAATCTTAATCACCAAGTGCTTTAAAAGACTTGCACGCTTCTTGCACACCAGCATCACACGCTAAACCAAAAAAATTCTTTGCCATTTTTTTATCTTTGCTCACGCCCTTGCCCTTAAGGTAGGCTTTGGCGATATTGAGACACGCACTAGGAGAGCCTCCAGCACAAGATTTCTCATAGAGAAGTGCTGCATATTTAATGTCTTTATCAACGATAATCCCCTGCTCTGCAAATCGTGCAAGGTTGTTGCACGCATCAGGCTCGCTTAGCGAGCACGCGCCTTGATAATAACGCAATGCTGTGTTTAAGCTATATCGCACACCTACACCCTCTTCAAACATTGTGCCAAGTTTCGTGCAGGCTTTGACATAGCCTCCACCACACGCTGTGCGGAAATAATGCACGGCTTTGTTGTAAAATTGCGTCTTGCCATCGCCTCTAGCATAGAGCACGCCTGTGTTATAGCATTTTTGATAATCTCCACTCGCACACGCGTCTTTATACCCCTGCACCATTTCAAACATTAGCGGAGTTTCTATGTTTTCCATACTGACATCAGCAAGCTGAGAATCTGGCTTAGATTCTTTCTTGCCAATCGCACATCCACCTAAAATCACTACAAACACAATCCCTATAAGCAATCTTTGCATTTTCATTCTCTCTCCTTAAGGACGCTACTTACTTTTTCTTAGCGGTATTGAGTTCTCTATATTTCTCACAGCCCTCTTGTAAGCCAAAATCACAAGAAAGTCCATAATACTGCTTAGCAAGCTCTTTATTCTTTTTTACACCCCTGCCTTTAAGCGTTAAATCTGCAAGGTTAGAGCACCCTTTGGGGCTTTTGTTTTCACACGCGACAGCGTAATACACGCCCGCTTGTGCGTAATTTTTCTTTAATCCAATGCCAAGCTCTAAGCTCACGCCTAAATTATTGCACCCATCAGCACTTCCGCCATTACACGCAGCACGGTAGAGCTCTATGGCTTTTTCATCGTCTTGTCGCACGCCCTGTCCCTTTTGATACATCACACCTAAATTATTGCACGCTGCCATTAACGAGCCCTCGCACGCTTTTGCGTAATAGCTTACGCTTGCTTTGTAGTCTGCATTCTCACTACCGCTGTATAAGATTCCCAAATGAAAGCACGCGTATAGCTCACTTTTATCACATTGTCGCTGGAGCGCGCTTATGCTTTGTTGTTGTTTGTGATGAAGTAATTGCTCCAAAGAAGTGAGCTCATCAATACTCGCACCAAAACTCAAAACACACACAAAAGGCACGCCAAACAAAGCACGCCAAAAACGCCAACTAACCGACAAAGCTAGGCTTTTGCTTTGAGATTTTATAAGTGGTATTTTACTCATTATCGCACTCCATAAGCATTTGTTACGATGTAATTATACAATCTTGTATGTGTTTTTGTTTGATTTCATAGAGGATTTATACAATTTTTCTATAAATCACACCCAAAAATGCAAAAAAGGGGTATAATAATTTCTTAACTAAACTTAAGTTAGTTGGTTTCTCTAAATAGGGAGATTGAAAGAAATCCTAAATTAAGGTGGGCATTATGAAAAAATTGCAAAGAATAATTGCGCTGGCACTTAGCTTTAGCGCGTTTTTGTTTGGCTTAGAGTTTGGCACTATGGGTGGTGTCTCAAGTGGTATCGGCGGTGCTGGTGTCGCAGTGAAAAACTCCGCGTGGGGAATCTACTACAACCCCGCTCTTCTTGGCGCAGATAAACGCTCCAAACTTGGCTTTAGCTTCGGCGTGCAAGTAAAAGACCAAAATATCGGGCAAGCCGCTGGTATGATTTTAGACCCAAATAGCGATATTAAAGGCTTTAGTAAAGTCTTACAAGAAAAGCTCCTTGACCCTGTAAGCAGTGGGAGTGGGAAGACAACGACATTTATGACTACTACGAGCGCGACTGCCACGACCACAGCGCAGAGCGGTAGTGTGAATTTTGGCACTACAAAAGTCGAAGGTGTATTTGCGAGTGCGTTAATGAAACTTTTTGGTGTAAAAAGTGGTGGGACTATTGATGAAACGAAATTAAAAGAGTTTGCCAACAAGGTAGGTTGTCAAAATTGTAATGGAAATGACCTTAATACAATAGCCAAAGAATTGCAGAAGGAGGCAAAAGATAATCCAGATTTGCAAAATAAAATTAAAGACGAAGTCTCTACTGCAGCAAATGCGACAGGCTCTGGCTTGCTTAGTGGTATTGTAAATGGTTTAAGTGGCGAGAGTATCTCTAATATCATTGAAAAAATTAGCGAGGGAAAAGGGTTTAAAGCAGAGGATATACTAGCTGCAGCTGGCAGTATTACTATCCCGCGCGGGACAGATGCCGATGTGGATAAAATCTTAGATGCGTTTGTAATGATTGATAATACCCTGCAAACCAATAATATCAATATTTCTACACAAAATGGACTTGTGTTTCAAATGGGTGGAGCAAAACCTAAAAAATATATCAATGTCGAGGGCGTAGGCAAAGTAGAAGTAAGCGAGGACAAAAGAGGGCGCGGGGCTATCGCCATAGCGATTTTGCCTCAATCCTTTGTGAATGCTTCAGCTATTATCGATAAGACACATAATCAACTTATCATAGGCGTGGGGAAAAACGGCGCAGATTGTGATTCCCTTAATCCTACTGCGGCAAATTGTGATTACTTTGGGCTTAGTGTGAGTGGGAGTGGCGTGAACTTTGCGAAAAAAGGAGAGCAAGATTTTAATAATAACTCAATCCTTAGCTCAAGTGCAAATCATAGAATAAGTGGCACAATGCTCTCTATCATAGAGCTTCCTGTGGGCTATGGGCATACGATTTATACAAGTATTGGTAATATCAATATTGGATTGGCTGGCAAATTTATCAAAGCCTTTGGATATACCTATGATTCCCCACTTAAAGTCAATGACTTAACGGGGAGTTTAGTCACGCCAAAAGGAATGGACTTAATCCAGCAAGAAACTCACACTTTTGGCGCGGATTTGGGCGTGCTCTATACCCCTAGCTTTGCCAAAAAGCTCAATCTTGGACTTGTGGTAAAAAATATCAACGCCCCAAAAATTGCTTTTACAACACGCGACTTTATCTTAAACCGCCAAGTGCGATTTGGTGCGAGCTATGAGCTCTCAAGATTCTTAACCTTTGCGTTTGATATGGACTTACTCCCAAATGACACACTCTCACTCACAAGCCCATATTCTCAAACCATAGGTGGAGGAGTTTTAGCAGACTTTAAATATGTGGATTTCAAATTTGGCGCAATGAAAGACTTGCGTAGTCAATATGGCGAGGGTGTAATCCTCACAGGCGGTATCAATGCGCTAGGCATTGATGTGAGCGTGCAATATGGACTAGGGCAAAATCCTACAATCTATGGCTACACACTCTCAAACTATCTCGCTCTTAGAATCGGAGCGCAGTGGAGCTTTTAATTGAGAGGGGAATCGCGCGCACAACGACTGCAAAACAACGCTAACTTAGATTCTACAATGATAAGCGTTGGAGCGCGAATCCTAAGCCAAAACGACAAAAAAGCCAACGAACTCCGCGAACTCTATAAACAAAACAATCTCTATGTCATCAACCTAATGAGCTCACCGGGCAGTGGGAAAACGAGCTTTTTGGAACACTTAAGCGCGTTTAAAGACTTTCGATTCTGTGTGTTAGAGGGAGATTTACAAACCAATAGAGACGCACAACGATTGCAAGATAAAGGTATCAAAGCGCATCAAATCACCACAGGAGAAGCCTGCCATTTAGATGCTAAAATGATAGAATCTGGCTTTAGCGTGCTAAGGCAAGTATGTGATTTCAATGAATGCGAGTATCTGTGTATCGAAAATGTAGGCAATTTGGTGTGCCCTGCGAGCTATGACTTGGGGGCTGCGCTTAATATCGTCTTTCTCTCCACCCCTGAGGGTGATGATAAGATTCTCAAATATCCAAGTATGTTTTTGTGTGCGGACTTGGTAGTAGTCTCAAAATGGGATTTGGCTAGCGTTTTTAACTTTAATTTAGAGCAAGTCAAAAGTGATTTAGCAAATCTTAATAAGCATATCCCTATTTTTTGCCTTAGCACCAAAGACAATAAAAGTGTAGAGAATCTCAAAAATCACATTCAAAAAATGCGCGAAACACGATATAAAAGTAAGCATATTTTTTAACACAACATTACAAGGAGGGCGTATGTGCCTAGCAATCCCATCAAAAATCATCTCAATAAACACCGAACAAAACACCGCCATAGTCGATACAATGGGCGTGCAACGCGAAGCACGATTAGAACTCTGCAATGAAGAAATAAATGTGGGCGATTGGGTGCTTTTACACATTGGCTTTATCGTAAGTAAGATTGATGAGAGTGCGGCACAAGCAAGTTTAGAACTCTATGAACAAATCGTGCGCGACATCGAGCAAGAGGACTTAGCGCAAAGTCAGCAAAATTAGGGAATCTCAATGGATTACATTCACACTTACCGCGATAAAGATTCTATCCTTTCGTGTGCCAAAGCTATCAAACTGCTAAGCCAAAAGCTCCCACACAAACTTAAAATTATGGAAGTGTGTGGCGGGCACACACACACGCTGATGAAATATGGGCTCACAAAACTTTTGCCACCAAATATTGAGTTCATACACGGACCGGGCTGTCCTGTGTGTGTAATGCCAAAGGGCAGAATCGATGAGGCACACTCTATCGCTAAGCAAGAAAATGTGATTTTGCTTACCTTAGGCGATATGATTAAAGTGCCCGGAAGTCAAGGAAGCTTGCAAAAGACGCGGGCGCAAGGCGCAGATGTGCGCTTTTTATACTCGCCATTTGAGCTTATCCAAATCGCCAAAGACAACCCACAAAAGCACATTGTATATTTTGCCATTGGTTTTGAGACCACCACGCCAATGACTGCCGCACTTATAGAATCTGTCATCGCTCAAAACCTTAGTAATGTATCCTTTCATAGCAACCATATCCTTGTCCCGCCACCGCTTAATGCAATTTTAGATTCTAAAGATTGCAGTATAAATGCTCTCATCGCACCATCTCACGTGAGTGCCATAAGTGGAAGCAAAATTTATGCGCCCATTTTGGAGAAATTCCAAATCCCAATCGTGGTAAGTGGATTTGAACCACTTGATATGATGCAAAGTGTGCTTTCGCTCTGCAAGCAAGTCATTGAGAAAAAACCTCAGTTGGAGATTCAGTATTCGCGCATAGTGAGCTTTGAAGGCAACACAAAGGCACAAAACCTCATTAGCAAATATTTCACACCTTGTGTATTTGAGTGGCGTGGCTTGGGTGAGATTGCAGATTCTGGATTGGCACTCAAAGAGGAGTTTGCCTACCTTGACGCACGCAAAAAGTTTGATGACATTTTGCCAAAAGTGCGCGTGAATGACAGCAAAGCGTGCATTTGTGGAGAAATCTTAAAAGGCAATGCGAAGCCATATAATTGCAAAGTCTTTGGCAAATCTTGCACGCCCACTTCGCCTATTGGGAGCTGTATGGTGAGCTCAGAGGGAGCGTGTGCGGCGTATTATAAATATGGCAAATTCGCATAAGCCATAACATTTGGAGTGTGCAATGTCATTAGCCCTGCAAGAGAATCAAAGCCCACATAAAAGCCAAGTTGCTCTACTTTTACACTCGGCAAAAAGCTACTATGACTACTTAGATTCTCATAATTTAGGCTTAGATGAAATTCGCATAGTGCGCGCAATTTTTGAAAATGATATTTTGCTCTTACAGCTCTCACGCAAACTTTTCTCTCAAGAGGGGCTTATTTTGGAGTTTGGAGGGCAAAGTTTTGAGCTTGCTAGCCATTGTGATATGAACTTTGACCAAGATAGGCTTTTTTTAGAGATTTTCCCAAACTTCACGCTCCTAAGTGCCTTGCAACATCTTTTCGCACAATATACACAAAAATCACACAAAAAAACTCCACAAAACATAATGGAGCAACCCTCACTCAAACTTTTTAGTGATTTAAAATTCTTAGTAAAAAATGTCGCGGAATTCATCGCTAAACACGAAGATTCTCTTTGCTTGCCAAGTAGGAAACCTTTGGAGCTAAAAGAGATTCCTCACTATCTTAATGAATACCAAAAGCAAGCATTACAAATGGTTTTTGAAAAACCCATTAGCTATGTATGGGGACCACCGGGCAGTGGGAAAACCCAAGTAGTGCTTTTTGAATCGTTGCTATGGTATGCCAAAAATGGCTTAAGAACTTGCGTGCTAGCACCCACGAACTCTGCATTAGAGCAAATTTTTAGCACACTTATTGAAAATTTTAAAAAACATAACTTTGAGCTAAGCAACCTACTTCGCTTAGGAATGCCTACGCAAAAATTTATGCGTCTTTACCCCGAATGTTGCGACCCAAATTTAGTCCATAAAAAAAATATCTCTTCACTTTTCACACAGGGAATCTCACTTAAAACCCGCCTTAAAGAATCTCTTATCGTGGGACTTACGCTTGATGGCTTTATCAAGCGATTTGATAGCTTGGGCGTGGAGTTTGAGCATTTTTTCCTTGATGAATGTGCGTTCGCCCCGCTATCTAAGGCTTGTGCTTTATGCACACAAAATGTGCCCATTAGCTTTTTTGGCGACCATAAGCAACTAATGCCAATTTGTGAAATGCCACCAAAAGACATTGCCAAGCAAAAAGAAGTCAATCTATGGAATCTCTCCGCGCTTTTTATCGAGGAATTTTTAAGCGATAATCCCGTTGCTCTGCTTGATAAAACTCCCACGCATACGCCAAATATAAGCTCTATCTCTACGCTTCGCTACACACATCGCTATGGGGACAATCTCGCAAAACTCCTTGATTCTCACATTTATCATATTGGCTTGCAAGGACAGGATAGACAAATTGAGGTTGTTTGCTTAGATTGCGGGAAAAAGAGCGAGGTAGATTCTATGATGAGTGCCAATGAAGTGCGCGCTGTGGCAAATCTCTATACACATCTCATACGCCAAAGCAAGGATAGAGCAAACTTCTCTGTGGGAATCATCACGCCATTTGTGCGTCAAAAAAAGGAGATTGCGCGGGCGTTGCCAAGTGCTGAAGTCTCTACGATTCACGGCTCGCAGGGGCGTGAGTGGGATAGTGTGATTTTTTCACCTGTGGGATTGCATTATCACTTGACAGATTCTACCCAGATAAACGCCCTTTTTGGGCTTAATGTGGCGATTAGCAGGATTAAAAAACAGCTTTTTATCGTGTGTGATAGGAGCTTTTGGCAAAGCAAACCTACGCAATTTCTTAGTAAATTATTACAGCAAGCACAAATTTTACATATTTAAGGAGGTGTTAAAATGGAAGTGATTTTATCACACGGCAACGGCGGAGTGGAATCTAAGCAGCTCATCGATAAGGTATTTTTGCGTCATTTGGGTAAGTTTATGCCACATAGTGGCGAGGACGCAGGCATTGGCAAAAGTGCTGGAAATTTCGCGCTTAGCACGGATAGTTATGTGGTTACGCCCTGTATATTTAGTGGAGGAGACATTGGAAAACTAAGCGTGTGTGGAAGTAGCAATGATGTAGCGATGATGGGTGCAAGACCGAAGTTTATAAGTGCGGGTTTTATCATTGAGGAGGGATTAGAATTAAGCACATTAGAGCACATTGTCTCCTCAATGGCAAAAGAGCTAGATTCTCTAAATCTTGTGCTCCTTAGTGCTGATACCAAAGTCGTCCCAAAGGGCAGTGCCGATAAAATATTTATAAACACCACCGCGCTAGGGGACATTATCTATCCAAACCTAAGTCAAAAGAACTTAGCACAAGATGACTGCATTATCGTAAGCGCAAATGTAGGCACACACGGCTCTGTAATTTATTGTGCGAGAAATGAAATCGCTCTGCAATCAAATCTGCAAAGCGATTGCGCGCAACTTTTTCCAATGCTTGAGCCACTTTTCACACACAATCTCTCAATACACGCTTTAAGAGATGCGACACGCGGTGGCATTGCAAGTGTGCTTAACGAATGGGCGCAAGCAAGCAATATGGGAATCGAGATTTTTGAGGAGCAAATCCCCGTGCTAGAGAGCGTTAAAGGTGTGTGTGAGATACTTGGATTAGAGCCTTACGCACTTGCCAATGAGGGAGTATGCGTGCTAAGCGTGCCAAAGCAATCGTGTGAAAAAATCCTTGATATATTGCACGCCCACCCACTTGGTAAAAATGCGTCCGTCATAGGTAAAGTAACCACACAAAATCCACAAAAAGTGATTTTACACAATGCTTTTGGCGGAAAGAGATATTTAGAATATCCACAAGGCGAACTCCTACCAAGAATCTGCTAAGAAATTAGGGGATTTATAGATTTAAAAGATTGGCTTATGGTTGGTGTCAAGGGGGAGACTTGAACTCCCGACCTCCGGCTTATGAGACCAGCGCTCTAACCAGCTGAGCTACCCTGACAACTCGCAAAACAACCGTATTTTGTAAGCAAAGATGAGATTATAAAAAAACTTTGCTTACAAAGTCTTTAAATTTTGCTCTTTTTAATTTCAAGGTTTTTGGTGGCTAGTTGAGCATAGCCACATTGCTTTGTGAGATATTTTGACTTGCAATCTCCATATACGCGTTTTTGTAGCGGTTTAAAAACGAAGTAATTTCCTTATCACTCACACCAAAGGCTTTATACTTTTCTTGTAAGATTGGGTCTTGATTAATTGATTCCTCGCGCCCTTGATAGAGGTCTGTAAAGCGATAGAGACTTTGTGCCATTGTTATTTTTTCACTATCACTTAACCCCTCTGTGGCGCGTAAAAATGCACGATACTCATTATCGCTCATTTGCTCTATGAGTGCCAATCCATAAGTAATGCGTCCAAAATGCTCTGGCAGGGAATCTTGGAGGCTACTTTGACTTACTTCCAAAGCATCATCAAAAGAGCTCTTATTCACGCCTTGTTGTGCGATTCTATCCGCAGTGCTTTGCAAATTTTGAGGCTTATCTTTTGCCTCATTTGCTCTCTCTTCGCGTCCATTAGCCTCATAGCCATTGGAATTGGCATTAGTATTTGAAGTCCCAGAAGCACTCTGTGCGAAGTCTCCCGTGCCTTGCCTGCTTAGAGAATCAAGAGTGGAGGGCTGTGGTGTATATGGTGAAAACGCGCTAATTTGCATAATACAGCTCCAAAAATAAAATGTATGTATGAGCATTTAAGCAAAAAACAATCCATATTTATAATCACTCAATATGCCTAAGATTTGCAAGTCTTTTGTGTCGCATTTTTGTGGCTTTTAGGATATAATCACTCATTTTTAAACTAAATAGTGGGAGAGAGAATGAACTTACAAGACATTAAAACCATTGATACACAATATGTGCTCCATACTTACAAGCGCGCAGATGTTGCCTTTAAAAAAGGAAAAAACGCAACTTTATATGATGAAGCAGGAAGAGATTATATAGATTTTGGTGCGGGTATTGGCGTAGTGAGTGTAGGACACGGAAATAAAGCTCTTGCAAAAGCAATCAACAAAGCAGCAAAAAGACTTATCCACACTTCAAATCTCTACCATATCGCTCCACAAGCAAGACTTGCAAAAAAAATCATCGATTGCTATACAAAAAATTCTCGCTCAAACACCAAGTATCGTGTGTTTTTCTCAAACTCTGGGGCAGAAGCAAATGAATGCGCTATCAAAATAGCACGCAAATTTGGGAATCCAAGCGGGCGATACAAAATTATCACGCTCGATTCTAGCTTTCACGGGCGCACCATTGCTTCGCTCAAAGCCACAGGACAGGACAAAATGCACAAACATTTTGGTCCGTATCCCGATGGATTTGTGTATGCAAAAGATATTAAAGACATTGCTAATGTGCTAGATTCTCAAACTTGCGCCGTGCTTTTAGAGCTCGTGCAGGGCGAAGGTGGGATTGAGCAAATGGATAAAGCTCAAGTGATTGAGCTTGCAAAGCTCTTAAAGTCCAAAAATGTCCTGCTAATGGTCGATGAAGTGCAAAGCGGAATCTATCGTAGCGGTGAAATCTTTGCTTCTAAAATCTATGGGATAGAGCCTGATGTCATCACAATGGCAAAGGGGCTGGCTGGTGGCGTGCCAATAGGCGCGTGTATGACAAGTCGTGTTGATATTTTCGCGCCAAGTGAGCACGGGAGCACATTTGGGGGCAATTTCTTAAGCACAAGTGCTGGTTTAAAGGCTATAAAAATCCTAGAAAAAGCCTATGATAGCGGGAAACTAAAGCGCACGATTGTGTATTTTAACGCCAAATTAGATTCTCTACTTAAAAAATACCCCACGCTTTTTATCCACAAAACAGGGCTTGGGCTAATGTGTGGCTTAAAGGCAAAGAGCGAGCAAGTCCAACAAGATATTTTACAAGCGTGCTTTACCCAACGACTACTTGTGCTCCGCTCAGGTAGAGGCGTGGTGCGATTCCTCCCGCCATTGCTTATTAGCAAGCGTGAGATTGATGAGGGATTTAGACGATTCCAAAAGGCACTCAAAAGCATTAAAACAAAGAATCAAACACCTAAAACGACAAATGCTCCTGCTTCTTTAGCAAGCAGTGTAAAGCCCAAATCTCGCACTAATGCCAAACCAAAAAAACCACGAACTACAACCATTTAGCGCGTGGATGCAAGAGAGCCTTTACGCAGATAAAGGCTACTATCACAGCACTTCTCGCGTGGGTAAAGATGGGGATTTTTACACTTCGGTAAGCGCGAGCAGATTCTTTGGTGGGAGCATTGCGAACTTCATACTCTCACTCTTAGAGCAGGGCAAACTTTCCTTACCACTTTATATTATTGAAATTGGTGCGGACAAGGGTTTTTTATTGCGTGATATTGCCAACTTTTTACATTCGCTCTCTTATGGTGTGATGGAGCACACTACATTTGCCACGCTTGAGCCACTTATATCGCTACGCCAATCCCAACAAAACGCGGAGATTCCAAACTTTATCATCTATGAAAATTTCGCCCAAATCCAAGTAAGCATAGATTCTC
The DNA here is from genome assembly GCF_053654545.1 of Helicobacter sp. 23-1048. Classification (NCBI taxonomy): domain Bacteria; kingdom Pseudomonadati; phylum Campylobacterota; class Epsilonproteobacteria; order Campylobacterales; family Helicobacteraceae; genus Helicobacter; species Helicobacter sp. 23-1048. The sequence goes on along the minus strand of NZ_JBSIUT010000001.1, from coordinate 740,529 downwards.
ACGCAAGCGTATTTTTTGTGAGTAATGAGCTTTTTGACTCTTTTGGTGTGGATATTTTTGAGGATAAAACAATGCTTTTTGTGCAAAATTTTTCACTCCAATGGCTTAGCATTCCAAAAGCACAAAAAGTGCTACAATCTCACAATGCGTTCGCTCCACAAAACGCGCTTCTACAAAATCTCTTAAAGCAAAACGCGCTAGATTCTCGTAATGGCGCGATAAGTCCATTTCTGCCAGCATTTATACGCGATATTGCCAAATGCGCTAAATGCGCTAAAAACGCATATTTTCTTACCTTTGATTATGACACACACTCAAGCCTTAATCCACGCTCCTATATCCGCTCCTATATCAATCATCAAGTTTTTAGCTTTGAGGATATGCAAAAAATAGGCCTGCAATCCTTTTATCAATGTGCTGATATAACTGCTGATGTAGATTTTGATTTTGTTGGAGAACTTTTTGCGCTTAATGGAATGGATAGACTTTTTTATCTCCCGCAAAATCGTGCCCTTGTGGAAAAAATGGGAATCACAAAACTTTTAGAAATCTTTTCGCAACACACACATAATGCACTCTATCTTAGAGAAGTCGCTAAGGCAAAAAGTCTGCTAGACCCACAAATTTTAGGCGAGCGATTTAAATGTGCTTGCTTTTGCTATAATAACGCGCAAAATTGAGATATTGCAAGGAAAATTATGCAAAACCAAAAAGATTCTCCACTTCATCAAAGTCTCAAAAGCCTTAATGCAGAGCAACTACAAGCAGTCAAACACATTGATGGCGCGCTCCTCGTGCTAGCAGGTGCGGGCAGTGGCAAGACAAAGACTCTCACCACGCGCTTAGCTTACCTCATCAAAGAAGTGGGAATCCCCGCGCAAAATACCCTTACGCTTACTTTCACTAACAAGGCAGCAAATGAAATGAAAATGCGTGCTATGGAGCTTCTTGGTCAAAGCACACAAGCCCCGCCATTGCTTTGCACCTTTCATCGTTTTGGCTTGTTATTTTTAAAGTTCCATATCCACTTGCTTGGTCGCGATGTGAATTTCACTCTCCTTGATGCGCAAGATTGTAAAAAAATCGCCAAAACACTCGCCCCAGAAATCCAACCCGCACGCACGCTTGCCTATATTTCATCATATAAAAACAAATGCCTTAAGCCTGAAGTCGCGCTAAAAGACGCCCACTCCCCAGAATTTAAAGCCCTAAGCAAAGCATATATGCGCTATGAGGAATACTTGCTCGCTCACAATGCCCTTGATTTTGATGATTTGCTCTCCCTTACTTATGAAATCTTACGCTCAAATGAGAATCTCGCTAAGCAAAAAAGCGAACAATACAACTACATTATGGTTGATGAATACCAAGATACCAACGAATTGCAATATAAGATTTTATGCTTGCTCACTTGCACGCACCAAAATATCTGTGTGGTGGGTGATGATGACCAAAGCATTTATAGCTGGAGGGGGGCTGATATTTCTAATATTTTGCAATTTGCAGAGCGATTTAGCAACGCACGCACAATTAAACTCGAGGAAAATTATCGCTCTACTCCACAGATTTTAGAGCTTGCAAACACCCTTATAGCGCATAATGTAAAACGATTGGGGAAGAATCTCAAAAGCCAAAAAGATTCTGGCAGTGCTGTTTCTGTCCTCACTTCGCCCGATGAGATAGCTGAGGGCAATCTCATCGCCTCAATCATTAAAGAAGCACTCACGCAAGGCAAAAGCGCGCAAGACTTTGCCATTTTGTTTCGTCTTAACGCCTTTAGTCGTGGTATTGAAGATGCGCTTAATCGTGCGAAGATTCCCTACAAACTCATCGGCGCACAGCGATTTTATGAGCGTGCCGAAGTCAAAGATATTATTAGCTTTTTGCGCTTTTTTATTAACCCAAATGATGATTTCTCGCTAATGCGTATCATCAACAAACCAAAGCGTGGGATTGGCAAAACAACCCAAGAACGATTGCAAGCCATCGCTAAGCAAAAAGATTTGAGTGTGTATGCGTGCTTTTGTGCCTACCCAAAGGAGTGTGCCACTCTCATTGGACAAAAGAATTATAACACACTAGAGGAGTTTTTTGCATTGCTAGATTCTCTAAAAAAGCTCACGCAAGAGGACTCAATGCTTGAATTTATCACGCAATTTAAAGAAAGTTTTGATTTTAGTAGTGATTTTACGCCATTAGAACGCATAGATAGAATGGCAAATATTGATGAATTTTATGGTGTTTTAGATGACTATTTTAGGCAAAATCCAGATGAGGGCTTGCAAGAATTTTTAAACAATATCTCACTGAGCTCAAGTGCTGATGAGTATGCGAGTGAATGTGTGAGTTGTATGAGTGTGCATAGTGCTAAGGGCTTAGAATTTGAGAGCGTCTTTGTGATTGGATTAGAAGAGGGGTTTTTCCCTATGATATTGACTGACACAGATTTAGAAGAGGAGCGGCGACTTGGCTATGTGGCTTTTACTCGTGCAAAGGAGCAGCTCTACCTCTCAAGCGCACAATCACGGCTCTTTCACGGCAAAAGAGAGCCTCACCTTGTGCGCTCACGATTTCTCGCGGAGAGTGGCGCAAATGGAGAGGATATATCACCCATACCACAAAATAAAAATAACGATACAAATTTCGCACTAAATGACATTGTAAATCACAAACTTTTTGGTAATGGACGCATAATAGAAATTGAACAAAACAACGATACCACCATATTAAAAATCAATTTTGGTGGTATGGTGCGCAAGATTACAAGTGATTTTGTGCAAAAATAGAGTTATAAATCAATCGCTTTATCCTTTAAGCGCAGTGTGCTTAGCACAATTATCTTTTTATGCTACAATACAAGCCTATAAGTTGCTAAGATTCTACAATAAAGAGTGTGAATGAAAACTACACATTGTAAAAATATTACCAAAGTGGGCGTGATTCTACGCCCTGATAGCCCAGAGCTTAAATCTCCATTTGAGAATCTGTGTGATATTTTTAGAGCAAATGAGATACAAGCGCGCTTAGATTCCACAAGTGCCAAAAGCCTTCATACAAATGGAGAGAACTTTGCAGATTTAATCGCGTGGGCTGATATATTGCTCTCCATTGGAGGCGATGGCACACTTCTTGCGACAATCCGCGAATGCTATGGGAAAAATATCCCTTGTATGGGGATAAACGCGGGGCGACTTGGATTTTTAACTGCGATGAATCCCAATGAATTTGCACACTTTATCCCTAAACTTAAAACAGGTGAGTATGAAATCAAAGAGCACTTAATACTTGAGTGTGAAATTATCCGCGAGGGAGAAAAACCTAAGATTTTTTATGCCTTTAATGAGTTTTTTATCTCTAAACAAAGTATTTCAGGGATTATTGATATTACAGCAAAAATTGAGGGCGAGCTTTTTAATACTTATTTTTGCGATGCGCTCATCATCGCTACGCCCACAGGCTCTACGGCGTATAATATTTCAGTGGGAGGGTGCGTGGTATATCCATATTGTAAAAATATCCTTTTAACGCCAATCGCAGCGCACTCTCTCACTCAACGCCCGCTTATTATCGATAGTCAAATGCGCTTAGAATTTAGCGTTAAAAGTCCCGCTACCTTGCTATGCGATGGGCAACAAAGCCACACACTTTTGCCACAAGATAGAATCTTTATCCACTCTTCAAAGCATAGCGCATTGCTTATCTACCCAAAAGAGCGCAATTACTTCCAAATCCTGCGCGAAAAGTTTAAATGGGGTGAGCTATGATTACACGCATTTTGATTCACAACTCGCCCGCTTTCTCGCTTTTAGAATTGCATTTAAAAAATGGCTTTAATGTCTTTAGTGGAGCAAGCGGGAGTGGAAAATCCGTCTTTATGGAATCGTTGCTTGGCATTTTTGGCATTAAAGATAGCAATGCCGAGCTCATCGAGGCAAATATCGCCACAAGCAAGCTAGAAATCAACCTCGATGAATATGGAATCTTAGATGATGAAGAAATCGTGCTTAGCATTTTAAAAAAAGAAAAAACGCGCTATTTTCTCAATCATCAATCAAGCTCTAAAAAGCGACTAAATGAAATCGTCTCTGGCTTTGGCAAGCATATTAGCGCACGCAGTGATGAGGATATGAGTGCGAAAAACATTTTACGCATTTTTGATGATTTTATCATTACGCGCACACCAAAGCACGCACAGATTCTCAAAGAATACAAAACGACATTTGTAGAGTTAAAAGACACGATAAACGCGCTAGAAACGCTTAAAACTCAAGAATCTCAAATCGCCTCGCTCAAAGAAATCGCCACTTTTGAGATAAACCAAATAGATTCTATCGCGCCAAAAGAGGGCGAATACGAGGAGCTTTTAGAGCTTAAAAAGACACTAAGCAAACAAGAAAAAATCGCTGAGGGGATTAAAAGCGTGCAGGCGTTTTTAGACCAAGCGGGGTGCGTGGATAACTTTTTAGCCCTAAGCGATGAGAGTTGTATCGCCTTTAGCGAGGGAGTGAGAGAATTAGAAGCGATTATAGAATCTAAGCTCTCTCAACTCCAATCCCTAGAGGACACCAACCCCGAGCAAATCTTAGAACGCATATCAAGCATTTCTACGCTCGTGCATAAATACGGCTCTGTGGCAAACGCGCTCAACCACGCCAAAGAGCAAAAGCAAAAACTCGAGCAATACGAAAATATGGACTTTACCAAAAATGACTTGGTAAAAAAATCTAAAGCCCTCCAAGATTCTCTCCATACACTTGATACGCAACTACACACTACACGACAAAACGCACTTAAAGACTTCCAAAATGCCCTAAGCTCCCTCACTGATGAGCTCCACCTAAAGCCCCTCTCTATCACGCTAAACCAAAACACAAAGACCGAGCGCGGAAGCGATGAATGCGCTATCACGCTCGGTGGCAGTGGCATTAGCACGCTAAGTGCTGGGGAATATAATCGCTTGCGACTTGGACTTATGTGTATTGACGCGAGTGTAGCCAAGCGTGCGGGAATCCTCGTGCTTGATGAAATCGATGCAAATTTAAGCGGACAAGAAAGCGAGGGTGTGGCAAAGATTCTTAAAAAGCTCTCCACCTCTTATCAAATCTTTGCAATCTCTCATCAGCCCCATATGCCAACCTTAGCGGATAATCACTATCTTGTGTATAAAAACGGGGATAAAAGCGAGGTAAAGCTCCTAGATTCTGCTGGGCGAGCGAATGAAATCGCGCGAATGATTAGCGGGGCACAAATTACAAAAGAAGCCTTAGAGTTTGCCAAGCAAGCCCTAAGCAAAAACAAAGTCTAACGCTTAAACAATGGATACAAACTATGAATCTAGGCATTTTAAAGGGCGTAAGCGAGCTCTTTAACACATTTGATAAAATATATTTTTGCAAGCGCGTTGATGATAATGCACTGCTATTAAACCTGCAAGGCACACTTTTTCTCATTGATTTAGCACGCTCTAAAAGTGGGATTTATAGCCTCTCAAATGCGCCACTAAGCCCGAAAAACTACCAAGCTCCATTTGATAACAAACTCAAAGCCCTTTGCACCAATGCCACACTTTTAGATTCTACAATCGATGGGAACAATCGCATTTTAGAGTTGCATTGCGCAAATCAAAACTCTTATAAACAAGAATCTTTTTGCCTTGTTTTGGAATTTACAGGCAAATACACCAACGCCATTTTACTTAATGAAAAAAACATTGTCTTAGAATCTCTGCGCCATATCACGCAATCTCTGCGCCAAGTCCAAGTTGGCAAAGTCTTAAGTCCCTTGCCCCAGCCAGCAAATCCACCAAAAAATAGCGATAAAGTGAGCGTAAGTGTGGAGTTTTTAGCCACGCTTTATGATTCTTATTTGCAAGACACGCTTATAAACGCCAAGCAAAGCGCGCTTAAATCCTTAGAATCTAAAAAGCAAAAGCTCCTTTGCACGCTTGATTCTCTGCCAAACCAAAAGGATTTAGACACACAAAGCGCGCTTTTTGGATTCTATGCGAAAAGTATCTTAGCGCGCATTCACACGCTTGCGCCTCATAGCATTAACGCACCCTGCCTTAGCCTAAATGCACCATTTGATGATTTGCCTTGTAGTGAATTGCCTCGCGATACACGCGCGAAGTTTCACGCCCAAAATACACTACAAATCCCTACACTAGAGGGGAGCAAAACACTCTCGCACCTCGCCCAGCAATATTTCACCCAAAGCAAAAAACTCAGCCAAAAGGCAAAGAATCTGCATATCCAAATCCAAAACATACACGATTCCCTTGCGTTTTTGCAAGCCCAAAGCAACCTTGTAGCAAACGCTTTAAGCCTCCAAGACATTAAAATTTACGCACAAAAAGAACAAAATAATAAAAAAATACAAAAAAAAGGAACGAATTTTGAAGTGTTTTATATACAGGGCTTTAAGATTGGCATTGGCAAAAATGCTAAGCAAAACCAAGAGTTGCTAAAGCTCGCACACGCCGATGATATGTGGATGCACATTAGAGATATTCCTAGCTCACATTTGCTTATCTTTTGTGGTAAGGCACGATTAAGCGAGGAGGTTATCCACAAGGCTGGAGAGATTCTCATTGGATTGTGTGCGCTTCATTCAGGGAGCTTTAGTGTCGATTATACTCAACGCAGATTTGTCAAAATTATGCAAGGAGCAAATGTGATTTACGCGAAACATAAAACCCTAGAACTGAGAAAATAAGGAGGTGTGTAATGGCAGTAAGTTTAGTTGGAAACATTACCTACATTAACCAAAACGCGCAAGCTGGCTCTACACAGCTTGCAAACGCACAGGGTCGCCCTGACATTATCCAAGAATCAAACAAAAACGAGTTTGAGCGCAAACTCCAAGAAGTCGCGCAAGTGAGCGGGACTGAAGATTCCCAAGCTATCAATGAAAATGGGCGCAACAAACAAGAGCAACAACGCCAAGAGCAAGCAAAAAAGCAATGGGAAATCGAGCAAAAAGAGGATAAAAAACCCCAAGAGTATTACTACGAGGGAATGCTTAATGTCAAGGCGTAACTCTATTTTTAGGAATCTATAAAACCTCTCCCTTTATTTGCATTATGGCTAAGGTGTGGTTTGTTTATGGTATAATTTTACAGATTGAATATACCTAACAAGGATAAAAAATGGATATAGCAGTATTAGAAACTTATTCAAACAAAAAGCTAACAAACCTCGAGCAGAAGATTCATAAGCAAATCATACAAACACAAAAAGAATTTGATACACTAAAACTCAAAGCTGAAAAGAAAATTAAAAATTTACAAAGCGACTTAGTAGAAGTTCAAAAAGCAAAGATAAAGATACACCAAAAGCAGATAGCACAAACGGAGCTAAAACCAACTAAAAAATGCCTAGAATCTTTGGCGAGTGAAACAGCCATTATCACTCCAGCAAATGAACCAACAGATATACTTAAGGCTATAAAAGAGGCGAAAGAAGCGGGACTAATTCCTAATGCGTGAGCTTGAGTATAAGAAATCCTTTTTAAAAGACGCACAAGCATTAACCAAAAATGGATTTGACCTACAATCCTTAAATCCATTGTTAGATACCCTCCGCAATGGCAAACCTCTACAATCCAAATATAAAGACCATCAGTTACAAGGCAAACTCAAAAATTATAGAGAGTTTCATCTAAAGGGCGATATTTTAGTGCTTTATGCAATTAGTGAAACCACACTCACACTTTATGCAATAGACAACCACAACAACCTTTTTAAGCGATTTAGTAAGTGATACATTAAGCCAACGAAAGCAAGGCTGGGGGCTCTGTATCCCCGCAAGCCTTGAAATATGCAAAGCACAAAATTTTGTTACAAGGAGGTTCATTAGGACTTAAATCAAAGCCCTAATATAAGCCCCGCCTTAATAAAGAGGGGCTTTAGTAGCATAAAGCTACTTTATCTTTAGGATTCCAAAATGAGTCATTCCAAAATGAGTCATTCCTAGAAGTCATACATTAGGCGCACCATACCCACTGCACCAGAGATATGACTCGTGCCTGTGGTAGTCGTAACGGCTGTATCCATATATGAGATTTGTGGTGCGAAAGTGAATTCCTTGCTAGGTTTGATTGGGAGTTGGATAAACACTTTTGCAGCGTTTATGTCTCTAATATTATTAGTTGAAGTTTCACTTTGCCCTACACCACCATAAGTGAGCTGATACCCAGCACCGATGATGAGTTTAGTCGTGCTCCCAAGTCCTAAACCATACTCCAAGTGCGCGCCAAATCGCTTCGCGTCGAGTCCTGCAGCTGCATTGAGGTTATTGTAGCCATATTGACCGCTAGAAGCGTTAGTCGCTTGCTCGCCATAGAGATGTCCGTTGATACCATAGTTAATCACAAAGCTAAGATAGGAGCTCCCAAAGGTCGGGCGCACACCAGCGAAGATATGCCACGCAGTCGCACTCGTAGCGGCAAAGTCTCTCCCAGCATATTTTTTGATTGTCCCTGCGACTTTAAGCTTCAGATTCTCTATCTTTGGTGTCCAGCCGATAGCCACCCTTGGCGTAGCAGAATAGCCAATAGGAGCGAATGTCCAGCCGTCGCCTATGCCGTTATTATTATCTTGGATAAGCTGGATAGTGAAGCTAGAGATTTGGTATTGGAGTTGGAGATGACGAGACGCTGCTGCTACTGAACCAAAACCTTGCCCAGCCGAGTTGTTGTTGTTAAAATCACTGGTGAATCCGCCCTCAGCAGAAATCGTCCCAATCTTACCAAATGAGAGCTTGCCTGCGCCATCGAAGTCATAAGTCCCGTAAAAATAACGGAATCCTGCATCCTTGCCATCAGAACTTCCAAGCGCACCGCCCTCTCTCATACCTACTTCGATTTTACCGCTGACTTTGCCAGATTTGAAGTTAAAACCAAAGTGGGTGTTGTTTTGCAAGCCTGCAAGGTAAGAGCCATAGCCAGAGCCCGGTATTGACTGTATACCCGAAGTGAAAGCACCATTGTCAACGCTACTACTAGAAGTAAGCATATCTGTGCCCACAGGAGCACCACCGCCGACAAAGCCACGGATACTTCCATAGAAATCGAGTGATTTATCATCACTATCATAGACTTTCATACCAAGTCCTACACTTGGCAACGCCAACAAAGCGCATAACGCGCTAGAAACTGCAATCTTTTTCATATAAACTCCTTTTTGGGGTTAAATTTCATCTTTTAATGTTTAAGCGCGTTAATAAAGAGATTCAACTAAGGTTTATAAAAAAAACATATACAAACTCTCCTAGACTTCTTTAAATCTATCAAAAGTCTATCAAAGTCGCTCTATGCTTTAAAATACACCAAAGATTAAAGTCCTTAATAACTCACAATAAGCCTTAAAAGACACCAAAAGTATAATACCCTCTTTGGCGTTTGTCAAGTAATAGGCGACTTTTTTGCAAAGATTTTACACTCTATGTAAAAGATTTTACAAAATATATCAAAAAATATAGCATTTGACTAAAAAATTGCTACAATGCTTAGCTTAAATCATTTGCGATTTTTAAAAACTTTCGACTTGGTTGAAGCATTCAAACACGAATTTGTCATATTGAGCGTAGCGAAATATCTCTATAACTTTACTTTGTGAAATTTTGAGATACTTCGGGCTTTTAGCCCTTAAGTATGACAACTATGCGAATACTTTTGGCTTTTTAAGTTCGATAGGTTTATTAGAATTGCAAGAGCGATTTTATATCTTTCCAAATAAGGAGTTTGTATGTTACGAGTGCTTTTAGTGTGCGCATTGCTTTTTAGCGGTGCATTTGCAGAAAAGATTCAAGTTTTAGCGGCGGCAAGCCTAAAATTCGTGCTTGAGGATATTAAAAAGGATTTTCTCAAAACGCACAAAAAAGATAAGATTGAGGTAAGCTATATCGCTTCGGGGAATGCGTATGCGCAGATTAAAGAGGGGGCTAAGGCGGAGCTTTTCATCGCGGCTGATAGCGAATATCCTGCGAAAGTAGTCGCTGATGGGAATGCCGCAGGCGAGGCAAAAAACTATGTCAAAGGCAAACTTGTGATTTTTAGTATCAACAAAGACTTTAACGCAAGTAGCGAGGCTATCTTAAAAGATTCCAAAGTGCAACATATCTCAATGCCTAATCCTAAAGTAGCTCCCTATGGACGCGCGACTGAAAGCTATCTAAAGAAAACCAAGCAAGAAAAACCTCTCAATAAGAAACTTGCTATCGGGCAATCTATTAGCGAGGCGACTACTTATGTGCTACAAGGCTCTGCTGATGTGGGATTCACCGCGTTATCAATGGTGGCTAAAGGCAAGGTAAAAGATGAGAATCCAGACCTCACTTACACCATAATTGACCAAAAATATTATGACCCAATCGTGCAGGCGTTGGTGGTTACAAAAGCGGGGGAGAACTCAAAACTTGCAAAAGAGTTCGCGGAGTATTTGCTCAGCGATAAGGCGCAAAAAGTCTTTGCAGATTATGGCTATGATAAGCCATAAGGCACTTTGGACTTTGATAAAGGTTTAAAGTAGGCACGGCTTTTGCTAGTGTAGCGATGCGCAAGTGTGGAAGTGCTTTGGACGCTTTTGCACTTGCGTTTTTTTTATTTATAAACTCTCTAATCAAAAACATAACTTAGAATCTCTTTGGATTAGGACAATGAATCAACTTAATGCAATCATCTCAAATATCACACAAAGCGCAAATCTCGCGCTTATCACGCTGGATTGTGTGTTTGGGAAGATTTATACGCTTATTGTCGTTGATGAAAGCAGACCGTGGAAAGTGGGCGATAAAGTCAAAGCGATTTTTAAACAAACGCAAGTGCTGGTGTGCAAGGTGGATTTTAGCAAGTCTTTTAAGCACAATGGGACAAAAGATTCACTCAAGTCTAATGCGCCACAATTCTCACTGCCTACGCGAAACTACTTTATAAGCAAGATTGTAGAGATTGAGCGCGAGGAGATTCTCACGCGTGTGGAATGCGAGGCTGGCATAAGCGCGCTCATAGCAAGCATAGATGACAATGGATTAGAAGTGGGGCAAGATTGCGCGTGGCTTGTCGCTCCAAGCGATATTTTACTTGAGTTACAAGCATAATCTAAGCGGAGTTTAAATGGAAGCATTTGCAGATGAAGAATTTTTAGAAACTATGATTCTTACCTTTAAGCTGGCATTTATCACTACGGCGGTGCTTTTGCCTATCGGTATCGCGCTGGCGTATTTTTTTTATGCCACAACTTCTAAGTTTAGCACAATGCTTGAAGCCCTTATATGGATGCCCTTAGTGTTGCCTCCGAGCGTGCTTGGATTTTACTTGCTCGTGGCGTTGAGCAAACATAACTTTTTGGGGAAATTTTTGCTCGAGCATTTTAATTTTCAAATCACTTTTAGCTTTGGCGGACTGGTGATTGCGAGCGTGATTTTTTCCCTCCCATTTATGGTAAATCCCATTAAAAACGGCATTTGCTCTGTGCCAAACTCGCTTAAAGAAGCGAGCTACACACTTGGCAAAAGTAAGCTCTACACGCTGTTTTTTGTGCTATTGCCGAATGTGAAATCTGCAATCTTGCTAGGGTGTGTAACGAGCTTCGCACACACGATTGGGGAATTTGGCGTGGTGATGATGATAGGTGGCTCACGCGCTGGAGAGACAAAAGTCGCAAGTATCGCAATCTATGAGGAAGTAGAGAGCCTCAATTACGCGCTCGCGCACCAATACGCGCTGTGCTTGTTTATCGTTAGCTTTGTGAGTTTGTGTGCGATATTTTACATCACACGCAAATATTTTGATAAAAAAATAACCAACATTATTTAAGATTCTTCGAATCTAAGGAGCGCGCAAATGGATATAGAACTTGACTTTAGCAAAAAGCTCATTGGCTACTCCGCTCAAGGCTCGCATAACATCTCACTGCATATCAAGGAGGGGTTGAAATTTGGCGAGTTTCTCACGCTCTTTGGCAAAAGTGGCGCGGGGAAAACCACAATTTTACGAATCTTAAGCGGGCTTACTTTGCCAGATTCTGGCTACATTAAAGTAGGCGAGCAAGTATGGCAAGATGGCAAGACATTCCTCCCACCACAAAAGCGCGCTATTGGCTATATGTTTCAAGATTACGCGCTTTTCCCGCATTTAAGCGTGCTTGATAATATCCTCTTTGGCTTAGAAAATAAAAAGGAGTGTGATTTTGCAAATTGGCTTATCAAACTAATGGAGCTAGAGCCAATCCTCAAATCTGGCACACACCAAATCTCTGGCGGGCAAGCCCAACGCGTAGCACTCGCACGCGCGCTCGTGCGCAAGCCAAAGATTTTATTGCTTGATGAGCCACTAAGTGCGCTCGATTCTGCTATGCGTGCGAGTTTGCAAGATGAAATCGCTAAACTTCATTATCATCTTAACATTACGACCTTGCTTGTAAGCCACGATATTGGTGAGATTTTCAAACTTGCGAGTAAAATTTGGGTGCTAGAAAATGGCAAAATCAAGTGCAAGGGAAATGCAAGCGAGATTTTCGCGCACACAAAGCTAAGTGGCAAGGTGAATTTGAGCGGGGAAATCTTAGAAAAACGCGTTGATGGTGTATCGTGCATATTAAAAGTGCTATGTGGAAGCGAAATAGCGCAGATTCTCTATGATACAAAATCCGCGCAAGACCTCAAAGAAGGGGATAAAGTGCTTATCGTTACAAAAGCATACAATCCGTTGCTTTTTAAGATTCATAATCCAATTTAAGCAGAAATTTAGCACAAAAATCATAGAATCTCTGCGATAAGTTTCTCCTACATAAGACTTGATATTACCATAAGTGAGGGCATTTTGAGATTTTTTGTTATTGCGTTTTTCCTTGTGTCTTGCGCCTTTGGCGAATGGTTGCTCTCAGATTCCATTATCACGCACTTTGTGCAGGAATGGCAAGAAGCGCAAAAGCTCTATGACGCGACACATAACCCCACCAAGCAAGACAAAAAAGCCCACACAAACACCGCACAAAATACTCCACCACAAGATACAAAATCCACGCCCACAACCGCGCTTAATGACGGGCAAAAGCCAAAGCTCCTTATCATTATGGACGACATTCACACTAAAAGACAACTTAATAATCTTGCAAATTTGGGGCTTAATATCACGCCATCAATTTTCCCAAAGACACCTTATTCGCCAAAAACTCCACAACTTATCCAAGACTTCACGCAAAGCTGGGAGGGCGAATATATGGTGCATTTGCCACTTCAAGCAATCAACTTCGCTCAAAACGAACTAGAACCAATCGAAGTGGGCGCGAGCAAAGACGCCCTGCGTGAAGTGCTCTCACGCATTAAGGGCGACTTCCCTCATCTCAAATTTATCAACAACCACACGGGCTCGAAATTCACTTCAAGCAAACAAGATATGCAAAATCTCCTTGAAGTGCTTGATGAATTTGGATTAGAATTCATCGATAGCGTAACAAGCGAGCATATAGTAAGCCCAAAAATCGCACGCGAGCAATCACGGCTCATAATGCAACGCGATATATTTTTAGACAACACCATTCACACACAAAGTATCGCCACGCAAATCAATCTCGCCATAGCCAAAGCAAAGAAAAAGGGCTATGCGATTGCTATATGCCACCCACACAAAGAAACACTCCAAGCACTTAGAGGAGCGGACTTTAGCGAAGTGGAGCTCATAAGCCCAAGCGAACTCCAACACCACCTCTATACGCAAAATATCAAACTCTATAACCGCTCAAAATTTCAATATGCCCAAAACTTTTAATACACTAGATTTGCTTCCCCCTGCTCTCTCCACACTAAGCAATCCGCCAAAACAACTCTTTTATGAGGGGGATTTGAGGCTTTTAGATTCTCCAATTAAAGTGGCTATCGTGGGCTCACGCGCACCAAACCCATACACAAAGCAAGTGTGTGCGACCTTGAGCGCGAGCATTGCTAAAGCTGGCGGGGTAGTAGTGAGCGGTGGTGCGCTTGGCGTGGATATAATCGCACATACAAATGCCCTGCCAAACACGATAATGTTTTCCCCAGCGAGTCTTGAGATTACCTACCCAAAGGCAAATCAAACAATCATAGAGCGCATAAGGAGAGAATCTCTTCTTTTAAGCGAGTATGAAAGTCCCTATACGCCACACCAACACAGCTTCTTAGAGCGCAATCGCCTCGTAGTAGGCATAAGTGATATAGTCATAATCCCGCAAGCAGATTTACGCTCTGGGAGCTTGCAATCCGCACGGCTAGCTTTAGAATCTAACACGCCACTTTTTGTCTTGCCACATAGGATAAACGAAAGTTTAGGCACACAAGAACTCCTCTCAACTAACAAAGCGCGGTGCATTTATGACATTGGTGCATTTATAAGTGAAATCTTTGGCGTGCAAGATAAAAGTGATGATGAAGTGCTAAGCTTTTGTCAAAACACACCAAGTTTCGAGTTAGCATATCAAAAGTTTGGCGATATACTCTTAGAATACGAACTAGAGGGAAAAATCGTGCGCGAAAATGGAATCGTGCGCGTAATAATCTAGGACAATAGAGTGAATAGAGCAAAAAATAATCTTATCGCGTGTGATATGGGGCTAAAGCGCATTGGATTAGCACATATCCTTAATGGGATAATCCTGCCATTGCCCGCAATTACGCGCAAAAATAAAACTCAAGCCCTAAGTGAGCTAGAAAATCTCCTCGTCCAAAGGCAAGCGAAGACTCTCGTGGTGGGTATGCCACATTTATGCGGAGTGCAAACACAAAGTGCGCTTAATAGTGCATTTGAAGCGGGTGAATTAAGCGAAAATAAAGCGATTAGGCAAACTCAACTGCGTATTTGGCATTGTATCAAAACCCTTAACTTTAGCGGGGAAATTTACTTTGTCAATGAGGATTATAGCTCAAAGCAAAGCGAGGATAAACTCGCGCATTTAGGGCGTAAAAACCGCCAAAGCGCACAAAAAGACGGGAGAGTAGATTCTCTTAGTGCGTGTGAGATTTTGCAAAATTTCCTTAATGCAAGTGTGATAAATAGGCATTAGAATCTAGTCATATTGCAACGCTACAATGCTTTTAGCACCTTGCCAAAAATAAACTCATCTTTGACTTGCGTAATCTCACATTCATACGCGCTATCTCGTATATCAATGCCATTGGCAACTTCGTTAATAAGGATAGTGCCATCAATATCTTTCGCCCAAAGTCGCGCACGCGCATTATAAAAATGCTCGCTTAGCTCACTTTGCCCCTCGATGATAATTTCTAACTTTTGGTGGAGCAGATTCTTTAGTGTGGCTTTGTGCTTTTTTTTGATAATGTTTTCAAAAACTTTTAGACGCGATTGTATAAGTTTGGAATCTAACTTAGGCATTGTAAAGCTCCTCGTGTCCTCTTGAGGAGAGAACTCAAAGGCGTTAATCCTATCAAACCTAAAATCACGCACAAACTCACACAACTCGCTAAAATCACGCTCGCTCTCTTGGGGGTGTCCTATGATAAATCCCGTGCGCAAAAATCGCCCCCTCACGCTATCCATTAGTTTGAGAAGTTTTAAGTGGTGGGCTTTGTTTGCCCCGCGATTCATCACTTTTAACATAGCATTTGAAATATGTTGCAATGGCATATCGAAGTAGGGCAAAAAACTTGATGAGTTTGCAATGCTCTCAATAAGATTCTCATCAGTGGTGCTTGGATAGAGATATAAAATCCGCACGGTTATGGGGAGATTCAAACTATCGATACGGTTAATAAGGGCACTTAGTCCATTTTTCACACCCAAATCGCGCAAAAATGAGCTACTATCTTGTGCGATTAAACTAAAGTCTCTAAACCCTTGATTATAGAGAATCTCTAGCTCCTTAATCACGGAATCCAGCGTGCGCGAATGGAGTTTGCCCTTAAAATGCGGAATCGCGCAAAAGCTACATTGTTGATTGCACCCCTCGCTTAGCTTGATATAGGCGTGAAAGGTCGAATTTGCCACCACGCGTGAATGCGTCTCATCAGCCAAAAAGACTTTTTGAGAATGCAAGGAGCGTTTAGATTCTATCATTGTATCGATTTTATCATAATCCCCAACGCCCGTGATAATGTCAATCTCAGGGATTTCGCTCTTTAGCTCATCATAATATCGCTCGCTTAGACACCCGCTCACCACAAGTAGAGAATCTTTTTTGCGCACGCTATGGGCGTTAAAGATTTTTTCCAAACTCTCTTGCTTGGCAGATTGGATAAAGCCACAGGTGTTAATGATAATAACATCAGCATTATGCGCTTGCTCTACTAGCTTGTAGCTTGATAGCTTCCCTAGCATCACTTCAGAATCAATAAGATTTTTGGTGCAACCAAGCGAAATGAGGTGCAGTGTTTTTTGCATTGATTAGGCTTGCTGATTTTTGATTATATCCCAGCGCGGAGTGAGCTTGCCATCTAGCTCCTCTGTGGCGCACATTCCCATTATATTATACCCACAATCCACATAGTGAATCTCGCCCGTTACGCCACTTGAGAGCTCACTTAAAAGATACATTGCGGAGTTCCCCACTTGTGTGATACTCACATTTTCGCGCAATGGAGCGTTTGCTTCATTCCATTTAAGCATTATGCTAAAATCACTAATCCCACTTGCTGCAAGTGTCTTAATAGGTCCCGCAGAAATCGCATTCACGCGCACACCTCGCTTCCCTAAGTCATAGGCTAAATAACGCACGCTCGATTCTAATGCTGCTTTTGCCACGCCCATTACATTGTAATTGGTTACATACTGCACACTGCCAAGATAGGTAAGTGTGAGGATAGACGCGCCTTTATTGAGTAATGGAAGTGTGCAACGAGCTAGCTCAATAAGCGAATATACCGAAATTTCTAACGCAGTGTTAAACGCGGCTTTGCTTGTATTGATAAACTCGCCCTCTAATGCCTCTTTGGGAGCGAAAGCCACACAATGCACGACAAAATCAAGGTTGCCAAAATCTTTGGCAAGATTCTTCGCTAGTGCGCTGAAATGCTCTGGCTTGCTCACATCAAGCTCATATACAAAGTGGGAATCTAACTCTTGTGCGATTGGACGCACGCGCTTCTCTAAGCTCTCATTAAGAAAAGTGAAAGCAAGCTCTGCGCCCTGCTCCTTGCACGCCTTAGCGATACCATACGCAATCGAACGATTATTTGCCACTCCCACGATAAGACCTTTTTTGCCCTGCATTATCATTTGCGCTCCTTGTTTGATGAATTTTCTTGCAATTATAAGCGGTTTTATTTAATGTGAATTTTGAGGAATATTTTTTGTTTAAATTTTGGCAGTTTAAGTTTGGAATCTACATTAAAAAGGGAGTTTATATGCAAAGTGGATATTACAACACGACAGGCGGTATCGTAACGCAATTTAGCAAACTTGATATTGTCTCAAACAATCTAGCAAATCTTAACACCAATGGGTTTAAACGCGATGATGTAGTCATCGGGGATTACTTGCGACTTTATCAAACACACAAACACGAACTTCCTATCGATAATCACACGCGCGAAGCCTCGAAATTCCTCAATCGCACAATGGATAGAGTGCCAATCATTAGCGAGGAATACACCGATACAGAAGTGGGGGCAATGGCACAAACAGAAAATCCCCTTGATTTCGCCCTGCAAAACAAAAATGCGTATTTTGCTATCCTCACACCTGAGGGCGTGCGATATACACGAGATGGGAGCTTTAGCATTAACAGCGATGGAATCTTAAGCACCAAAGAAGGCTTCCCTGTGCTCTCACGCGCTGGGCTAGATTCTGAGGGGACTATCTCTGTGCCTGAGGGCTTGCATTTAGAGACAGATAAAAATGGCAATCTCTACTTGCGCGCGCTCAATAATGATGAAATCGCTGAAATAGTGCCTATTGGTGGCTTAGCAGTAGTTGGCTTTGAGAATCCACGCTATTTGAAAAAAATCGGTAAAAATCTCTATGAATTCCCAGAAGAGCGACTAAATGAACGAGAGCTCCTCGCTGGAAGTATGGGTATGCTACAAGGCTTCGTAGAAAAGAGCAATGTCAATGCCGTGCGAGAAATGAGCGCACTCATCGAAACAAACCGCCTCGTAGATATGTATCAACGCGTAATGCGCTCACATATGGACGAACTCAACACTGATGCAATTAACAAACTCGCCGTTCGAGCGTAAAAAATAAAATTAAATCTACACAAACTCCGCTTTTTATCGCTCTATTAGGAATCTTAGATTCTTAATAGAGGCATTTTACTCTTTGTTAGAGTGTGCTTGTATGTTTTTTTGGCTTGGATAAGTAAAGTTGCTTTTGCGCTTAGCAAAGGTTTTCTCCTCATCATCAAGCGCATACGCGCGGAATACAAATGGGAAAATACTATCATCTTTTTGATTATTTGAAAGTGGCTCTAATGCTTGAACGGTAACAATTTCGGTGCGTTTTTGCCCAGCTTTTACTAAAAATGGCTCTTTTGGCTTGCTTATTTTTAACTTATCTGCAATAGCAGAATCTTTGCTTGGATTCTCAATAGCGATATAAAATTCGTGTGGCACGCTATCAGTATTATGAAAAAGCACCTTAAAGCTATTGCTTATTACCACACCCTCATCTTTTTGCGTGATTTGATAGATTTGCGTGGTTGTATTGACATTTAAGAGCATTCCCTCTTTTTTGCCACTCACGACCAAAATTGCTACAAACGCAATGGCAAGCACGGCGATATACGCGATAGTCTTAGGACGAAAATAGCGGATTTTGACATTATTTTGTGTGCTAAATGGCGAACTCCAATTCACTAGACTAGCTCGATTGTATCGTGCCTGCACACTTCCACACGCATCAACGCACTCAAGGCAGTTTATGCACTCTAGTTGCATTCCTTTACGAATGTCAATGTGCGCGGGGCAGACTTTCACACACTCTTCACATTCCACACATTCTGCTTGAGGCTCTCTAAACTTTAATTTTTCTGGGATTTTTTGCAAATCCGCATTATAAATCGCTCCACCACGCCTGCTATCATAAATTGGCATAATAGTATCATCATCATACAGCACACTTTGCACACGACAATAAGGACAAATATACACACAAAACACTTCTTGGATAAAGGCAATATCAGCGGTAAAAAAAAGTCCAAAACCAAGCCAAAATCCCATTAAAATCGGGTGCTGACTTGGGTTAGCCAAAGCCTCAAAAAACTCCAGCGGTGGCACAAAGAAAAACATTAAATTCGCCGTAGCCACAAGGCACAAAAACATTATTATCACAAATGCCAAAGTTGCTTTAAGTTTATCACTTAGGGAATCTAGGCGCAAAGGTCGTTGTTTATTTGAGATTTTATTACGAAGTTTAAAAATTTTGGTTTGCAATAAGTCGCGATAAATCGTGCGGAAGATAGTTTGCGGGCACGCCCAGCCACACCACATACGACCACCTAGCGTAGTGAGGAAAAAGATTCCCACAAAAAGGATTATGAGCAAAAAGGGCAACAAATAGAGCTCTTGCATATTAAAACGCGTGCCAAGTAGATGAAACTCGCCGTGCGCAAATGAAAGCAAAAAGATATGATTGCCATCAATGGTGATAAAAGGGAATCCAAGAAAAAAAATCATCGCGCTAAAATAAAGCAAGTAGCGATGTTTTCGGTAATTTGTTGTGTGTGGAGTGGTGCTTATAGTTGTATTTGCCTGCATTTTTTATCCTTTTGCCTGTGTTGGGTTTATTGCTTTGTTGCTAATTCCGCGCACATTGTAAGCCTTTTTGTCTTAAAACTACCTAAATTTTAGGAATTTTAAAACAAAAAGTTTGTAATAAAGTTACATTTTTTGTTTGTAGCGTGGATAAAATCTTTATAACTTATACGCGATTTGGAGATAATAACTCGCGCCTGCCACACGATAAAAATCATAGTAGCGGTTATTTGTGATATTAAGGAATTGCGCGCAGAGCTGTAAATTATTTTTAAAGGTATAGCCGACTTTGGCATTCAAGGCAAATTGAGAATCATAGCTTCCATAGACATTTGGGATAATGGGCGAATTGCTATCATCATTATAAAAAGCTGGTGTATAATGTGCCCAAACAGAAGCAAACACGCCATATTGTGGCAAATAATTAACCCCTGCATTAAGCGTGTGTAAAGGAAGTCCTACAAATTGTTTCCCCACAGAATCTGGACGCGCAGTATTTTTTAGCACTTTGGCATTGCTTAGTGTGTAATTTGCCTGAATCTCTAGCGCGTGCCAAATAGGAATATTTATATCAAACTCGATTCCATTTATCCTCCCTCTCCCTGCGTTTATATATTTATATGGGTCAGCTTGCGCACCAGAGCCTGAGCGATATATCATATCAAACATTTCAAGGTTATAAAAATACAAACTCGTGCGCAACGCATTATTATCGTATTCCACGCCAACTTCTGTATTGATAGCGTGCTCCTCTTTTAGATTCTCATTTATTTCCCAATAAGTTTGTGCGTGGGTGAATTGGTATTTGTTTCGCAAAGTCGCCATACGAAATCCGCGTCCCACAGAAGCCTTTAGCCTTAGTGTATGCTCTTGTGTATCAAGCGGAGTATAAATCACAGCGAACTTGGGGCTCAGGATAGACACGCTATTGCTTTGATTTTGTTTGTGTTCTTGTGGATTAGAGAGGAGGTTATCATAATAGCCATTAAAATTGCGCCAATAATCATAACGCAATCCAATACTGGTGCCAAATGCACCAAACTTAGGAGAATCTACCCATAATGAATCCATATTAAAATACACAGAACCTGCCACTGCCTCCGTGCCAAATCGGACGCGATAATCTGTGCGTGAATGATAATCACGCCAATTTGTCATATTACGCTGTTTTTGTGTGTAGGTATAGTAGCGAAACTGCGCTCCTAAGGTAATAATATGGTCGCTTAAATGAGTATCTGCATAAATAAAATCTAAATAATTACTTGAAGAATCCGTATCTTGCGTGCTTCCAGCACCACTGCTAAAACTTTGATTGCCATCTTGAGTGGCATCTTGCCACCAACTTAGGAGATTCATACTTGAGAGTGTGATTTTGAGTGTGCTTTGCTCAAAGCTATGCAGATAGTTAAGATTGCCTATAATATGTGTATAACTCCCTATGCCACCAAGCCCAGAGCCTATAAAATAATTTTTATTATTCAATAAATAAGTAGGGTTGCCTTGATTATCGCGCAAGTAGGACTGAAAGTTTTTAATATCGTAGTTATGGTTAGAAAGACGCAAGGATAATCCCACCTCATCACGCTCACCTAGCTCAAGGCTTGACTTAAACGAAATGTCATAACTTTGCAGCACTCTATCACCACCCGTGCCTAAAATCACTTGCCCTGCGCTATTTTGCTGTGCCCCTGCGGCTATTGCGTCATTTGCGTCAGCATTGGTGCTTGATAGGTAAGTAGGGTAGCTAGAATATCCATCTGTGGTGGTGAATCCCGCGCTCAACTTTACCTTTAATCGTTTATCAAAAAACACATCGCCAACACTTCCATAGAATCTAAAAGTATTTTTATCTGCAGTGTCTTTTTGGATTTCATTGCCATAGCCTGCGATTGCTTGGAGCTCGAACTTTTCTGGCATTGCTGTGATGAAATGTATCACGCCACCTATCGCGCCCGTGCCATAGAGACTAGAATACGCACCCTTTGCGACTTCTACACGCTCCACATCATAGAGGGATATTTGGTTTAAGATTCTCGCCTCGCCCTCCAAATCACTTAAAATCACCCCATCAAGCATAACAAGCGTGCCATAAGTTACACCACGAATGCGAATTTGTGGGCGTGCATTAAAGTTTGTATTATTATCCACACGCACACCGGAGATAACATTGACAATATCAGCAATCTTTGTGTTTGGCATTTTTTGGATATGAGTGGAATCTATCACCGTAATGCTCGCTGGAATATTGACAATATCACTCTCTAGTGCAACACCTGTGCTTACGCTGGATTTTTCCAAACGCACTTTCTCAGCCTCATTCGCATTTGTAACCTCATCATCTACTTGTGCCTCATTAGCGCGCAAAAACACCAAAGAAACGAGAGTAAAAAATAGCAATGACTTTTTTATCATTTTTATACCTCTAATAAGAATTTATCAAAAGTATAGCTTAATTTCTAAAAAAAAAAGATATAAATAATTTGGAAATAGAGTAAAAATTTTAGAAAAATTATACAAAGTCTTGGTGTTGCGAGGTTTTAAATGCCCAAAATTTACTGATAAAGTAGCCCACAATGGTATAAACCACACTTGCGAGAATTTGTGCAATATACACATCAATCCCACAGATTCTATGACTAATGCTTAGCGTTGCTAAATTTGCCAGATATGCTATGCCCATTGCCACGCCAAATCGCCACGCATCTTGCTTATGAGAATTTTTGGATTTAAAGGTAAATTTTTTATTGAGAAAATAGGAGTTAATTACGCCTGCTATGTTACCCAGCAAATTTGCCACTTCAGGCACAAGCCCTAAAAAAGTCAGTAACAAACAAAGTCCAAGTCCTACACAAGTGTTTGCCACACCCACGAGCCCATATACAACAAGGCTACTTCCTAAAAGTTTGCCAATCAATCCTCGCATTTATCACTCTTAAGTCAAATTAAAGATTAAGAAGCCTTCGGGTCATCAGGCTTTTCTTGTGATTCCTCTTCTAATTGTTTGTCTTCCTCGTGGATATATTTTTCCTTTCCTTTAAAGGTAATAATCGTGCAGTTTGGATACACTTCGATTCTATGATAAATATTATCAACCTTTGTAAGCAATTTGCCCGCAGATTCTGGGATACAATGCGGATTTTCTGCGAGCTTTTGGTGGTCTTCGTTGATAGGCGTTTCATCGATTTGAGATTCTGGCACATCACCCCAACCATAGTGCTTCATCGCCATTCGCACCCAATACTTCCCATCAGTGATTTTGACTAATCGCTTCATTATGGGATTCTCTTTGGAGGAATTTTCTAACACAGGGCTTGCCGTAACCCACCCTCTAATGCGATAAAGATAATTTTGGTAATCCGCTGCCTTTTTTGGCACGACATTGACTAAATCATTAAGGAGCAAGGTTAAGCGGAAATTTTGGTATTTATCTTGGGCTGAAAGTGCGTTACCATAGGAGTTAGAAAACACAATAAGCGACCAAGAGAAAAACCCAACAACCACCGCGCTAAAGACAAAAAAGATTCTGCTTTGTGTCTCGCGTGATGAAAGCGCGGTAGAATCCGTGCGCTTAATATCTTGCTTTTTATACGCCCAGCCTCGCCACGCACTCGCCACATAAATCGCTAAAATCGCTGCAAACACGCCAATCCCAATAAACGCCCGTGGCCGTGGCAGAGGCACAGAGAGCACCAAATATGTCCCATACGAGCATACGATTCCCACGCATAAGACAATTATGGCGAGTAGAAATGAAAGGAATTTATTGATTTTTGCTTGATAGACTGCCGAACACACAAATGCCACAAGTAAGGCAAGAAAACAAATCTTAATTCCGCTCCACCCAAAGTCATTCCACAAATAGCCCACATACATTTGGATATTTTTTACAATGCCCTCTAATAACTCACTAGATTCTAGCATTTTGGTGCTTGCTTGAGCGTGCCCAAAATCGTGCATTATAAAAAGTTTAAAAATAAGCAAAGCAAAGGCATAATTACAAAACGACACCAACACAAAAGTAAGAGTTTTTTTGAGCCCTGCGTTGGTTTGATTAAGCATTAAAAACGCAAAAAATGACACCAAAATAATCTCAATCCCGCTACTTGCTTGATAAGTCATACACATACCAAGCGAGCACAAAATACCCACAGGAATATACGCACGAATGTGATGAATAAACACAAATGGAATCACACTAAAAAGCACAGATAACGCCATATACGGAGAATCAAAGCGAAAAGACAAATCCTCCAAAAAATAAGGTGAAAGCCCAATAGGAATAGAGGCAATAATGCCAAGAACTGTAAGACGCTTTTTGTTTGGGAGTTCGCTCGATTCCCACAATAAATCCTCGCTTTTCCAAATAATCTCTCTAATGCTCCACACCAAAATAATACTCGCAAAACTTAAAAAAGCAATAGCCACGATTTGCGTAAGTGGCGCGATGTCAGTAAGCACGGTATCCATATGCACAAAAGTGGATAAAAACCAACTAATATAGCGCGAGAAATTATCCCATTCTTTATAGCCAATCACAGCGCGCCCCAAATCATCGATATAATACACATCAGCGCGGATAATGCTCATAATCCCTAAAAGATAGAGACTAAAGGCGATTAAAAAATATTTCCAAAATCCTTGCGTATGGAAAAATGCCCAAGAGGCAATAACAAATTCCTTCATACTACGAGAGAGATGTCGTGGCATATTAGTCCTTTTTATTAGATTTAGTAGTGCTTGCTTTTGTCTTTTTGTTTGCTTGTGTAGCTTGCTTGTCCTTAAATTGCTCAAGGATATAAATCGGACGCATTTTGACTTGCTCATAAATCCTAGCAATATACTCGCCAATCACACCAAGAAGCATTAACTGAATCCCACCAATAAAGGTAATAACCACCATAAGGCTAGGATACCCAGCCACAGGGTTACCATACACAATCGTATCAATAATGCGGTGGATTCCATACACCACCGCCACAATACTCATAAGCCCCCCGAGCACAAAAGCGATACGCAGTGGAGCAGTGCTAAAGCTTACGATTCCTTCAATGGCGTATTTAAAGAGATTCCAAAAGCTCCAACTCGATGCGCCCTTAAAATGCGGGATATATTCATATTCTAAGCACTCACGCTTAAACCCAACCCACGCAAATATCGCTTTTGAGAATCTATGATATTCTTTAAGCTCTAAAATCGCCTCTATTACTTCTCTATCCATTAAGCGAAAATCCCGCACGCCAGATTCGATTTTTACCTCTGAGAGCAAGTTTGAGAGTTTATAAAAAATTTCACTTAAAGCCGCACGGATTTTGGACTCTCCAGCGCGCGTAGTGCGTCTGGCGTAGATGACTTTTGTTGTGCGATTAGAATTAAGCCAGATTCTTACCATTTCGATGATTAAATGTGGAGGGTCTTGCAAATCCGCGTCAATTAAAATCACGCCCTCCCCGCTTGCTTCTCTCAAACCTGCTAAAATTGCTGCTTCTTTGCCAAAATTACGCGAAAAAGAAAGCACTTTAATGTTTTTTGCCTTTGAGCGCATATCTTGTAAAATCTCTAAAGTTTTATCTCTGCTCCCGTCATTGACAAAGACTATTTCATAGGTTATATGTGGAAATTCCTTTTGGACTTGTTGCATTGTGAGGGCGATTTGACTTTGAAACTTTGGCAGTGAAATTTCTTCGTTATAGCAAGGCACTACTATTGAAATGCCTTGTGAAGCACTTTTAGAACTATTTGCAGGGGTATTTGCCGTGCTCATTTTATAATCCTTACGCGATAATTTTATAGATTGAAGTGGATATTGTATAGCGTTTTTTTGAATGTTTTATTAACAAATGATTTTGTGTGAATTATTTTAAGCGTGATTCCTATGAACGCAAAATTTTTATGCCAGCGTGAATGCTTTGGACTAAATATTCTATATCTTCTAAATTATGTGTGTAATGCAAGCTCACTCTAAGCCAACCCGGTCTTTTTTGTGGATTTTTAAGAAGCGAATAAAGGAGCTTTTTGGATTCTTGGTTGGTAAAATTAAGAGAATCTAAATCCATCAAATAATGCCCATAAGGTCCTGCACAAGAGCACCCAGCGCGCGTTTGGATTCCAAACTTTTGACTTAAAAGCACACTTAAATCAAATGGCGAAACACACGCGATATTAAAACTTACAATGCCTAAAGAATCGCCCTTAGGATTCTCCCAATCACCATATAAACTAATGGCAGGGATTTTTTTAAGCTCATTTAAAAGAATCTGGCTTAAAACTCGCTCGCGGCGAGCAATATTCTCTAACCCCACCTCATTGCGAAGCTGATACGCCAATGCCGCACGCAAAAGCCCTATAATCGGTGGCGTGCCTGCCTCCTCTCTACGCTCATAATCCTCTACATACAAATGCCCGTCATTACTCGCATACTCTATCACGCCTCCACCGCTAAAGCTCGGACTTGGCGTTTGAAAAAAGTGCCTGTGCATCGCCAAAAGCCCACAAGAACCCACACCGCCTAAGAGTTTATGAGGGGCAAGGAAGAGTGCGTTGCAATGTTTAGATTGCATATCAATATGTGGGCTCGCACTCGCTGCATCAAAGGCAAGCGGTGCGTTTGGTGCGTATTTGGCAAAAAGTTTGGCGATTTTTTCTTGTGGAGAGAGAATCCCGCTGACATTAGAAGCAAGACAAAATGAACCGATAATCTCTGCATTTTCTTGTTGAGCTTGGCGTAATTGTGTTTCTAAGGCAGATATATCAAATCGCCCTGTGGAATCTAGCCCAATTTTGACAATCTCACAAAGCCCCTCGCGCAAAGAAATTTCATTAGAATGATGCTCATAAGAGCTAATAAACACTTTTGGTAAGCGAGATTGCTTTGGTATTTGGATTCTTCGTCTGCTTTGTGGAGGGATATAAATACCAAGCAATTCTTGGAACTTCTTAATCGCGCCACTTGCACCGCTCCCACAAGCAACGAGCAAAAACTCATCGCCTAGTCCTAATGCTCGCTTAGTGCGTGTTCTTGCCTCATCATAGAGCGCAGAAGTGATTTTAGAGTGGCTTGAGCTAAAAGAATGTGTATTAGAATAAAATGGCAAAATTTGAGCAATGCGAGATTCTATACCCTTATGAGCAAGCCCCGAAGCTGTCCAATCAAAATATTTGCTTTGAGAATCAATAATGACACTCTCACGCACCTGCTGAACTTTCTCGCCTAAATCTAAGTCCTCATCTAAAAGCGGGGCAAAAAAACTCTCAACAATGGGCGTGATTTGCATTCAATATACTTACTCAACTTCAATGATATAAGGCACACTTCTTACACCAGATTCTATTAAAACTCCGCTAAACTCTACAACATCTTTTGCCACAGATTCTCGCTCTTTGCCAACATTAAAGCTTTTGTCATACACATTTTGCAGAAGTGTTTTATTTGCGTTTTCATCACTGCTTATATGCTCCATTATGTAGCTTGCACGCGTGATTGAATCTGGTCCTAACAACGCCACAATATATATATCTACATTATACTGCTCCAATCGTTCATCAAGCCCTGCAAGTTCCTTAGCACAATACATACAACTAGGGTCTGAAATGACTATAAGGCGTTTATTGGTTGGTGATTTCGCACTAAAGTGGATTGCCCTATCTTTATACTTCTCTAAAACCTCTTTAACGACTGAATCTGTCATTTGCTTGTTTGCATTTGCTATACTCTGCGTTTTAGAGCTTATTGTATCTACTAGCTTCTTATCAGCACTAAATGCGATTCCATCAAGGACCATAAGCACCTCACTATCACTTGTAGAGAGGAGTGCTTCTTGTGTGCCATCATTTGATTGCACTACGACAAGGTCTAAGGAATGTCCTATGTCAGTTATTTCAACCACTTTAAAAGGGAGGTTTTTCTCATCAAGGGCTTTTTGGATTGTTTGTGTTTTTTCCTCTAAAGAAAGTTTTGGCGTAGAGCCCTTATCGCACGCACCAAAACTTAGCAATGCACACAACAATAAATATTTTGCTCGCATATTTACTCCTTATCAATATAAAAATCTTGCGTCATTTTACCCTAAACAAACACAATTTGGTTAATTTAAGGCGTAATGATATAACTTTGACTCATATTGCCCGAGTGCAAAATCGTAGTTTGGTATTTGCGTGCGTAAAATTTCAAAAGCATTTTTTGCAAAAATGGCTCAATGCTTGGATAAAACCACGCATTATTGCTCATAGCAATGACAAATTGAGGATAATCTGCGTATAATTTCCTTGAAGTGGCTTCATAGCAAATGGCGTTGCGGAAGCGCATTCCAAAGATTCCAATATCACCAAACTCTTTGCCAGAAGCAAATTGAAACATTTGCAAAACTCCAAATGAGCGCACAAGAAAATCTGGCAATGGGATATTTTCTCCAAATGGCGCAAGAATCACCTTATCGATGAAAAAAACTTCATCACCATTGAAAACAAAAGTGCTGTTGTAATATTCCCCCTTATCCACTCGTAACGCCCCAGCAATAATGGTGATGTCTTTGGCATATTGTTTAAGCCTGCTTATGACAAATTCACCAAACTCTCCACCAGATTCTAACACCATTGGAAAAGCAATTTCAGGCAAAACAATAACTTGTTTTCCCTCTGCAATCGCATTTTGAATAAGGGCAAAATTCTCTTGTATGCTTGTGGCAATTTGCTCATCTTCCCACTTTAAATGTTGAGGGACATTCGTATGTGAAAGATAAATGCGTTGGAGCATTTGAGTGTTTGTATGGCTTTGTGTCTCTTTAGAATCTGACGCGATTAACCCAAAATCAAGCGCGAGGATAAGGAAAAATATCCCAGCAAGATTCTTAAATCGCCATTTATGCGGGGTCAAAAAACAATACAATCCACAAACAACAAGCGCGAAATGCAAATAGCTCACATCAAAATAACTATACGCAAGCACTGCTTCAGGCACAAGCCAATCAAAGCCAAATGGCGTGATAAAGTGCATTACTAATAACCCCAAAAGCCGAATTACAAGGCATTCACAAAAAAGCAAAAGCCAAAAAATGCCTCCATATATCAATGCAATAGCACCAATAATAAAGGGGATAAGTATCTCTAAATCAACAAAACGAAAACTCAAACTCGCCCAATAAAACCAAAACACTCCCACAAAAAAGCCAAAACCAAAGCGTCTCTCTTTGGGGATTCTCAAATACACATATATACTTAAAAGTGCCAAAAAACTTCCCAAAATAAGTGGAGTATCAGCATTAAAGGCGACATTACAAAGCGTTAAAACATAAATTGGCGCAGAAAATAAAAACGCTAAAAATGCGTCTATAACGATAATGCAAAGTTTATAAGAAAATGCTTTTGGATTAAGCTCTTTTTTAAAAATACGCTTCAAACAAGATTCTATCCCATCTTCAAATGACGGAATGTGTGTCTGCGTGCGCAAAATAGAAGCCTTTGAAGTGATAGAAGTGATAAAACGGCTAGATTGTAAAAATTTCATTGTGTCTGCTCTCTTAAAAAGTGATAATTGTAAAAAGATTTGTGTAAATTTACCATAAATTGCGCTAAAATGGCGAACTTATCTTGTTAAAATAGCAAGGAAGTTTTACACCTATCATAGAGGAAAAATATGTTTGAAGCAACCACCATATTGGGATATAAGGGACAATATAATGGCAAAGATTACGCTATTATCGGGGGCGATGGGCAAGTAACATTTGGTAATTGTGTCCTAAAGGGAAATGCAACAAAAGTGCGCACGCTCTATAATGATAAAATTTTAAGTGGATTTGCAGGTAGCACAGCTGATGCTTTTAGTTTGTTTGATATGTTTGAGCGAATCTTAGAGGGCAAAAAAGGCGAGCTTACGCGCTCTGTGCTAGAATTTAGCAAACAATGGAGAAGTGATAAATATCTACGCAAACTTGAAGCAATGATGATAGTGCTTGATAAAGAACATATCTATATCCTAAGTGGCACAGGAGATGTGGTCGAACCTCAAGATGGCAAAATCGCTGCCATTGGAAGTGGCGGAAACTACGCACTAAGCGCAGCAAGGGCATTAGATAAATTTGGGAATCTTGCCCCAAAAGAACTTGTAGAAGAATCTCTCAAAATCGCAGGCGAGCTGTGTATTTATACCAACACAAACATAAAAATTTTGGAGTTAGCATAATGGAAAATATGACGCCAAAAGAAATTGTCGCGTATTTAGACGAATACATCATAGGGCAAAATGAAGCCAAAAAAAATG
Organism: Helicobacter sp. 23-1048; assembly: GCF_053654545.1. Classification (NCBI taxonomy): domain Bacteria; kingdom Pseudomonadati; phylum Campylobacterota; class Epsilonproteobacteria; order Campylobacterales; family Helicobacteraceae; genus Helicobacter; species Helicobacter sp. 23-1048. Next base: position 710,598 of record NZ_JBSIUT010000001.1, on the reverse strand, counting down.
TGGCAATCGCATTAAGAAACCGCTATCGCCGAATGAAGCTCCCAAAAGAAATCCAAGAAGAAATCACGCCTAAAAATATTTTAATGATAGGCTCAACGGGCGTGGGCAAAACAGAAATCGCACGCCGAATGGCAAAAATTATGGGATTGCCATTTGTCAAAGTAGAAGCAAGCAAATACACAGAAGTGGGATTTGTGGGGCGCGATGTGGAATCTATGGTGCGTGATTTGGTGCTCGCAAGTGTGAATCTCGTCCAAAAAGAACAAGAGCAATCAAGCCAAGAAGCGATTAAAGAATATATCCTTAATAAAATTACACAAAAGCTCCTCCCACCACTACCCTCAAGTGTGAGTGAGAGCAAAAAGGCTGAATACGAGCAGAGCTTTGAAAAAATGAAAAAAAAGGTCGAAAATGGAGAAGTAGATACACTTGTCATTGAAATCGAAGTAAGTAAAAACACAAACTTTAACGATGAGGGATTACCGCCAGAGGTCGTGCGCGTGCAAGAATCTATCATCAAAGTCCTCAATCCCCAAGACCAAAAGCAAAAACGCGAAATGAGTGTAAAAGAGGCAAAGGAAGCCCTTAATTACGAGGCTACAATGCAATGCCTTGATTATGAAGCAATCAAACTTGAGGGGCTAAAACGCGCCGAGCAAAAGGGGGTGATTTTTATCGATGAGATTGATAAAATCGCTGTGGGAAGCAAAGATTCTTCACGACAAGACCCAAGCAAAGAAGGCGTGCAAAGAGATTTGCTCCCCATTGTAGAGGGAAGCGTGGTGAATACAAAATACGGGCAAATCCGCACGGATTATATTTTATTTATCGCTGCTGGAGCATTTGCATTTGCTAAACCAAGTGATTTAATCCCCGAATTGCAAGGGAGATTCCCACTGCGCGTGGAATTAGAAAACTTAAATGAAGAGAGTTTGTATAAGATTCTCACCCAAGTCAAAAGCTCTATTGTCCGTCAATATCAACTTTTACTAGAAACAGAAAATATTACATTAGAATTCGATGATGAGGCGATTAGAGAGCTTGCTAAACTCTCCTTTAATGCCAATCAAAAAACAGAAGATATTGGTGCTAGACGCCTGCATACCACAATAGAGCGTGTGCTAGAGGATATAAGCTTTGAGTGTGAATCCTATGCGGGCAAAAAAGTCGTAATAACAGCCCAAATGGTGCGCGATAAACTTGGTGAGCTAGTAGAAAATGTCGATTTGGCGCGCTATATTTTGTAGGCATTAAACTATGCGCTACGCAGTGTTGTATCATTAAGAACTTTTATGAATACGCGTTGTGGCTTTATAGCAACATTAGGGCGACCAAATGCTGGCAAATCAAGCCTGCTTAACGCCATTGCCAAGCAAAATCTCGCCCTTACTTCACATAAAGCAAATGCCACGCGCAAACAGCTACAAATTATCATCTCCCATACAAGCACAGATTCTCGTGGAGCATATAAGGCGCAAATGATTTTTGTCGATACACCGGGCATTCACCACCAAGAGAAATTACTCAATCAATATATGCTAAAACAATCACTAAAGGCGATGAATGATTGCACTTTGGGGATTTATCTCGCACCAATAAGTGATGATATTACCCATTATGAGGAGTTTTTGGCACTCTCGGCAAATACAAAAATCGCACAAAATCATATTGTCGTGCTAAGCAAAATTGACCTTGCGAGCAATGAGCAAATCCTCGCAAAAATCGCGCAATACCAAAATTACCAAAACCGCTACCTTGCGCTTATACCACTAAGCATAAAGCACGAAAAAACACTCCAAGAGCTTCTTAATGTATTAGGAGAGCATTTAGAAGATGGCGTATTTTTATATGATGATGAAAGTGCCACCAATGCTAGCTTGCGTGATATTGCAAAAGAGCTTATAAGAGAGAGCGTTTTTGAAAACTTAAGCGATGAAGTGCCATATCAAAGCGATGTGTTACTTGAGCGTTACAAAGAGGGAAAAATTCATAGAATCTATGCTACAATAATCGTTTCCAAACAAAGTCAAAAGGCACTTGTCATTGGCACAAATGCCCAAACTATAAAGCGCATAGGAATAAATGCTAGAGAAAAGCTAGAGCGACTTTTAGGACAAAAGGTATTTTTAAAGCTTGAGGTGCAATTACGCAAGGGTTGGGATAAACAAGTAGATGAATTACGGAAATTTGGCTATATTATGGATTAGATTAACTTCAAGGATTGGAAATGAAAAAAGTTTTGGCAATATGTGTATTTAGTTTGTTTGGCGGGTTTCTTAGTGCAGATTCTCTGCAACCAATAAGCGACGATGTATTTAAATTGCTTAAAATCTATCAAGAGCGTGGCATTGGTGCGGTGCAAAAAGAATTTGATGAATATTTGCTCTCTCCTCAATATTGGCTAAAAATCTTAGAGGGCAAAGATGTGCGCTACGGCTATTATGAAAGTGCAAAATTTGTCTTTATCTCTAATAAACTCGCTCCTGATTTGAGACTCCTAAAAATCACCAAAAAAGGCTTTGAAGAACTTGGAAGCTCATCTGCGCTTGTAGCAAAGGGCAAGGGGCATAAGAAATTAGAGGGCGATTTGACCACGCCCATTGGCGTGTATGATTTGACCGCTCGTTTGACAGGACTTCCCCCATACTATGGACCACTCGCACTTGCGACAAATTATCCAAATGTCTATGACAAATCGCTTAAAAAAACAGGTGGGGGAATCTGGATACACGGATTGCCATTAGATGGGAATCGAGAGGAGCTCAACACAAGAGGTTGCATTGCCATAGATAATGAATTGTTAAAAAAATATGACAAACTCATCAATTATAGAGATACCATTGTCATTATAAGCGAGGGCGAACCTCAAGCACTATCACTCCAAAGCATCGCTCAACTCCTATCAGGACTCTATCAATGGCGTGAAATGTGGCAAAACAACAACCTACAAAAATATCTAAGTTTTTATGATAGCAAGGACTTTATCCGCGAGAATGGTATGACATATAAAGCCTTTGTCGAACACAAGACGCGTGTATTTGCCAAAAATGAAGAGAAAGATATTGGCATTAGTGCCATTGACATTTCACCATTTATCAACGAAAACGGAAAACAAATGTTTCGCATTAGCTTTAGACAAAATTATAAGGCTATGTTAAATGGCAAGGTAACTTACAACTCAAGCCACCGCAAAGACCTTTTTGTATGGCTTGATAATGGAAAGATGAAAATCCTAAGCGAGAAGTAATCACCCACACCACGCAATCTCACACAAGATTCTCTCGCTTATGAAAAATAAGCGAGAGGGAATTTACACAATGGCGCGTGTTTTTAGCAGTAAATCCCTCGCCTCTAAATATATGCCCCAAATGCCCTCCGCAGTTCGTGCAAGTAATTTCAATACGGCGCAAATCAGAATCTAAGCTTTCACTTACTGCGCCTTTCTCACTAGATTCAAAACTTGCCCAACCACAACCAGAATGAAACTTCGCACTTGAATGATACAAAAGCGCATTGCACTGCGCACAAACATACTCTCCCTCTTCAAACACATCGGTATATTCTCCGCTAAATGGCGGTTCTGTGCCTTTATGCAAAAGCACATATTCTTGCTCTTTGCTTAGTGTGTTGTATTTTTGACTCAAAATCACTCCTTTAATTTGCCTTTTTTGTGCGCAAGTGAATGTATAAATGCAATACATCAATGCTCGCTGGCGTTATGCCACTAATTTCGCTTGCCTCAAAAAGCGATTTTGGATTGAATTTTTTTAGCTTCTCAACCACCTCAAGGCTAAGACCGGGTATATCATCAAATACAAAATCTTTTGGAATGGCGACTTTTAGCATATTTTGCATATTTTTAATGCTCTCTTGTTGCTTTATGATGTAATTTGCATACTTAGATTCTATAACCACCTGCTCTAATGCCCTTTGGCTTAAATCCGCTATGCTCACTCCAAAATGCTCACAAAAAGCTATGAGATTATGAGAATCTGGGACATTCACTCCTATGACTTGCAAAAGTGTGGCTTTATCGCTTATTGTTCTTAATCCAAGATTCTCTAAAAATTCATTATTTGCTTTACTTGGAGTTATTGTATTTTCTTGTAAGGATTGCAAAACGCGCGCAATAGCTTTTTTGTCATTCATCGCCTCATCATACTCACTTTGAGCGATGAGTCCAAGCTCAAAGGCTTTTTGACTTAGTCGCAAATACGCATTATCCTCACGCAAAAGCAAGCGATATTCTCCACGCGAAGTAAAAAGTCTATACGGCTCATTTGTGCCCTTACTTACCAAATCATCAATCATCACACCAATGTAGGCTTCGTTTCGTTGTAAAATAAAGGGATTTTTGCCCTGTGTATAAAGTGCGGCGTTAATGCCTGCGATTATGCCCTGTGCGGCTGCTTCCTCATAGCCTGTCGTCCCATTGATTTGTCCAGCTAGGAAGAGATTCTCGCATTTTTTACACGCAAGTGCGTGGGTAAGCTCTGTTGGCTGAATATAATCATACTCTATGGCATAGCCATAACGCGTAATTTTCGCATTTTCTAATCCCTCAATACTATGTATCATCTCTTCTTGCACATCAGTTGGCAGTGAAGTAGTCAAACCATTGATATAATATTCCACACATTCGCGTGTTTGAGGTTCTAAAAAAAGTTGATGTCGCTCCTTGTGTGCAAAACGATTGACTTTATCTTCTATACTTGGACAATAGCGCGGGCCAACGCCTTGAATCTGCCCGCTAAAAAGTGGCGCACGATGAAAATTATCACGGATAATGCTGTGAGTTTTTTGGTTGGTATAAGTTACAAAACACGGAATCTGCACGGGGTTAAAATCCCTTGTGCGTGCGCTAAAATGCGGTGGATTCTCATCACCATAATGTGCTTCTAAATTACTACAATCAATGCTCCTCCCATCAATCCTCGCGCAAGTCCCTGTTTTTAATCGCCCCATTTCTAAACCCAAGTCTTGCAAGGAGAGTGAGAGTGTTTGCGCACTTAACTCGCCAAAACGCCCGTTTTGGAGCTTTTGCTCGCCAATGTGGATAAGTGAGCGTAAAAATGTCCCTGTGGTGAGAATCACGCTCTTTGCATAATAGGTTTTATTAAGATTGCTTTTTACTCCAACAACTCTAAATTGCCCTCCGCTTTTTTCAAGCAATAAATCTGTGATGAGCTCTTGAGATACGCTCAAATTTGGCGTATTAAGGGCATATTTTTTAGCTACTATCGGGTAAGTATCCATATCAATTTGTGCTCTTGTGCCACGCACAGCGTGTCCCTTTGAGGCATTAAGTGTGCGAAATTGCAACCCACAAATATCTGCAATCTCACCCATTACGCCACCAAGCGCATCAATTTCTTTAACCAAATGCCCCTTGCCAAGCCCACCTATGGCAGGGTTACAGCTTGCTAGCGCAATATTTTGAATAAGGATAGTAAATAGGTGAGTTTTTGCGCCCATTTTAGCACTAGCAATGCTTGCTTCAAGTCCAGCGTGCCCACCACCAATCACAACCACATCAAAATTATTCATTTTTTTCCTTATGTGAGAATCTTAAAAAACGCAATTTTACAATACAAATATTTCTTGCGTGCATAAATGTGATACAATCATAAGAAAATTCAAGGAGTGAAGTATGGGAATGCAATGTTTGAGAGTAGTGATTGTATGTATGGCGTTATTTAGCGGAGCTTTTGGCGCACCTAGCAGCAATGCTAACAACAATATAAGCAAAGAAGCAATGCGGGCAATGAAACAAACCGACCAAGATGCCTATCTCACAAGTCAAAATATGTATAAAAAAGATTTTGGCGATATAAGTGTATTTGTCATTTCACTAGGCAATTTTGATGCGCCATTTGATAAACTTATCGCAAGTGATGATAAACAAAGCGCGTTATTACAAACAATGACAAATGACAAGGCGATAAATCATCACAATGTAATGTTACTAAAAGGTAAGGAATTTATCGCGCTCATTGATACGGGATTTACCCATACTCAAGAGATTCTCATTACACAACTCCAAAAAATAGGAATCGCACCGCAAGATATTACACACATTATTGTATCCCACGCCCACCCAGACCACATAGGTGGCATTTTGCCAAATTCCCCAAAGAGCAAAAAAACTTACAAAAGTGCCAATATTTTTCCCAATGCCAAAGTTTTGATTGATGAAATTGAATATAATTTTTGGACAAATTCAAACAATGAACTTGCAAAAAAATCTTTGCTCTCTTTTAAAGAAAAAGAATTTTTTGCTCATAGTGCGCCAATTCTTGCCACCAAGCAAGCCAAAATTAACGCTATACAAGCCTACGGACACACGCCCGGACACACTATCTTTAGCATAGAATCTGCTGGGGAAAAGCTCGTGTTTATAAGCGACTTGGTGCATTACTTTAAGATTCAAAATACAAATCCTGCCATTGCGATACAATATGATAACGACAAGGCACAGGCTGTGGCTACACGCGAGCAACTATGGAAAAAGTTTAAAAAAGATAAGGCATATAAAAACGCGCTTTTTGTTGGTTCGCATTTTCCAACTTTCCGCCCTATCCCACTCAAATAGCAATAAATTTGCTTGGTGTTAGCATACAAATTGAGTTTGCTTAAGCTATGCAAAAAGCGTATGAAGTTCTTGGAGCATTTCTTTGTATATTTGTCCATTTTGGCGTAGAAATGCTCGCCTAGAGCGGAACTCTAAGCAATACTTCTCAACCAAACCCCAAAATGCTTTGGAGTGGTTTTTGTGCATTATATGAGCGAGCTCGTGGATTACGACATACTCGATACAAGGCTTTGGAGCGAAAAGAAGCATTGTTGAGAAACGCAGAGAATTATCGCTCGTGCAGATTCCAAAATAACTCTTTGCTTGAGTAAGTGTGATATGCTTGTATGAAAGATTCATTGCACAGGAGAATTTTTGACACTGCTCCAAAAGTAAATCCCTTAGTTCATCTTGCAATAACTGCTTATTAAAGTGTGTTGTAAGCCAATCTTTTTGCACCCACTGCCCGAAATACAAAATAGTGTTTTTCCTGCTTTCTCGCTCGGCAAGGCGCGTTGATTCTATGTGTTTAAATTTTTGTAAAGTGGTGCGTATCCATACATCATTTTGCGCGATGAAGTCCTCACATTGCGCCTTTGAATAATAAAAAGGCACGCTAACTAAAAGTGTTTGAGAATCTTTTATCCGCATTCGTGCATACTTTACGCGTTTTTTAGTGATTTTTATTTCAAACATTTTGCTACTTTGTGAAAATTTTTTGGCATTATACAAAATACATTCAAATCTACACATAAGGATTACAATGAAAGTGCTGTTATTAGAAAATGTGCAAGGACTAGGCAAAGCTGGCGAAGTGTGTGAAGTCAAAGATGGGTATGGACAAAATTTTCTTATTGCTAAAAATAAAGCCCTGTTAGCGACAAATGAAGTCATCAATCGCTACAACGCTAAACAACGACAACTCGCAGAATCTAAAGCCCTAGAGCTTGCTGAACTAAAGCAACTCGCACAAAGTTTAGAAGGCATAGAGCTAAGCCTACATAAAAAGGTGGGGAGCAATAACGCGCTTTTTGGCTCTATCACTAAAGATGAAGTAGCAAATGAGATTCAAAAACATATCAAAACAACCATTGATAAAAAATCCATTATCATAAATGAACCCATCAAGCACACAGGGGATTTCACCATCGAGGTAAAGCTAGGAAGTGGGATAAGCGCGAAAATCACGCTCCATATCTTACCACTACACTAGCATTTATTTTTAAAATTTACGCAAACTCTTTGAGTAGCAATTTTTGTGTATCCATTATGCCAATGCCCTTATTTAGCGTATCATTGGCGATGTCTTGGGCTTCTTTAAGCGAGTGCATAGCATAAGTGCCACATTGAAACTTGTTTGCCTCTGGGATTTCGCTGACGCGCAAAATATCTTTCATACTCGCTTCCCACGCTTCTTTGACGCTCTCTTGGCTTGGAGTGCCTATCACGCTCATATAAAATCCCGTGCGACAGCCCATCGGCGAAATATCGATAATTTCGACACTTGAGGCATTGAGATGCTCGCGCATAAATCCTGCAAAAAGATGCTCTAGCGTGTGGATTCCCCTCTCGCTTAAAATTTCCTCATTTGGCTTGCAAAAGCGCAAGTCAAACACGCACACTTTATCGCCCTTTGGCGTTTCCATTGTCTTTGCTAAGCGCACAGCAGGAGCTGGCATAATAGTGTGATCCACCTTAAAACTATCTAGTAATGGCATAGATTCTCCTTTAAAATAATAATTTAGTGTGTCATTATAGCAAGTTTTTGGAATCTGGGGTTTAATTTGGCTGTGTGGAATTTTGGTTGTTTGGTTGCGTGTTAGATTGTGCGGGAGATTCATTGGTGTCTTGGTTTTGTGTTTCATTGGCATTAGGTTGTGGCGCATTTTCTTTAATTTCACTTTGTGTGTCTGGGCTAGCATTATCTTGCAATAAAGGCATTATTTGGTTTTGAGCTGGCAATTCTTGTGTATCGCTTGCATTACTGCTTGCCTCATTGGAATCTACGCTAGGTTGTGGCGCGCTTTCTTGGTTGCTTTGTTCATCTTTGATATTTTTCTCATCTTGCTCTTTAGTGTTTGTAGATTCTTGCGTATCGCTTGGTGTGCGATTTAGCTCTTGTTCCGTATCTTCATTTGTATGAGAATCTTCCTCAAATGCAGATTTAATAAGCCCACTTACATTGTGGCAATCAATATCAACGCGATATTCAAATGGTAGTTGTGTGCTAAAGTTATCTAACACTACGCTAAATTCTGCACTTTCGCCGGGTTTTAATGGCATTTTTATAGTTTTTGAATATTTTTCCAAAGGAAAAATGGGGTTAAGAAACCCTAAAATACCACTCCGCAAAACACTCACACTAGCCTCACACACACTAAAGGGCGAAAACCCAACATTAGTGATTTGCCCTTGCAAGAAAAACGCATCAATATACAAAAGTCGCTTAGATTCTGTAATGCGCACCTCAGTAGTATATAAAAATTTCTGCATACTCATCTGTAACCCAATAGGGGCAAAGATAAAAACAGCCGTGGCAAGGAAAAACATAAGATGTGGAAGTATTTTGCGTCCAGCCAAAAGCAATCCAAGCAAGAAAAATATAAAAAAAATGATAAAGAAAAAGCCCATAATGGCAATTTCATAAAGACCAAAAAGGTTAAAAAAGTTATAGAGAAAATCCTTGTAATACTGCATTTATCGTAATCTCTTTTCTTCTAAGCCACTTAATCCCTCACGCCTAAGCAACTCTTGGCGCACCTCATCTGGGCTTATATTATTAAAGGCAAGTCCCACAAGCGTGTGATAGACTAAATCCGCGCACTCATAAATAATATCCTTTTTACTCCCATCTTTAAGGGCAAAAGTAAGCTCGCCTGCTTCTTCGATGATTTTTTTAGCGATAGTGTTTGTGCCCTTAGCATAAAGACTTGCTGTATAAGAAGTATCACTTTTGGCGTCTTTGCGCAAAAGAAGTGTGTGATAAAGCGCATCGATGATTCCATAAATTGCACTCGTATCAATCTCGCTAGGCATTGAGGAAATTTCACAATCCAAAGGACGGAAGCAACTCCTTGTGCCGTTATGACAAGCTACCCCTTCTTGACTGATAAGAAAAATAAGCGTGTCATTATCACAATCCACCAATACTTGCTTAATGTGCTGTAAATGTCCGCTTTGCTCGCCTTTTTTCCAAATGCGATTCTTAGAGCGCGAGAAATAATGCGCTAATCCACTCTCAAGGCTAAGAGATAAAGAATCTTTAGAGCTAAACCCAAGCATTAGCACTTCTTTGTTTTGAGAATCTTGCGCAATCGTAGGGATAAGAGGTGTTTTATCCCAATTTAGTGATTGTATGATACTCTCTTTGCCACTCAAAAACCACCCCTTAACCAAACTCCGCAATTCACAACAGTATTACAATATGAATTTTATTGCGCGCTCATTGTGCTTTGCTTTTTGCTTTTAGAATCTACCCAGATATTTGGGACAGCCCCACCGGGACTTAAGAAAATTTGTGCGTTCGTATTTTCTTTGAGTGCTTCATTAAACTTGCCTTGCACTTCAATTTGACGCAAATTTAAAAGTTGATTGCTAAGCGAGCCTGCAATCAGCCTATTTGCTTGTGCTTGTGCTTGTGCCTCAATCGTAATGGCATCAGCCACACCTTGCGCCCTCACACGATTAGCATCAGCTTCACCTTTTGCCAACGCCGCGACTTTTTCAGCTTCTTGTTTTGCGCGTTCTACCTCGTTTTTTGCTCTTTCGGCTTCCTGTCTAGCGACTTGCACTTGCTCAATTTGTGCCTTTATCTTTTCTGGCAACACAATTTCTCTAAACTGCACCGAAGTAATCATTACGGGATTATTTTTAAATTTTCCAATTTCACTTTCCATATTGAGTGCTATTTCTTTGGCAATATCATCGCGTTTTGTAGGGAGCTCCTCTGCAGGATAGCGACCAATAACACTTCGCACCACATCACGCACCACAGGGTTAATGATTTTTTGCTCCCATTCTGCGCCATAGGTAGCAAAGGTTAGAGGGGCATTTGCTTCGTTAAGCTGATATTGCACGGTAAGCTCTACGAGCACAGTCAAACCTCTAGAATCTAGCACATTTATCGCATCATTGCGTAAAATTCCCTGATTCTTTCCCACTACTCCCATATCCTCCGTGCGTGAAAAGTCAATCTTTCGCACCTTTGCATCTACAATGATAACATCTTGCAAAAATGGCATAAACAAATGCAAGCCGGGCTTAAGTGGATTTGGTTGATATTCACCAAAGGTCGATTTAATCCCAACTTCCCCTGAACTCACAATAACAAAAGGTTTATTCACAATGATAATAAGTAAAATGGCAATGCTAATAACCCACACTGTAAGTTTTTTGCCTGTTGGCAAAAAGTCATTTAGGTTATTAAACCCATCGCCTCCACCAAAATTCCAATTTCCGCCATTTCCTCCACCGCCGTCATTTTTGTCGGTGTTTTTGTCTTCTTTTTTAGAATCAGGCTTATCTTGGATTTGCGCTCTTTTGCGCTTTAAGTGTTCGTTTAAATCTATTGGCATACTTGCTCCTTAATGTGTATTTTACCATTTAATCAATGTAAGTTAAATATTTGGCGTATTTTGGATTCTCGCCGTTTATGATTTTGTTAAACTCTGCTTGGAGTTTTTTGGTGATTGCTCCTGCCTTGCCCTCGCCACTTTGCACGCCTATTGGGTAGAAATCCACCTCTCTTATGGGCGTGATTTCTGCGGCTGTGCCTGTGAAAAACGCCTCATCAGCGATATAGACTTCATCACGCGTGATATTGCGCTCCACCACCTCGATGCCCAAATCACGGGCGATTTCTATGGTGGTGGCTTGGGTGATAGATTCTAAAGTGTAGTCGTGCGGCGGGGTGATGAGCTTGCCATCTCGCACGATGAAAAAGCACTCCCCGCTTCCCTCACTCACAAACCCGCTCTCATCAAGCAACAACGCCTCTTCACACCCGCACGCAATCGCCTCGTATTTCGCCATTTGAGAGTTGAAATAATTTGCCGCAGCTTTTGCCTTGCCCATCGAGCTTTTGACAGAATTTCGCGCAAAAGAGCTCATTTTGACTTTGATTCCGTTGTTTATGCCATCTTCGCCAAGATATGCGCCCCACTCCCACGCGGCGATAGCAGTCTCCACAGGCGCGTTTGCGTGATACACGCCCATAACGCCATAGCCCAAGTAGATAAATGGACGAACATACACATTGCCATTATAGTCTGCCTTGTTTGCGCGCAACAAGTCAATATGCGCTTGCTTTAGCTCCGCTAAATCGTAAGGGCAGTTGATACGAGCGATTTTTGCAGAATTTAACAATCGCTTGCAATGGTCATCAAGCCGAAAAATCGCTAATCCCTTTGGCGTCATATATGCCCTAGTGCCTTCAAACACGGCATTTCCATAATGAATAGTATGGCTTAAAATATGTGTGGTAGCGTCTTTCCACGCGATGAGTTTGCCATTTTTCCAAATGTAGCTTGATTCTTTTAGTGCCATTTACAACTCCTTAAAAATTCAAATATAGAGCCTACAAAAGCCACAATTCTATAAGCCATACTCTTATTTTTGCAATAATTTCTAGCGTTTTGAAAATTGTGGGCTTCGGCGAGCTTTTTTCTTCCCATATTTTTTTCGTTCAACCACACGAGAATCACGAGTAAGCAATCCTTTTGGTTTTAGAATCGCTCGAAATGCACTATCGTAATTATTCAATGCCTTTGAGATTCCGTGTCGCAACGCTTCAGCCTGCGCGCTATATCCACCACCAAGTGTATGTGCGATAATATCAACAGACTTTTCTTGCTTTGTAAGCACTAAAGGTTGCATTACTTTCATCTTAATTGCCTCGTGCCCACCGAGCCACTCATTTAGACTTTGTCCATTGATATTGAGTTTCCCTGTCCCGCTTTTTAACCACACCTTAGCAATGGCTGTTTTTCGTTTCCCTGTTGCATAAATTTTTGTCATTTTTTAGCTCCTTGTCTCACTTTTTATTCTTTGCTACTTGTGCGCTATGTGGGTGCTCACTGCCCTTATACACTTTAAGTTTTTTAATCATTGCGCGCCCGAGCTTTGTCTTTGGTAGCATACCGCGCACAGCAAGATGATAAAGTTTCTCTGGGTGCTTTTGGAGCATTTCTTGGAGAGTTTTGCTCTTTGTGCTTCCAAAGTAACCAGAATGTGTAAAATACTCTTTGTCATTAAGCTTCATTCCGCTAAACTTCACTTCTGTGGCATTCACAATAACCACAAAATCTCCACAATCCATATTTGGTGTATAACTTGGCTTATGTTTGCCACGCAAGATACTTGCCGCCTTGGTAATAAGACGACCAAAAACCTCGCCTTTGGCGTCTAACACAATCCATTGGCGTTGTATTTCGCTCTGTGTTGGTGTTTTTGTAAATTTCATTAAGAATCCTTTTAGTATGAAGTAAAATTCTAATTGGGATTATAAAAAATTTTCGCTTAAAATTAACTTAATTTAAGCTAATTATAAGGAATGATTTTTCCTCAATACAAATATCCCACACACTGCCAAAAAGCTTGCAGAACTTGCCATTACCGCGCTTGTGCAAACAAAAATATCTCCAAGCCCTGTAAGTGGTGAGACAATCCCTCCAAATGCAAAAAGTGAGAATCCAAGCACCGCAGAAGCATTACCCGCATTTTTGCGCTCCATTTCCATTGCCAATGCAGTAGCTGATGGCAAAATCATACCCAAAAAAACGAGCGTAAGCACAATGCTTGATTCCATAATCCACATATTGCCGTGCCAAAGCACTATGGCACTTGTAATAAGTCCTAACACAAAAAATCCTACAATGCCCGTTTTCAATGCCTTACGCTCACTTTTAAATAATGGCGTAACGCTCGCACCAATAGTAAGCCCTAACGCCGCACCACCAAAACAAAAGCCATATTGCAATTCGCTTAGCCCAAAATGATTCTCAAAAATAAATGAACTCGAAGCAATAAAACTAAACATAAATCCCATAGCAACGGCATTGATTGCTGTATAGAGCATAAAAGTGCGATTTTTGACAATCCCCAAAAATGAAAAACTTTCATAAATCTTGCCTTTGAGGCGATTTTCTAACGGGAGGCTTTCGTGGAAGAAAAGCACAGCGATTAAAAGGGCTAAACCAATGCCGAGCAAAGCCACAAAGATTCCACGCCACTGGGTAAATTCGAGCATTATACCACCAAGCACGGGCGCACAAATTGGCGCAAGCCCGTGAATCGCCCCAAGCATTGCATAAAACTTCGCTAACTCTTCTCCTCTAAACAAATCCGCCACCACAGAACGAGAAATAACAACCCCGCCACTTGCGGCAATACCTTGCAATAACCTAAACACAATAAATGAGCCAATATCCCAACTAAAAATACACGCAATCGTGCTTAACACAAATAAAAAAAGTGAGATAAGAAGCACTCTCTTGCGCCCATACATATCGCTAAATGGACCCATCACAAGCTGACCAAGCCCCAATCCCAAAAGCGAGCAAGTGATAGAGAGTTGCACATAAGTTTCACTTGAATGAAAAAGCTCTTGAATCTTTGGCAAAGCAGGCAGATAAAAGTCCGTAATAAAAGGACCAAAAGCACTTAAACAAGCAAGCACAATGAGCAAATACACTCGAGAATTGCGTCTCTGGCTATCTTTAGTAGTAGGATTTTGTGTTGCGTTTGACATCAGATTCCTTAGATTTGAGTAATGTTATGTTTGATAGAGAAATAATTGTAACTTAATTAAATAAACTATAAACGCAACACATCTGCAAAAATCACACCATCAATACCAAGTTTTGCTAACGATTCTATCTCATCTTCGCTCTTAATCACATAGAGCACTTTGCTATCAAACAAATAGTTTTGGGCGACTTGTTGGAAAGTTTGCGCACTATGACGCACGATAAGATAATGTGGCATAAAGCTCGCACTCAACACAAAATCACTCACACTCTCAACGAGCACTCCAAAGGCAATTTCATTACTCGCGCAATGCTTAAGAAGACGAAAATCTCCATTGTAAGGAAACCACACAATTTCATCATTCCTACTTTGTGTGATTTGCTCTAATGATTCCACACGCACAAACTTTTGGTATGCTATCTCGCTATGCCCAATTATCAACATACGCAATCCTTTAGATTTGTTTTTCAGGCAAAATTTTTGCCAGCACATTTACCACACGAAGCAATATGCTTGCATTAGGGGAGCTTGAGTGAAGTTCATATTCTCCAAGATTATTATATCCACGCCAATGAATACTTCCGCCAAACTCCACGACTTCCCACGATTCTCGCATTTGAGATTGTATCATTTTTTTGAGTGCTAGGGCAAATTGTGGATTGTCAAAAATCACCACCGATTCTGTGTTGAGACTTACCGAGCGCGGGTCAAGATTAAAACTTCCCACCCAAGTAATGCGCTCATCAAACACAATGGTTTTGCTATGCAATGAAACATTGGTTTTTTTAAGTTTGCCACGCAAACCACTGCGCTCCTTTTTCCCGTGATAGTGGTATTCATAGACTTTTACGCCATTTTTTACAAACTTTTTACGATATGATTCCCACGCTGAATGCACCACAAGCAAATCTGTGGAGGCGAGTGAGTTGGTTAATATATATGTTTGCACGCCACGCGCTTTTAGAGAATCTATAAGGGCTAATGACTTTTTACCGGGCACAAGATAAGATACAGCGATATAGACATCATTTTTTGTCGAGGTAAATATATCTTTGAGCGTATCATAAATGGGGGTGCTTTCTAATTCTTGCTCTATTTTTTGTGGTTTATCGCCGATAAAAGTCGCACTTCCCCACAAAATTGGGAATTTTTTATCATTATAATCCTCCACAAATTCATTTACCAAATGATTATATTGCTCAAATTCTTTAGGATTCTCAAGTGTATCAATAGTTTTAGCTATGTCTTCTTCATATTTTTTCATACTTCGTTTAGAGGGGAGTAAATACGCTGGAATCGAGCGTTCATACGCCCAATATTCATTGAAGTTTTCCACCGCCTTTTGCACCACAGGACCGATAAAAATCACATCTGTATCTGTAAAGTTAATATCTGTGTTGCTATTAAAGTATTCATCAGCGATATTGCGCCCACCAATGACAAGCGCAATATCATCTACCACGAAAATTTTATTGTGCATTCGGCGTGAAATACGACTAAAGCCATATATCATCTCTGGGTATCGCAGAAGTTTTGAGCGATTTTTATATGGGTTAAAAATCTTTACTTCGATATTAGGGTGAGAATCAAGCGCGATAATATCGCTAAAATCAGAATCTAGCCCATTATCATCAATTAAAAGTCGCACCTTTACTCCACGATTTGCCGCAAGCCAAAGCTCACGCATAAGCACCCTTGAAGAGAGCTCATCGCGATAAATTGAGGATTGCAAAAGAATGCTTTTTTGCGCCATTTTTGCTAATGCTGAGCGATGGATTAAAGCCTGCGAGCCGTCTTGGATAAGCAACGCGCCACTTTTGCCGTTGTTTTTTGTGATTTCTTCGCTATAAATTTTGCCAATATGCGTTTGAGATGGCTCAAAAGATTCTATTTCTAGGCTTGATTGGAGAGAATCTCTAGGGACATCGTTGAGATTGATTACCCCTTGAGCACACCCGACAAACATAAAAAATGCTATAAAAATATTACTTAGACCTAGCATTAAGCGCATTTGCACGCAACCCCTTTTTGATAATTAAATGGGATATTATAGCTAAAATAATTTATCGATTTCTTTTGCTTCTTAATTCTTAACTTCACTATACAAGATAGCTTAGCAGATTCTCGCCTTGCGGGACAAAAAGTGGCTTTATCGCCTTATCAAGCACAAATTCTATGGACGCATATTGCTTTAATTGCTTGGCATTTGTTTGAAGCAATGCGAGAGAATTTTCAAAATTTGCTTTTATAATGATTGCGTTGCTTGGCGATATTTTCCCTTCAATAGCCCCAAGATGAGGCATTATCACGCTAAAAATAATGGCGTTTTGTTGTCGCTGGATTTGCAAAAGACTCTCTTTTTTTTCATTTATGACCACAAAGCTTAGCACACCCTCTTTTAATCCAAGCACGACAAAGCTAAAAAACTCAAATTCCTCTTTGTTTTTTGCGTTTGCCATTTGTTCTAAATTTCTATCAAGGGCGCGTTTAAAGATATTTTTAGATTCTAAAAATTCCTCAAGTTGTGTGAGGTCAAACTTTTGTGGAGCAAATGGCAAAAAGTCTAAAATTGCTGGGCGGTGTAAAAGATTATTAAGCACTATCGCACCATCTGAGCTCTCTTGCATTGTCCCCCAATATTTTTCTCCCACTTTGAGAGATTTATAACTCGTGGTTTGAAGTGTTTTATTGCCAATTTCTAAAAGATATTTTGAGGAGCTAAGCCTTTGGCGCACGCTAATCACTATTGGCAAGCTCGCATTAAAATGTGCTATATGAGTAGAGTTAAACGCTCTAAAAAGAGTGCCAATGTGTTTCATTGCCCTATTTTAGCCCTTTTATTACAATCTTTGCGATGCTGTGGGCGTGAATCTGTATGAATGCTTTGTTTAGCCACACGCGCAATATTAGCAACCTCAAAACTGAGAGCAAACTTACTTAGTGCGTGGTTTAATGCTTTAATGCTATCTTGCCACACAAATTGCATTGTATTATTCATCTCTCCAAAGGCTTTATTTTGTGCGTTTATGACATTAAGGCACACACAAAGACATTGCTTATGCTCAAGCATTGTTTGAGCACTTTTAATGGCAGTTTTTTCATCACTCTCGGCCTTAAAGCCTATTTTATAAAATTCCTTAGAATCTAAACTTGCAAGAATATCCACATTACGCACAAGCTCGATACACAAATCTTGCATTTGATCTTTTTTTATCTTGTGTTTGGCGGGGGATTTTGGGGTGAAGTCCGCAATCGCTGCACTCATAAAAAGATAGGGGATACTTTTGCACTTGCGCTTAGATTCTATAATCGCGTCATAAAATTCCTTGCTTGTAGTTACCCTTGCTTGCGCAATGCTATGAGGCAATGGTGGTAAATCATCTTGTGGCTTTGAGCTAATGAGCGTTACCTTCGCCCCCAGCGTGTAAAGACACAGGGCTAAAAAATATGCTTGCTTGCCACTTGAGAGATTACTAATCACGCGCACACTATCAATGTTCTCACTACTTCCTCCGCCCGTGATGATGACTTCTTTGTCTCGCCAAAATGCAAGATTCTCAACTCTATTACGAAGAATTGTCATTCGCTCAATCTCGCTATCCCTAAAAGATTTTATAGGCAAATGCTTAAGATTTAGATTTATAAGAGAGCGCAAAAGGGCAAAAATTATCTCAGCCTTATCTGCCAATGCTCCCTTTCCCTCATCTCCACAAGCCAAAAGCGCGATTTTTGGCTCGATTATTTGCACGCCCAAATTGCGTAGTGTAGTAAGATTTGCTTGTGTTTGAGGGGCATTTAGCATTGTCGTATTCATAGCAGGAGCGAGGATTTTTTCAGCATTGCAGGCTAAGAGTGTGCAAGTGCTTATATCATCAGCGATTCCTTGCGCAAATTTAGCGATAATATTCGCCGTAGCAGGCGCGATTAAGACAACTTGCGCCCATTTAGCATAAGTGATATGATTTGGTGCTTTTTTGCCACTCCAACTTTGAGAATCTTCGCACAAGACGACATTTTTACTCAACGCCTCAAAAAGCAACGGATTGATAAACTTTGTGCTCTCTTTGCTCATTACCACGCGGATTTTCGCGCCTAATTTATGCAGTGTGCTTATAATATCAAGGGTTTTATACACCGCCACAGACGCACTCACAACCACCAAAATTTTCCTTTTAGCAAAAAGCGGGCGCAAAAAATCAAATTCGCTCATTTATTTTCCTTACTATAATGTTAATGCGTGGCAATGCTTTCAAGGCGTTATTCCTTATATTTATTTCTCTAAGATTCTAGGGAGTGTGATGCCCCTTTGTCCTTGATATTTGCCACCTCTATCTTTGTAGCTTACTTCACACATTTCATCACCTTGAAAAAACAGCACTTGAGCGATACCCTCATTTGCGTAGATTTTGGCAGGCAGTGGCGTAGTGTTGCTAATCTCAATAGTGATATGCCCCTCAAATTCTGGCTCAAAAGGCGTTACATTGACAATGATTCCACACCGCGCATAAGTGCTTTTGCCTAGACAGATTGCAAGCGTATCGCGTGGCATTTTAAAATACTCCACCGTGTGTGCGAGCGCAAAGGAGTTTGGCGGGACTATGCAAAATCCGTCTTTTGCTTCTTTGGTGATGACATTATTTTCGTGGAAATTTTTGGGGTCTACCACCATAGAATCCACATTGCTAAATATCATAAATTTGCTTCCCACGCGAATATCATAGCCAT
Source organism: Helicobacter sp. 23-1048 (assembly GCF_053654545.1). Classification (NCBI taxonomy): domain Bacteria; kingdom Pseudomonadati; phylum Campylobacterota; class Epsilonproteobacteria; order Campylobacterales; family Helicobacteraceae; genus Helicobacter; species Helicobacter sp. 23-1048. The sequence continues at coordinate 691,556 of NZ_JBSIUT010000001.1, read as the reverse complement.
AGCTTGAAAGCCCAAAAGATACGATATTTTTGCCCACTTGCTTCTCGCAAAATGGCTGTATCATATCGTGCTCTAGGCTCATTTGTCGTATCCAAGAATCACTCTTTAGCCCCATTTTACACTCCTTAAAAATTTTATATCTTTTGTAGAGAAAATGTGGTATTATAGCAAGTTTATTTTTATTAGCACACCTAAGGTGTGTAATCTCACAAAAAAGGCGGAAGATGAACTTAGCAGAAATTAAAAAACTAATGGAATTTTTCGATGAGCGCGACATCGCCAAACTTAGCGTGAAAAACGGCGACTTTGAGTTAAAAATTGAAAAATATGCTACACCAAGTGCTAGCACACAAGTAAGCATTCCAAGTGCTCCTATACCCCCTCAAGTCCAAGAATCCACCCAAAACACAGAATCTCACAAGGCGACACCTGCACAAAGTAGCTCAAGTGGCGATTTTATCACTTCACCAATGGTTGGCACATTTTACCGATGCCCAAGTCCGGGTGCTTCGCCCTATATCAATGTGGGCGATACAGTCAAAAAGGGACAGACTATCGGCATTATTGAGGCAATGAAAATAATGAATGAAATCGAAGCAGAATGTGATTGCAAGATTCTCTCTATTGAGGTTGATGATGCTACACCTGTCGAGTTTAGCACCAATCTTGTAAAAATCCAAAAACTCTAAAAGTAGCCCTCTATGAAGTCTAAAAAAATACAGCGAATCCTTATCGCCAATCGCGGTGAAATTGCGCTTCGTGCTATCCGCACGATTCAAGAAATGGGCAAGCAGGCTATTGCGATTTACTCTACTGCGGATAAAGACACGCATTACCTTGATATAGCCGATGCCAAAGTCTGCGTAGGAGCGGAGAAGTCCTCTCAAAGCTATCTTAATATCCCAGCCATTATGAGTGCAGCAGAGCTCTTTGAGGCTGATGCGATTTTCCCGGGATATGGATTTTTAAGTGAGAATCAAAACTTTGTAGAAGTCTGCGCGCACCATAATATCGAGTTTATCGGTCCTAGCAGTGAAGTAATGGTGCTAATGAGTGATAAATCTAAAGCAAAAGATGTGATGAAAGAAGCGGGCGTGCCCGTGATAATGGGAAGTGATGGCGCACTCAAAGACGCGAATGAAGCCCAAAAAGTAGCAAAAGAAATCGGCTATCCCGTGATTTTAAAGGCTGCTGCTGGAGGTGGAGGGCGAGGAATGCGTGTGGTAGAAAAGCCCGAACTCCTAAAAAATCTCTATCTAGCCGCTGAGAGTGAGGCTCTAAGCGCGTTTGGTGATGGGACGATTTATATGGAGAAGTTTATCCGCTCGCCTAAGCATATCGAAGTGCAGATTCTCGCGGATAAGCACGGCAATGTCCTCCACATAGGCGAGCGCGACTGCTCTGCGCAAAGACGCCAGCAAAAGCTCATCGAGGAAGCTCCCGCTGTGGTGCTAAAGCCAGAAGTGCGCCAAAGATTGCTTGATACCGCAGTCAAAGCAGCCAAGCATATCGGCTATGTGGGAGCGGGGACATTTGAGTTTTTGCTTGATGCGAATTATGAGGATTTTTACTTTATGGAGATGAATACACGCTTGCAAGTTGAACACACGGTAAGCGAGATGATAAGCGGGCTTGACTTAGTCGAGTGGATGGTGCGCGTGGCAGAGGGCGAGAAGCTCCCAAGCCAAGAGGAAATCACATTTAAAGGGCATAGCATAGAATGCAGAATCACCGCCGAAGACCCTGAGAAATTCTACCCCTGCCCGGGTAAAATCACTAAATGGATAAGTCCGGGTGGTGCGAATGTGCGCCTAGACACGCACGCGTATGGTGGCTATACCGTGCCTATGCACTATGATTCTATGATTGGCAAGCTCATCGTGTGGGGGAGTGATAGGAATGAGGCGATTAGGCGAATGCACCGCGCACTTAAGGAATTTTGCATTGAGGGCATTAAGACTACTATCCCATTCCATATCAAAATGATGGAAAACAAAGATTTCCACCTCTCAAAAATCCATACCAAATACTTAGAACAAGAGTTTTTAAAATAACTTATTTTCAATAACCCTGTGGTGTGAATCACACCACCCCACCACTTAATGCGATGATTTCACACTATGCTAAAGATATTTTTGCAGGATTTGGGATTTGGTGCGTTCTAACGCAGGGAGGGTGGAATCTAGCGCAGATATTTTGGATTCTATGCTCTCAATGCAAGCGATGATTTTTTCTTGCTCGCGTAAAGGTGGTAAAGGGATTTTAAGGTTTTTTATAAAAGGCAAATTTGCCATATTAAAACCTGCCCTTTCTTTAAATTTTGGATAAAGTCCCATAATTGCAAAATACAAAAATTTTGTCATTAAATTTTTTTCATTTAATGGATATAAACCAGCTATGTTTTGGTTAGTTGTGCTTTCAAAGGTTAAATATCCAATTTTACCTATTGTTGCGCCCACTAATGCAATTAAAACAGAGTTCTTTTTTAGTATTTTTGCTGATGATTTTTGCAAACCTAATTCCGTGATTTTTTCGCTCACTTGATTTTCATAAACATAGCAATTTTGACATACTTCACTTTTTAGCCAATTTATATTTCCATTCCAAAATTGCGCTACTTCTCGTTTGGGAGTTCCGCCACTTGCAACGCTACAAACTTCCCCAAGTTTGACTCTCTCCCAACCCTGTTTTGGTGGTGTGGGGAGGGATTTTAGTAAGTCGGTAAGAGATTCTACCCACCCCCTAACCCCCTCCGCAAGGGAGGGGGAATCGGTGGATTCGCCACGCGCAAAGGAAGGGGGACAAGTTGATTTAACATCCGCAAGGGAGGAATCAAAATAAGCCACTTCCCTTAGCCGAAGGGTTTGGGGTGGGGCGTCATTCGCAAAAGACAAATCAAGTCCCCTTGCGGGTGGGGTATTTATCGCAAGGGGCAAATCAAGTCCCCTCCCTTGCAGAGAGGATTTAGGGGTGGGTATGTCATTCTGAGCGAGTGCAACGAGCGAAGAATCTCTATTGTCATATTGAGCGTTTAGCGAAATATCTCTATTTTGTGGATTCTGTTGAGATTCTTCGGTCGCGCTAAGCGCTCCCTCAGAATGACAAGAAAAATCTTTTTGAGATACTTCGCTTCGCTCAGTATGACAAAATAAGGGTTCAAGTCTAGATTCTAGATTGATAATACTTGCAAGAATAGAATCTATAAGGTTGTCTATGTCTTGGGCGGAATCACTCTCTCTCTCTCTCTCTCGCAAACACCACATTTAATCAAAATAGCTTCAATCAACTTTTTATATTCATCAATACTCATTCGTATAGTTTGATACTGCTTTTCGACTTTTTCACATTCTGCCACGATTTGCTTTTGGATTTCTAGCGGCGGTTTAGGGATTTGTATTGATACTAAATTCGGTTCGTTTAATCCACCTTGCGCAGAACCTGTAACTTTTGATTTTAAAAGATTTTGTCCGCTTTGTGAATGCAAAATGTAAAAAAGAAATTTTTGCTTTGTCAAATCATCACAACGAAGCAAAAATATATGTTCGTTTATCATCGCTACTTGATTTTTAAATTCGTCTCTCACTAGTGCAACTTTTCCTGTCAATGCGCCGTCTTTGCAAATCAAAATATCATTTTCTTTTACGATACCTTTATTTTGTTTTTCAAATTTCTCGTAAAATTCCATAGGCACATATTTGGGCGAATCAAGTTTTACATAGCCATTGATATTATCTATATGTTCGCCACCCAAACTTAAAGCACCGCTTTCATAGTTTCCTACCCCACCTTTTGGTCGTTTTGCGGTTTGAATCTCTGTTACAAATTCGCCTAATCTCACCATTTCAAATTTAGAATCTGCAAATGGATTCCGTGTTGTCGCATTTTTAGGATTTAGGCTAATCGCTTTGCTAAACTCTGCGCGGGTAAAATCAAGCATAGATTTTATATCGCTTACAAAAAGACTATAAGAATCTGCTTCTTTGCTTTGTAGATTTGACAAAATCGCTTCTAGCTCACTATGTATATCTTGCGAATCTAAATCTTGCTCTTGGGCGCGTATAAAAGATTTGATACCAAAGGCAAGTTTGCTTTTGTCCTCTTTGTCATTTGGATTATAAAGTGGGGTGCTAATGTATTTGACAGAGTTGATATTGCGCAGGGCTTCTTTGCTTTTCTTTTCCTCATCGCTGTCATCTTTGCCCTCTTTTAACTCATCGTTTTCTAGCGTGGTGGTTTGGTATTTAATCCCCTCATCGCCCTTGCGTTTGCTCCAATCATAGCCTAGAAATTTGACTATATTTGCTTTGTTGCTTTTGTTTTGGGTGTTTTTGTCATTTGGGCTTTTTAGCACAAGCACTTTTTCATCGCAAATAAGCGCGTAATAAAGCATTTTTTCTTGCTCTAAATGGCGAATCTGCGCTAAAAACTGCTTCACATAAAATGCCTTTGTAGCTTCTTTAAATTCTGTGCTTTTTTCAAAATTATGAAGGGCTTGTTTTGATTCTTTTGGGCTTAGGTTTGGCACAAAAAAGCTTGATTGCTCAAATAAATCTTTTTTGTCGCTTTCTTTAATAGCTACTTTTTTAAACACTTTTGGTTTAGTGGAGTCAAAATCGCTTTTGTAGTCTTTGAAAACTTCATTTTGTGCTAGATTTTGTGCTAAATCGCCTCCACCCATAAACGCTCTAAACTCATCATAATCATAGCCCACAAAATCACAATATTCCCTCAAAAAGTCTTTTTTATCAAAATCATTTGCTATTCGCTCGTCATCAAATTTTGCTTCTTGCAAAGCGCAAATCAAATCTTTGGCGTATTTTTCTACCCTTTTGGCAAAAAGAATGATTGTCTGTGTGCCTGTGGAGCCAAAAGTGCGTGAGTTTAGCTCGACAATGGCGAGAAGTTTAAAATGTGCAAATAAAATCTCGCGCGTTTTTTCATAGATTTGTCCTTTTTGCAATACACTTACAGGCAAGACCAGCACCAAAAGCCCATTTTCTTTTAAAAACTGCTTTGCACGCTCGATAAAAAAGCATTCAATAGAGCCATTTTTGTCATAGCTTTTAGTATCGATGCTTTGACTTAGCTCAAAATTTGCTAATGCTTTTTGTGTAAGTGTGCTTAAAAAGCCTTTGACAGAGTAGGGTGGATTTGAAATGATTATATCAAAACTGCCATTTTCAAAATCCCTAGCAAATGCTTCTTTGACAAAATCTAACGCGTCTTGAAAAATCACTTGCGTTTGACTTGCATTATGCAGGACACAGGCTGTTTTGGCGACTTTGCTTAAATCTTTGTTTTTCTCGATGCCATAAAGTTTAGCATTTTGATTGTGCGTGATAAATTCTGTCAAAAAATGTCCCGCTCCACAAGCAAAATCTAGCACTTTTGGCTGTGATGAGAGCGTAGGCAATGAGGAAATAATAAAATTTGTAATAGGCGTAGGGGTAAAAAATCGCCCCTCTGTTTGATGCACAGAGCGGTTTAAAAATCCCTCAAACAAGTCGCCTAAAAATTGATTGTTTTCACTTTGGGTAATATAAAAATCTTGGATAAGGTTGCTTATTTGAATAAGCACTTTGAAGTTAATAAAAAATTCCTCCTCATTTTCGACTTCGATGAAGTTAAATTTTTTGATATTAAAATACTTTTGTTTGTCAAAAATGCTTTCAATTTTGGCTTTAAATTCTCCTTTGTAGCGTTTGGCTTGGGTAAAAAGAGAATCTATTTGACTTTTTGAGATATTGACAACTTTTTTCTTAAAAAGCGTGTCAATGCCTTTTTCGTAGAGATTTAGCAATCTATCTATGTAGTGAAAAGGATTGTCATAACTCACGCCTTTGTAATAAAACTGCAAATCTTGCGGGTTGCTTTGCTCATCGATGATTTTACATAAAAATAAATCCACAAGCACATAAAATGTGTTTTCGTAGTTGCCTATGGCGTTATTTCGCAAAATAGTAGCAAATGTGTGATAAATGTTTGCAATCTCGTTGTAAGGGACGACTTGTAAGTCGCTAAGTGTGTATTTTTCTTTGCCTACTAAATATGGCAAAATATCATCTTCAAGCAATCCTTTTGTCGTAGTGGCAAACTGATAAGTCTCGCTCCACACTTTGAAATAATCTTTAGCATTGGCGTTTGCAGAATCCTCAAAGCCTAGTTTTTGTTTGTCTTTTTCTACTCCGTCATTTACAAGTTGCAAATGCTCTTTATTGTCTTTGGTAGTGATAATGTGGCTTTTGTAAATAATTTTGTTTGACGCAAAATCAAAATCATACGCTAAAAGGCACAAAAATGGTGTTTTATTTACCGCGTAGTAGCTAAAAAGCTGTCCGCCATCTTTAAGCATATTTTGCCATTCTTTGTCAAATTCTTTGCCATAGGTTTTGTTTTCAATCAAAATAAGATTTTCAAAATTTTGATTAAGCACCAAAATATCACCATAGACTTTCGGTTTATGTCCGACTTTGAAAGTCGGCTCTAAGATGATATGCCTTGCTTCATAACCTTTGCTTAAAAGTCTATCCACAGCCAAAAGGCAGACAAAATTTTCATTTGAGGTTAAATTTGTCGTGGTGTGGCGGTGGATAATAAAGCCATTGCTTGGCTTATCTTTGCTTGGATATTCTCCCTCTCTAAATCCCTCATCAAGCGGAAGATAGCTGATTGTTTTTGCTTTAAAATCAACTTTTAGAGTAGTAGTATTTCCCCCCCCCCCCGCTAGGGATTTTTGCGCTTTGAAAGTTTTTGGTGAGAATCTGCGCGCTAGATTCTACAAATCCAAGTGAGAGAAGCAAATCTTGCAAGTTATCTTTGGTTATCATTTGTGTTCCTTTGACATTTAATTTGATTGTAATTAAGCCCTCTACATTTATAAATGCAGAGGAGATTTTGCGCATAATTGTAGCAAAATCTACCCAAGTGCTAATCCATAACTAGAGAGAATCTCTTTTGCCTCTTGCATTGCTTCATTTGTGGGCGTGGGGAGATGTGCTAGCTTGTAGCGTAAGCCTAGTTGCTCGTATTTGTGCGCGCCTAGCTGGTGAAATGGCAGGAGTTGCACTTTTTGCACGCATTGTAGTGGTCGCAGTATCTCGCCTAATGCGTGGATTTTATGCGTTTGCAAAGTGTGCTCTGGCACGCAGACAAAACGCACCCACACGGGCTTACCCACCTCCTCGCAGTAGTGAAGCGTTTTTAGCGTATTGTTGCCACTCGCCCCTGTTAATCCCACACAATCGCGCTCATCTACTTCCTTAATATCGAGCAGAAGCATACTTGCCTCATCTATGCACTTTTTGGATTTTTCGATAGCGACACTCCCGCTCGTATCAATCGCAGTGTGAAATCCTAGCCATTTTAGCGCGACTAAAAAATCATATAAAAACTCGCTTTGTAGCAGTGGCTCGCCCCCTGAAATGCTAACCCCACCGTTTTGATAAAACTTTTTATGAGGCAAAATCTTTTTAAGAATATCTTTGAGATTCATCTCAACTCCGTTGTGCAAATCCCAAGTATCAGGGTTATGGCAGTATAAACAGCGCAAGCGACAGCCCTGCAAAAATAGCACAAAGCGCACACCCGGACCATCGCTCCCCCCAAAGCTCTCAAATGAATGCACGCGGGCTTTTATGTCTTTATAACGATTCAAAAAATCCTGCAAAATGATTGTTTTCAACGCTCTTGCCCCTTAATGCCTTTGATGAGATGATTTGTTACACATTGTATTTCTTATGTAAAATCCACAAACAACGCCAAAATCTTAGCACAACTTGGCTACAATAACCCTCTTAAAAACCTATAAAACACACAAGCAAGATACAAGCAATACAAAGGACACACTATGCACACTCCACAGCTAGCACAGATTCTCAAAGACAGCGAGTATAGATTAGAGCTTTTTAGCGAGGAATCTATCGCAAATTTAGAGGCAAACATTATCGTTAAAAACGCTAATGGGGGGGGGGGAATAAACATACTTGCTACGCGCCCTGCCTAGTGCGCGAAAAAGAAATCAAACTCACCCCAGAAGAGATTATCCGCCAGCTTTATTTAGACAAACTCATACACGAATACAGCTATCCAAAATCGCGCATTCAAGTCGAATGTGCCATTCATTTTGGGCGCGAGGTAAAACGCGCAGATATTATCATTATGGATAAACTCCAACCTACCACGCCCTACATAATAATCGAAGTCAAAAAGCCTAAATTAAAAGAGGGCAAAGAGCAGCTAAAAAGCTATTGCAACGCCACAGGCGCGACTATGGCGGTATGGTGCAATGGAAGCCAAATTAGCTTTTATCACCGCAAAGACCCAAACTATTTCGAGCCAATCCCAAATATCCCCACGCAGGATAAAAGCCTAAAAGACATTTTGCAAGAGGATTTTACATTTAGCGATTTGATAGCAAAGGACATTCTCCGCACGCAAAAAACAAGCCTAAAAAATATCATTTTGGATATGGAAGATGAAGTGCTAGCAAACGCGGGCGTAGATGTGTTTGAGGAAGTCTTTAAGCTCATTTTTATCAAACTTTATGACGAGCTAGAGGGGGCTAGAAATGCCACGCGAAATCTAGAATTTAAAAACTACGGCGAATCAGATTCTGAGCTAAAGGCAAAAATCGAAAAGCTCTTTGACAGGGCAAAAGAAAAATGGGAGGGCGTATTTAGCAAAGATGATAAAATCAAGCTCTCCCCCTCACATCTTAGCGTATGCGTAGGCTCACTAGAAAATGTCAAACTCTTTAACTCCAACCTAGAAGTCATCGATGAAACCTTTGAATACTTAGTCAATAAATCCGCCAAAGGCGAAAAAGGGCAGTATTTCACCCCGCGCTATGTCATCGATATGTGCGTAAAAATGCTAAACCCAAAGCCACACGAATCAATGATAGACCCAGCAAGTGGGAGCTGTGGATTCCCCATTCATACTTGCTTTTATGTATGGGAGCGACTTTATAGGGACAAAGGCTTAAGCCAAAGCCACCTTTTCACCGCAGAATCCAAAATCGCTGAGTGCACCGACTATGTCAAAGAAAAAATCTTTGGAATCGACTTTGATGACAAATCCGTGCGCGTCTCAAAAATGCTAAACCTCATCGCAGGCGATGGGCACACCAATGTGCTGTATCTAAATTCTATTGATTATGAGCATTGGGAGGAATGGACGAAAAACGATGAATGGGAGGATATTTATTACGAGGGGTGGAAGCGGCTAAAAAAGCTCCGCGCTGAAAAGGACGCAAATAGGGATTTTAACTTTGATATTTTGATGGCAAATCCCCCTTTTGCAGGCGATATAAAAGAAAGCAGAATCTTAGCGCGATATGAACTCGGCAAAAATGCAAATGGCAAGGCACAAAGCAAAGTGGGACGCGATATTTTATTTATCGAGCGCAATCTCAATATGCTAAAAGATGGCGGGCGAATGGCAATCGTTTTGCCACAGGGGCGGTTTAATAATTCTAGCGATAAATATATACGCGAATTTATCGCGGACAAAGCGCGGATTTTAGCTGTGATAGGCTTACACGGCAATGTTTTCAAACCCCACACAGGCACAAAAACAAGCGTGCTGATTATCCAAAAATGGGGCGGTGTCGATGAAAATGGTGGCAAAAATGGCGATAAAAATGGGGGCGAACTATGCCCCAAAGTCGAGGATTACAACATTTTCTTTGCGACTATGAGTAAGCCTAGCAAGGATAATTCAGGCGAGAAAATCTACCTAAAAGACGCGCAAGGTGGATTTTTGCTTGATTCACACGGGCATAAAATCATCGAGCACGATTTATTTAACCACGATAATTTGACTGCGGAGGGCATCGCCGAAGCCTTTATCGACTTTGCGAGAGCCGAAAATTTGAGCTTTTGGCGAGAAGATTGTAAAGATTCCAAAGATTAAAATAAATGTATGCTAAAATACGACAAAACCATACAAAAGGAGACAAAATGAATGCGTTAGTGCAGTTTAGAATGGATAGCGAGGATAAAGATGTGTTAGAGGCAATGCTTAAAGATATGGGATTAGATTTAGGCACAGCCTTTAGAATGTTTGCTAAAAAAGTGCTAAAAACGGGTGAGATTCCTTTCACGCCAAGCACGGAAATCGACCCTGATACCATAATGACAAAAGAAGACAAAAAGGCGTATAAAAAGGCGTTAAAAGAGCTAGAGCGAGGTGAAACAATCAGCCTAGAGGAGCTAAAGAGGAAATATTGTAATGTATAAAGTCGATACAAGCAAAGAACTTGATAAGTTTTTTGCCAAGCACCGCGATTTAGCTCCCAAAATCATCGCCAAGCTAGAAATTATCGCGCAAAATCCTTATGATAACCCTTGCGATATAGCCAAACTACAAGGGCAAAAAAATCACTATCGCTTACGCGTGGGGAAGTATCGCGTGCTTTATGAAGTGCGCGAAAATCAGATTTTAGTCATCTATGCTTACAAAGCCGACTCGCGTGGCGATGTGTATAAATGATTTCTTAAACGACTTAATCGTTAGTTTTGATACAAGGTTAGTAACTTATGGGGAAAATGTGTAATGCGTGTGATAAAAGAGGTTTTAAGAGAAGTAAAAGGTGGCGGCAAGTGCCGCCTAGAAAACGAGTGAATTTTAGCACAAAATCTTAAAAATAAACTTAAAAAAGGCAAAAAACAATGCAAAATGTAAATCAATCGTTAAACGAATCCCTGCAAGCGAAATATCTGCATTTGGAGCTATCCGTCCTCTCACTCTCCCAAGTGCAAAAGGATAATGAATCCAAACGCATTGATAGCGAGTATTTTAAAAAAGAGTATTTGGAAAACGAAGCAAGGCTTTTAAATTTAAATCCTATACAATTAAAAGACACGGATATTTCAATTAAGCACCCAGCCGAGATTCAAAGAAACTATGTAGATTCTGAAAATGGCGTATGGTTTTTTCGCACACAAAATTTACGACCTTTATTCATAGATTCTGAAAGTAATCAAGTTTTTATATCAAAACAAGATGCGAAAAGACTAGCAAAGAATCTTATACAAAAAGATGATATTCTAATCACTAGAACGGGCGCAAATTGTGGAGATTGTGCAGTTTATAATATTGATATAGAAACAATAGCTTCTTCTCATATTTTAATAGCTAAAAATTCGTTTTTTAATCAATGTTTTTTGGCTGTATTTCTAAATACTCAATACGGGAAAAAGCAAATAAATAGGGGCATTTATGGCGGATTACAACCAGAGATAGCACCATATTATTTGAAAAATATTTATGTCCCCCAATTTCCACAAGATTTTCAATTAGAAATCCAAAATCTAGTCCAAGATTCGCATAAGGCATTAGAGGATTCAAAGGCTCTTTACAAAGAAGCGGAGAATTTATTATACGAAGCATTAGGGCTAGATTCACACAATCCCCTTGAATCTTTGCAAACCTATTGTCATACTGAGAGCGTAGCCCGAAGTATCTCAAACAATAACACGCAAAGAGATATTTCGCTTAACGCTCAATATGACAATGAATTTTCTCCGTCATTGCGAGAATCCGCGAATGCAGATTCGTGGCAATCCATTTCTTACATTGACAAGGGAAAAACCCACGCCAAAGCCCCATCCGCACGGGAGGGGGAACAAACCATTTGTCATACTGAGAGCGTAGCCCGAAGTATCTCAAATAACCCACAAAATAGAGATATTTCGCCTTTTTCACAGGCTCAATATGACAATTTAGATTCTTCGCTTTCTACGAAAGCTCAAAATGACAATGTTATGGATTGCCACGAAAATTCTAACGAATTTTCTCGCAATGACACCTTATCTTGTCATACTCGCTCCCCACTTTGTCATACTGAGCGTAGCGAAGTATCCAAAAATACAAACACAATTTCGCAAAACCATTTAGATTCTTCGCTTCGTGCTTCGCACTTTGCTCAGAATGACAATGTAAATTCCCCCTCCCTTGCGCGTAGTGATTCCCAATTTTCCCCCTCCCTTGCGGAGGGGGCTAGGGGGTGGGTTGAAAAATACCCGCATTTAAATCTCTCTATCCGCCCACTCTCCCAAAGCTATGGCATAAGCGGGAGACTTGATAGCGAATATTATCAAACCAAATATGACGCCATCGAGCGCAAAATTAGAGGCTTTTCCCACAAAAAATTAGGCGATTTAGTAACTATCCAAAAATCTATCGAGCCCGGTAGCGAAGCCTACCAAGATAAAGGAATAGAATTTGTAAGGGTGGCGAATCTAAGCAAATTTGGAATCTCAAAAAGCGATATTTGTTTAAGTAGAGAAAATTTTGCCAAAGAGCTAGAAAAACTTGCGCCCAAAAAAGAAACGATTTTATTAAGCAAAGACGGCAGTATCGGCATAAGTTATTGTTTGGAAGAGGATTTAGAATGTATCACAAGCGGGGCGATTTTGCACCTAAAAGTCAAAGATAAAAATGAAATTTTGCCCCAAGTTTTAAGCCTGATTTTAAATTCTATCGCTGTAAAACTACAAGCCGAGCGAGATTCTGGCGGTTCTATCATAGCGCATTGGAAAATAAGCGAGATTGAAAATGTGCTAATCCCATTGCTTGATTTTAAATTGCAAGAGCAAATCGCCTCCAAAATCCAAAAAAGTTTCGTTCTGCGTAAAAATGCAAAAGATTTGCTACAATCCGCCAAAGCCAAAGTCGAGCAAAACATAGAAAATAGCGCGAAATAGAGATTTTACTTCGCGCTAAGTGCTACGCTAATATGACAATAAAGAGCTAGATTGCCACGAAGTCGTGCCGACTGCTCGCAATGATACAATGACGGATTATCACAAATCTAGGCTTTTTGACAAAATCCTAGAATCTCGCAATGACGAGGAAAAAACCCACGCCAAAGCCCCCCCTCTGTGCTAATGAAGGGACAAGCCCCTTGTGATATTAAGGGTGTGAAGTATCGCAAATAGCGCAAAATGTGGGATTTCGCTTTTTGCTAAATAGCAATATGAGGATATGGATATTTTAGCCCCCTCAAAGCCTACAATATCACAAAGGATAAATTGCTTAGACTTCGCTATAATCTAGGTTTTATGATTTTTGATTGCGTAATTTATGAGGTTTAGTTGTGTGGCTGATTTAGGGTAGCTGTGGTAGATTTTGCCACCTAATAATGCGCCGTTTTCTTTTTTGCTTCGCTTTATCCCATCGCTTCCCCACGCACCCCATTGTTTAAAGAAAAACGCCACTTTTTGTGCATCGCATTGATTTTTGATATTTAACACCCAAGATTCCTGCATAAACTTATCAAAACAAAAAATACAAAAATCCGTAAATAACGATATTGGAACGGAATTTATGTGATTATTGTATAATTTGTTTTGCAAAAAATATAAAAGGATTTTTATGCTACAAGAACTTTACAATGGCGATTCTTACCACATTCTTAAAAATCATATCCCTGATAATTTGGTAGATATAATCATAACTTCGCCACCTTATAATGTAGCGCACAAATATGAAAACTACGATGATGATTTAGAATATAAATCCTATTTAGATTCTATGAAAAAGATATTTAGCCAATGTTATCGTGTGCTAAAAAGTGGTGGGAGAATCTGTGTAAATGTGCCTTTTGCGGTTAAAAATAAAACTTCAAAGCAAGTAACATTCTTAAGTATTTATATCACGCAAATTCTAAATGAAATTGGTTTTAGGGAATTTGAATTGATTTCTTGGCACAAAGGCAAAGACATTAAGCATTTTCAAGGAAACAACACCGCTTGGGGTAGTTGGAAAAGCCCATCTTGCCCGTCATTTAGACCGCTTGGGGAAGCTGTGTTAGTATTTTATAAAGAACAAAGAGTGCATAAATACGGGGGGGGGGGGGCGAACACAACCATATAGATATTACAAGTTATGAATTTAAAGAATGGACAAAAAATCTTTGGTATTTTGATAAAGATAACAAACAAGGTTTTGAAAGTATTTTATGCGCAAGCAATAATGCTAAAAAAGGCATTCACCCAGCACCATACCCAGAGGATTTAATAGAGAGATTATTAAAAATCTATTCTTACAAAAATGACATTGTGCTAGATCCTTTTAATGGCACAGGCACTACCACAGCAGTAGCCTATAAATTAAATAGACAATTTATTGGTATTGAGCTATCAAAACAATATTGCTATCTTGCTTTACAAAGATTGCAAAGCAACAAAAATGACAAATTTATATACATAAAAACTTTTGACAAAAACACTGCAAAATTAGTCAATAACGATGACATAAGAGAATCTCTCAATACATTTTTTCCCTACAAAGAAGCATTTAGTCCTTATTTAATAGATTTTTTATCGCAAAGATTTGATTGCAAAGTTGATTCTATATTTGACCCATTTTGCGGAGTAGGTAGCAGTTTTTTAAGCAGTTATACAACTAAATGCTTTGGATTTGATACCAACCCGCTTGCAATCAATATAACAATAGCAAAATTAAAACCACTAAAACAAGAATCTATCAATAAGGCAATCAAACTACTAAAAACACTTACCTTAGAATCCACATCAATTTTTGACCTGCCACAATGGAAATCTTTTAATAAATACGCTGACAAAAAGCGATTTAGCATAATAATGAACTTTATACAAGCATTTGAGAAACTAGATTCTGAAGTGTATCATTTTATAAAATATGTGGTTATTTCTAACCTTGATAAAATGCTTGATTATAAAAAAGATGGCAATGGTATCAAATTTAGACAATCTAAAATTGATGATATAACCTTATGCTTAAAAGAATTGCTAATTAAGGCGCTAAAATCCAAAAAACAATTTGACTTACAGCACAACAAAACTTTATCTATATACAATCAATCAAGTGTTTTTGGTAATTTTGATTTTAAGGTTGATTGCGTGCTAACTTCTCCACCTTATGCAAATTTGTTTGACTATTTTGAAGTGTATAAAATGGAGTTGTGGAGTAGTGGGCTAATAAAAAGATATACAGAGTGGCGAACACTAAAAAAGAGTGCATTGAGAAATAATAAAAATACCAATTTAGATGTTAATGATTTTATCAATAATCAAATTTTGCAAACTACATTAAAAAATCTTAAAAACAATGAATTAGAATTTAATACGCTAACGATGCTAAAAAACTATTTTTATGACTTACAACTTGTGTTACACAAATGCTATAAAACACTAAAAAGTCAAGGTTTTTGTTTTATTGTTGTGGGCAACTCTTGCTACAAAGGTATACCCATTGTAACAGATGAAATCCTAGCAAATGAAGCACAAAAAATTGGTTTTAAATTTATAGACCTTATCATTGCTCGCAAACTAAATACTTCGAGTCAGCAAATGAAAATCATAGATAATAAATCAAAGTTAGCTTTAAGAGAAAGCATTATAGTTTTGCAAAAAGATTGATAAATGCAGGCACACAAAAAAATAAAAAGAAACAATAGAGAATTGTTTTTTGATTCTTTTAAACATTTTAAGCATAACTTATCAAATTTGATTGGTGTTGAATTACCCACTCTATTTGCACTTGGGACGCAAAAATATCTTAGCCTCATACCCACAAACTACAAATCAAAATACCCTGATATGAAAAAAATAGGCTTGATTGAATACAATAAACCTAGCGATTGTGTGTTTAATCTCACGCAAGAGGGCGAATTTTTAATAAATAATGCTAATTTAACACAGCATATTTATGGTGAAAATAATCTAAAAACGAATCGAAACAATATAGATTCCATAACTCCAAAAGAGATTTTTTCTAATTTTGATTTAGAGCTAAACAATCCAAATTCTTATCGATATAAGATACTCCAGCTAATATTATCTTACTATGATACAACAGATATGATTCGCCCATATTTAGCACTTTTAAAGTTTCTCAAAAACAAAAACATACAACGATTAGAACCACATTTACTAAAAAATATTCTAGCCAACGCAAAAGAACAAATCTTGTTAATGACATATAACCAAAATGCTTTTAATGAAATAAGCGGTGAAATACAAAATGAGATAAAAAGACCTATTTCATATATTTATAACTTTTTGCAAACTGCATTAGTCATAGATGAGGCATATAATATCATCATTGATTATAACTTTATGGATAGAGTAGAATTAGAAATGAATAATTTTGTGTTTTATCAACAGACGCAAAATAATTCTCGTCCTGCCAAAGAACAAAGGGCTTTTAGAGATAATGTTTTAAGAGCTTATGATTATAAATGTGCTGTAACTCAAAAATCTATTTTTATAGGCAATCGTTGTTTATTAGAAGCTGCACATATTATACCTTATAGAGACGGTGGCTCTTTTGCTACAAGCAATGGAATTGCGCTAAGTTATGAAATGCACAAAATGTTTGATTGTGGTTTATTTGGTTTTATATATGATGATTTTGGCAAGATAAAAATTAAAGTTTCACAATCACAAAATATTATGGATAAACAAGGTATCTTGCAAAACATAAAGGACTTGTATATATCATTGCCCCAAAAAATAGAATGCCATCCTGATAAACTAGCACTAGAATATAATTTAGAACATTATCTACTAAGATAATAAAAACTAATACAAAATCTAGAATTTAAATTCTAGATTTTGTATTTCGCCATTTTTTGTGCCTTTTGTCGCCTATAAAGCACAATCGCGATACCACAAAACCGAGTGTGGAAGTATCTTTGAATGATTTTCTAAAAAAACTGCGTTTTGTGGGTTTTTGAGCGTGAAACTACGAAAATAGGACATAACTCCATTTAAGGAGTTGAACGCGAAGAATCCCACAAAAGCGTCAAAAAAACAAACACATCTTACATTTTCTCGTGGAATGTCCTTGAGATGACATCGAGTTGTTGCTCTTTTGTGAGTTTGATGAAATTCACCGCATAGCCACTTACACGAATGGTAAGCTGTGGGTATTTCTCGGGGTGCTCCATAGCATCTTTTAGCATATCTTTTTGTAGCACATTGACATTGAGATGATAGCCCTCATCGGCGAAATACCCGTCCATTAGCGATACGAGATTTTGCTCCTGCGCTCCACGGTCGCTCCCTAGCGCACTTGGCACGATAGAAAATGTATTTGAAATCCCATCTTTTGAGTATTTAAACGGCAGTTTTGCCACAGAGCAAAAGCTCGCCACACAGCCGTTTGTATCGCGTCCGTGCATAGGATTTGCCCCCGGGGCAAATGGCTCGCCTGCTTTTCTACCATCGGGCGTAGAGCCTGTTTTCTTGCCATAGACGACATTTGAGGTTATGGTTAGCACGCTCATCGTGGGGGTGGATTCTCGATAAGTTGGATGCAAAGCGAGCTTTTGGGAGAAACTTTTTACCAAATCTACCGCGATGCTATCCACTCTATCATCATCGTTGCCATATTTTGGATAATCCCCCACAATCTCAAAATCTACCGCCAACCCCGCTTCATTGCGGATAGGCTTGACTTTAGCGTATTTTATCGCAGAGAGAGAATCCGCTATCACGCTAAGCCCTGCGATACCCCCTGCCATAGTGCGCACCACTTCTTCATTGTGCAACGCCATTTCGATTCGTTCATAGCAGTATTTATCGTGCATATAGTGAATGACATTAAGCGTGTTGATATAAAGCCGTGCTAGCCAATCAAGCACAATATCTAGTCGCCCTCTCACCTCATCATAGTCCAAATATTCGCTCGTTATAGGAGCGAGCATAGGGGCGACTTGAATGCCTAGCTTTTCATCTTTGCCACCATTTATGGCGTAAAGTATGGCTTTTGCGAGATTACACCGCGCCCCAAAAAACTGCATTTGCTTGCCGATTTTCATCGGGCTTACGCAACACGCAATCGCATAGTCATCGCCAAATTCCTTTAGCATTATCTCATCGCTCTCATATTGAATCGATGAAGTATCAATACTCACCCGTGCGCAAAAATCCTTAAACTTCTGTGGCAATCGCGTATTCCAAAGCACGGTCATATTTGGCTCTGGAGCTGGTCCTAGATTATAAAGCGTATGGAGGAAGCGATAGCTCATTTTGGTTACAAGCGGGCGTCCATCAAGGCACATTCCCCCGATACATTCCGTAACCCAAGTGGGGTCTCCGCTAAAGAGTTCATCATACTCGGGCGTGCGCAAAAATCGCACCATTCGTAGCTTCATCACAAAATGGTCTATCATTTCTTGGATTTCGCTCTCTGTGTATTTGCCAAGACTTAAATCCCGCTGGGCGTAAATATCTAAAAATGTGGAGATTCTCCCTATGCTCATTGCTGCGCCATTTTGCTCCTTTATCGCGGCAAGGTAGCCAAAGTAAAGCCACTGAATCGCCTCTTTTATATCCTTAGCAGGCGCAGAAATATCAAATCCATAGCTTAAAGCCATTTCCTTTAGCTCATTTAGTGCCTTTATCTGCTCAGAGATTTCTTCGCGCAGGCGAATCACTTCCTCGCTCATTACATCGGGGGTGAGCTTTTTCTTTGCTTTGGTTTTCTCTTCGATAAGCCTATCTACGCCATAGAGTGCCACTCGGCGATAATCCCCGATGATTCTCCCTCTGCCATAGGCATCGGGGAGTCCTGTGATGATTCCCACTTTTCGCGCTAAAAGCATTTCATCACTATATGCGTCAAACACGCCGTCATTATGTGTCTTGCGATATTTAAACACATTTGCCACTTGAGAATCTTCTTTTTTGTTGTATGCTTTAAGCGAATTTAGCACCATACGATACCCGCCAAAAGGCATTATCGCACGCTTTAGTGGCTCATCGGTTTGTAGTCCTACGATGACTTCTAAATCTTTATCAATATAGCCCGCATTATGCGAAGTAATGCTAGAGATAATATCCGTGCTGACATCATACACGCCCTTGCGCTCTCTCTCTATTTTCATTAGTGCGCAAACCTGCTCCCACAGCTGCTTTGTCGCATTTGTAGGCACGCTTAAAAAACTCTCATCGCCCTCATAAGGCGTGAAATTTTTGACGATAAAATCACGCACATTGATTTCATCTTGCCAGATTCCCTTTTCAAATTCACCTAAGATTTGCACTTTTGTATTTTCGCTCATTCCTCGCTCCTTTCTTTTGTGGGCTGTGATTTTTTGCCTTAAAAGATTCTTAAAACAAATAGCCTTAAGATAGAATCTTACAACCTTGTTGCTTTAGTAAAACTTAAAAAAATATAAAACAAAGGAGTTGAAGCAAAACTTCAACAAATATAAAGAAGATAAGAAAGAAAAATTTAAAGGGAGAGTTCATCTCCCTTTAATGCGCTTAGTGTGCGCCTTTGTAAGTAGTGATTTGAGAAGTTACTTTATCCACTTCTTTAAAGTTGTAAGGCTTTGTGTTTTTATCAAGCTCTAGCAACTCTTTTGGTGCAGGACCATTGACATTAAGGTGGTCATAGTATCTATCACCAGCTTTTTTGCCATTCAAATCCACTTTGTAGGTAATTTCACCCGGATTAAACTTCTGTATGTCTTCAAAGCCAAGGTCAGAAGTTTTAAAGCCTTTGATTCCATTATCGCTTGCAATCTCTACAAGTTTAGTTTGACCCATTCGCGCCATTTCCACAGCTTGCAATAGCATTCTGCTTGCTTCGCGTGGATTGTGGAATCCTGTTGAGTTCTCAGCACCTACGAAATCACCTCTCATTTGTCCTCTGCGGTGTAACTCTAGTGGCTCTGCGAGGGCTTTAGTGATTTTTTCATCATCAGCCTTACCTTCGGTTTGATATGCTGGGAGCTTGCCTAATTCCTCGCGCAGTCGCTTAATATCTTGGATAAGGCTCACAGTCGCATATTCAGCACTTCTTAAATCATAGGCGACAGATTTTTGAATATCTGCAATTTGTGCTTTAAGATACTCTTCTGGTTGAGTGTGGCAAGTCTTACACGCCGCGTTAATTTCATTAAGCGGTGAAGTAATGTTGTGTTGAGTAACTTTTCTTCCACCTGTTCCTTTTACATAAGGCATATGGCAATCCGCACAAGCTACGCCATTTTGCGCGTGCACGCCACCGCTAAAGAGTTCGGTCTCTGGGTGTTGGATTTTAAGCATTGGCGCTTTTGTAATTTTGTGTTGCCAATCTTGCTTAAACACACCATCTGCTCGTGCTTTGTCATAATGCTCATCAAACATTTCGATTCTAAAAGCCTCGCCCTTTTTCCACGCTGACCAAGGGAATACAAGGTTTTGTCCATCGACTTCAATTTCGATTGGTTGATTTCCATTGCGCCATACATCGTATTCCTCATAAGTTTTTTGCTCACCATTAAACCACTTAGCATTTTCATCTTTAGAAATGCTCTCGCCTGTTACGGTTACTTTAGTGCCTGTTGGACGGAAATAATACTCCACATGGCATTGCGCACATACAAGCGTTCGCATTTCTTTTCTATCGGCTTTCACGCCTTGATACTCATCTCGCTCATACCCTCTAAAATCAACAAGAGCATTGATAAGTGCTGGTCTTGTGATTCTAAGTCCCATACCATCAGGATTATGGCAATCCGCACAAGTAACGCCCATTCGAGTTCCTCCGTGTGGTCCTCTGTGCTGGTCATCTCCTTCAGTTGCACCATTTACAGGAGGCACGCCTTTAATCATAGTCCAATATTTCGTAGAGTTAAATCGTGTAAAATCTCCACCAGCAGCATTTTTGATAAGCCAAGGTGTCCAACCACTATGGCAGTTCATACACGCTGCAGGCTGCCCTCCAAACTTCGCAAATCCGTGTGCATTAAGAAAATCTTTGTTATTCCTTGCTGTATCCATTTGATCGACTTGAATCCAAAAGTGCCCTCGCTCCTCATTTGCATCAAGACTAAACGGATAACCAGCCCAAAGTTGTGTAAGTTGCGGATAACGAATAAGTTTTGAATACGCCAAATTACCGCCATAATTTGTGTATTTAGGCTCTTCTTTCTCCACAATAAGATACATATCTAAATATTCTGGATAGTTTCTCCCCCACCAATCAAATGTCGGATTATCATCGCTAAGCTCCACCACATCTTTAGAAGCCACTTTTGGGACTTCCGCGCTCTTTTTGCCAATATCGTAATTAAACCAAAGCAAGCCTATCACGACAATCACAGCCAAAACAACAAGAATTGGCATCATATTACTTTTACTCTGCATTTCTTCACTCCTTCACTCTATTTTTAGAATTTAATGACACTTAAAAGCCACGCTTATGCCCGACACTCTCGTGGCAAGAGACACAGCTTAAACTCCGCACATCTGAACCTCCGTGAGTAGTAGCATTGATAGCATTACTCGCGACTTCAGTGTGGCAACTGATACAATTTTGCTCTACAATCTTTTTGCTCGTTTGATTGGCTGAAAGATTCACAGGCAATTCATCAAGTTTAAAGGTAAAAGCGTAGGCGTGTCCTACTCCGCTTCGTGCCTTTGCTATCCATTTAGAGACAAAGCTATGAGGCAAATGGCAATCTCCACAAGTCGCTCGCTCCTTCCCAGCGACTACAAGAGAATGCGAACTCGCAAGATAATTGTCATACACTTCATTCATTATATGGCAATTATTGCACGCCTGCGGGCTGTCGCTAAAATATGAAAAGCCTTTGGCATTATAGAAAGTGTAACACCCACTCACCACAATGACAACAACCAACAAGGCAAAAATCTTGGATAAGAGAGACGAATTGTTGCTTGAACTCAAAACTCCTCCTTTAAGACTTTGTTGTTAATGTCTATAAACCTAAGACTTTTTCAAAAATAAATCATTTTTGGGAAGCCCTAGATTCTTAAATACTTAGACACGATAGGAATTTTAATATATCTCGCTTTAAAGATTCCTTAAATCCATTTACTTTTTGTTTATTTTCTAAAAAAAAAACACTATCGGTTACAATTTGCTACAAAACATAATACAATACCCTCTTATTTTAGGGTTAATTTTATAGATTGATTTAAGGAGTAGCGATGTTTTCTCACTTGGATTGCGTTATGAATGCGACAAAAAATAGTGGCGTTGCCTTTGGGATTAGTAATCGTCTTGGTGGCGTGAGTAATGCGCCATTTGATAGTCTCAATCTTTCTTTTAATGTGGGCGATAATCAAAATGCTGTGGCAAAAAACATTGATTTACTCTTGCAAAATTTTGCTAAAAATGGGCAGGATTTGCCGTGCATAAAAGATTGCAATCGCTTATTGCGCACTGATAATGTGAATTTCCTCACACAGATTCACAGCACAAACTCAATCACTATCACCAAACCTAATGGCATACACAACGCTGGAGAGGCTGATGCGCTTATCACTAACCAAAGGGGGATTAACCTTTTAATCCTCGTAGCAGATTGCAATCCTGTGCTCTTTTTTGATAAAAAAAATTGTGTTGTAGCCATTATGCACGCTGGAAGAGAGGGGGTTTTTAGACATATTTGCACGCACACTTTTACACAAATGCAAAAAGCATTTCACACCAATGCGAGCGATATTTTTGCCTTCGTGGGAGCTGGGATTAGGCAGTGTTGCTATGAAGTGGGCGAAGACATTGCAATGAGGCTTGGCACGCAACAAAGAGAATCTTACACGCGCAAAACACCCAAAAATTCTTATATGCTTGATTTAAGCGCAATGTTACAAGATGAGTTCATTTCGCTAGGCATTATTGATTTTTATATATCTCAAAATTGCACGCATTGTGATAAGTCATTTTTCTCGTATCGCCGAGATGGTAAAAGTGGTCGTTTTGGACTTATCGCACAAATATTTTAAAAAAGTGTATTGCCTGCATTGCTAAAACCAAGCAACTCATAAGTCTTAATGGTGGCGATTCTCCCCCTTGCAGTGCGCTCTAAATATCCTTGTGAAAGCAAGTAGGGCTCAATAACATCTTCTATGGTTACCTCATCTTCACTCATTGCTGCTGCGATAGCGTTTAATCCCATTGGACGGCGTTTGTTTTGCGCTAAGATTCCAAGATAGCGCAAATCAAGCTCATCAAAGCCCATTTCATTGACACCGAGCTCATTAAGCGCGTATTGCGTGCGTTCAAGCGTTATAGAATCTTCATTAGCCACTTGGGCGTAATCACGCACTCTTTTTAAAAGCCTAAGTGCGATTCTTGGCGTGCCACGAGAGCGTTTGGCAATTTCTTGCGCGGCACTTGCGTGCAAATCTTTATTGAGCTTTTTAGCCGCGCGCATCACTATCTCACTAAGCTCACTTGGCTCATAAAATTGCAATCTAAAATTCATACCAAATCGCTCACGCAAAGGATTACTTAGCATTCCTGCTCGCGTAGTCGCGCCAATGAGGGTAAAACGGGCTAAATCAATTTTAAGTGTTTGGGCTGCAGGTCCGCTCCCAATGATAATATCAAGCCTAAAATCTTCCATTGCAGGATACAAAATCTCTTCAATCGCAGGACTTAAACGATGAATCTCATCAATAAACAAAATATCCCCATCGCCTAAATTGGTTAAAATCGCGGCTAAATCGCCAGATTTTTCTATCATTGGCGCGGCACTTACTTTGATACTTGCATTCATTTCATTGGCGATGATATGGCTTAGTGTCGTCTTGCCAAGTCCGGGAGGACCGAAAAATAAAATGTGGTCTAAGCATTCATTGCGCAGCTTTGCGGCTTCGATAAACACTTTAAGATTTTTTTTTACACTCTCTTGCCCGATATAATCCTCCCAAACACTCGGACGCAGTGAAATGTCATTCTCTTCTAAATCAATTTTTTGCACTTCTATGATTCTATCTAGGCTTACCTTTTCCATTTAATAGCTTTCCTCATCATTTGGGAATCTCCGCTCTCTCACATCGCTAGCATAGTTTTGAATTGCATTGTGTAACAGCTCTTTGCCATTAAGGTAACGGCGCACAAATTTGGGTTTAAACGCATCAAAAAAGCCAAACGCATCGCTCCATACTAAGATTTGCCCATCGCAATCCACGCCCGCGCCAATGCCAATAGTTGGGATTGTAAGACTTTTTGAAATCTCTGCGCCAAGAGAGCTTGTAATACCCTCAAGCAAAATTCCAAACGCGCCTACACGCTCGCATTCTTTGGCAAGATTAAGGAGATTTTTTGCATTCAGACTATCTTTGCCTTTGACTTTGTAGCCACCCTCACCTCTCACGCTTTGCGGACATAATCCAATATGAGGCATAATGGCAAAGCCCTCTTTAACTAACGATTCTACAATATCTAGCTTATCCTCGTTAATCTCAAGTTTTAGCGCATCGCAATTTGTTTGCGTATAGAATCTTAGGGCATTTTTGAGTGCCTTTTGCGTTGTGGCATAGCTCCCAAAAGGCATATCGGCAATAATAAACGCTCTACTTGCTCCAGAGCACACCGCCTTTGTATGATAGAGCATATCGCGCACGCTTAAGCCCAAAGTGTCGTGCTTGGCATTAAAGCTCATATTAAGACTATCGCCTACTAAAATCACATCGACAACCTCATCAAAGATTCCAGCCATTAGCGCATCATAGGCGGTTATGGCAACTATCTTTTTGCCATCTTGTTTATATTGTCTCAGTGTGTTAAGCGTTATTTTTTTCATTTTTTCTCCTCTTTGCGTGTGGTGGCACAGATTTTGCGTGCAAGCAAATATATACCAAAACTCCAAGCCCAGCGACAAACATCACTGCGCTTAAGATTTGCCCCATTGAAAGCCCAAAAGCATAATATCCCATTTGGGAATCTGCCTCCCTAAAAAACTCACAAAAAAAGCGCGCTAAAGCATATCCAATCCCATAAGTAACGCAAAGCGCACCTGTTTTTTGGACTTTTTTAAAGACAACAAACATTATCACAAAAAGCACAATCCCCTCAAAAAATGCTTCAAAAAGTTGGCTTGGATAGCGCAACTCATCATCAACCAACACACCCAAAAATCCCAAAGCAGAATCTTGCGGGATAACGCGTCCAAAAAGTTCTTTGTTGAGAAAATTTCCTATCCTGCCAAGAGTATAGGCAAGAGGGATTGAAAATGTGGCTAAATCTAAAATGCTAAGCAAGTTTTGTTTTTTTAATATGCTAAAAGCAATCGTAGCAACTAAAAACCCTACAACACCGCCGTGATAACTAAATCCAGCAATCCCAATAAACTGCCCCTGTGCGTTAAAGGGATTAAAAATATCAAGTGGGTGGATAAGATAATACCAAAGTCCCACATCACTATAAACCGCGAGATACCCAAGTCTCGCTCCTACAATCACGCCAATTTCCGCCCATAAAAAATATGATTCTAAAATCTGTGAGGATATATTGAAGCGATTTGGATACTTTTTGATAAAAAATGAAGCGATAAAAAGTGCGCCAAGCAAAGCAATAACATAACATAAGCCATACCAATGCACCTTAAGCCCAAAGACTTCAAACGCGATTGGGTCAAAATGTGCATAAAAGACATTCCACGCATTGAGCGAGTTCATTGTTCATCCTCTTTGATTTTAACCGCAAATAAATCTGATAGCCCAATCTCTTCAAGGAACAAAAACGCCCTAAGAGAATCCACCACTACTTCTAATTCTAATTTATCGTGCATTTTTAGCTTCGCAAGCAAGCCAAGCACATAGGAATTAAGCGGATAACTTCGCACAAAATAGATTCTAAAAATCTCGCAATCCATTCCATATTTGCCCTCTTTGTCTTTGTTTTTGAAAGCTTGCAAATAGAAATACAATTCTTGCTTGAAGTCTAAAAAAGTATGGTAGTTGCTAATCTTGCCAACCACCCTAACAATATCGCCACCCTCCGCCAAAGACACTTTTGAGATAGTCATTCATATCCTTTTAATGTTATGCAATATTTTTTGGGTGTAATTTTAACAAGTCTTAGGGTGCAAAATCTATAAATTATGTGCATTCCTCTACCATTTTGTGAAAAACTCCTACAAAATTTGTAACGCGGTGCTTGTGATGATTTTACACGACTTTTTGATTCCATATTTTTATACAAGCGCGGGGACAAAAGAATCTGCGGAGTAAATATGGGGGTAAAAACACAACGCAGGGCAAATCTTTTAGGCGTTTGTGAAGTGTGAAACCCACTCGCTTTATTTTGGATTAGGCTTTGCGTAGAAATTTTCACAAAAATCTTATGTTTATGGTGCTTTTTGGATTCTCGTTTTAGTTGAGAAATTGATAAACTCGGAATCTTTTTGCCATAAAAATTATGCTCCATTATATTACTAAGAGTTTCAAACGCACTTACCACCCATTCACTTCCTTTATCTCCCTTAAAATACTGCTCCAATGTGGCGATAAATCCACTTAGATTCTCTACGCTGGGGCGCAATGTGCGATAGAGCATTATAATTCAAGCTCTTTGGGTGGATTTGCAATGATGTCATAGCCCAAAAGACTAATCTTGTAGGCGTGGAGCATAAGTCGTGGTGCGCTTATCCCGCCATAGAGGCTATCGCCAACTATTGGGTGTGAAAGAGAGTGCAAATGAATGCGGATTTGATGAGTCCTGCCCGTCTCAATGACAACTTTAAGCAAAGTCTTTTTACCTATAATGCCTATTGGCTCGATATGGCTTATCGCCTCTAAGCCATTTTTGTCAATCTTTGATTTGGCGAATTTGCCCTTTTTGGTGCTTATAGGTTTGTTGATTGTGTGAGATTCTGCGATTATGCCACTTACTAAAGCTCTGTATTCCTTATACACACGGCGATTTTTAAACTCTAACCTTGCTTTTTTAGCAAACTCACTTCCCTCTCTAACAAAAAGCAACGCTCCACTTGTGTCCTTATCAAGCCTATGGAGCAACACGAAGTCCTTTATATTTGTGTGTGTCAAAGCCCACGATAAAAGCTCATAAGATTCAACAAACGCAGGCTTATCAATGGCAAGTAGATTCTCATCGTGGAGCAAAATACTTGGTGCTCGAACCTCTTGGATAACAAAAGTGCTTTTAGCTGATAAAAGTGTGCGTGCTAGGGGGATTTTTTGTCCATTTGCGAGCACCAATCCTCTATCTATAAGATTCTTAGCGTGTTTGTGGGAGAGATTTTTTGCATTTGCTAGGAGTTTGTAGGCTTTTTCCATTGTGGATTACAAGCAAAAGTTTTTGAAAACTTTTGCTTTTTTGATTTATTAAAATTTTGATTTAAAAGCCAAAATCGGGCAACTCTAAAACTACATACCATTTGCCATCAAAAAGTCTCACATCAACTGGGACAATATCATCTTTGCCATTTTTAAATTCTACTTTTACAGGCACTCTAGCAGCTGTTTTATCGCTATTATACTCTACTTCTTGAGTTTTTATGCTTGCGACTTCGCCCTGCATTTTAAGCCCCATAATACCCATAGAAATTTTAGCACCCATAGATTCACTCTCATCACCGCTAAATTCTTTACCATCTGCCTTGCGCACTTCTTTCATAAGCTCGGGCACTTTGTTATCAACCATTAGTTTTACAAACTCTTCTGCGGCTTTCTCAGGGCTGGAATGACTACCACCACAACCGACAAAAGCTACAAACACTACGCTAAACAACGCCCACATAAAAGACTTTCTAAACATTACGAATCCTTTGAAATAAATTTAAGTCCGCATTGTAGCTTTTTTTAGGTGCAAATGCAAGTGTATTTCAACACTTCTTAATAGTAATAAAGTCCTAAATCTACAAAAATGCGAATCCGCACTTTGGATACAGGGTGTGGATAGTCTTTATATGCTAGCTCGATAGTGCGCTCTGAGTTTCTATCAAGGATTTCATAGCCTGAAGGCTTGATGATTCTCAGTTCAGTAATATCGCCATTGGGGTGTAAATAAAACTCTACGGCACTTTTGCCCTGCTGTCCTAAGCGAATCGCATCTGGGGGATATTTGAGATACCGCTGTGTAATGCGCCCAATATCACGCAAATTATTGATGAGAAAATCTTGCTCGACCATTCCATAATCCCCAAATTCCTCACCATAAAGCTCAAAAATATTTTTTTTAGTAATTTCATCGATATAGCTATGTCGCGCAAATGCTTGAGCGATAGAGCCTCTTTTGCCCTTTTTGGTGGCACTTTGGGAATTAAGCGTAAGGGAGTTTAAATCAATTTTTGTGAGATTTTGCTGTGTTTGTGGCGTGCTTGCTTGATTGAGAGAATCTTTAGGTATGCGGTCATTTTTTTCTTTGGTAGCCTCTGGGATATTTTGCAAAAGTGGAGCATTTGAGGAATTACTCGCTTGAGCGCGCGAGCTTGCATTAAGCTGTGGGCTATTGGCGTTATTTACTCCATCATCACCGCTCGCGCTTGGCGGGGTGAAGATATGTCTTTTTGGGGCGTTTTCTATAAAGCCAGAGATTTTAATTTTATTGGGAATCTGCCCTGTCCCACTTTTAAAACGAAGATTTTCAGAGAGGAAATACCACACCAAAAGTCCCACTAAAAGTGCGTGGATAGCAAATGAAAGAGCAAAACAAACACTTAAACGAGAATCATTAGCTCGCATACACCTAGACACTTTGACTTTTGAGTTGCTTTATGCGTTGCTCCTTTTTCTCTAAGAGCTTGGCAAACTGCGTATCTTCAATGATAAGGTTATTGATATTTACGCCATTTGCACCATTGGGCGTATTTGTAGCGATTTTAAACCTATCAATAATAGTGTTATTATTTTGCCCCATTAGCACAAGGTAGCGATAGCCGTTTGTCTCAATAGTGAGAATCTTGTTTTTAGCATCAAGCTTTTTTTGTGCGATGATTTTAAAGCTAGAATCAAAACCATCTATACTGACATTTCCCTTGCTAGCCGTGCCACCAAAGATATTTGTGAAGTTGCCATTTGATTTCACACCGCCCTTCATAGAAGACCTAAGCCAAATAAGCACAGCGATTAAAAGAAGCATAACTCCTACAAGCGCGAAATACCGCCATAAATCAATAGACATAGGCTCGCGCTTGACATCGCTAAGCAATGGCGATGAAGTGCTTGGGGTAGATTCCACCTGTGGGGAATCTTGCTGGGCTTGCGCAGGATTTATCTTTTGCATAGGGCGAGGGGTTTCTAATAATGTATCAAGCGGAGAGAGTGGTGGAGTGGCTTTAGCAAAAGTGATTTTAAAGGTGTTTTGCGCTCGCGTGAGGTTTATGGTAAAATCCTTTGAATCTCCAATACCAAGAATATGCAATCCCTCATCACTGAGATTAAAAATTTGGATTTCTGTGAGAAAGGAATCTTGTATGCGTTCATTACGGCGAGTCTTATAATTCGCACTTACCCCCTCAAAAACTATCGCCCTAAACCCGCTTGTCTCCTTAGTCTTTGGCGTGAGTGTGTAATCAGAATCAAACTCCAAAATCACTTCGTGCTCTCCATCATTGGCATTGACGATAATATCAGCCTTTTTGACATCTACTCCAAATGCACCTATACAAAAAATACCTATAAGCCATATAATCCTCATTACAAACTCCTTTTCACAACAAAGAATTATTGGATTGTTTCACGCGTGAGATAATACACAATCGCATTAGAATCTAAAATTTCATTTATCCTTATAGCGAGATTCTTTTCATACACCATTACTTCGCCTTTGCCAATCACCCTTCCATTGACAAATGTCTCAATGCTCTCACCTGCGGGCTTGTTTAAATCAATAATAGAGCCTTTTTCAAAGCGCAAAATCTCACCAAGTGGAATCTTCGTGCTCCCCAATTCAGCGTTAAAAATCACTTCCATATCAAGCAAGCCGTTGTAGTTTTGCATCATATCTTCTAAGTAAGTCGCCAACTCGACTTCTTTAGGAGTGTGAATGCGTTGTTTATCTAAGATTGTATCCCCACCTGCCATAGAATGCTCCTTGTTATAATCTCATTGCTTCTTTACGCGTGCGAGTTGCGTATATAGATTCCGCAATGTCCCTGCTCTAGCTTAAAATGCAAACCCTTGTCATAATTTTTAATAAGTTTCACTCCTAAATACTCAGGCAATGAAATATTAAAGCTCTTCTCTCCTGCATCTTGGGCTAACACCTTTGCGTGCCCTACGATAAGGTTTGTAAGCTCTTTTGCCATATCCTCCAATGCTTGGTCATCTGGGTCATCATCACCCAAAAAGTCCTCGCACACTATTCGTAAAAAGGGCTTATCAAAAAGCAAAAACACCACATCTTGCATTGTTTTGTTTTCACTATCAAGTGTATCTATACGCGTAAGATAGCCTTTTTTTAACGGCAGTATAGAATCTTGCGGTTCTTTGGCAATGCTGTTTTTCATCACCTCGATAAAACTTTGGCGAATAAGTTGAAAGCTATCCATTTTGTATTCCTTAGACAATAAAATTCACAAAAAATCCTTGCCATTATACCTAAACTTTTTGCGTAATATTTTTTATCTTGGCTTAAAATTTTGTTTATTATGACATAAATCACTCACAAAACACTCTAAACACTGCGGATTGAGTGCTTTACAAATGTATCGTCCAAAAAGCACAAACGCTTGATGAAGCGTAGAGAGATTGTCTTTAAAAAGTGCGCTAAGCTCAGATTCTGTCTCAAGCGCGCTTTTAGCATTGCTTAGCCCAAGCCTATGCGAAACGCGAAAGCAATGTGTATCAATCGCCATATAATTCGCCTCAAAAAACTCAATAAGCACCACATTTGCAGTCTTTTGTCCTACTCCTGCAAGCGATTTTAGTTCCTCTTGTGTAGTGGGAATCTCCCCGCCAAAATCACTCATCACCTGCATTGCCATTTTTTTGAGATTGCTTGCTTTATTATTAAAAAAACTCACAGATTTAATGAGCTCTTTAATCTCATCAATGTCTGCGCTTGCAAGAGTAGCGGGGTTTGGATATTTCTTAAAAAGTGCTGGTGTTACGATATTTACGCGTTTATCAGTGCATTGGGCTGAGAGCATCACACATACTAAGAGTTCATATATATTTGTATAGACCAGCTCTGTTTTGGCGTTTTTGTATTGTTGCAAAAATCGCTTTTTAATCTCTTTAACACGCGCATTAGAGACTTTGGCGCGTGGTTTTTGGAGATTTTTAGATGGTGTTTTTGGATTTTTTTGTGTTTTCATTACTTGACAATCCTCGTGCTCAATTTTGCGTATTTTTGTAGCATTATAGTGTATTTTGGATATTTAGGAATCATTTTTGATTGCAAAGGTGCATTTAGTTTAGTATAGTATAGTTTAGTATTACACTTTGTATCCCAATATTAAAAGGATTATTATGAAATCTTATACCACAAAAGCCATTGTTTTACTAGGAATTGTCATCGTGCTGTGTCTCCCGCTAGCACTTATTTATGATATGCTAAACGATAGAAAAAAAAATGAAATAGTAGCCATAGAAAGTATCGCTCGCTCCTATGGCAAGGAGCAACAAATTTCAACCCCTTATCTCGTTATGCCTTATATAGGGACAACAGCAAATGGTCGCTATCTTGCGGGATTAGCCGTGATTGGAGCAAAAGAAGCGCAAAGCAGTATTGATTTAAAAGATAAAGTCAAAAAACGCGGAATCTACCGTGCCCTTGTGTATGAAGCACAGGCACAGCTTTCCTTGCATTATGACTTAGAGGAGTTTATGCAGGCAACCAAGAATCGAGGGTTCAACATCAGTCATTTAGAATATGCACAGGCCTATTTATATTTTCGTATGGACGAAAGTGCAGAGCTTAAAATCACTAATACAAAAAATAATCAAATCCTTTCATTTAGAACCCGCAAAGACAACGATAACATTAACTTTGTAGTTCTACCTTTTGCCATGGATAGAGATAGGCAAGTAGATGTTGCTCTTGAATTGGAGTTTAAGGGCTCTTCATCATTCACATTTATCCCTATGGCTGAGAGTGAAAAAATTCACATCACCTCAACTTGGAGTAATCTTTCTTACACAGGATTGCTCCCTGATGAATATGCACAAAATGCAGATTCTGGTGCGTTTTATGAGGTAAGCAAATTACCTACTTACCTTAATGTGGATAGTTTAGATGTGCTAATGATTCACGCTACCAATGAGAGTTATAGCGATGGACGGGCTAATTATGTCGGGGTAAATCTTCTTGATTCTATCACGCAATACCGCCTTATTGAGCGCAGTATCAAATATGGCGTGTTATTTGTGCTTTTGACGCTTTCATTACTCTTTGTCTGTGATGTAGGGACGAAAAAATCACTCCATATCTTGCAATATGGTATTATTGGTGCGTCATTAGTGGCATTTTATTTACTTCTACTCTCTTTATCCGAGCAGATTGGATTCTCTCTTGCTTACATTCTTGCAGCACTTTGTGTCATCGTGCCTATATCGCTGTATAGTTTTGGAATCTTGGGTGATAAGAAATTTTCCATAATCGTTGGTGGCTCACTTAGCGCGATGTATCTCGTGCTCTTTGGAATCTTAAAGATTGAAAACTACTCATTGCTATTAGGCAGTATATTAGTGATGACTGTGCTCTATGCGATGATGTATTTCACGCGCAACTTACATAGAGGATAAAGGGAAAAAGAGGACAATGAATGAAACTATCATCAACATTGAGCGAGCGATTCTCTCCTCGATTTTTATGTCCCCGAGTAATTACGAGGACATCGCCTCGCTCATCACACATAAAGACTTTGTCCTCCCCATTCACGCCAAAATTTTTGAGTTAATGGGGGAATGCGAAAAACTCCAACTCCCCATTGATGAAAAAATCATTTTACAACGCGCTCAAGGCAAGCTCAAAGAATCTGATATTGCCGAGATTCACTCCATTAGCCCCATTGTCAATCTCTCCGCGTATGCACAAGAGATTAAAAAATCTTCACTCAAACGCGCTTTAGGGGAGCTAGCAAATCTCTTGCGCGAACAATCTACAAACACAGCCATAGGCGTAGAGGAAATCATCAACACCATAGAATCTCGTGTGAATGACATTGCTATTGGCAACATAACGGGCAAGGGCTTTGAAGATTCCAAACAAATCGCACAAAAAACCATACAATCCTTAGAAGAGCTAAAAAGTCGTGGCAATGCGTTAGCTGGTATAAGCACGGGCTTTAGCGAGCTCAATCATATTACCACAGGGCTTAATAAGGGTGATTTGATTATCATTGGTGCGCGCCCATCAATGGGGAAAACTTCGCTCGCACTTAATATCACACAAAATATTTTAGATTCTGGTGTTGGGGTGGCGATTTTTAGCCTTGAGATGCCATCAACCCAACTAATGCTACGAATGCTAAGCTCGCTAAGTGGTATCCCTATGCAAATTTTGCGAGATGCAAGGCTTGAGGATTATCAATGGGAAAAATTAAGCCAAGTAAGCAACAAAATAAGCGCGCAACCGCTTTTTATCAATGATGAAAGCAACCTTAATATCGCGCTTTTACGCTCTAAACTCCGCGCTCTTAAAAAGCAATACAAAGATGTCGGTGTGGCGATAATAGATTACCTCCAACTAATGCAAGGGGATAGAAGTCTGGGTAAAAATGTGGAAATTAGTGATATTTCGCGTGGGTTAAAGACACTTGCAAGAGAGCTAGAAATGCCGATAATCGCACTCTCTCAGCTTAATCGCTCCGTAGAAGGACGCGATGATAAACGCCCTATCCTTTCAGATTTGCGAGATTCTGGGGCGATTGAGCAAGATGCAGATATGATATTTTTCCTCTACCGCGATGATGTATATAAACGGCGTGAGGATAAGGAGCGATTAGCAAGGCTTAAAAAAGATGGCAAGGATAAGGACTTTAAGCCAGAATACGAGGAGCGTGAGATTGAGCCTGCTGAAATCATCGTAGCAAAAAACCGCAACGGCGAGACAAAGACCGTGCATATTCAATTTCGCAAAAAATTTATGCGTTTTGAGAATCCTGAAGAGCCACTAGATTCTAATTACCAACCCACAAAAATGGAATATCCCTCAAACCAATACGAACCCTCGCTTGCTAAAGATGAGCTAATGAAAACTATTGAAAACTTGTAATTTGGTTACGCACATTCCCCCAAATTGCGGGGGAATGTGGATTAAAGACTAGGCTTTGGAGTTTTATCTGTAATGTTTGGTAGTTGTGGATAAGTAACTACGGGCTTTTTGCCTGTGAGTGAGCGCAAGAAAGATTCTATGGCTTGTGCTTCTTTATCGCTTAGTTTTATATCAAGTTGGATTTTCCCCATTTCTTTAATGGCTTCTTGCAAACTCCAAATCTTCCCATTATGGAAATATGGGGCAGTTTGTGCGATATTTCTTAGCGTTGGGGCTTTTACCATACCATCTTTATCGCCTTTAAAATCCCCGACATTAGCGTATTTATATTTTCCAGCCACTTCAAAAGCCTGCATAGAACCACCGAGATTCACCCCGCTATGGCAACTCACACAACCCTTATCAATAAAGAGCTTTAAGCCCTCTTTTTCCTGTGCGTTAAGTGCATTTTCCTTGCCACGCAAAAACTCATCAAACCTTGAAGGCGTAATCAAAGTGCGCTCAAATGTAGCAATCGCATCAGCAATATTATCAAATGTTACACCGCTGCCATAGACTTTTTTAAACTCATTGACATACTCAGGCATTGAAGCAATTCTTTTGACTGCTAAGCTTGATGGCGCAGCCATTTCTGCGTTATCTTGGATAGGTCCTTTTGCTTGCTCTTTTAAGTCTTTCGCCCTCCCGTCCCAAAACTGCACTCCATTAAGCACAGAATTATACACCGTTGGGGAGTTTAGATGGTGAGGGTTTGCGCTCCATTTATGCCCTATGGCAGCTTCTACACCATCGATTCCGCCAAATCCTAAATTATGGCAAGTATTACACGAGATAATCCCGCTTGCGCTTAATCGTGGCTCAAAATAAAGTTTCTTTCCAAGCTCAGCCTTTGCCTCACTAAAAGCACTGAATTTTACGCCATTTTCCTTTAAAATCGCTTCAACCTCTTTTTGATTATTTGGCAATGGGGCTAGCCCGACATCTTTTGCTTGCTGTAAGAGAGGATTCCCAAAAGCAAAAGAGCAACTTAACATTAACACTGCACTTGATGATAGAATACCTTTTTTCATCATTCCTTTTCTCCTTGTTTGTTTATTTGCAAGTTTATATCCATAAACTTGCAAATCAATTTTATCATAAATATAAGCATTTTGATAAAATCTCATAATCAGCTGCATACTAAAAAGATACACCAAGCGGAATGCTCTTTGCTTTTTAGTCCTTAAACGCTCTGTTTATTTATGGAAGTTTTTGTATTTTAAGGAGATAGAATGAACGCAAGTATGGTAGCAAAGCGGATAAAACTTTTCATCGCACTTCTTTTTTGTATCTCGCCACTATGGGCGCAGAAGATTTCTGATTTAGCACAAATTGTCGGCATTAGAGATAATTCACTTGTAGGCTATGGCTTAGTCATAGGGCTAAATGGCACAGGCGATAAAAACGGCTCGAAATTCACAATGCAAAGTATGGCAAATATGCTTGAGGGTATGAATGTCAAACTCTCGGCAAATGATATTAAATCAAAAAATGTTGCCGCTGTAATGGTAACGGCAAAAATGCCTCCATTCGCTAGGGCTGGCGACAAGATTGATATACAAGTCTCCTCTATCGGCGATGCGAAGTCTATCAATGGTGGCACACTCGTGCTTACGCCATTAAGCGCAGTCGATGGCAACATTTATGCTCTAGCGCAAGGCGCAATCACACTTGGAGAAACTTCAAACTCGCTATCAGGCACGCTTATTGGCGGAGCGACTATCGAGCGTGAGATAAGCTATAATATCGCTACACAAGATAGCGCGACACTAAGCCTGAAAAAATCAAGCCTCCAAAACGCACTTAAAATGCAACAAAAACTCAACGAAACATTTAATGAATATGTGGCAAACGCGCTCGATTCTCGCACAATCAAACTCAAAAAGCCAGAGCAAATGAGTATGGTAGAGTTTTTGGCACTTGTAGAGGAAGTAGAGATTGATTATGTGCAAAAGCAAAAAGTCGTTATTGATGAGAAAAGTGGGACCATTGTCGCTGGGTTAAGCATTACCATTGAGCCTATTATCATCACACACGGCGAGCTCACCATTAAGATTTCTGATGAGGAGCAAAGCGACCCAGACGCAGTCTCGCTAGGCGATGATATAAGCATCTCACAAGCGCAAAATACTCTCTCAACTAATGGCAAAAAACCAACCGTGGCAAATGTCGTGCGTGCATTGCAAAAAATGGGCGCAAGTCCCAAAAATATCATCTCAATCTTAGAGACAATGAAACGCAGTGGTGCTATCAGCGCAGAAATCGAAGTGATTTAAAACTATAAAGGAATTCTAATGACCATAGACACGCAAAGCACACTCAATGCGTATAATCAAAGCACACAAAGCAACGCATTAGAGAATCTAGAAATGCGCGCTAAAATGGCGCAAGCAAAAAATGCTATGCGACAAGAGCTACAAGGCACAGATTCTAAAACTAGCCTAGAAAAAATGCGCCAAGATGAGGACGCAAAACTACGAGAGCAAACAGATAACTTTGAAGCAATCTTGCTCCAAATAATGCTAAAAGACGCAATCAAAAATGAAAATCCGCTCTACCCCAAGCAACCCGGGAGCGATATTTATCACTCAATGTATTTAGAAAATCTCGCAGATTCTCTAAGCGGGGATTTTGGATATAGTGAGCTTTTGTTTAACTACCTTAAAGATTTGCAAAAATAATGACTGAAAGCCTCATAAACCAAAACATTATTAAGAATTTAGATTCTAAAGACAAGCAAGAAGTTCTTAACCTTCTAAAAGTGCTTATTGACAACACACACGAGGCAGAAGCGCAATTTAATGAATTAAAAAAAATCTATGATGATGTGCTAGAGCTCCTCCCCGATGCGATTTGGATTTTAGAATCTACTTTGGAGATGTATTATCAAAACAAACCATCTTACGCCCTTACACATATTTTAGAAATCATCAAAAAAAATATCCTCCCACACACCAGACAAGAAAGCGAATTGGAGTATAAAGGAAACACTTACCTCTATAAAGTGGATTTTCTCTCAAACAAAATTGTCATCACCGCCATTGACATAACTGCCCAAAAGCGTCAAGAGCGACTTGCTTCAATGGGGACAATCTCTGCACACTTAGCCCACGAAATCCGCAATCCTGTGGGCTCAATCTCACTACTTACTGCGAGCTTGCTTAAGCGCGGGGATAATGCAACTATGCCTATTGCTATGGAGATTAAAAAGTCCATTTGGCGCATTGAGCGACTAATTAACGCAACATTGCTTTTTTCAAAAGGCATTAGCATAAGCAAAAAATCACACACGCTTGGCGAGATTAAGACAGAAATTACGCAATCTATCGCTTCTTACACATACACCAAAGAAATCGCCTTTGATTTTATGCTTGATGAGGGCATAGAAATATTTGTAGATTTTGACCTCTTTATCATCGTGTTACAAAATTTTATTTTTAATGCCATTGATGCGATTGAGGAGGGAGAATGCGAAAATGGACTTATACGCGTAAAATACACTAAAGAGCAGCACAAAAGTGCGTTTTTCATCAGCGATAATGGCAAAAAAATTGAAAATGAGGACATTCTCTTTGAGCCGTTTAAAACTACCAAACTCAAAGGCAACGGACTTGGGCTTGCATTAAGCAAGCAGATTATTGACGCACACGGCGGAGAAGTGCGATTGCAATCACAAAAAGATTCTAAAACTTTCATCATACAAATCCCAAATGAAAATACTCTCTCATAAGGAGCAAATAATGGTAAAAATCTATGGCATCAAAAATTGTGGCAGTGTGAAAAAAGCCCTTGATACACTTAATGCAAATGGTGTGAAATATGAGTTTATCGACTTTAAAACCACCACACCAAGCAAAGAGCAAATAGCGCAATGGGTAAGCACAGCGGGCATTGAAATAGTGCTTAACACAAAAGGGCAGACTTACAAAAAGTTGGGGTTAAAAGATAAAAACCTTAATGAAACACAAAAAATAGAGGCGATGCACCAATCGCCAAATCTTATCAAGCGACCCGTAATTGAAATTATCCAATCAAACAAAGTAGAGAATCTTATTATAGGATTTAATGAAGATACAATAAGCAGTATCAAGTAATTGTAATACAAAGGAGAACAAAGCCTAGAAGATTCTAGGCTTTGAATGAGACTATCTAAATCTCCTAGTGGGGTTTAGTTTAAAAGTCTTAAGATATTTTGTTGCACTGCGTTAGCTTGAGCAAGCGCGTAGCTACCAGATTGTGCCAAAATATTAAGCTTAGTAAATTCTGAGCTCTCACCAGCGAAATCCACCTCACGAATGTTAGACTCAGCAGCCTTCACATTCACTTGCGTTACGCTAATGTTATTTACTGTGCTTATCATTTGTTGTTGCACAGAACCTAAGTCCGCACGCACTCTATCGAGCATTTTGATACCAGATTCTGCAATGTCCATAACCACCATCGCACCGCGCAACGAAGTAACACCCGCACCAAGGTCAGTAGCTTCATTGATAAACATACCATTGTAGTTTCCACCAGCCGCAGAGCGAGTATCTGTGCCGAAGTTTCCTGTAACATCACGAAGGTTTACAGTCTCTTGGGCTTGTTTTTGTCCGTTATCAGCGTCATAACCTGTCGCAGAGATGTTTGCTCCACTAACGATAATATCTCTTGCGTCTGTTCGCACGAGTGAGAGACGACCCATATTGATATTCCCACCTGTGCCGTTTTTCTTCATCATAATGTTATAGTTACCATTGACTGTTTCAATCGCTAGAGGGTCTGCTTTTTTGCCTTGCTCACCAGCCTTACCCGTAATACCAAAGATAATCCCGCGTCCATCGATACTTCGTAGGTTTAGACGACCCACATTATCTGTATAAGCCTCCACGCCTGTATCTTGAGTAACCGCGTTAATCGCTGAAACCAAACGACCATCGCTGTCGTTATCTTTAATACCAATAATATCGCCGATAGATTGTCCATTGATATGTACCCCACCTAGGCTACCAGCTTTAATCGCTTTATCACTTGTAGTGATAACACTTGCAAAGCCACGCACACCTGTTTTATCACTATTTTTGTTGATAATCTCAGCCAACGCGCCAAGCCCTGTGCCCGCAGAAGTAGAAACAATCACAGATTCCAAAACCACATCATTGATACCATCAACATTTTTAAATGTTACTTGCACATTTCCTGTCGATGTAACCACTTGACCTGTTTCGATTCTCGTTTGACCGATTTTACTACTTACCGCTGCACCAATAGAAGCCTTGATACTTTGGTTTGAATACGCACCCACTTGGAATTCTTTGTTAGAGAATGTTCCAGCAAGCAATGCAAGACCATTGTAAGTTGTTGTGTTACCAATGTTGTCCAAACTCTCAATCAAGCGTCTAATGTCTGATTGAATCGCTTGACGCGATTGTTTAGATTGTCCATCTTGCGCCGCTTGGACAGCTTTAGTTTTGATGGTGTCGAGGATTTTTGTTTGCTCCGACATCGCTTTATCCGCGATTTGGATAATCCCCATACCATCGTTCGTGTTTCTAATCGCTTGTCCTAACGCGTTTGCCTGTGAGCTCAAGCTATCGGCAATCAACATACCAGAAGCGTCATCTGCTGCTTTGTTAATGCGAAGACCTGAACTCAACTTTTCCAACGAATTCTTAATACCCGTTTGGGTAAAAACTCCCATAACATGCGCATTCATTGCGTTAATGTTAGTATTGACCTGAAAAGCCATTTTTTACTCCTTGTGTTTAAATCTTGCGCTTCCGTGCGACAAGTTGTAGTCTAAATCGGGCGAATAAATAAAACTTTAATGGAATTTTGGTAAAATTGCACTAATTTCTACAAAAGGCAAAGATATGAAAATCCCTTTTATTAACCTAAACGCGCAGTATAGAGCCTACAAAGAAGAGATTGATAAGGCTATGGAAAATGTCTTAGATTCTACCCAATATATAATGGGCGATGATATGAATGCGTTGCAAGAGGAGCTTAGCGCATTTTGTGGTGCGAAATACACTCGCGTGGTATCTAGCGGGACAGACGCGCTTTTGCTAAGCCTTATGGCACTTGATATTAAAGAAGGCGATGAAGTCATCACCACGCCATTTACTTTCATCGCCACTGCGGAAATGATAGCATTGCTTGGTGGCAAGCCTGTATTTATAGATATAGATGAGCACACTTATAATATCAACCCTGCAAATTTAGAATCCGCCATAACGCCCCGCACAAAAGCAATAATCCCCGTAAGTCTCTATGGACTATGCGCGGATATGGAGAGCATTAACGCTATTGCAGATTCTCATAAGATTCCCGTAATCGAAGATGGTTGCCAAAGTTTTGGAGCAAAATATAAGGGGAGATTCTCGTGCAATCTCTCTACCATTGGCACGACAAGTTTCTTCCCCTCAAAGCCACTTGGGTGCTATGGTGATGGAGGTGCGGTGTTTTGCAATGATGAGAATCTTGATAGCAAAATTGGCTCACTGCTTAATCACGGACAAACTGCGCGCTATGTGCATAAATACATCGGGCTTAATGCACGGCTTGATTCTATCCAATGTGCGGTTTTGCGCGTGAAGCTCAAGCACTTTGCCAAAGAATGTGAAGTGCGAACGCAAAAAGCACAGCACTACGGCAATAATTTAAAAAATCTTATCCTGCCAACTATCGCACAGGACTATGAAAGCGTGTATGCGCAATATTCCGTGCGCCTTAATGCAAATATCTCTAAAGAGGGGGCAAGAGAGCGTGTATGC
Organism: Helicobacter sp. 23-1048; assembly: GCF_053654545.1. Classification (NCBI taxonomy): domain Bacteria; kingdom Pseudomonadati; phylum Campylobacterota; class Epsilonproteobacteria; order Campylobacterales; family Helicobacteraceae; genus Helicobacter; species Helicobacter sp. 23-1048. Next base: position 650,847 of record NZ_JBSIUT010000001.1, on the reverse strand, counting down.
GAGCAACTCAACCAAAAAGGCGTGCCAACCGCCGTGCATTACCCCATTCCCCTGCATTTGCAAGAATCTTTGCGTCCTCTTGGGTATAAAGAGGGGGATTTCCTCGTGAGCGAAAAAATCGCAAAAGAAATCTTTTCACTTCCCTTTAGTGCCTTTCTCTCACAAGAAGAGCAAGATTACATTATACAAACACTTAATGACATCACAGATTCCCTAAAATAATGTTATAAGGCAGAGAATGGAAAATAAAGTTGTGCAAATCGGGCTTTTAGGCATTGGCAAAATGGGGCAAAACCACCTACGCAACCTCAATATGCTAAAAAATGTCGAAGTGGGATTTATCTATGATGTCAATAAGGAGTTGCTGGAAAAAACCGCCAAAGAATTTTCTTTGAAAGCCTTGCACGATGAAAGTGAGCTAGAATCTGCACTAAGCGCAAGTGATGGTGCGATTATCGTTACGCCGACATTTACGCATTATGACTATATCCAAAAAGTCGCCAATCATACCAAACATATCTTTGTCGAAAAGCCCCTAACAGACACGCTTGAGACCACACAAACAATCGTAGAAATAGCAAAGCAAAAAAATCTCAACATTCAAGTGGGCTTCATAGAGCGGTATAATCCCGCTATCAACACGCTTAAAAAACTTCTTAAAAACTCCGCGAGAATCTTTAACATTGACTTTACCCGCACCAATAAAATGAGCAACCGCATAACCGATGTCGATGTGGTAATGGATTTGATGATTCACGATATTGATTTGAGTTTGCTTTTTAATGGTGAAGTTGAGGAAATCCACGCGCACGGCGTAGTAATGAATGGAATCATCGAATACGCGCGTGCGAATCTCACGCACAAAAATGGCTCTTTTAGCACCATTACTGCCTCACGCGTAACCGAAAAGAGAATCCGCCAAATCAGCGTAACTTGTGAGGATATGTATGTGGATTGCAATCTTTTAAGCAAAGAAGTGCTTGTCAATAAACAAACCCTAGAGCAACACTTGCATAACATTTCAATTTCTTCTCGCTCAGAATCTATCGAGGTGCGCGCACAAGAAGCGTTACTTTTAGAATTGCTTGATTTTAGTGAAATGGTGCGAGGCAAGACATTGCAAACGCGCCCACCTAATGAAATAGATGGAAAAAATGCGATGCTTATAGCAAGCCAAATCCAAAAACTTATCCACCAAAAAAACAACTAAGGAGAAAAAATGAGTATATCACCACAAAACACACAAACCAACCAAAAAGCAAAAGAAATCTTTTTGTGCTCAATTTGCAATGTAACATCAGGCAACTGCGCAGAAGACTGCAAATACTGCACGCAATCCTCGCATTACAACACAGGCATAAACACCTATAAAAATAAGCCAATAGAGGAGATTCTCAAAGAAGCAAGGACACTAGCAGAATATGGTGCGCTTGGGTTTTGCTTGGTTACTTCAGGACGCGGATTAGATTCTAAAAAATGTGAATATATCGCCAAAGCCGCTAACGCCATTAAAAAGGCTGATTTGGGATTGCATATTATCGCGTGCTGTGGGAGGGCGGATTTAGATTCCCTCAAATATCTCAAAAAAAATGGCGTGGATAGCTACAACCACAACTTAGAAAGCGCGCAGGAGTTTTTTAGCCAGATTTGTAGCACACACACTTGGACGGAGCGATTTGAGACTTGTGAAAATACCTTGCGTGCAGAGCTTGGATTATGTAGCGGGGGAATCTTTGGGCTTGGGGAGAGCTGGGAGCATAGAATTAGCTTGCTAAAGTCCCTCCAATCTCTTACCCCACACTCAAGCCCTATCAACTTTTACATTGCCAATCCACATTTACCGCTTGGCACAAAAAAGCTAAGCAAACAAGAAGCCTTAGAATGCGTGATTCTCGCTAGGGAATACTTGCCAAAAACGCGCTTAATGATAGCAGGTGGGAGAGAACATATCTTTGGCAAGAATCAAAAAGCCCTCTATGACTGCGGGATAAATGCCGTAGTGCTAGGAGACTACCTTACTACGCAAGGGGAAGCACCAAAAAACGATGTCGCGCGTCTGCGCTCCTATGGTTATGTGCCTGCGCTGAGCTGTCATTAAAGCTAACATCATAGATTGTAAGTGATTTTGTTTTATAGAAGTTTTGCTAAAAGCCGTGAGAATCAAAAATCACCCTAGCCTAAGCTAGGGCTATAGCGCGTTTGTGTTTTATTACGCTTTTTTCTCGCTTACGATTTCTACGATATTGTCCCCCACCATTAGCGCGATTTTTTCCATAAATTCCGCAGGGCTTGTAAATCCTACACACGAGCAGTTTATCTCGCCTAGCACATATTTATCCTTGCCCGCAGAATCTGTATCGAGGATAAAATCCGCCGTCCAAATGAGTGGCAAGTCATAGTTACCAAGCTTTTGGCGAATCTCAGGCAACTGCGCTAAAAACCAATCAATCAAACTCTGCCAATCTTTTGGCTCATCATAGCGGTATTTCGCCCCGCTAAAGAGTGTCGCAGAAAACGCATCTCCGCCTTCAGCTGGCTTTTTATGCACGACATACACAGGCGTTTTATACAGCATTAGGATTCTAATCTCGCCTTCTTTAATGCGTGGCAAAAATGTCATATCCACAAGCATTCCATTATCGCCCTTTAGATACGCTTCACAAAAATCCATAAACTCGCCTAGTTGGCGGTTTTCGCTGTGGTTGTCTTTGGCTTCCGTGCAGATGATTTTGGTATCAAGAGGTAGCGAATCTACCTTGCCATATTCGCTAGAAGATTCTAGACGCACGCGCCAGATTCCCTCGCCTGTGGAGCCACGATTTTGCTTTAGCACGCGCTCGCCCTTTGCTAAAGTTTTGGGGAAATTTTTCTTAAAGTCGTGCTCGCCACCTGCTTCCCATTTCACGCCGATTCTCGCTGCTTCGTTTGGCTCATAATACGCTAGCGTATCTGTTGGCACAAGCTCGGTATTGCGGAGCTTGGTAAGCGCGTCTTTTGCGCCATAGCCTATCATCGCATCAGGGTGAGGCATACCCACTAGCCCCGCATCACAGAGTTTGCGAAGCACATCAAAGTAGAGTTTTTCCTCTTTTAAGTTGCCCGGATTCACACGAGAGACATAGCCATCAAACTTGCCCTTTGCTTCCTCATAGATTTTATTGCGCGCAGATTCATCGCGCAAAATCTCATCGGTAAAAAAGATTACCTCTGCATTCCAACCCTTTGCTTTAAGCGCATTTACCATAGGCATCGTGTCTTTACGATACCCATCAGGTCCTTTGTCGCTTCCGCCCTTTGCTTCAAAAAATACAATGCTCTTTTTCATTGCCAACTCCTTAAAAATAGATTTCCTAGACTCTACCATAAATTCGCACCTAAAATTCCATTAAATGCAACTTGCCCATCACATTTATACACAATTTCCCTTATGCACGATATTTTCACTGCTTAACACTTTTTGTCTTTCTTAATTTTAGGAATCTTGTGTTGATTTTTGATTCTCCTGTGGTTGTGGTTTTGGGCTAAAATCCGCCTTTTGTGCTAAACTTAACACCAGTCCGATAGCGACACAATTTGCGATAAGTGAGCTCCCGCCATAACTTAAAAATGGCACAGCAATCCCCTTAATAGGTGTGATTCCAGCGATTCCAAAGGCATTGATGATAAAACTAAAATTAAGCAAAAGTGCGACACCAACGCAAAAAAGATAATGCGTGTTATCTGTCAAATGATTAGCAATTTTTAAAATATAAAAATTGAGCGCGATAAAGGCAAGCACGATAAGCAAAAGCCCCACAAACCCGAGCTCCTCTGCAATGCCAGCGAGCACGATGTCTGTATGCACCTCACTTAAGAATCCAAGTTTGATAACGCCCTCTCCAAGTCCATTGCCAAATAATCCACCATTATAAATAGCGTTTGTAGCGTGATAAATTTGATATGGTTCTGGTAAGTCCTCCACACGCAATGAACTTGCTAAATCTTGTGGAAAAAATGAAAGGATAGAATCTTGAGCGTTTGCCCACCAAGTTTTTACACGCAAGATTCTATGGGGCTTAGAAATAACCGCAATACTCCCAACCGCAGCAATAAGAAGCATCAAAAGTCCCAAAAATCGCAAACTCCCTCCCGCACAAAGTAGCATAAATGCCAAAGTGAGTGCAAGCACAATGACTTGTCCTAAGTCATTTTGCAACACAGCGATAAGCACCACTGCCACTAAAAACAAAAACAAATACGGGATAAAAAGCTTTATCTCATCGCTCAAAGTGCGTCTCTCACCACTCCCAAACTTGCGCGAGAAACTCCACGCGAGGAAAAACACAAATCCAATCTTAAAAAATTCGCTCGGTGCGAGAGAAAAATACGGCAGTCTAATCCATCTCTTTGCTCCACCAGCCGAGCTTACATAGCCTTGTGGTAAGAAGTGCATTCCTACCATTAACACAATAGAAAACAAAAATAGAAGCCAACCAATCTTTTGGAATCCACTATCAGGGTTGAGCTGTGCAAACACCCACATTATCACTATCCCAAGCACTGCGGCAAATATCTCACGCCACAAAAAATGAAACTCTCCATAATGATAAAAGCCCACAAAATATGAACTCAGTGAATATGACATTACCACGCCCACGCACATTAAGCCAACAGCGGTAAAAAAGAGCTTTGAGCAAATCACTGCTATCCTTAAAATTTTTGCGCTCATTGTAGCGAAATTTATAAAAAATCCCCCTAAAACTTATACCCCACTTGTAGCCAAAATTGTCGTCCCACTTCATATACGATAGTGGGGCTTGAGCTCGTGCCTGCGTAATTTGTAGTAGCTATGGTAGGATTTTTGGCATTGAGTAAGTTAAAAATATCCATATTCATATACAGCGCATTTCCACGCCATATATCCACCTCAAATCCCAAACGCATATCCCAACTAAACGCGCCTTTTAAAATCTGAGCGATAAATTGGTCTTTGTCATTATGCGCGGGGTCATAACTTGGCGATGGGCAAAATCGCGAATTTGTCGCACATCTATCATAATTCGCCCCTGCAGTGTGGATTTTTGCCACTGCTTTATATGATGAACGATAGCGCAAAAAGTTATTTAAGAGCCACTTAAATTTGCCAATATTAAAGCTATGCGTGGTATTTAGGCGTAGCGTAAAAGGACGGACGAAGTTACTCGCAGGGCGTTGTGAATAAGGCACGACTTTGCCCTCCCATACGATGTCATCATCTGCTATTTGTGAAGCATTCGCACTTTCTGCATAATCAACAAAATTTCGCTTCACATTTGTCCAATCCACATTAAAACTCGCATAATGCTTCACGCCTCCAAGTTCCAATGGATTGTCGTGCGATACAACAAGAACAATGACATCGGTATAGGATTTGCCCTCATTTGTATAAGTGTAATAAGTAGTCGTGTAGTTGCTATCAGGGGCTAATCCCACATAATCGCTTCGCACATAGCGAATATCATCTTTGCCAAGTCGATAGATATATTTTGCTTCTATATGAGCATTATAAACGCGTTGCACAATCCCAGCCATTAGCTCATCGACAAATGGCACTTTTAACTTGCTAAACTTAATATCATCTTTATAAGGGGTGATACAATTCGCTTTTCCGCTGTTATCATAATTGCTCCCTGTGCATTGCACTCCAGATTCTAAAATCTCATACCAATCTTTATTAGGATTATCCCTTGCTATGCCCACACTCATAGAATTTTGTTTTGCTTTGAGCGCATAAGCAAAGATATTGCGCCCATAGTAGCGGTTTGCACCAAAAGTGATTTGCGTGGTTAGCTCCTTTGGCGCGGGTGTGATGTAGTTAAGCGAGAATCTCGGCGCGTAAGTTGCCTTGCCCATATAGCTATCTGCATCAAATCGCACACCAAGTCGCGTGTGTAATTCGCCCGCTTTATGCAAGGGAATAGTAATGTCATCTTCTAGCCACGCGCTTGCTAGGGCATTATGCAAATCAACATTTGCCTTACGATAGAGCTCTACATGCCCAAAATATTGTCCATACGCCCATTCTACACCGCCAGAATAATACGCCCTTTGTGGGTCGCACCATTCTAAATATTGTCCCGTGCATAATGCTTGCTGCGCTTGTGTCATTTGCTTTTGATTGCCGTTATTTCGGGCGAAAAAATAATCTTGTGTATAGCCAAATTGTGCGTATTGATAGCCTAGCTCTAGCCCTGCACTAAAGGCGTGCGTGGTGATAGATATATCAAATGGGGTAAAATCTTGCACGATTTTTTCGCTTAAAGTATGCTGTGTGCTCGCCGTAGGCGCATATCCTCCCTCACGCACAAACACGCCAAACCTTCCCCAATTTTTGCTACTTGAAGTAATCCAATATTTTGTATGCTCAAATCCGTGCAAAATCGTAGAATTTTCCAAAAACGAGTAACTTAAAGTATTTGTAAGCACTCCAACCGCATTTTGCCAAGTGGTTTTAAAGCCCACTTGATGTCCCCCAGAATCAAAGCTAAAAAAATCTCCCAATGTCCCACTCATAAAGCGATAATCAAACTGCGGAGCATAAGTGTAGCTGAGCTCTAAACGCACAGAATCACTCGGGTCATAGTAACCTTTAATGAAATAATTATAGATTTGGCGTTTTTGGGTTTGTTTGCGCGTAGTTAAGTCTTTTGGATCTACGGGTGTGGCTTGTGATGTGCTAACATCGCTATTATAGCGCAACGGGATAAAGCTCTGTGTGGTAGCAAAGCTAGCGATTATGCCAAATTTGTCATTGACTTTAGATTCTACACTTGCGCGGATAATGTGCTTGGTGAAAAATGGCGAGTTGTTGTCATTGTAGCTTTGTGTTACAGAATCTAAAAAGTTCTCCAAACTTGCATTACCATAAAGATGATAATTTGTAAGACTGAATGCCTTTGGGTCGGCGTTGCCCTGCGTGAATTGATAAGAAATATTTGCGCCGTATTTTTTGGTGGGACGCCGTGTGTTTGCCTCCACTACGCCACCTGTGAATCCTCCATAAGAAGCAGAAATATTTGAATCTTGCACGGTGATAGATTCTAATAAATTTGTGTCTATGGCAAGCCCTTGACTTCTGCCCGGAGCACCACCAAGCCAATCAGCAGAGCCAGCTGGGTCTAAGTCATTATTCATATTCATTCCATCAAGTTGGAAATTGTTTTGATAATGCAATCCCCCGCTAATGCTGATTCTCGCAGGGTCAATCTCGCCCGGCGTAGTCGAGCGATTTTGTGCATTATCAAACTGCACATTTGGGAGGATTCTAAGAATCGAGCCAATGTCTCCATTCCCACTTGGATTAGAATCTAATATTTCTCGTCCAATTTGATTACCACTTTGATAGGCTTCAAATTCTCTCTCCGCCGTAGCAGTTACCTTGCCTAATTGGACTTTTTGCAAATCCTTTTTGTTTTCTACTTGATTGTTATCTTGTGTTTCGGGGGGGGGGGGACTCTTTGATGATTGCTCTAACTCATCGCTTAATGCAAAGCCACAGAGCACAAATGCAACACATAAGATTCTAGCGTTCATTATCAATTCCTACAAAATATAAAATAAAAGGTAGGAATCTAACACATAAAATCTTAAATTTAGCTTAAATAATGAGAAATAATTTTATTATAATTAAATCTTTAAGATAATTTTTATGTAATTTTTCTCGCTTTTTGCTACAATGTTAGAAATCTCTCTAAACTTAAATTAAGGATTTATGATGATTATAATCCCTGCCCGCTTACAATCCACCCGCCTAAGCCAAAAAGTGCTGTGCGAAATTGGCGGACTACCGATGGTCGTGCTAAGCGCAAAAAATGCCAGCAAAGTCGATGAAGTCATCGTAGCGTGTGATGATGAAGCGATTATGCAAGTGTGTCAAAGCCATAACATTAAGTGCGTAATGACTGATAAAAATCACACAAGTGGCACAGATAGATGCGCAGAGGCTGCGAGAATCTTAGGGCTAGATTCTAAAGAAATCATTTTAAACCTCCAAGCCGATGAGCCCTTTATCGAAGATTCCTTACTCCAAACACTTCAATCCCTCACGCAACGCAGTGGTGCGTTTATGAATACTTTGGCAAAGGAAATTAGCATTGATGAGAGAGATGACCCAAATCTCGTAAAAGTTGTGCTTAACGCCAATAATGAGGCGTTGTATTTCTCACGGCTTGGGATTCCATATTGGCGTGATAGAGCGCAGGGAGTGCAGGCTAGCCACGCGTATTTGGGACATTTGGGACTTTATGGCTTTATCAATGAGAATCTTCAAGCCTTTTGCACTCTACCAAAAAGCCCGCTAGAGGACATTGAGAAGCTCGAGCAACTCCGCGCGCTGTATTATGGCAAAAAAATCGCACTCTCAATCGTGCAAACACAAAGCATAGGTATCGATACGCAAGAGGATTTACAAAAAGCAAAGCAACGCATTGAAAAATAAACTACTCGACAATGGCTTATCACAAATTTCCTATTTCCAACACTCCGTATTATTGATTCCCACGCTGTGTGCGCTAAATACAGGATTTTTGCCCGCCTTTTTCTGCGCTTCGTAATCACGCAAGACTTTACACGCGATATTGCTTAAAAGCAAAATTACGACAATATTTATGCTCGCCATTAGCCCCATAAAAATATCTGCCAAATCCCACGCCAAAGCCAGATTTAACTGCGCCCCGACAAACACCATCACCACAGCAAAAAACCTAAATATTTGCAAAGCGATTGTATGCTCTGTGATAAATTTAAAATTTGCCTCCGCATAAAAATAATTCCCAATAAGCGAAGTAAAGGCAAAAAGCACGATTGCCACGCTTACAAAGATAAGCCCAAAATCGCCAAAATGCCCCCTCATCACCGCTTGCATCACTGCCATTCCGCTTAATCCACTTGTATCCACGGTAGAGCAAAGCACCATAAACGCGCTTGCCGAGCAGATGATAAGCGTGTCGATAAAAACTGATAGCGTTTGCACCATTCCTTGCTTAGCGGGGTGGCTAGTGTGTGCGCTCGCAGCGGCATTTGGCGCAGAGCCCATACCCGCTTCATTTGAGTAAAGCCCGCGCTTAATCCCTATGACTATCGCACTCCCTGCAAATCCCCCAAATATCGCGCTAAAATCAAACGCCTCTTTTAGCACACTAGAGAAAATGAGCGGGATTTTATCCACATTTAGCCCCACAACTACGAGTGCCACAACGAAGTAGCCAAACGCCATTATCGGCACGAGTATGGAGGAAATGAGCGCGGATTTTTTGTCATCGCCAAAGAAAAAGAAACTCACCAAAATCGCTAAAATTAGCCCCACAAAAATCGTTAGCGGGGAGTTTTCAAACACTTCTTTGCCCACAAAAATCTCAAATGACGAAGTCAGCGTGAAAGCCTGCAGGGCATTAAACCCAAGCGCAAAGCAAAATATGAGCGAAATCGCAAAGATAATGCCAAGTTTTCTAGAATTTAGCGCAGATTCTATGTAGTAGGCAGGACCGCCTTTGTAGCGGTGTGTGCCGACTTTTCGTTTATACACTTGCGCGAGAGTGGATTCTACAAACGCGCTTGCCCCGCCTACAATCGCGCTAACCCACATCCAAAATAGCGCACCACTTCCCCCGCTAGCGATAGCCACGCTCACGCCCACAATATTGCCTATGCCCACGCGTGAAGCAGTCGAAATCATCAGCGCACCAAATGGCGAAATATGCTCTTTCTCGCTTTTTTCTTTTAGGACGGCAAACACATCGCGCAAAAATCGCAACTGAATAAAACGCGTGCGAATGGTAAGATACGCCCCACAAAGTAGTAACGCAAACACGAGCCAATAAGTGTATAAAAACCCGCTAAAACTGCCTATAAAGTCGTTAAATACTTGCATTTTGTTTCCTTTTGTTTTTTGCCACCTCATTTGCGTTAATCACGCCACCGATAAAGCCCACTTTTTGTATAAAACCTTGCGAAATGCCGTAATGATGAATGAACAACTCATCATTTGGATACAGACATTTGATTGCACAGAGTGCCTTAAAAACAGCACAAAAAATCCCTAAATCCACCGCGTTGAAAAATAATCTTTGCCATTTGTCGCTCCGTTTAAAATAAATCGCAATTATAGCGGAAATTTGTATTCACACAGATTCGCAAGTATTTTTAGTGGACTGTTTCGTTTGTATTCGTTTCACTTTGCTTCGCACACGCCCCCAATAACGACAAAAGCCCGCGCTAAGCTCAAAATACCAAAACTTGCCTTGTTGCAAAATCTTTGTTACAATTCTGCCCCTTGCGTTTTAAAATTTAAACTTAAAAATGCAAAATCAAAAGCGGGGCAATCATAATGTGGCAAGAAGCCCCCAAAATCTAATCAAAGGAGCAACAATGGCAATAGGAATGGGCGAGCTTAAAAAAGGGCTAAAAATCGAAATCGAGGGAATCCCCTATCGTATCGTAGAGTATCAGCATGTCAAACCGGGCAAGGGAGCGGCGTTTGTGCGCGCCAAAATCAAGTCGTTTTTGGACGGCAAAGTCATCGAAAAGACTTTCCACGCGGGCGATAAATGCGAAGAGCCAAACATCGTAGAAAAGCCTATGCAATACCTCTACCACGATGGGGACAGCTATCAGTTTATGGATACGGAAAGCTATGAGCAAACCGCGATGAGTGCCGAGCAGGTGGGCGAAGCAACCAAATGGCTACTTGATGGTATGAATGTCAGCGTCCTGCTACACAACGACAAGGCGATAAGCGTGAGTGTGCCTCAAATAGTCGAGCTAAAAATCATAGAAACCCCGCCAAACTTCAAGGGCGACACCTCATCTGCTGGCAAAAAGCCCGCCACTTTAGAATCTGGAGCGGTGGTGCAGATACCATTTCACATACTAGAGGGCGAGACTATCCGCGTAAATACCGAAACAGGCGAATATGTGGAGAAAGTGAAGTAGGGGGTAAAAAGGGGACAAAAATGGCAAAAAGAGTCTTAGTGCCTTTGGCAGAGGGGTTTGAAGAAATCGAGTTTGTAAGCATTGTAGATACTTTGCGTAGGGCTGGGGTGGAGGTAGTCATCGCTGGCGTTAATAGCTCTAACGAAGTAGGGGTGAAAAAGGATTTGCGCGCAAGTGGAAATAGCGCGGGAATCTACACAGGGGCGCACGGCGTAGAGATATGCGCGGAAGTGTCTTTGGAGGGGTTAGATTCTAGCGCGTTGGCGGGATTTGATGGCGTAGCTTTGGCAGGGGGCTGGCAGGGAATGCTAAACCTAAAATCTAGTCAAAAACTGCGCGATATTTTGCGCGATTTTAAAACGCAGGGCAAGCTAGTAAGCGCGATTTGCGCCTCGCCTATCGTGCTAGATAGCGCAGGCGTGCTAAGCGGGAAGTTTGCGTGCTACCCTAGCTGTGAGGCATTCACAGATGAGTCTGCGAGCGATAATGCAGACAAAAACGCAGAATCTAGCACGGACAAAAACAATAACAAAGCAAGACAAACACCACAGCCAAAGCCCCTAAATGGCGAGTATGAGCCAAATGCAAGTGTTGTGAGAAATGGCAATCTCATCACCGCAGCGGGTCCTGCCACAGGGATTTTATTTGCGCTTGAAATCATAAGCTACCTTTTGGGGCAAGCAAAATCAAACGAGATAGCCGAGCAAATGCTTGTGCCTTATCTCAAATCAAATGCTAAGATTGTGCGGGATTTGTGAGATTGCAGATTAGATAAATACAAATTTGCCTAATTTTAGTTTTAAATGCCAAAATTAAATTGTTTATAATATAAATACATTTAAAAACAAAGGAATAATAAAATGGCTTTGAAAAAGAGCAATCTTATAGATTCTGTATCGGCAAGCGACATACAAAGTGCGGGATTAAGCAGGATATACCAACACACGCAAAACTATCAATATGGGAGCATATCAGCATTTCGACAATATAGAGATGGCTGGGAAAATGAAAGTGAAATGATGCAAAAAAATCCTAAAGTCATCAAGGAATATAAAATCCCTTACAATGAAAATAAAGATAGGCACAAATTGTTGGGTGGATTATTGCATAAAATGGGTATAGATACGATTGAAATTATTGGGAATTATATAGAGGCAGGAAGTGGTAAATTAGCTAAAGAATTAAGCTATTTTTGCTTTGTAGATTCTCAAAAATTTACACTTAAAGAGTGTTTGATAGATTTGGGGGATAGATTTGAGCAAGATAGTATCACTTACGCTAAAAAAGGAGAAAATTTTGAATTAGTTGCATCACACACACATACAGATAGTGATGGCGATATTATCGCGGAATTTGATAAAGGCAAACTTTTGGGCAAAACAGATGGTAAAATTTACTCCCTCATACGAGGCAGACCATTTCAATGGGCTGGCTGGAAACCCACAAAAATACAATCGTGTAAAAAGGCTAGTGATGATTTTTATAGAATCTACATAAGCTCTTTATATCCAACAGAACGATTTATAAAAGAAATTTATTTTGAAAACCTCTTACCTAAAATATCCACCAAAAAGGGGACAATGAAAAAAATATTAGCCAATGTGGATAAATCGTTGTTTTTACAAAATGCTGGATTTTAACATAAACAACAAGCACAATGAATGCCATTATAGCCACTTATAAACCACCATTTATGAGCTCTAATGCGTTTTTAAATAAGCTAAAAAAACATTTTAATTGTCAAAAGGCAGGGTTTTTTGGCACACTTGACCCATTTGCTAAGGGGCTTTTAGTCGTGGCGTTTGGCGGACATACCAAACTTTTGCCATTTTTAGATAAGGCTAAAAAGACTTATCGTGCGACACTTTGGCTTGGCGCAAAGTCAAAAACACTTGATATTGAGGGTATTTCAAATGTGAATATTGTGCCAAGATTCCCTATTAGTGCGATTGAGAATCTCTTTAGCTCGCTTGTGGGTAAAATTTCATACACGCCACCTGCTTTTAGCGCAAAGAAAATCAATGGCAAAAGAGCATATCAACTCGCCAGAGAAGGAAAAGAGGTAAGATTAAAAAAATGCGTAATGGATATTTTTACGCTAAAAATCCTCCACTACACGCACCCATTTTTACATTTTGAGGTAACGCTATCTGGAGGCGGATTTGTGCGCTCTTTAGGTGAGATTATCGCAAATAGGCTTGGTGTAGATGCTTGCCTTAGCTCACTAGAGCGTATTGCAGAATGTGGAATTAGTCTTGCTTATATGCAAAGTGTAGGTAAAGATTCTATCGATTTGGGAGTGAAATACCCATTGTATCACCTTGATAGCGTGCAGATTCTGCCCTTTGAGACATTGGAGGTTCAGAGTGAGGAATTTGAAAATGCTGTCTTTAATGGGCGTAAAGTTTTGCTACTTACGCAGAAATGTGGTGTATATAAATGGTGTTTTGAGAGGTTTTTTTCACTTATCGAAGTTTTACCAAACAAGGAAGTAAAATATTTATGCAATAGGATTGAATATGCTAATACTATCGAGAAAACAAGATGATGGTGTGATTATAGGAGATGAGATTGAAATCAAAGTCATCTCTATCGAAAAGGGAAGTGTGCGCTTAGGACTTAATGCGCCAAAAGATATGCTCATTTTGCGCTCCGAGCTTAAAGATGCAGTCGCACTACAAAACCAACAAGCCTCACTCAATGCCGACAATAATGTCCTTCCACAAGCAAGTGAAATAGGGATTATCAAAAAGAAATAATATGCTTAAGCTTTGCATAAAAAGCTACCCTAAACTCAACATTTTTTTGCAGATTCTAAACAGGCGTAGCGATGGATTCCACACTATTGCTTCGCGCTTTGTCTTAGCAAAAGGCGCGCTGTTTGACACCATACACATACAAAAAGGCAATATGCTTAACATTGATGGCGACTTTGGCTGCGAAATGCCAAACAACACCATTTATAAAGCCATTCTCGCGCTCAAGGAAGTGCTCATCAAGCGACTAAATAATAGCAAATCCCCTACCCCGCATTTAAATGATAGTATTGATATGGTGGAGAATCTCCATATCACCGTAGAAAAAAAAATCCCAAAGGGAGCTGGGCTTGGTGGAGGAAGCAGTAATGCAGGAGCTGTTATCAACGCATTTTGTGCGCATTTTGAGCTCACCCTCTCAAACGCTGAAATTTTGCATATTGCGCAAAAAAGTGGTGCAGATGTGGCATTTTTTCTCCATTGTCATACAAGCGCGAATGTCTCGGGGGTCGGCGAAGTAGTAGAGGAGTTTAACGAGGAGGATTTGACATTTGAGATTTTCACGCCTAGCATTGCTTGCAATACACCGCTTGTGTATCAAACACTCGATGAAATGGTAGCTAAAAAACTCGCGCAATACGCAGATTCTAAGCAATCACGCGATTTGTTTGCTCTTAAAAGCGAACAAATCCTACGCACACACACAAAAGAGAATCTCAATGGGCTATATATCGCAGCCCTACACGCCTATCCGCAATTAGCGCAAGTAGCACGAGATTTGGGTGATGAATGGTTTTTTAGTGGTTCTGGGTCAAGTTTTTTTCGGTTGGCACGATGAAAAAACACAAAATCCTTAGAATCTTTATCCTTTTTGCATTAGGTATAAACGCTCTATTATGCTATCCTGCAGATGAAAGCAGGCTATCCATTCGCCCAAAAAAAGAACAAAAGACTTATGGCTTTGGCGAGAGTGATGAGCGCGGAAGAAACTCAAAAAGCTCGTATCAAAGGGAAAATAACGCGCTATATTACCTAAATAAAGATTCTAAAAAACTTGCAGCCTTTTATGACACGCTCGCAAGGAACTCACAAAACAAACAATACGCGCATTTTCGCTCCCGCACTCTTATTGAACATAATGCGTATAACGCCCTAAATAATGCGCAAAAAAAATCCCTCCATAACGCATTGGTGCTAAGCAGATTCTATCCAAATGGCTTTATGAAATACAGCGAGCTTGGTGGCATAGGCATAAGCGGGACACTTCGAGCAGATGATGACGCAAAGCCCACTTACTATCACTTTGATTCTCGCTATTTTAGCGACTTAGAGCTATTAAAAGAGCAAGATAATATACGCATTTATGCGATGTGTGTGCTTCCAAGATTTGACAACTGCATTTTGTTTGGCATTGGCGAGGAATGGTAGCTCTCACTGACAAGCACTTATGGCTTATTTTTTGCTTTTATTTCAAAAAATAAGGATTATATTTGAGAACTTTAGTCTTATTGCGCGGTATCCCAGCTAGTGGTAAAAGTAGTTGGTTAAAAGAACATAATTTAGAACTTTACGCGCTTAGTCCAGATTCCCTGCGACTCTCTCTCGCCTCGCCTATTTTAGGTAAAAATGGCACTTACACCATTAGCCAAGATAATGATAAAACCGCGTGGAAGCTACTTTTTGAGATATTAGAATCGCGTATGAAAAATGGTGAATTGAGCATTATCGATGCAACACATATAAGCGCAAAAGCCATTAGAGCGTATGAAGATTTGGCTGAAAAATATCGCTACCACATTGTGGTGGTGGATTTTAGCGATATAACATTACAAGAAGCACTCAAACACAATGCCAATCGTGAATACAAACGCGTAAGTGATACAATCATTACCACAATGCACGAACGACTTATACAAAGCCTGCAAAATCCATTGCCAAAGCGTTATCAAATCATTAAACCAAGCGAAATACACAAACTCCTCTTTACACCCATTGATTTAAATGCCTACAAAAAAATTCATCACATAGGCGATTTGCAGGGTTGTTACACCGTTATTGTGGCGTATTTACAATGGCAATGTAAGAATCACCACACACAATCTAGCGGGCAAATAACTGATTACAAGGCACTTTTAAACCCAGATGAATATTATATTTTCTGTGGTGATTACATTGATAGAGGGATTGAAAATGCACAAGTCGTAGCGTTAATGCTGGCAATAATGGACTTGCCAAATGTGTGCTTGCTAGAGGGCAATCACGAGCGTTGGCTACGCAAATGGGGTGAAGAGCAAATACAAACAAACACTCAAGAGCAAACAACACAATATTCCAATGAATTTGCTCATTTCACACTCAAAGAACTCAAAGATTCTCACATTACACAAAAAGACGCGCGCAATCTCACGCGCAAACTCCGTCAATGTGCGTTTTATGACTTTAAAGACAAGCGTGTGCTCGCTACGCACGGAGGGCTAGCAAGCCTACCAGAGAATCTCACTCTAATAAGCACGCGCGGGCTCATCTATGGAAGTGGTGGTTATAGTGATGTGAATGAATGCACCAAAAATTGGAAACAAAACACGCCAGCACATTGTTTTCAGGTCTTTGGGCATCGCAATAGGGAAAAATTGCCGATGCGTGTAAATGAGCGGTGTTTTGTGCTTGAAGGTGGCGTAGAGTTTGGTGGTGAATTACGCATAGCTACTCTTGAGGGCGCAGATTCTCACAAAAAACAAGAATCTACAATAACACTCACACAAAAATCCCACAAAGAGCCTCAAAAAGAGCTCTCACTTGCCATCACACATACAATCCACCGAGATGGGTGGGGCGAAGTGAGAATTACAAATCCTGTGCATAGGAATAATGCAGATTTTCAAAACACTTACGCCATAATAGAGCTTATACAAAATCTGCGTAAGAGTGCGTTTGTGCGGGAAAAACAAT
Organism: Helicobacter sp. 23-1048; assembly: GCF_053654545.1. Classification (NCBI taxonomy): domain Bacteria; kingdom Pseudomonadati; phylum Campylobacterota; class Epsilonproteobacteria; order Campylobacterales; family Helicobacteraceae; genus Helicobacter; species Helicobacter sp. 23-1048. The sequence goes on along the minus strand of NZ_JBSIUT010000001.1, from coordinate 634,195 downwards.
ATTTTGATGGGCGTATTTGTAGCTTTAACTTTAATCAAAAGGTATTTTACACTAAAGCGTGGAATGACCTCACTTGCAAGGCTAGAGGACTTTTTATTGATGTTTTGCATAACAAAGTGGTAGCGCGCAGTTTTGATAAATTTTTCAATCTCAACGAAGTGCCAAAAACGCGCTTAGAAAACCTAAAGGAGCTGTGCTATCCACTGAAATGCTTTGTAAAAGAAAATGGATTTTTGGGAATCTTAAGCGTAGATTCTCATACAAATGAATTTTTGATTACCTCTAAATCTGACCCGACAAGTGCGTTTAGCGGATATTTTAAAGAAATTTTATTTAACTCACTAAACGATGAGGCGCGTGAGCTACTTAAAAATGCCATTGTAGAGCGAGATATAAGTCTTGTGTTTGAAGTGATTGACCCCATACGCGACCCACACATTATCGCGTATGACACGCCTAAAGTCATTTTACTCGATGGCTTTGCTAATGCGTTGCAAACAAGGCGCATAGATTTCCGCTATCTGTGTGATTTAGCCAAAAAACTTGGCATAGAGCACAAGGCTAAAGTGTGTGAAATTAGTGATTTTGGTGAGTTGCAATCTTTCATCGACAAAGTGCAAGCCCCAGATTTTATGTATTCTCAAAAGGATTTTCAAGCAAACTTTGAAACACAAAGCGACTTTGAGAATCCAGCACAATCAAGCGACAAAGAGGAAGCTAAACGACACATTGAGGGCTTTGTGATTGAGGATAAAAATGGCTTTATGTTTAAGTTAAAATTGCCATATTACACGATGTGGAAAGGTTTGCGTAATGCGGTTGAAAAAAGCCTTGATAAACAACAAATGGTGTTGCCAGCATTTATCCACGACAAACAAGCCCTAGCATTTTGGGCATATCTTAGCGAGCTGGTGGAGCGTGAGGGATTTAGTGTGCTTGCAAACAACATCATCACTCTGCGAGAGAAATTTTTTAAGCAAATGTAATCCCGCATTCTTAATAAATCATAGATTCTTAAATTACTAAAAGTCCAATAGAAATTTTGGATAAAAAACTATCCATTTTAGGAAAAATTAAGGTAAAATCGCAAATTTAAACTTCATAGAATATTTAAGGTGTATGAATGATAACTTGGATGCAAAGGCATAGAAAGTGGCTTGTAGTAACAATTTGGATTAGCACGATTGCATTTGTAGGCGCAGGTGGTATCTGGGCGGTAAATGGAAACATTAGCTTTAGTGGTGATTCCGTAGCAAGAGTGGGCGATATAAAAATTTCAAATGCACAATACCAACGACTTTATAGCAGAATCTATGAGCAATATATGCAAGACTTGCAAGGTAACTTTGATGAAGCAAAGGCAAAAGAGTTGGGACTACCGCTGCAAACAATACAAAGTCTCGTTGCACGCGCTCAACTGCTAAGTTTTGCGAAAGATTTGGGCTTGCAAGTAAATGATGAGGAGGTTTTGCAAAACCTCCAGCAAACCCCAGATTTCCAAGTCAATGGAGTATTTGACAAAGCCACTTACATAGATTTAGTTACAAAAAGTGGCTGGCGCACAGAGGAATATGAAAAACAGCTTAGCGATGATATATTGGTGAGAAAGCTTTATGATGCACTTAATGCTAGTGTGCCAAAAGCAAGCGCGCTAGAATCTCTAAGCCTTGAGTTTCCACTGCATATCCAAGATAAACTTGAATTAAAGGTGCTTACAAAGCCTTCGATTAGCCTTAGCGAGGAGCAAATAAAGCAATATTGGGAATCTCACAAGGATAAATGGCAAACAGAAACGCTTTATAACATTGAATTTATGAAATTTCTCACAAGCGAGCAAACAATCACACAAGAAGAAATCGATGAGGAAGCAAACGAGGAATATAAACGACAGCTTAAGGGTGAGGGAGAAAATAGTGCATTGCTTGATTCTATACGGCAAGAAATTGCAAGTAGCCTGCCTAGACAAAAGGCTTTGCGCGCGGCAAATCGCGCTTATACGCCATTTAGTAATGAAGAGATAAGCGGAAGTGTAATGCAATCAAACCTTAAGCCAAATATGGAGCTTGAGGGCTCTAACATTGTGATTAAAGACACAAATATTGGTAATGGCATTACGCTAAGCGCGGAGGGTATTGAGGCTTTAGAATCTGCGAGCAACGGACAAGTGCTAAAGCCCATAGAGCAAAGTTATGGATTTGTGCTTTTAAAACTACGAGAGAAATCCAAGCCCAAACCAAAAGAATTTAATATAGTAAAAAATGAGGTAAAAGCTGAACTAATGCACCAAAAACAAGAAGAAGCACTCAAGCAAGAGGGGCAAAAACAAGTGGAAAATTTCAAAGGTGTTGATGTGGGATTTTACTCTCTTGGTATGGATTCTCTAAGTCAAACCCAAGTGCAGAATCTACAAAAGGCAGGGTTTAAATTAGAACAACTTAACCTTTTGAGTGAAATTTTAAGTGAAATTTTTTCCAACCAGCAAAAAAGTGGCTTTGTCAATATGGGCGAATTTGGCGTGCTTTATAGAATCTTAGAGCAACGCTTGGATACTACAAAAAACCCGCAATTTGCCGATAGAATAGGCACGGAGTATTTCAATCAAGAGATTTTTGGTTCTGTTTTAGAATCCTATATCAACGAAAAATACAAACCGCAAGTGTTTTTTAACTTTGAGTAGCAAACTTATGAAAGCAAATACAATGAAAGGACATATATGCAAGCCCCTATTATTTTAGCTATTGATATTGGCTCAAGTAAAATTTGCGTGCTTATTGCAGAGATAAATCTTGGCGTGCCTCGTATAATCGGTATGGCAAGACGCAGTTCTTTAGGCGTCATAAAGGGCGTTATCAGCAATATTGAGCAAGCAAGCCACTCTATCAAAGCGACCGTTGATGAAGCGAAGCGAATGGCTGGGGTAGAAGAATTACCACAAGCCACTATTTGTATTTCTGGGGCTTATGCTTCTGGGGAAAATTACTCAGGAATTGTCAATGTCTCTGATGGCGAAGTTAAATTCAATGATATTGAACGCGTGATAAAGGACTCTGTCCGCAAACGCGAAAGCAAACTTGAGGCGATTCACATCTTGCCATACAGATTCCAAGTTGATGATTATAAAATACCATCTGATGACCCAATGGGACTATCAGCAAATAGGCTGGAATGCTACACACACATTGTCTCGGCAAAAAAAGAGGGATTAGAAAACCTAAAAAAAGTCATTCACAACTGCGGAATTGAAATCAAAAACATTATCCTTAGCTCCTATGCCTCATCTATTGCTGTGCTTACCCCCGAAGAGAAACAATGGGGTGTCGCGTGTATCGATATTGGTGGGGAAATTTCTGATATTATGGTGCATAGTGGGCTTTCAATGGCTCATAACGACTATCTTGGAGTAGGCTCAAACCACATTACTTTAGACTTAGCAAAAGCACTTGGTGCTCAAATCCCAACAGCAGAACAAATAAAAAAAGATTATGGAGATTTGATTATTAGTCAAGAGCATAAAGGGAAAGCACTTGGATTCCCTACTAGAGATTCTGAACAAAAAAGCGTAGATATGGAGCATATTTGTGGTATAATCCAAGCGCGTGTAAAAGAAACACTAGAAACGATAAATGCCCTACTTGAAAGCTCTCAAGTAAGGGAAAATTTGCGTGGTGTGGTGCTCACTGGTGGATTTGTGAAGTTGAAGAATCTACAAAAATACGCCAATGATTTAAAAATATTTGGAAATCTCCCCGTGAGAATCGGCGTTCCTGCTGATATTGATGGTATTGGCAAGAGCGAGATTCAAAGCCCAGAAATGGCGACAGCTATCGGGCTCGTGCTCCATAGTGCTGGGAAATTTACAAATTATGAGTCAAGTGGCAAGGGGAGAATACAAATGCTCAAATCCTACGCGACCAAAAGTGTGGAATCTATCCTCCCAAATGAGGACACAGAAGTAGGCGATGTGAAGGATATACAGATTCAAGAACGAACAAAAACCAATGGTGTTGGAAATCCTTTTAAAAAGGTATTTAGTGGATTTTATGATTGGCTCAAGGGCTTGTTTTAATTGATTTTAAGGAGATAATTATGGGAATGGATGAAGTAAAAGTTCGCGAGATTGATGAAACAGAATATAGAGATTTTTTAGGTGCTAGAATCGCTGCTATCGGTGTAGGTGGCGGTGGAAGCAATATGATAAATCACCTTGCCAAAAAAGAAGAATTGCCTGAAGAAATCGCCCTTATTGCTGCCAATACGGATATGCAGCACTTATCTAAAAACAGAGCAAGAGAAAAAATCCAGCTTGGCAAAAAACTTACCAAAGGACTTGGGGCTGGTGCTGACCCGCAAAAAGGACTTGCAGCTGCTGAAGAGAGTGCGACAGAAATTGCTGAAGTGTTACGCGGTTATGATATGGTCTTTATCTCCACAGGGCTTGGCGGAGGCACAGGCACAGGTGCATCTCCTATCATTGCTGATATTGTAAATAAAAATGATACACTCACCGTAGCGATTGTTACCAAGCCATTTGACTTTGAGGGAGATAGGCGCAAGAAAGTAGCCGAAGAGGGCTTAAGAGAGCTTAAATCAAGAGTTCATTGTATCATCGTAATCCCAAACCAGCGCGTAATGAGTATTTTGGGCACTGACGCTTCTAAAAGACAGGCTGAAGAAAAAGTCAATGATGTCTTAGCAAATGCCGTGCTTGGAATCTCAAACATCGTCCTAGGTGGAAATGGTGAAAATGACCAAAATGTAGATTTTGCTGATATTCGCGCCGCAATGGAAAATAAAGGCTTGGCGATGATGAGTATTGGCGAGGGTTATGGCTCAAATGCTGCTATGGATGCCATAAAGAAAGCTATAGATTCTGAAATGCTTAGCCACGAGAATCTCAAAGGCGCGCAAGGGATTATCGCGTGCTTTGAAGCACACCCTGATTATTCTATGAGCCAGCTCAATGAAGCGTGCGAGCTTATCAACGCACTAGGCACAGAAAACACATTTATGAAAATTGGCAATTATTGGAAAGAGGACTTTGAAAAAGACTATGTGCGCGTTACATTCCTCGCCACAGGCTTTGAGAATGAAGTAGCCTTAAGCACGGTTGATAAAGAAAGTGTAAAGAATCTGCCAATGACTGATGAAAGCTTTGTCGCATATCCCACAAGAGTGGCAAATGGCGAAATCATTATGTATGATAAAAGCAATGGTCGCATATTTGACAGAGATGGGTTTGATGAGCCAACTTATATCCGCAACAAGCAAGATTAAGCTCACAAGCATAAAATAAAGAGAATCTAATGACAATCAATGCAACAAAGATAGTAAAATTTTTAGATTCTCTCTATTTGCTCCTGCTTGGGATAGGTGTGGGTGCGATTATTGCGTGTATTTTTAGTGCGCCTACTCTATTTAGGGCAGGGGAAATTTTAACCCTACCAATCACTAAAGAACAAAGCGGTGTGCTTATGGGGAGAATCTTTGAGAATCTCAACATTGTGCTTTTCATCGTTGCTGGTGGCGTTATTGTCTTTGAATTTATAGTTGCTAAAATGTTAAGAAATTCAAGCATTGTCATTGTCCTAAGTGCTGGCATTAGCCTTATTATGATTTTCCTTTTTGCGCTGTATTACACGCCCTATATCCTATCTGCCCCCGATGCGCAATCGCCAGAGTTTCAATCTATGCACGCCCAAAGCGTGGTTGTCTTTGATATTTTACTTGTGAGTCTTTGCGTGCTTTTTGTAAGCAAGTTTTTAAAGATTGTGCAACGATAAATTGTATATTTTTCTCCCACAATGTAACAATATATTTGTAAGGTTTATTTATAATGCAAAGTCAATAAAATATTTACTAAAGGATACATTATGATTGATTTAGCGATTGTTGGTGGTGGTCCCGCTGGACTAAGCGCGGGACTATACGCCACGAGGGGAGGTATTAAAGATGTGGTCTTACTTGAGAAAGGTATGCCCGGCGGGCAAATCACAGGCTCAAGCGAAATAGAAAACTATCCCGGTGTAAAAGACATTGTCAGTGGTATGGACTTTATGGAGCCTTGGCAAGAGCAGTGCTTTCGCTTTGGGCTTAAGCACGATATGAATGAGGTTATGCGTGTGAGTAAGAATGGTGAAATTTTTGAGATTTACAAAGGCGATGGCGACATTCTCCAATCAAAAGCCGTGATTCTCGCTACAGGTGGGAGACCCAAGCGCAGTGGCGTCAAAGGCGAAAATGAATTTTGGGGCAGAGGCGTGAGCACTTGTGCGACTTGTGATGGATTTTTTTACAAAGATAAAGAAGTTGTTGTGCTTGGTGGTGGCGATACTGCACTTGAAGAAGCTGTCTATCTCGCTAGAATCTGTAAAAAAGTGTATGTCGTGCATAGACGCAATGAATTTCGCGCCGCGCCTACAACGATTAAACACGCTAAAGAAAATGACAAAATCGAGTTTATCACGCCTGCAATCGTTGAAGAAATCAAAGGCGATAGCAGTGGCGTAACCTCTGTGGTAATCAAAAATACTCAAACTGAGGAGATAACAGAACTTCCCGTGCCGGGCATTTTTATCTTTGTGGGCTATGATGTCAATACTCAAGTGCTCAATCAAGGTGATGGCACAATGCTATGCGAACTTGATGAATATGGAAGCATTAAGGTTGATATAACGATGAGGACAAATATCAAAGGACTTTTTGCAGCGGGTGATGTGCGCTCTAATGCACCAAAGCAAGTCGTGTGCGCGGCTGGTGATGGAGCGTGTGCGGCACTACAAGCCATAGCATTTTTACAGGGGCATTAGGCTAATGCTTTGGATTTTAGAATCTAAAGGCGATTTCCCTCACAACTTGATACACCTAGATTCTTATAAGGATTGCGTATGGCAGATATGATGAAGCACATTGGGATTTTTGGCGCGAGTGGGCGCATTGGTAAGCTCCTTATTGAGGAAATTGCTAAAGAGTGTGATTTGCACATTAGCAGTGTCTTTGCACGCGATGAAATCCAATCGCTTAACAATCAAAACCTCCCTGTGGCAAAAGACATTAGTGAATTTTTGCAAAATTGCCAATGTGTAATTGACTTTAGCTCAAATGCTGGGACTTATGCGTTATTAAAGCAAGCTGTTGATATGCGAGTTTGCATTCCTATGGTAATTGGAAGCACGGGGTTAGATTCCCAAACAAATGCGCTAATGCAACGCGCAAGCGAGCAAGCTCCCATTTTATACGCGAGCAATATGAGTAGAGGCGTGGCGATTTTAAGCAAGATTTCCGCACTTGTAGCAAGTAGCCTGCGTGAGAGCGATATTGAGATTGTCGAAATCCACCATCACCACAAAAAAGACGCTCCAAGTGGCACAGCACTCACTCTCGCACAATCTTGCGCCAAAGCGCGTGGGCTAGAGCTAGAAAAAGTGCGTGTAAGCGGGCGCGATGGAGACATCGATGCAAGGAGCAAAGATGAAATCGGTGTGATGAGCCTACGCGGTGGTGATGTCGCTGGGAGGCATACGGTGGGATTCTATCTTGATGGCGAGTATATCGAACTCACACATAACGCTACAAGTCGTCTCACCTTTGCTAAAGGGGCAATCGTTGCGCTCAAATGGCTCACCGCACAAAAGCGCGAAAATGCAATCTATGGGGTGAATGACTTTTTAGGATTTGATTAAATATCAAGTCCGCGTAGTTCGCTCCCGCTCTCTTGCTTAAATTTCTTTAAATCCTCTGGGCGCAGAGTATCGGCGTTTATCTCACAAGCGATATGGAATCCTAAATCGCAACTTTTATCAAAATAACTTCGCGCTAGAGGGATATTGATATTTGTGCCTATGCCAAAGGCATAATTATTTGGAAAATAAAATCTAAAATATTTTTAACTATATCCGCATTTGGCTCTTGTTTTACATTATAAATCCTTATTCCATAACACCCTTTGTTTTATCCTTTTCTAACAGGGGTGTGTCAATATTTAGGATTTTTTGAAATTCTTTGCAATATTTCTATTGCTAGACTTCTTGCTTGCGGGTGTTCGTTATTTATTCTTGCAGAATCTCGCACTTTTTCTATCGCCTCTATAATCCTATTCTCTCTAATTAAGCACAAAATACTAGAAATCCTCATTTGTGTGTCTGAAATATTAGAATCATAACCTTTTTTAAACATAATTTCAGCTATTTGTGCAGTAGTATAATTTTTATTATGCAATGCAATTATTTCCTCCACATTAGTAAGGAGAAACTGCCCTCCCACCGAAGTAAAAGGCTCGTCTGCCAAAGACTTTGCCTTATTATATGCTTCTAGCACGATGTCTGCCACAGGTTGCCACAGCATAACCTCTTCATTTACTTCCTCAAATACTTTGGCTTGTCTTATTAATAAGGAAAAAGGACGCTCAAAGCTATCAAATCTAGAACTTCTTGACATATTGCACATATCGTCGTAATTGCTAATAAAGTCTTCTTTAGTCTCCTTACAAGCCTCCTCTAGCTCATATCGCTTAACAGGACGCGTATTTAGCGAAGAAAGTTCAAGGAATTGCACCAAAATAGTCTCTCTAAAGCCTCTTTTCCCTGTGAAATACCAGTGAAACAAAATTCTCACAAACTCTGCTACATTTTCCATCTCTTTCTCCTGTGCTTTCATTTGTTTAAATTGTTCAAAAGTTTTATAATCCTCTGCTAATATTTCTTGGATAGCTTTTTGTAAGTCTGTTTGTGTATTTGCGTTTTGCAATATGTCAAAAATCTTTTTATGTTGTTCGCTTTTGTGTTCAAAGCTATCATTCTTGCCCAAAAGATACCGCATATTTTTGATAGTATCTCGTTTTGAATTTGTGTTTAGCATACCGTTATCAATGCGCTTTGCGGTTTTTTCAAGTTTGGCGACAAAATAGCAACTAATACACTGCCAATCAAGGTATTTGTAATTGTCTGTCTGTTTTTTATGATTTTTTTCATTGTATATTTTCATACATTCTTTACATATTCCAAATCGTAAATTTTCTATCCCCTCAATTTTAAGCCCACCATCTATGAGGTAAAATTTATCACTTGTCTTGTATTTTTCACATCCTCTGCATTGCGGTAAGTAACAATCCTCTTTCGATTTAAAATCTTGAGGGTTTGTGGCGAATAAAAGCATATCTTCGCTAAAGTGATTGGTTATATCAAACCAACAAACAGCCTCAAAATTTATTGTCTTAATATTTCCAGAATCTACTAATTTCTGAATTTCTTCCCTAGACCTCATATCATCAATCCTTGTCCATGGTGGAAGAAACCTTATAAATATCGTGATTTTGTGATAATGTCTGCCCTTATTGTGATAGAACTCTTCCTTGACTCTTTTAAACTCTGCACCAGGTATGCCCTCTTCAAGTATGCGCACTGCTAAAAACCAATCTTCAACTTCGATAATATCTTGGATAGATTTCCCAAGCACTACCGCTTCTTGCTGTGTATATCCCCATCCACCATAAATATCACCTTCTGAAGACAAATAATTAACACTACCGTCAGTACCGTGTGCTCTTGGTATAGCACCCCTTTGTAACACCTGCATATTAAAATTTTTATAGTGTTCAATAACACTATTACTATCTGCAATAAACTCCTCACTAAATATGTTAAGTTCAATGATAAATTGAAAAATGAAATCTATATCTGCATTATTCCCCATAAAACATAAGAAATGAAACTCCACGCCACAATACAATGTAACCTCTCTACTTAGAGAATTAAGCATAGAAATATAACTATCTATACTTCTTTCCTTACTCAATCTATCATTTGTGCAGAAGTTTATATTCTCATATAAAAATTTTCTAAAGATACTTTCTTGGTTTAGGATTTTTGTATAACGGATTGTGTATTGGTCAATTAATATTGTTGTATCTATAGGACAAAATGAACTATCTCTTGAAAACTCACGCTCTAAACTGTCAATATGGTCTCGCATCAACTCCAAACAACGCGATAAATTTTCTTTATAATTACTATCATTTAAAACCCCGCATTCAAGAATAGTGTCTATAATATGATTTTTTATAGTATTCTCATCGATTGCTGTCATTTTTCACTCCTTATGCGTTATTTAATTTTCATATTTTTCAATAAAAGCCAAAAGTTTGCCTCTGCTACGCTCATACCATTGCGAGCATAGATAGCAGTTTTTGCCATTTATAGAGATTGTGTGTTTGTAATAACGCGAGTATCCTTTCTCATCGAATTTACTTCCCTGCGTGAGTAATGCAAAATCTATATCAAACATATCTTTGCAATATCTCTCATCAAAAAAGCTAGCAAATTCTTGCGGACTCCACACTCGTTGTGCGAGGAGTTTTGCTAGCCTATATCTTGCTATTTCGCCTATTTTTGGTTCGTTGCTAGTATTGTTATTTGATTTTTTGTCTGGTTTGTATGGTGTAGATTCTTCTAGCATTTGTTCTATTTCATTGATATATTCTTGCATTAAAGACAAGCGAGAGAGTATTCGTTTTTTATCAATCATTGTCGTTCCTTTATAATTTCTCAACAAGCCTACTTAAAAGAGACTTTTCTATCTGCTTGCAAATCAAATATTATTGGCATTATCTTACTCCTTGTTGGTTTAGTTCTTTATAAAAATCACACGCTCTTTGACTGCCAAATCTACACCCTTTATGAATAAATTGTCTAGCAATGGAATAGTTTTGCTTCACGCCTTTTCCGTTTCCATACGCAAAACCTAGCAAAGTGCACGCTTCTCCATGCTTGAACCGACAGGCTTTTTCCAAATATTCAACTGCTATATTATAGTCTTGTGGTGCACCCTCTCCATTGAAATACATTAAACCTGCGAAATAACACGAATAACTAACAGATATAACTTCTGATTGACTCATTGGTTCGTATATACACCCTTTTTCAAAGGATTTTCGTGCGAGATAATGGTTGCCATTTCTCCAATAAGCTTGCCCTAATGTTACATACATATAATCTTCTCCAAATTCTATGCCTTTTTCACAGTAATCAATCGCCAATCTATAAAGCCCTGCTTCATAATAAATCACACCTGTCGCAGAACAGGTACTCCTAGCGTCGGCACCGGGTTTTACAGCCACACAATGTTTGACACTTGGAAGACCACCATTATCTATGAGTGCTTGACACGCACTTTTATTCTTTGCAAGACAATCAGATTGAAGTCTAAAGAACTGTTCATCACTCATTTTAGATTCTTTTTTCTGTTTATCATCACCACTTAGATTACTTGCTTTATCAACTGAGATGAGCTTAGAAACTTTAGCGATATTATTCCACACTTCTACACCCGTGCTTAAATCTACAAGACTGAGCAAAAATTCATATTCTACTAAGGCATTTTTACCCTTTGGTTTAGTGCGCTTAGTTATTTTCCCTGAGAGGGAGTAATCAGGAGCGAGCAATTCGCCCTTTTCTTTAGTGGTATATTGGTTAAACTCCTCATTATTGCGGAGATTGCGAGAATCTTTTAGGAGTGTATCTATCTTGCTTCCACTGCCTGCAATCGCTCTGCTAAAGACAAACTTTTCCTCATCACTTAGAGCGTTTTTAAATCGTGTCATTAGAGAATCTATATCAATCTTTTCTCCTGTGGCATTTTCTATATCTGAAATGGCAATGACTTTTTGGGATTTAAGTTTTTTGACAAAGCCCTTAGAAAGCAGAGAATTTGTATGGGATTGTATGAGAGAATCTATGTCTTGGCTAGCAAGCGAATTGGTGGAATATATTGAGAGAGTTGTAGAACTACACGCATAAAATGTGAAAAACAATGATAAATGTATAATCACTAATGTTAGCCTTTTCATTGTTTTATTTTCCTTTAATATAGTTTTTTATTTTTTTACGCCACTCATTTTCATATTTTTTCAATAATGGCACATCTTCATATTTTTTGGAGTCGAATAGCACTATTGCATCGTCACCTTCAACAGCAATAGTACAAAATAAATGTAATGAACCAAGAGCTAATAGATAAGCAGGGATTGTCACTTGTTTTTCTTTTTCACTAATACTTGCCTTATCCAACCTTTTATATAAACTCGCAAGTTGTTCTCTTAATTGTATTCCACATTGAGGTGTATATTGAGCAAATTCACTATCTTCTCTAAAGATTGCTTCTGCAGTTGCAAAAATATTATTAAATCGTTGTCCTTTCATCATTGGGTTTTCTTCTAAAGTTCCACTCTCTAATCCTGCTTCACAGAAAAGATAGTGAAAACCCAATGAAACAAAATAAGCAGAAAAAACATCAAACAATTCTTGGTTTATTTGGTTTATTGAACTCATTATATGTAAGTATTCCTTGATACCACCTTGTAGAAATTCATACTCTAGAGCCCTATCACAAATATTCTTTGCGCTTAAAACACCTACAAAAATTGCAAACACCAACGCTATTTTTTTCATTTTCTTACTCCTTATTTACTGATTAGTATTGACACCAATTACTTCCAAAAAACACTTGATATAGTTTGCCATTACTATCTTTGTAAGTGCCGATATTTCCGTATTGATAGCCATATTGTCCCCACGAACAATCTATTAGTGTTACATACATTCCACCGATTTGATATGCACTCAACCAACCTACCAATATTCCAACTAACGCTACAATCCTAAATATGTTCATTACTTACCTCCATTGTTAAATTTGCTTTTGTATTGTTCAAGGATAAATTCCGCTATTGGCTCATAGAGCTTGATTTCGTCATTTTTCTCGATAAAGATTTTGCCGTGATTATGTCCGCTATTGCTTTTCATAGAGTTGAAGTTCCCCTCAAAGTCAATCTTTACACTTTCTTTCAGATTCTCTTTTTTCACACCAATAGAATTATTTTTGGACAAATTAAGGTAGTTAAATAAAATCCAGCTATTAAACTGATGTGGATTCTCAAACCAACCTTTAACTTTCTTTTTTAAATCCTCAATTTCGCTTTGTGTTAAGTCTTTATCACTCATTATTTGCTCCTTTATTAAGATTTGCTATATATTTGTGTTGCTTTCGATTTTTGTATCACTTGCCTCCTTTAACTTGGGATTATGGAATTTTTGCGTGCGGTTTTAATAAATGAATAAAGCATAAAGCCAAAAAGTATGCTATACACTCCACCCACCACAGATAGCGGGTCAAGTAGCATTCGTTTATTAGTAAAAATCTCAATAGGTGGGATAAGATATTTTGGTGATAAAACAATCAAAGTAAATGCAACAATACAAGATAATACAAAGACTATTTTTCTCATCTTTTGGCAAACAATAGAAAATATAAAAATCCCTATAAAAGCTACAAATAAGATAAAATTGATAAACAAAGCAATAAAATAGTGTTCTGCCAAAAAGCACTTAATGTATTCATTGTAATGTTTAACCAAAGTATTAGGATTCCAATCCCAAAATTCCCCATACAAAGCAAATCCCAATATCACAACAAAACTTAATATCCCAAAAATCCCTATCACAATACACAATGATTGTATGGATTCTAATAAATCCGTGTGGTGCTCTGAAGTATGTCGATAAAAACAAAGTTGGATTAAATCAATATAATTTTTACGCTCATTGTTTGGATTTTCTTTTGAATGTGGTTTGGGCAATCTTAGCTCAATTTCTTTTGCATAGAGTTCTAATTTATGCCAATTTGACGCGTCTAACAAGTTATTATTTTCAATCAACACATTTTTTATCGTGCGAAATGAATCGCGTGCATTACTCGCATAGCGGAGTTTGTGCTTTTTTGTGATTTGCTCTATTTCTTTGGAATCTATTGCTTGGGCTTTTTCTTTCTTATAAGTTTCATCATTTGCAAACTCATCAATAAATTTCCAAACTTTATCAAAATCCAAACTCTCTATTTTGACATTGATAAAATCTGTGCCTTGAATCTTGCTAAACACGCAAGTAGAGAAATTTGGCGCAGAATTAAAAGTAGCATTATAAAACGAAACTATGCCATTAAAAATACTCTCGTGAAAATCCGCGTATTTGTGAAATACCGCGTGGTTAAAAAATACATTGCCATTAAACTCGCAGTTGGTGAAATATACTCGCTCTCTAAACTCGCAATGTTGGAAATCTATGTGTAGGGCTTGTGGATTTTTATTAGATTCTGTGTTGCATTTATCGTGCGATACGGAATCCAACAGAGCAAAAGTGATATATTTAAAATGAACTTCGCTACAAAACACGCAATTTTTAAAAGAGATTTCATCTTTTATGTAAATATTGTTACGATTAGATTCTTTGTTGCAATCGCTAGTTTTTGTATCGTTTTGAGATTCTTTAGATTCCGTGTTTGTATTGATATTGTCATATTTTACACTCAAAGGCTTGCAGATATAATATTTATCCCCTTGCTTTTTGATTAACTTATCTAGTTTTTCTTGTGGTTTTGTTTTTAGACACTCGTCCAAAATATTTTCAAAGATAAAGGCTTCTTTGTTATTTTGTTTAATATACAAAATCAAAGAATCGCATTTTGATTCTATACGACAGCTTGGGCTATTATAGATTGTATTTTGTGCCATCACTGCACCCCTTGATTGTTTAGTAGTTTGTAATTATCACAGCCTACTTGTTGGCCCAAATCACACGCTTTGCCGTAGTATTGCTTAGCGATAGAGAGATTTTGTCTCACGCCTTGCCCTTTGCCATAGAGAACACCTAGATTATTGCACGCTTCAGCATCTTTCATATCACAGGCTTTTTTGTAGAGTTCGCGTGCTTTGTGGTAGTCTTGTCGCACACCTTTGCCATTATAATACATTACCCCTAAGTTGTAGCAAAATTGTGATTGCAAATAGCTAACTTTGTTGCACCCGATTTCAAAATATTTCTTTGCGTTAAAATAATCATTTAAAGCAATGTAAGTTAATCCCAAAAGCAAAAGTTCATACGCACCATTATCCCCCAAAGCGATGGCTTTTTCAAGGTATGGTATCGCTTCTCTATAATGTCCTGCTTGGTTATAAATTCCGCCTACAAAAATACAATTATTTGTGCCTGTCTCTTTAGTGCATTGCTCCACACTAGCTAAACCATCATCAATCAATGCTTGACACGCGCTTTTATCGTTATTGAAATGGCAATTATATTTAGCCTTTTCCCACTCTTCGTCACTCCTCTCGTCCCTTTGCTTGATTGCTTCGACTATATTAGAGAATCTTTCCTTATCCTCCTCACTCATCGCGTCCATTCCACTTAGCACACCTGCTAAGATTCCGCATATTAGCACCAACTTTTTCATTGTCCTACCTTGCGTATCAGCGTGATTTTGGGGTTGAATGCGTGCGAGAGGAAATGTGCGTGATACAAGTCCGCGCAAGAGCGCGCAGGAGCGCAATAGTTGAGAAAATTTTTCTATTAAGAGAGAGAGAGAGAGAGAACAGCGTTTGTTTCAGCAAACTTTAAGTTTCTAGCAAATCCCTGCTTTAAGTTATTTTTCATCACCAAATCCTTTTGTGTAAAATTATTAGGTTGCGATTGTAATACAATCTCACCACAAAGTCAAGCGGTGGTGTATTATAGCATTATTTTAAGCGACTAATACTCAATGTCGCGCTTACGGAGCTCATCTCTAATATGGCGCATTTGGATATTTTTATCAAAGCACCACTTCGGCGCGAGCAAACTCTCCTCGTGTGCTCCAGCACTCACGCGTTGCACCACGACATTTTGTGGCATACGCTCTAAAGACTCTATAATAAGCTCGCTATAATCGTGCAGATTGATTGGCTCATATTCGCCAGCCTTATACATTTGGGCGAGCTTCGTGCCACTCATCACATACATTGGGTGGATTTTAATCCCATCAATCCCCCAACTAAGCACAGATTCTAATGTGTGGAGCATCATTTCCTTGCTCTCTTTTGGGAGTCCATAAATGATATGCGCGCACACTTTCACGCCCGCATTTCGCGTCTTTTCAAAGAGTTCCTTTGCGCCCTCAATGCTATGCCCGCGATTGGTGAGTTTGAGTGTCTCATTATGCACCGATTGGATTCCATATTCAAGCCAGATTTCCTTGCCCTGCTTGACATACCCGCCTAAAAGCCTAAGCACCTCATCACTCACACAATCTATGCGCGTGCCAATGCTAAGCCCCACCACATTTGAGAATCCAAGCGCACTATCATACAATGCCTTAAGCGTATCAAATGGCGCGTAAGTGTTAGTAAAAGACTGAAAATAGATAAGATACTTTGCGATTCCAAATTTGCGCTTATGGAACTCCGCGTGCCACAAAAACTGCTCTTTTAATTGCGCGAGTTGCTTTTGAAGCAGTGGATTATGCGTGAGGGAAAAATTCATTTTTACTTCGCTTCGTTTGGCGATTTTTACCAGACTTGGCGAGAATGATTCATTATCACAATAAATGCACCCCCCGCTTGCCACGGTCCCATCGATATTAGGGCAAGTAAATCCTTGCAAAGAAATGGGAATCTTACGCACGCGCTCGCCAAAGCGAGATTTGAAATATCGCCCAATGGTTAGAATTGTCTTCACTGATAACTTCCTGCGTTTGATTTGCGTTGTTTATGCTTGCTCGTGCGATTGTTTGTGGAGCAAAAACTCATCGACATACTTCCCATCAAAGCACGCCTTGCAAAACTTCATATCCCCGCCAATGCTCTGTAACATTCCCTCAATGGATAAAAAGCCTAAGAAATCCGCGCCGATATACTCACACACTTCCTCTATGCTTTTGTTCGCACAAATGAGCTGGTCTGTATCAGGCGTATCCACACCATAATAACAAGGACTAATCGTAGGTGGAGAAGAAATAAGCATATACACTTTCCTCGCACCAGCCTTGCGCAAGATACGCACGATTTGCTTGCTAGTCGTCCCACGCACGATAGAATCATCAATCACAACCACATCTTTACCCTTAATGATACTTGTGATTGGATTGAGCTTTAAGCGCACTTTAAGCTCGCGCGATGACTGCGTAGGCTCGATGAAAGTGCGTCCGACATAGTGATTACGGATAATGCCTAGCTCAAAGTCAATGCCACTTTGTTTAGAGTATCCTAACGCCGCCGCCACACCAGAATCTGGCACGGGGATTACCATATCGGCTTTGAGTTTAAATTCCTTTGCCAAACGCGCGCCGAGATTTTTGCGGATTTCATAGACATTTTTTCCATACACTTGACTATCAGGGCGCGAAAAATACACATATTCAAACACACAGGGCAATTCCTTTGGCGCAAAGACTTGGATACTCTTTGGCTGTGTGTCGCCAAGCGGAGAATACGCACCCTCAAATACAAGCATTTCGCCCGCTTTAATATCACGCACAAAACTCGCTCCAATCAAATCAAACGCGCAAGTCTCACTCGCCACGATATAGCCCACAGAACCATCATCATTTTCTATTTTACCTAGACTAAGCGGGCGCAATCCATATCTATCACGCACGACAAACATTTTAGAGCGTGAAAGAAACATAAAACAATACGCACCATCGACAAGTTGAAGTGCATCAATGATTCTATCTACTAAGTGTTGTTTGTTTGAACGAGCGATTAAGTGAATAAGATTCTCTGTATCAAGGTGGCTTTGGAAAATCGCGCCATTTTTGGTAAGCTCCTCACGCAATTCTTTAGCATTGGTAAGATTCCCATTGTGCGCGATTGCCATTTCACCAAGCGAATAACGCGCAAAAATAGGCTGAGCGTCATTAAGAGAATCTTCACCAGCGGTGGCATAGCGATTATGTCCTATGCTTGATTTGCCCTCCAATTTGGCGAGTTTGCGTTGGGTAAAAACTTTCGTAACTAATCCATTTCCCTTAATGGTGGTGATTTTTGTGCCATTTGAGCTGGCAATCCCGCTTGCTTCCTGCCCTCTGTGTTGCATTGCAAAAAGCGCGTAATAGCTAAGCAGACTTGCATTTTTGACATTATACACGCCCACGACCGCACATTCTTCGTTCCATTCTCTTGTTGTTGTTTTTGCTAATTGCATAATTTTGCCTTAATCTTATCTTTAGTTTTGGCGGGATTGTAGTGTAATTTTATTAACTTAAATCTTAAAGAAAGGAGATACAAAACTGCCTTAAATTCCTTTTATGCTTGATATATCTTGTCTAACGCAAACCTTGCGCTCATTATCTATCAGCATTTTGCGCTCCCCGCTCCATACTTTTTCTCCAATGCTTCTTTGAAGAATTCCTTTTGTGTTTTTGGAATCTTATCGGGGTGGTGCAAACGCATATGCTCGACATATTTGTCATAGCTTGGCATTCCCACCAAAAGATGCAAAAATCTATCAGAGCGTTTATAGAGGGCATAAACCCTCTCTCCAAACGCTCTCAAACGCTCAAGCTTTGTCATTGCAACTTAGCCGTGTGCGGGGATTTTGCCCTCATAATCACTTGCTTTAAGATATGGAGTTTCTGCAAGTGGGATTGTTGGTTTCCCGCCTATACATTGCAAGCAGATTCTAATGCACTGCACGAGCACAAGGCAAGTTACAAACATAAACAATCCACACAAACACGCATTTATGAGGTTATTTGTTGCGATTGTTTGAAGTTTTTGTGCTTCTTGTGTAAGTGTAGCAATAACTTCTGGGTCGCTCTCTGCAGTAATCTCGGCGAGTTTTTGTGCAGCCTTTGCTCCATTATTTTGCCATAGCGCAATGTGGCTTACCGAATCGTGGATTTTCTCACCATTTGCAGGGAGGAGTTTTGAGACACCAGCATAAAGCGTGCTTACCAATACCCATATCGTAGGCACAATCGCCACCCACGCTTGCTTTGCTTTCCCCATTTTGAAAAGCACGGTAATTACCGTGAGCAATGCCATTCCAGCAAGCATTTGGTTTGACACACCAAAGAGTGTCCAAAGTGATTTTACTCCACCTTGTGGGTCTGTAACGCCTTGATACAGGATATACCCCCAGCCAAGCACACAAATAAATGTCGCCACAACGCCCCAAAATAACGATTGAATATTGCCAATAGGCTTATACACATTACCGAGCACATCTTGCACCATAAAGCGTCCAGCGCGAGTGCCCGCATCAACCGCAGTCAAAATAAACAACGCTTCAAATAAAATCGCAAAGTGATACCAAAATGCCATAGAGCCTTGATTAAACAACGGGACTTGAGAGATAATGCTCGCCAAACCAATAGCAAAAGTCGGTGCACCGCCTGTCTTACTAAGGATAGACTTCTCGCCAATATCATCAGCCATTGTGAGAATCTCCTCAGGTGTGATGACAAATCCCCAAGAACTTATCGTTTGCGCTGCGATAGCTGCAGCTTCAGCGATGTCTTTCACTCCTGCAGTGCCAAGCCCAGCAGGTGCTACATTGATAGAAAAGTATAATCCCGGAGTGAGAATCACCGCTGCCACAAGTGCCATAACTGCCACAGCAGATTCCATAACCATTGAACCATAGCCTACCGCTCTAGCGTGCGATTCCTTTTCGAGCATTTTTGGCGTAGTCCCGCTTGAGATAAGCGCGTGGAATCCACTTATCGCGCCACACGCAATGGTAATAAACAAAAATGGAAAGAGTTGCCCACTAAACACAGGACCTGTGCCATCGATAAACTTCGTAGTGCTAGCAAACTGCACATCAGGAGCGACAAATAAGATTCCAAGTGCCATTAGCACAATAACACCAATCTTTAAAAATGTGCTTAAATAATCGCGTGGCGCGAGTAAGAACCACACAGGCAAAATCGCCGCAATAAAGCCATACACAATGATGACATAAGTAAGCTGAACAGGGCTAAGCGTAAAAATCTCTGCCAAAGTCGGGTCAGCTGCCACATCGCGTCCAAAATACAACGCCAAAATGAGTAAAGTAAAGCCAATAATGCTTGCTTCACCAATCTTGCCCGGACGCAAAAAGCGCATATGCAAGCCCATATAAATGGCGATTGGTATAGTCATAGCAATAGTAAAAAGTCCCCAGGGTGATTCTGCGAGGGCATTGACAACCACAAGAGCCAAAATGGCAATAATTAACATCATAATGCCTAAGATTCCAATCATTGTAATGCTTCCCACGCCATTACCAAGCTCTAACTTAATAATCTCGCCCAAAGACTTTCCGTTACGGCGCATTGAGACAAAAAGCACGGTGAAATCGTGAACCGCACCCGCTAACACCACGCCTACAACAATCCAAATCATACTTGGCAAATATCCCATTTGTGCGGCGAGGATTGGACCTACGAGGGGACCTGCGCCTGCGATAGCCGCAAAATGGTGTCCAAAAAGCACGATTTTGTTTGTCGGCACGAAGTCGCGTCCGTCATTTTTCACCACCGCTGGAGTAGCACGATTATCATCTAAACCTAAAACCTTATACGCAATGTATTTGGAGTAGAATCTATACCCTATCGCATAGATACATACTGCCGCTACAACTATCCACACCGCCGAGATACTCTCGCCTGTGTGTAACGCTAGCACGCCAAAACACGCCGCGCCAATAACCGCCACTACTGCCCAAAGGGCGTAACTCACTATTGTGTTCATTCTATTCTCCTTGAAAAATCTCTGTCAAATTGCTTGACAATCTTGGATTATATAGGAAATTTTGTTCTCTTATCAAGGTATTGTTTAAAATTTGCTTACAAATTTATAAAATTGTAAAACTCCACAATAATCACAATAAAAAATATGGAAAAATTGCATAATTTCTCTAATATAAATTTTATAAATGCCGATATGCTAGGCATTTATGCTTTTATATAAACTTGTGAGATTTATTTCAAAATTAAAAAACTTAAAAATGTTGGAGTATTGCATTGGAACACTTTAAAATAAAACTATGGAAAACACTGTTATTTATGGCATTTTTGTATGTCGTGTTTTTTGCGTTTCGTGGGTTGTTTGTCCTTTATCTTGGGCAAGAATATGATAGCAATGATATTACAAAGGCGTTTTTTAATGGTGCGCGCTATGATGGACAAATTATCGGTGTTGTGTCTGTGATATTTTTCATCGTGGGGGTTGTGTTTGTTCGTAAGGAATTTTGTGCCAAGATTCTCAAAATATTAGGGTTTGCGTGTGTGATTGTTATAAGTTTTGTCAATGTCGCTAATATCGCGTTTTATCAGGTCTTTGGTGATGTGTTTAATGCAAACTTACTAGGGCTTGTCTTTGATGATAGAAGTGCGATTTTTGCCACCATAGCAAGCGGGCAATACAATGTCTTGCTAAGAACACTTGCTTGGCTTGCTATAAGTGCTGTGCTGTGTTACATACTTGGTGCGATTTTTGGAGTGATTGATAAAATCTACGCTCCAAGTGCCACCAGCAGGCTTCATCAGCACCACCACACGAGCAACAAAACGACCATTGTTTTGCTTGCGATTCTTATCCCTGCCACACTTTTTAGTATCAATGGGACGATTGGATTAAAGGGTGTATCTTTAGGCAAAGAGATTTTACCCGTTAGTGATACCTTTTTGCGTAAGGCTAGCACGGGAGCATTACGAGATTTGTATTTGGTATATAAAGGTTATAAAAAAATAGCCAATTCGCATTTTAATGATTATGTAGATGAATCGCCAGCACAAAGTGCGATAGCGTTTGCGACATACAAAAGCGAGCTCCTGCAAAAATCGCCTCCCAGCGATACAAACCAACAAGAAATTGACTTATTAGAGCTTTTATCTCATCGTGTAAATAACCCAGATTACGACCCTGCTGTGCTAGATTCTCATATCGCTTTGCCAAAGATAGAGCACATTTTTTATATCGTTGCGGAATCTATGAGCGAATGGCACTTTGATAGTGAGTTTGATGAGTTAGGGCTAAGCCGTGAGCTTAAAGAACTCATCGCCAATGGCGCATATAAAGCAGATATATTTTTACAAAACGCGGGCAACACTATCGCAAGCCTTGATGTGCAAATCAGCGGATTGCTCCAAACTGACATTCCACTAAGTCTAATGGCAGGACGACTAAAGCCACTTAAAACTGCTCCTGCAGTGATTTTAGATGATTTGGGATATAGGGGGACATTTTTTTATGGTGGCTCAGGCACTTGGCAAAAACTTGATAGTTATGTAACCACGCAGGGTTTTAGAGATATTTTTTATAACACGCATATTATCCAAAACTCCAAAATCAAGGGGTATTCATCGCCTTATGACAATTCTTGGGGTGCTTTTGACCACCACTTATTTTCTTTTGTGCGCGATAAATTGCTTGCAGATTCTAAGGCAAACCCAACGCAAAAGACCTTTAATATGATTATGACCACTTCTAATCACCCACCTTATGATGCCCCTGTGGAATCTTTTGGCGTGCCTACTAAAGAGATTCAAGCCTTTATCACTTCTCACCCAGAAATCACACAAAAAAATATCACGCCAACTCTTTTAGCACATATTTATTACCAAGACAAAGTCATTGGAAGATTTATTCGTGAAATGTCTTCAAACCTGCCAAACTCACTTTTTATCATCACAGGCGACCATTATGATAGAGAATACCCTAAAAAATCTGCCAACGCGAGAATCACACACTCTGTCCCGCTTATTGTCTATGCGCCAAATCTCAATCCCAAACCGCTCTCTAATGTGGGCTCGCACATTGATATAACACCTACTATCATTGAGCTAGTCGCGCCTAATGGCTATAAATACGCGAGCTTTGGTGATGCAATGCTCCAAAACAAAGCAACCATAGGCAGAGAACACAATGAAGCGTTTGGCTTTGGCATAATTGCTAATCAAAGATTTGTCTATGATGGCTACAAGCTGGAATATATGGGCGATGGTGTGGAGCGTAGTGGCGATAAAACCGAAGCAAATGGTATTTTTGATAATCTACAACGCGCAAAGGCTCTAAGCTGGTGGATTATCAATAATGGCTATATAATCCCAAATGACGCGCCACCTAAGGACGATGAGTAGAGTTATCGCGTGCCTTTGTGCTTGGTTTTTTCTCGCCCTTAGCGCAGAGGTGGTGGAGTTTAGCGTGTATAAAAAAGACAATCTCACTAACGCGACATACTTCGTAAGCGAAAAGTTTGATGGCGTGCGTGGCGTGTGGAATGGCAGGGAGTTAAGAACAAAGCGTGGCAACCTTATCAACGCCCCAGAGTGCTTTTTACGCAATTTTCCACCATTTGCCCTTGATGGCGAGTTGTGGATTGGGTATGGGAAGTTTGAAGAAGTAGCGAGCATTGTCGCACGCACAAATCCTGTATGTGAAGATTACGCAAATATAATGTATAAAGTCTTTGATGCGCCTACCTGCGGACAAAAATCATCTAAGCGAGATTCTCAATGTCGCTTAAGCGAGCGATTAGACAAAGTGCGGGCATTTATCACGCAACACACGCCTCCACACATTGAGCTTATCGAGCAAAGCGCATTAGAATCTCGCGATAAAGAATTTCAACGCACTTTAGATAGAATGCTTGATAAAGTGCTAAGCAATGGTGGCGAGGGGTTAATATTACGCCCTGATGAGAAAGGGTATAAAAGCGGGAGGGCAAAAAATGCCTTTAAGCTAAAGCCTCACAATGACGCCGAATGCAAAGTGATAGGACACACGCAAGGAAAAGGAAAATTTGCGGGTAAAATGGGTGCGCTTATTTGCGAGCAAGAAATCAGCCAAAATGATGATATTGCCACTTTGCGCCCTTTTGCTAATACAAACGCCCTAGATTCTAAACAAAAGCCAAAAAAATACACAATAACCTTTAAAATAGGCACGGGCTTTAGCGAAGCGATGCGTGAGAATCCACCCAAAATTGGCACAATAATCACTTACAAATACAATGGTTTTAGCAAAAATGGTTTGCCAAAAAACGCTGTATTTTTACGAGAATTTGTTAGCGTGCCATAAAGTTTTTAGGCTAAAATTATGCTTTTAATTTAGCACCACAAAAAGAGTAAAAATGGATAAGATGACCTTACAATCTTGTGCGCGTGAATATGGCACGCCATTATATGTGTATGACTTTGATACTATCTCAGCGCAATTTAGCGCGTTTAAAGAGGCTTTTAAGGCGCGCAAATCACTTATTTGCTACGCGCTCAAGGCAAACTCTAATCTTAGCATTATCAATCACTTAGCAAAACTTGGTTGCGGTGCGGATTGTGTGAGCATTGGTGAAGTCAAACGCGCCCTAAAGGCAGGAGTGGAAAAATATAAGATTATTTTTAGTGGCGTGGGAAAAAGCGATGATGATTTGCGCGAAGCTCTCAAGTATGACATTTTATTTATCAATGTGGAGAGTGAGGCTGAACTCTCGCGTATAGAATCTATTGCTAAAGATTGTGGCAAGGTAGCGCGCATTTCGGTGCGTGTAAATCCTAACATTGATGCCAAAACACATCCTTACATTTCCACAGGATTGCACGAGAACAAATTTGGCGTTGATATACAAAATGCCAAAAAAATGTATATTATGGCAAAAAATTCGCCACACCTAGAGCCGATAGGCATTCATTTTCATATTGGCTCGCAACTCCTAGAACTTGAGCCAATCTTACAGGGCGCAAAAAAAATCACCGAGCTTCTCCATAGTCTGCTTGCACTAAAGATTGATATTAAGTTTTTTGATATTGGTGGAGGCATTGGTATCACTTACAAAGACGAGCAAGAAATCACATTATATGACTACGCGCAGGGCATTTTGGGAATCTTGCGCGGACTTGATGTAACTATTATTTGCGAGCCCGGTCGCTATATCGTTGGGAAAAGTGGCGTGCTCTTAAGTAAGGTGCTGTATGAAAAACACAATGGCAAAAAACGCTTTGTCATCGTTGATGCGGCGATGAACGACTTAATGCGCCCTGCCCTCTATGGCGCATATCATCGCGTGAATATCATAGCAAAGGCGCGCGACACACAATCTAGGCCAAAAGATTCCAAAGGTTGCAAGGCCGATATTGTCGGGGCGATTTGTGAAAGTAGTGATTTTCTAGCAAAAGACATTGAGATAGAATCGCTAGATTCTGGGGATTTGCTTAGCTTTGAGAATGCTGGGGCGTATGGATACTCAATGTCAAGCAATTATAACACGCGCTTAAAGCCCGCAGAAATAGGCATAAAAGAGGGAAAGAGTTTTGTCATCAAACACAGAGAAACATTTGAGAATCTTATCGCCGATGAGCTAGAACTCCTCCAAAGGAATACCAATGCAAGATAAACTATTAGAGCAATTTAGGGCACAAATTGATAGTATCGATGATGAAATACTTTTGTTGCTAGAGAAGCGAATGGGTTTGGTCGATGAGATTGGCAAACATAAGAAAAAAAGTGGAAGTGCGATTTATCGCCCTGAACGAGAGAGAGCAATTTTAGAGCGATTAAACAAAAAAGGGGTAAAATTCCTAAACGATAAAGCCATCGGTGCAATTTTCCAAGAAATTTTTGGAATCGCACGAAATTTAGAACTCCCAGAAAAAGTGGCATTTTTAGGTCCTGTTGGGAGCTACACACACCAAGCAGCACAGGAGCGATTTGGTGCGATGAGCGAATATATCGCGCTTAATAATATCTCCTCTGTCTTTAAAGCCCTAGAACAAAAGCGTGTAAAATATGGCGTTGTGCCTATCGAAAACAACACTAATGGAATGGTGGGCGCGACTATTGATAATCTTGCGTGCAGTGAGCTTAAAATCATTGCTGAAATTGTGATTCCCATTCATCATAGTCTTGCTTCAAAAAACGAGCACTTAAGCGAGATTACAAAGATTTATTCCAAAGATATTGCCTTTGGACAATGCGATGAATTCCTCAAATCTCACAACCTTGATGACTTAGAGCTAATCCCCGTAGATTCCACCGCTAAGGCTGCCCAACTTGCTAGCAATGATTCCAAATCAGGCGCGATTTGCTCTAAAGTAGCCGCAAAACTCTACAACTTACCCATTATGTTTGAAAATATTGAAGATTCAAACAACAACAAAACGCGCTTTGTGGTGGTAAGTGATTTTACCAATAATCCTAGTGGAAGCGATAAAACTTCTGTTTTTGCAACTTTACAAAACTACAAACAATCTGCCGCATTGCTTGGATTACTCGAGGATTTTAAACACTTTGGCATTAACATTACTAAAATTGATTCACGCCCTATCCGCTCTAAAAGTGATATTTTTGCGTTTGGATTTTATTTGGACTTTAAGGGGCATTACCTTGATGAGAATGTCAAAGCCCTCTTTACCAAACGCACTAAGGAGCTAAAATGGCTAGGAAGTTATGTGTGTAGCTATGACTTTGAGGAGTAACAATGATTACATTTCAACCTATAGATTTAGAATCTAAAGATATTTTTACCCATTATTTAGCGCGAGATTCCCTCGTGCTTTCGGATATGAGTTTTGCGAATTGCTTTATTTGGCGTAATGCGAGGGATATTTGCTTCGCGCAGGTGCAAGATTGCCTAGTGATACAAACGCGCTATGAGGGCAAAAATCCCTACATTTTCTACCCCATAGGCGATGGTGATAAGCAAGGCGCGTTAAAGATGTGCAAGGAATTCTACGCACAAAATAACCTCGCGCTTGAAATCCACGCACTTAATGCTACCCAAGCAAAGCACATTCACGCGGAGTTTGGCATACAGCCACAAGAAAATAGAGATAGATTTGATTATGTCTATAATGTGCCTGAACTTATCACGCTAAGTGGCAGAAAATATCACAAGAAAAAAAATCATCTCAACTTTTTCTTGCAAGAGCATAAGGACTTTGTGTTTGAGGAGATTTCTACACACAATACAAAGGAAATTATGCAAGTAAATGATAAGTGGTTTGAGGCAAATCCTAACAAAACAGAGGGGTTAAAGTTTGAGAATTTGGGCATAAATGACGCGCTAAGATTCTATGATGAGTTGGGATTAAAAGGTGGGATAATCCGCGTAAATGGCAATATAGAAGCCTTTAGCTTTGGTGAGGTTTTACACGGGGATTTGGAGGGCAAAAAAGTCGCACTTATGCACATCGAAAAGGCAAATCCGCAAATTAGAGGCATCTATCAAGCAATCAATCAACAAGTCCTAGAGCACTGCTTTGCTGAATGTGGCTTTGTCAATCGGGAGGAAGATTTAGGCATAGAGGGCTTAAGAAAGGCTAAGCTAAGCTATCAACCCTGCGCGTTGTTAGAGAAATTTGAAGTTGTGATTAAGTAATGCACGATAACACGCAAGATACACAACCAGATATACGCAATGAATACCTTGTGCTTAGGGCTTCGGCTGGTAGTGGTAAAACCTTTAGCCTAGCGTTGCGCTTTGTGTATTTGCTCTGCAAGGGAGCGAAGGCGTGGGAGATTCTCACGCTGACATTTACCAAAAAAGCCTCTAATGAAATGCGTAGTAGAATCCAAAAAAATCTAAAAAATCTCTACACAGATTCTCTGCACGGCACACTTACGAGCAACGATACCTTTGTATCTTTACAAGCAAATGGCATAGATGAGGAATTTATCAAGCACAACATTAAGAGAATCTATACTCAATTTATGCAAACCCGCCCAAAAATCACTACCATTGATTCATTTTTTTATAGCATTTTACAGAAGTTTTGCTGGCACGCTGGAGTGAACAATGCCTTTGAAATAAGCGAATATGACAATATGGCTCTATATGAGCGATTTGCACAATGCTTAAGCCAAAATGAGCGCAAAAGCATAGCAAAATTTTGCTCTGTCAATGATATGCGTATAGAAGATTTTTTAGGTTTTGTAAGTAAATTTAGCGAGCAAAAGCACGCATTAAGGCAAACAGAGCAAAAAACAAACCTAAAAGAAGTGAAAAATAGCATAGATTCCATAATGGAGCATTTGCGCCAAGAAATTGCCACAAAGCCAAATATCAAGCAAGAAGCTATCAATGCGCTCACTTATGATACAATCGAAGACATAAGCAATAAAACTTGGTTAAAAAAAGAAACACCCTTTGAATTTAGAGGCTTTAAGAATAAAGGGTTAGAATATCTTACCAATGACTTTAACGCACTCAAAAAGCTTTTATGTGTGTATTATCAAATCAAACAAAATGCTATATTTACGCAAGTACATACCTATATTGATAAGTTTTGTAGTATTAAGCACGACTTTTTACGCCAAAAAAATATCCTCACGCACGAAGATATTACACGCA
This sequence comes from Helicobacter sp. 23-1048, assembly GCF_053654545.1. Lineage (NCBI taxonomy): Bacteria > Pseudomonadati > Campylobacterota > Epsilonproteobacteria > Campylobacterales > Helicobacteraceae > Helicobacter > Helicobacter sp. 23-1048. The sequence continues at coordinate 606,065 of NZ_JBSIUT010000001.1, read as the reverse complement.
AAGTGCATAATTTATTGCACTCAAACATTGATAGGGATTTTTTTTATTTTCGTCTTGATGAGAGGATTATGCACATTTTGCTTGATGAATTCCAAGATACAAGCATTATCCAATACGAAATCTTGCGCCCGCTTATTGAGGAGATTCTCTCTGGCAAGGGGAGAATTGATGAGCGAAGTGTGTTTGTAGTGGGCGATGAAAAACAAAGCATTTATAGCTTTCGTGGGGCATTTGTGGAAGTGTTTAATGCGATTCAAAAAGCACCATTTATCACACAGAGTTTAAAAAAAAATTACCGCTCCAAAAGCAACATTGTTGATTATATCAATGAAGTTTTTACGCCACAATATCCTCACTATATCACCCAAGAACTTCCCAGCACGCAATCGAGCAAAGAGGGATTTATAAGTGTCAAAGAATATGAAAAATTTGATGAAGAATCTGTATATGAAACGCTTTGTTACTTGTTAGAAAATGGTGTAAATCAAGATGATATAAGCATTTTAGTATGGAAAAATGATGAAGTGGAGCGTATAAAAGATTTTTTAAAAGCTCAAGATTCCTCTCTTAATATCATCGCTGAGACCACAAAAAACTTTTTTGATGTATTCCCTTGCAATGTGCTCATACAGGCACTCAAATACCAAAGCACACAGCAACAAGAACACAAAAATTTCTATACAAAAAATATCGCAAAATTGCTTGGCAAGGGCATTATGGAATCTGTATCTTTGCCAGAGTATAAGGGAAATATGGGGCAATATGTGTATGAAGTGATAGAATCTTTTTCACTTGGATGTGCGATGAGCGCGAGATTCTTAGAGAAAGTATGCGAATATGACAAGATAGAGGAGTTTTTAGCCTCATATCAATCACTTGAAGTCTCCGCACCAAAAGAACACTTAAATGGCATAAAAATTATGACTATCCACAAATCAAAGGGCTTAGAATTTGAGCATTTGATTGTGTGTGATGGCTTTGGTAAAAAAAAGGGAGATACAAACAAATTTATCCCACAATATGAGAGTATTACCCTTAAAGATATGTATTTTAAGTTTGATGGGCGAGAAAATGTCGATGAGGACTACAAGCAAATCTTAGAATCTTATGAACAAACAAAACGAAACGAATCAATCAATGTGCTTTATGTCGCGCTTACTCGTGCTAAAAGCTCTCTTTGCATTCTCAAAAAGCAAAAAAGCTCTCAACTCGAAACACTCAATCTAACGCCCACACAAATCGGCACACTCTCAAGCAAAGACACCTCACAAAAACAATCGCACGAAAGCCAATATATCGCACTGCAAAATCTAGGCAGGCAAGAAAATTTTGTCCGCAACCAAAAAGAATCTAGTGAATTTAATGTTGCAAGCATAATGTTTGGAAAGGCTTTGCATAGCTATTTTGAATATTACTTTGGAATGAAAGAAACGCATTTGCCAACGCTTTGGCACATTATGCAAAACCTCTATGGATTCTCACTCTCACAAGATATGCGCCAAATCGTGCAGGGCAAGTTTGAGCGCGCATTAGCAAATCCACATTTACAAACCATACTCTCTAGTGGCACGGTATTTAGTGAGGTTTCTTATTTGTGTCAAAACGAATTCTACCGCATTGACGCGCTCATATTTACACAAAAAGAAATTATCGTGCTTGATTACAAAAGCTCTAAAGAGCCAAAAGAGGAGCACTTCACCCAAGTAAAAAAATATATGGATTTTCTTGCGACACTCAGCACCAATCCCATTAAAGGCTATCTCATCTATCCATCAGCGCAAGATATATGTGTAGAAGTCATATAAGTGTGTTACTTAGAGAATCTTAGGCTAGTGTTGCAAGCCCAACAATGGCTTTACATCACTAAAGGCTTGCTCTAGCCATTCGCACGCTATCTTTTTGCCTGCCTTGCAGTCTCTATCGGCGATTTGCAAGTGCAATGTAGCATACATTTTTGTCTTATCACTATTTTGCTTCGCACCTTGTGTGCCTGTGTGGTATGCGTGTGCGAGATTCCCACAGCCCAAGAAACTCCCTAACTCACAAGCCCTCTGCCAATGTCTTATCTTATTATCCTCCACTTCTCCTAGCGATACACACGCGGGAGCATATCCACGCTCACAGCTTTTGGCTAAAATTTCCTTGCCTTTGGTGTGTATATCTTTATTTGCATTTATCGCACCTCTAAGGTAAAACTCCGCTTCCACCACGCAATGTTTAGCACTTCCACGCTCACAAGAATGTGCGAAACTCTCAACGATTGCTTCGCATTTTTGTAATGAACCTTTGGGCGTTTTTTTGACACATTTGCCAAACTCCGCAAGTTTGTCATCAAACTTCACGCTTTTAATGAGCTCTATTACTTCCCAATCACTGCTTGGTTGTTGCATTTTTGTCGCAGTGGCTTTGTGCCAGCAGGAATTAAACAAAACCCCCAAACATACTAAAATCATCAATGCGAGCATTCTTGTCATTTATCATTCCTTGCTAAATCTCAATGTTGGACTTTACTCTCCGCTCATTGCCTCGCTTTGGGCGTGGGTGATAAGCGGGTCGATTACAGAATCCAAATTGCCAGAGAGCATAATCTCTTCCAAACTATACAAAGTAAGGTTAATTCTATGGTCGGTTAGGCGGTTTTGCGGGTAGTTATAAGTGCGGATTCGCTCGCTCCTATCGCCACTACCCACTTGCTCTTTGCGGTTTGCGCCTTCCGCCTTTGCTTTGTTCTCTAGTTCCATTTCATAGATTCGCGCTTTTAAAATCTTCAACGCCTTATCTTTGTTTTTGTGCTGGGATTTTTCATCTTGCATAGAGACAGAAATGCCTGTGGGGATATGCGTTACGCGCACCGCTGAATCGGTAGTATTGACACTTTGCCCGCCGTGCCCACCACTGCGAAACACATCGATTTTTAAGTCATTTGGGTTGATATTCACCTCCACATCATCGACTTCGGGCATTATGGCAATCGTTACAGCGGAGGTGTGGATACGCCCTTGAGATTCTGTCTCTGGGACGCGCTGGACGCGGTGTGTCCCGCCCTCAAATTTAAGCCTGCCATACACGCCCTCACCCTTGATAAGCGCGATGACTTCTTTGTAGCCACCGACATTATTTTCGCTTGAGCTTATGATTTCGACTTTCCATTTGCGTAAATCCGCGTAGCGACAATACGCCTTAAACAAATCGCCCACGAAGATTCCCGCTTCATCGCCTCCCGTGCCTGCGCGGATTTCTAAAAATACATTTTTATTGCTATTGGGGTCTTTGGGGATTAAGAGGATTTTGATTTGGGATTCTAGTTGCTCTTTGGTGCTTTCTAGCGATTTTAGCTCCTCTTTGGCAAGTTCGCCTAGCTCTTTGTCATCTAAAAGTGCCTTATTTTCGTCAATTTGGTGCAAAATCTCAATGTAGCGTTTCGCGCTTAATGCGATTTCCTCCAAATCACTTTGCTCTTTGCTTAAAGTTTTAAGTCTAGTAATGTCGCTTAGCACCTCTTGACTTTGCAAAAGAGTGCTAATCTCATCATAGCGAGCGATAATAGGCGTGAGCTTTTGTGTGAGCATAAGTTGCGCCAAGCAATGAAAATCTTATGCTCGTTATTTTGTAGCGATTTTTTTTACGCCAGCATTGAGGCGGGAAACTTTTCTAGCAGCGGTATTTTTTTTCAAAATTCCCTTGCTTACGAGCTTATGGATTTCTTTGTTCGCTGTTTTAAAAAACTCCTGTGCCTTAGCGACATCTTTGCTATCAATAGCCTCTCTTAGGCTTCTTACCATATTTTTAAGCTTGGTCTTGTAATAGCGGTTGCGCTCGGTTCTTGTCTTTGTTTGTCGGATGCGTTTTTGTGCAGATTTATGATTTGCCATTGAATTTAATCCTTTTATAAAAAATTTTAAGGCAAAATTGTGCCAAAATTTCAATTAAATGAAGTTTAAATCGCCTCTTATTTTGTAAAATTTATAACACATTAAGGAGAGAGTATGAGCAAAAAGGCAGATACAAGGGTTTTTGGCACTGATGGCGTGAGAGGAGAAGCGGGGAAATTTTTGACACCAAACTCTGTCATTCGCTTAGGGCAAAGTGCGGGAATCTACTTCCACCAAAACACACAAAGCACGAGCAATAAGATTCTAGTCGGCAAAGACACGCGCCGTAGTGGTTATATGATAGAAAATGCACTTGTATCAAGCCTCACTTCTGTGGGTTATGATGTGATTCAAATTGGTCCTATGCCTACGCCCGCAGTTGCTTTCCTCACGCAAGATATGCGCTGTGATGCGGGGATTATGATTTCTGCAAGCCACAATCCCTTTGAAGATAATGGGATAAAATTTTTTAACCATTTGGGATTTAAACTTGATGTAGATTCCGAAAAAGAGATTGAAAAAATCTATTTTAACGATGATTTGCTCAACTCCTCATTAAAAAGTGGCTTAGAGATTGGGAGCTCAAAGCGCATAGATGATGTAGTCGGTCGCTACATCGTGCATATCAAAAACTCTTTTCCCAAACATTTAAGCCTTAAGGGAATGCGTATAGTGTGTGATTGCGCTAATGGTGCGGCGTATAAAGTCGCACCTACGATATTTAGTGAGCTTGGAGCTGATGTGATAGTCATCGCCGATGAGCCAAACGGGCATAACATTAACGAGCAATGCGGGGCGATGTATCCGCAGATTCTCGCTGAAGAGGTGCAGAAATATCGTGCAGATATTGGATTTGCGCTTGATGGCGATGCGGATAGGCTCGTGGTAGCTGATGATAAAGGCGAAGTAGTCAATGGCGATAAACTACTTGGTGCGCTCGCACTCTATCAAAAGCAAAATAACACCTTGCAAGGCAATAAAATCGTAGCCACTACGATGAGTAATCTTGCGCTAGAGGAGTTTTTGGGCTCGCACGATATAGAGCTTGTGCGCTGTGGCGTGGGCGATAAATTCGTCATAGAATCATTACAAAAGCAAAACTTAAACTTTGGCGGGGAGAATAGCGGGCATATCATTTTTAGCGATTATGCTAAGACAGGGGACGGCTTAGTAAGTGCCCTGCAAGTGCTCGCCTATCTCAAGCAGACAGGCAAACCCTCACATATCGCGCTTAATCCCTTTAAGCTCTATCCAAGCGAAATGTGCAATTTAAGTGTGTCCAAAAAGCCGCCATTAGAGCAAATCTCTGGGCTTCAAACGCTCCTAGATTCTATCACACAATCAGGCAATCGCCACCTCGTGCGCTACTCTGGCACAGAAAATAAACTAAGAATCTTAATCGAGGGCAAAAATGCCAAAAGCATAAAAGCACAAATGAGCGAGTTAAAAGCCCTCCTCTCTCAAAATCTCGCCTAAATTATTAAGAGACATTATGGACTTTAAAGAAGTGATAGCAAGCATAAAATCCGCAAGCCACAATCTTGGAATGAAAAAGTTTGTGATTCTTACCACGATTGCGTTTGTCGTTTTCACACTCGACCAAGCCATTAAACTTGCCTTTATTGCGGGTTTTAACTTTGAGTGCGAGGCTTTTACACTTGGTAACGCCCAAATGTATAACGCCCTCGTGTATAACACAGGTGTAGCGTTCTCACTCTTTGCCTTTCTTGGCGAGTGGTTGAAGTTTATTCAAGTGCTCTTGCTTGTCGCGCTCTTTGCCTTTACGCTTTTTGGAGGATTATTAGCACAGCATTCTATCGCCTTTGGGCTTATATTTGGGGCAGGGGCAAGCAATGTGTTTGATAGATTTATCCGTGATGGCGTGGTGGATTATGTGTATTGGCATTATGGCTTTGAGTGGGCGATTTTTAACTTCGCCGATGTGATGATTGACTTAGGTGTGGGCATTATCATTCTTCAAATGATTCTTGCGAAGAAAAAGACTGATATAATGAACTAAATATATAAAAACTTACATATTTTTACAAAATTAGTAATGGATTTCATTTACTTTTTATTTACCTTTCTGTTTATAATTTCTCTCGTGCTTTGTCATACAAGGCAGGCACAAAATTTTAATACGAGTTCATTATGAACAAGTCAGTATTTTCAGTGCTCTTAGTAGCGATGTTAGGAATGTGCTCACTTAATGCAGGTGAGACAATCTCACAAGAACCTGCAACAAGCTTGCAAAAACAAGATATGGAATTGCTTTTTGGAGCGAATGCAGATGCGAAAGATTTAAATGTCGCTGTGCTTAGCGAAGAAGAGCTTAAAGGGGTTCAAGGTGAGTTTTGGAAAAAAGTGCTAGACTTCATTAGTGATAAAATTTTCCGTGAAATGGGCGGATTTCTAGGAAATGGTATTGGAGAAACTAGATATTAAAATTGGCTCTAAATTTTGCCTAGCTAGCCTTAAGTAAAATGTTTAAGGCTAGTTTTATGGATATTGCATTAAATTATATGTTAAAAATTTTTTTATATAAAACAAAAAAATTAAATAAAATATAACCTAAAAATATTGACATATTAAAATTTTTAACATATAATTTTTTTGTGCTTTGTCATACAAGGCAAGCACAAAAAATCCATTTTATAAGGAGTAAAAAATGAAAAAGTTTGTAGCTTTTTTATTTGTAGGTATGTTGAGTGCTTCAGTGCTTAGCGCAAATGAAGTGCGAACTCAACAAAGTGTAAGTGGCTTACAAAGCCAAGATGTAGAGTTTCTCTTTGGAAACAATGTTAAAGCTAGTGATTTAAATATCGCTGTGCTTAGCGAGGAGGAGTTAAAAGAAACTCAAGGTGAATTTTGGGGTTTTGTTGGACAAACTTTTGCAAGTTGGGGATTAAGTAAGATTTTTGATGAAATCTTTGATGATATTTTCAAATAAGCCAAAGTTTTACACTGCTAATTGCCTCTATGAGAATCCTCTCATAGGGCTTTTGTGTTTAATTGCTTTTAATAAGGAGTTACAATGTCAAACAAAAATACACTCTCAAAATTTCTTGCCTTTCTAGGCGCAGTAACTTTAGGATTCTCTATCAGTAATGCTGCGACAAACGATACAACCAATGTGATTCTCTCTAAACAAGATTGCTTTGAGCGAATCTGTGAATGGACAAATATAGGAATCGGTGGAGCGTATTATAACGCAAATGGTGAAAATGCTAGCATTAGTGGGTATGCTGGATATGTATCACTCTTTGGCAAAGTCGCACTAAAGCAACGACTGCAATTTGGGGCAAATATCGCAATAGGTGGTGGGAATAGCGACCTTAGCGGAAGCGCATTTCCTAACGGGGCTAAGAGCAATGCCAACTTAATGGTGTTTGATTTCGCGCTCAAAGCTGGGGCAAATATCACAAGCAAAGAATCGCCAATCTTTATCAATATTTTAGGTGGGCTTGATATGTATTCTACAAACAAAGAGGAGAGAAAGTTCCAACGCTCTTTAGGACTTGCTGGGATAGAAATAGAGGGAGAGAAGCCCCTAAGTGCGAAACTTAGTGTAATGTATGGTGCTTCATATAGCTTTGTGGTTGCTGGGACTTATATACTTGATAAACAAAATACAAAAGCACAGATTCCATTTTCTACACAAAATTATGCCATTAGTGCCAATGTGGGAATCTCTTATGAAATTGAGAGGGGGATTTCTACCTTTGTGAGAGCTATTGGCAAATACCAACACTTAAATGCTTCGCAGACAATAAATGCAAACAATATCAATCTCTCTATGCCCGCTATAAATAACACGCAAGCAATGGTAGAGTTTGGGATAGGGTTTTAGAGAATCTCTCTTAAATACTACAATCGTGCATTCGCTAAAGTGAGGGCAAAGAGCGTGTTTATCCCGCTCTTTTGCAAGCACGCACGCGCTTCTTGCAGGCTTAAACCTGTGGTGATAATGTCATCAAAAAGTATGGCATTAGTCGTTGTGCGTGTTTGAGATTGATAGATGAAATTTCTTGGGTTATTTTTGCGAAATTCAAGGCTTTTGCCCGCATAACTCACGCGATTAGTCGCAATAAGCGCGTTATAAGCAGGAGAGAGATTTGCAACGCGCTTAGCAAACTCACGCACGATAATAGCGGTGTGTGAATAATACCCTCTAGGCTCATCATCAAGCCCCACTGCGAGCATAGATTCTGGAAGTTTATTATGCGCACTAAAATACTCCGCACACCTTTGACCAAGGATTGTAAAGATTTTTGATCCGATTACTTCGTATTTATATCGTAACAATATCTCCACTTCACTATAAGGATAAAAGCTATACACTCTAAGCCCACATTCTAGCGTGCGTGAGCTAGGCATTGGAGTAAGTGTATCAAGGCAGGTTTTGCATATTGGTTTAAGGCTAAGATTCTCACAGATAAGGCATTTCATAGTTTGGTTTGTATGAAGTTTGTGATTTGCTGGGTGATTTGCTCTTGTGGGAGGCTTGCTTGGATTTTTAGCGTGGGGATTTCTAGGAGTTGGAGGAAGTGAAGCATTTTACTTTGGGTTTCTAGCATATAGGGGATACCGCGTTGCTCGATTCTATCATTTGGTTTTTGGTTTAAGCGTGCACGCAAATCCTCCTCGCTCACCTCAAGGAGCACACTTGCATTGGGTTTTAAGCCCTGCAATGCGATGAAATTAAACTCCAACGCCTCTTTGACGCTCATATCGCGCATATACGCAAGCCCAGAAATAAAGCTCCTATCGCTTATCACCAGCTTGCCAGATTCTAAGTTTGGGCGCAACACTTCGCAATAATGCTGATTCCTATCCGCAAGAAATAAAAAAAACTCGCTCAAAGGTTGGAGATTTTTAGAATCTAAAAGGATTTCACGCACGCATTCTCCTAGAGAGCTTCCACCGGGCTCTTTGGTAAAAACCGCATTAAGAAACGATGTCTTTAGATTCTCAATTTGCGTGCTTTTCCCACAAGTATCCACACCTTCAAGCACCACATAAAAGCCATTTTTTGCCGTTTGGAACTTCACTTGCGTCCCTTATGCGCTAAGATATATTCATACACGACCTTTGGCACGAGATGAGCGAAATTATCACTATATGCGATAATCGAGCGCACCACTGATGAGCTGATAAAGGCATTTTGCAAATGTGGCATAAAATAAATAGTCTCTAAATCCTTATTAAGCGAATTGTTTGTATAGCCCATTTGGAGCTCATACTCAAAGTCGCTCACCGCACGCAATCCGCGCACCACCACACGAGAATCTTTACTTTTAGCAAAATCCGCCAACAAACACTCAAAGCCCTCTACCTCGACATTTGTCAAATCCTTAGTTGCGAGTTTGAGCATTTGGATTCTATGTTCAAAGTTAAACATAGGGTGTTTGCTCTCGTTTTTTGCCACAGCGACAACCACCCTATCAAAAATCCCTATACTACGCTTAATAATATCTAAATGCCCGTTTGTGATAGGGTCAAAAGTGCCCGGATAAATAGCGATTTTATTCATTCTAACCACCAATAAGAGTTTTGCCTAATTTCTTACAATTATAGCAAAATCTCCCACATAAATAAACAAGGATAAAGTGAAATTAAGCGCAGTGGTTTTGGTGGCATTTATATCAATAAAATAAAATTGCACTCGATTCTCCTCAATCTAAAAACACAAAGGACATCAAATGAATGATATGCAAAAAACCCATATTTTACAAACGGCGAAAAATATCGCAATTTTGGGGCTTAGCCCTGATGATGGCAAGGCGAGTAATATCGTGGCGCGTTACTTAATCGCGCAGGGCTATAATGTCATTCCCATTTATCCGCGTTTGCCAGAGGGTGGCGAGATTTTGGGGCGTAGGGCGTATGCGAGTTTGCAAGAGGCGTTTAGCGATGAGTCATTGCGCGATAGTTGCGGACAGAGTGGCACAATCGATATTCTTAATGTGTTTCGCAAAAGCGAGGCGTTAGAAGCGGTGGCAAGCGAAATCCTCGCGCTAAAAAATGCGCCAAAATGCGTGTGGGTGCAGTTAGATTTACACAATGCAAAGGCAAAAGAGAAGTTGCAAAACGCGGGGATTGCGTATGAAGAGGATTCGTGTATAAAGTTGGAGCACGCACGACTTTTGAGGTAATTTGTGTGAATTTGCTTAAATCTCGTGCGTAAATACTATGAATCTCAAGTCATAACCCCAAAATTTGCGCGTGAAATTTGTGAGATTCTATTCATCGCGGGATTGAGAATCTATATCCACTTCACCTACCCCATCAAAGAAATCTATCATAGGCACTTCTAGCGCGTGGGCTATGCGGTAGAGTTGCTCTAGGTTGAAATGTATGCCATTATATCCACTCTCTGCACCAGAGACAAGCGAGACAGACTTGTGCCCGATACTAAGAGCTAAATCAAGCTGTGAGATTCCCCTCTCTTTACGGATTCTTGCGACATTACGCGCGATTTTAGTGTGGAAAAGATAAATACGCTCGGCACTAAGAGGTCTGCGCTCCAATTTATTCGCATTTGAAAGTTTTGCGTGATTCTTCATAAGAGGACTCCATTATTATAGATTTTTAGAGTATATGCGCTTTAGATTTTATTTTCACTCTATTATAATAGTTTGTAAAAAAAAAACAGACATAAGGTAGTATTTCGCTGTTTTACAATTCAACATAAAGGAGCTAAAATGTATAGCAAAATGTTTAAAATCAGTGTGGCTTGCGCTTTTGCGCTATTGTTGGGCGGGTGTTCGCAAAACTTGGCTAAATTTTCTGTCGTTTCTACGGGCAATGTCTCTCTTGCAGAAAAAAGCGAAAAAGGTGATTATGTAGAAGGTAAAGATTGCATTCACGAGGTGCTTTTCTGGTCTTTGGGCAATAGATTTAATCGTGTAAGTGGCGCGGTAGGCAAAGCCCTTGAAAAAGCGGCTAAAAAAGGACAGCCTGCAGATGCGCTTGTAAATGCTGACATACGCGCAAGCTATTGGTCAATATTCTTTTATGGGCGAAACTGCATAATCGCAAAAGGACAAGCTACGGGCATAAAATAACCCAACACAATGCCACTTTGCTAGAATCTAGATTCTAGCAAAGCCTAATAATCTCCATTCACTCCAAGCGCATTCAACTCTTTTAAAAGATAAAAAGTTAAATTTTTGTGTAATTTTATATTTTTGGTGTGAAATTACGCCCACAAACTCCCCTCGTTAATGCAAATCATATAATGTAGTGGAATCTAGAAATATACAAGGAGAGGATATGAGTTTTATCGACAACATTAAGGCAAAGGCAAAAGCTGACATTAAAAAAATCGTGTTGCCAGAGACGAGCGATATGCGCACGCTTGAGGCGGCTAGCGCGATACTAAAAGAGGGCTTTGCAGAAGTGATTTTGGTAGGCGATGAGGCGGATATACATACACGCGCAAAGGACAAGGGCTTAAGCGTGCAAAAAGCGGAGTTTATAAACCCCGCTACTAGCCCGCTTTTAGAGGAGTTTATCGCGCTTTTTGTGGAATTACGCGGGGCAAAGGGAATGACAGAATCTAGCGCGAAAGAGTTGTTGCTCAATAATCCGCTGTATTTTGGCGTAGCATTGGTGCGAAGTGGCAAGGCTGATGGAATGGTTGCAGGTGCGATAAATGCGACTTCTGATGTGCTGCGAGCAGGGCTACAAATCATCGGCACGGCAAAAGATTCTAAAATCGTCTCAAGTTTTTTTGTGATGGTCGTGCCACATTGTGATTTTGGGCTAAATGGGACTTTTGTCTTTGCAGATTGCGGGCTAGTGCAAAATCCTAGCGCAGAGGAGCTCGCCCACATTGCCATTAGCTCGGCAAAAAGCTTTGAATCTCTCACAAAAACCACGCCTTTTGTGGGCTTGCTAAGCCACTCCACCTATGGCAGTGCCAAGCACGATGATGTTACCAAAGTAACGCAAGCGCGTGATATTGCCAAAAGCCTCGCGCCAAATATCGCTATTGACGGGGAATTACAACTTGATGCGGCTATCGTGCCAAGCGTGGGAGAATCTAAAGCAAAAGGCTCAAATGTCGCAGGCAAGGCAAATGTGCTGGTGTTCCCTGATTTAGATTCTGGAAATATCGGGTATAAACTCGTGCAACGGCTCGCAAAAGCAGAGGCGTATGGTCCTATCACGCAGGGAATGGCAGCCCCAATTAACGATTTATCGCGCGGGTGCAGTGCGGAGGACATCGTAGGCGTAGTCGCGCTCACCGCCCTCCAAGCACAAGGCAATAAATAGATTCTCTATGAAAGCCCGTGCAACACACGGGCTAAATGGGCTCCCATTAAGACTTTTTAAATCGAAAAATAATCTTGCCACTAAGCACAATAAAGCGTAAGATTCCATACGCGACATACAAACTCATAAATGCGCATAACGACTCCGCTGGGTAGGCAAATACAACGCCAAACAAAATGAGAAGCACGATAAAACTACGCAGATTCCATTGCATACTTTTAAAACTAGGGTAACGCAGGTTGCTTACCATTAGCACGCTTACCACAAATGCACCAATAAGCAGTGGAAATTTAGAATCTAAAAATACTTTATATTCTAAATCCACGAGCACCCAAAGCACCACAAACACTGCTGCGCTAGGGATTGGCAAGCCGATAAAATAATTTGGCTCATTGGAACTTGTAATATTAAAGCGCGCAAGTCTAATCGCTCCAAACACAACAAAAATCGCACTCACCACCTGTCCTAATCGCCCAAAATCACTCCCTGCATACATATACAGCAACATCGCAGGCGCGACACCAAAAGCCACCACATCAGCCAAAGAATCAAACTCCACGCCAAACTTGCTCGCCGTCTTGGTAAGCCTCGCTACGCGTCCATCAAGCCCATCAAAGACCATAGAAAACAAAATAAGCCAACACGCAAACTCAAAATGCGCGTTTATCGCAGCAATCATACTAAGCACGCCTAAAAAAATGCTTCCTGCGGTAAAAAGATTAGGCAGGATAAAAAGTGGATTTATTTTCATCACTTCACTCCTAAGACACTCTCAAATGCCGTGATTGTATCGCTTATGCCAACTTTGAGTTCATATTTTTTAGGTAGATAGATTTTAACTACGCCCATTTTCATAAAGCCACATCTATCGCCCACGCTTAAATTTGAATGCGCAAAAATCCCACAATCACTGAATAGCTCGGGGAAAAACTCCATTTTGTATTCTTCGCTCTTTGTGCCAAAACTTAAGGCAAAATATTTGTTTAAAAGAGATTTTTTTGCTTTGGCGTTTAAAAAAAGCGTAAGTCCATTTTTTGTGCTTATTTTACCATTTGTGATGTCTAGCGGAGCACGGATTGCCCCCACATCAAAAAATCGCACTTGAATAGTAAGGCAAGTGGCATTATCTTGCACTTCAACATCTCTGACAATCCCATCTATGGGTGCGACAAACTGCCCCTCATCAAATCTCCCTATACGCTCTGGATTCCTAAAAATAAAAAGCCACACCACAAGTGCGACAAACAATACAAAACTCCCAATCTCACAACCAACATACACGCCTAATAAAAACAAAACACCCAAGACAACTGCGCCTATCCAACCCTGCCTAGCAATAATGTGAATATTTGTATTCATAACCAACTCCTTACAATGCGTAACGCCAGATTCTCTAAATCTATTTTGCACTCTCCTCATCTTCGCTTTCTATTGCTACTAAGCGTGATGGCATATTGTTTTGTTTTTCATAATCTTGGATAATCTCTCGCACTTTTAGTCCATCAATGACCTCTTTTTCTAAAAGCTCTTTTACCACAGATTCGATAGCTTGTGCGTAATCTTGTAAAGTCTTTTTCACAAAGGCAAATCGCTCATCAAGGACTGCTTTGATATAGTTATCCATTTTTTGTGCCATTTCCTCGCTGTAATCGCCACCACTCATTCCACCACCCAAAAAGCTTGAGCGGCGAGTAAAATCATCAAGCACCATAAGTCCGCTTACATCTGTCATTCCATAATACACAATCATATTTTTCAAAATCCCTGTCGCACGGCGCAAATCATCACTCGCACCATTAGAAATTTCTTTTAAAAACACTTCTTCAGCAGCCCTGCCACCGAGCAAGACATCAATTTGCGCCATCATTTCGTGTCGTTGCTCTAAGTTGCGATTTTCCTCTGGTGTGTGGAGTGTATAGCCTAATGCACCCATTCCACGCGGGATAATAGAGACTTTATTTACGCGGTGTGCGCCCTTTGTAACCTCACCCATTAGCGCGTGTCCGCTCTCGTGGTAGGCGACAATTTTCTTTTCCTTAGGTGAGATTCTGCGTGATTTTTTCTCCAAGCCTATCATTGTGCGCTCCATTGCTTCTTTGAAGTGCTTTTGGGAAACTTCTTTTTTGTTTTCTCTCCCAGCAAGCAATGCAGCCTCATTAACGATATTTGCCAAATCCGCACCCGCAAGCCCAGCGGTAAATTTAGCAATCTCTTGCAAATCTACATCTCGCGCTAACTTCACGCTTTTGATATGCACTTTGAGAATCTCCACGCGTCCATCAAAATCAGGCGCATCAACAAGCACTTGTCTATCAAATCTGCCCGGACGAAGCAACGCAGGGTCAAGCACTTCTGGGCGGTTTGTCGCGGCGAGCACGATGACAGGGGCATTTTCGCTACCAAATCCGTCCATTTCTGCAAGAAGCTGGTTGAGTGTTTGCTCTCTCTCATCATTGCCACCTACCATACTGCCTGCGGCGCGGGATTTACCAATCGCATCAATCTCATCGATAAAAATAATGCTGGGGGCTTCCTTTTTCGCCATATCAAACAAATCCCTCACACGACTCGCGCCAAGCCCCACAAACATTTCAATGAAACTGCTTCCGCCCATTGAAAAAAACGGCACATTTGCCTCGCCTGCCACAGCTTTAGCGAGCAAGGTTTTCCCCGTGCCCGGAGGTCCTACTAAAAGCACTCCTTTGGGAATCTTCGCGCCCACAGCCGCATATCGCTCTGGATACTTCAAAAAATCTACAATTTCTACGACTTCTTCTTTTGCCTCTTCATTGCCTGCCATATCATCAAAGGTAACCTTTGGTTTTTCAGCATTTACGAGCTTTTTAGAACTCCCAATGCCAAACATTCCTCCGCCCATTGATTTTTGCATTCTACTAGCGATAAAAAGCCAAATGGCAATGATGATAAAAATAGGCAAAAGCATATTGACTATCTCAGAGAGGAAAGTAGATTCCCTTAATCCGCTATACTCTATTTGCTTCTCATCAAGCAGGGTTGTGAGATTTGGGTCAAGCACGCGGTTTGCGGTGTATGCAATCTTTGGCACACTTTGCGAAGATATTGCACGAATCACACTCGGACCAATGCTTACAGAATCTACTTGTTTGTTTGTTATGAGTTGCTTTAACTCATAATAACTCACTTCCTTATTTATCACACTTCCACTTAATCGTTCGCCCAGCATATCTGAAGAAGGAGAAAAAAACTTAAATAAAAGCATAAGTCCAATAATAAACAAAGCAAAGGTAAGAAACGGGTTTTGCTTGTAGGGTTTTTTGTTATTTGGTTGATTATCCATTGTAATAAAACTCCTTTAATTGTTGTTTTTTATCATTTTTAATGCCACCCATTCATCACGCTTATGAGATTCCATAAGGCTAAACTTGGGAGCAAATTTTTCTAACACTTCGTTTTGATAAATATCCAAAATTCCTGATAAAATCACTATGCCCCCGCACTCTAAGGCGTGAAAAAAATCATCACAAAGCGTTATTAGAGTATGGGCTAGGATATTTGCAACTATAACATTAAAAGTTAAATTATCACCCTTAAACGCACAAATACCGCCGTGTAAAAGTTCGCAAATACGCATATTATTGATAATAAGGTTTTTGTTTGTCTGCTCTATGCTCTGCTTATCCACATCGCAAGCATACACCATTGCGCCCATTTTAGCACTTGCAATGCTTAAGATTCCGCTTCCACAGCCCACATCAAGCACTTTTGTGTTTTGGAGTTGCATTTGGCTAAGCAACTCTAAACACATCGCTGTGGTCGCGTGATGCCCAGAACCAAAGGCAAGAGCTGGGTCAATGATAATTGGAACGCGCTCTTTAAATGTGAGATTCTCTATATCTTTAGCTTGTGCCCAACTTGGTGCTATAAAAAACCGCCCACACAAAACGGGCTTAATAGAATCTTTGTAAGTCTGCACCCAATCTTTATTTTGCTTTTTGCTTATGCTATACACACAACCAATAGGGT
This sequence comes from Helicobacter sp. 23-1048, assembly GCF_053654545.1. Lineage (NCBI taxonomy): Bacteria > Pseudomonadati > Campylobacterota > Epsilonproteobacteria > Campylobacterales > Helicobacteraceae > Helicobacter > Helicobacter sp. 23-1048. The sequence continues at coordinate 589,908 of NZ_JBSIUT010000001.1, read as the reverse complement.
GTTTAACCCGCTCGCTCAAAATCTCGCAAAAGGATTGGAGCTCGTCAAAAAGATTAGGTGAATGTGTGCATTGACGCAAAATGAGCTTGATGCTGTTATATTGAGAGATTTGTGCTATGTTAAAGCCATTGATAGAGTGCCACTCCAAATCATCGGTGCTATTATCATCAAAAATGCTACCAGATTCTATAAACTCAACGCTATTTGACACAAAATCTTTAGAATCTATAGCGTGTGGCTCATCGGAAGCACAATGGTTAAAGTCAAAATGGCTAAGAAAATCTGCAAAAAGCTCTACTTGCGCGTTAGGATAAACCACATATTCATAATAATGTTGATTTGTCATTTGGTAGTATTTGCTTTAAGTGGGCAAAAGCCACGAGATTGGGACTTGACAAAATAGATTTGAATGCTATAACGAAAGAATCTAGCCCTCATTCACGCCTAGCACGACTTCTAATTTCTCCTTTAACACCTGTGGAGTAAATGGCTTAACAATGTAATTATTCACTCCCGCCTTAAGTGCGGTAATCACCTCTGCTTTGCCACCCTCAGTGGTTACCATAATAATTGGAATATCCTTATATCTCGCATCAGCACGCGTTTTTTTCACCAAGTCCAAACCATTCATCTCGGGCATATTCCAATCGGTAATCAACACATTGATTCCCTCAACTTTATCAAGCTGCTCCCACGCTTCCACGCCGTGCTCAGCTTCCAAAATGTCTTCATAACCAAGTCGCTGTAAAGTGTTTTTTATAATTCTACGCATTGTCGAGCTATCATCAACTACAAGCAGTTTCAATGTTCTCTCCTTATAGGGTGTTATTTTTCGTTATTTTAGCACTTATTGCCTAATTTGTTTCATATCAACGCGCATTTTTGCAAAATTTTTGCTAAATTTATTTTGCCCTCATAGAACGCCTTGCCAATAATCAACCCAGCAATATGTGGATTCTCACTAAGATTTTCAATCTCCTCATCACTCGCAAATCCACCACTTGCAATAGTGTATATTCCGCTACTTTGAGCGATTTGCTGGGTGTAAGAAACATTTATTCCACTTAGTGCTCCATCACGCTCAATATCCGTAGAAATAATCGCCTCAATCTTACTTTCTTTAAATTTTTTTGCAAATTCACTCGCACTTAATGCTCCTTCTTTCGCCCAGCCCTCAACCGCAACTCTCCCACCCTTAGAATCAATCCCAATGGCAATGGGATATTTTTGTGCCATTTCAAGCGCAAAATCTGGGTTTGCAAGTGCCACAGAGCCCAAAATCACGCGCGAGATTCCCAAATCTCTGTATTGTTTAATGGTTTCTTCATTGCGAATGCCTCCACCTAATTGAATCTTTAGTTTCGTTTTGGAGAGGATATTTTTGATAGATTGTGTATTTTGCGGTGTGCCTTTAAATGCGCCATTTAAATCTACGATATGTAACCACTTTGCACCCATTTGTTCAAATCTTTGCGCAAATACCAACGGCTCGCCATATATCGTAGCACTTGCCATTTCACCTTTAAAAAGCCTCACAGCCTGCCCATCTTTTAAATCAATAGCTGGATAAATATCAAGCATTGCTTGTCCTCACTTTTTTATAAACCCTACGCTTTTGTTGCCATCGAAATTTGTATCAATTTCTTTAGTGATTTCCTCGCTAAAATCATTGAGGGCAAAGATAGCATCATCGCGCACAGCGACCTTATACGCAGTATTTTTAATCACTAATTTAATTTGCGCTCCGCTTAAATCATAACGAGAAAGTTCCTTAATTAGCGTATCTTTTGGACACTCAAGTGTGATATTTTTGGGTAAAAACTTTTTCCATAGCTCTATCCTTTGTGCCACATTTGGACGCTTAAATTCGATTTTATGGTTAAAACGGCGAGAAAACGCACTATCAAGATTCTCTAATAAATTTGTCGTAGCAATCAAAACTCCACTAAATTGCTCGATTTGCTCTAAAAAAATATTTTGCATTTGATTGTAGCTTTTGTCTGCGCTACTTGCCACATTACCCCTTGCAGAAAGGAATTGGTCGGCTTCATCAAGCAATAAAATTGGCTCATTTTTAATTTTTTTGCAAATCTCTTTATAGGTTTCAAAAATTTGACGCACATTTTTCTCACTCTCGCCAATCCACATTGAGAGAATCCTCGAGCAATCAAAACTTATCACTTCTTTTTTGAGGCTTTTTGCCAACGCCATAGCACTCACGGTTTTGCCCGTGCCAGCAGGACCATAAAACAAAATTTTCGCCTGAATGTTTTTGTTGTCCTTAATCCCCCAAAGTTTCAATCTTTGTGCGACTTTGGAATCTACTTGGGCTAAGAGATTGTGTAGTGTTTGTCTTGCGTGAGGGTTTAACACCACATCATCTAAATCCTGCTTTGGCTCTAAGAGCTCAAAAATATCTTGCGTTTTTAGCAATGATTGCAAATTCACTTTTGTAGCTCTACGCGCACTATGTATCTCTGAGAGGTCTTGCAACACTTCAGGTGTGATATAAAACACCTTTTCAAAATTCCCAAATGATGAAAAATACTCACCACAATCCACTAATCCCCTGCTTAGCAGGTTTGAATGCTCGCTCAAAAGCGTAGCATTTTTTATTTTGTCATAGTCATTATTGCTAATAAGCCCAATAAGTGAGTTGGCGTAACGATTTAAATCATTATCTTTAAGAGACCATTCTTCTTTAAGTAGAGCAAGAAATATAGTCTGTTCCTTTTGATTGAGCTTGTTGTCTTTAAAAAATTTTTGAATGGGGATTGTTTTTTTGGTTAATCGCAATCGCGCCTTTATGCGCTCTTCTAAAAGATTTAAATGGGTTTTTAATGCGCTTTGCTCGCGTTTAGAAAATTGCGATTTATAGAGCATATCAATGCGATTAAATTGGTCTTTTAAAAAATCTAAATTGTTGCTATACGCGCTTATCTCTGGTGGATTTTGCTCATTGTTGCCCTCTATAAGGTTAAACAAATTGCTCGAAATACTCACCCTGTCATTATACAGCTCCAATAAAGAAGATTTTTCATTCTCCGTTGGTTCAAAGTCATCTTGCGTAAGCCAACCAAGCTCAACCAAGTTGCGAATATTGCTGAGGAGCGAAAAATTCTTTGTGGGAATCTTGTCAAAATGTTTTTTTAAAAATTCCCCCACTACAAAGCTACTCTCACCATTTAAAAAATTTTTTAGCATAATTTGCAAGATTAGTGCCTCGCTCTCATCGCAACGCAATAACTCAAAAATCTTAGATTCTCTCACATTGCTAACTTGCAAAAAATCGCACAAAAGCGTTAATTCTTGTGGCATATCAACCTCGCTATTTTGAGGTTGCGCTGGTAAGGGTTTAAACATTGATGACTTGCGCGTATCGTGCATTATTTAAATGTCGTCCCACCATCGATTACGATTGTCTGCCCTGTAAGCCACGCACTTTGTGCATTATCACAGAGGAAATACGCCGCCCCTGCCAAATCTTGAGGCGTTCCCATTCGGTTTAGCGGGGATTGCTCCTCCACTTTTGCCCTCACCTCCGCATAGTCTGGGAATGCCCGCAATGCGTCTGTGTCGATAGGACCTCCGCTGACTGCATTTACGCGGATTCCCCATTCGCCTAGCTCTGCTGCGGCGTATTTCACCATTGTTTCTACGGCGTTTTTAGAGTTGCCGTGCCCTGCATAGTTTGGCATATACACGAGATTCCCTGTGGAGCTTAGCGAGACGATAGCCCCGCCACCGACTTCTTTCATTCGCTTTGCCGCTTCTTGCGCACCCACGACAAACGCTAGCACGGTGGCGGTGTAGATATTATTTAGCCCTCGTGGGCGAAGTCTCATAAACGGACCAAATCCCCCAGCCACGCTTTTGCCATAGATAATCGCATTGGAAATGAAGAAATCCACGCGTGCAAAATCTGCATCAATCTTGCTAAAAAGCTCGACATATTGCTCGGGCTCTAGCACATTTAGCGGGTAAAATCGTGCTTTTATGCCGTATTTTGATTCTACATCTTGGGCGATTTTGCTCGCTTCTTCTTCGTTTTTATTGTAAGTGAAAGCCACATTTACGCCATTTTGAGCAAATTTATACAAAATCGCCTTGCCTATGCCTCTTGTCGCTCCGCTTATCACAAGCGTCTTGCCTTTCATATTTGATTGTTCGCTCATATTTTACCTCTCTTTCTTAGAAGTTAAAACCTAGATTCTATCTAAATTTTGTGAATTTTTTATAGAATCTATACACGGCAAAAGTATTTTAGGTATACCTCTAACCCAAAAGCTCATAATGCTCCAAAGTTTCTTGGATTTTTTGGAGGTTTTTTTTGGTCGGGCTTACTAATGGCAGGCGGTATTCAAGCGTTTTTAAAAGCCCGCTTAGATACATTGCTGCTTTGATAGGGATTGGATTGCTTTCACAAAATAAAACTTTATTAAGCAAAAAAAGCTCATCGTTAATCTTACGGCTTTGTTCCATTTTCCCACGCATAGCTAAATGTGTCATTTCAGCGACCTTTTTGGGTGCAAGATTCCCTGTTACAGAGATTACACCAATGCCACCATTTGCCAAAATAGGGAAATTAAGCGCGTCATCTCCGCTAAATACATTGAATTCTGGAGCATTTGCGCTAAACTCAATCACGCGTTCCATAAGCCCACTCGCCTCTTTAATCCCACAAATATTTCTTACATCTCTAAATAGCGCGATTGCCGTGTGTGTATCAATGCTAACGCCCGTGCGCGAAGGGACATTATATAAAATAAGCGGAATATCCACTGATTGTGCTACCGCCTTAAAATGCTGATACAGCCCATCTTGACTTGGTTTGTTGTAGTAAGGCGACACACACAAAATCCCATCTGCCCCGCATTTTTGCGCAAATTGTGCCAACTCGATAGCTTCACTTGTGGCATTGCTCCCAGCACCTGCTAGCACCTTTACCTTAGTGCCCCTACATACGCTCACAGCAAGTTCTATGCACTCTCTATGCTCATTATGACTTAATGTCGCACTTTCTCCTGTCGTCCCCACAGGCACACACGCGTCCATTCCAGATTCAATTTGTCTTTTAATAAGAAACTCATACGCCTCAAAATCAATTTTTTGATTCTTAAATGGCGTGATAAGCGCACTCATTGCCCCTTTTATCATTTTAGCTCCCATTTATTTGCGTAAAATCGCCACGGTGAGAGAATCTTGGTTAAAATACTTTTGTGCTACTTCTGCAAGTTTAGCAACACTCAAGCCATCAATCCCATCTTCATAAGCAAAAAGTGGGCGTAAATCGCCTCGCGCTAAGTAATCACCAAATACGCTAGCACTTGAACTCGCATCTTCAAAGCTGTAAATAAAACTTGCTTTGGCGTTAATTTTAATTTTTTCTAATGTTTCTTGGCTTATCTCGCCTTTTTTAATCAAATCAATTTGGGCTAAAATCTCTTGTTCCACCACCTCAGCCTTGATATTTGGCGCAGCAAGCGCACTTATGAAAAATATTCCATCATCTTGTAAATCCATACTATACGCATATACTTTCGATGCGAGTCGCTTTTTATCTACAATTTCGCGTGCAAAAAAACTTGACTTTCCCTCGCTTAAGACTTTAGCGATTGCATCAATGGCAATTTGGTCTTGGTGTGAAAAATTCGGAATCTTATATCCCATTGCCAAATATTCTACCTCGCTTTCTTTGTTGATAACCACGCGTCTTTGTTCCTTTTGTGGTGGTTCTTTTTGGCTTACTTGTGGAATAGAATCTGTCTTATTTTTGATTGCTCCAAAGTATTTTTGTGCTTCATTAAAGACTTCATTTGGCTCAATATCACCAGCTACGAGGACAATGGCATTTTGTGGCTGATAATAAATGGTATGAAACGCTTTAATATCCTCAATTTTCCAACCCTTAATATCATCTTTAAATCCAATGGGTGTCCAATGATATGAATGCTTTTGAAAGGCGGTGTTAAAAAACTTAAAGTATAAATATCCCATTGGTGAATTATCCGTGCGCCATAGACGCTCTTGGAGCACGACATCGCGTTCAGGCTGGAATTCAGAATCTATAAGGTTTAAATTTTGCATTACCTCCGCAAACAAATCAAAACACTTGCTAAGATTCTTATGAGAAGTTTTGATAAAATACTTGGTATAATCAAAGCTTGTAGAGGCGTTATCCACGCCACCAAACTTTTTAACAATCTCATCAAACTCCCCAGCTTTGAGATTCTTTGTGGATTTAAAGTTCAAATGCTCGAGCATATGGGCAATACCACTTTTTCCTTTCACTTCGTTACGCGAACCAACCTTATAAATCACATCGACTTCTATCACGCTAGAGCCATTTTTAAGCGGGACTACCACCACCTGCAACCCATTATCAAGCACTTTTTCATAATGCTTTGGAATCACGCTTGCTTGCAAATTTATACTCATTAAGCCTCCTAATATTGCGATTTTCACGCTATTTTTTATTGTCTTATTCATTTTCACCACCTTTATGCTTCGTTAGTTGGTTTCAAGTGAGCTGATTTTTTGGCTCGAGGAGCGCGGGGCTTAGGAGCCACTTTGGGCGTGCTTTTTGTCGAAGTTTGAGAATTAGTCGCTGTTCTTTTGCTTGGTGCGCGTCTTGATACCACGCGCTTTGTCGTTGTGTGTGCCGTTGTAGCGAGATTAGAATCTGCTGGCTTTTTCACACTTGGCTTTCTTGCACTTGTCTTTGCTCGTGGCTTGCCAGCATCTACGCCTATAACTTCACTAATGTGCGAGAATCCATCATTTTGCATTAGGGTTAAAATCCCATCATTAAGTTCTTTAGCAAAACTTGGACCTTGATAAATCAATCCTGTATAGACTTGGAGTAAACTTGCGCCCATTCTCAAACGCGCGTATGCTTCATTCGCGTCATAGATTCCACCAGAAGCAATAAGTGTCATCTTGCCAAAAAACTCCCTCGCAATGTCTGCAAACACATCATTACAAAGTCCTGCAATCGCTCTACCACTAATGCCTCCACTCTCCTTTGCGCTTGGCAAAAGAGAATAATCAACACTTGTATTTGTCGCTATCACACCACTTGCGCCACTTTTGCGTGCTGATTCTATGACTTCAAGCATATCATCGCGTGGCATATCTGGAGAAATTTTCACATACAGAGGTTTATTTGTGTAATCACGCGCCATTTTAAAAAGATTAGCGATGAACTCCACATTTTGCAAATCGCGCAAATTTGGCGTATTAGGACTTGAAACATTAAATACAAAATAATCTGCCACTTCTATACACTCTTTAAACGCATTTTCATAATTTTTTACACTATCGCTCTGTGTAATCACTTTGTTTTTTCCTATATTTACTCCAATAGGCAAGACAAAAGGATAGACTTTTTGCAATCGTTTGAGAATCGTTGCAACACCATCATTATTGAATCCCATTGCATTTTGCAAGCTCTCCTCTTGGATAAATCGAAACAATCTTGGCTTAGGATTCCCACTCTGGGCGGTATGTGTAATAGTGCCAACTTCTAAAAACCCAAACCCAAGCGTGCTTAAGCCCTTTATCATATTGGCATTTTTATCAAATCCCGCGCTCAACCCGATTGGATTGCTAAAAGATAGAGAATCTACGCGCTGAGCAAGTCGCTCATCACTTAACACATATTGCGAAGCAAGCAAATCTTGCACTAAAGGCAATGTGGCAATCTGTCGCAAAAAAAACGCACAAAGCGTGTGTGAATTCTCTGGGTCGAGATTAAAGAGCAATGGTCTTATTTTTTCATACATTAACTTTACCTTTTATGAATTAAAGTCTCATTGTATAAAAGTTGTTTAAATAGGACAACTAAAACGCGTGTTTGCTACAATGTGATTGTAAAAATGCCACATCTCCACCAAGCAAAAGCACTCCTAATGCTTGTGCGCAATGGGATAAAAGGGATTGGAGATGGGTTGTTTGGGTTGGGGTAAAAGGACTTAAAACATACGATACAACGCTTTCTTGTTTGCTTTGTGTTTCGCTCGATTCTAGGCTTTGTGCTTGTGGTCTGCCTACGCCCACGCGCATTCTCATATATGCGTTACCAAAATGAGAATCTATGGATTTTAATCCATTGTGCCCGCCACTGCTCCCACCTTGCTTATAGCGCACTGCGCCAAAACCTAAATCAATATCATCGTGGATAACGCACACATTGTTAATTTTATAAAACCTTGTAAATGCCCCCACGCTCTCTCCTGAAGCATTCATAAAGGTTTGTGGTTTGAGCAAAAACACGGACTTTGGCGAGCGCACAAGTGTATCATAAAATTTATCTTGCGCTTGAGATTTTAGACTATGAGAAATGTGTTTCGTAGCTTTAGAATCGAGCTTGCAAATGATGGCGTTGTGTTTTTTATCATCTTGCCACTGCAAGCTGTGGGCTTTGGCAAATTCATCAAGCACCATAAAGCCAATGTTATGGCGCGTGTTTTCATACTTCACGCCCACATTTCCAAGCCCCACGATGAGTAAAGAATCCATACATTGAGAATCTCTAACCTGCTTGTCTTGCGAGGGAGAGCTTTTGAGCTTAGCTTGCAGTTTTTGTAAAAACATTGCTAAGATTTATAGGCTTAGATTCTCTAGCACATACAATTATTTTGCTTTTATCACGCCTACGACCGCTACATCTTGGTTGTCAAGCACTTTGACGCCATCAATAGTCGGTAAATCGCGCACCAATACAGAATCTCCAACATCTAAATCACTTACATCGATTTCATACACATTTGGAAGTGCTTCTGGTGTGCATTTTACGCTTATTCGCTTTGTTGAGACAAGCAACACGCCTTTGTTTTTGAGCCCTTTTGCCGTGCCATTAGGCTTCACAGGGACTTTAAATTTATTAGCAACGCCCTTTTGTGCCACCAACAAATCAATGTGCTTTAAATCATTGGTAACAGGGTCTTTTTGATACTCCTGCACGACAACATCATAACTCTTTGCGCCCACTTTCACGGGGAAAATCAGTGTGCTCTTAGTTTTCATTGTCTTAATGAACTCATTAACCTTAAATGCGCAATGAATGTTGCTAATGCCCTTTGCATAAATATTGGCAATTAGATAACCATCATTCCGCAAAGCCTTTGTGCTGGCTTTAGAAATACTCTCTCTAATGATACCTTCTAGCATTGTCTTCTCCTAAATGTAATTGTAAGGTCGAAATTGTAGCAAAAATTGGGCTAGATTATTTAAAATTACCATTTTTTACTACAAAATTACAAGTTGATTGCTACAATAAGGCTTTTTTTTGCTAAATAAACACGACAAATTACAAATGGAGAAAATGATGAAAAAACTTACAGGCGCGCAAATGCTTATAGAATCTTTGGCACTAGAAAATGTCAAAATCATCTTTGGCTATCCGGGTGGTGCGGTGCTGTATATTTATGATGAGATTTACAAACAACAACACTTCCACCACATATTGGTGCGACACGAACAAGCCGCTATCCACGCCGCCGATGGCTATGCTCGTGCCAGCGGAGAAGTGGGTGTGGCGATTATTACTTCGGGTCCGGGATTTACTAATGCTGTTACAGGAATTGCTACGGCATATATGGATTCTATCCCGCTTGTCATCATTAGCGGACAAGTTCCTGTGAGCCAAATTGGCACAGATGCTTTCCAAGAAATTGACGCAGTGGGAATCTCACGCCCCTGCACCAAGCATAACTACCTAGTCAAAGACATTAAAGACTTCCCTAGAATTTTAAAAGAAGCATTTTATATTGCTAAAAGTGGGCGTCCCGGACCTGTGCTTATCGATGTGCCAAAGGATATCAGCAGGAGTGTTGGGGAATTTATCTACCCAGATTGTATTGATTTGCGCACTTATAAACCTACACTAAAGGGAAATTCACGCCAAATCAAAAAACTCGCCAATGCTATTGCTAATGCCAAAAAACCTCTTTTTTACATCGGTGGTGGAGCGATTTTAGGTGGAGCGAGTCAAAAAGTCCGAGAACTCGTGCAAAAGACACAGATTCCCGCCGTTGAGACACTTATGGCAAGAGGTTGTTTGGAATCTAGTAATCCATTTTTATTAGGAATGGTAGGAATGCACGGCACTTACGCAGCAAATATCGCAATGAGCGAATGCGATTTGCTAATTTGTCTTGGCGCACGCTTTGATGACCGCGTAACAGGCAAACTTAGCACCTTTGCCAAAAATGCCAAAATCGCGCATATTGACATTGACCCAAGCTCCATTGGCAAGATTGTGGGCGTGGATTATCCAATCGTAGGCGATGTGGGAAATGTCGCAGAGGAGCTTTTAGCAGAAATATTTTCTAAAGATTCTACAAATGCAGAATCTACGCGTTATGAGCCAAGCAAAATTGATGCGTGGAATGAAAAACTCCAACTCTGCGGGCAAGAGCATCCACTTGATTATGATGATAGCGATGAAGTGATTAAGCCCCAATGGGTCATTGAAATACTTGGCAAGGAATTTGGGGCAAACGCTCTTATCGCCACTGATGTAGGACAGCATCAAATGTGGGCGGCACAATTTTATCCCTTTAGTTTTCCCCGACAATTTATCACTAGCGGAGGATTAGGGACGATGGGATTTGGCTTGCCAGCGGCTATGGGTGCGTATTGCGCACTCATTAGAGAATGTGTAGATTCAAGTGGTGGCAGAAATGAAATCGCATTCAAAAAAAATCCCACACTACCAAAAGAAGTTATCATCAACATTACAGGCGATGGAAGCATTTTAATGAATATCCAAGAGCTAATGACTTGCGTGCAATCTCAAATCCCTGTGATAAATATCATTTTAAACAACAACTACTTAGGAATGGTGCGCCAATGGCAGAGTTTCTTTCACGATGAGCATTTTTCACATACGGATTTAACTCTACAACCTGATTTTATTAAACTCATAGAATCTTTTGGTGGGTTTGGAGAGCGTGTGAGTGAAAAAGGTGAGTTTTTGCCAGCTTTGCGCCGTTGTGTAGATTCTAAAAAAGTGAGTTTTTTAGAAGTGCTCATCGATAGAAACGAAGATGTTTTACCAATGGTGCCAACGGGTGGTTCGCTTAATGAAATGCTTGTGTTTAAGAAAAAAGGATAGAAAATGGAATGCAAAAAAACAATTTGTGTAACCGTCATCAACGAACATAGCGTATTAGCGCGTGTATCTGGGCTTTTTGCTGGGAGAGGCTACAATATAGAATCGCTTAGTGTCGCGCCTGTGCCAAATAGTGAGCTTTCTTATATTACCATTACGACAAATGGCAACTTAAAGGTTTTTGAACAAATTGTCAAACAACTCCATAAGTTAATCCCTGTTTTAAGCGTGGTAGAAAGCGAACAAGTCTTGCAAAGGGAAATGGCTCTTGTGAAGATTCCCACCAAACAGCCATTAAGTGAGATTGAAGCACTTGCTCGAGCTTATAATGGAATCATCGCCGAAGTGAATGAAAAATACATCATCATAAGCGCGAATGATACTCCTGAACGCATTGATAGCTTTTTAAAGGCGGTGGAAATCTTTAAACCCAAAGAAATGATACGAAGTGGCGCAGTCGCCATAGAACGCACATAGACTACGCGCGTTTAATGCGCAGTGAATTAAGCACTACAAGAATCGAGCTAAAACTCATTGAGAGTGCAGCAAAAAGCGGGATAATCAACCCACAAAGCGCGATTGGTATGGTAAGTGCGTTATAACAAATGCTTATGATGATATTTTGTTTGATTGTGCCAAAAGTCTTTTTAGCGAGGATAAAGGCATCTTTGAGGGACTTTAAACTATCATCTAAAATCACCACATCGCTGCTTAAAATCGCCATATCACTCCCCGCCCCCATAGAAATAGCAATATCACTCTTGCTAAGTGCCAACGCGTCATTTATCCCATCACCAACCATAACGACAACCTCTCCACTTTGGCGCAAAGATTCTACAAACGCGCCTTTTTGCAAAGGTGATTGTGTGGCGTAAAATTCCTCTATCCCAGCCATTGATGCGATTTTTTCTACACTTTGCTCTCTATCACCACTTAGCAACGCCACACGCACATTTTGCTCGCGTAAATAAGTAATAAGGGCATTTGCTCCCTCTTTGAGAGAATCTTCTAACTCATAAATTGCGATAAGTTTGTCATTTAAAGCAAAGCCAAAAATCATACCTTCACCTAAGGCAATTTGGGGAATCTCCACATTTTGCTCGCGTAAAAATGCCAAACTTCCACCATATATCTTTCCCCCTTCATAAAATCCCTCAATGCCTTGAGAATCAACTTGTTTAAAATCGCTAATATAAAGCTTTTTGGTGGTTTTGGCATTGGGGAAAGAGTGTTGTAAAAATTCCACGATACTTTTTGAAATGGGATGCTTGCTAAAACTCACCAAAGAATACAAAATAAGCCAATGTTGAGAATCTAGACACGATTTATCCTCTTTGATAAGCACACCTTGTCCGTGCTTATGAGAAAACAAATGTTGTTTTCTCACCTTTGGCTTGCCTTGTGTGAGTGTGCCTGTTTTATCAAACACCACAACACTTGCCTTTGCAAGCGTTTCTAAAAAACTCGCCTGCTTAAAAATGATGTTTTTTGTATAGCTTTGTGCAATCCCAACAATCGTAGCAATAGGCGTAGCAAGCGCAAGGGCGCAAGGACAAGCAATAATGATGACTGAAATAGCGATAATAAGAGAATGCTCAATATCTAACCCACCGCCAAAATGCCAACCAAAAAAACACAAAAGGGCGATGGCTAAAATAGTGCGCGAAAAATTTTGACTAATGCTATTAGCGAGATTTTGTATATGTGGGCGGTGTATGAGGCTCTCTTCTACAAGCTCTAAGACTTTGCTCATAAGGCTTTCTTTAAAGGTTTTTGTTGTGGAGTAGAGAATCTTTTGATTTACTGCTACAAATCCGCTAAAAATCTCCTCTCCCTTAAGCTTTTGGGCGGGCATACTCTCGCCATTGATTGCCTTTGTATCAAATAGTCCATTTGTGCTTTGCAAGATTCCATCAATGGCGATTTTTTCTCCGGGCAAAACCAAAATACACTCCCCAACTTGCACTTCCTCTGGCTTTTTGATACAAATGTTGCTCTCATCGCCATTTTCACACACATTCACACTTTGAGGCAAAAACGCATTAAGCGCATCAAGGCTTTCGCCCGCACTTTTTTTACTCCGCACTTCAAGGAACTTACCAATAAGCACAAAGGTAATAATCATACTAACAGATTCAAAATATGTCTCCCCGCTATGTGTAATCGCCGCATAAATAGAATAACAAAAAGTAAGGCTAGAGCCCACACTCACTAATAAATCCATTCCTACAAAGCCATTTTTAAGCCCATAATACGCCCCACGATAAAATACAAAACCTGAATAAAAAAGCGCGATTGAGCAGAGTAAAAATGAAGCGATATTCAAAATATCACTCGCTTCACGCGAAATCCCCGAAAAATATCCACTCCACTGCGCCACCGCCACCCACATAATATTCATCGTGCAAAAAAGTGCGACAATCACGCGAATATAATATTCTTTAGTCTGTTGTTTGTCCCTGCTTTCTTGGAGTTTGGGGTCATAAGCAAACGCATTATAACCAATAGAGCGAATGAGTTTAATGATTTGTGATAGCTTGATTTGTTTGCTATCCCACACAAGCAAAAGTCGATTGTTAGTGTAATTGACGCTCGCACTTTTAATGCCCTTTTGTGTGTTTAAAATCTTTTCATTAAGCCATACACACGCCGCACAATGAATATCAGTAAGAATGAGTGAGCACGCACTAAAGCCCCCTTGAGCATCTCTAATATATGTATCTTTAAATGCGCTCGAATCAAAAAAGGCTAAATCTTGCTCCACATCTTGGCTTGGTGGTTTGAGCGTTGTTTCACCCCTTTTTTCATAAAAGCTTTGCAAATTTGCCTTTTGCAGTAAGAAATACACGCCCTCACAGCCATTGCAACAAAAATATAACACTTCGCCATTTTCTAACAAGACTTCTTTAAGTGCGCTTTTTTTATATTGCAGATGACAATGGCTACATCGCTCCACTTTAATTCCTCGTCCTAGTGTAATTTTTGTGCGATTATACAATAACCAAACCCCGCTTTCTTTAAAGAAGCAAAACAAAAAGTAAAAAGTTTTTGCTAAAATTAACCTTTGATAATAAATTTTTTGGAGCAAGTTATATTGGAAAAACTCTTACAATGCTTTGAATACATTAAACGCTACCATATTGATATGCTTGATTCTATCAGCATAATGCTTGAGCTTTTTATCATAAAAAACTCCTACAATGATGTGTTAGAAAACCTCATCGACTTAGGCAATAAGCGCAAGCAAATATCACTAGATTCTGTGCTTAGTGAGATTTTTGGGAAAGATTTTACCCGCATAAATCCAAGCCTTAATGCCTTAAAGATTTTAAAAACCATAAAAAACACTGACACCACCCTTTCAAGTATCGAAGAGTTTTTACACATTATCACGCAAAAAAAGACTGCCAACAAGCTCTTTTATTATTCTACACCGCTTGAAGTCAATGAATTGCTCGTGCGACTGCTTGATATTCAATCAAATGAAAGTGTATATAATCCGTGTTATGGCATTGGTTCGTTGTTTTTGATGATTTCTCAAATCGTGCGGTGTAAAAATAAAAAAGCCACAATCGCTCTTTTTGGCGAGGAGCTAGATTCCCACTTGGCAAAGGTCGCTAGACTCACTTGCAAGCTCGCCCAAATCGACTTTAGCAACCTTATTATTAACGACATTTTAAAGGCGCAATTTTTTAATCAAAAGTTTGATAAAATTATTTGCAATCCGCCATTTTCTGCGCACATTGGCGTGCAGTATTTAAAAAACGACAAACGATTTAGCAACCACCCATACAATGTAGTGGGTGGATTGATAAAAACTTACCCAGAATGGGCGTTTTTAATCCATTCACTTTTTTATCTCAAAAAGCGCGGTGTATTTATTTTACGCACATTGGCGTTACAAAAGCTAAGCCTTGAAAGCGAACTTATGAAAAGATTGCACAAAGAGCGGTTGATTGAAGCAATCATCGAACTTCCTAAAAATATTTTTCCCTATCAAAGTGGCGATTTTTGCATTCTTGTGCTCTCTCCAAACAACAAACATATTTTAAACATTGATGCTAAAAGCGAGTCGTTTTGGAAAAAAGATGGCAAATACAATCGCCTCATCAATCTTGATTCTCTTTTAGAATCTTTTTTCAAGCGCAAGAATAACGACTTTTGCTTTTTGCTTCCCTATACGCAAGCCACGCATTACAGCCTACCCATTTCACCAAAAGACCTCCTTGCCAAAAAATCACTAAGTAGAGGCAAAAGCCTCCAAGCACTCGATGTAAATATATTTCGCGGGCAACGCGTATATGGTGGCAAAAGCGATACAAAGGTGCAATACTTTGATGTGGGATTGGCAGATTTTAGCGAATATGGATTTAGCGAGAATCTCCTCTCAAAAAGACACTTTGGCGATAAGGCAAAGATTAAAAAATACGCGCTAAAACCCTTTGATATTTGTTTATCATTGCGTGGAAATACCCCAAAAGTAACGATATTTTCACAAAATATCGCTCAAAAGCTCGCTGTGGCAAATGCTGGTATCGTCATCGTGCGGTGTAAAAACAAAAGTGAAGCCATTGGGCTATATTGTTATTTTTACTCACAAGCAGGGCAAAAAGACTTAAGCACACTGTATGAAAGCCACAGCAAAACCATTGATATACAATCTCTTAAAAATCTGCGCATTCCACCAGATTTTCAAAAACAATCCGAGCAAAAGTTTCAAGCAATTTGTGATTTGGCAAACAAACTTGAACTCACGCGTCAAGCATTAGAAAAATTGCGCTAGATTCCAAATAAGAACTTATATGGGGACACGATGACACAACAACACTTAAAGCATCTCGCTATCATAATGGATGGCAATGGTAGGTGGGCGAAAAATCGCAACAAAACGCGCACTTATGGGCATAAAATGGGAGCAAAAGTCGTGCGTGAAATCACAAAATACTGCGCTAAGGCACACATTAGCTATCTCACGCTTTATGCCTTTTCTACCGAAAATTGGTTACGCCCCAAACAAGAAGTAGAATTTTTAATGAAACTCTTAGAGCAATATTTACAAAGTGAGCGCAAAACTTATGAGAAACATAATATTTGTTTTAAGGTTATTGGGGATATAAGTGTCTTTTCGCCAAAACTCCAAAAGCTCATCACAAAAATGCAACAATCTACCGCCAAAAACACAGGATTAACGCAATTTCTCGCGCTCAATTATGGTGCGAAAAACGAAATCGCTCGTGCAGTGTTAAACTTGCAAAAATGTGATATTTTCACTCAAATACGCAATCTCTCGCACACAAAGGCAGTAGAATACACCACCAACCACATTCAAAACGCCCTTGATACTAAAGAAGCAAGCGAGGTGGATTTGCTTATCCGCACAGGAGGAGAAATGCGCTTATCAAACTTCTTACTTTGGCAGTGTGCGTATGCAGAGCTCTTTTTCACTCCCACGCTGTGGCCAGACTTTAGTGCTAAGGAATTAGAATCTATCATTAAACAATTTCATAAGCGTGTGCGAAAATTTGGTGGTTTAACAGATTGTTAGCTTTTATTTATCTCCCACACGATAGTTGATTTGCGCTCTATTTAGCGCGTTGTATCGCTCCATAAAGTCCGCTTTTTCCTGCGATAATGCGACAGATTCGCCACTCATTACAAATTCGCCGTTTTGCAATGTGTATGTGTAGCCCATTTTTGCGCCATTTGGGTAGATTCCAAACTCATCAATCCACAATGCGCCGTTGATTGCAAAGTTGTAGCGCGAATCTGCATTACTATCAAAGAGATTGCGCCCACCCAGCGTTAAAAAATCATAGTCATTCAAACTCAACGCATACAGCGTGGGGAAAATATCCTTGTGCGAACCGAGTTTATCGCGCTTAAACGCAAATCCCTTAAAATCACCCGTGTAGCGCGGTGGGATATACATATACAGCGGCACAGAGTGTTCTAGTGCGAGATTTTGCGAAGCCTTTAAGTCGCGCAATTTATGGTCGCCACTCCCAGCGATAATAGTTAAATCTTTTAAGCGCGAATCTGCCTTAATCGCGCTCACAAAGTCGCCAAACGCATTGCTTGAGTATGCAAAGGCATTCATAGCTTCGCGGTTTTTAGCAGTATTGTCATTGTTAAAATACTCACGCAACGGCTCTATATCGCACTTTGGCGGGATAAAATGGCTAGGCAAACCATAAGGCGGGTGATTTGAAATCGTTAGCATTGCGATAAATGTGGGCTTTGTGGCATTTTGCAAAACTTCAAGCGCAAGTTTGAAAGCGTATTCATCAGGCACACCATAATCGCTCTCAAACTCCGCACTTTGGGGATAAAGGCGTATTAGCTCACTTTTATCAAAAACTTTATCCGTGCCCTGTGTGATGATATAATCGCCTAAATTATGCCACGAGCGGTTGCCCGAAGTGATAAAAATCAC
The DNA here is from genome assembly GCF_053654545.1 of Helicobacter sp. 23-1048. NCBI lineage: Bacteria > Pseudomonadati > Campylobacterota > Epsilonproteobacteria > Campylobacterales > Helicobacteraceae > Helicobacter > Helicobacter sp. 23-1048. The sequence continues at coordinate 572,359 of NZ_JBSIUT010000001.1, read as the reverse complement.
TTCATACCCCGCGCGTTTGTAAATATCAAAGGGCGTGAGCGCAATTTTGCGATTTTTTACGCTACTTACGCTAATCGTAGCACTTGGTGAATTAAAAAATAGCTCCGCAAAACTTGCCACAGTCCCATTTTGCGCGGATAAAAACGCGCTAAATGTAAAATCGCGCTGATTTTTGTGTGGAATCTTGCCAGATTCAAAATGCGCTCTAAAACTCCCTAGCAAATCGCAATTTGGCGAATCTAACAGCGACAATGCGTTATTGCCAAAGCTCTCCATTAGCACGGCAACGATATGCGGTGGATTTGTGATAGATTGTTGCGAATTGTGCGCAAAAATGGGGAAAAGTTCGGCTTGTAAATTTTTCAAATCCTGCGAATCTATGGGCGCGAATTTATCTTGATTTTGATAGTTGCCAAGTGCCCAAACAAACGCCATTATGGGATTTATAGCGATATGATTAAGCTGTGGATTTGTGCTAAAATTTGCTTCGTTTTCTTTTAGCGGAAATGTCCCCACAGAGCCACGAATCCCCAAAAATATCACACCCAAAAGCAAAAGATTCACCACTAAAATAAATGCGATTCGTGCGAATCGTGGGAGTTTAGCGAATCTAGCGAGGTTTAAAAAGCGCGTGAATCGCGCAAGATTTGCACCCAAAATAATTTTTGCAATTTTATAGCACACAACGCCAAAAATCACACTTGCTAAAATCACGCGCACCAGCGGATAATCATTAAAAATTATGCCTAAAATCGTAGCTGTCTCATCGTCTTTTAGCCCAAAAATAAACGCGTCAATTTTGGTGTGATAAGTGGCAAAATAATAAAAATTCACAAACGCGCTCAATGCCACGATAAAGGCACAAAGTGCGGTTAAGATTAGTGTAAATTTGGGGATAAATGTAGCGAGATTCTCACAAAGGACGCGCGCCGCGCTACTCTCTCTCTCTCTCTCTCTCTCTCGTGCGCCCACCGCTTTACAAAGGCTCATCACATAACCCAAAAGCACCACTAGCGCGGCAAATATGCAAACCACGCGCATATCAAATCGCGCCCCCATAATAAACATTTGCGTAAATTCCGCGCTCAAAAGATTCGCGCCATCAATGTTGCTTTGCACCATAAAAACACGCATAAGCACATACACCACGCCAAAAATTGCCGTTAGTACAAAGGCAAGGGCAATGAAGTTTTTATAACTTGGATTCCCAGCAAAATCTATGCGATGTTTGTAAAAAAGCACACGCAAATCCTCTCAATCCTTAGGCAAAAGCCCTTAAGACTCGCCCATCATTCGCTTGACAAGTTTTTTTGCCTTTGTGGCGTGAGTGGCTTTATTTGCCTCATTATAGAGCATTGTTGTCATTTCTTCAAACACAATTTGCGAGCTTAGAGGTTTTTGGTTAGAGAGAGGGCTTAACTTTTTATACTCGCCATTACTTTGTAGCTCGTGCATTTGGACATTATCTTTGAGCTGAATATTAAGAATCTCAAGGAGTTTTTCGCTCATTTCTGCGTTAATACTTGGGGTTAAAATCTCAATCCTACGCTCCAAATTGCGTGGCATAATGTCCGCTGAAGCGAAGTAAATAGGCGTTTTCGCATTTTTGAAATAATAGATTCTCGCGTGCTCTAAATATTTCCCAATGATAGAAAATACGCGAATATTCTCGCTCACGCCTTTCACGCCCGGTCGCAGACAGCAAATCCCACGCACAATCAAATCAATTTTCACACCAGCTTGAGATGCCTTATACAGCGCGCGTATCACATCAATATCCACGAAAGCATTTGCTTTCATTATGATTCGCCCCTGCTCTTTTTTAGCGCATTCGCCCTCGATAAGCGAGAGAATCTCGCTCTTTATCTGTGTGGGAGCGATTTTAAGCTTGCCTAGCATTGTCTTATGTGAGCTCCCCGTGGAGAGTGAGTGGAAGAGCTTCACCGCATCAGCAACAAACTCCTTTTGCGCACTCATCAATGACAAATCGGTGTAAATCTTTGCCGTGCTTGGGTTATAGTTCCCTGTGCTTAAATGGACATACTCTTTAAGGTTGTTGCCAAGTTTTTTAATCACTAAAGCAATTTTAGCGTGCACCTTTAGCCCCGAGATTCCATAAATCACATGCGCACCAGCAGCTTCTAGTCGCTTCGCCCAATGCAAGTTGTTCTCTTCATCAAACCGTGCCTTAAGCTCCACCAATGCCGTTACTTGTTTGTTGTTTTCGGCGGCTTCGATGAGGGCTTGCACGATTGGCGAGTTTTTCCCCACGCGATAAAGCGTCATTTTAATGCTCAGCACATCTGGGTCTTTGGCGGCACTTTGGATAAAGCGCACCACAGAATCAAAGCTCTCATAAGGGTGAAACATAAGCACACTATGATTATCCAATGTGGAAAAAATATCGCTGTTATTGCCAAGTGGGGGGAGAATCTTTGGATTAAAAGGTGGGGTAGTCAAATGTGCATACGCTTTTGAGCCGACAATTTGCCACAATCCGCTAAGGTTAATCAAAAAAGTGGTATTGTAGATGTAAGTGTCCTCTTTATCCACTTTTACGCTATCAAAAACAAATTTTTGCAAATCCTCTTCACTTTTGCCAATCTCTAAGCGAACCATCTCGCCCTTGCGCCGTGTCTTAATGCTCTCGCTCATAATTTGGAAAAAGTCATCTGCCTCCTCCTCTTCAATCTCCATATCTGCATTACGCGTAACGCGAAATGGTGTATAGGTGAGCACTTCATACCCGCTAAAAAATTCCTCAGCAAAGCTCCCCACAATATCCTCAATAGGGATAAAAATGCCACTCTCAATCTCAAAAAACCGTGGCAAAACGCGCGGGATTCTGATAATGCCGTATTTAAAGGTTTTTTCTCCGCTTTTTAACTTCAATGCAATGGCAAAGGAAAGATTGTTTAAATGCGGAAATGGGTGTGTGGAATCCACAAGCACAGGCACAATCACAGGATATAAATAATTTGTAAAATACTCCTTTAGCACCTTTTTATCGCTTGCATTAAGCTCGCTAATGGATTTAATGTGGAGATTCTCTGCATTCAACCCCTTTTTGATGTCGGCAAAAATCTTTTCCACCACATTTTGCTGTGTATGCAAATATTTGCGAATATGGGTAAGTTGCTGTAATGGCGTTAGCTTATCTGCACCCACTTCTGTAACACCACTCGCATACAATCGCTTAAGCCCAGCCACGCGTATCATATAAAATTCATCTAAATTCGTCCCATAGATAGCAATAAATTTTAATTGCTCCAAAAGTGGAATGTTTGGATTTTTAGCCTCATCAAGCACGCGTGTATTAAACCTCAACCACGAAAGTTCGCGGTTAAAATACATCTTAGAATCTGTAATTGTCATTTGCAACCTCCTTAAAGTAAATTCCAAAATTGTAGCAAAAATCACATTTTAAAATAATAATAAATGGCTTTTATGCTATCATTTTGGCGATTTTTATCCAAAATTTACACCCCTAATCTTTCGTTATTTAAGGGTAAGTAAAATTGCAAGATAAAAACAATCCTAAAATCTAAGGAGATAGTATGAAAAAGCTTCTTTTGGCAATGTTTTTAAGCGTTACTTCGGCATTTAGTGCAAGTCTTGGTGTGCTTGAAGTAAGTCCTGAAATCGGACTCAGTGGTGGCAAAATATCAAGCAATGGATACAACCCAAACAATTATGGCGCATACGCGAGAATCTGGCTTGGCACATTTGGTTTTGTGGTCGCTCCTCAGGCAAAAATTGATTTTTATTCACAAAAATACGGCGGAGATTCTGTAAATAATGGGCAATATGGCGCGTCTATTGGCACAAATTTTGGGCTTGGTGTGCGATTGACACCTTATGTCGGAGCAAACTATTCAAGTTTCAATAAAGTTTTTAGCGATACTTGGGCACTTAATGCTGGGTTAAAAGTAAAATTCCCCGTGCTTCCTTTGGCACTAAGTTTCCAATACACTTATCAAAACCCAGAGTTAGTAGGCACAAGCACCACTCACACAATGCACAATGTGCAATTTTTGTTAGGATTGCATTTTTAATCTTTAGGGCTCTCTTAAGCCCAAAGATTAAAACATTACAAAATGATATTTTTGGACTCTCACATACATTTACACTTTGATAATGTTATGTCTTATAAATGTGAGTTTTGCGTAAAAATGTGGCATTTTCACCAAAAGCTACCAAAACATAGCTATAATAGTGGCAAATTTTTGCAAGGCTAAGCAATGACACAAGAAGAATTAGACGCATTGATGGATGGTGATAATATCCAAGAAAGTATTGATGGTGGTGAAGATTCTGGTGATTCAAAAGAATGCGAAACGGGAGAATGTATCACAGAAGATAATTATCGCGTAGAAGCAGATAGGCAATGGCCCCCACCTCCACCAAATGATGACCACAAAGTCGTCCATCAACTCGATGATGTAACCAAAGATTCTGAAATCAAGGGCACACAGATTTTTGACCAGCTAGAGATTATGAGTTCGTGCTCTGATGACATAAGCAAAAAAAACAAACAATTAAAAGCCTTTTTAGATTCCCAAGAAGAGATATTTAGCAAGCTATGCACGAATTTCCCACATATCAAAACCTTTCAAAATGCCCTTGAAGAAGTAAAAAAAATAAATGCACTTAGCGATGAAATCAAACAATCGTGCAATAGCATTAGCGATGCTTCGATGCAAGCGATGGATTTGATGCAATTCCAAGATATTCATCGTCAAAAAATTGAGCGCGTTATCAATGTGATGCGTGCTTTGGCACAATATATGAACTCTTTATTTGAGAGCAAAATCGATGATAGCAAGCGAGTGAGCTCAGCAGTGTATATCGCAGGTGATGATAAAGATGATGTCGCCGATGACAATGAAATTGAGGCACTCATCGCCTCCTTTGGTAAAAAACAATAACTCTATCTTTGAGATTCTATGCGCGCACATTCCCCTTTTACTCAAGTTGCTAAAAATACAAACCAAACAAGCACAAAAGTCGAGTTGCTCTCTCCTGCTGGAAATTTCCAAAAACTAAAAATCGCCCTAGCTTATGGTGCTGATGCTGTATATGGGGGAGTAAGTCATTTTTCGTTGCGGGCGCGAAGTGGCAAGGAATTTGATATGGAAAGTTTCGCGCAAGCTATTGATTACACACACCAAAGAGGAAAAAAAATTTATGTAACTATCAATGGATTCCCCTTTAACGCTCAACTTAAACTCTTAGAATCTCACATCGCCAAAATGGCAGAACTCAAACCCGATGCCTTTATCATCGCTGCACCGGGTGTGGTGAGGCTCTCCAAACAAGTCGCCCCACAAATCCCTATCCACCTTTCCACGCAGGCAAATGTGCTAAATGTGCTCGATGCGCAAGTATTTTATGATTTGGGAGTGAAGCGCATTGTAGCGGCGCGTGAGCTAAGTTTAAAAGACGCTGTGGAGATTAAAAAAGCCCTGCCAAACTTAGAATTAGAAATGTTTATACACGGCAGTATGTGCTTTGCATTTTCTGGGCGATGTCTCATCTCTGCACTGCAAAACGGGCGCGTCCCCAATCGTGGAAGTTGCGCCAATGACTGTCGCTTTGATTATGAATATTTTGTAAAAAATAAAGCAAATGATGAATTAGTGGCATTTGACACAAACGAACTTTATGTAAAAAATCCTGATAATGGCGTAATGATGAGGGTGCAAGAAGAGCAAGGTGTGGGGGCGCATATCTTTAATGCTAAGGATTTAAATCTCGCTAGCCATATCAAAGAAATCCTAGATTCTGGGGCGATTAGTGCGTTTAAGATTGAAGGGCGCACGAAATCGCTGTATTACGCAGCAATCACCGCACGCACCTATCGCAAGGCAATCGATGATTACGAGCACGGAATCAACGATACAAAATTCTATCAAAGCGAGCTCCACACGCTTAAAAATCGTGGATTTACCGATGGCTATATCATTCATAGACCATACCAGCGCACCGATACGCAAAACCACGCTACTGCGCTAAGCGAGGGAAGCTATCAAGTCAATGCTATTGTCGATGAGAGCGGGACTAAAGCATTGTGTAAATTTAGCATTTATCCAAATGAGCCAAAGCAAATCATTGCGCCACTTGGTAGCGAGATTGAGTGTGTGAAAAATGAGATTGGTGAGATTTTTATGCGTGATGATGCGTATTACTTGCGCCTTTTTGTCATTCGTTTAGAAAATGGCAAAGAGTTGGATTCTATCCATAGTGGCAACACCAATTATTTCTTGCTTCCAGCGAAGTTGCCAAGCTTTTGTATTTTGCGCCAAGTTATTGAGAGCTCGATTCTATAAGCATTGGAATCTGTGCTCGCGCGTAATCAAGCAATGCCTCTTTATACAGCAAGTCATTATGCTCGCCAGAGATTGGCATTATAAATTGTGCGAATTTCCCACCATAAGTGCCACCACGCCACTTTTTTGCCATTTTTGGCGTAAAGATTCCAAGTGTAGGAATCCTTAAATTATCTGCGATATGCACATTCCCCGTATCAATGCTAATAAGCGCGCTAAATCGCTCCGTAATTGCCACGAGATTAAGCAAATCCGCATTATTTGCAAAAATCGCTACATTTGGTATATCAAAAGATTTGAGCTTATGGGGGGGGGCAGTTAAGATAATGAAATTGCACGCGCGAAATTCCTGCGCTATGGTTTGTATAATTTCACGCCAAGTCTGCAAACTAAAATAACAAATCCCGCCCGAACCAAAAAAATTTATGCCAATAGTTGGGCGATTTTTATCGCTAAAATGCGTTGTGTTTGAATCAAAAAACGCACGCACAAAATTGCTATTTTGCGTTGCAATCTTTAGTCTTGCATTGCTAAAATCTATATTTTTTATGCCATTATCAAATGCGCGCTTATCCACCAAACGCGCAAGACGCAGGAGATTCTCACTTTCAGTGCGGAGGTTAGTGAAAAAATTAAAATCTAATATAAAGCGCGGAGAAAACAGACAATGCAAATGTGCTTGAGCGATTATTTTGCGTGCATTGGTGGCTTTTGCAAAGGCGATATTTACGCTAGTGCGATGCGTAATGATAAAATAATCAATACAATCTATCGTGCTAAGTGCATTTGGATTAGAATCTAAGTTGAGTAAGGTGTCTATAAATGGCAAATGTGCGTAAAGATTCTCTCCAATGCCATTTGTCGCAACGACTAAACGCGATTGTGGAAAGAGACATTTAAGCGCGTAAAATGCCTTAATCGCTACGACATTATCACCTACTCTATTTGCACGATGGATAACAATCGTCATCTCCTTGCCTTTGCTCTCATTGTGGGAGGATTTGTGTGCCGATACCTTGAGCGGTAAAAAGCTCCAAAAGCAACGAATGCTCCACTCTCCCATCAATAATATGAGCTTTTTGCACACCATTTTGCACGCAACCCACGCACGCCTCTAGCTTTGGTATCATTCCGCCAGATATTACACCATTGTTTTTTAGTTCGGCGATTTTTGTGGGATTAAGCGAGCTTATGAGAGATTGGTTGCAATCAAGCACGCCAGCCGTATCGGTAAGAAAAATGACTTTTTGTGCTTTTAGGGCTTTGGCAATTTCACAAGTAGCAATATCTGCGTTAATGTTTAATCCCAAACTATCTTGCCCACACGCCACAGGAGCAATAACAGGGATAAAATCATCACGAAGAATTTTATCAAGTAATTCCGTGCTTACCTTTGTGATTTCTCCTGTGTAGCCAAACGCGCCATTGTCTTTTGGCTTGGCTTGGAGCATCATCGCATCTTTACCGCTTAAGCCCACCGCCTTTGCGCCGTGATGATTTAAAAATGCTGTAATTTCTTTGTTGATTTCCCCACTTAGCACCATTTCCACTACACTCATACATTCTTTATTTGTTACACGATAGCCATCGACAAAATGACTCTCTATCCCCAATTTTTGGAGCATTTCATCAATGCGTTTGCCACCGCCGTGAATCACCACAGGTCTAATGCCAACCATATAAAGCAACACTAAATCAAGTGCGAAACTCTCCTTTAAGCTCGGTGTGATTTGGGCTGCACCGCCGTATTTAATCACCATCACACTCCCACGAAACTCGCGTATGTAGGGAATAGATTCTAAAAGTGTATGGACGATTTTGCTATACCCTCTCAAACTAGAAACACTTGGCATAAAAATCCTTTGAGAATTATTTGTTAGTTTTAGAAAATTTATTATACTCTTATACAAAAGCAAATTAACAAAAGGTAGGCAGAAAATGAAAAATATTGTTTTTTTAGACGCGCTAAGTTTGGGTGAGTGTGATTTGAGTGTTTTTAAGGAATTTGGGAATTTTAAGACATACCCCACTACTGCGCCAAATGAAGTGTTTGAGCGGAGTAAAGCCGCGCATATCATTTTAACCAATAAAGTGGTTTTAAATAGCGAAATTCTCTCGCAGTTGCCAAACTTGGAGCTTATTTGTATCACAGCCACAGGAATGAATAATGTGGATTTAGACTACGCTAAGCAAAAAGGTATAGCAGTGAAAAATGTCGCTGGTTATAGCACTAATGCCGTAGCGCAACACACGCTAATGATAACTCTTAATTTTTTAGGGAATCTGCGCTATTTTGATGAATATTGCAAAAGTGGTGGTTGGAGTAAAAGTGTGATTTTCACACATATTAAAGAGCCTATTATCGAGCTTGATGGTTTGGAGTGGGGGATTATTGGCTTGGGTAATATTGGCAAGCGCGTCAGTGATATTGCTCAAAGTTTTGGTGCAAATGTGAGCTATTACTCCACAAGTGGAAAAAATACGCAATCTAACCTCACACAAAAAAGTCTCGATTCCCTCTTGCAAGAAAGTGATATTATCTCTATCCACGCACCCCTTAATGAAAACACTAACAATCTTTTACATAGTGGCAATTTGGGCTTACTAAAAGATGGGGCGATACTGCTAAATATGGGGCGAGGTGGCATTGTCAATGAGCGAGATGTCGCCACAGCTTTAGAATCTAAAAATTTTTATTTTGGAACTGATGTGCTTCAAAGCGAACCAATGGCAAAAAACCACCCTTTACTCAATCCAATGATTGCCCATAAACTCATCATTACGCCACATTATGCGTGGGCTTATGATAAGGCAAGGGCGCGTTTAATCGATGGAGTGAGAAAAAATATACAAGAATTTGTAAAAAATAAAGTATAATCACGCGCATTTTTACTAATACTAAAAAGGATAGAGAATGAAAAAACTCACAGGATTACTCCTAAGTGGCACAGCATTGCTAAGTGCAATGGAAGTGGATATAAACCCTTTTGGTTACCTCACAGCAGGATATAACCAACGCAACGACTTCACACTAAGTGCGCGTAGCGGTGCGACATTTGGTTTTGGAAGCAGTGGATTTAGTGTAGGACTTGGTGCGATTGGTGCGTGGAATATCCCGCTAGATGCTCGAAGTTCTGCAAGCGTGGGGGATATTTCTGATGCGTATGTCAAATATAAAAAAGGTGCTAGAGAAGATGATGGCTCTCAAAAGGCGCATATAGAAGCAAGTCTTGGGCGATTTAATAGCGATTATTTAACGCTACCTTGGGTAGCTGGCAATGTGCAAGGACTTGGGGTAGCATATTCAATCACCAATCGCTTTGATATATATGCGTTGTATGCGAACTCCTATCTCAATACAGGATACAAAAGAGGGCAGATTGGTGCGGTATATGGAAGTGCGCTTGGTTCGCTTGTGCCTTATAGCCCAGATTCTAAAAATAGCTCTGTGGGCGGTGAAGTGATAACAGGTGGCGTGCGATTTAGCAACCAAAATATTTTATTTGATGTTTTTGGCTTGCTTAACACAAAATTTCCATCTGGCTCAAATCTTGGTAGCGTAGCGGTGTGGGATTCTGCTAATGCTCTCACTTATACGGGTGCTTCGTTGCTTTGGCAGGCTGGAGCGGTGGCAAGTTTTGAGATTGGCTCACAAAATGTTAGATTCCAAACAAACCTAAAAGGATTAGCCCAATATGGCAACACCGACCAAAGAGATGTCCCCGATGCGCTCGGGCAGGATTTTAGCGTGCTAGCGTGGGCTGATGAGAGAATCACTCTTTATGAAGATTTCCATATTGGCGTTGGTGCGCATTATGTCTTTGGTAGAGAGGGCACAGGTGGGATTTGGAGTATTAGCGATACTACACATTATTATGGCAACACGCTCGGAAGAATAGGAAATTCTGCGTTGCTTGCGCCATATTTTTATAACAACCTCCTTAGCGCATATCTCTATAGTGATGTGGATATAAAGAATTTTAAACTCCAAGCAATGGCTTCATTTATTGATTATCAAGAGATTTCTTTAATGCTCCAATATAGCGCGTGGCAACAGGATAATATGAAGTTAGATTTTGGCGGAGGATTTATATACCATAAATATAAATCGTATGGATTCTATAATACTACGGCTTCGCGTGATTACACTTGGCGCAGGGGTAGTAGTTTTAATGTATTTGTGCGCTTTACTTACTAAGGTTGCTTAGTATAAGGACTATAATTGGAAGAAGTCATTGCTAGATTAGAATCTTGGGGTTACTTATTGTTATTTTTATACTGCTTGTATGGCGGGTATGTGGGGCTTATCGCCGCAGCGACAATGAGTGCCTTTGGGAAAATGGATATAGGTGTGTGCATTGTGGTTGCCTTTTGTGCTAATACGCTTGGTAGCTCACTTAGTGCGGTATTAGCACGGTATTATAAAAAGGACATTCTCCCGATGTTTTCTGCCTATTCACGGCAAATTGCGTTATGTCAGGTGTGGATTCGCCGTTATGGCAAGATAGCCATTTTCCTTAGCAAATATATCCATATTGTGCGCTTTATCGTGCCACTTAGCATTGGCATTAGTCGGTATAATTTTAGAATCTTTTTGCTTTACAACACGCTTGCGTGTGCTCTATGGGCTATCTTGGTAGGTGGCATTTCATATTTTGCGGGCAATGTGGTAGCAAATATCATAGAGCAATTTGACATTCCTCCATTTATTGTGATTCCTATTGTCCTTGCTTGGGTTGCATTGCTGCTTTTTATTCTTAATCGTGCCTCTAGCAAGGCAAAAATCAAATAACTCCTTGTTTTTCTATGGCTTTGAGTGCATAAAGCAGGGCATTTTTATAGCTCTGCGTGCTTGCAATACCTTTATAAGCAATATCAAACGCCACCCCGTGGTCTACTGAGGTGCGGATAATTGGGAGGTTTAAACTGACATTGATACTTTGCTCGAAATACAATGCCTTAAGCACGCTCAATCCCACATCGTGATACATACTTACAAAATAGCGGAATCTTGCACGATTATGCGGAGCAAAGAGAGAATCTGACGCGCAAGGTCCAAAAAATATACGCTTTTGGAGTGCCGTATTTGCTTTGATTATAGCATTGTTAATGTCCTCCTCTTCATTCCCCATAAGCCCGCCATCACCACAATGTGGATTAAGCGAAAGCACCGCGCAAGGCTCATCTAATCGCGCACACCGCGCAAAAGAGAGCAAAAAATCGCATAATGACTTTTCCTTGATACGCTCACTCACAGCACGAAGCGCAATATGCTCTGTGAATAATGCCACAAACATTTCCTCACAACCAAGCATCATAATCGCCTCTGCTTTATACCGCTCTCTTAAGGCGTGCGTATGACCGATAAACTTCACGCCCGCTTTGTGCCACGATTCTTTATGGATTGGCAATGTTACAAGTGCTTGGGCTTGGTTAGAATCTACCAAATCACACGCGTGCATAAAGCTCTCAAAACTATATCGCCCACTGCCCTCATCAATGCAGGCGATGCGAATATCAGGCAACGGGGAGTTCCAATTCTTTGGGGGGTTTATGCAGTGTTTTTGTATTGGCACTTGGATTCCTAAAAGTTTGCTTGCTTGGCTAAGAATCTCACTATGCACGCAATATATCGGCTGACAAAGTTCGCGCACAAAGCTATGCTCTCGCAAGAGAATCTCTAAACCAACACCATTTATATCGCCTATGCTAATGGCTATGCTTGGTTTGTTGTGTGTCATATTTTAGCAGTCTTGTGCCATTGCACTAAGCATTTGCTCTATGGCGTTTTGTAGTCCTACAAACACTGCGCGCGCGATAATAGCGTGCCCGATATTAAGCTCAGTAATCTCAGGGATTGCAAGGATTGGCGTGAGATTGTGATAATGCAATCCGTGTCCAGCAAAACAATCTAATCCTAATTTTTGCGCCTTTTTCGCGCTCTTTGTAAGTGCCTCAACCTCTAATGCTAACTCATTGACAAGCATATCTTGGTGGAGTTCAAACTCCTTAATACTATGCTGTGTGCGCGAAAGATTGGTATTTGCCATTAACCATAAATTAGCGTATCTACCTGTGTGAAGCTCCACGCCACTCGCTCCTAACTCCTTTGCAAGCGCAATAGTTTTTATATCTGGGTTGATAAAAAGCGTAGTTTTTACGCCTAGATTCTCAAAAGTGCGCATAAGAGATTGTATGTGCTTAGCGTTATGAAGCAACTCTAATCCGCCCTCTGTGGTTACCTCAGCGCGATTCTCAGGCACAAGAGTAATGCGCTGTGGTCTAAGCTCGCACAAAAACTCGATAATTTGTGCGTTCATCGAGCATTCGACATTTATAGGTAGTGGCGAGGCTTGGATAATCTGCAACACATCGCTATCGTGGATATGTCGCCTATCTTCACGCAAGTGGAGTGTGATTTGGTGCGCGCCTGCGGTGTGAGCGATAAAGATTGCTTGCAGGGGATTTGGGTCATTTATGGTGCGCGCTTCTCTTAGAGTAGCAATATGGTCGATATTCACTCCTAATCGCTTCATAGCATTCCCAAATCTCTTATCCGCCTGTGTGATAAAAGGCACGCGTGGAAACTTCATTGGCACTCCATTGATTTTTTTGTGGCTTATTTTGCACGCCAAGTTTTAATAACTCCTCCATTTGCTCTCTATCTCCTGCCAAAATCGCTTCTCTCACACTCACAGCATCTTGATAAAATAAACAAGGGCACAAGATTCCATCGCTTGTGAGGCGAATTCTATTACAACTTTCACAAAAATCATCTTCGTGTGGCGCGATAATGCCAAAAGCATAGGGCTTAGTTACATTCGCTCCCTCGCTAATCTCATAAAGCCTTGCAGGACCAAAGCACTCCTTTTTTACTTCACGCACAGCATAGCGCGCGCTAATAATGCTTACAATGTCCTCGCGTGAAAGTGATGTGAGATTTTGCTTAGCGTGGATATTCTCCATAAATTCGATATAGCGCACTAAAATATCGCGCTCTTTACCAAACTCGAGCATATCAAGGATTTCATCTTTGTTTATTTCTAAGGCGACCATATTGAGCTTGATTTTTAGCCCATTTTGCAGGGCAGATTCTATCCCTGCTAAGATTTGTGGTAAGGCATCGCGTTTTGAGATTTGCTTTATGCGTTCTGGTTTTAGAGAATCTAAGGATATGTTAATGCGCTTTAATCCTGCTTCTTTAAGAGCTTTAGCATATTTTTGGAGATAGAAAGCATTGCTTGTCATTGCGATTTCCATACTTGGATTATGCGCATAAATGCCTGCGATAAACTCCGCAATATCTTCACGCAAAAGTGGCTCTCCGCCTGTTATGCGGATTTTTTGGATTCCATTATCCATAGCAATTTTTAAAAATTCTAAAAGTTTTGGCAAAGGCAGGGCATTCGTGTCAAAAAAGTCATCAGGAGTATTTGGCATACAATATGCGCAACGAAAGTTACACTGCTTGGTAAGCGAGATACGCAAGTAATCAATCTTGCGTCCAAAAGAATCCACAAGCATACAAAACCTTTATTGTTGAGATATAATGCAATAATACAATAAAAAACACAATATCGACCAAAAGGATAAAAAATGCCACCAAAGAGCACAAATGACGCTAAAGTAAGGTGTGGATTGCAAAGCACCAATGCGCTTGGATTCCCCTGTGTGATTTTGTGTGGTGGGAGAAGCAAAAGAATGGGGCAAGATAAAGCAACTTTGCCATTTGGCAATGGTTTGTTGGTGCAATTTTGCTTTCAATCAATGCAAAGATATTTTAGCGAAGTATTTGTGTGTGTGAAATGGGATAATGGAGCGACAAACATACCCAAACAAAACATCATCGCAGAATCAAGCACGCCCATTGACAAGACAAATACATCGCTGTTTTCACCGCTCTTTGGCATTAAAAGGGCATTTGAAGTGCTAGATTCTCCATTTATTGCCTTTATGAGTGTGGATAGCCCATTTTTAAATGGGCGATATTTTGCGGGGCTTTTTACACATTTAGAAGAACAAAACGCACAAGTTGCCTACATTTCACAGATTCTCTCCCACCAAGAAAATAGGGAGCATTTTTTACTGAGCATTTGGTGCAAAGACACGGTTGAAGCAATAGAGCAAGCGTTGCAAAAAGGCGAGTTTAAAATCGCCTCGCTTATACACACACTCAACTCCACCCATATCAATGTGCGAGATAAACTCCTTAGTATAAACTGCAACACTAAAGAGGAATACCAAAATGCTCTCAAAATACTTGAGTGCTTAGATTCTAAAACTTCTTTTCAAAAACAATCGCTTTAAGCGCACGAAGCGATAAAATCGCTCTAATCCTGCGCGCTCTTTCGCCCCAATCTCATAAAAAATATGCTCTAAATACTCTAAAATATAAGCAGATTCTATCCCGCTTGTGTTTTGTGCGTTGAGGAGTTGATAGCGGGGGATTTTTTTGCGCTTTGAGCGCGTTTTAGCGTTATACGCCTTGCTTATGCGTAAAAGCAACTCTTTATGCTTACTAAAGCACAATCGCCCAAACACGAAAGGCAGGCGTTCTCTCTCCCACCACACTTCACCCATATCGATATATTCTCCACCAGATTTTTTATACGCTAAAGCGCGGTCGCCGATAAGCACTTCTCCTTGCAAATCAAGCACTTGACTAAGCGCGTTTGAAGTGCTTGATTGATAATCAAATCCCTCTCCGTGCTTTACTATCACGCTCCATACTGCGCCTTTGGCGATGATTCCACTTGGGGCGACACATTTTTTATAATGGCTTTTCATTCCTGCGATTGAAGAGATAAAGCCCGCATCAATGCGCTTAAAGAAAAAGTCGTTGTTAAGTTTGGCGGGATAAGATTTTTTAAGCGTGATAAATGCTTTGACTTGTGAGGGCAATGGATAGGACTTAATAAAGCTATCAAAAGGCAAAAGATTGAGGTAAGCAATTTTACCAAAACGCATTAAATCACCATATTCACGGCACTATGGCTTTTTAAAGTGCGAAAAATTTCATCGCGTTCCTCCTTAGAGGCAACTTCTAAGGCGATATGAATGCTAGTAAAATTCCCCTTTGCAGAGACTTTATGAGCGGTGATTTCATATTCTTTATTTAGGAGAATCTCATCGAGCGCGGATTTGATGTGATTCTCATCTTTACCAATAATGATATACTCCCAGCGCGTGGGATAAGAAATAAGTGGCGTTATGTCTAGCTCTTGCTTAAATGGGGGCAAGGAGTTGTCTTGTGGGTTGTTTGTGGGTTGTGGAGTATTCTTAGGCATTATCACCACCAAGTGTCTTTTGTAAGACTTCACGCATCTGTGGCGGAATCTTTACAATTTTTTGCTTACTTATATCCACAAAAGCAAGCAGGCAATCCATACTAAAGATTAAACGCTCATCATCTTTTTGGTTTAATCCATCATAGATTCTATAAATCTCTTGGTGAGCAATAAGTGAGCTGTGCTTAATTTGGATAATATTTGTGCGCACTTCTAACACATCGCCAAGCCTTGCTGTGGTATGGAACTTCGCCTCAATGCTACTCACCACAAACCCGCAATCATCTACATAAGGCTTAAATCCATTGCTAAAAAACAACTCGCTTCTAGCACGCTCACAATATTTTATATAATTAGTATGATACACGATTTGCCCACAATCTGTATCCTCAAAATACACACGGACTTGCACTCTTATCCTTTAAAATGGGAATCTAAACCCACATTGTAGCACAAGATTATCGAAAGGCATCTTGGTGATTGTTTGACAATAAAAGATTTAAGAGAAAAAATTTTTTGCCGCCCTAATTTGCTCCATTGATAGTCTTGTGTGATTTTTGTGGAGTTGAAGCAACTCGATAGTTTGAGAGATGAGTTCTTTTGCTTGGAGTTTTGATTCCAAACTTGCTTGGTTTAATAGGTTTGGAAGGTTCTGTGTGAGTGCGAAGGCTTTATTTTCGTCATTATTCATAAGAGCAATCTTTAGGGAATCTAACCACGCTCGCACCATAATCTCAGCTTGAGCGTGAGATTGTTGCTCTTGGTTAATCTCTTTAGATTCTCTCATTCCTAGCTCTCATATTGCATTAGCTCATCGGCATTGACTTCTCGCCACGCTTCTAAAAGTCCTTTAGCCACATTTATAACAATATCTATTTTTTGTGTGTCATTGGTAACATTAGCTTGCGTAAGAAGCTTAATTTGGTGCATATACAATCCTGTAAGATAAGTCGCTACATCTCCACCACGCTCGTAATCAAGCGTATTTAGCAACTCTGTGAAAATATCTGTCGTGCGGTTAATAAAATACACCTTTTTTTCAATATCCCCAGCCTCCATATACCGCTTCGCCTGCGCACAAAAACGCAAGATTCCTTCATAAAGCATTTCCACCAATTTAATTGGTGATTCTACCATTGTCGAGTTGGCTTGGTAGAGCTCATAGGCATTATTGTTTTTCATTTATCCTCCTAACTTATGGTTTTTTATTCGCAATCGATTGGTCTATCATCATCTGCACGGCATTAAATGAATTGTTTGCTTTTGCGATTTGGCTATCATAATTAGCAAATCGCTGTGCCATCAAATCATAGCGAGAATCTAACATTTCTGTTGCTCTGCGCTTATCGTCTTTTAGCTTCTTATCCTCTGTTGTGAGACTCTCCTCAAGCAACTTCAACCTTGACTTACCATTATCGACAAAAAGGGAAAGTTCTTTATCAAGCATTTTAAATACACCATCAATTTCAACATCTCTAAACTCTCTTGTAACTATCTTGCCTTGAAAAAACTCTTGAGCGGCTTGCGGGTCTTCGTTGATAGCACTTCGCAACTTCCCAGAATCAAGGCTCATCAATCCGTGTTCGTTGATAGTGATTCCATATTTTACGAGCGTTTGCCCATCAATCCCGCCTCTATTAAACGAGAGAATCTTATTGAGTGCTGGGCGAATAGCGCGTATATCGCTATCACCATTAAAGATGCCCGCGATTTTAGTATCCTCATCATAGCGGGTTACTTCATCAAGTTTGGTGCTGAGTTTGTTGTAGTTTTCCACAAAGCCTGTGATATTTTCGATGATTTCCTCGTCATTACGCCCAATGTGTATCATCGCTGGCTTGCCCTCTTGAGTAGAGGCAAGGAGCTCAATATTCACACCTGTGGCAATATCATCGATTTGATTAGAAGCACGGCGCATTTTTATGCCATTGTAACTAAACTCCGCATCTTGAGCGGTTTGAATATTTCTAATTTTGAATAAATCGTTTTGTGCCTTTGTATAATCCATAGCCGAGCCTCGCTCCAAGCCGATTCTTTTTAGTGCATCTTCACTCTTTCCACCATCATCATCTGGGACAATGGCAACCTCACCCGTATCAGAGTTTATGACAATTCTTCCATCTTTTGTGGCATAAGAGTGGATTCCAGCGATGTTATCAATAGCGCGGGCGATAATTTTGGCATTTTTATACGATGAGTTGCCTCTTTGTGTGAGTTTGGCTAAGTCAAGTGGCACTGAACCAATTCTTATTATGCCATCTATATATCCCTCCTGCACGGGCTCTCCATAAACCAAATCTTTTTTCTTGCGCTCATCTTTGTCGTTTTGACTGCTTGTTTCTTTAAAACCAAGCATTCTAGCACTATCGCCACCTACTTTGACTTCATAACCTCGCAAATCGTTAATCACTAACGAATCGTTGCTTCCAATACCAATGTTAATCTCAGAATCAAGCAAGCCCTCAAAGTCAGAATCTTCGCTTATCGCCTCTTTAATCGCATCTCGCAAGCTCTCCACATTTTCATTTGTCTTAGCACTTTGGGAGGTTTTTAGTTTGATTTGGAGTGTTTTTTCTCCGCCGTTTTTATCCGCTAAAGTAATGGTAAAATCATCATCTTTAATATCAATCTCGCCTGCTTTTATCGTCCCGCCACTAAGGGTTTCACCAAAATAGATTCTATTTTCTTCCCCTGTATCTTTGGAGTTTATCATTAGTTGGTAGGGGTGCTGCCCGCCTGTTTTCATTATCGAGCCTATTACCTCGCCCTTTGTCTCATCAGTAATAAGCTGTGCGACCTCCTCTAAGTTCGTCCCAGCCTTTATATCAATCTCATAAAACTTTCCCTTTGTAAAAAAACGCAAAGTAGAATCTTTTTGGCTAAATACAGAATCGCGTTGAGAAAATTTCGAGCCAACTTCATTCACATCATTTTGCGCAATAGAATCAATATCTAACCGAATATCTTGGATAGGCACACCATCGCTAATGATAGCTTTCACTTCATTGCCTATGACCTCGTGAGAACGACCTAAATAAGTAGAATAATCGCTAAGCACCCTTGTGTTTGACTTCACATCACGCACTAAATTTGTGAGCTCGACAAGCTCGGTTTGCTTTTGCACATTTTTTTCTAAATTTCTATCAATGGGGGCAATGTAAGAGCCCTCATCTGCTTTACGCAATTTATCAATCATATCATAATTTAAGACATTGCTTCCAACGCCCAAAGAGCTCATTCTTCCTAATGCCATAATCTGCCTTTATGTGTAAATTTTCATTCTCACCCACTAAATCCGACAAAACAAGGCTGTGGTATAAGAATCTACGCTTGCTTATCAAAAATTATGCCAACTACCTCACGCATCTTGTGCATAAGCTCAATAGCCTCTCTGCTTGGAATCTCGCGTATCACACGCCCACTGCCAAACTCTTTTACCGTAACTGTTAGCCCCTCCAAAACATCATTATAAGAAAAGCTAATGCTTGTGCCAAGCTGTCTCATCTCTTCATTGAGTTTTTGACTAAGGACTCGGTGCTCTGCTTCAAGCTGTTTTTTTTGCTCCTTAGTGTATTCTTGTTCGAGTTGCTGCTGTTGTGCGTGGTTTGATTGTTTCGCTGCGACAGATTCAACCATATCAACAATTTTGTTTTGGACGGCTTGCGCCGAATTTGTATTCTCAATCCTCATATCCACTCGCCATTCCTCCTTGAAATGTGTATGTTGTAGATTTCATATAATCCATTAAGCTTCTTGCTTTTATGCGTGCAATATCGGCTAAGGGTTTTTTTTTTGAATACTTTTAAGTAATAAAATATTTAACTATTTCATATAATCGTGTTGTAAGGGGTTAATTGATTTTTATAAGTTGAAGTGGGTCGATATGCTTGTCTTTTTGTGTAACCTCAAAGCTTAGCTTTTCATTTACATTACCAATGACAAAACCTTTTTTCACATACACACCATTTTTCACGCCATTGCTAATTTTATCAAGGTGGGCATACACGGTATAAAGCGAATTGCTATGCTCAATAATCACCACTTTTTTAATCACAGGATTCTCTTTGGCAAAAACGACCTTGCCATCAAGCACGCTTTTGACACTAGCATTTTTATTCTTTGGCACGAGGATTATATTTTCATAAAAAAACTTCATTTTATACACAGGGTCAAAAGTGGGTCCAAATTTTTGGTCAATGCTAAAAGTCTTTGGCTCTAATGGCGGTATAGTTTTGCTCCCCTTATACACAGCGGTTTTGATGTCTTTATACGCACTTGAAGCAATGCGCACATCTTTACTTGGTTGAATTGTGCGCTTGGGATTTGGTAAGTTTGCTTGAGCTTGCTCATCTTTTTGGACTTGTTTTTGGATATTTTTTTCATTTTGGGCTTGGATAATTTTCAAATTACTTAAAATTGAATCAAGATTCTTTCGTTCGTTGTTAATGGCTTGGAGCTCGGCATTATAAGCGTTTAATTCCTTTTTCATAGAAGCTATAATTTGCTCTTGCTTTGCTTTTGTTTCCTCTAGGGAAAGTTTTTTGACACTTTGAGCTTGGATAGAATCTTTTAGGGTGGAAATATTTTTAGACACATTGTTTATTTCGTTATTAAGTTTTTCTTGGTTTTCTTTGAGTGTTTTTATACGCTTTTTGCTATCCTTAAGCAAGATATTTAATACTTCTTGGGAGAGCACATCTTCTTTAGAATCTATTTCATTACTTAGGGCATAAAAAGCAAGGCTTTTGCTCACTAGCGAGATAACTTCGCTTTGTAATTTTTTAGATTTTTCTATAAGTTCATTTTGGCGCGTTTGATTGTCTTTGAGTGATTTTTCTTGGAGGGAATATTTGCTTTTGTTTTGCTCTATGCCTTTTTGGAGATTCTCAATCTGCGCATCAAGGTTAATAATTTCTTGGTTTTTTTGGTTAATCGCCCTGCCTAATTTATCAAGTTTTTGGCTAATCTTGCTTTGTGCCTTGATAGTTTCTTCGAGCTTTTTAGTGTTTTGTGAAATGTCCCTTTGCACATCTGGTGCGCCAAATGTCAATCCCACAAAGGCGAGTAAGATTCCTAATATACGCATTATTCAAGCTTAAAAATCTTTTTGTTTGATAATGACAAAAAACACCGAAACTAGCGAAATAATAACTGATGAGAAAAATAAAATCACACAATCACTCGCCGTCTTAATAATATCTAAATCCACTTCTAGGGCGATAGCCACATCGCCTGCTAATGGAGTGGTTTTAAAATACACAAGCGCAGAAACTATCGCTACGGTGGCGATGATAGAATCTATCACAGCAAGTTTTAATAAAATATTATTACGCATCCAAGATGGCGCACCTAAAAAGCTCATAATCTGCATTCGCTCACTATGCTCTAGTTTCCACACTTCGATTTGTTTTACCATTAAAAGACAGCTTAAAATCGCACTAAGCACCGAAAAAATAATCACCGAACCTTTAATAATCAACAAAAGTTTATAGACTTGAGAATGCGTTTTCTTAAAAGATTCCACGCGAGTTACACTTCCTAAACGACTTAGCGTAGAGCTAATTTTATCAATCCTCTCATCGCTAGGATAAGAATCTAAGCGCAAAGAATAAAAAAATGGCAACTCTTTTTGCAATGTTTCTATGGCATCTTTGGGAAGCTCAGTTTTTAACTCATTGATAATATATGCTGGAGAAATAGATTTGAGTTCTACCGCTTCGCGCACAAAGGTTTGAATCTTGCTTAAATCAAGCGTTTCTTTAGAAGCAATAATTATTTGATAATTTTGGGCAAGCTGCATTTCGTGTGTTGAAATAGCACGATTGACAAGCATTATACTCTCAATGCCAAAAAGCAACGCAATTAGCGGAATAATCAATGCCAAGTGATTTCTAATCGAAGTCATACACCATTCCCTCCTCAATCCTAATGTGTCTAAAGTTCGCATTAAAACTTTGCGGTAGGCGGTGAGTAACCACAATCACAGTAATGCCAAGCTGTTCATTAACCCCACGCAAAAGATTCCATATCAAATCACTAGAATAATCATCAAGGTTGCCCGTTGGCTCATCGGCTAGGATAATCTCGGGGTTGCTTGAGAGAGCGCGAGCCATAGCCACACGCTGTTGCTCTCCACCACTTAGCTCTAAGGGATATTTATTAAATTTATGGGGGAGTTTAATGTGAGTAAGAAGTTTTTGCACTTGGTCTTTGCGAATCTGCTCTTTATACCCGCTAATCATCATTGGTAATTCAATATTACGCTCTATATTCCACTCTTTAATGAGTTTGTAATCTTGGAACACGATTCCAATATGTTGGCGTAAAAAGTTAATCTGTGCCTTTGATGGGCGCGCCATATTTATCCCACGCACTTCCAAATTGCCACTTTTGATAGGCAAGTATCCAAAAAGTGAGTTTAAAATCGTGCTTTTCCCACTCCCACTTGGTCCTGTGATAAACACGAATTCGCGCCTTTGAATGCTAAAATTTGCATCTTTGATAATGTCCTCTTTGTTATTGTAGGCTAGATAGAGATTTCTTGCCTCAATGATAGTATTTGAAGTAACCGCATTCATACCAACACATCCTTAAATTGGTTTAGATTCCAAAATGCTAACTAAAAGGTCGTGGGCTTTTAATGTCGCTATGGTAGGGAGCGGGGGATTGACATATCGCACTTTTGCATTCTGTATATCAAGTAACACAAACGCATTTTGCACCCTGCCAAAATCTCCCAAACTCACCTCCAACAAAAAAGAACCCTTAACGCAATCCACGCCTCTATACACCGCACTAATGTGTAAAAAATAATCCTCCTTTTGTATCGCCCCTTGTAAGCCTCCTTGCTCAATATTCGCGCCAATAGACGCAGGGCTGGCAAAAAAAGCTATCAAATCCTCCACATTTCGCCTGATAGTCTCATTCATTTTAGGAAAAATAAATGTTGTATTTTGCCACAAAATTTTATTTTTGCAACACAAATTTTGCCTATTTTTGTCAATAGTGAGAAATAAATCATAGATTCTCTTTTGTTTTGCACGCCACCTTGCTTCATATTTGCTTACCACTAACGCATTTTCATCAACACTAAAGCGTGAGATAAACCCCAAACTTTGCGCTATATCGTATGTGAAGTTTGCATATTGCTCTTCATCAGTGCGTAAATGCAAGAATCCTCCGCTATTTGTGCTCTTTGTATCCAAATCTTGCGGAAATTGTGTAGGTTTAAGCACGCACGCAATTTGCCCTAAAAACTCCTTGCTAATCACGCGTCTATGAGGCTTTTTAAGCCACGGCACGGGGAAGTGAATATAAAGCACACTCACACATTTGTGTGGCAAAAGCTCTATAAGTAGCCTTGCATCGAGGTTTGTTACATAAAGATTCTCCAACTCTAAAAGCTCAATATGACGCAACACTTGCTGAAGCGAGGGCGTGTGAATCTCCACTCCCAAAAAAAGCACATCTGGATTTGACTTGGCAAGGTGAAGTAAATGTCGCCCAGAGCCAAAGCCAATCTCAATTTGGAGTGGCTTAGTGCTGTGAAGTTTTTGTGTGATAAAGGTTGGTATTTCATCTTTTAAGAGTAAAAATGGCGAACTTACTTTTTGTCGATGTGAATTAGGCGAAAGGTTGTGTGAAAGGACTTGGTTTGAATGCTCCATTAAAATACCAAGCGCATCTTTGGCGATTCCAATAGGGCTTGGTTTGGTGGATTTGAGGCATTTATAGAGCACTTTTTGCCCAGCATTTATGCTAAGCAAAAATTCCTTAAAACGCGTAGATTCTCTATGACAAACCAACATTGCCCGCCTATGAGGATACGCACAATGACAAAACTCCCCCACAAACTCAAACTCTCTTTTGTGCAAAGGCAGTGAGAAATTTTGCAAAGTTTGGGCGAAAAAATGTGGCATAGCTCACCTAAGGATAAAAGATTCTCATCATAAATCACTTAGCGTGAGAGGCTTACAGATTGACTTTGGGCAGATTGTATGCCAAATTCATCGACACTCACTACGCTATAAGTATATACTACGCCTATGTTTGTTTCTTTATCGATAAATTTTGTATCTCTAAGATTCCCATAGCGATTTGCATCAGCCCTACCTTCTTTACGATAAAGGGCATATTTCCTCGCTCTCCCATCATCTGGCTCTTCCCACTCAATGATAATGGCATTATTCTCCACAAACGAAGCTGTGATTTTAGGGGGCTGGGGTGGAGGCAGTGTAGAGCCTTCAATGGGGCTTGCCAATCGTTTGCCATCCATTGAATGCTCATCAATCCCAACAATTTGATAATAGAGTATCTTGCCGTGCTCCTCGACATTATGCGTATATTTTGCTTGTTTGCTTGCTGCAAGAAATGTGTATCTGCCTTTTGGCTCATCGCTTACATAGATTCTATATCCTATTGCGTCTGGGTGTTCCTCCCATTTAAGCTCTACTTTGAGTGGCAGTCCCTTGCTTGCTTGCGCTCCCTCGACACTGCGGATTAAGTCTAGCGTGCGCACCGAAATGATTTCACTAGGCTCAGAGAGATTGCCTAAAAAATCTTTTGCCAACACTCTATATTCATAAGTTTTGCTATCTTGGAGATTCTCATCAAAAAACTCAATATCAAAGCGGTGCTTTAATTCAGCAACTTTAGAAAAAGTGTTTTGGTTATTTTTGCGCTGGATAATGTAAGACTTCACGCTGGGATTTGGGTGAGGAGTGATGATGAGTTTATTGCTCTTTGGTGTGGTTGAGAATCCAAAAACCCCCTCGACCGCATCGACATAGGAAGTCTCAACCTTAATAACTCGAGAAGTCTTCCCAACCGTGCTGTTTGCTCCAAGTGTGGCAAACATATAATAATACACGCTTTTGGGCTTTAACCCGCTATCAAAATAATGCGTAGCGAAAGGATTTTTTATCGTGGCGATTTTTTTAAACGCCTCCGCGGGGAAAAAATCCGCGCTAGTATTGTTATATTTTTTGCGGGCATTATTAAGCGAGCTTGCATCAGCGCGATACACGACAAATCCATCAATTATGGTGTTAATTGATGGTATGAGTGAGGGGTTTATAGAGCTTGCTTTTGGTTCTTGGCTTAATCCTTGCCACTCAAAGCCAACGGCATTCACATCGCTTAATACTTGGATTCTTCCAAGTTCTGGGAGAGTTTCATCTAAACTTAACTTTTTGTCTCCCTCGATGAATGCACAGCCACTAAAAAGCCCTAAAATTACGCAAAATACGCTCGATGTCCAACGCTTCATTCACACCATCCAAATCAAAAAATGTCTGCAAAAATTCTACCATATCTGCCAAAATCTGCGCCCTAAAAAGCGATATTTTACCGCACTCATCATTTGGATGACACAAGTAAAGCACATACGCGTGCAAAAAGATTCTATGTGTGAGATTACGCGCTAATGGGCTTTGTGCTAAAAATGTGCTAAATTCTCTACCAGCCTTGCTGTGAAGCTTGAATCCATACAAACTATCGCCCACAATGTGTCGCCCCAAGCCCTCTAATTGTGCGCGAATTTGATGTGTTCTGCCTGTAAAAAGTTTAACCGCTATAAGCTGCATTGCATTAGAGCGTGAATGAAGCAATGGTAAAAATGCACTTTTAGCATAGCGCAAATGCCTAGAATCTGCGCTAGGATTGTGCGCTAAGTCGCCTTGTAGGTCTTGCTTTGATTGTTTGTGTGGAGATTCTCCATCGCCATACTCAAAGCATTCTTGTGGAATAATGTGTCGTGTAGCTTTACCAATTTGGGTAATTTTTAGGCGATTTTTTGGATTGCGTCCTAAGTAACACTCGAGCGTTTGTGCTTCTTTAAGCGGTGGCTCAATAATGGCGAGGTAGATTCTCCCCATTTGGCGAGATTTAAGCTGATTTGAGAGCGCGTTAAAGGCGGTAGTATTTTTTGCAATGCTAAGCACTCCGCTTGTCTCTCTATCAAGTCTATGGACAATGCCATAACGAGAATCTTCATTAAGAGTGATACCAAAATCTTTAGCCTTGCATTTAAGCCAATCTTGCAAAGTCGGCTCTTTTAGGTTGGGGGCGGGGTGGAGGACGAGATTTGGGGGTTTGTTAATGATGAGTATATCGCTATCTTTATGCACAATATCAATTTGTTGTAATTGTGGTTTTATTGCAATGAGTTCATCTAAACTGTTTGTGTCTAAATGAGATAAATCTTGCTCTAAATTTATATCTTCATCAATCTCAATTTTATCTCCCTGTGCGACTTGGAGACTTGGCTTTGGTGCGAGATTCCCATTAAGATAGACTTTGTTTGATTTAATAAGGCCTACACTTTTTGCACGAGAAATGCCCAAAACTTCACTTATTATAGAATCTAAGCGCACGAAATTGCTGTTTTTAGTTATAATTGCAGTCATTCTCTCACTTTTTATTTTAAGGTTGGTATTTTGGATTTTCGCAAAATTGTAGCAAATTTTGATTTCTTTGTCATTATACTTGTGGGCGCGTTAATGCTAGTGAGTTTTTACTTGGTTGGCGAGCTTGATGAGAATCTCGCTTCAAAACAGCTCAAATACATTGTGTTTGGCTTTTGCATAGCATTTGCGTTGTTTTTTATCCCCTATCGCAAGTTGAATTATTCTCTTGTTGTTGTGTATATAATCTTGCTATTGTTGCTTCTTTTGGTGAAATATATAGGAGTGGAGAAAAATCACGCTAGGCGTTGGATTGAGATTCCATTCACAAGTTTTTCTATCCAGCCCAGCGAATTTATGAAAATCGCGCTAATGCTTATCATTGCTTGGTATGTCTCTAAGAATCCGCCAGCAGAAGATGGCTATGGGTGGAAAGATTTTAGCATTATTTCCTTGCTTATCTTAGTGCCTTTTTTTATTATTTTACTTGAGCCTGATTTAGGCACGGCTTTAATTGTGTTTCTCGCTGGGTTTGGAGTGCTTTTTTTAATAGGGGTGAATAAAAAGGTATGGCTTACACTTGGGATTATTGGACTTTTGGTTGTGCCTATTGGCTCATCAATCGCCTTTAGCTCTGGGTTATTAAAAAGCTATCATCAAAAGCGTATTGATGACTTTGTAAGCGGAAATTATCCCTATCAAGTCCAGCAAGCTCTCATTGCGATTGGTTCAGGTGGTGTGGTGGGCAAAGATAAAGAATCTGCCACGCAATCCCAATTAGAATTTTTGCCCTATGCGAGCACAGATTTTATTTTTGCGTATTTTGTCGAGCGATTTGGGTTGGTTGGCGCACTTGGCTTAATCGGTTTGTATATGATGCTCATTGTATATTTGCTTAATATTTGCTTTAATGCGATGAAAGATTACTTTTTGCGCGTGGTAAGCGCGTATATTGCTGTGCTATTTTTCTTATACGCTGGGGTGAATATTTGTATGGTCGTTGGATTAGCACCTGTGGTTGGCATACCGCTACCGATGGTAAGCTATGGCGGGACAAGTTTTACAACTTTTCTCGTCTTATTGGCGATATTAGAAAACGCTCTTGCCTTTAGATTGATTTTTCAGTATAATTCAGCCTCACCAGGTCGAAGTGGGCTTTTAGCTCAGCTGGTTAGAGCACTCGGCTCATAACCGATTGGTCGCAGGTTCAAGTCCTGCAAAGCCCACCACTTAATGCCAAATAAACATTTCTTTGCATTACAATGGAAATGGTTTATAAGGCTATGGCTCTTTTGAATGCTTTTTCATTCTCTTTATGATATATAGTTTGTTGTATTATTGTTGTTCTGCTTGATTTGGTTTGGAATCTTGTGCTTGATTCTCTTGTATTTGGTTTGTTTCATCACTTATGCTTTCATCAATGCTCTCATCTACGCTATTTCTCATATCAACAACCCAAATATAATCCATATCACTCATATTCGCATAAGGCAATACATCAGCGCGTAAAAATCCGCTATCCTCATAAATATTTATCACCTTTCCCACAGGCACATTGGGCAAAAAAATCTCATCAAGTCCATTTGTATAAACCTCATCGCCGATTTTAATGTCTCTCCACCGCTGGATATAATGCACGCTTATGTGCTCGCCATCATCACTTTTGCCCTCTAAAATCCCCAAAGCTCTATCCTCACCAATAAACACACCATAACTGCAATTTTTTTCTCCGTTTAATAGTCCCATTAAACGGCCATTTTCAAACTTCCCAATCCCAATCGCGGTGTTATTGTGAATTAACCCTACGATTCTCTCCTCATCGCCCACAAAACTTTGTTGTGTAGCCAAATCAAGTATTAGCCACACGCGCTCATATTCACCCAAACGCACAAAAGCACTCACAAAAGCACGATGAAATATTGGATTGTTGGTTAAATGTTGTGTATCAAAAAGAGTGTTTAATCGCTTATTTTCATTTGTCAAAGCGTGGTTTTGCAACGCAAGATTCTCATAATCTGCAACCTTTTGGCGCAACGCAACGATTTGCTCAGCTTGGTCAAAATACTTGCTTTTCCACTCTTTAAATCCTTGAATCTTTTGGACAAAGAACATACGCACCGCATCACCCGCACCCAAAACCTTGCTCTCAATTCCCTTATCAAGTTCTATCACCACAAGCAGTGTAGCAAGCAATATCACAACAAAAATTAAAGCCTTATAGCGCATTAAAGATTCTTATCTTACTCGATAGCGAGTTCTTCTAAAAGTCGTGGGTCTTCCATAGCCCTGCCTGTGCCCTTTGCCACACATAGTAGTGGTTCTTCTGCGACATACACAGGAAGCTTAACAATATCAGAAAGATATTTATCAAGTCCGCGTATAAGTGCCCCGCCACCTGTAAGCACGATTCCATTTTCTACAATATCTCCTGATAAATCTGGCGGAGTTTCCTCAAGCACGGATTTTAACGCATTAGCAATCTCTTTGAGTTGCTCTTTCATCGCCTCTCTGCAATCCTCGCTAGTCAAAGGAATAGTGTTAAGCAATCCGCTCACATTATCACGACCATTAACTTGATAGGTGAGTGGATTCTCAAGCGGTGAAGCCGAACCAATTTCTAGCTTAATCTCTTCTGCTGTGCGCTCGCCAATAAGGAGATTATATTTTTTACGCACATAATCTTGGATAGCCATATCAAACTTATCTCCCGCGACTTTGATACTTTTGCTCACCACAAGACCACTATAACTCACCACGCCAATTTCTGTCGTCCCACCGCCAATATCAATGACGAGATTCCCTTTTGCTTCATCAGTCTGTAATCCAGCACCAATAGCCGCCGCCATTGGCTCTTCAATCAAATACACCTCTCTAGCTCCAGCCCCAAGCGCAGATTCTCTTACTGCCTTTTTCTCCACACCTGTGAGGCCATAAGGCACACATACCATAACTCTTGGGCGCACGAGAGACTTTCGCTTATGTGCCTTTTCAATAAAAAATCGAATCATCTTTTCTGTCATCTCAAAATCCGCAATCACGCCGTCTTTCATTGGGCGCACAGCCTTAATCCTATCTGGCGTTTTGCCTGCGACTTCTTTTGCCTCATACCCCACAGCGAGGATTCTGTCTGTGCCTCTTTTATCTGTTTGCACAGCGACTACGGAGGGTTCATTGATTACAATGCCCTCACCTTTCACAATAACCACCGTATTTGCCGTGCCCAAGTCAATGGCAATATCCTTTGAAAGTGCTCCTACAAACTTATCAAACATTCTAAACTCCTTGTATTAGATTTATCACCACTTAGCTACGAGCTACGCGCCTTTTTACCAATGGTTGTCTTTGCCGTAGCTGTCTTTATGATAAGTGGTTTTTTGTTTCCTTGTATGCAATCTTTAGTAATGCTTACCTCGCAGTTTCTTAATTCTGGTAATTCATACATTAAATCATTGATGTGCTCCTCAATAATTGAGCGCAACCCACGCGCACCAATTTTACGCGCGATGGCTAATTCTGCGACCTCTTCAATCGCCCCCAAGTCAAAATGCAACTTCACTCCGTCCATTGCAAAAAGTTTTTGATACTGCTTTATAAGAGCGTTTTTGGGCTTAGTTAGAATCTCTATCATCGCCTCTTTATCAATAGGACTTAGCGTAGTGATAATATGCAATCGTCCAATGAGCTCAGGGATAAGTCCATAACCCACTAAATCATCTGGCTCGACTAAATGGAGTAGCTCGCTCTCATCGCTTTTACCACGCTTTTTACCATTGAATCCAAGCACATTGCCACCCACTCTGCGTTTGATAATTTCACCCAAACCATCAAACGCTCCGCCACAAATAAAAAGAATATGGCTCGTGTCAATTTGGATAAATTCTTGATTTGGGTGCTTTCTCCCGCCTTTTGGTGGGATATTAACCAAACTTCCCTCAATAATTTTTAGCAATGCTTGCTGCACACCCTCGCCACTCACATCACGCGTGATAGAGCGGTTTTCGCTAAGGCGTGAAATCTTATCAATCTCATCGATAAACACGATACCGCGCTCGGCTAACTTCACATCACCATCGGCAGCTTGATACAAACGCGTTAAAATATTTTCCACATCTTCGCCCACATAACCAGCTTCTGTGAGACTTGTCGCATCACAAATCGCGATTGGCACATTTAAAAATCGCGCTAAAGTTTGTGCCATAAGTGTTTTCCCACTCCCTGTGGGACCAATAAGCAAGATATTAGACTTCGCAATCTCAACTTCTTCTAATCCGCGAGCTAGCTCATTTTCCTGTGGATTCCTTATTTGCTCCACATCTTGGTGGCTAATGCGCTTGTAGTGATTATACACCGCCACGCTAAAAACCTTTTTTGCATCATTTTGTCCGATGACATACTCATCAAGTTTTGCTTTAAGCTCTTTTGGCGTTGGCAAATCAAATGGCGATTGCGCCTTACCCTCGCTCTCAATGCTTTCCAACGGAGCTCGATTGAGCGCAATTTCCACAGCACGCACACAATTCTCACAAATATACACATTTTTAGAAACTCCTACATTGCCCGTAATGATACGATTACTTGGTGTTTCTGGCTTGCCACAAAAATTACAATATCTCTCCATTACTCATTTCCTTCACTATGATTATTGCCACCCCTAAATGGAATCCCGCGAGTCGCACCCAAAATAAATTCGCAAATATATCGCATTGTTTGTGTGATTTCTTTAGAATCTAGCTCTTTTTTTACAAGCTCTTTTAACGGCGCAGTGCGAGAATACAACCGCTTATAAAGCGCGGAAATCTCATCAATTTCTTTGGAGTTAAAAATCTTGCGCATTCGGTGTTTGTTTAACCCACGAATGTAGGCGTGCGAGCCGTGCGCCATAGAATATGGTGGCAAATCTTGCACCAAGATAGACCCACCTGCGAGCATACAACCATCACCAATTTGGACAAACTGATGTGCGGCTGTAAGTCCACCCATATTTACATAATTCCCCACCTTAACATGCCCGCCTAAAGTCGCCACATTAGCAAATATACACTCATCACCCACTTGACAATCGTGCGCGATATGTGCATACGCCATAAAAAGATTCTTATTTCCTACGCGTGTAACTCCACTGCCACCAATCGTGCCTGTATTCATCGTAACGCATTCACGGATAATGTTATCATCACCAATGACAAGCTCTGTGGGCTCATTAGCATATTTTAAGTCTTGGGGATGTGTGCCAATGCAGGCATTTGAGTAAATTTTATTGTTGTTGCCAATCTTTGTATATCCGCTAATGGTAACATTATTAGCGATTTGGCAATTATCTCCAATTTTGACATTTTTGCCAATAACACAAAAATGCCCAATTTTGACATTTTTGCCAATCTTTGCTCCAGATTCTATAATGGCATTTGGGGAAATAAGTGCTTCTTGCATACTAACTCTTTGAATCTGTGGAATCTGCAATCATCGCTTTAAGCTCGCATTCAGAAACGACATTATCATCGACAAACGCTTGTGCGCTCAAGCTCCAAATGCTCCCTCTGTGCTTAAGCACGCTGAGTTTATATACGAGTTTATCGCCCGGCACTACGGGGATTCTAAACTTTACATTATCAATCGTCATAAAATACACAATTTTGGTTTTTGCTTCCTCGACATTATCACCAAACATACTACAAAACGCGAGTAATCCCCCAGCCTGCGCCATTCCCTCAATCTGCATAACGCCCGGATAAATCGGCTGTCGTGGAAAGTGCCCTAAAAAGACCTCTTCGTTAATTGTTACATTTTTATATGCTTCGATACTTTCGTTTGGGATAAGGCTCACCACCCTATCAACCAATAGCATAGGATAGCGATGTGGGAGGATTTCTCTAATCTTATTTACATCCATCATTGTGTATTTGCCTTTTGTTTTAAAGTTGCAGACTTAAATAAAAAAGGTATTTTAGCAAAAAAATCCTAAAAATACGCACTAAAAAAATGCCTTGTCTTGTAACTTTTATTACAAATACAAAATCTGCATAAAATCAGAGAGAATTTAGGCAGATTCTATGAAATCTTGGGTATTTAACACTACATTTGTGCCAAAGCTCACTTATTCTTCCATATAATTTTTGAGTTTGCGCCCGACTTTTGGGTGTTTTAACTTTTTAATCGCACTCGATTCTATTTGTCGCACGCGCTCTCGCGTTACACCAAGCTCATTGCCAATCTCTTCAAGCGTGCGGTCGCTCTCATCTGGGAGCAACCCAAAGCGCATTCTAATAACTCTCACTTCCCTATCATTGAGTTGCTCTAGCACATCATCAATTTGGGCTTTTAAATCCTCTTTTAAAATGAAATCCATTGGACCAACGGCGTTTTTATCCTCGACAAAATCTCCAAACTTCCCGTCATCATCATTGCCCACAGGAGCTTCTAAGCTAATTGGCTCTTTGGTAATTTTAATCACATTTTTTACTTTATCCACAGGCAAGCCCACTTCTTTAGCGATGAACTCTACATCTGGCTCTTTGCCTGTCTCTTGTATAGACTTACGCATAATCTTGTGGATTCTGTTAATCGTCTCAATCATATGGATTGGGATTCTTATCGTGCGTGCTTGGTCAGCGATTGCACGCGAAATAGCTTGGCGAATCCACCAAGTCGCATAAGTAGAAAACTTAAAGCCCTTTTTGTATTCAAACTTATCTACCGCTTTCATTAGCCCGATATTTCCCTCTTGGATTAAGTCCAAAAACGGCAACCCACGATTGGTGTAGCGTTTGGCAATGCTTACTACAAGGCGCAAATTTGATTTTGCCATTTTTGCCTTTGCCTTATCTGAAATGTTTTTCCCACGCTTAATTTGCTCTAAAATTTCTTTGAGTTTCTCTGGCTCTAGGTTAAACCCGCCCTCACTTGCCTCTTTTGTTTTAAAGAGCTTTTGAATCTCTACATACGCACTCACCATCGTGGCTTCTGGCACACTAGCGACAATGTCTTCGCGACTCATTGAAGTAATTTTAGAGAGAATCTCTTGGTGATTTTGCTTAAGCGTATCATTAAAAAGTGGGAGTTTATACTCAAGTCTTTTGAGCTCTTTTTCAAACCCATCGCCACTTTTTAGTGTATTTTCCATCGCTTTGACAAGCTCGTTAATAAGTTTGCTCGTAGGACCTAAATCGAGCAATTTGTCCTTTAAAATCTGCTTTTTGTGTGCGAGCAAGAGAATCTGTGCCAAATCCTCATCACTCTTAGCTTTATTTTTTTTCTCTTTTTCATTGATTGTGTTTTCTGTGTTAAGGACTTTAAGCCAATCGCGCTTGGCTTTATCAAGTGCTTTAAAACTCTCTAACACTTTTTCTACGCGCTTTTTATCCTTACGCTTGGCGACTTTTGAGACTTTTTTATCCTCGAGTGTTTGCTTTGGGCTTTCAGATTCTAAATCGCTCTCCTCGACATCTAGCTCCAATGATTCAGAATCTTCACCCTCCTCCTCATCATCAAAACTTTTAAAAAGCTCCTTTACGCGTCTCTCTCTATTGATAAGCGCGTCTTTGTAATCATAGATAAAATCAATAAGATAAGGCACGGAGCAAATCGCATCTAAAATAGTGCTCTCTCCAATTTCTATTTTTTTAGACAAATCCACCTCTTCTTCTTTGGTAAGAAGTGGCACTTGCCCCATTTCACGCAGATACATTCGCACAGGACTATCACTCCTGCTCCACTCTAAGAGCTCTTTATCTTTAGTGAAGTCAAACTCGCTCTCTAATTCCTCATCTAAGATTCTCTTGCGCTCTTTTTGAGATTGGACTTTTTCTTTGTTGTTGAGCTTGATTGCTGCTTCTGAAGAGCTTAAAAGTTCTTTTTTGTATTTTTTTGCCATTTCGCGGATTTTTCGTGCTTGCGCGCTTGATGGTGCTTTGTTAAAAATTTGTGCAATTTTTTCGTAGGTTACATAACTACTTTCTTCCTCTTTAAAGAATTTTTCCAAAGAGCCCATTACTTCTTTGGCTTTTTTCTTATCAGTGCTTTTTTCATCTTCTCCATCAATGATAATCATCTCTTCCATATCAGCATCAGTCATCTCATCAAAGACATCGTTTTGTTCATTTTGCACTGCCATACGACACTCCTTAAAAGTTCTGCTTATTTTTTTGCATTTGTTACACCCTTTAAAATCGGCTAACTATCGACTAATGCTAAAAAAATTTAATACCAAAAACCATATTTTGGTAAATAAAACGCAAAATTTATAGAATTTTAAGGAATTTTTGTATCTAAATTCTGCAATTTTTCGCTCAAAGATTCTCTAACTTTTTGCTACAATGCCCTAAATTAAGGCTTTTAAAAAGCATTCTTAATGAATATCTTGCCAACACACCTAAACACTCTTTAATTTTGCTACAATTCCAAGTTAAATTCAACTTAAGGCTAAATGTATGGATTATAAAGATACGCTTATTTTACCCAACACAGATTTCCCAATGCGTGGTAACCTCACTGCTAGCGAACCACCCGTATATGCCAAATGGCAAGAAAAAAAAATATATGAAAAAATGCTAAAGGCAAATGAAAGCAGCAAAGATGCTTTTAATTTACACGATGGTCCCCCATACGCCAACGGACACTTGCATATCGGGCACACGCTTAATAAGATTCTTAAAGACATTGTAGTGAAATACCACTACTTCAAAGGTGAGAAAATCGCCTATACGCCGGGCTGGGATTGCCACGGATTACCCATTGAACAAAAGGTAGAGGAAAAACTTGGTAAGGCAAAAAAAGATACTTTGCCAAAATCAACCATTCGCCAAATGTGTAGAGATTGGGCGCAAAATTTCCTCACTATTCAAAGTGAGGAATTTCAAGCATTAGGAGTGCTTGGCAACTTTAAAAATCCTTATAAAACAATGGATTATGCCTTTGAGGCACAAATTTATCGCTCCCTTTGCCAAATCGCCAAAGAGGGCTTGCTCGTGCAACGATTAAAACCGATTTATTGGAGCTGGGCGTGTGAAACCGCGCTTGCAGACGCAGAAGTAGAATACCAAGATAAAGTTTCAGATTCTATCTTTGTGAAGTTTGCCCTAAGCGATGAGGCAAAACAATCTCTTAAGCTAGAATCTAGTGCAAATGAAGTTGGTGTAGTGATTTGGACGACCACACCTTGGACATTGCCAGCTAATGTGGGGATTGCAATCAATCCAAATGAAATCTATGTCCTTGCGCAAAATGGGTGCATTGTGGCAAAATCACTCTTTGAAAAACTTAAAGAAACTCTTGGCTTACAAACAATAACGCGTGAATTTAACGCGAAAGAATTAGAGAATCTAAAGGCGATAAATCCGCTTAATGGGCGAAATTCTGTGTTGATTTTAGCAGAATATGTCTCGCTTAATGATGGGAGTGGAGCGGTGCATACTGCGCCCGGGCACGGCGAAGATGATTACTACATTGGCTTGGAGTATGGATTAGAGGTTATTATGCCTGTTGATGATAAGGGGAATTTCTCGCCTTTGGTGGAGAGTCTTAATCTCCTGCCAAATGCAAAAGAATTTGTCGGTCAGCATATTTTTGATGCCCAACCACGCATTTTAGAGCTTTTAGGGGAGAATCTATTGCATTCAAGTAAAATTACGCACTCCTATCCACATTGCTGGCGTTCTCATAAACCTGTGATTTATCGTGCCACGACACAATGGTTTATTTTGCTCGATGAGCCATTCTTTGAGGGGAAAACTTTGCGCCAAATTGCCCTAAGTGAAATTGAAAAAACGACATTTTATCCACAAATTGGACGCAATAGAATCTATGGAATGGTGCAAAATCGCCCTGATTGGTGTATCTCTCGTCAAAGAGATTGGGGTGTGCCAATCGCATTTTTCATAGATAGCACAAATGGCGAGGCAATTTTAGATTCCGAAGTGTTAGAGCATATCGCACAAATATTTGAAAAACAAGGCTGTGATGCGTGGTGGGAGCGTGAAGTAGAAGAGTTACTCCCGCAAAGCTGGAAACACAGAGCAAAAGATTTGCAAAAAGGCAAACATATCTTAGATGTGTGGTTTGATAGCGGAAGCACTTGGAGTGCTGTGCTACAAAATCCCAAATACAATGCAGGCGCATATCCTGCGAGTATGTATTTGGAGGGGAGCGACCAACATAGAGGCTGGTTTCAAAGTTCATTGCTTGTGTCGTGCGCAATCAACAAAAAAGCCCCGTATAAAAGCGTGCTTACGCACGGATTCACAATGGATGCAAATGGGCGTAAAATGAGCAAATCATTAGGCAATGTGGTGCTTCCACAAGAAGTCATCAAGCAATATGGAAGCGAGATTCTAAGACTTTGGGTGGCATTAAGTGATTATCAAAATGACCAACGCATTTCTAATGAGATTTTAAAGCAAATTAGCGAGCAGTATAAAAAGGTGCGTAATACCATTCGATTCCTCCTTGCAAACACGCAGGGTTTGGAGAATCTCGCCCCGCTAAGCTCACAGATTGATAGCTACATTGTCGCACTCGCACAAAAG
This sequence comes from Helicobacter sp. 23-1048, assembly GCF_053654545.1. Taxonomy (NCBI): domain Bacteria; kingdom Pseudomonadati; phylum Campylobacterota; class Epsilonproteobacteria; order Campylobacterales; family Helicobacteraceae; genus Helicobacter; species Helicobacter sp. 23-1048. The sequence continues at coordinate 535,820 of NZ_JBSIUT010000001.1, read as the reverse complement.
GAACTAAACACTGCAAACACACTCTTTGGTGAGTATGAGTTCGCTAAGGGCTTTAGTGTGATAATGAACTTCTTAAGCACGCATTTAAGTGGTGTGTATATGGATTTGTGTAAGGATAGCTTGTATTGTGATGGGATTGGCGATTCTCGTAGGCTCTCTATTCAAAGTGCTATGGCACTTATCTTACGCAAATTACTTTTCACTATCGCTCCTGTGCTGACATACACTGCGTATGAGGCATTTTCGCACGCAAGTGAATTGGTAAAAAACGGCGGGGAAGACATTTTTGACATACGCGATAGCGACTTAGATTCTCTTAGTAATCTCGCATATACAGCGGATTTTACTCGTTTAATGCACATTAGAGAGAAGTTTGGCGAATGCGTAGATGGGCTTAAAAAAGAAAAACTTATCAAATCCTCGCTAGAACTCTGCGTAATAAGCCCAAATAAGCAAGAGTTTAGCGAGTTGGAGCGATGGCTTATCGTAAGTGAATGCAAGAGTGCGCAAGATGGTGAGGAAATTTTGGGTGAATTTGGCATTGAAAACGCACAATCAAAAACCACCGAGACATTTTATATCGCCCGCGCCAAAAAGCATAAGTGCCCGCGCTGTTGGCAATTTATCGCGCCCAGCGAGGATTGCCTATGCGCGCGCTGTAAGCAAGTAGTCGGGTGAGAATCTAGCACAATAGGAAAATGGTATGGAAAATGTATTTGATTTAAGCAAGCCTTTTGGATATTTTGAAGCGTTTAGCACCATTGGTGTTGTGTTAGGATTGTCATTAGTGATATTTTTACTCCTGCGATACTTCCGCCCTAATTCGTAATAAAATATTTGCAATCATCAACTCTTTTAAACTTACTTTCTAAAATTACAATGATGAAAAATAATACATAATATTTATCGTATTGGATTAAATCTTTATGGGATTCTTGTGTGGGGAAGTTAGAGCAAAAACGCAAAGATTCTCTTATAGAATCTTTGCATCGTAGTTTGTGATTACACAATTCCTTGGTCAATCATCGCACCAGCCACTTTTCTAAAGCCAGCAATGTTTGCGCCAAGCACGAGATTCGTAGGCTCACCAAATTCCTTAGCCACTTCACTTGAAGCACGGAATATGCTCTCCATTATCTCGTGCAATCTTGCATCAACCACATCAAAACTCCACGGATTCATACTTGCATTTTGCGCCATTTCTAATCCGCTCACTGCCACGCCACCAGCATTTGCAGCTTTACCCGGACCATAAGCGATTTTTGCGTTGAGGAATTGATGCACCGCTTCGATAGTTGAAGGCATATTCGCTCCTTCACTCACGCATTTGCACCCATTTTTTAAGAGTATCTTAGCGTCCTCTTCGCTTACTTCATTTTGTGTCGCTGATGGGAATGCTGCAAAGCAAGGCACACTCCACACGCCATTTGTGCCCTTTTTATAATCGCTTGCTTTTGTGTATTTGGCACTTGATTTTTGTGCTGCATAAGATTCTAAAGATTCTCTACGAACCTCCTTAATCTCTTTTAGCAACGCCACATCAATACCATTCTCATCATAAATCATTCCTTTAGAATCACTTACCGTTACGGCTTTTGCGCCTAATTGATGGAGTTTCTCAACCGTGTAGATTGCCACATTGCCCGCACCTGAGACAGTGCAAGTCTTGCCCTGCAAGCTCTCGCCTCGCTCTTTTAGCATTTCCTCAGCAAAATACACACATCCATAGCCTGTGGCTTCTGTGCGCACTAAACTTCCGCCCCAAGCAAGAGCCTTGCCTGTGAGCACACCATCAAAACGATTGGTAAGACGCTTATATTGACCAAAAAGATAGCCAATCTCACGCCCTCCAACACCTATATCACCCGCTGGCACATCGGTAGTCGCACCAATATGACGGAAAAGCTCATTCATAAAACTTTGGCAAAATCGCATTACTTCGCCATCACTTTTGCCGTGTGGGTCGAAGTCGCTTCCACCCTTACCACCGCCCATAGCAAGCGTGGTAAGAGAGTTTTTAAGCACTTGCTCAAAGCCCAAAAACTTGATTACGCCCTCATTTACACTTGGGTGAAAGCGTAATCCTCCCTTATATGGTCCAATCGCTGAACTAAACTCAATACGATAGCCCCGATTAACCTGCACTTTACCATTATCATCAACCCAAGGCACACGAAAGTGAATCTCGCGCTCTGGGAGCACCATTCGCTCTAAAATCGCGTTTTTTTGGTATTTTGGATTTTTATCCACTTCTAAACGAAGAGAATCAAAAACCTCTTCTACGGCTTGATGAAAAAGCACCTGAGACGGAAAATTAGCCTTTAAGTTGGCTAGAACTTGCTGTGTATAAGACATTGTACGCTCCTTAATATTTTTTTACGAGGCGATTCTAACGAAATTAAACTTAAAAATTTTTTAAACATAATGAGAATCTTGCAATTTATGCAAAAATTCTACAAATAATTTCCCTAATTTACTATATTAAAAAATTATTTGTCTCAATATAGCACGACTGCAAAAACTACTTAAAAAGATAGAAAATAAAAAAGAAGGAACTTAATGTATGGGGAGCGAGCTTAAAAAACTCGCTTGAGAAGATTTTCTGCCTTAAGGATTGAGATAAGTCTATCCTCTCGCTTGCCAATGCCTTGAATGAGATTCTCTCCCTCACCAATGGTTTCTGGCACAGGGTCAATATCGCTTTGATTTATCCACATAGCCTCATTGAGTTTATCAATGACAAAACCCGCCATTTCATCGTGATTATGCACGACTAAATATCGTGTGTCTTTATCTTGCTTAATCGCATTAAGTCCAAACTTCATTCGTAAGTTAATAAGCGGATAGACACTTCCGCGTAGATTAAACACACCCAACACATAATTAGGTGTGCCCGGCACGCGTGTATATTCGATAGGTCGCTCGATTCCTTTTATATTAAGGATTGGCACAGCAAATTCTTCATTGCCAATAGTGAAGCTAATGACTTGCAACGCCTCCTCAATCTCGGTGTTTTTGTTATCAATTCCCTTTTGCTGGTCTTGCATTACTTTTTTTACTTGGTCGCTCATTTTTACTCTCCTGTCGTTTCAAGGTGAATGTTGCGTTTTACCACATTGGTTAAATACTCGGGTGTATAGGGCTTAGTGATATACTCTGTCATACCAGATTCTACCCCGCGCATTCTATCCGTCTTACTATTCCTACTTGTAACCGCAATCAGTGGCAGATTCTTAAATTTATTGTATTTTCGCACTTCGCTAGCGAAAGTATAACCATCCATCTTTGGCATCTCTATATCCACGAGCACGGCATCAAGTGGCTTATCGCTATTTTTGACAATTTCTAAACCGTCTAGCCCATTTGCTGCTTCTAGCACCGTTACGCCAAGCTTTTTAAGGCATTTTTTCATAATCGCTCTATCCGTGTTGCTATCATCAATAGCAAGCACGACATAATCCGCTGGAGAATTTTTGGTTTTTTGTGTTTCAGCCTCGTCCATTAGCTTATTGATGCTTACTTTTACACTTTTTGCCATTTCCATCATACCTGCGACATCGACAATAAGTGTAATCTTACCATCACCTCGCACAGTCGCTCCAGCTATGCCCTCTGTGCCTTTTAGGTAATAGCCAAGTGATTTAATAACCACCTCTTCTTGTCCCACAAGATAATCCACAATCACGCCTATCTTTTGGTCTGCAAGCCCGATGATGACTACATATACTTCATTCATCGCCTCTAAAACAGAATCTACCTTAAAAATATCCGCCAATCGCACGAGAGAAAGCACCTCATCGCGCAATCTTAGCACGCTCTTCCCATCAATAGCATAAATCTCCTCTTGGCTAATGCGCACCGTCTCAATAACCGATGAAAGCGGAATGGCATAATATTCCTCTTGCACACCCACAAGCAATGCTTGAATAATAGCAAGCGTAAGTGGGATTTTAAGTTTAAAGACCGTGCCCACACCCTTTTCGGAATCTATCTCAATGATTCCATTGAGTTTTTCGACATTCGTTTTCACCACATCCATTCCCACACCACGCCCAGAGACATTTGAGACGACTTTGGCGGTAGAAAAGCCCGGCTTAAAGATGATACCAAAGGCTTCTTTATCGCTCATTGTATCAGCCTCTCGCTCGCTGATTAAGCCTTTCTCAACTGCCTTTTGCTTAAGCATATCCGCATCTAAGCCCTTACCATCATCAACTACTTCAATAACGATATGATTTCCCTCGTTATATGCTTTCAAATCCACGCGTCCTGTTTCAGGCTTGCCAGCGATTTTTCTATCCTCTGGTGATTCCACACCGTGGTCGCAAGAGTTACGGATAATGTGAATAAGTGGGTCGCCAATTTCCTCAATAATAGATTTATCAAGCTCTGTTTCTTCACCTGTGATTACTAAGTCAATGCTTTTTTTCAAATCGCGTGATAAATCCCGCACCATTCTAGGGAATTTGTTAAATACCTTTCCAACAGGTTGCATACGCGTTTTCATCACCGCTAGCTGAATGTCGGTAGTAACGCTTGAAACGCTTGAAACAACTTGGTTAAGCTCCTCTAAGAATCGCTCGCCATCATATCGCTCCTCGACATCACCATAAATCTTAATAAGGCGGTTTTTGCCGAGCACAAGCTCACCAATGAGATTCATCAAATGGTCTAATCTACGGACATCTACACGCACAGTTTGCTCGACATTAGTCGCTGGAGCATTTCCGTCTTTTTTCTCTGCTGGTTTAGGAGCAGGTTTGGCCGCTGGCTTGGGAGCGGCGGCTGGAGCTGGTTGCGCTGGGGCAGCTTGAGCCTTTGGAGCTTCAGTAGCTGGTGCGCTTGGAGCTTGCACTTCTACTGCTACACCTTGTTTTTTAAGTTCCTCACGACGCGCCTTATCCGCCTCTTGTCGTTTTTTAAGCAATCGTTCAATCTCAGCATCAACTTGCTCGCCACTCATTGATGACACATCAATCTCTGGCTCATTTGCTAAAGGATTGGAGGAATCTGGGGCTGGAGTGGTGGCTGGAGCTGGTTGTGCTGGGGCGGCGGCTGGAGCTTCTGGGGCAGATTCCGCTGGAGCTGCGCCACCTGTGGAGATAGCTTGCAATCTTTTTACAATATCAGTGATGTCAATGCCACTATTAGAATCTGTGCCGTTATCCCTAATGGCGTTGAGTAGAGATTTCATCAAGTCAATCGAAGCAAGCACCACATCCATTACATCAGGAGTGATTTTTAACTCACCTCTACGCGCTTTATTGAGCACATCTTCCATATTGTGTGTAAGGCTTGTGAGAATGTCTAGGTTCAAAAATGAGCTAGAGCCTTTCACGGTGTGTGCCACACGGAAGATTCTATTAAGCAATTCCAAATCTTCTGGGTTGCTCTCTAGTTCGACTAAGTCTTGGTCGAGTTGCTCAACCATTTCAAAGGCTTCGACAAGGAAGTCCTCCATTATCTCTTGCATATCATCCATAAAAAACCTCCGCTTTAAATTTAAGTTTTAATCAACCCCAAAATTTAGTGTTTTTGGGATTGTAGCAAATTTTAGAGCTATTTAGATAAAATTTTAGAGATTTCATCATAAAATGACCCCGCATCAAATTTCACTAAATACGCATCAGCACCAACCTTTTTCCCCTTCTCCGCGCTAATTCTATCACAAATCGAAGAGTTAAAGACTACGGGAATGCTTGAAAACCGCCTATCTTGCTTCACTATTTCAGCAAAATGAAAGCCATCCATCTTTGGCATTTCCACATCTGAAACGATGATTTTAAGATGTTTGTTAAGCTCGTTGCCATACTTGGCATACAAACTCTCTAACTTTTGCAAGCCATCTTCGCCATTCACCGCCTCTACAAGCTCAAAGCCCGCATTGCCAAGAGAAGTGCGCAAAAGTTTGCGCGCAATAACACTATCATCTAAAATGAGAGCCATTCCGTCAAATTTGGGAATCTCGCGCGTAGAACCATCATCTTTAGACAGAGATTTCATCGGGTCGTAGAAATCCAAATCATCAATGATTCCCTCTAAATCGAGAATCAGCAGTGTTACACCATCTTCTATGCGGGTAGTGCCCGTGATTTTAGAGCGACTATTATCACCGCTCATACCAAACTCCGCGCCATCAATATCTTTCCAACTAATACGGCGGATTCTCTTTGCCTCGTGAATCACAAAGCCAATTTTAATGTTATTAAAAATCGCGATAATGACTTTTCTATCTCTATCCCTTGAGGTATCAGATTGCACTCTAATCCACTTGGTCAAATCCACCAACGGCACAATCTCTCCACGCAAATCAAAAGTCCCAATCACATAATCAGGTGCGGCGGGCAAATCAAAAATATGGTCTGGATAGACCACAACGCCCTCAACCTTAGCGACATTTATCCCATACACACCCTCATAAACTCTGTTATCTTCGCGTAGCTCATAGATTCTAAAATCTAATAGCTCCATTTCATTGGTGCTTAGACTAGGAATGCCTGATTTTTCGCCTAGCATATTTTGATTTCTCCCAAATATTATAATCTCTTTGACTTTAGTCCAAAACAATCGGCAATTTTATCAAATCTTTATATCATTGATTGTATCTATGAGGGTATTAAGGCATAAAGTTTCGCTATTTTCACAAAAAGCTGGCAAACACACATACAAAACTCCATCTTTGAGTTTGTGTGTGTTTAAATGAAAATGCCCCTCGATAATGATTTGTGGCATTTTTTTTTCTCTATGAGTAAAATATCGTGCATACAAATGCAATCTTCTCTCACAAAATGCCTCTGATTCCCCAGCAAATGGGCGCATTTTTTTACGCACGATTTTTTGCTCCAATGCCTCATATAACTTGCCAAAGCACGCTTTATTAAGCACTTTAATGACACTGCGACCAAAAGAAGAATTTAAGATTCCAATATACACTTTATAGCGCAAATTTAAAAACAAATCGCCGTGTGCTAAACTTACGCACTTCTCATTCAATGTCGCCAAAAGTGGCTGGCTTTTGCGTGGGATAAAACGCACGCGAGGGAGCAATGATTGTAATGATTGCAAGGCAAAGTCGTGATTACCCTCAAACCAAAAAACCTCGCTTCTTTGACTTACAATCTCTATAACCGCGAGCAATTTTTGGTTTGATTGCACGCTTGTGTGAATGTTGCCAACGAGCACTTGCGCAATATCACCCATTAAAAACACTTGCGAGCAACGCAAAGATTCTAAAAAACTTGGCAAATCTTTTGGCGTATAATCGCTAGAATCTGTGGCATTTATGTGGGGATTCTCACTAATAAGCGTGTAATCAAACCAATGAGAATCCGCGACAAACACCGCATCAGGGTTGATGACAATTTCTGTGTATTTTGACATTAAGCTATCAAACTTTTGGGATTGCGCAGTCCGCAGGGAATCCACACATTAAATTTGCATTTACTACCGCTTGGGAGCTCGCCCCGCGCATAAGATTATCAATCGCACTATTGACATAGAGCGCGTTTCCTCTTTTTGAAGCAAAAATATCGCACATATTAGTTTTGCATACATTGCTTACACGCACGGGGCTTTCACAGATTCTCACAAATTCCGCTCCCTTGTAGGTTTTTTGTAAAATTTCTAATGGCTCAATATCCTCGCTAAGCTCGGCAAAAACACTCACTAACATTCCACGCGTAATGGGGATAAGGTGGGGAATAAAATGGATTTGCAATTCCCTATTCCCAAAAAGAGCACATTTTTCTTCCATTTCGATTTGGTGGCGATGATTTAGCGGTGAATACGCAAAGATATTTTCGTTAATGCTGGGAAAATGTGTATTATCACTGAGCTTTTTCCCCGCGCCACTCACGCCACTTTTGGCATCGACAAAGATAGTATTTGACTTAATAAATGGCAAAAATGGCACAATGGCTAAAAGTGTCGCCGTTGGATAACAGCCCGGATTTGCCACCAAAGAAGCATTCGCAATTTCTCTTTTGGCATATTCTGGTAGCCCATATACTGCGCCTTGTAAATTATGCAAATCAATATGCGGACAATAAAACTTCTCATAATTTTGCGCGCTTAAGCGATAATCTGCGGACAAATCAACAACCTTTAGCCCACCGAGATTCTCTCCCAAGCCTTTGACAAACTCCATAGCACTTTTATGCGGTAGAGCTAAAAACACTATATCACAACTTGCAATCGCCTCTTGTGGGTCTGCCTTTTTTACCTCACATTCAAAGATTCCCTTAAACTCGGGGTGAATGTGCTCTATGTTTGTTTGCCCCTGCGAGTTTGCCAGCAAAGTAATCTCAAAATGTGGATGGGGAAGCAAAATCTTTAATAACTCTGCACCCGTATAGCCACTTACTCCAATGATTCCAGCGCGTAAGCGTTTCATTTCCTCTCCTAACCAACCTTACAATCTTTTTGCAATGATTGCATAAAATTTTCCACGATTGTAACAAAATGTTTTAAACTTGCTAAATCAAGCCTCTCTTGCGTGCTATGCGGGAAATCTATGCTAGGACCGATAGAGAGAATCTTTAAAGACTCGCTCTTGCCACCACTTTTAGCGCGTAGCTCACTAATGCGCTTTTGCAAAATCCCGCATTCTAATCCCGCGTGAATCTGCACCACACTTGGTGTGATGTCGCACACATTAAATTCTTTCATAAGGAGTTGTAAAAGTGTGTCATCATCGTGTATGCTTCGTTTCCACGCTCCGTAAAAATCACTTATCTCCACTGCAAAGTCCTGCATTTGTAGTGATTGTTGTAAGTGTGTCTTGGTGTGTGCGAGTTTTTCATCATCATTTGCCCGCGCCATAATGCTTAGACTAAAAGTCGGCGTTGGAGCAAGCTCTAATTCACAAAGAGAAAGATTTGCGGAGTTTAGCACCACCGCGCCATCACTCTCATACACGCCACTTTTTATCTCTAGCAAAATAGGGAGAATCTGCTCTTTAGCAAAGCTAAGATTCTCACCCCACTCGCATTGTCTAAAGGCAAACCCCCAATTTTTAACACTCTTTAGGCAAAGAGATTGCGTGGATTCCTCAAAAGATTCTAAATGATTACAAAATTTTCCTAACGCCAAAGAATCAAGCAAATCTCGCTCGCTTGCGATAACTACCTCAACGCCCGTTGGAATAGAATTTCGCTTCTCCCCACCCTTAAAGCGCATAATCTCGCAAGGCAACTCTCCTAACAACTTCGCGCACTCAATAATAGCATTATCGCGTCCCTTGTTTATATCAATCCCGCTATGCCCCCCTTGGAATCCAAACGCGGTAATGGTGTAAAAATGCGCATATTTGCGCTTTTGAGGAATAAGAGATTTTTTTGCATTTATATCCATACCGCCCGCGCAACCAAGCACAATTTCATTGATATTTTCAGAATCTAAATTAAGCATAATGGTAGCGTGTATTGGCAGTTGCAATGCCTTTGCCCCAAGCATACCCACTTCCTCATCATTGGTAAAAAGACATTCTATATCATCATATTTGTTTGCCAATGCCAAGCACAGCGCGATAGCAACGCCATTATCCGCACCAAGCGAAGAATCTCGCGCGCGTAAAAATCGCCTCTCTCCTTGCGCTTCCTCATAGAGCTCAAGTGGCTTTTTCTCTCGCGCTTCCCCCACCGCTACCATATCATAATGCCCCTGTAAGCAACATTTTGGATTGCCCTTTAGCAAATGGATATTGCGCGCTTCATCGACACTGACTTGCGCGCCTAATTTTTCGCATTCTTGCAATAAAAATTCAAAAAGCAATGTTGTATCATAGCTAGCGTGCGGGATACTAGCGATTTTGCCAAAATATTCAAGTGTTTTTTGTATCATATTCTCTCATTTATGCAATTTGTTTAGATAAAACAGGTGCGATTATAGCAAAACAAATAAGAGATTTGTATAAGTGCATAGTCTTTCCCTTGATTGTAAATAGATTTTTTGCTATGTTATGCGCGTTAAACACAAAATCAAAACCCTCATAAAAAGAGGAACATAAAAGGAGAGACAATGAAAGTCTATGAAAATATCACCGACATTATCGGCAAAACACCAATCATAAGCCTAAAGCAAATCGCGCCAAACCTCTATGGCAAGTGCGAGTTTCTAAACCCTAGCCATTCGGTCAAAGACAGGGCGGCGTATGCGATGATAGATGAGGCACTCAAAAGTGGCAAGATAAACCAAGACACCACCATTGTAGAATGCACAAGTGGCAATATGGGAATCTCACTAGCAATGATTTGCGCGAGCTTGGGGCTAAAGATAATCCTCACAATGCCAGAATCTATGAGTATCGAGCGTAGGAAAATGGTGCAACTCTTTGGCGCGAAGCTCGAGCTAACCCCCGCAAGCGAGGGAATGAAAGGCGCGCTCAACAAGGCAAATGAGATTTTAGCTAATACGCCAAATGCCTTTATGCCAAGCCAATTTAGCAACCTTGCAAACAAAGAAATGCACAAAAAAACGACTGCAGTTGAGATTTGGGAGAGCTTTGGCTCTAATTTAGATTATTTTGTCGCGGGATTTGGCACAGGCGGGACGATAAGCGGTGTGGGCGAAGTGCTCAAAGAAAAAAACCCAAATATCAAAATCATAGGCGTTGAGCCAGCTGCTTCGCCACTGCTTAGCAAAGGACAAGCAGGCGGGCATAAGATTCAAGGCATTGGCGCGAACTTTATCCCTGAGATTTTAAACCGCAATGTGATAGATGAAATCGCGTGCGTGGAGAACGATGACGCTATCGCTATGGCGCAAAGGCTTGGCAAAATCGGCATAATGGTGGGAATCTCCAGCGGTGCAAATGTAAGCGCGGCTCTCAAAATCGCACGCGAGCATAGCGATAAAACGATTTTAACTGTGCTTAATGACACCGCCGAGCGATATTTAAGCACGGATTTGTTTAATACTTTGTAAAACTTAAAAGTCGTGTCTTGCAAAGGCGCGACTTAACCCACAAATAAGCCCAAATAAGGTCGGCAATGCTTAAACTACAACCCATAGAATCCATAGAAGCGCAAAAGTTTTTTACACCATTATACTTTCAAAGTAATCCATTACACGATAGTGAGGTGAGATTTGACAATGCCTTGCAAGAATATCACAAAAAACTCCAAAATTCTAGCCAGCAAAATGAGCGCGCAAAAGCAGAGATTTTGGGAGGATTTTTCAGGGCACTAGGCTTTGATGAAGATGAAGTGGTTGTGGGAGATTCTCAAAAGGGCAATAGTGAAATTGATATAAGCATTAAAAAACGCGATAAAGTCAGCGTGATATGCGAAGTCAAAGCCCCAAAAAGCCCTGAAATGATAAGACTCGATAATTATAACACAAAATCTCTACACCAAACCATACTGTATTATTTACGAGAAAAGACAAGAACCAACAACGAAGTAAAATTTATCATAATCACAAATTTCACACAATTTTATATTTTTAGGGAGGCGCAGTTTGATAAGTTTTTCTACCAAGACAAAAGAATCCGTGAGCTTTTCAAACAATTACCAGAAAATCACGCCAATCTTACCACAAAGATTCCAAAAAGCGAGCAAGACAACAACCAAGACTTCTACACCAACATAAAAGAGTATTTAGCGAGCGATGAATATGAGAGATTTTTAGTAACAGAGGGATTGCAAGCCTTGCAGCCGTTGTTTTTGGATTTAGATTCCCTAAGAGATTCTAAGGATTATAAACCCTTTATCAAAGCCTTTCATAGAGATTTTTTACTCGGCGAGTTTAACCCCAACATCAACAACCAAATTAGCGAAAATTTCTATAAAGAATTGCTCTATATTTTAGGCTTACAGCAAGGTAAAGATAAAGAAAAGCTCACACCAAGAGCAAACAACAATGGAACGCTGTATGATAATATACTCCACAAACTTGCGCCAGAAGATAAAAATTTTGAAAATGTGATGAAGCTCATAATCCTATGGCTAAATAGAATCTTATTTTTAAAGCTCATCGAGGCAAACCTCGTTAGATTCTCGACAGATAGGCAATTAGGGGGGGGATAGGTTCTTTGAATCTGGCACAATCCAAGATTTTGGCACACTGAGCGAGCTGTTTTTTGAGATTCTCGCGCTCCCCCACGATAAAAGGCACGATACAAACTCGCCATTTTACCACCTCCCTTATCTCAACTCATCACTCTTTCAAAGACAAAACATTGAGAATCCACACAATCAAGCATTCTTGCTAGAGATTTCAAGTCTTAATAATCAAGCAAAATTATCCTACTATCCCCACACACAAATCAAAGAAGCCACAGGCAAAAGCAAAAAAGGCGAAGTGAAATTTTTATCCTATTTATTTGAGTTTTTAAACGCCTTTGACTTTGGCACTGCAGAGGTAGAAGCACAAGGCAAGACGCTTATTAGCGCAAGCATTTTAGGCAATGTCTTTGAGAGACTAAATGCGTATAAAGACGGCTCATTTTATACACCTAGCGCGATTACAGCATATATGTGTAAGGAGAGTTTAGAGCGAGTTGTCTTACAGAAGTTTAATGAGGCAAATCCTAAGTGGCAATGCAAACATATAAGTGATATACAAGATGAAATTAAAATGGAAATGAGACAAAGCGCGGATAGAAACGCTATCAAACAAAAGTATAAAACCTTGCTCCAAGGCATTCGCATTTGCGACCCTGCTGTGGGGAGCGGACACTTCCTCGTATCCGCGCTCAATGCTATGATACAGATACATTATGACCTGCATTTAATCAATAGCGATATTACACATTTAGAAATCATCGATGATGAGATAGATATAGCAGATTTCTCGTATAAAAGAGATTCACAAGGCAGAGAGTATCAAATCCAAAAAGAACTTTTCACGCTCAAACAATCCATAATCGAAAACAACCTTTTTGGCGTGGATATAAACCCAAACTCGGTGGAGATTTGCAGGCTACGATTATGGATTGAATTGCTTAAAAATAGCTATTATCTCACGCAGGGCGATGAGGGATATGAGTCAACTTTAAGCGCGCATATCCACCAAATGCAAACCCTCCCAAATATCGATATAAATATCAAATGTGGAAATAGCCTGCTCTCAAATATCGCGCTAGATATTGCCAAAGACAAGCTAGAAAAACAGCTAAAAGATTTGCTCCAATCCGCAGGACTTTTCACCATGACTGATAAAGTAGAAAATAACAAAAAACAAACCTTAGTCTTTAGCTATGAAATCAAAGCGATTTTAAATGATTTAAAAAATAAACTCCCTCGACAAATCGAAATCTACAAAGAAGCCACAAACGCCTACAAAAACGAAACACACAAAGACTTAAAAGCACAGCATAAATGCAAAATACAATCCGCCAAAGACTTTATCCTAAATCTTTTTGTCAAAACGCACCCTACATATCGAGAATTTAAAATCCTTTTTGCAGAATATCTCAAAACTTATGGTTGCAATGGTATCGATAATGCGCGAATGGTAAATATCGACATAGCAGAACTACAAGAGTGGCAGAACAAACTAAACACTTATATAAATGACTTTAATTTTCATCAGATAATCCTTGATATTCCTAAAGCAGATGACCCACGCGAATTTGTGGAACGCGATTTTATCGCATTGGTAAAGTCTATGAATGCCTATGAAAATATCGCAAATGAAGCAAAATCTTCTTTTGAATGGAGATTTGCATTCCCCGAAGTTTTAGACGAAAATGGCGACTTTATGGGATTTGATTTAGTGATAGGCAATCCACCGTATGGTGCGGATTTAAGCAAAGAGGATAGAGAAAAATATAAGCAAATTTATAAACTCAACTCGACAAATACCGCGCAACTTTTTATTTTGCTCGGCGATAAAATCACAAGTCCAAATGGCATAAATACCTTTATCGTGCCAAAATCCCTTGCCTATGTCGCCAAATGGAAACCCTTGCGCGAAGTGCTAAACCCAAATCTTTATTTGCTAGCAGATTGTGGCAAGGCGTGGAATTATGTCAAGCTTGAAATGGTAATCTATGTCGTGCATAAAAATCACAAATATGAAAATTATAAAAGCATTTTCTTTAAAAATTCGGAATCTAGTCAATCTCAAACGCAAAGTCAAAGCATTATTGTTGATAAAAAACTTATTGATTTATTTGGGATATTTGTCAATGGCTTAACCAAAAGAGAGTTGGATTTGGGGATTAAAATTTGTAAAAATTGCAAACAAACACTTTTAGATTTTGCAGAATGTTATCGTGGTGATAGTTTTCAAAAATTTATGAATGAAGATTCAAAAGGATACAAAGTTTTGGGTGGAAATGAAATCCAAAGATACACAATAAGTGGTGTTAAGGGTTATATTGACAAAAACAAAATCGGCGAACATTCCACAATAAAGGACAATGGCATTTTATTGCAACGAATCATCTCACACATTGATAATCCAACATCACACATAAAATTTACAGGCACGATTACTAATGATAAAAGCTACAAAATCGTTAATACAATTTTTCAAATAATTTGCAAAGAGGATATTTCAAATAAGTTTATTTTAGGGTTATTTCACTCAAAACTCATAAATTGGTATGCACACAGATTTGCTTATGCTAAAGCGATTCGCTCGATGGATTTTTCTAACGAAGTGGCAGGAAAAATCCCTATCCCAAAAATAGATTCCAAAAATCGCAAAATCGCCGATGAGATTGCAAATCTCGTGGATACGATTTTGGAGTCAAAAAATCTTTGTCATACTGAGCTTTCGCAAGAAAGCGAAGTATCTCAATCAACAAAAGAGATTTTTTGCTCCGCTCAAAATGACAACAAAGATATTTCGGTTTCTGCGAAACCTCAATATGACACAAAAATCAAAGATTTACAATCCCAAATCGACTCGCTAGTCTATGCACTTTATGGATTGGATTCCCACGAGATTGGCATAATCAAAAACTCATAAATATTTATGCTAAAATTGCACAAAAATTTTACACAAAAGGACAGCTATGCAACGCTATACGATAAATCTAAGCAAGATTCAAGCTTCTTATATCTTGCCATTGCTTGATGATTTGCATATCGACTATGCACCAAATAACCAGACACAAGACTTCATAGCACAGGTAGAACAAGACGCTAAAGACTATGAAAAAGGCAAGCTAAAAACCAAGACTCTACCGCAGTATAAAGAGCAAATGCAAGACTTTATGCAGGACTTACAAGCGAAATATGCACATTGAATTTAGCGAACGATTTATAGCACAACTCCAAGTGGTGCTAGATTTTATCGCACAAGATAGCATTGCAAATGCGCTAAATTTTGAGTGCGAATTTTTAGACAAAATCCAACAGCTAGATTCTATGCCACGCAAATATCGAAAATCAATCCACTTTAGCAACCCAAATATCCGCGATTTTATTTACAAGGGCTATGTCGTGCATATCTCATAGATAGCGACAAGGATAAACTAGTGATTTTGGGGATTTGCAAATGGAATCTGTGGCAACCAAACGAATAAAATATCAAATATTAGTAACACAAAATGTTGTAGATAAAATTTTAAAGCTAAAAGCGTCATTGCGAGGTGTGGCGAAGCTACAACGAAGCAATCCAAACAAAAAATAAAACTAACCTTTTACAAAGCCTAGATTCGCACAAAATCATCGAATCCAAAAATTATGCTACAATTCGCAAAAAAGGACAGCTATACTAATAAACGCAGTGATACAAAAGGACGAAAACGGCTACTTTGCGTTTGTGCCAGAGCTAAAAGGTTGCGTAAGCGAGGGAGCGAGCTTTGAGGAAGCACGGGCAAATATCAAAGAAGCCATTAAGCTATATTTGGAGAGTTTAGAGACAGATGTGATTCATCGCATTGTCGCAAAAGAAGCGGAGGCATTGCTATTGCAAAATGGCTTCGTGGTGGATAGACAAAGTGGCAGTCATAGAATCCAAAAAAGAATCGAAACGAATGGTTTTGCCACACCATAGCGGGAAAATTTTACACCCAAAAATCATCAAAGAATTATTTGAGATTTTTGGAGGATTAACCAAAAAGCACAAGATTCTAGCGCGGATACAAGCGCACTAGAATCTACAATCGACACGCTAGCCTATGCCCTCTACGAGCTAGATTCTAATGAGATTAAAATCATACAATCCAATCAATAGCCCCGCGCGCTCAATCCACCAGCACCCGCCACACATCATCAATAAGAGCGACTTTCACAACATAATCCACCGCCTCGCCATTATGAAACTCCACCTTTAACTCTATAAGCATAAGATTCTTGTGTATTTCATTTGATATATTGCTACTTTTTAGCACGCTTATAGCCTTCAGCCCGCCTCGAGCTTGAGCGAAACTGCGTAGCTGGGCTATATCTTGTGTGCGCTCGATAACCCGCTCTTTATCAAGCGTAGTGCCATTTGGACCCCGTGCATTGCTTAAAAACTCCGTCCCACTGCCACTAAAGCAGCTTTTAACATACTCTATTGAGGCTTCATCGGCACTCCTGCTAGATGAGCCACACGCTACCAACCCAAATACAAATACCACGCCTGCAAGCCTTGCTAAAATGCTTTTCATCACTCCTCCTTTAAGTAATTTATAAAACCAAAAATACTGATGAGAACGGCGCAAGACAAAAAAAAAAAAAACGATTTAGAGCGACATTTTACCATAAAAAAGAGAGTTTTTGTCAATTTTTGAAAAAAATGTATTAAACTTAATACAACTAAGAAAAAGTAGGTAAATTACGAGGTTAAAATTCAAAATCTTGGGAATCTGTGGTAACGCTGGATTGCTCTGTCTTGGTGCTGATACTTTGTTTATCGCGCATTCGCTTAAGCATTACCATTAGCCCTAGCGAAGCGATACTAGCGACCATATAATGCCACACAGCTTGTATTGCTTGCGTGCCATTAAGGCAGTTATATCCTTGCTTGATTCCTAAAAACACCACAAAGCAAAGCAAAAGCATCGTAATAAAAAAGGTAATCTCTACAAAAACTACGGAAAAAATCCCAAAAATATCCACCGCCAGCTTACAAAGCCACAGCACCACAGGAGACACCAAAATCACCACCACGCCAATATACGCCGTCAAATGCCAATTAGCTTGTAAAAAGTTTAATATTTTGTGAATCTCGCCCACGACTTGCACTTCCCTAAAATTTTAATACCACTTGCAAAGCATACATTGTAGTTCTTTCGCGCTTAAGAATCTATAAAATTTCACAAAGATTCCTAAACACCACTTCCTTGCAATAGCAAAAATTAAGCCACCATAGACAAAATTGTAAAAATTTGTATAAAAATTTAGATTTTGTGCTCGTAATCTTGCGCTAGTGCGTAATCTAGTGCCTCATCTTCAGCCACTTCATCTAAATCCACCACTTCATACGCGCCTTGTTCGTTTAGGATTTTTTGCGTGAGGAGGTGGTTTAGTTTATGACTCCCCGCAAAAGCGATGTAACTACCAATGAGCGGGATTCCAAGCACCGCCATATCACCAATAGCATCTAAAATTTTGTGTCGCACAAACTCATCTTTATAGCGCAATCCATCTTTATTCATCACGCCATTATCATCAAGCACGATACAATTACTCAAATCTCCCCCCTTAGCAAGCCCTTGAGAGCGCAAATAATTCACCTCGCTTAAAAAGCCAAAAGTCCTCGCCCGCGCAATCTCCTCGATATACCCACTTGTAGAAAAAGTAAATGTATATGCCTGCTCTTTAATAGCTTGATGTGGGAAAGAAATACGAAAATCAAATACCACACGCTCGCTTGGCTCTATACGCACGAATTTATCACCATCTTTGACTTCGATTGGTTTTTTAATGCGCATTGCCTTTTTGGGCGCATCTTGACGGACGATTTGCGCCTCCTCTAAAAGCATACAATACCCTATCGCACTGCCGTCCATTATAGGCACTTCCTCATTATCAAGGGTGATTTTGAGATTATCGATTCCGTGTGCGTGAATGGCTGAGAGCAAATGCTCAATGGTTGAAACCCTCGCGTTATCTTTGGCGAGCACCGTTGCCATTGTCGTGTCTATCACATTTTGAGGGCATAGCGGGATACTCACACCCATATCACTACGATAAAACACAATCCCACTATTTGGAGCTAATGGCTCTAGCGTCATTTTGACAGGCACGCCTTTGTGCAATCCGATTCCCACTAATTCAACTTTTTTGCCGATAGTTTTTTGTTTCATTGTTGCCTCCTTAATTTTCTGCCTCTTGCACTTTAGCCCACATTCCCTGCGCTATCACTTAGCGATATGTTTGTGCGTGTCGCCTGTGGTATATCCTGTGTGTAATCACAAATTTCATTATATAAAGAATCTCGCTCCACAGGGATAAACCCTGCACTTTTGATTTGGGAGATAATCTCTTGCTTTGTGATTCCGTTTTTGCTTTTTGCTCCTGCGGCAGATTGGATACTCTCAAGCTCAATCGTGCCATCCATATCATCTGCGCCAAATTCTTGCGCGACAAGGGCGAGATTAAGCCCTAAAGTCGCCCAATATGCCTTAATATGTGGGATATTTTGTAAAATTATGCGTGCAATGGCGATTGTTTTTAAAATCTCTTGTCCGCTTGGGAAATTCTCCACCCTAAGATAATTGTTTTGCTTTTGATAGAGCAATGGAATAAAAGCATTAAATCCTCCACTTTTACTCTCTACGCGCTCTTTAGAGTTTTGAGAATCTTTTAATCGCAGGATATGGTCGATTCTATGCTCTTTGGATTCTATATGCCCAAAGAGCATTGTCGCATTACTCATCTTCCCAAGCGAATGCCAATATCGGTGAATCTCAAGCCACCTATGAGATTTTACTTTGCCTTTACAAATGTATGCGCGCACTTTTTCATCAAAGATTTCCGCACCACCACCCGGCATAGAATCCACGCCCGCCTCTGCCATATCCTCAAGCACTCTTTTATAGCCTTTGTTAAATTTCCTGTCTAAAAAATCCACTTCTGCCGCAGTCATTGCCTTTATGTGAATCTCTGGGCAAGCCTTACGCACTTCTTTAAACATATCCATATACCACCCATACGAATAGTTTGGATTGTGGCTTGAGACGATATGCACTTCTTTTGCACCATTTTGATAGGAATTATATGCTTGACTGATAATCTCCCCTAAACTCATTTGGTAGGCATTTGGATTCTTTCTATGGGCTGAAAACGCACAAAACTTGCAAATATCCGCACAAATATTGCTTGGGTTAATATGGCGGTTAATGTTAAAAAAAGTTTTTTTGCCAAATTTTTGCGTGCGGATAGAATCTGCCGCCTCACCAAGCGTAAAAATATCAAGTTCATAGAGTTTAACCAACTCGCTTGCTTTGAGATTCTCGTTGTTTATGGCTTTTTGTAAAATTTCTTTTGACTCTTTGGCACGCATTCTTTGTTGTCCTTGTTAAATGATAATTTTCATCATAAAATAACGCGTTTATGTAAATCTTTAGCTACAATTTATGTGTTTATAAATGCGATTTTCATACCACATTTATACAATGACTAATGAAAGGCAACAATGGAATTAAGAGAATTTCGGCGCAAACTCGCTGCTGTGCTGATACCACCACTTGGATTTATCGCTATATGGATATTATATTGTTTCACGCGTCATCGTTTTTATATTGATGAAAAAATCTTTAAGCAAAATTTTATTATTGGCTTTTGGCACGGCGAAATCCTAATGCTCCCAATCCTTTTTTTACTCTACTTTAAACCGCGTCTAAAAAAGCTAAACCCACAAAGGGCGAAAAATTTCCATATAATTTTTTCACAGCACCTCGATGCCGAGCCAATGGCAAAACTTTGCACTTACTTTGGGCTTAAAGAATTGCGAGGCTCGAGCTTTAAAGGTGGGCTAAAGGTGCTCATAGATTCTTTAAAACTACTAAAAAATGGCTATGATGTGGGTGTCGTGCCCGATGGTCCAAGAGGTCCGTGCCACTCTATCGCTGATGGAATCATCGCTATGAGTCAAAAAGCTAGCGTGCCAATCGTGCCATTGCGCGTGAAATGTAGCGCATATTGGCAACTTAAGACTTGGGATAAATTTATTATCCCAAAACCTTTTTGTAAAATTGAATTTTATGCGTTAGAAAGTTTTAGAGTGGATAACTTAAGCCTACAAGAAGCAAAAAAAATCTTTAAAGACAAAATGGATGCACCAGATTCTGGCAATATGCCGACAAATTCATAACTTACATAATGGAGTTTGTATAAATATATTGTCATTTATATAACCAATCCATCAAATTTTAGGCGTATTTTTGTAAAAAAAAAGATACTATATCAGCGTATTTTCATTTTAATGTATTGGAGGTTTCCTATGAATAAAGTTCTCAAAACTTTAGGTTTCGTGGCGTGTTTGTGTGGATTTGCTCTAGCAGAGAATCACACACATTGGGGATATACAGGCGATGAGGGTCCAGCAAAATGGGGGGATTTGGATAGCAGTTTTGCAGCGTGCAAGACAGAAAAGCTCCAATCACCAATCAACATCGTAGAATCTAAGGCAAAAAAGGCAAAGGCAAATCCTAACTTTGCTATTGAAGATTCTTATGCAAGCAAAGCGCGAGACATCGTAAATAACGGACATACATTGCAAGTTGGATTTGATAATGCTGGGGCACTAGGCTTTAACAATAAATCTTATGAGCTCGTGCAGTTGCATTTCCATACCCCATCTGAAAATCAAATAAATGACAAGGCGTATCCTGCTGAAGTGCATTTAGTGCATAAGGATACTGATGGCAACTTGCTTGTGGTCGGCGTGTTTATCCAAGATGGCGAACAAAATGGTGCGCTAGAAGCACTACTAAAGGCTACACCAAAAAAGCTCAATGACACAAAACCACTTAAGCTAAAAGGAATTTCGCTTAGCACTTTATTGCCAAGCAAAAGTGCGTATTACACATTTCAAGGGAGTTTGACTACTCCGCCTTGCAGTGGCAATGTAACTTGGGTCGTTATGAAAGATACTATCCAAGCATCTGCAAAGCAACTTGAACAACTTGGAGCAATCCTCAAGCAAAACGCTCGCCCTATACAACCAATCAACGGCAGAGTAGTTACTTTTGTCCAACCATAACGATTCAAAAGATTCTGTGATATTTCACAGAATCTTACAACACATTCATAAATGCTTCTAATGCCTCAAATTCCTCAAGATTTAACCCAAGAGGACGAATAAGCGGGTCTGTTTTTGGGAAAAGTGGGTCGTTTTTTTGCTCTGGCGTTGGATTCCCGCCAAAAAATCCCATATTATAGTGCATTAGCACCATTCGCATAAAGCGAAAACTTCCGTTATGAAAATATGGACCACTCAACGCGACACGGCGCAGTGTGGGAGTCTTAAACTTCCCCATATCAAGAGGGTCTTTTGTAACCTCATATCGTCCTAAATCCTCGCCCTCTCTACCATAATTATGCAAGCCCAAATTATAGTATTTATTATCCGTGAGTGCCACGCCATTGTGGCAGTTAAGGCATTGTGCTTTAGTGCGATAAATATGCAAGCCTAAAACTTCTTTATCGGTTAATCGCTTAGATTCCCCGTTTAAAAACAAATCAAAGCGTGTTTGAGCTGGCATAAGGCTTCGCTCATAAGTGGCAATAGCCTGTGCCATTAACTCTTTAGTGATTTTACGCGTGCCAAAGACCTTTTGAAATTCATCTTTATATTCCTTAATGCCATTAAGTTTTTTAGCGGCTTTATCCGCTGTGCTTGCCATTTCCTTTGGGTCGGCAATGGGAAAGAGGCTCTGAGATTCCAAATCTTTTGCCCGCCCGTCCCAAAAATTCTCCGTGCTAAAAGCACTCATCATAATATTTGGCGCATTCCTGCGTCCTACCTGTCTATTATGCCCGTGGCTTAATGGCTTGCCATCGCCAAAGGCTAAATATCTATCGTGGCAAGAGGCGCACGCAATTTGCTCGCTTTTTGATAAACGCGGGTCGTTAAAGAGCTTTTCGCCCAAAGCGCGTTTTTCCTCGCTAAAGGGATTAGATTGCGGATAAGGTGGCGTTAAGGGTAGTGCCCTTAGCTCAATATGAGCGCGGATTTTTGCCTCATTGCCCTTATCTGTATGATTTGGCAACCCTAAATCTTTTGCAATTTCACGCAAGATTCGCTCATCAATGTGTGCTTTAGTCCATTTACTAGAATCTTTGTTGCTATACATTGCGCGAAGTTTGTTGATATTTGGTTTGGATTCCGCACCCACTAGCTCAAAAAGCCCGCCAACACACCATAAAAATACTATTACCACACCGATTTTCTTCATTTTTGCTCCTTTGTTGTTTTGTAAGTTGAATTTATAGCCTAAAACTTATACCCCACCTGCACCCAAAATTGCCTACCTAACTCATACGCCTTTGCGGTGTAGCTGAGCGCATTTGCATTATATGCACTTGCTACATCGCCACCGCCATCTAGATTCGCACTGCCTGTGGTGAGTGTCGTCTCATTGCGTAAATTAAGCACATTATTTATATCCACATTGACATAAATTGTGTGCCCGCTTTTTGTGATGAGATATTCTGTGCCCACTCGCATATCCCAATTAAACGCCCACCTAATCTCTCTAGTTGCATACTGGTCTAAAAAATCAAAATTCGCATCAAAGCCCGGTCCTTGATATTGCTGATAAATGTTTGGGCGAGTTGTTTGGTAGTCTTTATATTGCTTATTCCAAATTTGCAATCGCCTATTATACCCACTGCGAAAGCGAAAGAAATTATTGATAATCCATTTGGTGCGCTTTAACACAAAGGCGTGCGTGGTAGTAAGGCGCAGTGTCCAAGGACGCACGAAATTTTCAGGTTGCTCAAAGCACTGCCCATAAAAAGCGAGTTTGCCCTCACACAGCACTACATCAAATAAATTTGCATTATAATCCGTGCTTGTAAGATAGGGATTATAATCGCGTTTGCTTTGCGTATAATCAAAGCTAAACAAATAATTATGCGCAATTCCTTGCGTGATGATTGGCTTTATATTTTGCAAAGTGAGTGCTATGACATCGGTGCGAGATTTCCCACCATTACTATAAATATAGCTACTACTAGAATGCGATTCATCAGGACGGGGAATGCTAGAATCTCGCCTTGTGCGATAGATTTGGTCTTTGCCATCGCGGTGGATATATTTTACACTCACGCTAAAAATCCCTAGATTCTGTGTTATCCCAACCATTAGCTCATCATCATAGGGGACTTTGAGTTTGCTAAAAATCGTAGAAGTTATCGGGTGGTCTGCGCTTGATAAAATCCAATCACTTTGCGCACTGGTGCGATAATAATACTTCAAACTTTGCTCGGCATTATCAGCATCATAGATTCTATAAGTAAGCATATTGCGCCCATAGTAGCGATTTGCTCCAAAGGTTAATTGCGTGCGCCAATCTTGCTTCACGGGCGTTTTATAGCTTGTAGAAAATCGCGGGGCAAGTGTGTGCTTACTCATATAATTATCTCCATCTAAACGCAACCCAAGTCTTGTGCTTAGCTCGCCTACTTTGCCTAAATCAAACCCCATATCGTCTTCTGCGTAGATTCCATACGAGAGCGTGTTAAAGACATTTTTGCCCGGAGCGTGAGCACGCACTTGATTGAAATACTGCCCCTGCCAAGTTTCGTTATAATTCGCCCCACCATAATTCGTAGTCGCCTCCGAACAAGATGTAAGCCCTAGAGAATCCACCCCACAAGAGCCACCATTTAGATTAGCGACATAAGTTGTGCCCAGTCCATTTAGATTATACCCACTAAAAATATAATATCCATTTGCGCGATTACGCATAGCACTATTAAACCCTGCTTCGCCACCAACTTTGAAATTATGCGTAATGCCCAAAATCTCTAACTCCTCAAAGTCAAAATCGCTTTTAAAATTTAGAGTATGAGAAGTCTGCTCCATATCGCCAAAGCCACCTTGAGAGACTGTGCGTCTAGTCGTGGTGGGTGAATACGCCCAATTTTTATCACCCTCGCTATATCGCCAAGTCGCCCAAAAATTGCTTTGAGAATCACGACTGCTCTGCATAAAGTTGTAGCCAATTTGTGTGGTTAATAAGCCAATGGAGGCTTGATAGAGTGCTTTAACCCCACTTTGGATTCCCCCGCTTTGTAAATCAAAATAGCTGTCTTTGACATTGGGACGATAGTAAGTGTTATCTTGAGGCATATACGCTATATTTGCTTCGATAGTGAGTTTTTCGTTTGGAGTATAATGTGCTTTTATGTAATAATCATCGCTCACGCGCTTTTGTTCTTTTTTGCCCCCTGCCTCTGTGCCTGCACTATATGTGTTTGTATAAGCAAATAGCGGGATATAGCTCCTAATCGTGCTAAAAGAGGCGATAATGCCAAGATTTTTGGTAGCATAGCCCTCCACATTTGCTCTAATGGCGTGCTTGATAAACTCTGGCTGATAATACTCGCTTGTGGAGTTTATGAAATTCTCCCACTCAAGCTCGTGGATATGGTATCGCGTCATTGAAAACGCATTAGGCATTGCATTGCCCTGCGTGATTTGATAACTAATATTGCCGTGCCAGCCTTTGATACCGCCATCATCTTGTCGTGGTTTGCGCACATTTGCCTCCACTACGCCACCTGTGAAGCGTCCATACGCCGCACTTACATTGCTATCTAGCACGGTGATAGAATCGAGCAGGCTTGTATCCACAGGCAAGCCTTGCGAAGCAGTGCTCCCCCATTGTTGATGATTAGAGCTCCCAAAGACTTTGTTTCCCATAGGATTTATATCGTTATTGATATTAAAGCCATCAAGCTGGAAATTATTTTGGAAAAATAGCCCGCCTGAAATGCTTATGCTCGCTAAGTCAATCTCACCTGCAGTAGAGGATTTACCTTGTGCGTTATCAAACTGCACATTTGGCAAAATCTTTAGCACGCTTCCAATATCGCCATTGCCATTTGGGATAGATTCTAATATATGGCGATTCACTTGTGCTCCTGAGTTATAAGTTTCAAACTCCCTCTCTGCGATGGCTGTGCTTTTGCCAAGTTGAACTTTTTGTAAATTTTTCTCATCGGTTTTGCCATTGCTATTTTCTCCTTGAGGGGGGGGGGGCAGAGTTGTTTGTGTTTGCCATTGTGGAATCTTGCTCATTTTGAGCGAAATACATAATGCTTTGACGCGAAATAGAATCTCCAAATACCACACTACATAAACTAAGAGTGGCTATTGATAATCTAAATAAAATAGTGGTATTTCTCACCAATAAATCCTTAATGATAATTATAGAATTGGGATTGATTATAATAAATCTAAAATAAAAACTCGCTTAAATGCTAAAATATTTTAATATTTTGGCAATAATTGCTACCATTTTGGATTTTTATGCGTAAATATTTAGTGATTTGATTTATAAAAGTTTATAGATTCTATATAAGGATTATTGATAAAATAAACTAAAGTTTTGGGTTGTGTTACTTTTCTTTGCTACAATGCACTAAAATTTATCATTCAAGGAGTTTGCAATGGCAACGAAACACCATTTTGAAACAGAAATTACCCAACTTTTGGATTTAATGATTAACTCGCTCTATTCGCACAAAGAAATCTTTTTACGCGAGCTAGTGAGCAACGCTTCTGACGCACTTGATAAGCTCTCTTATCTCACACTAAGTGATGAAAAATATAAAAATCTTACTTTTACTCCGCGCATTGATATTCAATTTGATGAGAAAAAGGGCACGCTTAGCATTAGTGATAATGGCATTGGTATGAATGAAGCGGATATGAAAGAGCATTTAGGCGTAATCGCAAAATCTGGGACAAAGAGCTTCCTCTCACAACTAAGTGGAGATAAGAAAAAAGATTCTGCACTTATTGGACAATTTGGCGTGGGCTTTTACTCCGCCTTTATGGTGGCAGACAGAGTGGTGGTGCAGAGCAAAAAGGCAGGTGAGGATAAAGCGTATGCGTGGATAAGCGAGGGCAAGGGTGAGTATGAAATCGGGGAATGCGTGCAAGAGGAATTTGGCACAAATATCACGCTTTATCTTAAAAAAGACCAAAAGCATTATGCTTCGCGCTGGGAGATTCAAAGCATTATCGATAAATACTCTCAACACATTGGATTCCCAATTTTTTTGCATTTCACCGAAACGCTTAGCGAAGAAGAGAGCAAAAAACAAGGCAAAAATACAGAGGATAAAATCGAGCAAATAAATTCGGCAAAAGCTCTTTGGACATTACCAAAAGCAGAGTTAAAGCCAGAGGATTATAATGAATTTTATAAATCTTTTGCGCACGATAATGGCGAGCCACTGCATTATGTGCATACCAAAGTGGAGGGGAATTTAGAATACACGACTTTATTTTACTTTCCTAAAAATGCGCCATTTGACCTTTACCGAGTGGATTATCAAAGTGGCATAAAACTCTATGTCAAACGCGTGTTTATCACTGATGATGATAAAGAACTTTTGCCGCCATATTTGCGATTTGTGCGTGGGGTGATTGATAGTGCGGATTTGCCACTTAATGTTAGTAGAGAAATCTTGCAACAAAACAAGATTCTCGCAAACATTAAATCTGCGAGCACAAAAAAAATCCTAAGCGAGATTAAAAACCTCACCAAAAAAGAGGAAATTTTTAAACAATTTTATACTCAATTTGGTAAGGTGCTTAAAGAGGGACTTTATAGCGATTATGAAAATAAAGAAAAAATCTTAGAACTCTTGCGCTTTGAGAGCAATACGCGTGAGTTTATCTCGCTTAAAGACTACAAAGATTCTATGAATAAAGACCAAAAAAGCATTTATTACTTGCTTGGAGAAAATAAAGAGATTCTCAAACACTCACCATTACTAGAAAAATTCCACAATAAAGGCTTTGAGGTGCTTCTCTTAAGCGATGAAATCGATGGAATGGTAATCCCAAGCATTGGCGAATACGATAAAGTGCCACTAAAAAACATTAGCACCAAAGACGCACTAAGCGAAATTGGCGATGAACAAATCGATGAAAAAACAAAAAAAGAGTTTGAAACAATCTTAGAGGGCTTTAAAAATGCCTTAGGTGAAAAAGTGGGAGAAATCACACTTACAAGCCTTATGCAACAAGCGCCCATAAGCATTATACGCCAAAATGATAATCCAATGATGGCACAACTCCTCGCCCAAATGGGACAAAAAGCCCCACAATCTAAACCAGACATTGAGCTTAACATTCATCATAGCATTTTTGCTAAACTCAAAAATGGCAAAATCAAAGAGCAAAAAATCGCTCAAATCGCACATTTGCTCTTTGATAGCGCACTTGTAGCAGAAGGACAAAACTTACAAGACGCCAAAGACTTTAGCGAACGCATAAACACACTTATTATAGAATCTCTATAAAGAGATTCTATGCCATATCCATTGCCAGCAAAATCCCACCATAAAACAAAAACACCCCAAATGCTCCAAACACTACGCCACAGATTCTATCAATCCACACAAAAACTCGAGGCGTTACAAGTTTGCGTGCGAAATTTGCCACGATAATAACAAGACAAAAAGGCGTGCAAAGAGAAATGTAAAGCACTAAAAGCGGTGTGCCAATATCCACACCCATAAATGGCACGATAATAGTGGTAAAAAAGAGGATAGCCTTTGGGTTTGAGAGGTTAATAAATAATGCCTTGCAATAAGAATACACCACGCCCTTAGGAATATGCTCTTTTTTATCAATTTGGTTTTGCAGGGCTTTTTCATCGACTTTTGCACGAAGCATACACACGCTCAAATACCCCAAATACAGCCCCCCAACAAAGCTCACAACCAACTGAAATATTGGCGTGTTTAAAAATACTGATAATCCCAAATAAATCGCGCCTAAAAAAATCACCCAACCACTCGCGATGCCTAAAAACGCGCTAATACTATACTTAAGTCCAAAATTTAATCCATAGCGAAGCACAAGCAAAATATCTGGTCCGGGTGTTATCGCGCCGATAAACCCAACCACAAAAACACTCACAAGGCTTAAAGATTCCATACTGCTCCCCACAATGCGTTAAATTCGCAAAAGTGTAGCATAAAATACTTTTTGTTTTATATGTTTTAGATTGATATTTTTGTTTTATAATTCTTGGAATCTACAAGGATTTCAAGGGGTTATAATGCTAAGGGTCATAAAACATCATTTGAGTTTATATTTTATGATTTTAGCCTGCCTTGAGTTTGCTCTAGTGGGAGCGTGCGCGAAGATTGTATGCGATGAAATGCCCGCGATTGAAGTGGTGTTTTTCCGCAACTTTATTGGTTGTATTTGTATGCTGTATTTGCTTTGGCGATTGCGATTTCATAAGATAGGCGGGCATTTTTGGTTACTCATATTTCGTGGATTTGCGGGGGCGGTTTCGCTGTATTTATTTTTTTACAATGTCTCACACATCTCTCTTGGTGGGGCTTTCGCATTCCAAAAAACTTCGCCCATTTTTATTGCATTCATCGCTTTTATCCTCTTTGATGAAAAAATTGGTTTTAGAGGAAGTTTTGGTATCGCGCTAGCATTTTTAGGTGTGCTCCTTGTCTCACATCCTTGGGTGCAAGATGACGCTCACACAGGATTTGATATGAAAAACACCATTATTGGCGTGATGAGTGGATTTTTTAGTGCGTTGGCACTTACGAGTGCGAGACGATTGCGGAAGTTTTATGCCACTGAACAAATTGTATTTTCTTTTTTGGTGGTTGGCACGCTGATGCCACTGCTTTCAATGCTCGCTGGATATTACGCACCAAGCATATATGTAGAGAATCTTGACTTTCTCATTGCTCCATTTGCGATACCAAGTGCTCAGTCTTGGATTATCATTGTAGTTATGGGTGTGCTAGGGGTGTTGTATCAACTTCATATCACCAAAGCCTATGGCGTAGCAAAAAAAGCTGGGATTATCGCTGGAGTGGGATATTTAGATGTAGTGTTTTCAATGTTTTTGGGCTTAATATTGGGCGATAGTTTCCCAAGTGCTATGGTGCTAGCTGGCATTGGTGGGATTATCGCTGGAGGACTTATCCTTGTGCGGGCTAAAACTTAAAAAGATTTTATCAAAATTATTAGAATTTTAAGCCAAGCCAAATTATAATGCTAAAAACTTTAATGTTGGAGGGGAATATATGAATCTAGTCCAAAGTATCAATGATTTTAACGAGGCAAAACAAGTCATTATAGGTGGTGTAAATTCACCTGTGAGAGCGTTTAATTCTGTCGGTGGCGTGCCACCATTTATTAAAAAAGGGCAAGGGGCGTATATTTATGATGAAGATGGCAACAAATATATTGATTTTGTGCAAAGTTGGGGACCGCTTATTTTTGGGCATTGTGATGATGATATACAATCAAGCGTATTAGAAGCGACCAAAAATGGACTTAGTTTTGGCGCACCCACACAGATTGAAACCGCTTTGGCAAAGCAAATCATAAGCATTTATGATGGCATTGATAAAGTGCGCCTTGTAAGCTCTGGCACAGAGGCGACAATGAGTGCCATTCGAGTAGCAAGAGCATACAGCAAAAAAGATGATATTATCAAATTTGATGGTTGCTATCACGGGCATAGCGATAGTTTGCTTGTGAGTGCGGGGAGTGGCTGTGCCACTTTTGGGAATCCAAGTTCGCCCGGTGTGCCAAGCGACATAAGCAAACACACTTTAGTAGCGCGTTATAATGATATAGATTCTGTAAGACAATGCTTTGAGATAAGTCAAAACAATAGTAGTGGTGTGGGGTGCGTCATCATCGAACCAATCGCTGGAAATATGGGACTTGTGCCTGCGGATAGGGATTTTTTAAGTGCATTGCGAAATCTTTGTGATGAATTTGGTGCGGTGCTTATCTTTGATGAAGTGATGAGTGGATTTCGTGCTAGCTTGCGTGGGAGTTTAGAGTTTTGTGATGTGTTGCCTGATATGGCGACTTTTGGTAAAGTCATAGGCGGGGGAATGCCTCTCGCTGCGTTTTGTGGTAGAGATGAAATTATGAAACTCTTATCGCCTGTGGGAGCGGTGTATCAAGCAGGCACGCTCAGCGGGAATCCAATCGCTGTAAGCGCAGGTCTCACATCACTTATGAAACTCAAACGCAATCCAAACATTTATAAAAACCTGGAGAATCTCGCCAACAAACTTACTTGCGGATTCCAAAATGGCGCAAAAGAGGCTAAAATCCCATTGCAAGTGTGCGTTCGTGGTTCAATGTTTGGATTTTTCTTCAATCAAAATCCTGTAAAAAACTTTGATGACGCAAAACAAAGCGATACAAAAACTTTCGCGCTCTTTCATCAAAAAATGCTTAAAAAAGGTGTGTATTTGGCTTGTTCGCAATTTGAAACAGGATTTATCTGCACGGCAATGGGAGAAGATAAAATACACTTTAGCATAAATGCCGCAAGAGAGAGCTTTTTAGAAATCGCTCAAGGAGTGTAAATATGCCAAACAATCGCACAAACCCATCACAAGAAAACACAAATGCTAAAGATTGTGAATCGCAACCTCGCCTTGCTAAGGTCGTAGAAGGAGCGTATGATTTAAGTCTTGGGATTTCTATGGTGGTAGCTGTGTTGCTTGGGTTCGGGCTTGGGTGGTTGTTAAAAAAACTCACCGATATTGGTTGGTTGCTATGGCTTGGGATTTTTTGGGGCATAGCAGCAGCGATTTTAAATGTATATAAGGCATACAAACGGCATAAAAGAGAGCTCGATAGCCTAGCAGATAATCCGCGCTACGCATACAATGCACATAACAAACACATTGATGATGAAGATGATGAGGGTCCTTATGACAAATAAACGCAATGTATGTATCGCAATGTGGTTTGGCATTGGCATTTGTGGCACATTTGTTTGTGCATTTTTTGGGAGAGATTCTCTTTGTAGTTTTGGGTTTGGTTTTGTTGCTTTTAGTGTGGTTTGTGGGAGTTCTTTTATCGGAATCTTGCGTCAAATCAAATCCCAACAGCTCCAAACGCAAAATATCGATACAAACACAACAAAAGATTGTGTCGATGAAGAATCTAATGATACGCAAGAAGAACAAAACAAGCAAAAGATTCCCTTCTCTTCGCGCTTTATTGTTGGCACGAGATTAAGCCTTTCATTTCTACGAATGCTTAGCTACATCGTGCTAATCATAGGAATCTTAGCACTTATTGAGGTGCATTTAATGCAACCTCAAGCACTGCTTTTTGGCATTGGAAGCGGACTTGTAGCGACATTGCTTGGCGCAGTGATAATGATAAAGGTCGCCTAAATGAAGCAGGCAAATGATTTCAAAGACTTTGGCAACACGC
Source organism: Helicobacter sp. 23-1048 (assembly GCF_053654545.1). Lineage (NCBI taxonomy): Bacteria > Pseudomonadati > Campylobacterota > Epsilonproteobacteria > Campylobacterales > Helicobacteraceae > Helicobacter > Helicobacter sp. 23-1048. The sequence continues at coordinate 504,512 of NZ_JBSIUT010000001.1, read as the reverse complement.
AAAAACTTATAGAATTTTTACGCGACCATAATGAACTAAAAATCATTGACAAACCACTTGATATATACCTTGAAATCCCACATCTTGCATACATTGAAGTAAAGAAAAAAGATTCTAAAGCACTGCTTTTCACTCACCCTATCGACACAAAAACCAACAAAAAATTTACAATCCCTGTGCTTATGAATATCTTTGGCTCACACAAAAGGCTAAACCTCCTTATCCAAAAACAACCAGACATCATTGCCAAACACATAGAATCTCTGCTTAACGCCAGCCCGCCAAAAACGCTTTTAGCCAAACTCTTAAAACTCAAAGAACTCTATGCCTTGCGCCATATTTTTCCCAAAATTCACAAAGGCACTGCGCCTTGCCAAGAAGTAAGACAACAAGAAATAAACCTCTATGAACTCCCTATCTTAACCACTTGGGAAAATGACGGAGGGCCGTTTATCACGATGGGGCAAGTCTATACGCACTCTTTAGATGGAGAGAAAAAAAATCTAGGAATGTATCGCTTACAAGTGTATGATAAATCTCATCTTGGCTTGCATTGGCAAATTCACAAAGATTCTAATCATTTTTTTAACGACTATAAAAAGGCAAATCAAAAAATGCCTGTAAGTATTGCGCTTGGTGGCGACCCACTGTATATCTGGTGCGGGCAAGCCCCGCTACCCATAGGAATCTATGAGTTATTGCTTTATGGTTTTATCCGTGAGAAAAATGCTCGCGTGGTTAAATGCCTTACTAACGATATTTGCGTGCCTTATGACACAGATATTGTCATTGAGGGCTGGGTAAATCCCAATGATATGCGCGAAGAGGGACCATTTGGCGACCATACAGGATTTTACACCCCCATAGAGCCATATCCTGTGCTTGAAGTAAGTGCTATCACAATGAAAAAAAATCCTATCTATCCTGCCACTGTGGTGGGGAAACCACCACTAGAAGACAAATATATGGGATATTTAACCGAGCGTGTCTTTCTGCCCCTACTTCAAAAAACCGCACACGGATTGCTTGATTACTCTATGCCCGAGTGTGGCGTGTTTCATAACCTCATCTTTGCGCGCATCGCCCCACAATACCCCGCACACGCTATGCAGCTTATGCACGCATTTTGGGGAGTTGGACAAATGAGCTTTGTCAAACACGCGATTTTTGTCGATGAAGACGCGCCTAATTTGCGAGATTATGAGGCTCTTGCTCGCTATGTGCTTAATAGATTTGGTTTGGATTCCTTGCTTATTAGCGAGGGAATCTGTGATGCACTCGACCATTCAAGCCCAAATTTTGCCTTTGGTGGCAAACTTGGCGTGCAAACATTAGGTGAGGAAAAGGCACAAGATACGAATTTTATCCTACGCTCTAATGATGATTTACTGCAATGTTTGCGCCAAAGATTCCCATTTATCCATTCATTAGAGCAATATTTCACCGATACGCGCAATCCTATCTGCATACTAGGCGTGCAAAAAAAGGACAAAAGTCTCAAAGCACTTTTCCAAAGCACTCCATTAGGCGAACTTGCAAAGAATCTAAAGATTGTTTTTGTGCTTGATTGGCACAAAAATGATTTAAGCAATCCATATATGCTAACTTGGCGTATTACAAATAACATTGATGCTAAACGCGATATTTGGGTGGAGAGTGGTGTGGTTTTTATCGATGCGAGCGATAAAAGCAAGGCTGATGGCTATGAGCGAGAGTGGCCCAAAGAAACGGACTGCACGCAATCTATCATCGATGGTCTAAGGCAAAAAGGATTATTGCAAGATGGAGATGATGACTTTTTGCGCTATTATCAAATCACGGGATTTAAACACCATTAACAAAGTAAAACGCCAAAATATTGTAAAAATACTATAATTTTTTATATATTAAGTAAAATTTTATAGAGAAAATGCTACCATTCACCAATGATAGAGAGAATCTATCAGCTTAAAAGGAGTAGATATGAATGCTAAATGGCTCTATGGCGCACTTTTTAGTATGCTTTTGGTTGTGGGCTTTAGTGCGTGTGGGGATAAAGATGAGCAAACGCCACAAGAAACGCAACAAAGCGAGCAATCTAGCGAACAAGAAAAAACACTTAAAATCTTTGGGGTTGCACCGCCTATCACTGTGATGCTTGAATTGCTTTATCCACAAGGACTTATTGGACTAAATTATGAGCCCTACCCTGAAGACATTACGCTTATGCCTAAAGGCGTGGCACAACTACCCATATTAGGAATGCACGCTGGTGGCAAGGGAACAAGCTATGAAAAAATACTCGCCCTGCAACCCGATATTGTGTTTTTCTTAGAATCTACACAAGATGAAGTTATACAAGCCTATGAAAGCGCGGGGATAAAAACTATTAAAATCCCCGCATTTGATAGCACCAAATATCCCCAAAGCATACGAGCCATAGGAGAAGCGTTAGATATTAAAGAGAAAGCAGACGCGCTTATAGCGTTTATAGAATCGAGTGAAAAAACCCTCAATGCCTTGCGCGCTAAAATCACTCATCGTCCTAAAGTCTATCTCGCACAAGGAGTTGATGGCTTACAAAGCCAATGTGGCAAAGATGAACCAAGTGATTTAGTCTCTCAAATAGGCGGGGTAAATGTCCTCTCTTGCGAAGAATTAGGCAAAATGGAGCATATCTCAAGCATAAACTTTGAGTTTTTACTCAAAAAAGACCCAGACATTATCTTTGTGCGCGAAATTGGACTTTACCAAGATATATTACAAAATCCAACACAAGATTGGCAGAACTTACGCGCTGTGCGAGAAAAAAAGGTCTATTACGCCCCCTCAACGCCAAGTAATTGGCTAATGAAGCCACCTAGCATAATGCAGATTCTTGGTGTGCCTTGGGCGTTTTCTCGCGTGCATCCTGAATTATTAAGCCAAAAGGAAATAGATTCTCTTATTTTTGACTTTTTTGAGCAATTTTTGCAACCCCTTGATAGCGCAAACTATGAGAGAATCTTCGGGCACGGCGAACGATACAAAGCAAGAGGACAATAGGAGGAAAAATGCAAAACAAACATATAGCCGATGTGTGGAATATGAAAGCACGAAATTATCCGCGCTTCAAAACTCCAGCCAAAGATACACTTGAGATTTTAGATTTTTTTCGAGCAAATGGTGCGGATTTCACAAATAAGCATATCATTGACATTGGTTGCGGGAATGGGCGATTTAGCCTCGCACTCTATACTGAAGCAAAAGAAATCACAGGTGTAGATTGCGCGGAGGAAATGCTAAAATTTTTACAAGAAGATGCAAGTGAGCTTGGTGGTGATAACATTCATACCATTTGCGCGAAATGGGAGGATTTCACACCCACAAAAAGTTTTGACATTGCCTTTGCTTCGATGACTCCAGCGATGAATAACAAACAAGGGTTTAAAAAAGCCTTAGAAATGTGTAAAGAGTGTTTTTGCTATGTGGGTTGGGGACGATATAGGGAATCTCCATTTGCGAGTGCAATTTTACAAAAGCATAATTTAGAGCTTGAGCTTCCCACAGGATTGCCAGAAGTGTTGCAATGGCTTGATGAGCTTGGCTACAAGATTCCACCGCATAAATTTATGGAATCGAGCTTCCTGCATACAAGTAGCGTTGAAAAAGCCATTGAGGATATGATATTTAATGTGCGCGTACATAATGGCGTGCCAAACGAAAAACTCATCGCAGAGTATGTGCGCTCTCACGCACAAAATGGCGAAGTATCCTATACGCATAAACGCGAAATTGGCATCGCATATATCGCTAAAGATTCTCACATCTAAGGCACGCAATGCCAAAGATATGGAATCCTAAAAATACACAGACGCAAAAAGACACAGGCATTCGCATAAAAATTTTCTCCATTATTGTTGTATGCGTGCTTTTGTGTGCTCTAAGCATATACGCGCTTACTTTAGGAAATTATGAGATTGCAAATGAGCGTGTGTTTAAGCTATTATTTAGTATAGATTCTCCCCAAGACACTACAAAAGAAAGCTATGTGATACATTCTATTCGCCTGCCACGCATTCTTGGTGCTATCATTATTGGTGCAGCACTCGCGCTCTCTGGTGCGCTCTATCAAGGCGTGATTGGGAATCCTCTTGTCTCACCCGGAATCTTAGGCGTGCTTAATGGTGCGAGTTTTGGTGCGGCACTTGGAATGGTTTTAGGCTTTAGTATGGTGGGCATTGAGCTTTTATGTTTTGTTTTTGGATTCTTGGCAATGTGCGTGGCAATGCTCCTTTCTTTTGTCTTTGATGGATATAAAAGTGTGCTTATGCTTATTTTGGGTGGTGTGATTAGCTCAGCATTTTTTGGCGCAGGAGTGAGTGTGTTAAAGCTTCTTGCCGACCCATACAATACCTTGCCAGATATTGTGTATTGGCTTATGGGCTCTTTAGCACACATACACATTAAGCAAACTGCCTTAATCATTCTTAGCGTTGTATTTGTGCTAAGTTTTATTTGTGCGTTGGTTTTTTCGCGTCATATTGATATTATCAATCTTGATGATGAAAGTGCCTCTGCGCTAGGTGTAAATGTGCGCAGAGTGCGATTGCTCTTTATTGTGATAGCCACACTTTTAGCGAGTTGTAGTGTCGCGCTTGGCGGGCTTATTGGCTGGATAGGGCTTGTTGTGCCACATATTGCAAGATTTTTAATCGGCGCATCACACCGATTTATGCTTATTTTTTGCGCACTTTTTGGGGGGCTTTTTTTGCTTTTTTGTGATACTTTGGCGCGCAGTGTAAGCAGCACAGAAATCCCCATTGGCATTTTATCAGCACTCTTTGGGATTCCCATTTTTGCATTGGTGCTTTTTATCACTAAAAAGCGTTTAGTCTAAAAGGGATACAATGCGAGAATCTAGCATTATAAACATTGATAACCTTAGTGTAAGTTTGCAAAAAAAGTCCATTTTGCATACCATAAACTTTAGCGTGCAAAAAGGTGAGATTGTGTGTATTTTGGGTGCGAATGGCTCGGGCAAAAGCACTTTGCTTAAAGCAATTTTAGGCATAGTTGATTATAGTGGGCATATTTTGCTTAATGGCTTAGAATCTGCGCGCCTCTCAAATCTCGCTCGCTCAAAGCTCCTCTCCTATGTGCCCCAGATTCACTACACAAGTCTGCCATTTAGTTTGCTTGAAATAGTGATAATGGGGCGATTTGCTCGCGCTCCGCTCTTTTCTTACTCCAAGCAAGATAAGCAAAAAGCCATAGAAGTTTTGGAGCGATTTGGCATAGCACATTTAGCCTATAATAATTTCACAACCCTAAGTGGCGGGCAAAGGCAACTTGGGCTCATCGCACGCGCGCTTGTCCAAGAGAGCGAGATTGTTATCCTTGATGAACCCGTGAGTGCGCTTGATATATCCTATTCCTTTAAGTTGCTTGAGATTATTAAATCCTTGCAAAAAACTATCTTGCTCACCTCTCATCACCCCGAGCAATGCTTCATCGCACATAAGGTGTTAATGATAAAACAAGGTTGCACTTTGGTGTATGATAATGCGGATAATGCACTAAGAGAATCTCACATTAACGCGCTCTATGACATACACTCTACGCGCATAGATTTGCCAAATAATGGGCGATACTTTTGCCAAATATTCAATCACAAAGAATCTCACAATGACTAAAAACAACGATAATCTCCTTGCATTTTGCATTGCACTTGTCCTTTATGTGGGAGCGTTTTGTTATTTTTTGCTAGGCAATCACTCCATTATCACCCCAAATACTCCAAGCGAACATACCATTAGCATTGCTTTATCACAGATTCAAAGCGCATCTAAGCCCTCCACGCACAAGAACTACAAACAATTAGAGCTCAACAAACCAATCCAAAAACCAAGGCAAGAAACAACAAAGGAGCAAGATTCTCTTACTCATTCTACACAAAACCCACAACAACAAACCACACAAAGCCCAGAGCAAATAGCAAACTCTCATTCCCAAGATGATGAATACGCGCTAAAAATTAAAAACATCATTCTAAAAGAGCATAAATATCCACCAAATTTCTCAGCAATGGGGCTTAAGGGTATGGTAGCAGTGGAATTTTCTATCACAACAAGTGGAAATATAATAAATGAGCATATAACGCAAAGCAGTGGGCTTGATACACTTGATAAGCACGCGCTAAAGACGCTAAAAAAAGCCTCTAGAAATTTTCCCAAACCACAAAATGAACGCATAATACGCACAAGTCTAAATTATAATATAAAACGCTAAGTGTTAGAATCACAAATGTTAATGCAAGTTTGTAAAAAGCATTACGCATTTTTGCTACAATCTTTGGCATAAATATTTTAAAAAGGCACGACAATGAATCGCTTTTGGCATTCGATATTTTTTAAAATCACTTTTTTATTTATCGCTGCCTTGCTTGCTTTTTTTGCATTTTCTTACTTTTTTATCAAAGATAAAATTGAAGATGAGCAAGAACTCCGCGACATAAAATACAACCAAATCATTACCACCATTAACCAAATTGGAGCATTTGGCGGTGGTGCGGATATTGTCAAGCGATACTTGCGTGAGCTTGGATTTGTAGAAACGCAGGACATACTCAAAGAGCGACTGCAAGAAGAAGATAAACTCCCGCCCGGATTCTTTGGCACGGTGGCAAAAATGCGTAAGACAACCAATGGAATCTACATTTTATTAGAAAACCACGAAGAGGCGATTTTATACAAAGACACCATTACGCATTCTTACGAAAGTTTGTATTTTATCACGCTTGCAGGGATTATTATTTTGACCTTTGTCTTTATTTTACTACTCCGCGCCTTAATCCCGCTTAACACACTGCGTGCGCAAATAGCCACACTCTCATCACATCAAAGCGACTATATCCCCATTAAAAAAAATCCAAAAGATGAAATTGACTTGCTCGCCAATGAATTTTACAAATTTTCCAATAAAATTAAAGCCCTTAATGAGGCGCGATTTTTATTTTTGCGCTCTATAATGCACGAACTTAAAACGCCAATTACAAGAGGAAGAATCGCTGCTGAAATGCTTGAGAGCGAAGCGCAAAAAGAGCGATTATGCTCGGTATTTAGTCGGCTAAATGAGCTTATTAACGAATTTGCCAAACTCGAACAACTTACTTCCAAAGCACACACAATCAAAAAAAGCGAATTTTTACTCCAACATTTAATCGAGCATAACGAACAAATGCTCCTCATTGACACAAACACACAAAGCCCAATCACTCTACAATCTCCCTACGCGCTCATTAAGGCGGACTTTGAGCTTTTTAGTCTTGCGACAAAAAATATGCTTGATAATGCGATAAAATACTCCACCGATGGCAAGGTGTGTGTTTATACCAAAGATGATTGCCTTTATATTGAGAATCTAGGCGCACCACTCAAACACAAAATCACTGAATATTTCAAACCCTACTTTAAAGATTCTAAAAAGAGTCATCAAGGCGGTTTTGGATTAGGAATGTATATCATTAAAAACACACTTGATAACCAAAATTTTGCGCTAAAATATTTCCACGAAGATGGGAAAAATATTTTTATGATTAAAGGTTGCGTGGTGGATAATTTCTGCAACCTTAAAAACCACCCACAAAAACCATTTGCTGATAAACACATACTCTAAGGGGGAGACAATGTTTGCACGACTTCGCAGATTACGACTAAATGAACACTCACGCAATCTCGTGCGAGAGACACATTTGCGCTTAGAGGACTTTATTTATCCGCTTTTTGTCATAGAGGGCAAAGGCATTAGGAATGAGATTCCCTCAATGCCGGGCGTGTTTCAACTTAGTATCGATGAATTGCTTAAAGAAGTGGAGAATCTCTGCAAACTTAAAATTTTTCATATCATTTTATTTGGCATTCCCTCGCATAAAGATTCTATTGGCTCAAGTGCGTTAAGTGAAAATGGCATTGTCGCGGTGGCATTGCGAGAAATCAAGCGGGCATTCCCACAAATGTTTGTAACTGTGGATTTGTGCTTTTGTGAATACACCAGCCACGGACATTGTGGAATCATCGATGAAAAAACTCAAAGTGTGGATAATGACGCCACGCTAGAAATCTTAGTCAAGCAAGCTCAAATACTCGCCCAAAGTGGCGCAGATATGATAGCCCCAAGCGGAATGATGGATGGGTGCATAGGCGCATTGCGCTATGGGCTAGATAAAGCGGGCTTTGTCAATCTCCCAATAATGGCGTATTCTACCAAATTTGCCAGCGCGTATTATGGTCCATTTCGCGATGTGGCAGATTCAACGCCGAGCTTTGGCGACAGGAAGACTTATCAACAAGACCCAGCAAACCGCAGAGAAGCCATACTAGAGAGCTTAAATGATGAAAAAGAGGGGACGGATATTTTAATGGTGAAGCCTGCTTTGGCATTTTTAGACATTGTGCGTGATATTAGAGAGCGCGCACTTTTACCCCTCGCGGTGTATAATGTCAGTGGCGAATACGCTATGCTAAAAGCCGCTGCAAAAGCGGGTGTGATTGATTATCAAAAGGTTATGCTTGAGACTTTGCTTGGCTTTAAGCGCGCTGGGGCGGATATAATTATCTCTTATCACACCAAAGAGCTCGCTGAGATTCTCTAAACTGCTACATTTACAATTCCGCTCCTCTAGCTTTACGCAAAAATTCCCTTGAATTTTAAGGGGGTTTTGCTATTTTTTGTATTTTTGTAAAAAGAAGCGTTTTTTTGCAAAATTCCTCTATTTTTTAAGCTGTATTTAAGGGGGGGGGTAGATAGAATTCCTCCCAATGTTTTGTTTGATTGAGAATCTTTAAACATTAAACTTGCGCGCCAAGCGTGAAATTTAATTGTTAAAGTTTGTAAAAAAAAACAGGCAGAAATTCAATCCATAAGGAGAGCAGATGAAAAAAGGAATTATGAGCCTTGCTTTGGCTAGTGCTTTAGCAAGTGGAGTAATGGCAGAAGAGAGTGGCGTGTTTGTCGGAGCAGAAGTTGGCTATGGCGACATTGGAATCACAGGACAGCTTGCAGGAGCATTAGCAACCCAAACAGAAGATGCAATGAGATATGGTTTGGTTGCTGGATATAAGCAATTTTTTAACCCCCACATTGGACTAAGATATTATGCCAATATATCATTCCAACAAAGTTTAGGTGTAAGTGGTGGAACGGGTGGCGAAGAGCTCACTAGCTTCCTTAACTATGGTGCTAATGTTGATTTGTTGGGTAACTTTATAGCAACAGAACATTTTGATTTTGGTGCTTTTGTTGGTATTGGACTTGGTGCAAACACTTGGTTTAATCAGATTCTCACCGATGCCAAAGATTTGGGACTAAAAGTGAGCACCACAGGGTTTGACTTCGCACTTAATGTAGGTTTGCGCACAAATCTTTTTTCCCATCACGGCATTGAAATAGCCGCGCGAGTGCCATTTTTAGCAAATACCGTTTTTGATGCAGCACTCGACTCAAAAGTTGATTTTTCGAGCAGTTACAGCGTAACTGCTCGATATATTTTTAGCTTTTAGGGATAGTGTATTTTTTAAGTGTTAAATTTTAGAAGTTGCTTTAAAAGCAATCAAGGATCTAGATACCCTAAAATTCATAGTAAAAAGAGTGTCTAGATTCTCCAATCTATCGCACATTCTTGCTTTGAACTTTTTTACATTCACAACTATCATTTTGTCTTGATTTGATTTTACAAAAAGTAATTTTGCACAAATTTATCTCCATTTTTAAGTTATTTTTTTGGGGGTGCGGGTAGGTATAAATGTGTGGCAGTGCTTATAATTTAAGCAAAAATTAACATTCAAAGGAAATTAAAAATGAATAAAGCAATGATAAACCTTGCTCTAAACAAACATAGCAATAGCAGAGGAAAGTGGCGTGTTTGTAGGAATAGAAGTAGGTCGAGGCGATTTTAAAGGAGAGCGCACTTCTCAACAAGGCATAGATACTAGGATAGCCTCAGGGGAACGATATGGTCTTAGCTTTGGATATAAGAAGTTTTTTAGTCCCAAAATTGGACTGAGATATTATGCCAATGTTTCTTTTAATAATTTTAGCAAGCAAGGGGATACACTCCGTTTAACTAACTATGGCGCAAATGTGGATTTCTTGGGGAATTTTATAAGCACTGAGAGTGTGAGTTTTGGTGGTTCTATTGGGCTTGGTCTTGGTGGCAACACTTGGGAAAACAGAGCATTTCCCGCAATGAGAGCTCTCGCTACGACATTTAATAAAAATGGCTTTGATTTCGCACTTAATGTAGGATTACGCACAAACATTGCCTCTCATCACGGCATTGAAATAGCATTGCGTATGCCACTCTTTGCAAATAACATATTCGAGGGTGCTACAACGGGAAGATTGGATTACCAAAATACTTACAATATGGTTGCACGATATGTCTTTAGTTTTTAAACATTAAAGAAGTTGATTTTATAAGGATTGCCTAAAGAGAGATTCTCTCTTTAGGACTAAGAAGTTTTAGAGAATCTAAAATGGCGGATTACATCATTCCGCCCATTCCTCCCATACCGCCCATATCAGGCATTGCTGGGGCTGGTTTGTCCTCTTTTATCTCATTGATTGTCGCCTCTGTGGTGAGAAGCAAGCTTGAGACAGAGACTGCATTTTGCAATGCGATTCTAGAGACTTTAAGCGGGTCGATAATCCCAGCTTTAAACATATCCACATACTCGCCCTTAGCCGCATTAAAGCCGATAGTGTCTTTTGCATTTTGCACTTCATTGACCACCACGCCACTATCAAATCCCGCATTTCGTGCGATTTGAGCAAGCGGAGCTTTAATCGCGCGTTTAATGATTTCATAGCCGATAAGCTCATCGCCCTCTAATTTTAGATTCACCTTTTTAGTCGCGTGGATAAGAGCCGCGCCACCACCGATGACAATGCCCTCATCAACCGCTGCTTTTGTCGCACTAAGTGCGTCATCTACTCTATCTTTTTTCTCTTTCATCTCCACTTCGCTTGGCGCACCGACTTTGATGACTGCCACACCACCGCTAAGTTTAGCAAGTCGCTCTTGGAGCTTTTCTTTATCATAATCGCTCGTGGTGTTAGCAATCTCGGTTTTAATTTGCGCGATTCTGTCTTTGACCGCTTTTGCACTACCCTTGCCATCGACTATGGTTGTGTTGTCTTTATCGATGACAACGCGCGCTGCTTGTCCTAAATCTTGCAAACTCGCGGTCTCTAAACTTTTGCCAAGTTCTTCGCTTATGACCTCACCACCTGTGAGAATCGCAATGTCTTGGAGCATTGCCTTTCTCCTATCGCCAAAGCCGGGTGCTTTAACCGCAGAGACATTAAGCACACCGCGAAGTTTATTTACCACTAAAGTAGTCAAAGCCTCGCCCTCAATGTCCTCAGCGATAATCAAAAGTGGCTTGCCACTTTGCATTGTCGCCTCTAAGATTGGCAGAATCTCTTTCATATTAGAGATTTTTTTGTCTGTTAAAAGCACATAGGCATTTTCAAGCTGAGCAATCATTTTATCAGCATTAGTTACAAAATACGCAGAGAGGTAACCTCTATCAAACTGCATTCCCTCAACTACGGTTAGTTCATCGTTGATTCCCTTTGCTTCCTCAACGGTGATTACGCCGTCTTTGCCGACTTTATCCATTGCTTCAGCGATTAAATTACCAACCTTTTCATCAGAGTTTGCAGAAATGGTAGCAACTTGAGCGATTTCATCTTTACCGCCGACTTTTTTGCTACTCTTTTTAAGCTCATCGATGATAGCTTGTGCTGCCTTATCCATACCACGCTTGACTTCGATTGGGTTTGCACCAGCGGTGATATTGCGTAAGCCCTCTTTAAAGATTCCGTGTGCGAGCACGGTCGCCGTAGTCGTGCCATCACCAGCTGCATCAGCAGTCTTGCTAGCGACTTCTTTTACGAGCTGTGCGCCCATATTCATAATAGGGTCAGCAAGCTCGACTTCCTTTGCCACGCTCACGCCATCTTTAGTGATATTTGGCGCACCATAAGACTTTTGGATAAGCACATTGCGCCCGCGTGGTCCCATTGTTACCTTCACAGCATCATTTAATTGTTTAATGCCCTCATAAAGTTTGTTTCTCGCAGAATCTGAGAAATGAATTTCTTTGTTTGCCATAGTTTTCTCCTTTGTTGTGATTTATTCGATAATACCTAAAATATCATTAGATTCTAAGACGATGAACTCAACGCCATCGAGCTTAATCTCACTACCCTTATACTTTTCAAAAACAACCGTTTGGTCATTTTTTAGCGCGGGGTATTCCTTAGCTGCCTTATCACCAATGGCTTTGATTTTGCCCATTAGTGGCTTTTCTTTTGCATTATCAGGGATAATGATACCTGAACTTGTCTTGGTATCTTCTTCTTGTCTTTGGATAAGAACTCTCTCTCCAAGTGGTTTGAATTTCATATTTGCTCCTTTTTTAGTAAAATTTAGCACTTAAAAATCTTAAGTGCGTAAATTGTATAATATTTTGTTAAACAAGTCAATATCTTATAGTAAATGAATAAATAATATTTAGTGTAATAGACTAAATATTATTTACAATAAAAATGTAAGTAATGGAATAAAACCCATATTTTCTCGCTTGCAAGCTCGATGCAACGACAAAACTCTAAACAAAATGTTATGTCTTAAACTGCCACGACATCAAGCTGTGCCAGCAAACACAAATTAACGCGGTGTTTTGTGATATTGTGAAAATCAATAGTGTTTGGAACAAGGAGATTCTTTAATTGCGGGGTTTGCCTGTGCGAAATAGGGAGAATATAATCTAGATTCACAGAATGCAAATGCCACATTCAATAATTACTAAATCGCTACAGTTCTTGCCAAATCCCTATCACTGCCACTACAAAGATTTGGCTAATGTTTGCAAATGTGGCAATGTTAAATAGTGTTGTGCTATTTTGTAAAAAACTCCACTACTTCGCTTTTTTCTTGTCGCTTTTTGCTGTGCTTTGGTGGATTTGCGCCATAGCCAAGTGAGAGGATTACCGCCACGCCAAAGGGCTTTTTCACGCCCAAAAACGCCTCCACTTTATCACGCTCAAACCCGCCAATCGCGCACGAATCAATGCCCTTAAATATCGCGGCGTTCATCATTTGCATTAGCGGGAGGTGGCATTGGGTTTGGCTAAAGTGAAAAATTTGCTCATCGCTCAACGCATCTGCCCAGCCTGTGTAGATTCCCAAAATCTGCTCAAAATGCGCTTCATCTGTGGCAAATCGCCGAACCTGCTTGCGCGCAAACTCATCTTTGCTACGCAAATCCATTCGCCCTAAAATCACAATATTATGGCTTGCAGTGGCGACATTTTCTTGGGAGTAGCAGGCTTTTGCTAGCTCTGCGCTATGCTCTTTGCCCACCACGACAAACTTCCACGGCTCAAAGCCATAGCCACTGGGTGCTAATCGCCCAGCCTCTAAAATCGCCTCTAAATCTTTACTTGGGATTTTCTTATCGCTAAATTTTTTGCACGCGTGTCGCGCTTGCAAGGATTCTTCAAAAGTCATTTTTGCTCCTTAAAATCAAAATTTTTAAAGAAGCAATGCTAACAAAACTTCGTAAATTTTTAAGATGGGCTTTCTAGTTTGTGGTATTTTTGTCCCAAAAACACTCCCAAAGTCCCCCACACAAAGCTAATCACCGCGCCTACAAGGAGCACCACCATTATGCCAAAACTTGCAAAAATCCCCTCCACTTGCGCAGATAATGCGTCTCCACCACGATAGACCACCGTATCTATGAAACTTTTGACTTTGTATTTCTCATCGCCGCTTAGCGGGACAAAGAGCATTTCCCTTGCGGGTTTGACTAGCGCGTATTCGCCCACTCTGCGCACACACATTACGATGATAAATGGCAAAAACGCAGGGTGCGTGAATATTAGCACAATAAAGCCTACTCCCACGATAAATCCAAGCGCACCTAACATTGTGGTGAGCCTAAAAAACTGCGCGATTTTGGCGGTGAGAAAGATTTGGATAAAGAGTGAGAGGCTTTGGACTATTAAATCGATATTTGCAAAGGCGACACTTTGCGCTTCAGGCGTGGGAAAAAGTGCTTTTATGATTCGCGCTTGCTCCATATAAAGAAAGGTTGATACGCTTGTAAGTAGCAAAATAAAGGCGCAAAGTGTCAGCAAATAGCGTGATTTGATGATAAGTGAGAATCCGACAAAGGGATTTTTTGCGCCGATTGTTTTATCAAATCGCGCTAAAGATTTGTCGCTCTCAAAGCGTTTGAGTTCAGCAATCATCGCATATTTTAGCATTAACGCAATTCCTAGCAAAATCATTGAGGCAAAAATAATATTGCTTACACCAATATGCTCGACTAAAAACTTCACACTTGCCGCCCCAGCGATACTGCCTAGACTTGCCCCAGCCGCGATAATGCCAAAGAGTCTTTGACTTGCTTCCTTGCTAAAAATATCACTTAGCAAGCTCCACGCGCTAGAAAACGCAAAGAGATTAAACACGCTCACCCAAATATAAAACACCCGACAAAGCCACAGATATTCGCTTGATTTAGGGGCGATTCCCTTCATCGCACCATAAAAGATAAGCAAATTGAGCCCAAAAAATACCAGCACAAAGTCGATATAAAATCGCCGTTTAACCCGCGTAGATAGCCACATAAGCGCAAGTGAAGCAACTATACACGCACCAAATGTCCCTAAAAAGAGCCATTTTAGATTTGACACACCACCTGTAAGCCCCAGCGCATCACGAATAGGGCGAAGCAAAGAATAAGAGCTAAAAATCGCAAAAATAAAAACAAATGATAGAGAGAGAATCTTAAATTCGCCTTGTTTTAGGCTAAAGAGTTTGTAGAATATTTGTAATTTTTTCATTGCAGTCCTTTAAATTTTAATGCGATTGTATATTGTTTTTGCCAATAGCAACAACGGCAAAATTGCCAACTTGGTTTTACCAAAAATGCTATACTCTGCAAAATACAAAAAAGACTTTTAAGGAGAATCGCGATGAAACACGACTTTAATAGCAAAATTCAAAAAGCTTTGATTCTAAATGGCGGTATGGAATATGGAGAATCTAAAGGCAAGTTAAATGAAGCGTTTTGTGCGATAATGCAAAGTGAGCTAAAAAATCTCGGCATAGAAGTGCAAATCACGCATATAGCGCAAGGCTATGAGCCAAAAAGTGAAGTGGCAAAATGGAAATGGGCGGATTGCGTGATTTTGCAATTCCCGGGCTGGTGGATGGGTGAGCCGTGGATTGTGAAAAAATATTTTGATGAAGCCATAGGACCTGAGGCTGCTGGGATTTTGTATAGCAGTGATGGGCGTAGCAAAAATGATAGAAACAAACGCTATGGCAGTGGTGGGCTGTGTGCTGGTAAGGCGATGATGTTAAGCACTTCTTGGAATGCCCCGCTGTATGCGTTTAACGAAGTGGGAGAGTTTTTTGATGGGCGCGGTGTAGATGAGCTATTTATGCACACCTATAAGATTTTTGAATTTTTGGGATTTAGTCGCTTTTTGCCGAGCTTTATGGCAAATGATGTGCATAAAAACCCAAATTTTGAGGAATGGGAACGCAAGCTAATAGCGCATATACGAGAGAATTTTAGATAAGCAATATAAAATTTGTATCACAATAATAACTCGTAAAAAATTATTCTTTTGTATTGTTTTTTGTAAAAAAAAATACTACAATAAGACTTTTGTTTGGATATGGAATTCAATCTCGTTGCAAGGAAGCCAATGCAAGTCAAAACAAAGGTTGCACTCATTGCTAGTGCTATCACCGTTTGCAGTATGTTTGCGGTGAGCATTATCACTTGGAAAATGAATAAAACCAATGCCCTGCAATCTGCTATACAAGCACAGGCGAATGAATTGCGTGTCGTGGATATGCTTATTGAGCAAATCAACAAAGATTCTAAAGCCTCCATACAATCGCTTGTAACTATCTTAGAGCAAATCCCCTCCTCCAAACTGCACTCCAAAAACGATGTGATTCACACCACAGGACCAATCTTTAAACTCCACCAAGAAGCCTCAAGGACATCGGCGAGCTATATTGGTTTGCCTAGTGGTGAAATTGTTACAAACACTATTTTTGAGAATCAACCATACAAAGACTTTGGCATTATCGGTGGGGAGTGGAATGTAGATTTTAATGTAACCACACGCCCTTGGTATATTGGAGCGGTAGAGAAAAAGGGGTTGTTTCAAACAGATGTCTATATTGATGTGGGGTTAAATATCCCCGTAGTCTCTTATGTGTATCCAATATTCCAAGATAATGCGCTTGTTTTTGTCGCTGGGGTGGATATACCGCTCTCTTCGATGCAAGAGCACTTTGATGATTTTGCAGCCAAAAATAATGCTGATATTTTCATTATGGGTGAAAATAATATCCCATTTGCGGCAAGTAACCACGAGTTGATTTTTAAAGAAGACCCGTTTTTTCAACAAATTCGCAAGATTTCAGATTCTACTGCGGATTTTGAGGATTTTACTATCGAGCATAACGGAGTGGTGCAACTTGCACAATGCAAGACCTCCAAAGATACGCAATTTGCGCTCTACACACTTTGTAGTATGAATCCTCTCGCAAACACTCACGACCCCATTACACAATTAGGAATCTTGCAGTTTTTACTCGGACTTGGCTTTGCTGTTGTCGCTGGATTTATCCTTTATCTTGTTATCAATTATTTGCTCTCGCCCCTCAATCACATTTCAAATGCAATTTTGGCATTTTTTGCCTACCTCAACCACGAAAAAACACAAACCCAAATGCTTAATATTACCTCTAAAGATGAATTTGGCACGATTGCTATGGCTATCAATGATAATATCAAAAAGACAAAGCAATCTTTAGAGCAAGATAGCCTAGCGATTAGCCAAGCTGCACAAACTGCAAAAGAAGTAGAAAATGGGAATTTTACCGCACGCATTCAAGCCACCCCAGCACACCCAAAACTTGCAGAGCTCAAAGATGTGCTTAACACTATGCTAGAAATTTTGCAATCAAAAATTGGCAAAAACACCAACACCATTGAAAGTGTCTTTGACTCTTATACTAGCCTTGATTTTACAGCGCAACTAGAGGATGCAAAAGGACGCGTAGAGAGTGTAACAAATACGCTAGGTGCTGAAATTAGAAAAATGCTTCAAGCCTCGCTAGATTCTGCAAATGCCTTAGAATCTAAGAGCAAAGAACTAAAAGATGCGATTAACAACCTCACAGAAGGCACAAACTCGCAATCAGCAAGTATTCAAAAATCTGCAAGTGCCATTGAGCAAATTACGGCTTCTATGCAAAATGTAACCGATAGAACAAATCAGGTTACAAGCCAAGCAGAGGACATTAAAAACATTATAGGAATGATTAGAGACATTGCCGACCAGACAAACTTGCTCGCACTTAATGCCGCGATTGAAGCTGCACGAGCGGGCGAGCACGGGCGAGGATTTGCCGTAGTGGCTGATGAAGTGCGAAAACTCGCAGAAAAAACCGCCAAATCATTGAGCGAAATCGAAGCAAATGTCAATTTGCTCGTGCAAAGTATCAATGATGTCTCTGAATCTATCAAGGAGGAGGCAGCAGGAATCACACAAATCAACGAATCTATCGGGCAATTAGAAGCAATTACGCTAAAAAATGTCCAAATTGCTAATAACTCACAAAATGTCAGCAACGCCATTGATGGAATTGCTGCGGAGATTCTCAACGATGTGCGCAAAAAGAAATTCTAACCCAAAGATTATCATATAAATTTCACTTCTCCCCCTTGACTTAGAGTTGCTATCAGGTTTTATAATTGTATTGTTAGATTTTGTGTGTTGCAAATTTTGCGTTAAGCACCAAGACACAGCGTAAATCTATTTAAATTTTAAAACCAAGCAAGGAGAATCCACACAAATGTTTTCCAAATTTTTCATAAACCGCCCCGCGTTCTCTACCGTGGGGGCTATCATTATCATCATCGCAGGGTTGCTTTGTATGCGCTCACTCCCCATAGAGCAATACCCAAAAGTCGTCCCCACCCAAATCACTATCAATGCAAATTATCCCGGTGCTAGTGCCAAAACGCTCTCCACCAGCGTAGCGAGTATCATTGAGAGTAGCGTAAATGGCGTGGAAGATATGATTTATATGAGTTCTAGCTCTAGTTCGGCAGGACAGCTTAGCATAAGCGTATATTTTAGCAATGACGCAAACCCAGACATAGCACTTGTAAATGTCAATAACCGCGTGCAAGCCGTTTTATCACAGCTCCCTAGCGAAGTGCAACGACTAGGCGTAACGGTGGAGAGACGCTCCACCGCGCCTATTGGAATGTATCATCTCTACTCTAACAATCCCGTGCACGACCAGCTTTTTATCGCAAACTATGCTTTGCTCAATGTCATCGATGAGCTCAAGCGCATACAAGGCGTGGGAGGCGTGGAGCTATGGAGTTTGCAAGATTATGCGATGAGGATATGGCTAGAGCCAGATAAACTCCAACAATACAACCTTTCACCCTTAGAGGTGCTAAGCAAAGTCCAAGAGCAAAACGCGCAATTTGCGCCCGGACATTTTGGCAAAGAGCCTGTGAAAAAAGCAGAATTTACTTATAGCATTATCACCAAAGGGCTTTTATCCACGCCAGAGGAGTTTGAGAGAATCATTATCCGTGCAAATTCTGATGGCTCGGCGTTGCGACTGCGCGATGTGGCGCGTGTGGAGCTAGGAGCGCGAGATTATCTCACGGATAATTATTATAACGCTACGCCTAGCGTGCCGATTCGTATCACGCTTCAGCCCGGAGCAAATATGCTAGAAGTAGCCGACAATGTCAATACAACAATGGCACTCTTAAGCCAAAAATTCCCCGATGGTATGAGCTACTCAAACCCATATCGTCCCACAGAATTTATCACCGCAAGCATAAATGAAGTGATAAAGACTTTTATCGAAGCTATCGTGCTTGTAGTGCTTGTGATTTATGTGTTTTTGGGCAATATTAGGGCGACTATTATCCCTGTGATTGCTATCCCTGTGTCTATCATCGGCACTTTTGCGGGGCTGTATGCCTTTGGATTTAGCATAAATCTTTTAACGCTTTTTGGGCTTATTTTAGCCATCGGAATCGTAGTCGATGACGCGATTATCGTCATCGAAAATGTCGAGCGCATAATGCACCAAAAGCACTTAGGCGCGAAAGAAGCCACCATAGAATCTATGCGCGAGATTACAGGACCCGTAGTTGCCATCGTGCTTGTGCTAAGCGCGGTATTTTTGCCTGTAACCTTTATGAGTGGCTTTAGCGGGGAATTTTATCGCCAATTTGCCATTACCATTGTCGTTTCGGTGGTGATTTCAGGCTTTGTCGCGCTCACGCTCACGCCCGCACTTTGCGCGCTATTTCTTAAAGGCGGGCATACTAAGCCCATTAAGCCTATTAGAATCTTTAATCTCTTTTTTGAAAAACTTACCTTTACATTCTCGATTTCGCTTGCTCGTGCGCTTAAAAGAGGCTTGCTAATGCTGTGTCTCTTTGGCGTGATTGTGCTAACGACATTTGGATTATTTAAAAACACGCCAACTTCGCTTGTGCCAAACGAAGATATGGGAATCATAACCGTGCATACGCTTTTGCCAGAGGGGAGCGCACTCTCTCGCACTATTGAAACGCAAAAACACCTCATACGCACAATGCAGCAAAATCCACTAATCGCCGAGCAAACTACGATTTCAGGCTTTAGCTTTTTGGCAGGGAGCTTTAAAAACAACGGCGGAATCGCATTTGAGAGGCTTATTGATTGGAGTGAGCGCAAAGGAAAGGGACAAAGCGACAAAGCAATAATCCGCGATGTGCAAAAAGAGCTTGATGCTTACCCAAATGCGAGGTTTATCATCGGGCAAGCCCCCACGATTATCGGGCTTGATTCTAGCGGGGTAAATGCCTACATACAAAGCAGGGGCGGAGGCTCAGCACAAGAACTCAAGCGATATGTCGATGAAATCATCGCCAAAGCAAGTGCGAGGGCAGAATTTAGCAGGATTTTTACGAGCTTTGCGGTGGATACGCCTCAATACGAAGTAGAGCTCAATAGAGAAGCCACAAGCGCGCTCAATGTCAATATTAACGATGTGTTTTCCACAATGCAAATGACTTTTGGGAGCTATTATGTCAATAATTTTGAAGCCTTTGATAGGACTTTTCGCGTGATGATGCAAGCAGATTCTAGCTACCGCACTTCGCCAGAGGATTTAAGCAAAATCTATGTAAAATCGCGCGATAATAATTTAATCCCGCTTAGCTCGCTTATCTCTTTTAAGCGCATCGTGGGGGCTGAAATCATCAATCGATTTAATCTTTTCCCCGCAGCGCAGATTCAGGGGTTTTTAAATATGGGGTATTCTAGCGGGGAAGCGATGAAAGCCCTAGAAGAAGTCGCAAGTGAGGTGTTGCCACCTGAATATGACATAGCCTATGCGGGCTCAAGCTACCAAGAGAGGGCGAGCTCTAGCAGTGGCAGTGTGGCGTTTATCTTTGGGCTTATATTTGTGTTTTTGATTCTTGTCGCGCAGTATGAAAAATGGCTAATGCCCCTAGCGGTGCTAAGTGCCGTGCCTTTTGGTGTGTTTGGCGCGATTTTGGCGACATTTTTGCGCGGGCTAGATAATGACATATATTTCCAAGTAGGCTTGCTTGTTTTGATTGCATTGAGTGCTAAAAATGCGATACTAATCGTGGAATTTGCCACGCATTTGCGCGAGAAAGAGGGATTAAGCATTATTGATTCTGCTATTAGCGCGACAAAATTGCGCTTTCGCCCCATTGTGATGACTTCGCTATGCTTTAGCTTAGGCGTGTTGCCTTTGGCACTCTCTAGTGGCGCGGGCGCGCTCTCACGGCATTCTATCGGCACGGGAGTAATCGGCGGAATGCTCGCAGCGACATTTATCGCGGTGTTTTTCGTGCCATTATTTTATAGCTACTTAGCGCGTTTTGGGGAACTTTTGCACGCAAAAATAAAAGAAAAAATGAAATAAGGGAGGATTTAGAGAATCTCTTGCAAGAGATTCTCTAAATTGTATTGGATTTGTGGGGATTTAGGCGAATTGTCCTTTAATAGCATTCACCCAATTTTGTATGCGCTCATCAGTGAGGTCGCCTTGATTATCTTCATCAATCGCAAGCCCTACAAACTTGCCATCGACTACCGCTCGACTCTCATCAAAGTCATAGCCATCTTTTGAAGTTTGCCCGATGATTTTGCCCTTTTTGCTTACTTTTTCATAAATGTGAAAAACGCCATCGCAAAAAGTGTCGCTATAAGTATCTTGGTCGCCCAAGCCAACAAGCGCGATTGTTTTACCCGCAAAGTCATCATCGCCAAAAAGTCCTAAAAAGCCATCCCAATCATCTTGCAAATCGCCAGCACCATAAGTTGGTGTCGCTAGGATAAGGTTGCTAAGTCCTAGCAAATCCTCTTTTTGCGCCTTTGCTACATCAAAGAGCTTCACATCGCCACCTAGTGCCTTTGCTACTTTGTCCGCTACACCTTGTGTATTTCCGCCATCGCTCCCATAAAAGATTCCAACTGAACTCATTACTAACTCCTTTGAAGTGTAAAATTATGATTTTAAGATAGAAGTCATTTTAAGATAGAATCTTTAAACGCTCTACTTAATGTTTGGGATTGTATAAAAATTTTTTAACATTTGCAATAATCACACCAAAATTCACACAAAGATTATGCAATTTTTGTTACAATCCCAATTCTCCAACGCAATATAGAATTTTAATTAAAGGAAAACTATGCAAGATTTTAAAGTATTTGTAGATAAATTTCAAAAAGATTCTAGCTATCGTGCGCCACTTGGCTTTGGCATCGCACGGGTAGATATTGGCAAGATAGAAGCGGGCAAAGTGCTCAATGCCACTTATCCTGTGCTCAATTGGCAAGGCGAGAATCTAGGGAGTTTTGCGGTGCTTTTAAGCGCGGCTAAGGTTGGGGATTGCCTCATTTCTCAAAATGAGAGTGAAGCGGTGTATGGCGTGAATGAAGCCTTTATCAAAAAGGCATTAGAGCTCTATGTGCCATTTTTAAGCGAAGCTCTAAGCGATATAAGCACACATAAAAATATCCAAGTGCTTTTGGAGCTCCAAAAGGCATTGGTTAAAAACAAACTCACCACCAAAAATGGCGAAGCAAAATACAGATTCTGTGTGCTGTATGCCGATGAAGAGTGCGCAAGTGTGGAGAGTGCGTATATGAAGCTCCTTGCCCTCTCACTTGGCAAAGCTCCTCTGCGCTCGCTTAATCTTAATGGAATCTTTGGGCTTCTTAGCAATGTCGCTTGGAGTGGCAATAAGCCCTATGAATTAGCGTATTTACGCCAAAATGAAATCACACTTAAAATGCGTGGTAAGTTCCCACATATCGATTTTGTGGATAAATTCCCGCGCTATCTTATGCAAGTAGTCCCACAATATGACAATATCCGCTTGCTAGATTCTGCTAAAACGCGCTTTGGTGCGTATCTAGGAAGCGGTGGCTACACGCAAATGCCCGGAGCTAGCTATGTGAATTTCAACGCAGGTGCGCTTGGCGCGTGTATGAATGAAGGCAGAATCAGCTCTAGTGTCATCGTGGGCGAGGGAAGCGATGTAGGCGGTGGCGCGAGCATACTAGGCGTGCTTAGCGGGGGAAATAGTGCGCCCATTAGCATTGGTAAAAACTGCCTACTTGGCGTAAATAGCTCTACAGGCATAAGTCTAGGCGATGGCTGCATAGTCGATGGTGGGATTGCTGTGCTTGCTGGCACGGTGTTTGAAATCGACAAAGCAGAGGCAGAGAAAATCGCACAAATAAATGAGGACTTTAGTATCAATCCAAATGGGCTCTACAAAGGGCGTGAGCTAAGTGGCAAAAACGGCTTACACTTCCGCCAAGATTCTAAAAGTGGGCGAATGATTGCATTTCGCTCAAATCGTCAAATTGAACTCAACAAAGACTTACATTAACAAATAGGCTACACAAAGCCTATTTGCTTAAATTGCACCTAAAATTTCCAATTTTTACCCCCCCCCCCCCCCGTTTTTTAGCTATAATACCTAAATTTTACATTTAAAGAATTAAAACAATTTAGGATTTATTAAAGAATATGCGCGTTATCTGGTTTGGCATTTTGTTGTGTATCCCTTGCTTTTTGTTTGCAAGCTATAACCAATGGCAGGGTGGTGCTGGGAACAAAACGCTTACGAATAATTCAACAATAATTCGAGATGGAAGTGGCACTTGGCGAAATGATGGCGCGGTGGCAAATTTTCTTAGACGCTTGGAAATCCGTGATTCTGCTTATACTCAAACGGGCGATAAAATTAGAGTAGAAGTAGTCAATCAAATCTCTGTGTTGGGAATCTATGCGGGCACCACAAGGAATAATATCGTAGAGGAAATCGCCGTGAGGCGTGGTGGCTCTATTCAATGTGTTACGCCTATATGCTCTGATGGCAATTCTTTATACATTGGCACAAGTAGGACAGCTTCACAGCTTATAACTCTCCGCGTAGATAATGGAGGGATAATCAACCGAAATGGTTATGGGAGAATCAATGTCAGTGGGTATCTTGGGACAATCTTAAATAGCGGACAAATACTAGGCGAGGGAGTTGTCATAGGGAGAAATGGGTTTGGGCACTTAGGTGTGCTGAATAATTACGCAGGAGGAGTTATAAGCGGGGTTAGTGGAGTGGCTGGAAATCACCTCGTAGATAGAATCTATAACGAAGGGACTATCAACACAATAGCAAATATCACCTCTACAAAAGGCAATGTGGCTAATATCGAAAACGCGCCAAGTGGTGTTATCACAAGCATTACAGGCGTCAATGTGTTTGACATACGACAAAGAGGGAGGCTAGATAATCTTACATCAAGCACTATAAGTGAAGTAAGAAACGAGAGCGGGACGCTCAATAATGTAAGCAACAACACAATTACAACCTTTACCATCAGCGGTGGAAATGTCAATCGTATAACCAATAACACTATAAACACTATAAATGTGAGTGGCGGGAATGTCGCACTCATAAGCAATCCGCAACAAGGACTTCCCACCCTTAATATAAGCGGTGGAGTAGTCCAAACGCTAGAAAATATCTCTATCACTAATCTTACTAATTCTGGTGGGACTATCACCAATCTCACAGCAAGCACAAATGTGTCGCGTCTCAACAATGCAGGTGGAACTATCACCAATCTCACACTTTACCAAAATATCGGGTATAACCCCAATACAAACGCTCATATCAACGGCTCTATTACTAATCTTAACATTGAGGACTTTAGTATCACCCTGCATAATAACTATGATATATGGAATAGCCATACTTTCGCCGCACAGGGTATGAATGACGAACACCTCTATATGAATGCCAATGTAGGGAATCTAATTATCCAGCCCGGTGCTATTAAAGTTTCACTTGGGGCAAATGTGAATAAAAAAGATGGTGTGTATAGCTATGATAAAGTCATATTAAATGCGCCCGCGGGCAGTATAAACTTTAGCCATTTGACACCAACGCAAGGCTTAGAGCTTTTTGATGTGCCCGGCAGAAATGGC
This sequence comes from Helicobacter sp. 23-1048, assembly GCF_053654545.1. Taxonomy (NCBI): domain Bacteria; kingdom Pseudomonadati; phylum Campylobacterota; class Epsilonproteobacteria; order Campylobacterales; family Helicobacteraceae; genus Helicobacter; species Helicobacter sp. 23-1048. Next base: position 479,887 of record NZ_JBSIUT010000001.1, on the reverse strand, counting down.
TTTAGCTTGGGTGCAAATGCGTCAAACTCCTTTGGTGCGAGTGCTCTGCAATCTATCCAACTTAACGACACACGCCGAATTGTGATTATCCAAAATATCTTAGATTCTATCAATTATCATCACTTCTACCGCACAGCTATCAAAAGACAAGAAAGCAAGGAGCAAACAAACAAAGATACACAAGCCCAAAAAATTGACACTTCAAATTGGCAAAAAAAGCGCACATTTGCCATTCCTTATGGATTGTATGGGAATCTTAGCGTGAATAACACCAAATCTCACACCTACGCGGGAGGAGCTATATCTGGAGTTCAGCGTGATTTTGGACATTTGGGTATTGGCGTTGTGTATTTAGGCTATGAGTATAATTCCACAACATCGCAACTGAGCGTTGCTGATGCGACTTTGAGTGCTAATGTGGCGCAAGGTGGAATGGCGCACATTAAGCTACTAAAATCAGATGAAAACAAACAATTCTACCTCAAATCCAATCTTCGTAGCACTTTAACGCATCTTACAATCAACGCCCAAGAAAACAAAAACCTTTATGATGCAAGCACCTTTACCTACCATATCGGTGGCGCAGTGCGAGGGGGAATGGCGTATTACTTTGATTCTGTGAGTTACATTGCCCCCGAGCTTGGAGTAAGCTATGATTTGATGGGAGTTGCTGGCTTTGAGATTGAAAAAGGCGCGCTAGCAAATGAGGTCTATCCAACGCACAATGTGCATTTACCACAACTAAGCGCAAGTATGAAATATTACAAAGCCATAGGGCAGTTTTATCGTTACTCAATTCTTGTTGGTGGGCGGTATTCTCCAAACAACAAACCCACATTAAAATTCCAAAATGGTATATTTAGCGATGAAGCGAGAATCTACTTGCCTCTTTTTTATGCCAATGTCGATGCAAGCTTTTCACGCGCTATAAGTAGAGTAAGCGAGCTTGGCGTGAGTTATAATGGGCTTGCATATAATGGCGGTCAATCCCATAGCCTAAGCGTAAAATATGTAAAATGGTTTTAAAAAGGCGATGATTTTGATAGCATTGTCGCATATTTTGCGAAATTTGTGGTAGTATTGCCACATTTTGAGTAAAGGGCTTCAGTTATGGTTAGATTGTGTATTGGCGGTGTGCTTGTCTTTACTTTGAGCTTTGTAGCGTGCTTGCAAACACAATATGATATGAGTGCTGCGCCTGCGTGGAACTTCGTCCCATCAAATGAATCGTATGCCCAAGCACAAGAGCCAAAAGAACAACCAAAACCCAAAAAGCCAAAACCACAAGAGCCAGCAATAAAAGTGCAAAAACCAGCCCCTATGAACCCCCCTCTACCAAAAATCGTGCAAAAAGCTCCAAAAGGCATAGGTGAAGTGGTGCGAATATATTATGTCAATGGCGAGCTTGCGTGGGAAATCCACTTCTTAGATGGCAAGCAACACGGGCTTACAAAGCATTTTTATAGTAATGGGCAACTGCGAGGAGAGCTTAACTTCACTCACGGCAAGGCAAATGGAGAACTTATACAATACTATTACTACGGCGCGATAAAAAGCGAGGAACAATATCAAAATGACCTTTTGGTGGGCACTTCTAAATTTTACACGCCACTAGGCGAACTCAAAAAAACTATCCGCTATGAAAATGGAAAACAAGTAGAGGAGCGAGAGATTCTCGCAAGAAATTGAATTAAATACCTGTGGTTGTATCGCCACATTTAAAACAAAAAAGCTGGCAATATGCTTGCAACCCCAAAAGAGCTGGTGGCAAAAAACTCTCACAATCGCACAAAAACAGCTCTAATGCCACTTTTTTTGCGTGCAAGCATCGAAGTGTATCAAGCGCATTTTGCCTGTTGGCTAAAGATTGCATAAACACTTTAAGTGTCTTTTGTGAAAAAATCCCAATGCACCTCATAATGCGCTTATTAGCGTTGATAGAATCTAATGCCTCGCTAAACACAGTAAAATCCCTGCCAATGCGCACATAAGGGTTGTTCTCATAACGCATAGCAACAAAAGCAATGGTGCGCTCAAAGGCGAGATTCTCATCGCTAATGGTGAAGTTAGGCGAAGTAGTTTTCATCAAGCAAATCTTTAATCTGCTCTTTGTGGAGTTTTTCATTTGCAAGCAAGATATTTGAAAGTTTTGAAAGTAATGGCTTAGCATTGGCAAAGAACTCTTGCATTTGCTTTTTGGAATCTTCTAAAATCTCCACCACATCGCCACTCTCTGGCATAATATGTTTGCCCATTCCATATTGCTCACACATTTGGAAGGCGATTTCTTTTGCCTTATCTAAATCCTCTTTTGCGTTGCTAAAGCTTTCATTATATATCATCTCCACCGCCACGCTTCCAGAAAGATACATTTTAATCTTATTACTCATTTCTGCCTTACTTACAAGCTCTTTATCAATTTGCTTAAAACTCTCGCTAATGAGCGAAATTTTATCAAAATCAATATCCAACCAATACGCGCTTAGGGCTTTTGCGCTTTGATAAGTAGCTAGGATATTTTTTTCCTCCTCGCTAAAGCTTAGCACTTTTTTCTTGCCTGAGAGCACCTTATCTTTGGTGTTTAAAATATCTTCTTTTTGGATAACAAAACTCCCACGCCTTAGTGCGTTTAGCGCAGCTTCATTAACCAATGCAGCAATAGCCGCTCCGCTAAAGCCCACACACAAGCGCGCCACTTCGTTTTTATCAAAATCATATTTTTTGTTTTTTAAATACACTTCAAGGATTTTTTCCCGCTCACTTACATCTGGTAAATCCACATAGATTCTCCTATCAAAGCGTGCAGGACGCAAAAGTGCCTCATCAAGCACATCAATTTTATTAGTCGCGCCAATGACTATCACACCACTAGAATCTTCAAAGCCGTCCATTTCTGTAAGCAACTGATTTAATGTCGCTTCTCGCTCATCATTTCTGCTCCCTCCACGCGCCTTACCGACTGCATCAATCTCATCGATAAAGACAATGCTAGGGCTTTTTGCCTTTGCCCTCATAAAGAGCTCTCGCACACGCTTTGCGCCCATTCCCACATAAATTTGCACAAAACTTGAGCCACTTTGATATAAAAATGGCACGCCTGCCTCTCCAGCCACTGCCTTAGCAATCATTGTCTTGCCAACTCCGGGAGGACCGATAAGAAGCACGCCCTTTGGCAAAGAGATTCCCAAATCTTGGTATTTTTTGGGATTTTTAAGATAATCAATGATTTCTAAAAGCTCCTCTTTGACTTCACTAATGCCAGCCACATCTTTAAAAGTAACGACACTTTGATTTTTTGGCTGTAAAAAATCATTATCTAAAACACTTTGATTTTTCCCCCCAATCGTCCCACTTAAATTATTTGCGTTTATATCAAGCCCATTTATGCCATTGTCCGCGCTTTTGATTGGCTCTTTTGGAGGACGGGCAAAAAGCATTGAAATCGCCTTAACTATCACAGCAAGCCCAATAAAAATAAGCACAAAAAGCCCAACCTCATCTAAGAATCCTCCACTTTTTGGCTTCACACTCACAGCGATTCTTGGATTAAGCGTGTGCAAATCAATGCTATCCCTAGCGACTTTGTAGTTTTGGTTTTCCACGCTAAAATACATCATATCATCTTGCACGACCAGCTTGTATGGCGGAGTTCTCTCAATAATTTGAGCAAACTCATAAGGACTTAACAACTTCGTATCATCTCGAAAAATCCAAAACACTATAAGGAGTATAATCACGCACAGCGTTATGATAAAAGCGATAAGATTCTTAGATTTTTGCATAAGTGCCCTCTTTGCTGACTTCATATTCTCTGACTTCCACCCAATCACCGACTTTCAAGCTAGCCTTAGGTGTATCGCACGAAATAATAACTTTGTTAAAATATTGGTCTAAGCCCACGAAACTCACTCCCTTAGCACAATGGCTATCAAAATGTGTGTCTTTGCGACTAGATTCTATCAAAACTTTGAGCGGGGTTTGCAAATGTGCGAGTTTTTGTCGTGCTTTTAGATTCTCTTGTGCTACCAAATTTTTAAGCAAATGCAATCGCTCCTTTGCTTCATCGCCTTTGGTGGTGTTTTTCATCATACTTGAGGGAGTATTTACGCGAGGCGAGTAAATAAAAGGGTGCAAATGCGTAAGTTTAAATGTCTTAAAGTTCGCCAATGCTTCCTCCCATATTGCCTTGCTCTCGCCCGGATGGGCGACTATAAAGTCCGTGCCCAAAAAAAAGCCTTGTTGTTGCAAGTGGGCAAAAAGTGCTAAATCACTTTGCACGCGATTTTTACGATTCATTATCTCAAGCATTGTATTGCTTGTGTGTTGCAGGGCAATATGCAAATGTCGCTCTAACTTCTCGTGCATCGCTATGTCTAAAAACTCGCTATCTATTTGGCTAGGCTCTAAACTTCCTATTCGCACGCGCTTTAGCCCAGAAATAGCAAAAATTTCGCGCAACAAAGTAGCAAGATTCTCTTTTTGCAAGTCTTTTCCCCAACTCCCCACATTTGTCCCGCTTAAAATCACCTCGCTCACGCCGCAATCCACAAGTCGCCTAACTTGCTCTAAGATTGCGTGCTTAGGGAAGCTGCGCGCCTTGCCTCTCACGCTGGGGATAATGCAATAACTGCACGCAAAATCACAACCCTCTTGAATCTTAATAAACGCCCTTTGCTTGCCTACAAATGATTCCACAATGGTAGAATCAATGTGATTAGGAGCACTCTCTGGGTAGAAAAACCGCTCCTTTTGGCTTAATAGCGTGTTAATTTGCTCCTTAAGACTATGGGGAAATACCCCTTGCAACAAATTGCGCTCATAATTTGGTTGCCCTTTTGATTGCACACCACAACCTGTAAAAAAAATTTTTTTATCTCCGTTTTTAAATTTGTTAATATAGCCTTGCACGCCCGCATCAGCACCATTTGTAACGGTGCAAGAATTTATCACAATAATATCTGCCTCCTGCTCGCTTTGCACGCATTCATATTCCTTGAGGTTTGCTATCATTACTTGTGTGTCAAAGAGATTGCTTCGACAGCCAAAGGTTTTAAAAAATACTTTCATCATTTATCCTCAATATGTGTGTTGTTTCGCTTGTTTTGCAAATGGGAATCTATACTCCATAAATCGAGCTATCATCTTTTCTTTCATCGATAGGCTCAGGTGCGCCTCTTTTGCGTTTCTTTTTTGCCTCACTAAGATTAAGTGGCTCATAAAAGGGTTTGTTTCCTCGTCCATCGCTTCCTGTGGGCACGACTTTAGTCGTTGGGTAAGCGATATGAATGTCATCTTCTTGCAAAATCGCCTCGATAACTTCCGTTGAAATCGCGCTTCTAATGCCAAGCGTAGAATACGCATTCGCCTGATACCAGAGTGAAATTCGTATGCCATTTGGCTCTATCATACAATATGCCCGCGCCTCTAGATTCATATTGCGCAATGAGAATCTATCTTTAATGTGCTCCATTCGTTTTTTGGTTACTTCGGTGTATCCTTTAGAGTATTTTTTGGCAATCTCAGTGGCAATTTTTAGAGCTTTTTTATGGTTGCTATCAAAAGTAATGCTAAAATCTACCCCGTCCCATACCGTCTTAATCCCAGCGTGAGTGTAATTCGCAAGCAAGGTGGTAAAAATATAATTATTAGGGATAAAGATAATGCGCCCTGCTCTGCGATTTTGCAAATATGAAGTGAGTGTTACATCTTCATAAATAGTAATACGCAATGCCGAAATATCAAGCACATCGCCCACATATATTGCCCCATCTTTAATGACTTTTACCCTATCACCCACATGCACGCTTCCGCCAAGCACGATGACAAACCACCCAAGCAAACTCATAAACAAATCTTTCATTGCAATGGCTAAACCAGCCGAAGCAAAACCCACAATCGCCACAGCATAAGTTACATTCTCCAAATACGCAAAAAGGAAAATAAGCCCGACAAGGCTTAGGTTAAAAAAATTGATGATTTTGCTTGCAGTATAAATGCGTTTAGAATCTGTGATATATTTACGCAATGCGACCTTCACAAAAAAAGCAATAATAAAGATAAATGCGATGCTCACGCCAATATAAATCATCTTAATAAATTGCGCTTTAATCTCGCTATTTAATCGCATAATAACATCTTCGATATTCTTAAAATACACTGTGTTAGAAGTCTTAAAAATCATTTGTGCGGATTGCAAGGATTGTATCATTTGCTCAATCTCATTGCTTGCATTTTCATATTCTCTTTGCTTGCTTACATCTTTGGTGATAAGTTTTAGCGAAGAAAGTGTATCAAACTCCAATAAAACAAGATTAAGAAGTTCTTGGAGACTTTCCTCGCTTTGAGTGAGGGTGTGCTGGTTTTCTTTGAGTTCTTTGATAAACAAATATCCACTCACAATAAGTATAGGATTTGTGATATGTGGCTCATCTTTAATTTCTGGTGGCTCTAAAAGTTGTGCGTAAGGATTATCCGCATACACTCGCAGAATCTCGCGTTGTTTTTGAATGGTAGTAAGCGTGCCTTTGAGCTGGTTAATCTTAGAAACATCTCTTTTTTCTTTGGCTTCTTTGATACTGCGCTCTATTTGAGCAATATCACTCTCAAGCATATTGTATGTCTTAATGTTGGAGTATTGTTTAAACCACGCGTTGTTAATGCTTTTTGCTTCTAGGGCTTGGGAAGTTTGTTTGAGTGTTTTTTCTAAATCTTGCTCGCTTATAAAAAGTTTGTTGTCTTGGTTTTGATTTGGCTGTTGGGGCTCATTTTTGGTGATATTAGCCTCAGCACTCACACCACCAAACGCGAGAAACAATGACAAAACAACAATTTTTATTTTTTTCACCGACTGCCCTTTTATCGTAAAATTAGAGAATCTTAAGCACTGCTTGCTTATCTATATCATTGCGCATACACACGCCACCTATATGATTTGGCAACACAAAAGTAATGGCACGATGTGTGCTCTTTTTATCCAAAAACAACCGCTCATAAAACGCTTCCTTTTGAGCAATATCAAAGTGTGTTGGTAAATTGCACGATTGTAGCAAACTTTTGATACTTTTTTCCTCATCTGCGCTTAATAAACCAAGATTTCGCGCTAAAGCATTTGCTAAACACATTCCAATCGCCACACACTCGCCGTGTAGATAGGTTGTGTAATGAGTGAGATTCTCAATAGCGTGCCCAAAAGTGTGCCCGTAATTAAGTGCTGCGCGAATCCCACTTTCTTTTTCATCTTGCTCCACCACTTTGGCTTTTATTTCAACGCTTTTGGCAATGGTGTATTGAAGATTCTCATAATCGCTCCAAAACTCCTGCAAAGAGTGATTACACAACTGCTCTTGTAAAAACGCAAAAAAATCTTTATCAAAGCACACCGCCATTTTGATAATCTCTGCTAACCCTGCGCTAAACTCCCTGCTTGGAAGTGTTTGTAAAAAATCCGTATTGATAAACACGGCTTTTGGTTGATGAAACACTCCGATAAGATTCTTGCCAAAAGCGTTATTTACGCCTGTTTTCCCGCCCACACTAGAATCCACTTGCGCTAAAAGCGTAGTTGGGATTTGGATAAACTCCACGCCTCGCTGGTAAATCCCACTAGCAAACCCCACCATATCGCCTATCACGCCACCACCTAAAGCGATGAAAAGCGACTTTCTATCTAAGCGATGAGTAAAGGCACTCTGCAAGATTGCCTCGATACTTTGCATATTTTTGTATTCCTCGCCATCAGGGATAGTGCAGACAAAAACTTCTTTTGCTTCAATCTTTTCCATAATCGCAGGCAAATACAACCCAGCAATTTTTGGGTTTGTAACAATAAGCACCTTGCCATTATGTGTAATTGGTTCTAAATCATTACTCTTCCCAATTTGCACGGGGTATTGGGCTGATGGTGTGCGTATAGATATGGTGCGCATTTATAATCCTTTACCAAGTGGGATAAAAATCTGTGGGTCTCGCTCCAAACCAAGCGAAAGTCGATAAGAATCCATCGAAAGAAAGGAAAATCTCGTGCTTTTGGTAATACCCACATCAAATGGGAGAAATTGTAGCACTACTTCATCACTTTGTGCTAACAATACAATGGGATTTTGCGTGGAGGAATACAAAATTTCTGGCTTTGCATTAAAGACTTTTGCCACGCTTTCAATATGCGAGATAATATCGTGTTGATGGGCAGAATCTGGGTCAAAATCATAGAATCGAGAAGTGATATTAAGTTGCTTAGAAATATCAAACATCACCGAAGCAATGTTTTCGCTCTTTTGCAAGCCTTCTCCCACGATAAGAAAACTCTTTTTTACCTTGCTTAAGCGTTTTGCGCCTATTTTTAGCACGGGCAATGCGCATTGATAGAGTGCCTCTCTATTTTTTACAAGAGAAAAAATATCGCTATTTACCACAATAAGCCCAAGTCGCTTAGCAGAATCTTTTTGAATCTGCGCGCTTAGACTGCTTGTATTATAAATGATATTGACCTCTACTTTTGGACTTCCCTCGCCATTGATAGCATTAAGTCGCTCTAAAAACGCACGATTAGTAGGATTTAACACTTGGACAACAAGGCGATTGTTTTTAAGATGTGTATGGAGAAATAACGCATCTTCAATGCACACAAATGCTTCACTCTCACTAGAAATCGCCATATCAATATACAAAAAAATATCGCGTCCAAAAGGTGAGGGAAACTGCCCAATATCACTTTTTGCCAAACGATACACCTCAGAGAGCACTTTTGCTTCTCCAGCGACTAAGAGCACATCATTTGGCAAGACTACAAGGTCTCTACGAGACAAAATAAGCTCACCTAAGCGATAGATTCCCACAATTTTCCACTTTCTTTGCTCGATTGCACCAATATAGCGATAAGTAAAAATGCTACCCGGTGGCACGGCGACCTCCATAATCTCACCTTGCTCTAATCCAAAGCCTCTTGGGATAACAGGGACATTAGCAAGTCGTTGCGTAAGGCGGTTTGCCACCAAATTCTCAGAATCTATCACCACCAGATTTGCGTCATTTTGTCCATTTAAACGCAAATCTTCTCGCAAGAGAGTCGCGCTCTCTGTGTTGTCTTTAGTATGTATGGTAAATTCGTGGTTATTATAGAGCACGATACGCGTCTTTGGGCTAATCTCGCGGATAATGCGATAAAGCACAAATCGCTCTGTGGGATTCTCAATGATAATAAAAATATCTTGAATATCGCTACTAAAAACCTCGCTTATACGAAACTTTGAAGTATAATCAAGCAAATGAGATTCTATCACATCTGGCATTTCACTTGGCAAAGTGGCGCAATCTTTGGCAATAATAACATAAGGATTGTTGTCAAAATACTGACTCACAACCTTTTGAATGAAAATTTTTGCTACAATGCCATCTGCTAGAATAAGTGTTTTTTTCAAATTACTTTACCTTGAGAAAAAATTTACAAACTTTAAGTTTATTAAGAAGCGCGATTATAGCAAAATTATGCAATCTTAGTGCCCTAAAACTTATGGCTTTTTGTTTTGTTGTTTAAGGAATACGATGGACTTTTTTGTTGATTATACAGATTCTCACGCGCGCGCTGGCACGATGCGCCTCTCACACGGAGAGGTGCAAACGCCCATTTTTATGCCTGTGGGCACACAGGGCTGTATAAAAGCTCTTGATAGCAACGACATTGCCACCCACTTAAATGCTCCAATCATTTTGGCAAACACTTATCATCTTTACTTGCGCTGTGGAATTGAGAATCTAAGCACACTCGGTGGGATTCACAACTTTGCTAACTTTAATGGAAATTACTTAAGCGATAGTGGTGGATTCCAAGCATTTAGCCTTAATGATAATGTCAAAGTCTTAGAAAACGCCGTTGAGTTTAAATCTCACATTGATGGGAGCAAACATATTTTCACGCCACAAAAAGTGCTTGATATTCAATACGCCATAAATAGCGATATTATGATGGTGCTTGATGACTTGGTCGGGTTACCAGCACCGCTCTCACGCTTGCAAGATTCTATAAAAAGGACGCTAGATTGGGCGGAGCAGTCATTGCACTATCATTTGGCACAAAAAGCACAGGGCAAAGCTAAAAGCAATCATATTTTTGCTATCGTGCAGGGTGGCACGGACTTTGAGCTCCGTAAAATATGCGCCCAAGAGTTAAGTGCATTAAGCGAATTTGATGGATATGCCATAGGTGGATTAGCCGTAGGAGAAAGTGCCCAAGAAATGTATGACACCATACAATCTTGCATAGAATTTATCCCAAAGGATAAACCGCGTTATCTTATGGGCGTTGGGACACCGCAGAATATCTTAGAGGCAATCGAGCGTGGGGTGGATATGTTTGATTGTGTAATGCCATCAAGAAATGCGCGTAATGCCACGATTTTCACCACTTTTGGCAAACTTAACATTAAAAGTCCGCGCTTTAAACTTGATGCCACCCCACTTGATGAATACTGCCAATGCTACACTTGCGCGAATTACTCACGCGCGTATCTACACCACCTCTACCGTGCTAATGAAATCACTTATCATCGCCTCGCCACTATTCATAATCTACGATTTTATCTTACTTTAGTGCGAAATGCCCGTAAAGCAATCATCAATGGGGATTTCACGCGGTTTAAAAAAGACACACTTGCTCAACTCAACTCTAATGATGTGTAAAATATTTAAACAAGGGCAATGGTATTTTGTTTATATTAAATATAATATTACAAGATACAAGGAGTAACAAATGCGAATTTTAGATGAATTGCCGTGTAACATTATAGCCCTTCCCCTAAGGCGAATGAACTTTATAAAAAAATGGGAAGATTTAGAATTTACCATTACAGAACATATAACAAAAGTCCTTTTGATAGTCAATGATAATGCGTGTAGAGTATGGCTAAAAGAGCTAGATTCTAAAATAGAATTGCTCTGTAAACTTAAAACTAAGGGCAGAATCTCTAATGAGACCTACCAAGAAGAGATATATGAAAGATTATGCTTTGAAAATCAGCTAGGAATACCGGGCGTTATTAAGCGACCAATACGAGCATACATTCAAAGTCCAAAAAATAAGAGCAAAACCGCCTTAGTGCGAGAATATGAGATAGTCGAATTTGAGAGTGATATGAATGCGTTTTTGTATGAATTTATAGAAATAGCAAAGTTTTATAAAGAAATAAAAGGTGGCGACTACATCAAAGGCTCTTTGCAAAAAAGTAAAGTCATAAAGGAGATTGTAGCAAAGTATCGCAATAGAGCATATCAACGCATAAACATTGATATGCTTGATGCGTATTAAAGCTACGCCCATTTTAGCGTGGAGTTAATCTTTAAAAGCTCTTTTTCGCGATTTTCCCAATTCGCATTAGCCTCTTGTGGGATAACTATGCGTGGAATCCTCTCTTTATACTTCAATGGCTCAATTTCACCAAGCTCTTCATCTTTTAGCGAGTTTTGCTTGCCGATAAATTTGCCATTGTAATCCCAATTTTGCTTATAAAGCACAAACAAATCAACAAAAGAAGTCATTTTGACATAAGTCCTATCAATGGTATAAAGATACGCGGTTATTTCACGCAATGCGCTTAAAATGTTTGTGTCTAAAAAATGTGTGGGAAACTCATATTTATCGATGACTTCACCATTGCTTGTATCTATTTTTACAAATTCTTTGCCATCTTTTGAATACACATAACTGCAAAATTTATCTTGTGTGAGGTTTTGCATAAAAATTTTCAAATTAAAGCTATCGCGCAGACTTACAAAAAAATAGCCAGATTTTTTGATGTGCTCACTTCCTTGACTTTTAGCAATAAGGCATTGGAAATTAAAAGAATACTTATCTTCTTCTTGGCTTAAAATGTTTTGTTCGATATACAAATCGCTTGCCTCGCAATGCTCGCGCATACTGCGTGCAAATGAAACATTTTCTTTTTGAATGCAGTCTTTTAGCTCAATAAAAGCATATTCGGCATTTTTCCTGCGATAGTTTTTAGCAATGAGTGCATTAAACTTCTTCATTGGGAAGTATTTCACTACCCCATCGCCATCATAAATACCCTTAAAGTGTGCTGGAATCTCAATACTTAGTCCGGGAACAGAACTAAAATTAACGCGTTTTGTCTCCATACTTACCGCCTTGTAGTAGAATCTCCTTATTCTTAATGCTAAGTTTAGCAGATTCTACGCATAAGATATACAAAATCCACATACATTTTTTGTGCCACTTTTACAATTTTTCTCATTTGCTTCCATAAAAACACATATTTTGTATTACTTTTCGTTTAAGAAAGGGCATTAAAATATTCTCGTAATAACCACAAACAATGATTTATTGAGAATCTACTTCCATAAAAAAGGAGCAACACAATGAAAAAAATTCTTCTTCTAAGCACACTTGTCTTTGGGGGCATTTATGCGTTTGAGTTTAAAGATGCCCCAGCTGTGCAAAATCGCAGTAATCCAGCAACCTCATCACAAACCATTCAATCTTATGCGTCTGCCTTAGGTGATGCGACTAAGGCTGTGGTGAATATCTCTACTCAAAAGCAAGTTTCTAACGCAATGCCAAATCACCCAATGTTTGATGACCCGTTTTTTCAGCAGTTTTTTGGAGACATATATGGACAGATTCCGCGCGATAGAATCGACCGCTCTCTTGGTAGTGGCGTGATTATCTCTAAAGATGGCTATATCATCACCAACCACCACGTCATCGAAGGTGCAGATAAAATTTTAGTGAGTTTTTCAGGGAGCAATAATGAATACACCGCTAAAGTCATTGGCTCAGATTCCCGAAGTGATTTAGCAGTAATCAAACTCAATAGAACCAATTTGCCTGTGATTAGCTTCGCAGATTCTGATAAAGTAATGGTGGGAGATATTGTCTTTGCCATTGGGAATCCATTTGGCGTGGGAGAGACCGTTACACAGGGGATAGTCTCAGGGCTTAATAAAAGTGGCATTGGCATTAACGACTATGAAAACTTTATCCAAACAGACGCTTCAATCAATCCGGGAAATTCAGGCGGTGCGCTGGTGGATTCTCGGGGTGCGCTTATTGGCATTAACACAGCCATTTTATCCCGCACAGGTGGGAATCACGGCGTAGGATTTGCCATTCCATCAGAAATGGTGAAAAAAATCGCTAAGCAACTTATCGAAAAAGGCTCTGTTACGAGAGGTTACTTAGGCGTGGGAATCCAAGATGTAGGGGAGGATTTAAAAAACACTTATGGGCGCAGAGATGGTGCATTAGTCATCAGCATAGAGCCTCAAAGCCCAGCAGCAAAGGCTGGTATGCTCGTATGGGACTTAATCATCGAAGTCAATGGGAAAAAAATTAAATCCGCCCAAGAACTTAAAAACACCATAGGAATGCTCCCTCCAAAACAGCAAGTAAGCATAAAATATATTCGCGAAAAGCAGGAGCGCACAGCGCAAGTAACACTTAGCGAGCTCACCGAAGAAAAACGCGCAAGCAACCAAACACCGCTCCCATCAAACAATCAAAGCCTAACGCTTTCTGGCATTGATGGGTTAAGTGTGGGGGAACTCACACAAAATGTGCGCAGACGCTATCAAATCCCAAATGATACACAAGGAGTGATTGTGGTAGAAATCAAACGAGATTCTCCAGCACAAAAAGCTGGATTTGAAGTGGGAGACATTATCTCACAAATTGAAGATAGCACCATTAGAGGATTAAACGACTTTAGTGCCGCCGTAGCAAAGCACAAAAACAAAAACAAGCGCATTTTGGTCTATTCAAGGAGTGGCACAAAAACTATTGTCATTAAATAAGCAAAATTATTGTAGAATCTATCTCACCAAAACTAAAATAACATAAGGGGAAATAGTGATTGAGAGCATTACACCCAAAGAATTAAAAGCCGTGCAAGACAAAATCTACGCTATTTGTGGTATCCACATTGACGATTCTAAAGCTTCAATGATGAAAAACAGAATCTACAAACTTGCCAAAGAAGTGGCGCACGATAATATTGGAGAGTTGCTCCAAAAAGTAGATAAAGATGAAAGCGTTAAAGAATGCTTTGTCAATGTTTTTACCACCAACAAAACGGACTTTTTTAGAGAAAGTTTTCATTTTGATGATATGTTAGACCGCGCATTGCCAGAGCTTTTTCGCAATCAGCCAAAAATCAAAATCTATTGTTGTGCTTCTTCGAGCGGACAAGAGCCTTATACCATTGCACTCACTGCACTTTACGCTAAGCAAGTGTATAATTCTTCGGCTGATATTGAGATTGTCGCCACAGATATTGATACCCAAATGCTAGAGCTTGCAAAAAAGGGGGTATATGAAGTCAATCCTCAATTAGAAAAATATCCTAAATGGGTAGATTCTGTGTTAGAAGAGTATTTTGACATTGATGATATAAGCCCAAAAGAACGCGTAATGAAAGCAAAAAATAACCTTAAAAAAATCATAACTTTTAAAACACTCAATCTCTTTAATTCCAAATATCCATTTAAAAGTGAAGAATTTGATATTGTCTTTTGTCGCAATGTGTTGATTTATTTCAAAAAAGATGACCAAATTGCTATCTTAGAACGATTGTTTGATTTATTAAGACCTGATGGGACTTTTTATCTCGGACACTCAGAATCGCTCTACCATATCGCCAACACCACCGAACGACTTGGGCATAAAATCTTTATTAAGCGTAATGCTTAAGGACAGGCAATGATACCAGAGAGCGAAATACAAAACCCAAGCCAAAAGCTCCACCCCGATGTGCTTATGCCTAGCAAGCCGTGTAAGGATTTGTTGCGTCCTAAACTTATTGCCATTGGTGCGAGCACAGGCGGTGTGGAGACATTAAGCAGTATTTTTAGTGCGCTCCCTACGGGCTTGCCACCGATTGTTATCGTCCAGCACATTCCGGGCACTTTTGGCACTTCATTTGCCAAACGATTGAATGCAAACTCCGCCCTTGAGGTAAGTGAAGTAACCCAAAAAATAAAACTGAAAGAATCTTGTGCGTATCTCGCTGGTGGTGATGCGCATATATCTCTTGGCTATGAAGGTGGGCACTACACAGCAAAACCCCTAGAAGGTCCTAGAATCTCACGCCATAAACCAAGCGTAGATATTTTATTTCGTAGCACAAATAACACAGCAGGGAGGAATGCGCTTGGTGTGATTCTCACGGGAATGGGCGATGATGGGAGCATTGGGCTAAAAGAAATGTTTGATAATGGTGCGCTCACTATCGCACAAAGCAAAGAAAGCTGTGTGGTTTTTGGAATGCCTAAAAAAGCCATAGAAATTGGTGCAGCAAGGCTTGTGCTTGATTTAAATAAAATCATTGAAAAAATCATCGCCTTTAAAGATTATGTGCATAAAGATGACGATGATTCAGGAACTTATGACATTTAATTGCCTAAATTATAAGGAGAATCTAATGAAGTTTTTTAATGTGGTGTTGCTTTTTGGGGTGTTTAATCTTTGTAATGCGAGCGTGATAGCAGGTGTAGCGATTAGAGTTAATGGGAATGCAATCACAATAAATGAGATTAAAAAGCTCCAACAAGAACTAAAAATTGGCAAAAAAGAAGCCATTGATTTGCTTATCAACGAACGACTAAAAGATGATGAAATTGCGCGATTTAAAATCACCATTGATGAGTTTAAAATTGATGATGAAATCACTAGGATTGCCACATCAAGTGGCATTACCAAAAGCGCGCTTATCTCTAAGCTCGCTAAAGATGGCATAGGTTACCAAGACTATCGCGCTGAACTCAAAAAAGAACTCCAAACACGCGAACTAATGCAAAAAATCCTCGCGAGCAATGTCAATATCACCGATGAAAACGAGCTTTTTGCCTACTATAACAAGCATAAAAGCCAATTTGAAGTGCCATCTAGCGTAAAAGTAATGCGTTATAGTAGCAATGATGATGCCCTGCTTCAAAGAGCAATAAAAGAACGCAAAAAAAACTTTAGCGGTGTGGAAAAGCAAGAGGAGGAGATTTCCATCGCTTCACTCAACAACCAAATAGCCCAAATATTCACCTCCACACCAAAGGGTCAATTCACTCCTGTGCTCAATGCTGGAAATAATATTTTGGTGAGTTTTTTTATTATAGAAAAAAAGGGGCACAAACTAATGAGTTTTGAAGAGGCAAAGCCCCTAGTCAATCAACGCATAATGGCACAAAGAGAGCAAGGCATTATCCAAGAGCACTTTGCAAAGGTGCGCTCAAGCGCAAAAATCGTATATTTACGAGAATAGCGAATCGTAAAAGACTATCTCTTGCATAACAAATGGAGGCTCTATGCAATGGTATAAAGACCCGATTTTTGGTGTCATCTTATTGCTTGGAATCATTGCTTGCGCCGTTGGCATTGACCTCATTCGTAACAAATGGCGCGAAAAAAAACGGCTAGATTGTATTGACAATCTCAAAAAATCCTATGAATTTTTAGGACTACAAGATGGTGTGGAGGAATTTTTAACCTTAAGCAACAACCCCATTCCAACTTTAGAATTCATCGCCAGAAGCTATACTAAAAGCGGACATATCAAAGAAGCGATAAAAATCTATGTGAGTATGCTTGAACACACCGCGCATTCAGAGCAAAAGGTGCAGATTCTCTATGAGTTAGGCAACGCGTATATGAGTGCTGGATTTTTGCAACGAGCAAAAGAAGTGTTTTTAGAGATTCTCTCAATCTATCCACGCAACACAGAATCTCTTGATTGTTTGCTTAAAGTGTATGAACACTTGGGCGAACATCAAAACGCGCTCCACGCGCTAGATACACTAGAAGAAGTCTATGGGCAAAGCGAGCAAGGCAAGCAACCAAACACCACACAATATATGGATTATATCGCGCTTACCCGCGCATATCTGCAATGCTTGGTGATTTATGAGGGCACACAAAGCATTAGTGAAAAGTGCAAAAATCTCGTGCAAATAAAAAATACTTTTCCTAAACTTGAGCGCGTTATATTGGAATTATGCAGAGATTTAAGTATGGGGGTTTTCTGGCAAGAAGCAATGAAAGCAACCCATATAAAGAATCTTTTTGATATTTTTTGGAAAAGTGAAAAAAAAAGCGTGCCTTTTGAACACATAAAAAATCCACACATTCAAGCAATCTATCAAGCAAAAGGCTGGCTTAAACAGCCCACAAAAGACAATCTCACACATACAAGCCAACTCTCAAATACACAACAATTTCATTTAGAAACCTACGCACTCTTACAAAAATATTCAAAACACAAGGCTGACTTGCGCTTTGAATATCGTTGTAATGAATGCAACCATATCTTGCCATTTTATAACGCGCGCTGTCCAAATTGTAACGCCATCGCAAGCCTTGAAGTCATAAGCAAACTCACCGAGTGCGACAATGAAACGCATAACCCTGTATTGTGATGGCTCATCACTTGGCAATCCGGGTGCTGGAGGCTGGTGTGGAATCTTAGAGTTTAATGGCGTTCAAAAAATCGTGCAAGGCAATGCAAAGCTCGCCACAAACAACCAAATGGAGCTCCAAGCTGTCATTGCATCTCTCAGTGCATTAAAAGAGCCTTGTGAAGTGCATTTATACAGCGACTCAAAATATGTCGTAGAGGGGATTAACACTTGGCTTAGAAATTGGGAAGCAAAACACTTCAAAAAAGTAAAAAACCCCGAACTATGGCAAAAATACCTACAAGTCGCAAAGCCCCATACCATTATCGCGCATTGGGTGCAAGGACACGCGGGAGTGCCACTTAATGAGCAATGTGATGCTATCGCCAAAGCCCAAGCCCTAAAAGCCCAACAAGATGAGTAGATTTGCGATTGTCATCTATGGTCTTTTATGATACAATGTCTGTGATTTTGCGCTAGATTCGCACAAAATGCAAGAATCTAGCCCTTTTATCTAGCTTAAATCTAACAACAAGGAAACAAATATGCCCCGCCCGCGCAATAAAGATGAGCTATTATCAGCGATGCGTGATGAGTTTGCCAAGCTTTTGGGGCTTATCCAAAGCGCGTCTAACGATGTGTTGGAGAGGGATTTTGCCCGCCCACTGCGTGATAATGCACGCGATAAAAATGCCCGCGATGTGCTTATCCACCTCTATGAATGGCATACAATGCTAGAGGATTTTATCATCAATAATGTGGAGCGCGAGGGCGAAAGATTCACACAAAAGCCAGAGATTGCGCCATTTTTGCCTCCCCCGTATAATTGGCGCACTTACCCACAGCTCAATGTAGAGATTTGGCAAAAGCACCAAAGCACGAGTTTGCAAGACGCGCTAGACTCTCTACAATCAAGTCATAGCAGGATTATAAACCTTGCCGAGCAATTTAGCAACGATGAGCTATTTGGCAAGGGGCATTTTGGCTTCACAGGGACAAATGCGCTCGCCTCATATATGATTTCAAGCACTTCTAGCCACTATGCGTGGGCGATAAAGCAACTAAAAATGGGCTTAAAAGACAAAACCTAATAACGCTAAAAGTTAGATTTTTACATTTTTCGCAATTTTTATCATTTGTTTGAAAAATTTGCGTTTTCCCCCTTGACTTAGAGTCGTGCTTGTGTTTTGTTATTTTTGGTTTGAGATTGCCACGATTTTGCAACTTTTTTCAGGTCGCAAATTCTCACAATGACAAACAGCATTGAAATTTTAAAATTTAAAGCAAGCAAATTCTTTCTCCCGCATTCTCCCGCACGCGTTTTTTTGCCTTAGTTGTCATATCATTTTATCGTTGCAAAATCCACACAAATTCTTTAATGGATTTTTGGGTGTTGTTTTTGTGGCTTTTAAATCGCGGATAATCGAGCTCTATAAAATCCACACGCCCATTTTGTGCGCGTAAAAACTCCACACGAGTGCTTCTCGTATTGTATGCTAACTTTAGTATGTAGAATTATAGTATGTTTTTTAGTAGCATTCTATGTATGAAACACGCAATTAACATAAAAGTTGGCAACAACATACGCAATATACGGCAAAGCAAGGGCTTATCCCAAGAGCAGTTGGCAGACAAAGCCTGTGTGCATAGGACATACATAGGTATGGTTGAGCGGGCAGAAAAAAATCTCACACTTGTGAGTTTAGAAAAAATCGCTAATGCGTTGGGTGTGAAAATTGAAGTGCTGTTAGGGGATAATTAAATGGGTAAAAAGGAATTGCAAGGCAGGGAAAATTGGCAAAATATCAGCGGAGAAAAAGCTATCACGGCGGAAAATCGATTTTTTGCAGTGTTTAGCGAATTTTTTAAAACCTCTTTACAAGACTTTCAAATCATAGCAAAACCAAAAGAATTAAATAACATTTACAAAAATATTACACTGCCACACAATATCTCATCTAAAATTTATAATCCACCAAACGGATATGGAAAGCACGGAATCTCACCTGACTATGCCATAATAAATACAAGCAATGGCAAGATACTATATATCGAAGTCAAAAGGCAAGATGGTTGGGTTGAGGGGAAAGATATGAGTGCAGGTAGGGGTAATGCACACGAAAGGGCGTGTAAATTATTTACACCGGGATTATTAGAAATAATGAGAAATGCAGGCGGTTTGACAAATAGTCCATTGCCATTTTGGATTGTGTTTCAAGGAGATATTGCTAGAGACCCAAAAAGGACAAGAGAAATCTTTTGTTGGTTTAAGGGATTTGAGGGACACTTTTCTTTATGGAGCAATGAAGATTCTAATGATTTGATAACAAAACATTTTACAGATTATTTTCAAAAGTTTTTTATTTAAGATTCTAATCCCCAAGATTCCCAGCCTGTCTGCTTCTTTCTTGCAAATAGCTCAATTTTGTCTTGTGTTGGAAACATTTTTTCTATATTTTGTAGCACTTCTATTGGCTTTTGACTATGTAGTGTGCGCTCAACCCTAACTAATTGTTTGATATTTCTCGCACCTCTAGGTTTTGGGATTCTACCTTTTTTAAACACCAAACACAATTCACAATAAGAAAGCGTGTATTGCCCGGGATTATGTTTCATCTTATCCCATACAAAAGCCACAGTTTTATACTCAAATCCCCAATGTCGTCCCAAAGAAATAGCCTGCTCCAAATGCGGACTAGATGACCACATAAACAACAAACAATCATCTTTTGCAATTTGGGACAAATGTAGCTTTTTTAGTTCCTCAATTTTTAGCGTGGGGTATTGAAAAGAAGCTGAGCTTATAAAAATATTTTTACTAAAATCTATATTTTCTTTGTCCTTGCTGCTTTTATCAAACTGCAATTTTCCATTGTAATGCCACGGTGGGTCAGCATAGATAATGTCATATTTTTTACTTGGCAATGGCGGAAATAAATCATTAAGCATATTTTTTTTGCTTTTTTGCTGTGCTGTAAGTTTATAGACAGAATAGCCTGTTTTTGGTTGCTCTTGTGTTGTATTTGTAGAATTATCAAATAAGCTAACCATAACCTAAACTCCTAGCATATTGATGTGTTTAATGCGCTTGCTAAGTGACTTTTTAATTTAGTTAGCATTATTTCTTTCTCTCTTTGTAAGTCTTTTCTTGGTAGCTTTTAATCATTTGTTCAGTATAATAAAAAGAACAGATAAAAATCATCACTACGATAGCAGCACAAACGCACAAATTTAAATTAAAATATGAAGTAGAATGTGAAAAATATAAGCACACCAAAGATAAAAGAATAGAATTTCTAAAAAATCCATAAGAAACATTTTTCCAAAAAAGTTTATTATCGCCTCGTGTAATTTCTAAAAGGTAAGTTATTATATTATTGTCATTGTTATGCTTTTTGAATAAAGTTTTGTAAATATCTTTTTCAAATAGACTTAAATATAAAATAGTTGGATTTTTAATTTTCCATAATAATTTCTCTATAATTTTAATAATAGCAGCGGACGAAAAACCACAAACGCCAGATAAGATAAACAATAAAATAATAAATACAATGCTATTGCTTTGCAAAATTTCAACATCATACTCAAGCAAAAAATACACAGCTGTTATAAATAAAAATCCCGGTGCGAATCTCGCACAAAGATTATAAGAATCTAAAAGCTGTTTTAGGTCAGTCATAGGACTCTACCTTGTCATAAAATGGTGTTGGCGTTGCAGTAGTCCAACCTTCTCTTTCAGGCATATTGCGATGATGATGAATTGTGCTACCTTTTGTTTCTATTACCTTGCAACCTCTGCGAATAAAAGCGTTGGTAATAACCCGTCTTGGGTGGTTTGTATCATTTTTTCCAGCTGAAACAAAAGCTGTTACGGATTCTTTTTCCTTTTTTCCTATTGCACCTATAATTTGATTTAAAATTTTTGGACTAACATTTCGCCTACTTCCGTGATGTGGAATTTGAATAAATTGCAAATTTTGAGATATGTTTATGCCTATACTTGTAGCAAAATCATAAGCATTTTGCAGAGCCTCATTTCCAGCATCGCCCGTTAATAAAACACCTTTGTTATTAAAATTTGCATACAAAATTACACTACTTTCATTTTCTCTGCTTGTTTCACCACTATTTCTTAATGTTTCAATTCCTAAAGTTTCACTTATACTAAAAAGTTTTTCTAAACCTAATGTTAAAAAGTTAGGTTTAGAATCTTCCGTAGATTGTATTTCTTTTGTTTTATCTGAATTTGGTATTAAATCAAGTAAATGCCACTCTATATTAGGGGACAAAACAATAAATTCTCCAATTTTGCTACTCTCATAAGGTTCATTTATTTTAATTCCTTTTTCTTTTGCTATAAGTTCCAATTCTTTTGCGTATTTATAATAATCTCCACTAAGCCTTTCTTCAAAACTTTTTGCTGTAACTCTGCCATCTATCCACAAGTTAGGATTATTATAAATATAATTTATAATATCTTTTGCATAAACCCAAGGTCTATGAATCCATAATTCTCCAACCTCTAAATTTTCCAAAACTTCGGTGAGTCCTGATGCGTGGTCTTGGTCGGGATGTGTATTGACCACATAATCCACACGAGTGCCATAATACTCTCTTATATGTTCTACTAATTTTTGCCCTGATTCTTTTGTGCCACCATCGACAACCATAACCTTATAATCGCTTTGTGTGCTATAGCGAATAGCTATTGCATCTCCGCTTTTATTTCCGTTTCCAACAGGCAAAAAATCTATTTCGTAGCCAAAGCCACTCATTGTCTATCCTCACAAAATAAAAAATATAACGCAATTATATCAAATTTTCCATAAAAATTTTCTTGCACCGACTTTGGTGTGCCTAGTTGTCAATGTATTTGTGCTATTTGATAAGAGCAAAAAATAATTCTATGCGAAAATCTTAAACGCAAATGGCTAAGCTGTGAGCTATATAAACCTTACTTTAAAATGATAAACGATAGACTAAAACTCAAATGAAGCAATCAAAAATGACTTTAGATTGCCAAATTTTACTCGCACAAATATAAGCCCGAACAACGCAAAATTAAGTTTGCTTAAGCAGTCAAATCAAAACCAATTTTGCTAGTAGCAACCAAAAATTAAACACAAAATCCACAAAATCTAGCGCAAGAAAAAATGTGATAAATGCAAATGATTGTAGCATAGAAATGTTGTAGATTTTTACGCGCTTTCTTGCACTTTTTTAGACTTTTTTACAAAATCGTTGAAAAATTTGCGTTTTTCCCCTTGACTTAGAGTTGCTATCAGGGTTTATAATTGCGACAAATTTAGCTTTTAAATTTTAAAAACAAAGACATTATAAAGGGGCAAGTATGCAAAACACAAGCGATTCTAAACGGCGAGAGTTTCTCAAAACTTCGGGCAAAATCGCCCTAGCGAGTATGGCTATGACTTCAGGCGTTGCGCCCGTAATGGCGCATTCAAATAAAGGTGCGACAAACCAAAATCAAAACAAAGCAAAACCAAATCAAAAAGGAGCAAGTATGCAAACTATCAAACTTAATAACGGCGTGAAAATGCCAATTTTGGGCTATGGGACTTATCAGATTCCAAATAATGCAGTGCAACGATGCGTTGAAGACGCGATTAGCGTGGGCTATCGTTTGATTGATACCGCACAGGCGTATGCAAACGAGGAGGGCATAGGCGCGGCGATAAAAACCGCGCTAAATGGCGGAATAAAGCGTGATGAACTCTTTATCGAAACAAAACTATGGATAAGCCACACAAACCAAAAGGACGCGCTAAAGGCGTTTGATTTAAGTTGCAAAAAGTTAGGCGTGGATTATGTTGATTTATACATTATTCATCAGCCTTATAATGACACTTACGGCGCGTGGCGGGCGATGAGCAAGCTACACAAAGAGTGCAAAATTCGCGCGATTGGCGTGAGTAATTTTTACCCCGATACAATCACGGATTTTTGTATGTTTAATGACATAAAACCTGCGATAAATCAAATCGAATTGCACCCGCTTTTTCAAAAAGTTGATGAGCAAAAAATCAACAATGATTTAGGTGTTGCGGTGCAGAGCTGGGCGAGTTTCGCAGAGGGCAAAGGTGAAATGTTTAGCAACAAAGTGCTTCAATCTATCGGGGAAAAATACGACAAAACCCCCGCACAAGTCATCTTGCGCTGGCTAATCGAGCGCAATATCGCGGTGATTCCTAAAACTACGCGACTTGAGCGAATGAAAGAGAATTTCGCCGTGTTTGATTTCAAACTCACGCAAGAAGACAAAACAAAAATCGCTAAATTAGACACGGGCAAGACGCAATTTATCGACCACAGAGACCCTGAGCGCGTAAAATGGCTGGCAAATTATAAGGCGAAATAGCGATTTGTAGCAAAGGAGGCAACAATGACAAATGGAGCAAAATCTATCAAATTTATCGCGCTATGCGTGATTTTAGGAGGTTTGAGTATGGTAAATGCAGCAGAGCAAGAATTACTCAAAGCGGGGAGTTTGGGCGGATTTGAAGGCAATGATAAGATATTTAGCGGCAAAGTCAAAATAACAACGCTTTTTAAAGACGCGCCTTATCGGGCGTTTGGCGGGGGATTGGTAGAGTTTAGCAAGGGTGCGCGCACTGCGTGGCATACCCACCCCGCTGGACAAACACTCATCGTTACACAAGGCACAATCATCACAGGTAGCGAAAATGGCGAAGTGCAAATCGCACATAAGGGCGATACAATCCTTTGTCCGCCAAATGTGAAGCATTGGCACGGCGCGACTGACAAGCAAAATGGCGCGCATATCGCCATCACAGGTGTGAAAAATGGGCAAAATGTCGTATGGCTAGAAAAACTAAGCGATGAGGAATACAAATCCGCGCTAAAAAAGGCAAAGTAAATTTTGGAGTTTTTGTCATATTGAGGGATAAAACCAAAATATCTCTACCTTGTGATTTTTAAGGCTTTTAAGCCCAAAAATCTCTAGATTCTAGAATCTATGATTTGAGATACTTCGATTTTGCAAAAAATCTCAAGTATGACAAAAATACATTGAAATTTTAAAATTTAAAGGAGTAAGTATGAATATTTTAGTGGCGTATTTTAGCGCGAGTGGGATTACCAAAGAAGTCGCACAGACAATCACAAAGGTAGCGGGGGAAATGCAGGGCGTAGAATCTTGTGAAATGTATGAAATCACGCCCACAACGCCTTACACAAGCGCGGATTTGGATTGGACAAATGAGCAAAGTAGAAGCACGATTGAGTGCAAGGACAAACGCTCGCGCCCTCCTCTTGCGGGCAATATCGACATAGCGCGTTTTGAAGTTGTCATTATAGGATTTCCTATTTGGTGGTATAGCGCGCCACCTGTGGTGTTTAGCTTTTTAGAATCAAGCGATTTTGGTGGCAAGATTATATTGCCATTTTGCACGAGCGGTGGGAGTGAGCTAGGCTCTGCGCCACGCGAGATACAAAAGCTCGTGCCAAATGCCAAAGTCCTAGAGGGAGCGAAATTTAACTTCGGGGCAAACAAATCCACTATCCGCAAATGGCTAAATAGCACGGGAATTATGCAGGATTAAAAATAAATTGTGTAGTGAAATTTGTAACATTTAATATACAATATCATTATGATAAATTTTGAATGGGACAGCGCAAAATCACAAAGTAATCTCGCTAAGCACGACATAGATTTTGAATAAGTAAAGAGTGTGTTGGCGATGAGTGTGCGAGAGTGATTTATGATAAAAATCACCCAAGTAGCGAGGATAGATTTGTCATATTAGGAATGAGCAAACAGCTAAGAAGTTTAGTAGTAAAAATTAGAGATAACAATTTAGGCATTTGCAAAATCTCGCACAAAATTTCATAAAAGATTTTTTAGCATTTGTAGGTAAAGTCAAAGGTGAAGGGATAGATTTGGAAAACAAAATGAAATTTGCAGAGCATAGAAGTAATGGGTTTATGGTAGATTTAGTGCGTGATGGACTAGATTTTAGTGTGGAAAGTATCAGTGGCATAAATAGCAAAGATTGGGAGCGATTTAGAAAAGAGCGCGATAGCACAAAGAAATATGTAAAAGTTTTAGGTAAAGTATGTGAGGCTATTGTAAAAGAGATTTTTAGCATAGATGACGGACAAGAAAGCGAGCAAGATTTAGCAAATATTGCATTCTTTTGCGTTTTAATCAAAGAATGTTTGGGCTATTATAGTCAATATAAAAGCTATTTTGAGACTTTGGGGGCAAGTCAAAAGCAGTTAGATTTTATTTCGGCAAGCGTGTTTTTTATCCCTTTTGTGGCACACGCTATTGCTGATAGCACCACAAGTAGCGAGAGAAACTTTCAACTAGAGCCTTTTATCATCGATAGAATCTTGCCTAGTGATTCCAAAAGTGCAATAGCGAAGTATTTGAGTTTTGTAGAATGCAGATTTTTAGCAAAAAATCCTACAAAATCATTCAAATCCTCTCTTAAAGAAATCTTGGATAAAGAAAAAATTATCGGTTATGATTCTATCAATAAAGACATTGATAATTGGCTAAATGGCAAAAATCCCCCGAGTTTAGAGCATATCAAAATCATCGCAAAAATCGGAGAATACTGCGAAAATCTATCAAATAGACAGATTGAAGTTTTGCTAAAAATCGCTAAGGTGATTCAATCACTTTATGGTAAAGCAAAAGAGTATTTTGGTGTGGATTTGGCAGATTTATTGGTAGAGCATTTTAGGTTGGTTAGCATAATAGATTTTCAACAAATGGTGATACTATCGCAAACAAAAGATATTGTAGCTTTTGAGGCTATGATAGATGCAATGAGCGAAAAGCTACCAAAATCTACTTCTATAACTTTGCGTAAATATTTATATTTTTATTTTTCAAATCCATTTTTTGATTTTTGCTTACATAAATTTGGAATGGAGGGCAAATATAGTGCAAAATTAAAACAACAAGAAAAAGAATATTTTAAAAATATCCAAGAATTTGTTACCGTTATAACACAAATTGACGAAAAAAAGTTTTTCGATAATGTCGATTTTTTCTTACCTGTGCGATATTTTGTCCCGCAAAACACTAATGATTTTGATGTGAAAGATTGGCAAGCATATTTCAACGATAGAGTGCAATCTTTTCTTAAACCAAGTGAAGCTAACATACCAGACAAAGAATTATTAGAGAAATGCCTTAATGCGAACTTTATGCAATATGCGAAACTCATCAAATATTTACTCCCATTAACCTTGCCCACAAAAGAAAAACAACCTAATGATGAAATAAATTTTGAAAAAGCCCTACAAAAAGTGCAAGAAAAATATGATATTAGCGAGGACCCCTATATTTGCTTTATGCAGGCGAGATTTTACGCGCAAAAATTAGAGTTAGACAAAGCAAATGAATACTATCTCAAAGCCTTAAAATATGGTAAAAATATTATAGGTGGCAATGTAAAATTTGTCATCAAAGAGGGGCTAATAGTTTCGGCACGACTGACAGACAAAAAGAAGCTGGACTTAAATAATGCCAAAAGTGATTTTACAAAATTTTATAAAGAAGCAGTATTTTTAAATCTTATTAGCAATTTGTTCGATGACAATCATTTTTCTCAACATTTTTTGCTTGATGAACAAAAGAAATTTGAGGGATATTTTTGTCATCTTTATCCTAGTGCTACTATGGGTAACTCGGTACAATCTCAAAAATATGTGGGTATTTTGGTTGATAAAAAGAGTCTCAAAATGCAAAAAAAGTTGAAAAAATTTCAAAATCCTAGTTTTACAAGCATTACACCCAATTTTTTTATGGCAACTAAAGACAAATTAGAAAATATAAAAATAGATTTTAAAAATCCCAATAAACTTCTTACGCAATATCCAAATCTAACTACACAGCTTATGCACTGCTGTTTGATGAAAGATATAGAATCTGTGAAAAAACTTTTAGAAGCTGGTGCAGATGTCAATATTTTAGGTAAAAGTGATAATTCAAGTGTATTATTTTATTGTATAAGCGGAATGTCAATTCCACTTCATATTCAAACTGCACACATTGAAATTGCAAAATTGCTTATCCCCAAATGTTCCAAAGAAACACTTAATGCAAGGCTTATTAAAAGAAGAGAAACGATTTTATCTCTTTGCATTGAAAGAGGGTTAGTTGAGTTAGTTAAATTACTGATAGAAAATGGGGTAGATTTAGAATCAAAAACTTGTAGTATGGACGATATGTCCCCACTTTATTGGTGTATCTCGCAGATTGCAGTTGCAAATGAAAAAGTGTATCTTGGCTATGGAATGAATAATTTGACAGAACAACAAATCAAAAATCTAGTAGGTATAAGCAGTAATGCAACATTTGATGATGAATATTTTATGGATTTTGAAAAACAAAAAGCACAAATGGTTCAAGATACTCAAAGGCAAACAATAATGACTAACTATCATAAACAAAATTTAGCAAATTATTATCAAATATTTGATTTGCTTGTGGAGCATTGTGATAAGGTGGATATTATCCAAGAGAATTTATATAATTTTACACCACTTATCTATGCCACCAAAATTGATGAGCCAATTTTGGTTGAAAAACTTTTAGCAAAAGGCGCGGATAAAACTCTTAAATTAGATGATGGCAAAACTGCTTATGACTATGCAGAGAAAAACCATAATGTAGAGTTAATGATAAAACTTCGGCACTAAAATCACCCTATAAGAATCAAATCTTATAGGGTTTTATAGCTATTTTAATCCCACTTGCAAAGTGGTGTTTTGATTGCCTGTGTGTTTTAGCGTAAAAATATGAGGGTATCGCCCAAGCACTTCCTTCCAGCTTTCCCCAAAGGATTCCACACTTAGAGATTGACATTTTAAGTAATCCCCTATTTTAGCCATATTACACCAGCCATCTTTGTGCATTGCCTCAATGGCTTGAATAAGCAATGAGAGTTTTTCCCCCTCATTCAATGTTAAGGTTTTGGATTTTGCAAATAAGGCTTTATTTTGTGATTCCTCTACAATGTCGCTCTTTGGTGGAAATTCTATAAAAATATTATACGCATTTCGTAGTCGATTTGGAGCTTTTGACTCGCCAAAGCCGATAGCCTCTATCCCATTTGCTCGTATTTTTTGTGTTAAATGCGTAAAATCACTATCACTTGAGACAAGCACTATGCTTTGGGCAACTTTTTTACTTAGTATCTCTTCCATTACCTCCGTAGCTATCGCTATATCAGCTCCATTTTTACCAAAGTTATTGTTAAAAACTTGTTGTGGCGTGATAGCATATTTTTCTAGCAATGCTTGATTCCAGCAGTTTTCCTTGCTCCAATCCTTAAATGCGTGTTTTGCGATGACATTATAAGGTTTTAAAAATTCAAACACAAAATCAACAAAATCCGCTGACACATTTTCACAATCAAAATACACCGCCATTTTTTTATTCTCGCTCATTTTAGCCTCCTTTATGCGCCAACTCTGTATCTATTTTGAAATTTTACTTTATCAAAGTTGGCATATTTCAAAATCTCATCATCACTCATTTCTAGCACACTAGGACTATATGAATAGTGTGAATGTTCATTTTGATAGAATCTCCCAAAACAATCAAGCATAATGTAAGAATTTGTCATTTGGCTTTTTGACTCTGCTGAAATGAAACTTGCAAAATCCTTGTGATTATCCAAAAATGTTCTATATTCCAAGTCCGTGCAAAATATTTTTTGCGTGCCTATACTTAGGGCTTGCAAGACTTTCCATTTATGTGGTTTTAGCACGCTAATAAAATCTCCAAAATATTCCGCATAATTATGGTTTGTAACCACCGTGTTTATTTTGATTTTAAGATTTTCATTGCACCGCTTTAAATCATTTGCTATTTGCAAAATCTCATAGGGTTGTAGTGTTTGTAGCGTGTTGCCAACTTTGGCATACCTACCAATTTTGATATTTGTGTTGTGTTGCAAACTATCCACGCTCATACCAAGCATAGATAATGATTTGGCATTTTGCTCTATCCAGCCATTCAAGCCAATATTTGGGCGTGCCAAATACGAAGCATTGCTAATAAGTGATACTTCAAGGCCTATATCTTTAGCTTTTTGCAAAATAAGGCTAAGATTTGATACAAGCAGTGGCTCACCACCAGCGATATTTAGCCGAATCTCACTATATTCACGCTTAAACGCCTTATAGACTTTGCACAAAAGATTTTCGCTATCTTGCAGAGAATCTGACACGATAGCGAGTGTAGATTTTGCATATTTGACAAAGCAATGCTTGCAAACATAATTGCATTCCTCTGTGATATGCCAATTTATGACAATTTTGTCCATTTTGTCTCCTTTTTTTGATTTTGTCTTTTTGGACGACACAATTATGTAAAAATTGACAAAAAATATATAGGAAATCAAAAGGACAAGAAAAAATCATTTTTTGCAAAATCGTTGAAAAATTTGTGATTTTCCCCTTGACTTAGAGTTGCTATCAGGGTTTATAATACGCAAATGTAGATTTAAATTTTAAAAACAAAGACATTCAAAGGAGCAAGTATGCAAAAATTTATCATAAAAATTGCTAGATTTTTGGCGTTTATCGTGTTTATCGCAATGCCTTTGAACGCCGAATCTAAGCATAAGGATAGCAAAATGATAATAGAGCTAAAATTTCAACTACAAAGTGGCATAGCAACATCACAAGTAAAGCTAGAGGACAATCCCGCTACGCGTGATTTTTACGCGCTTTTGCCTTTGAGTTTAGAATTTCGCGACTATGTAGGCAAAGAGAAAATCTCGCCCGCCCTGCCAAGAGGGCTAAATACAAACGGACTAAATGGCTATAATCCGCAAGTTGGGGATTTGTTTTATTTTAGCCCGTGGGGGAATTTGGGGATTTTCTATGAAAAGCAACCATTTCATAGCGGACTTGTGCGCTTTGGAAGCGTGGATTCGCAAACGATAGAAAAAATCAAAGCGCAACAAGATGGCTTTGTGATTACATTTGAGAGAGTAAAATAGAGGGCAAAAAATGGAAAATCTTAAAGAATTATTGGGTTTAGATAGCGTGGATTTTAGCAATGAAATTTTTGCGAAAGATTTGCGTGGCGAGGGAGTGAATTATCAAAGTTGTGGCTGGGAGGAAATGTTTAAAGCGATTACCAATGCGCAAAAAATAGTCGCATATCTCAATGCTGGCTACCGCTCCCGCGAGGAAACGCTTGAGATTTTAAGCGAACTTTTTGGCTATGTGCTAGATTCTAGTGTGTGGGTTATGCCACCATTTTACACGGATTTTGGACGCAATATTGCCTTAGAAAAAGGCGTGTTTATCAATACTTGTTGCACCTTTATGGATAGAGGTGGGATTGAAGTGGGCGAAGGGACATTTATCGCGCCAAAGGTAAATATCGTTACCATAAACCACGACTTTAATCCCTACAATCGTCAAGCGACATTTTGCAAACCTGTCAAAATCGGCAACCGCGTGTGGATAGGAATCGGCGCGACTATTTGCCCAAATGTAACTATCGGAGATAACTCCATAATCGCAGCAGGCGCGGTGGTAACTAAAAATGTCCCACCAAATGTCATAGTCGGTGGCAATCCCGCTAAAATCATCAAAAATATATAAAAGTTTTGTATGAGCTATAATGCGCAAATCTTTGGCAAATGCAAGTTTAGCAAGACTTAAAAAACGCGTTTTAAAATTTAAATTTTAAAGGAGTAAGTATGCAAAATCTAAACTCAAATCAAAATCTCACAAGCACAAAACGGCGAGATTTTATCAAAAATAGCGCAAAAGTCGCCGGCGTGCTTGGCGTGGCAACCCTAGCGGGAGCGAGCTTCAATGCGTGTAGCGATAACAGCGCAAACCAAAATCTATCCAAAGGAGAATCTATGAACCTCACAAACACAGCAAAATTAAACTTAGAGCGATATTTTGGCAAGGACTTTAGCGCAAGTGAGCTAGCGCAAAATGACGCAGAATTTTTAGAGCGATACGCAAATTTTGCCTTTGATGAAGTGCTTTCCCACACAAATTTAGAGGAAAAAGAGCGACTTATGCTAACGCTTGGTGCGCTTATCGCCACGCAAGGAGTAAGCGAGTATAAAAATATGCTTAATGCTAGTCTCAATGCGGGCGTGTATCCTAGCGCGATAAAAGAAATCTGCTACCAAGCCACGCCATACATTGGAATGGGCAAGGGGCTAGAATTTATCATCGCTACAAATGAAGTCTTTAAACAGCGCAAAATCCCAATGCCTCTAGAATCTAGAGCCACCACCACGCGAGAAAATCGCGTCCAAAAAGGGCTAGAAGTGCAAAGAGCAATCTTTGGGGAGGCAATCGATAAAGGCAATGCCTCCGCTCCAAACGATGAAAAACATATCCGCACATTTTTAAGCGGGCATTGTTTTGGGGATTTTTACACGCGAGGCGGGCTTGATTTGAAATTCCGCGAGCTTTTGACATTTGTCTTTGTCGCAAGTATCGGCGGGGCAGACACACAAGTCAAAGCACACATACAAGGCAATCTTAATATGGGCAATGACAGAGCTACACTCATTGCTACCATTACCGCGCTTATTCCCTATATCGGCTATCCGCGTGCGCTAAACGCGCTAAGTGCATTGCCAAAGGGGTAAAATCTTGCTACGCAATTTTTGTATTTTTTATAAAATCGTTGAAAAATTTGCGTTTTTCCCCTTGACTTAGAGTTGCTATCAGGGTTTATAATTGCGACAAATCTCGAATCGAGATTTTCAATACATCATAAAGGAGCAAGTATGCAAACGATTCAAAACAAACAAAGACGAGAGTTTATCGCAGATTCTGCAAAAATGGGTGCGCTTGGTGTAAGCGCGATTTTGGGAGGCTCAGCACTCTTTGCTAGCGATGCAAATGCAGCCCAAACAAGCGGACAAAATCTAGGCAAATCCCAAATCATCGGCACAGATAAGGCAATAGCACAGGCAAAAAGCGGAGCGCGGATTGATTCTAAAGGCTACGCAACTTTTAGCAAGGATTTCACATTTAAGCCCCACACTTTCACGCGCCACCCGCTAGGCGAGAGAGATATTTTGATAGAGATTCTCTACGCTGGGATTTGCCATAGCGACTTGCATTCAGTGGCTGGAGACCACCACGCACCGACTTATCCCATAGTCCCCGGGCACGAAATCGCAGGGCGCGTAGTCGCAGTGGGAAGCAAAGTCAGCAAATTTAAAGTCGGTGATTACGCAGGAATCGGCTGTATGGTAAATAGCTGTGGTGAGTGCGAAGCGTGCAAAAGAAGCGAAGAGCAATTCTGCACCAATGCTAAAACCGTCTTTACCTACAATAGCAAAGATGTCTTTCACGGCGGGGAAAACACCTATGGTGGCTACTCAAACAACTATGTGCTAAGCGAAAAATTTGCCATAAAAGTCCCAAAATCAGCCCAAATTGAAAAAGTCGCACCCCTGCTTTGCGCTGGGATTACGACTTATTCGCCTATAATGTTTAGCAAAGTCAAAAAGGGACAAAAAGTCGCCGTTGCAGGTGTAGGCGGACTAGGACATTTAGCAGTGAAATATATGGTGGCATTAGGCGCGGAAGTTACGGGATTTGACATAGTCGATAAGCGCGAATCGGTGCTAAAACTAGGCGCGAAGCGATTTATCAATGTCAAAGATAAAGAGTTTAGCCAAATTACAAATGAATTTGACTTTATCATTTCGACTATCCCCTATCACTACGACATAAACGCCTATCAAAAAATGCTAAAAATGTATGGAGAAATGGCTATCGTAGGACTGCCATCGCCAAAAGATAATCCTCATTTAGACGCAAATGCGATGATTTGGCAATTTAGACGCAAGATTTATAGCTCACTGATTGGTGGCATAAAGCAAACGCAAGAAATGCTAGATTTTAGCGTGAAAAATAATATCTACCCTGAAATCGAGCTAATCCCTATCAGCGAACTTGATAATGCCTACAAAAAAGTCGCCAAAGGCGAAGCGAAATTTCGATTCGTCATTGATATGAAAACTCTAAGCTAACATTTTTTAAATAAAAGGATAAAAAATGGAAACAATGCTAAAATTAGTGCAATACGCATTTGACGCGATGATTGCCTTTGTATGTGGAGTGAGCGCAAATGCGGTAAGTTGGGATAAAGATGAATTTGTCAAATATAGCGCAAATAGGGGTGAAAGCGTAAATGTGCTAATCATTGGTGCAAATGGTAGCGTGGCAAAATGGGCGATTGAAGGCTTTTTGCAAAGCACAAATGCAAATCTAAAGCTATATTTGCGCAATTCTGCGCGTTTGGCAGAAGTGGCACAGCAAAATCCAAGTCGAATCACGCTAATTGAAGGCGATGCGACTGACAAAAACGCGCTTAAAAATGCAATGAAAAATGTCAATGTCGTCTATGCAAATCTCGCAGGGAGCGATTTAGTAAAAATGGCACAAAGCATTACAGAAGCAATGAAAGAAGTAGGTGTGAAGCGTATCATTTGGATGACAACTTATGGCGTTCATCAAAAGGAATGCCAAGAGATTCCATCTGGTAGCTGGGGCGATTCGGGCGCACCAAAAAACTATGTGGATTCGGTAAAAGCAGTGGAAAAAAGCGGATTAGATTACACAATCATTCGTGGGCAGTGGTTTTCTAGCGTTGATGAAATCGACTATGAGCTAACCAAAAAATGCGAACTCTTTAAAAATCCTGACGCAAAAATCTCACGCAAATCCATAGCGCACTTAATTATTCGCCTAGCTTTAGAGCCAAATTTTGGTGTGAGAGAGAGCTTTGGGATAAATAAACCCACCAAATAGATTTTTAATAGATTCACAAATGGAAAGAAAAAATAATGCGTAAAAAACTATGGCGAATCTTTAAATATATACTTGGCGTTTTTGCCTTGCTGTGTGTGATTATGGCGATTTGGTGGATAAATATGGAGGGCATTTTTATGAGCGATTTAAAGGACACAAAGGCGCGAATCGCAAATTCGCCACATTTTGTGAATGGCGTAGCAAAAAATATCGAGGATACGCCTATAATGACGGATTTATGCAACGATTTGGGGCGCGAATCTGGCGATTTAGAGATAAAAAAGCTATGCAAATCAAGCGATTCAAGCGAGTCCCAAAGCAAATTTAAAGCGATTTTGTCCTTGCTAAAAATGCCAAAATCCGTGATTCCTAGCACCAAAAGCGATTTGAGTGAAATGCAAAAAAGCGATAGTTTCGTGTGGTTAGGGCATAGCTCGTATATGCTAAATTTGGGCGGACAGAGGCTACTAATAGACCCGATTTTGAATGACAATGCCGCGCCCGTGCCTTTTGTCATTCGCCCATTTCACGGGGCTGATATTTACGCGCCTAGCAATATTCCTAGCGTGGATTTTCTAATCATCACGCACAATCACTACGACCATTTAAGCAAATCCACCATTCGCGCACTCTCAACCAAAATAAAACACGCGATTGTCCCGCTTGGCGTGGGAAAATATCTCAAAGCGTGGGGCATTAGTGAGGATAAAATCACGGAGTTAGATTGGGGCGAAAATGTGGAATTTAGCGTGGATTTTGGGGCTTTGCGCTTTCATTGCCTAACCGCTAGACATTTTTCAGGCAGGGGATTGCTAGACCAAAATAAGAGTTTGTGGGCGAGTTTTTTGGTGGAATATGGCGCGGATTCACACAAATCACAAAGCAAAAATCCGCAAGATTTGCGAGATTTGCACTCCAAAGATTCGACAGATTCACACGATTCGTGCCATAAAGATTCGCAAGATTTGCGCAAATCCAAAGTCAAAAAAATCTTTATCGGTGGCGATAGTGGCTATGGGGCGCATTTTGCAGAGTTTGGCAAAAGATTTGGCGCAATTGACTTGGCATTTTTGGAAAATGGGCAGTATAATCCGCAGTGGGGACAAATCCACACATTTCCTCACCAAAATCTACAAATCGCAAAAGAGCTAAACGCAAAAGCGATAATGCCCGTGCATAACTCTAAATTTCGCCTTGCACCGCACGAATGGAGCGAGCCTTTGGAGCAAATTTACACGCTTTATTTGCAGGGCAAAACACAAAATAAATTTGATTTTTTGCTTCTAACGCCACAAGTTGGGCAAATCGTCCCTTTGTGGAGTGAGTATAAAAAGGACGATTTTAGCGCGTGGTGGCGAGAAGTAAATGCAAATCCAAAATAATTTGCAGATTTTTTTTGTTAAAATTTGCGATTCACTATTGATAGATAGCTACTATCATCTTTTATAATTGCGTTTTTAAAATTTAAATTTTAAAGGCGTAAAATGGCAAATCTTAAAGAAGTTGTCGCAAGATTCACATAACATTCAACCAAAAAAGAAGCGACAATGGAATATTTAGAGTTAAATAATGGCATCAAAATGCCAATTTTAGGGCTTGGCACTTATGGATTACAAGGCAAAAGTGGGCAAATAGCGATAAGCGAGGCAATCAAAATCGGTTATCGGCTCATAGACACCGCGCAAATGTATGACAATGAGCGCGAGGTGGGCAACGCTATGGCAGAATCTATTGCAAATTTTGGCATAAAGCGAAGTGAATTTTTTATCACCACCAAACTTTCAAGCAATATGAGCTATGATGAGACTTTTAGGCGATGTGATGAGTCGATGCAAAAATTGCGCCTTGAATATTTGGATTTATTGCTTATCCACGATACTTATAAAAACGCAGAGCAAATGTATAAGGCAATGGAAAAACTCTACAAAGAGGGCAAAATCAAAGCACTTGGAATCTCAAATTTTAAGAAAAATGATTGTGCGGAGTTTGTGAAAAAATGCGAGATAAAACCTGCTATAAATCAATGCCAAACGCATATCTTTCATCAGCAAAAGGCACTGCGAGAGGTGATGAAAGCCACTGACACAAGGCTTCAATCGTGGAGTCCATTTGTGGCTGGGCGTAAAGATTTTTTTCATAATCAAACCTTACTACAAATCGCACAAAAGCACGGCAAATCTGTGGCACAAGTGGCGTTGCGCTTTTTGGTGCAACAAGACATTATCGCTATCCCAAAAAGCGCGAACACTACGCGACTGCGTGAGAATTTTAGCATTTTTGATTTTGCGCTTGATAGGAGCGATATGATGATAATGAGCGCGCTAGATACGGGCAAATCACAATTTGGCTGGGATAGTTAAAAGTCGCGTTTAGAATCTATAATTGTGCCAAAATCGCAGATTCTAAGTAAGTTGCTATCAATCTATTGCAACCTTGCACCATTAAGAAAATCAAACAAAATAATGCTATAATGCGCCAAATTTGACAAAAGGCACACAAAAATGCTTCAACTAAACATAAGAGAGTCGCTTCAAGAGATTGCGAGTTTTCTTGGGGGCGATTTGTATTACCACTCCAAAGTCCCCGAGCAACAATACAAAGAGTTCAAACAAAAAATCAATCATTATCTCCCAACACTTATGAGTCAAAACGAGGATTATTTGGTGGCAAACGCGCTTACGCCATTATTGCAATCATTAGGCTTTAGCACCGCTATCAAGCAAAAATCACAGGGCAAAAGTGAGATTGATTTAGCCCTTATGCAAGAACATAATATCGCAGTGATTATCGAAGCAAAAAAGCCAAGCAATGCAAATGAAATGATAAGTGCGGAGCATTACAACAAAAAGGCGTTGCACGAAGTGATTTTGTATTATTTGCGTGAAAAAGAGCGTTGCTTAGAGAGTGGGGCAAGGTTTGAGATAAAGTATATTATCATCACGGATTTTTATCGATTTTTCATTTTTAAAGAGAGCGAATTTGAGAGATATTTATACAAAGATGAGCATATCAAAAACAATCTTTATGGCAAATACAAATCTTTGACAAAGCAAACGGATTTAAAAATAGAAAAAATAGCGCAAAAGACAAACGAGGATTTTTATAATGAGCTAAAAGAATATTTAGCTAGCGAGCATTTTAACGCAGAATTTAGACCGCTGTATTTGGATTTGCAAAAAGTGCTAGATTCAGAGGATTTAAGCGAGATTAAACCCTTTGTCAAGGCGTTTTCGCCAGAATTTTTGCTTGAATTATATATCCACAAAAACGACATTAACGAAGCATTTTATAAAGAGTTGCTTTATATTTTGGGCTTAAAAGTCCTAGATGGGAGCAAGGATAAAAATAAAAACACCATTATCCCAAATAATGTCAGCGGGACACTCTATCACAACATAATCGATTCATTGCCTGATGAAGCAGATAAAACCCAAGAAAACATTATCTCACTTATTATTTTGTGGTTAAATAGAATCTTGTTTTTAAAACTCATCGAAGCAAATTTAGTGCGATTTAATCCCAAGCAAAATCAAAGCATAAACCCGCATAGATTCCTAAATATTAGAAATATAAAAGATTTTCAAAGTTTAGAAAATCTCTTTTTTGAAGTCTTTGCCAAGCCACACGATGAGCGCGATGTAAGTTCGCCATTTTTTGCTATGCCCTATCTCAACTCATCGCTGTTTAATCCAAGCAAAATCGAGCAAAATCTCATTCACATACGCGCCCTAAGCAATGATAAAGAATTGCTCCCATACAGCGAATACAACAAAAAATCCAAAATCTCAAATGTCGCTAAAATCCCGCTTTTGCGCTACTTGCTAGATTTTTTGGATAGCTATGATTTTGGCAGTGGCGAGGAATACGAAGCTGACACGCTGATAAATGCAAGCATTTTGGGCAATGTATTTGAGCGCATAAATGCGTATAAAGATGGCTCTTTTTACACGCCAAGTGCAATTAGCGCGTATATATGCGAGGAAAATTTGCAACAAGTCGTGGTGCAAAGATTTAATGAAGCAAATCCCAAATGGCAATGCAAAAATATAGCCGACATAGAATACGAAATCTACCGCGAAATACGCCACGCTAGAAATACGAATGTCAAATCTACCCCACCCCAACCCCTCCCGCAAGGGGAGGGGCTTAAAAATGCCAAAAATTCCCCCTCCCTTGCGGAGGGGGACAAAGGGGGTGGGTTGCAATCCGTAAAAATAAAACCTCACAACGACAAAAACCCTCATAACGACAGAGAATCCATAATAGCAAAGCACATAGCCACGCTAAAAAGCATAAAAATCTGCGACCCGAGCGTTGGGAGCGGACATTTTTTAGTCTCTGCGCTCAATGAGATGATAAAAATCTATTATGAGTTAGGGCTATTAGATTCTAGCATTTTAAGCAAAGAGTTGCATATTATCGGCGATGAGCTAGTTTTAAGCGATTTTACTTACACCAAGCCACAAAGCCCAAATGAGCCAAATCACAAAATCCAAAAAGCCCTTTTTAACTTAAAAAAATCTATCATCGAACATAATCTCTTTGGCGTGGATATAAATCCAAATTCTGTGGAGATTTGCAAATTGCGCTTGTGGATAGAATTGCTAAAAAATAGCTATTATTTGACAGATTCAAACGATGGATTCAACGAAAATTTAGATTCTACAATCCACCAAATGCAAACCCTCCCAAATATCGATATAAACATAAAATGTGGCAACTCTCTTATCTCAAACATAGACATAAATTTTAGCAAAGAAAAGCTAGAATCCCAGCTAAAAGCCCTGCTAAACAAAGATAGAAAACTAGGCGAATCCGATGAAGAAGTCGCCGAAATAAAATCTATTTTAGATGATTTGAAAGTCAAATTACCCAAACAAATACAATCTTATAAAAACGCTACAAACGCATATAAAAACGAAACAAACGAGGATTTACGGGGCTTACACAAACGCAATATAGAATCTGCAAAAGAATTTATTTTAAGCCTTTTTGTCAAAACGCACCCCGCATATCGAGAATTTAAAAGCACCCTTGCAAACTATCTAAAATCCTATGGCTATGGCGGAATCGATAATGCAACATTGCCAAACGCCAATCCAAAAGCATTGCAAGAAGCGCGTAAAAATCTAAACGACTACCTAATCGCGTTTAATTACCACAAAACACTTGGCATTACAAACGAGCCACGAGGATTTGTGGAGAGAGATTTTATCGCCTTGCTAGATTCTATGAAAGCCTATGAATCTATCTCAAAAGAGGCAAAATCGTATTTTGAATGGCGGTTTGAATTCCCCGAAGTGTTGGATAAAAATGGGGATTTTATGTGCTTTGATTTGATAGTGGGCAATCCTCCCTATGGCGATTTGCTAAATAAAGCACAAAAAGATTTTTGCCAAAACAAAAAACTACCAAAAGAGCAATGGAAGTATCAATACGCCGACACGGGCGATACTTACAAACTCTTTATCGAAAAAGGCTTTAATCTCATTAAGCAACACGGCAATCTTGCCTACATTGTGCCACTTAGCATTACAAGTAGCAAATCAAATATTGATTTGCATAAAATGCTTTTAGAAAATTGCGAATTTATACGAGTGAGTAGCTATGGCGATAGACCCGCAAAAGTATTCCCTAGTGCCGAGCAAAAAGTCTCAGTCATTAGCATCATAAAAACACTCTCACCCACAAAAGAACTATTTACAACGCAAGTAAATAAACGCTATTCTAGCCAAACTCTAAAAGAGCTAATAGAAGCTCAACAATTTATAAATAGTATTGAATTTGTGCGAGAAGGGGCGTTTTGTAAAATTAGTTTGCCGATTGAAAAAGTCATAATGAAAAAACTCTATGCCCAAAAACAAACGCTAAAATCCTTTATGAAAGGCAAAGAGAGAATCTATTATCGCACTTCGGGCAATCGATATTATAATTTATTCACAAATTATTCTACAAAATCTACCAAAGAAAACAGCTTTGAAGTAAAAAATTCTAATGCAATCGTTGCTTTAATGACAAGCAATCTTTTTTATTGGTTTAGAAGTGCTTATTCTAATCACAGAGATAGCTATATGCACGAATTTGAGCGATTCCCTATCCCAAAATTAAACAAACAAATACTTGCAAATCTTGCTAAACTCGGCAAAAAACTTCAAGCCGACATAGAGAAAAAATCAAACTTCACCTCCACAGGCACAAAAGAATACCGCCTCCGCAAATCAAAGCATATCATCGATGAAATCGATAGGCTAATCTGCCCACTGTATGATTTGACACAAGAAGAAATGGACTTTATCATAAATTATGAAATTGAATTTAGGACGGATTAGAATCTAGATTTTAAAGCTGTCATTGCACAAGAATTTTTGGCGCAAGCATTTTAGATTTTTGCTTATGCGCTTCTCGCCGTCATTGCCACCATTTAGCGCACGCGCTCTTTTAGATTTTTATACGCCTCGCAAGCCATATCCACGCCAAAATCACAGCCCCGCTTATAAGTTCGCAACGCTTCATTTGTATCCATTTTTACCCCCACGCCAGATTCAAAAAACCCTCCAGCACTTAGGCACGCACTTCCTGCGACTAGCTTGCCTTGCGTTACGCATTGTTGTTGTGTCCTTTTTGTGGGGTCTAGTTTGTTGATTGCCTCACATTCTCGCACAGGGTCGGCATTGCACGCTTTTAGCACATTTTTTAGAGCTTCGCGCATATCTTTTGCGCCCTGCCCATAGCCTTGCACTTGATACATTCCTAAGATATAGCACGAATGCGAATACCCCAAATCACAAGCCTTTTTGTAGTATTGCGATGCTTTTGTTTGGTTTTTTACCGCACCTTGCAATCCGTGATGATAGTTAAACGCCACTGAAACGCAAGATTGCGGGATATTGGCTTCACATTGCGCGATTTTTGTGAGAGCCTCTGGCTCTAGATTCTCACTCTTGGCTTGCTCTATTTCTTTTGCTAGCTCGCAACCATCGCTAAATCCATACTTACACCCCTTGCTTGCATACTCACTCGCTTTTTGTAAGTCTTGATTCTCACTATGATATTGCATTAGGGCGAGATTATAGCAGCCCCCGCCATCACGCAAATCACACGACTTGCTATACGCGCTTTTTGCTTTGGCAAAATCCACTTGCAATAAAATATGCTCTTTTTCATCTAAGGCTAGCCCATAGTCTTTGCCGCTAAATTCTGCGATGGTGTTGAGATTTTCTTTTATGCCATATTTATACGCCACGCCTAACGCCCTGCACGCAAAAGCAGATTTTAGAGCGCAACCTGTTTTTGCGTATTCGTATAAAAGCATAGCTTTGTTTGCAGGGATACTAGCAAAGCTATTTTGCCAGATTTCAATAATCGCCACTTCGCAAGATTCTTTTGTGCTTAGGCTTATTTTTTTGCTTTGGGGGGATTTTAGGCAGGCTTGCCCGTATTTGGATTGCGTGATTTTTGCGTCTCTAAAATTAGGCAGAGGGGCTTTAGCACTCTTTTTTATCCGCTCGATATAATCCCACTCCACTAAGCCATTTTGCAAATTTACAATGCTAAAAATAAAGCTATACTCCACGCTGTTGATGCTTGATAGGGCTTTAGCTTGACTTGAGATTCTCGCACTCAAAGAATACTTCGGCGGCAAAAGAGAGCCTTTTGGGATAATGTCGCCAAACTCGCTATTATTCCTCATAGCGCGGATAGAATCAAGCATTTTGTCGCTTTGTAGCGCGTTGCCTGAAATGGCGTTGCTAAGGCGAAGTGTTTTAGAAGCAAGAATGTCTTTTAACACGGCGCGAGCGAGAAATTCTATATCGATTGGATACTCGCTTAAAGAGTTAAAATCTGAAATGGCAATGACTGCTTGATTGGCTTGCAAATCTTTTAGGAATGGAGAATCTTGCAAATCCGCGTTTGTAAGCGCGGCGATGGAGAGCAAATCATCGGTGTGTAAGAAAAATGGCGAAGATTCTTTGGTAGTCAAATGCGCTTCTTGCGAGGGAGATTCTTGCGTGGTGGCTTTGAGGGGAGAGTAACTTGCATTGCCACACATAAATGCCACCACAAACATTAGCAAAGAAAAAAATCTCATAATATGCCTTTTGATAAAGAAAATCACGCAAGCGTAAAATCACGCAAAAATTGCGTTTGAAAAACAATAAAATGATAGCAGGCAAAGATAAAATCCAAGCTAAAATCTGCGATTTTTGGTAATCTAAAAATTGTGAGATTCTTGCGATACCAACAAGTAAATATGGTGATTTTAGGTGCTACTTAAAAACCTTACCACAAACTCACTTCCCTTGCCTAGTTCGCTATGCACGGAGATTTTGGCGTTGTGGATTTTGGCTATGCGCTTGACTATGGCAAGTCCCAAGCCATTGCCACCTAGCTTTTTGCTCCGCGACTTATCCACGCAGTAAAATCGCTCAAAAACCCGCTCTTGCTCAGCTAATGCGATTCCTATGCCATTATCCACCACGCGCAAAACCACGCTATTATCGCTACTTACGCCATTTTTACCATTTGCGCTATTTTCGCCCAAAGTCCTGCTCGTTTGTTCGCCATTTTCCCCACTCTCAACATCTTTCTCAACATTTTTCTCGTGCTCCACAATGATTTTTACCACGCCATTTTTGCCACTATATTTAATCGCATTTTCGCACAGATTATACACCATATCTTCAAGCAATGCAGGGATTCCTAAAATCTCTTGTGCCCCCATTTCGCGCTCTACAAACTCGCCGCACT
Source organism: Helicobacter sp. 23-1048 (assembly GCF_053654545.1). Taxonomy (NCBI): domain Bacteria; kingdom Pseudomonadati; phylum Campylobacterota; class Epsilonproteobacteria; order Campylobacterales; family Helicobacteraceae; genus Helicobacter; species Helicobacter sp. 23-1048. Next base: position 436,933 of record NZ_JBSIUT010000001.1, on the reverse strand, counting down.
CTGCAAACTCTCCACGCTCGATAAACTCGCATTTTACCCCCTTTTCACGCGCTAAATTTTCAATACTTGGCAAAATCTGCTTTACCACATTTGCGAGCTTCACGCGCTCTTTTTGCTCGCCGTTTTTATCTAGCGCATTATCCAAAAACGAGATTTTCAAAATCTTATCAATCAGCCCCAAAAGTCGCTTTGATTCTGCGTAGATTTTAGCGATGAAAGCGTCTTTGTCGCGCTCTTGCACAAGCCCACTGCAGAGCATTTCACTGCTTGTGAGTATCACAGATAGTGGCGTTTTCAGCTCGTGGGTTACATTTGCGCTAAACTCCTTTCGCAACGCCAAAATATCGCGCTTAGCACTTTTATCAAAGAGCAAAATCATTATCGCCTTAAGGTTGTTTTTCACAAAAATCGGCATACAAATCGTGTGGCAAAAATACTCATTTATGCTGATTTCAAAGGCTTCATTTCCAGAATCTATACTATTTTGCACCGCATTGCCAAACTCACGCAAAAACGCAAAAATATTGATATGTCGTATGTTTGGTGTGAGGCGCAAAATCTGCAACGCCTTTTCATTGCATTGCGTGATGTTGCCCGCGCTATCAAGGACTAAAAAGCCCTCATTCATATTTTGCGTGATAAGCTCAAAGCGCAGTTTGCCCTGCTTTATGCGCTTTAGTTGCTTTTTGATTTTGCCTTTTTGCTTGGAGATGCGCTGCATAAAAATATGTAGCTCGGTGTAAGGATTGGTGCGAATGGGGTGGGACAAATCGATATTTTTGATGGGGTGCAAAATTTTGCGTGCAAGCAAAATGCCAAGAGCCACGCTCACAATCGCGCTAAAAAGTAGCAGTGTCCCAAAAAGTGGCGCAAAATCTTTTAGCACGACAAAAAGCGAGTCTTTTTCCTCGCTAATGCGTAAAATGAGCGTTTGTGTCCTAGATTGAGCGTGAGAATCTAGATTTGCCTCCACAAAGCGCGCAAAATAGAGATTTTCTCTCAATTCTGAATCTGAAAGGCGCGCTGCCCTATCGCCCCTGCCTTGCATTAAATTTTGCACTTCCTCGCGCTCTAAGTGATTATCAAGGCTTGCAATATCAAGCCTATTATCAAAAATCACTTCTCCATTTAGCGCAATCACACTCACACGATAGGGCGAATCTAGCTTGTCAAAGAGATTTTGCGCAAGGCTTTGCTCTAGCGATATTGCGAGTTTGTTTGCGTATTGTTCTAGCTCGCTAAATTGCTCCTCTCTGTGTGCTTGGTGCAAAAACACCGCACTAATAAGTATGCTAAGAGATTGCACCGCCACGATAAGCCCAAAAATCCACGCCACAAGCCTGCGCGATAGATTCTTTGGCTTGTAGTTTTTGTGGGGATTTTGGTTAAGATTGTTTTGGTTATTTGGGTTATGTTGCATTGTGTGGGGGGTTTGGCTAGGTTGGTTTGGAGGATTTTTAGGGTTTTGTGGGTTTATTAGATTTTGGGCGTCTTGGCTATAAGTGTTTTTGCTACTTTTTTTTTCAACGCGTTTATAAAACCTCATCAAAGCGATACCCCACAGAGCGAATATTGGTGATACATTTGCCATAAATCCCTAGCTTTGTGCGAAGCGAGCTTATGTGCATATCCACTGTGCGCGTGTTTTCCACGCTGTATCCCCAGATAGATTCGAGCAACTCATCTTTGCTAAAAATATTATTTTGGTGGGTAAAAAGCAGGAGGAGTAGCTCAAATTCCTTGCTTGTGAGGTGCAATGGGGAATCATCGACACTGATTTTGTGTGAGTTTGGCTGTATTTTTAGCCCTTTGTATTGCAAGATTTCGCCCTTTTTCATCGTGGCGTTGCTTCGGCGCATTAGGGCTTTTATGCGTGCGATTAGCTCTAGGGCGGAAAAGGGCTTTGTGAGATAGTCATCTGCGCCCAAATCTAGCCCGTTAATCTTATCATACTCGCTTCCTAGCGCGCTAAGCACGATGATAGCCACTCCGCTTGTTTTTGGGTTTGCACGCAGTTTTTGTATCACTTCTAAGCCACTCTCATTGGGCAGCATAATATCACACACAAGCACCTTTGGAATCTCACTCTTTAGGGCTTGATAAAGACTGCTCGCATCTTCAAAAATCACAGAATTTAAATTCTGATTTTTGAGCGCGTAGGCTACGAGCTCGGCGATATGCTCATCATCTTCTAAGATATAGATAAGATTTTGGTCGTTATGTGTCTTGCCTGTTGCGGGATTTTGCGTGTTTGGCAAAGTGTTTTGATTTTGGGTGTTATATTGCGTCTTTTTTGTCGCGGGATTGCCATCTTGCGCGCTATTTTGTAGCCCGTTTTGATTATAGGCGTTTTGGGTTAGATTTTGCCCTATATTGTGCGTTAGTATTGTATCTTGTGCCATTTTTCCTCCATTTTTTATTTTCCATTTTTTATGTTTGCTTTTTTTGGCATTCGTAGGATTGGTTGAAATTTTAGCCTTTTTTCTTATCCAAAATCTCTAGCAAAAGCAGATTTTACAAAGATTTTACAAAACCCTGTGTGTTGCTCTTACATTGCGTTGTTATGATTTCGCTCGTGTTGGTTATGTATTGCAATCTAAGCGCGATATATCGCGTTTGCTAGCATTACGCAAACTTCGCAACATCTTAAAACAAAAAGGAGCAAATGATGAAAGCGATTGTAAAATTAACAAAAATCGCGCAAATGGTGGGCTTAATCGCCTTAGTAGCAATGTGTTTTGGCTTAAATAGCCTAAAAGCGGCAGAACAAAAAGGCAAAATCAATGTCATCTCACGCGAAGATGGCTCGGGCACGCGCGGGGCGTTTGTGGAGATTTTTGGATTGCTTGAGAAAAAGGGCGATAAAAAAGTCGATACCACGACACTAAAAGCAGAGATTACCAACTCTACTGCCGTAATGCTTCAAAGCATCGCAAAGGACAAAAACGCCATAGGCTATGTCTCGCTAGGCTCGCTAAAACCAATGGTAAAAGGCATAAAAATCGATGGCGTTGAACCAAGTGTAGCAAATATTAAGATTAAAAAATACACGATTTCGCGCCCATTTAATGTCGTAACCAAAGGTTTAAGCGGAGAGAAACTCGCGTTGGTGCGGGATTTTTTAGACTTTAGCAAGGCAAATGCTGAAGTGATTAGCAAGGCGGGATACATTCCGCTCGATGTCAAAAAAGTAGCGAGCAAAAAGCTAAGTGGTAAAATCCAAAATGCCAAAATCGTAGTAGCGGGCTCAAGCTCAATCACTCCGCTAATGGAAAAGCTCAAAGAAGCCTATAAAGCGCAAAATCCAAGCGTAAATATTGAGATTTTGCAATCAGATTCTACCACAGGGATAAACTCTGTCCTGCAGGGAATCGCAGACATAGGAATGGTAAGCCGTGAGCTAAAAGAGGGCGAGCTAAGCACAGGGCTAAAAGCCGAAGTGCTAGCAATCGATGGGCTAGCCGTGATAGTCAATCCACAAAGCAAAATCACTAGCTTAAGCAAGGAACAAGTCAAAGAGATTTTTAGCGGGAAAGTTACCAAATGGGAAGAAGTGAAGTAAGACTTTGTCGTTACTAAGCGATGACAAAGCGGGATTGCTTTGGCAAACAAAATACCCCTCCCTAAATCCCTCCCGCAAGGGGAGGGACTTTTTTCTTCCCCGCCTTGCGAAGAGGGGGCTAGGGAGTGGGTGGATTGCCACGATTTTGCTTAGCGCAAAATCTCGCAATGATGAGTATTTTGTCATACTGAGATTTTGCTTGCAAAATCGAAGTATCTCTAAAGAGAAGATTCTAGAATCTAGAGATATTTCGCTTGCGCTCAATATGACAAATTATAAAAGCAGAAAAATTGACACAAACTAGGAATCCAAAATGCCAAAAAAGAAAAAAACGCTCAAACAGCAGGGCAAAATCTTGCAGAGATTTTTAGCCCACAAACATCACCAAAACGCACCAAAAGCAAAGCAATTTGCGCGTGAGTGTTGTAGCTTAGAATCCATAATGCGCGTAATGTTTGGCTTTAGTGCGTTTGTGTGTATCCTCGCGGTTATTGTGATTTGCGTGTTTTTGTTTGGCAATGCGATTCCTACGATTTATCGCATTGGCGTTGGCGACTTTCTTTTAGGCGATGTGTGGCAGCCACTCAACGAAGTCTTTGGGATTTTCCCTATGATTGTGGGGAGCATTTATGTAACGGGATTAGCGATTGCCTTTGGCGTGCCTTTTGGGATTTTATGTGCGGTGTATTTAGCGTATTTTTCGCGACAAAATCGCTATTTAACGCCTTTGGTTGAGCTAATGGCTGGGATTCCTAGCATTGTGTATGGATTTTTTGGGCTTATTGTGGTTGTGCCGTTTTTCTCTCAAATCTTTGAGACAAATGGCAAGGGGCTTTTAAGTGCGTCTGTGCTACTTGCAATGATGATTTTACCCACCATAATTTTGGTGTCAAAAAGTAGCATTGAGGCGGTGAGTAAAAGCTACTTTGAGGGCGCAATCGCGCTAGGGGCGAGTGTGGAGCGGGCAGTGTTTTTTGTGGTGCTAAGAGATGCAAAAAGTGGGATTTTAGCAAGTGTGATTTTAGGCATAGGACGGGCTATCGGTGAGGCTATGGCGGTAATCGTAATCGCGGGGAATCAACCCGTGATACCACAAAGCATAAGCGATGGTGTGCGGACGATGACGACAAATATCGTGCTAGAGCTTGGCTATGCAAGCGGGATTCATAGAGACGCGCTCATTGCTTCAAGTGCGGTGCTGTTTGTGTTTATCTTGCTCATCAACGCGTGTTTTTTAGCAATAAAGAAAAGGGCGTAGGGCTTACACGCTCCATTGTCATACTAAGAGCAAAAGCTCGAAGTATCTCTTTTTACATTCTAGAATCTAGAGATATTTCGGTTTCTAGCGAAACCTCAATATGACAATGTGTTTTTGTCATTGTAAGCGCAATGACAAGCAAAATCTAAAAAGGGGCGATTAAATGGGATTTAGAGACAAAATCGACAAACAAATGATAGCCACCATAAAGGCGCAGGACTTTCTCTCGCTCTTTTTACGGGGGATAATGTTTATAGGCGTGGGCTTTACACTCGCCACTATCGCGCTTATCGTGGGCTACATTTTGCTAAAAGGCATTCCGTTTTTAAGCGCGGAGCTCTTTGAGTGGGAGTATTCGAGTGAAAATGCTTCGATGACACCTGCGATTATCAACACGCTTTTTATGATTGCGTTGTCGCTGTGCTTTGCGCTTCCTTTTGGAATCTTTGGGGCGATTTTCTTGCAAGAATACGCCAAGCCAAATAGCGCGGTGGTGGGAGTGATAAACCTCGCTTCACAAGTGCTAGTGGGGATTCCTAGCATTGTGTATGGGCTTTTTGGATTTTTAGCTTTTGTGATTTATTTTAAAATGGGCGTGAGTATGATTGCGGGGGCTTTGACTTTGGCGGTGATGATTTTGCCTTTGATTTTGACAGCCACACAAGAATCGCTCAAATCCGTCCCAAGTGCCTACAAAGAGGGGAGCTTCGCGCTGGGTGCGGGCAAACTACGAACGATTTTTGTCGTGGTGTTGCCCTGTGCGTTAAGCGGGATTTTAAGCGGGGTGATTTTAGGCGTTGGGCGCATTATCGGGGAGAGCGCGGCATTGCTTTATACTTCAGGGAGCGTGGCAAAGGTAGCGGGAGTGGCAGATTCTGGACGGACATTAAGCGTGCATCTCTACGCGCTTTTAAGCGAGGGGCTATATATCGAGCAGGCATACTCCACAGCGGTAATCTTGCTTTTTATCGTGGTGGGGATAAACCTGCTCTCAAATCTCGCAGTGAAAAAACTGCAAAAATAAGGAGACAAAAATGGGCGTGGCGTTTAAAATCAAGGATATGAATCTGTATTACGGCAATTTTCGTGCGCTAAAAAATATCAATTTGGAGTTGCAAGAAAATGAGATTAGCGCATTTATCGGTCCTAGTGGCTGTGGGAAATCCACACTGCTAAAAAGCCTCAATCGTATGAATGACTTTGTGGAGGGTTGCAAGATTAAGGGGCAGATTTTACTCAACGACAAAAATATCTATAAAAATTACAATGTCAATTTGCTTCGCAAAAAGGTGGGAATGGTGTTTCAAAAGCCAAATCCATTTCCTATGAGTATCTATGAAAATCTTGCGTTTGGTCCCAAAACACACGGCATCAAGGACAAAGCTAAACTCAATGAAATCGTAGAGAAATGCCTAAAAAATGTCGCGCTCTTTGATGAGCTCAAAGATAGGTTGCAAGATTCTGCGTTATCTCTAAGCGGAGGGCAACAGCAGAGACTTTGTATCGCAAGGGCGTTAGCGATAAACCCCGAAGTGATTTTGATGGATGAGCCAACTTCTGCACTTGACCCCATCTCTACGCTAAAAATCGAAGAGCTTATCAAAGATTTGCGCACCAAATACACTATCATCATCGTTACGCACAATATGCAACAAGCAATGCGAATCAGCGATAAAACGGCGTTTTTTTGGCTAGGCGAAGTGGTGGAGTTTAACAAAACCAAAGTGATTTTTAGCGATGAAGCTAAAGAGAAAAAGACAAGGGATTATATCGCGGGGCGATTTGGTTGATTTTGGGATTGTCGTTGCAAGACTTTGCCTTGCACTTTGCTAGCGCGAAAATTTACACTTTTAACACAGGCGCAAATCCAAAAATTTGATTCTAATCAATATGTAAATCACGTGAAAGATTTTGATTTTTTGATTATGAAATGATTGGTGGGGTTATCGAGCAAAGTCTTTTCCATGAAATGGATAGAGATATTTTTGGAACGAGGAAAATTAAGATATGTCAGGTATCTAAATAATGTTTTAAGCGCATTACTTAATCCTAAATAATGCGCACTGCAACATTTAAATGTTGCTTAATTGTTGTTTTAATTATTTACCCGGTCTTGGTCCATTATCGCGACCACCACCAGATGGGTTGCCAGTAGTGCTAGGATAACCAGCACCTTTGCCACCACTACGATAAAATACATCGTATTTCATAGTGTATTCTCCTTTCATATAATCTTGCATTTGTCATATTTAACAGATGCTAGGAATATTTTACCCCCCCCTGCTTAATTTTTGCTTAAATTTAAATCATTTGCGTAATTTTAAATTTTAAATGTCATTTTGCCGTTTAATGTTTGCAAAAAAATGGATAGACTATAACTTCAATAGCACAATAAAGACTATTTTGTAAAAGTGGTAAATGATGAATTTCCCAACCTTGTAAGATTATAGACATCAAATAAAGCATTATGGAACAATTTAATGCTGCTTGCAAAATAATTCACGCGATAAAATGCCAAATGCGCCAAAATCTTGCTTGTAACTTATAATAACACTTATTCGTCCAAATCAACTTCAAGCCAAAACAAAATTTCATTAGAGCAAATCACACAGATTTTAGAATCTCACGGCACAACCCACAAATACGAATTTGATTTTAAAGCATTTAGCACGGGCAAAACAGAATTTAAAAACCACAAAGAGATGATTTTTGTCTGCGAAGTGGCGAAATGCGACATTTTATAAAGAAGTCTGCCATATTTAAGCATTTGCTCACATATCTTAAAAAGCCAAAATCTCTAAATATAATTACAAAATTATTTTATATTGTATAAATTTGGACGAAATTGGAATATTTTTTGTTTATAAATGATTTTAAGAATGAAAAACTTTAATCCAATGGAGGGGATTTTGTCGCACGATAGTTTAAAATGGATTCTCAAAAAATCAATAAATATTGTTAGTTTATGTTTTGTAAATACTTTTGCCTGCGATATTACTCTAAGCGCACACACCGAACCAGCCAAAATTTTACACCAAATTGCCACAGAATGCAGTGTGAGCATCGTATATGCGCAAGATGTAGCACTTGAGCTCCTTAGCACCAAAAAAATGGCACTAAAATTCCACAAAGCTAACTTAGAGCAAGTGCTGGAGGTGCTTTTAAAAGAAAACGATATACAATACGAGCTTAACCAAAATGTGGTGAAGATTTGGGGATTGCAAACCAAAACCTTTGCGATTAACTATATTTCCACTGCGCGTGTAGGCTCAAGTAACACTGATGTCTTTTTCTCCCAAGATTCTCAAACTAACCTAAATAGCTATAACACCCTATCAAACTACTCAAACTATCAAAATGCGGGATTGCTACCCCAAGATTCTCAAGCGCACAAAATGGCACTTAACAAGGCTGCAGGGCATACTCTTAGCACGGGCAAAAGTGGGACAAAAATCTACTCCATTGATGAAATGGACTTTTGGGGCGAACTTGAGAATGAAATCTATAATATTGCCTATCGACCCGGAGATTGGTATATCCCTACAATCCAAAAGTCAAACGAGCAACAAAAAGACATTATCATCAACAAAGGTGCTGGACTTCTCACTATCACGGGCACTTCTACACAAATAAGCAGGGTGGAAAAGTATTTAGAATCCTTAGCGGTAAAAATGCAATCTCAAGTGCTTATTGATGTGAATATCTTTAATGTCGAGCACACAGATTCAAGCACTTATGGGATAGATTGGGAGCAGTTTTTTAACCTTACAAATCTCTCCACTCTTACACCAAGCAGTGAAAATGGTGCTAGCTCTGGCGTGCTTAGCGATTCTGGTAATGGCTATGCAATCAATATATTCTCTCAAGGGGTAAGCATTGAGCGTATTGTAGAGTTTTTACAAACTTATGGCAAAGTAGAATCTGTCTCTAATCCAAAAGTGCTGACCCTTAATAATCAACCTGCTATCATTAGCGTGGGGAGTGTATTGCGCTATTCTCAAAGCACCACTTATCAAACCACCACTCAAGGCACTTCTGTGCAAAATGCCTCGCAAGCCTATCCTTCAGTGTTTGCTGGAATCTTGCTTGATGTAACGCCTAGCATTCAAAACAATCGCATTATCTTAAAAATCAATCCCTCCATTACCAAGACAAAAGACAGCTCGGTAGAAAGTCAAACCACCGCGCTATCTGCACCGCCAAATCTCTCTACCAAGCACCTCTCTTCTCTTGTCGCACTCCAAGATGGACAGCGAATCGTGCTTGGCGGACTCATTGATAAAACACAGACAAAAACCACCAAAAAACTTCCTATTTTAGGCTCAATTCCGCTATTAAAATACTTCTTTAGTTGGAGAAAAAATGTGCAAAACACCAAAGAAATGGTTATCGTCATCTCGCCAAAAATTATGAATCCAAGTGATAAGGTCGCACTAGATTCTGGGTTAGATGGATTTCAAATCCTCACTCCACTTATTCCAAAGCAAGAAACCACAGAAATAGATTCTACAATAAGTCAAACCCAGCATAATGAAGAATTTGCTCCATTGCCACTTGAAAATGAAGCGCGTGAAAACGAGCCAAATGATGAATAAATGTGTATGAAAGTTTTAGAACAAATTGATTTTAACGCCTTTGGTGCGCTTGAATTTAGCTTTGTCGATAAAATGCGCTGTTTTGCTTATAGCATCGATGAGACAAGCATAAAAATCGCGCTAGATTCCACAAGTGCAAAAAAACAACAAACTATTTTATTTCACTTGCAAAAGAAGTTTCCACATTTACGCGTTGAATGCGAGCAAATAAAGGACTTTTTGTTTTTTTACCAAAAGGCGAGGGATTATGCAAAGTTTATCGTGCTAAGCAAGAATCTGCGCTCTAGGCTTGCAATGCTTACAGATACTCCTGCAAATCTCTCATCAACCCCCATACCCAAACCACACAACGCAGAACAAAATAGCAAAGAAATTGTAGAATTGCTTGATTTTATTTTGTTGCACGCCTTGCAATCACACTCTAGCGACATTCACATTGAACTTAACGCCAATGGTGGCATCATTCGCAATCGCATTGATGGCATTTTGGTAAAAAGTTTTGAGCTATCGCAGGAAATCTTTGCCGTGCTTTCTGCAAGATTAAAGTTAGAGTGCAAACTTGATATGAGTGAAAATAGACGCTCTCTTGATGGGAGATTCTCTAAAGTCTTTAATGACGAAGAATTTGACTTTCGCTTCTCTTCAATGCCAAATATTGGAGGAGAAAGTCTAGTGATTAGAATCTTAGCAAAGAGTGCGAAGGGATTGCAAATCCATAAACTTGGCTTTGATACACCATCATTGCACCTTATTAAAAAAGAGCTGCATAAATCAAGCGGTGTTATTTTGCTCGTAGGTCCCACAGGCTGTGGTAAAAGCACCACGCTCTATGCAATGCTTGATTGCATTAACGATAAAAGCAAAAAAATCATCACCCTTGAAGACCCCATTGAATACCGCATAGATGGACTTATTCAAGTCTTGCTTAATGAAGAATATAATTTCAGTTTTCAAAAGGCTCTACGCGGAGCATTACGCCAAGACCCCGATGTAATGATGATAGGAGAAATCCGTGATTCCCAAACGCTAGAATCTGCATTGCAAGCCTCACTCACAGGACATCTTATTTTTGCCACTTTGCACGCTAATGATACGCTTGGTGCGCTAGAGCGAATTTTAGCATTAGGTGGGAGGATTGAGACTTTATCACAAAATTTGCTCCTTCTCATTTCACAGCGATTGGCACGCAAACTCTGCCACCACTGCAAAATAGAAGTCAAAAAAGACTTTTATAATGAATACAACGAGCAAATATACGCAAGTCTTTGTGCTCATCTCACCCTGCCAGATACACTCTTTCGGGCTAGAGGGTGTCCGTATTGCAATAATAGCGGGTTTAGTGGGAGAATTTTGCTTAGTGAAGTGCTCCCCCAAAGTGAGGAGTTTAAGGCATTTCTTAATGGAGATAAACACAGAAAAATCCCTATGATAAGCCTAAAGCAAAGCATTGAGCGTGTATTAAGTGAGGGGCTTTGTAGTATTGATGAAATTTATAGAGTGTGCTAAGGCAGGCTAGCTATGTTAGAGCGATTTCAAAGCATTACTCCTAAAGACTTGCATATATTTTTTACCCAATTTAGCGTGCTTATAGAATCTGGTATCCCGCTACTTGATTGCATTAGTGCCATTCAAAGTCAAAACAAAAGGCTTGAGCGCATACTTGTAGATTTGCATACAAGCGTAAAAAGCGGGCTTAACTTAGGTGAAGCACTCTTGCGCCATAAAAATGTTTTTGGTGAATTTAGCTGTGTGATTGTCGGCATAGGGCAAAAAAGTGGGAATCTAGCCGTAGTGCTCAATACACTAAGCATTTATTTCCAAAAACGCGCACAAAATGCTTCTAAAACGAAGCAGGCACTTATGTATCCATTTATGCTTTTTGTGAGTATGATATTTGCATTTTTTGCCATTATTTGGTTTGTGATTCCGCCATTTGTAATGCTCTTTGAAGAGCTTGGAGTAAGTTTGCCTATTTATACAAGACTAATGCTTTGGGTGTATGATTTTTTCAGTGTGTTTGGGGTAGTGTTTGGCGTGGCTTTATGTGGGGGGATAGCTATTTTAAGTGCTTTATATAAAAGCAATGAAAATATAAGATTCGCTTTTGATAGTATTTTTTTGCGCGTGGTGTTTTTTGGCAAACTCCATAAATTACGAGAATCACAAGGTTTTTGCTTTTCGCTATTTTGTTGCTTGCAGGGCGCAATGCCACTTGATGAAGCCCTCAATTTATCAAGCGACATTGTCCAAAATACCGCGCTAAAGGCAAGGTTTAAAGAAGTGCTAGAGCGCATTAAAAGCGGGCAAAGCCTAAGCCAAGCCATAGTCGCGCTAGACTTGCTAGATGGGATAAATATCGCTCTTATCAGTGCTGGAGAAAAAAGTGCTAAATTGAGCGTTATGCTAAAAAAGGTATATGAGAATCTCCAAGAACAAATCAACGAGCAAACCGACTATGCCTTAAAAATGCTAGAGCCACTACTTAGTATTCTTATGGGTGGGCTCATTGTGCTTTTGGCATTAGGAGTGTTTGTGCCGATGTGGGATATGAGCGCAAATGTATTTTAGATTTTGGGCTTGTGAGCGACTTCTCTAAATGTTTCAAACACATCGCCCACAGCTACATCATTGTAGTTTTCTAGCATTATGCCACACTCATAACCCTTAGCCACTTCTTTGGCATCGTCTTTGAATCGCTTAAGTGAAGCAATTTGCCCTGTATGCACCACCACGCCATCACGGATTAGGCGCACTTTAATGCCGCGTTCAATCTTACCATCTACCACCATACAACCTGCCACCGTGCCAACTTTTGGAATAGTAAAGGTTTCTTTGACTTCGGCTTGTCCTGTGTTTTCCTCTGTGATAGTTGGATTCATCATACCAGAGATAAGCCCTTGTATATCCTCAATAAGGGCATAAATGATAGAATAGGTTTTTACTTCTACGCTAAGTTCTTTTGCTTTTGCCTTTACGCTACCCGTTGGACGAACATTAAAACCTAGTATAAAGCTATTTTCACTCGCACTTGCTAAGCTCACATCACTTTCGGTAATCCCACCCACACCTGCGCTAATGATATTGATATACACCTCATCATTACTAAGTTTTTCAAGGCTTGCTTTAATTGCCTCAAGGCTTCCTTGCGTGTCTGCTTTAATGATAATTGGCAGAGCCTTAAGCGAACCCTTTGCCACCATATCTCCAAGCTCTTCAAAAGTAACCTTTGTGCTTTTGCTGAGTTCTTTTTGTCGCAAATATAAGGCAAGTTTTTGTGCGTATTGGCGTGCTTTCGCATCGCTCTCAACCGCAATCAACTCGCTCCCAGCACTTGGCACTTCTGATAATCCCACAATTTGCGCCACGCTTGAGGGTGTGAGTGTGGTGATTGTTTTGCCCATATCATCACTCATCGCGCGGATTCTCCCAAAAGCAGTGCCAGCCACCACACAATCACCCGTTTTTAACACACCACTTTGGACAATTACACTTGCCACAGGACCTCTTCCTTTTTCCAAACTGCCCTCTAATACGATAGCCTTCGCCCTTCCTTCAAATCTCGCACGAAGCTCAAGCACTTCGGCTTGGATTAAAATAGTCTCAAGCAAAGAATCTACACCCTCGCCACTCTTAGCAGAAATAGGGATAAATTCATATTCTCCACCCCAATCATTGGGTGTAAATCCAAGCTCTGCGCATTCTGCTTTTAGTTTATCTGGATTGACATTTGGCTTATCCATTTTATTCATAGCGATGATAATCTGCACTCCAGCAGATTTCGCGTGGTTGAGTGCTTCAATAGTTTGGGGTTTGACACCATCATCAGCAGCAATGACAATAATTGCAATGTCGGTTACTTGTGCACCTCTTGCACGCATACTACTAAAGGCTTCGTGTCCGGGCGTGTCGATAAAGCTAATATGTTTGCCATTTTTTTCCACCATATATGCGCCAATATGCTGGGTTATCCCGCCTGCTTCCTTGCTTGCGATTCGAGAATTGCGGATATAATCAAGCAATGAAGTTTTCCCGTGGTCTACATGCCCCATAATGCTTACCACAGGAGGTCGCTCTTTTAAGTTAGAATCTGTGGCACTTTCCTCATAAATATCCACCAAATCAGCCATTTCATCAATAATATTGATTTGTATATTGAACTCTTCTGCCAAAATTTCAATAGAATCTTTATCCAAAAAATCATTTTTTGTCGCCATTACACCCAAATTAAAAAGCACTTTTATCACATCTTTAAGCTCTCTGCCCGAGCGTTCGGCGAATTCATACACGCGGATTTCTTGCGGGATAGAAATCACACTTTGAAGCTCTTTTTTCTCTTCTTTTTGCGTGTATTTTTTAGGCTTTTTGCCTCCTCTTCGTATAGAGCCCTCATTCATCCACGGACTTTTGCGATGCACTTGCACTCTATCAGTGATGGCTTGCCTTATGCGATTTTCCTCATCTTCATCGCGCAGTTGTTGTTCGTTTAAATCAAGGAGCATAATTTCATTTTGTTCCTCATCTTCATCGCGCTCAAAATCAATATCTCTTTTAATGTCCATTGTATGTTCGCCATCGCGAGCCTTTTGTGGAGTAGATTTTGGCTTTGGCTTTTTGGTTTTTGTAGCATTTTGGGAATCTTCAGTTTGCCTAAGAAGCTCTTGCGCACTAATAAATACACTTTGCTTGGGCTTTGGGGTTGGCTTTGGTTGGCTCTCCTCTTGTGTTTGATTTCTACGCACGATACGCAACCCTAGCGGGGTTGGGGGACGCGAGCTCTTCTCTTGGGATTGCTTTTGCTCTTGTTGGGGGTTGGATTCTACACTTTCTTGTTCTTGGGCTGGCGCGGTTGTCGTTTTTGGAGGTGTTTTTTTGGTTTTACTCTCCTCGTCTTTGGTTGATTTTTTTTCTTTTGGCGTAGATTTTTTGGGAGTTTTTGGTGATTCTTTTCCTTTGGGTGAATCTGGCTTTTCTCCTGTCATAAGAAAATTGAGTATCACCTCTGCCTCTTGAATGGTAACTGAAGAAGAAGCTGTCTTTACATCAATCTCTAGTTCTTTTGCTGCTATAAATGCGTCTTTGGCACTTTTCCCAACTTCTTGCCCGATTTCGCTTAATCGAACCTTCTCAACCTTTGCCATATTCTCTTTACTCCTACAAATCTAAATTGCACTTCATTATCGCTCAAAGCTAAAATCTTCGTTTATTGCTTTGAATCGTTTCATAATACTTTTAAGTGTTTTTGGTGCGCCCTTGCACGATTCACACACATAAAAACTCCGCCCCGCTCCACTAAAAAACCCTATAATGGATTGATTTTGTGCGTCCTTTTTTACTTGCAATCGACAGAGCTCGCTTTGATGAAATCTTGTCTTACAAACCACACACATTCGCACTTGTTTTGCCATTATACCAAAACCTTACTAAATTTACACTTTTTGCACTCTTCGCACACCCTCATTATCAAAGCCTAGCTCTAAAACCTTGTATTTAGGGAAATGCTGGGAGAGAATCTGTGCTAAATGTTTGCTTGATTGAGCGTGGCAAATACTTAAAATTGATGAGCCAGAACCACTTAATGTGCTTAAAAGCGCGCCGTTTTGCAAGGCAATGCTCTGAATCTTAAACAAAATTGGAAAATTTTTCATTCTAGCGTTTTGATGAAGTTTATCGCGACTTGCGATGGCGAGTTTATCCCAATCGTGCGTGAGAAACGCCGCACTTAAAAGCGAAGCGTGAGAGAGATTAAACACACAATCTTTGGCATTGTAGAGTTTTGGAAGGGCTTTTCTTGAGAGTTTGGTATTCATACTTTTATTAGGCACGACAACCACCGCGCGAATCTCGCTAGGAATAGGCGCGTGAATATGGACAACATTTTGTCTAAATTGGATTTTGGTCCTTCTGGGAAGGTCATTGTATTCTAAAATCGCTACATTAAATCCCCCAAATACAGCGGGAGTAACATTGTCTGGGTGTTTTTCATATTCTATGGCGATATTGAGAATCTCTTGCTTATCAATGGGACGATTCATAAACAAAAAAGCCGCATAAATCGCACTAACAATCACTGCGGAACTAGAACCAAGCCCACGCGCCACAGGAATCTCGTTATGAAATAAAAATTTGCATTCTGCCCTTACATTATATCGCGCCAAAATTTGATTAAAAATTTTTACAAAGACATTGTGTGTTCTTAAATGTGTAGAATTTTTGCCCTCGCCCGTTATTTGCACGCTCGTAATCACAGATGGTGTAATTTCAATCGTGTTATACAACCCTAAGGCTAACCCCAAACTATCAAAGCCCGGTCCTAGATTCGCACTTGTGGCGGGCACAATAATTTTTAACATACGCTCCCCCTACAATCACACAGGTGGTAAAATATAAAGTGGTTCATTTTGCCTATCAAAATCTTGTGGATTAAGCACTGCTGGCAAACAAAATCCATTTTGTGCGAAAGAAACATTGCTATCGCTCGCACTCTTAAGTACGATTTTACCATTTTCTTGCATAAAATAATTTTTCCCAAAAGCGTGGATAGGTGCATTATCATTAAAATAAAAACTTTGAGTGCTAAAAAGCGCGTATCCTTTAATAACGCTCAATGTGTGTAAAAAAATATGTGTGCTTTTAAGTGCGCTATATCGCCCCGGTCCCTTGGCATAAAAGATAGAATCTATAATTATATGAGACGCAAAAATATCGCCAAAAAGACTATTTAGCGCGGCACTTGTGTGTCCTTGTATTTCGTAGTGTTTTATGAGTGTATTATTTTCATACAAACCTGCTATGAGTGGAGAGTTTATGCTTATTAACACCAAACTTGCCATTATGATTCCTTATTGTTTAGAGTCCTTGTGGATTTTCTTGCGTAGAATCTTGGGGCTGGGGCTCATTTGCATTGTCTTGCTCATTTTCTGATTCATTTGACAAAGTGCTTACATTAGGAATATCTGTATTTTCATTCATATCAATTTGTGGCACATCTGGGCTTTTTGGAAGCTCATCTGGCTTTTTAGCGTTTGGGTTGCGTATTTTTTGTGTAATGGCTGCGGCTTTTTGGTCGTCCATTTTAGCAAGGATTTTTCCCATATCTTTAGAATCCATATTAGAGAGGATTTCCACAGCCTCATCTTCGCTCATTTGCGAGATAATTGCAGCGGATTTGGCGTCTTTCATTTGGATATAAGTTTGGATAACTTTATCATTGCTGACTTTTTGAATCTTCTCTAACAATTCCTCATTGCGCGCTATAAGCTCTTGGACATACTCTTCTCTTGCTTTCATATCAAGGCTTACTTGCTCACTTTGAGCTTTGAACTCTGCTTGGGCGAATTCCTTTGCCTTTTGGAATTCGATGATTTTTTCATCAATATTTTTTTCTTGAGCTTGAAGTTTGCGCGCCTTTTCGTCTAAAAAGACTTGGGTGGCATTTTGCAAAACTTGCAATGCTTGTTGTCGCTCATCAATGGCTTGCAATTCTTGTCGTATTTCACCTTTGCGTTGCTCAAAGATTATATTGCAATCAAGCAAGTTTGTGTTATTTGCAGGTGCGCCAAAGACACTTGCGCTCGCTATCCCTAATAATCCTATGTGCTTGATATAAGACCTCATAATATCCCCCCTTTTTTGCTATACAGTAAAATAGACATTTCATCATTTGCTCTTTGCTGTGATTTTTTTTGTTTTTTCATTTTGCGCTCCATTTCCCTTGTCTCAAGGTATTGCATTTTTTCATATTCGATATTAAGCACTCTGTATTCTTCTTGCAGGACTTTTGTTTGTGCCTTAAGATTAGCAAGCTCACCAAGCAAAGAATCTAATTCAAGCAATAATGTATTTTTCGTATAAGAAATTGCTTTATACGCGCTATATTCCCCAGATTCTGGGAATCTAATCATAGCGATTTCGGCATTAAGCGCATCAATTTTGCCCTGCGTTTGATTGATAGCAAAAGTATTTTGCATCATTTTATGTTCGTGGTTGGTGAGTGCGGTTTTTCTCATATCCACTAATGGCGAGTATGGTGTCCTCATTATGCCTCCAAATCTTTTAATGTTTAGATTGTAATAATATCTTCTCTCTCAGGACTTGTAGAGATAAATGAAATTTTTACCCCGATAAGATTCTCTAAAAATGCAATATATTCTTTCGCATTTTTAGGAAGTTTGTTAAACTCTCTAATGCCCTGCACGCTATCCCAACCGCGCAATTCTGTATAGACGGGAGTAATATCGCTAAAATCTGTGGGCATAGAGTGAATGTGCTTACCATTTTGTTGGTATGCCGTGCAAACCTTAATAGAATCTAACCCATCAAAAACATCAAGTTTCATCACAGCAAGTTCATCACAACCATTGAGCCTGCAAGCATACTTCACCGCTAAGGCATCAAACCACCCACAACGGCGCGCTCGCCCCGTAGTCGTGCCAAACTCTGCTCCCTTAGAGCGCAAATACTCGCCATCTGCGCCCAAATCTTCGGTTGGAAATGCCCCATTGCCAACTCGCGTGCAATACGCCTTTACAATCCCAATAACGCGCTTTAAGTCCTTTGGCGCAAGACCGCTCCCACTACACGCCCCTGAAGCCAAAGTGTTAGAGCTTGTTACAAAAGGATAAGTGCCGTGCTCTACATCAAGCATACTTCCCTGTGCGCCTTCACACAGAATCTTTGCGCCACGGTCTTGTGCCTCCCATAAAAGCTCGGTGGTGTTGCTCACAAGCGGGGTAATTGTTTGCGCATACTCACGCAATTCTTTCATAATGCTATCCACGCTAGGCAAGCTAAAATTATATGTTTCTTGCAACAACGCATAATCATTAACGATAATTTGCACTTTTGCTTGTAACACTTGCGGATTGTATAAATCAATGACGCGAATGCCATTTCGTGCGATTTTTTGCGTATAGGCTGGTCCTATGCCCTTACCCGTAGTGCCAATAGCGTCTTTTTGCTTAAAAGACTCTTTTGCTTTATCAATCACTTCATAAATAGGCAAAATGATATGCGCCTTATCACTTATAAACAATCTCCCTTGTAACTGCTCTATGCTTCCAAAATTTGCCATTTCTTCACAAAGTGCTTTAAGGTTAATCACCACGCCATTGCCAATGATATTTTTACAATGTGGGTAGAGAATCCCTGATGGCATTAAATGTAGGGCGTATTTTGTGCCATTATAAACGATAGTGTGCCCTGCATTATGCCCGCCACCACAGCGCACGACATATTCATATTCTTTAGCGAGCAAATCTACAATCTTGCCCTTGCCCTCATCGCCCCACTGAATCCCAACAACCAAATCTGCCATACTTCACCTCTAATCAATCTTTAAAAGATTCTCTACGACATTATCCGTATAAATCGCAAAACCACAAGATGGCGTATCTGAAATCACATAACGCCCACCAATAACAAGAATCTGGTTATCTAAA
This sequence comes from Helicobacter sp. 23-1048, assembly GCF_053654545.1. NCBI lineage: Bacteria > Pseudomonadati > Campylobacterota > Epsilonproteobacteria > Campylobacterales > Helicobacteraceae > Helicobacter > Helicobacter sp. 23-1048. The sequence continues at coordinate 418,081 of NZ_JBSIUT010000001.1, read as the reverse complement.
AACATTCTATAAAACAAATCCTCATAATATCCTCCCGGCGCATACAACAATGGAGAAAAAATAATGTGCTCATAAGTGCAAGATTGCACGCACTCAAGCATTGATTGCAATTCATTGGTAAGGAAATTTGGCACATTGTTAAGGCACTTTTGAATGTCTTGTTTGCTATGCACTTCTACAAGCTCTTGGAGAAAATGTGCCTTTTTGGCAATAGATTCTATATTTGGCGAGCTAAAAAACTCAATATCCACATTTAAGTGTTTAGCGCAGAGCAAGGGGATTTTTTGATTACAAATTTGCAAAGTAGGGTGCAAATCAAACGCGCTAATGATGTTTGTAGAAAGCTCAATAATGGGCGTGAGCGATGTAGATTCTAAACTTTCCGCGCCAATTTGATGGATTTCTGTGGTGGGATAATCATACACAGGCTGGATATAAAACCATTTTTTATGGCTTGAGCTTCGTGCGATACGCTTAGTAATAAGGCGCATCGCATCAATGGTGCTATCATAACGCAAAACAATTTGATGATTTTCCTCCCCACTTATGCGAATCATATCGCGATTTGAAAAATCATCTTGATGGCTTAGAAAGCTAAAAGTAGGCGTAGCAATCTCTTTGTAATCTTCTTTATGTAGCATTTCTACCGCTAAAGATTCTATATTGCGCTTAATCTTTGCGGATTTGCCAAAATACAACTTGCTACCCTGAGGCAACTCGTGCTCTAAAATCATTTTAGTTATCCTGTTATTGTTTTGTTGTTCCAAAATCTCGCATTATAGCACAAAATCTCTTTGCGCTATAAGATTTAGGCTTTAGGCGAGCAAGATTTACTTTAATATTTTACAATCCAAGCCCATTTATTGTAATGCAACTCTACAACATTAAAACAACAAAGGAATATGAATGAAAAAAAAAGTGGCACTTTTAATGAGTGGCGGTGTAGATAGCTCGTATTGTGCGCATTTATTGCAAGAGCAAGGCTATGAGGTAATTGGCATTTATCTAAAATTGCACGACAAAGAGGCAAAACACCAAGTCTTTATCGCAAACTGCCAAAAAGTCGCTAAACATTTGGGGTTAGAATTTCATATTATCGAGGCACAAAGCGAGTTTAAACAAATCGTATATGAGGAATTTATCGCGGCATACAAGCGAGGAGAAACACCCAATCCCTGCGCTATTTGTAATCCACATATCAAATTTGGATTGGCTTTTGAAAAAGCAAAGGGCTTTGGTGCGGAATTTATCGCCACAGGGCATTACGCGAGAATCTGTGATTATAATGGTATAAAGAGAATCCAAAAAGCCTTTGACTCCACCAAAGACCAAAGTTATTTTCTCTACGCGCTCAGTCAAGATTCTATAAATTCCATTATCTTTCCACTTGGTGGGCGTAAAAAAAGCGATATTAAACCCATTGCGCTAAAAATGTTGCCATTTTTAGGCACGCTTGAAACTTATAAAGATTCCCAAGAAATTTGTTTTGTGGAAAGTGATTATATTGATGTACTAAAAAAATACGAACAAGTCGAGCAAACAGGAAAAGTCAAAAACGCTAAAGGCGAAGTAATCGGGGAACACAAAGGCTATATGCAATACACTATTGGAAAGCGCAGGGGATTTAGCGTCTTTGGCGCACACGAACCACATTATGTAATGGATATAAATCCACAAACCAACGAAATTATCGCGGGCACAAAAGAGGAACTCAAAATAATGCGCGTGAGAGCACAAAATCGCTCCTTGCCAAAAGACTTTAGTGGCGGGGAATACGAAGTCAAAATCCGCTATCGTAGCGAACCTATAAAGGCAACATTGCACCTTGAAGATGATATTATCACCGCAGAACTCCAAGAACCAGCCTTTGGTGTAGCAAAGGGACAAGCATTAGTGGCATACGATGGAGAAGTGGTGCTTGGTGGTGGTGTGATTGTTTAGATTCTCATATTACTCTACACTCCAATCAAACTCCCTGCCTTGTGTAGCAGACAAGTATTGATTTGCTTGTAAAAACACTCCACTGCCAACAAATCCTTGTGCCAAAGGACTTGGGTGTGGTGCGGTAATGATACAATGTTTGCTTGCATCAATGAGCGTGGCTTTTTTCTTAGCATAATTCCCCCACAGCAAAAATACAACGCCATCGCAGTGAAGCGAAATCGCGCTAATCACGCTATCACTAAACCCCTCCCAACCAAAATGCTTGTGTGAAGTGGGCTTGTGTGCCTCCACGCTTAAAATGCTATTAAGCAAAAATACGCCCTTTCTTGCCCACGCGCTTAAATCGCCGTGTGTTGGAATCTTAAAGCCCACGCTTTGAGCGAGTTCTTTATAAATATTTTTAAGCGATGGTGGTGGAGGCAAAGGCTTTGGCACACTAAAAGATAATCCCATTGCTTGAGGGATTTCACAAACATTGTGAGAATCTACGCTAGACAAACGCACCCGCACACTTCCGTGATATGGGTCTTGCCCTAAAATAACGATTTTTATATCCTTAGGAAGCGTGAGATTGAAAGCATTAAAAGTAAGGCTTGGTGGTGGATAAATGGTTGCGCCTGATTGCAACGCTTGATAATAATGCGCTCTAACGCGCTCAAATTCATCGCTTTGCAATTCTTTATGGAGCAACTCTTTCCATTCATTGGGTAATTTTATAGAATCTAAGCGCATTTGTTTAGGTTCTATTTACACCAATGGAGGTTATTCAATAATTTTTGGCACGACAAAAAATCCATCTTTGGCGTGCGGGGAATGCGCCAAGACATCTGCTGCGATGTGGGATTGCACTGCTTCATCTGCACGCAATGGAGTTTTTTTATCCTCTTTTTGAGTTTGAGAGAGGGCATCTACATTGTTGAGATTCTCTACAAACTTCAAAATCTCATTAAGCTGAGATTTGACTTGCTCTTTTTTCTGCGTGCTAATCTCAAGCATTCCCAATCGCTCTAACTTAGCAAGCAGTGTGTCATCGATTTGCATATTTTAGTTGCCTTTTTGTTCTTTGCGATAGGCTAAAATCATCGCATACGCCTCATCTTTTAACCGTAACTTTTGTTTTTTTAACACTTCAAGCTCCATATCTTGGAGGACTTCCTCGCCATTTTCAATCTTTGTGATTCTATCATCAAGCTCATTGTGCTCATCAAAAATCTTAGCAAAATGTGCATTGTTGGTCTTTAGCTTGGTTACCTCATCTCTATATTCGTGAAACATTACGCACTCCTTAAAAAATTTACCATATTGTAAAATATTTTGGCAAAAAATATCATAAAAACGCTACTTTTTTAGCACAATATGTCGGTTTATGATACTTTGTTGTGTGGTGGTAATGGGATTTTGCAAACTTACAAAAGTATCAAGCAAATACACGCCATCATAGTCGCTTATCACTGCTTTGGCTGTGTAATTGTGAGGAAACACAAATTCTACATTCTTGCACTCATCAAAACCAAAATTGTCTAAGCAGTTTAAAGTCGCTTCATAAAGGGAGTTTTCATACAAATCAAGCTGTGTCTTAGCGTGAATATGAGCGATAGGTGCAATAGGTGAATACAGCACCACAAACCCCACACACATAGAAACAAAAACAAGGACAAATACCCCATAAAGCGTGGAAAACGCCCTTTTGTGTGTGCAGTGCCATTGATTGTGTGCCATCTAATGCCTTTGGTTATAAACTTGTGATTTGGGCGTTAATGATACTTCCACCCTCAAAGCATTTTTGAGCAACACAGAATCTAAAGTGCAAAAAATTTGAGGGCAAAAGTGTCAAACTAAAATCACTCACTCCATTGAGCAAAACTTCACCATTTAGCCAAAGTGTGTTAAGAGAATGGCTCAAATGAAAATGTGGAGATTCTAAAGGTAGGGCGATTTTGCAATTCTTTGGTGGCGAGGATTTTAGCGTAATAGCATTTTTAGCGGCACTAACTGCGACAATTTGGGTGATAAACTCACTCATCACACCTGCAGAATCTCCACACACAAACAACATATTTTCATCAACACTAAAAGTATGTTGCGCCACACTAGAAGCAAATATCGCTGTCTTATCGCTAATGTGAGCGATTTTTAGCGGGATACTTGGCAGAAGCGTCCCGTTTGCCATTTTTGCCTCGCTAAAGGTTTTATCCCCATAACCAAAGAGTTTTTGCGTATTTGGGATATAAAAACGCGCCTCGTTATGTGTGATATGAAGTCCCACACTTTTAGCAAGCAAATTTTGTATTTTCAAAATGGCGATGTGAGAATCTAAGGCGTTGCTAAGTGAGCCTTGAGCGATAAAGCGTGTGAAATTTAGCGATACACTTGCACACACAACGCCTATAACCCCAAAAATTATGATGGCAAAAAGCATTTCTATGGAGAGTGAAGCGCGGGAGCGTAAGGCACAAATAGCACAAATGGATTTGGTTTGGCGAGATTTTTGCATTAGCGCACAGAAACAATGTGTAAATAAGTAAGCGAAATAGGAAGTGCCAAATCCTGCCTCTCTAAAGTGTGTTTTGAGAAAACAAAAGTTTTATTTGCGCTATGAAGCTCCAAATTGCTCGATGGGGTGTTTAGGATTTGTGGATAAAGTGCACCGCTTGCAAGACTTGCTTGTGTAATGGCAAACTTATGAGACATAAATGGTGCGAGCGCGAAGCAAAGACTTAGAGCAAAAGCACATAAAACAAGTCCTTGCAAAGTCTCAATCAAAACAAATCCGCTCTTAGAATCTTTAGACGCAAGACTATGGCGCACCCTCATTTAAGAATCTCCACCTTTGTCGTAAAAAACGCATTGAGTGTGTCCGTGTGTGGGACACCTTGCAATGGCTTTTTGGTGAGTTGCACGCTCACTTCCATCGTATAAACGCCACTTTTTAGCAAAAAGGTATCATTAGGAACAAACCCATACAACAAGGGCGTTGCCCCACTAATACTTTGCTCATCAAAGCTAAATGTGCTCATATCTGTAAAACCTTCAGATAGTGAGCTCAAATGCACTTTCACACTCGCACTCTCAAAATCGCTAAACTCTACGCGTTTAGGAATAATCTCTATCACGCACGGATTTGTGGGGTGAATGCGAAAAAACTCTGGTGCGTGGTTTGAGATATTTGGTGTATTTGCCTTATCATAAGGATTTTGCAACGCTATGGTATCTCCACCTGTGCTAAAAGCCACGCTAGCAAGATTCTCAAAAAATCGTTGTTCTCTAAGGACATCGTTGATATGTTCATCAATCACGCGCTTATTTTCGCCAAATATACGCTCATCAACCACAGGATTTTTCACAGCAATCCACACCCCCACACTAATAATCACCATACCAAAAACAATAATCCCAACAATAGCAATAGGCCAGTAATTTTTGTTCATTTTTTTCCTTTATTTTGAGCGAAACCTTGAGGTAATATACACAAATCCAAGCGTGCCTAGCAAAATAAGCAACATAACATACATACTTACCCTCACAAAATCTCTGCTTCCACTCTCATCTCGTGGCATATTAAACTCCAACTTCACATCATAATGACTCGCAATCAAATCCGCCGCTTCGCTATATCCATTGAGCATAATCGCCGAAATACGCTTAGAATCTAGCTCCTCGCCCTTTTGTGGTAAAAGCGGTGCCATATACTCAAAATACAACGACTCATCATTAAAGAGTTTGGGGCTTTGAATAATATCGATTTTTTTCTCATCGGCAAAAAACAAAAATAACGCATAGGGCTCTTGCAAACTTAAAGAAAGCAAATTGGTAAGATTCTTTCGCGCTTGAGAATCTTGGGGTGCATTGTCTTGATAGTTTGCGCTTGGTGGGAAATCACCAAAAAATTGTGTTTGGAGTTTTTGCAGTGTCGCGTTTGTGTCAAGCACAAGAGCAATTTTTAGCACAAAACCCGTTTTTTGGTAAAGTTCCGCGCTTAATCGCTCCACAAAATCCACGCTCTTTGGCACAAGTAAGTTGTCAGGATTAAAGACAAAAGACTCGCTACTCTCTCCCTCATCATCAATAAGATACTCATCTCTAGGCATCGAGGTGCCATTTAAAATATGTGGAAGTGTGTTTGGAGTAAAATCCCTGCTTAAAGAAGCGAGATTCCCATATCCAGCAGAATCTAAAGGGCGCATAGAGCTATCAGTCAATCTATGTTGCGCATCTTTGGCACTCAAGAAGAGTCCAAACGCGCAAAACACCAACAAAATAACTCTCAAAGCCCAACCTGTATTAGATTAAATGCAAAAACAACTCAGGAATAAATGGCATAGCAATCGTTGTGAGCATCATTAAAATAATGAGCGCAGCGAGTAATTTTTCTATTAAACTAAGTCCCATAGGTTACTCCTTTACATTTTTATAAAAGTCAGCAACATTGTTGCCTCGTTCTTTTATATCACTTTGATTCTCTATTTTGTAGAAATTTGTCGCCTGCTCTTGTTGTGTCAAAATCGCACAAGTCCCTAAAAAAGCAACGACACTTAGCAATACCACAACCGCCAAAGCAAATCCTGCCAATCCGTTTAATCCAAATAACTTATCCATCATAGCCTCCTTAATTATTCGCTTTCAAGCGACTGAATGAATATATTGAGTGCCTCTACTTGCTTAGGTGCAAAGTTTGCATAATCATAAGAAGGCATTATACCGATGTTGCCTCTTTTTCCGCTCTTTAGCACTTCTTGCAAGAAAGTTTGTGAGCCATACTTGGTCAAATCCGCTCCAATCATATCGCCCTCTACTCTACCTGTGCCATCTGCAAAGTGGCAAGATGCACAATTTTCTTCATACACTACCTTGCCTTGCTCTACAAGCTCTGGATTCTTAGTCTTTTTAATGGCAGAAATTTCTTGCATAATATACGCCGCCACAGCCTTAGCGTCTTTGTCTTCTATGAAATCAAGTGCCGCCATTTCCATTTCATCTCCATCATCATTGAGAAGTCCCTTGCTTCCCATTTTTATGGTGCGAACAATTCCTTCTTCTTTGCCCCAAGCGGTAAGGTTTTGTGCTTTATTATCCATTCCATCAGCATTTGGTCCGTGGCACTCCACGCATTGGACTAAAAAGATTCCCTTGCCCATTTCTTTTAGCTCATTGGTATCAAGGCTATCCCATTTACTCGCATAAGTAGCATTATGTTCTTGCACTTCTGCGTTATACTGCCCGATTTGTGAGAAGCTCTTTAGTGGGTAACCCACAAAAAAATACCAAAATGCCCAAATAAGCACACCTATAAAGCACGCTACCCAACCGATTGGTATATCGTTTGTGTATTCGCCGATTCCATCCCAGTTGTGGTCTATCGCCTCGCCTTCGCTTTTCATATCTTTGATTTTTTTAAGATATAAACCAAAAATTACCACCGTTAGTATCAAAATGACCGCTGCACCAAGTAGTGCTAGGGCATTTACATTATCACCTAAATTAAACCATTGCATTTGCTTCCCTCCCTTACTTTTTTGTCTCTCTAGATTCTATGAGCGCATCACTCAAATTATCTTTAAGAGCTAGGTCTGCGTATTTTTCATAATCTCTCTCGCCTTTTGCCTGTGATGAATACAAGTGATAAATGTAGCCATACAAGAGAATCACAAAAAGACAAGAAATCCCTGTATAAAGTTCATTCGCATACTTGGTAATAAACTCTACAATAACACTTTGTGTATCCATAACAAACCCCTATTTGCTTGGTGTTCTGCGTTTTTGGCTAAGACTATTCATATAAGCAATCAACGCGACAATCTCTCTTACCTCGCCATTTTTATATGCTTCCTTAACCTCAGAACTTACCATTTCATCGACAACCACTCCTGCCTCTTGCATAAAGATTGATTGCGCCTTGCCAAGTGTATCTCTCTGTCCTTTGATATACTCATCTGCGCCAATTTGCACTCCACCTTCAATGTCATAAGGCACTTTGAAAACAACTTTTTGTGTATAAGCCTCAGCAAAAGCTGTCTCAAAATCAACATTTTTGCTATACAAATGCTTATATGAAGGCATTATCGAGCCAGCTACACGAGAAGTAGGCTCCCACATGTGTCCATCGTGCCAATCGCTTGATTTTCTATCGCCGATTCTATGTAAATCTGGACCTGTGCGCTTTGAACCCCAAAGAAATGGTCTATCATACGCATATTCTCCGCTAAAGCTCATCGCTCCATATCGTTCAGTCTCTGCTCTAAATGGACGCACAAGCTGAGAGTGGCAGTTATAGCAACCCTCCTTGATATACACTTGTCTGCCAGCAGTCTCAAGCAAACTATAAGGCTTTAATCCCTCAATAGGTCGCGCTGTCTTAGCAAAACCGGGAAGAATCTCCACCAACCCAGCGATAGCAAATACCGCCAAAAAAGCAAGCGTAAAAAAGAATGGATTTCTTTCTAAAAAACTAAACATCTTCAACCTCCCTCATTTTAAGCTGCCATAGGCGTAGCATTCGCCGGCTCTTTATCTAGGATTCTACCTGAAGTCATTGTCATCAAAATATTATAGATAAACACAATAAAGCCAATCAAGTATAAAGTCCCGCCAATAGCGCGAATATAGAAATATGGCACAATATCACGCACTGTATCAATAAAGCTATAAATCAAGCTTCCATATTCATTTGAAGCTCTCCACATCATACCTTGTGTGATACCTGCAATCCACATACTTGAGAAGTAGAATATAATGCCTATGGTCATTATCCAAAATTGGAAATCAACAAGACCTTTTGAGTAAATCTCTCGCTTGCAGATTCTTGGCACCATATGATACACCGCCACAATGATAGTGAATCCAACCCAGCCAAGTGCCGCATCGTGCACATGCCCGATAATCCAATCTGTAAAGTGCGCGAGCGCATTCACAGACTTGATAGATTGAATCGGTCCCTCTAGCGTGGTAAGCATATAAAATGTAGAAGCCAAAATGAGTAATTTAATAATTGGAGATTCTTTAATTTGATGCCATTGCCCGCGCATTGTTAGAAGCATATTGATTGCCGTCCCCCAAGAAGGCAAAATAAGCACCACAGAAAACACCGAACCCAAAGTCTGAATCCAATCAGGCGTAGTAGAATAAATCAAATGGTGTCCGCCAGCCCAAATGTAAATAAACATAAGTCCCCAAAATGAGAATAGCGTAAGTTTATAAGAGAATACTCTTTGTCCAGATTCTTTAGGAAGGAAGTAATAAATAATCCCGATTATCCCCGAAGTAAAGACGAATGCCACCGCATTGTGTCCCCACCACCATTGCACCATCGCATCATTTGTCCCACCATAAAATGAGATAGAATGGAAAATACTTCCAACCCCAGCGACAAGAGCTGTTGGGACAGCGAGGTTATTAAATATGTAGAGCGTAGCGATTCCCACAAATGTAGCGATAAAATACCACAACGAAATGTAGATAACCTTTTCGCGTCTTACTCCCATACTACCAAAAAGGCTAATGCCCCATAGCACCCATACGACAACCACCATAATATCAAGTTGCCATACAAGCTCTGAGTATTCTTTAGATTGTGTCAATCCTGCGAATAACGAAACCACTGCTAAAGCCATTAGCACGATATACACCCAAAAGTGCAAAAGTCCAACAGCACGCAAAAATGGGTGCTCAAGGTAGCTGATTTTAAGTGTTCTTTGCCCTAAATAATACCACGCCGCCCAGATACCGCTAAGCGTGAATCCATAAATAATCCCATTTGTGTGTAATGGTCTTAACCGCCCAAAGATTCCATACTCTGAAGCCAAGTGATTGAGCTCAGGGATAGCAAGTTGAAAGGCGATAATCACACCAATCAGCAAGCCCACAAACCCAAAAATAAGCACAGAGAATACAAACAACTTTGCTATGGAATAATCATATTCTAAAGCATTTTCCTGCATATCCACTCCTTAATTTGTGATAACCTTGCATTGTAGCACTTTTTCTATAAAAGTAAAATAGAAAAATATCAAAAATATTAGAAATATTAGACAAAACCTCGTCCTACGCGTAAAAATTTCTCTACACATTATGAAAATATGGAATGTTTTTTGTTGCATAAATCAAAATATAATAAAAATTATGGAATAAAACCATTAAAGAATCTCTCTGGATTCTCAAAACTCTATAATTATCATAAGGGTAAAAATGCAATTTTTTAACACCAAGTGGCAACTCTTAAGCCCAAGAGAACAACACTTAGCTTTTATTTGCGTGCTTTTGGTGTGTTTTAGTATTTGTTTGGCTTATCTTATAACCCCGCTGCAAGAGCGAAATACGCACACCAAGATTCTTATAACACAAGCAAATGAGGACACCCAAGCTCTGCAAAATATCTACAACGAAGCTCTGCACTCACAAAGCTCTATCCAATCTAGCAAAACTCTAATGATAGATAAACTTAATGAATCTAACGCAATCTTGCAATCCTTAGCACAAAGCATCTACACACCAAACAACACCATTTTTGAGAATCTTGAGACTATCATCACGCTCGCCCAAAATAGCGCGCTTAGCATTCACTCCGTGCAAATTGAAAATGAAGCACTTGGCATTATAGTGTTAAAAGGAAGTGGCGAATTTGGCGATATGGCAAAGTTTATTATTGCGCTTGAGAATCTAAGCAAACAATATATGAGCCTTGATTTTATCGAGATTGGCGCGCAAGATTCTTTAATATTTGAAATGCTTATCCAAGATATGAGAATATAGGAAATACAATGTGGTATAAAATTTTTCTAGCAAGTGCGATGTGCGTTAGTATGAGTTTTTGTGAAGACTTGCAAATCGCTTGTGATAAGGCGTGTGCGCAAGATTTGGGTAAAAAACTTCAAAACACCAAAAATCCAAAAACTATCTCACACAATCCTTTTGCAAAGCAAGAAATAGCAATAGCAGATAATGATGATGAGCAAGAAAAAGCAAGCGTGTTGGTTTTAGAGGCAATTATGAATAAAAGGGCTCTTATTAGTGGCTCTTGGTATCCTGTCGGGCAAACTCCACATTTTGTCATCTTGCATATTGCGCAAGATTCTATCACTATTAACAAAAACGGGCACAATGCGCGTATCAAAATTTCAGAACAAATCGGGCTGTAATGGCTAAAGATTCCACCCAATCAACCCACAGCACACCATTTAGCCAAACACTCGCCAGAGTAAAAAACTATGGCAAATCCATTCGTCTAAAAAAGGATTTTACCCCTTTAGATTCTCATTTGCAAGCGACAAGCAGTCCAAAAGTGCAAAATACAAAAGAACAAAAAGTGCTTAAAGTTTCGATGTTTAGCGCATTGGTGCTAGCAATCTTTGGCATTGGTTTTGGCATAGTCATAAGCTCACTCTCCATAATCTTTGATGGCTTTGTCGCACTTATAAGCGTGGGGCTTGGTGCGCTAAGTGTGATTACCTCTCGCTACATTTATAAAGAAGATGATGATATATTTCAATACGGCTATGTGCGCTTTGAGCCAATGGTAAATCTTTTTAAATCATTGGTGCTTATTTTTGTGTGCGTGTTTGCTTTTATAAGCTCGGTTTCTAGCATATTTGGTGGTGGATATGAAGTCGATGTAGGCGGAGCGGCGATATATGGAGTGTGTGCGTTTGTTTTTTGCTTGGCGTTATTTATTTATACACACATTGCATACAAACACTTAGAATCTGATTTAATTAAGGTGGATAATATTGAGTGGCAAATTGATTGTGTGCTTTATCTTGGCGCGATTGTCGCCTTTGGTATGGTTTGGGTATTTTTTAATCCGCTTGAGATTCTACACACAACAAACCTCAAAGAATCTCGCTCACTCGCAAAATACATTGACCCCGCATTGCTTTGCGTGCTTTCAGTATTGCTTTGCGTGAGCCCCACTAAAATTGCCATCGCAAACTTTAAAGACTTAATAATGGTCGCGCCAAAAGAGCTTGATGAAAAAGTGAGTGCGGTTATGGAGCATTTGAGCGCAAGGTATGGCTTTAGTGATTATGACACACACACGGCAAAATCAGGCAGATTCTTTATGATAGAGATAAATATTTTGGTGGGCAAAGACTTTAATGTCCCTGTGGCGCACCTAGATAGCATTCGCGAGGAAATAGAGGCAACCCTTGCGATTCCAAGTTATAGAATCTGGCTCTCTGTAAGCCTCACCACCAACCCCAAATGGTTGTAGATTGCTATGATTTTTTTTGCGTTTGATGTTTTTTGCGAATTTGACGCTCTTTTGCCAGCTCCTGCATATCTTTAGCCACATCAAATTCATCGACAATCTCTTCACCAAGCAACGCCTCAATCACATCTTCAAAAGTTACGATTCCAAAAAACTGCTCATATCTATCTTGCACGACAAACATTCGCCCGCGCTTCACCATAAACAAATTAAGCAATTTTGTTACGCTTAAATCATCAGGCACAATATCCACAGATTCCATAAACTCTGACACAAATCTTTTTTGCCCGCCTTCCAATGCGATAGTGAGAATCTTTTGTGTCGAGACAATGCCTACAATAAACTCGCTATCTTCCTCAAATACAGGGATATAAGAATATGGCGTAATATACTTTTCGTTGATAACTTTTTGCAAGGTGTCATTAGAGCGCAGGGCAAAGACGACTTTGCGCGGTGTTAAAATATCCGCCACTTGCATATTTTGCAATGCTAGCAGATTCCCCACCATATCACTCTCTACCTTGCCAAGTGCACCGCCCTTATTGCCAATTTCACTCGCCGCGAGGATTTCATCACGGCTTGTGCCATCTTTTGCCCCAAACGAAAACACACGCATAAGAAACTTCGCTATATATACAAATGGAAAGGTTACCTTGCTTAAATAATAAATGCACACCGACACAATAGGCACAAGTCTTTTCCAATAAATCGCACCAAGTGTTTTTGGGAAAATCTCCGTTACATAAATCATTACTACCGCAAAAATACTCGACCCGATAAATTGCCACTCCTCGCCATAAAGCTCGGCAAGCTCGATTCCTATGCCTGTGCTTGTCGCCGTTACCGCAAAGGTATTAAGCACCAAAATCGCGCCCTCTGTCTCATCAATATTTGCCTTTTGGTATTTTAAATATCCACCAATTTTTGGGCTTTTTTTGGCATAACTCTCTACGAATGATTGTGTGGTGGTTAAAAACACTGATTCAAAAATAGAGCAAATGAAGCTAAAAACGATTGCCACCGAGCAATATATGATTAACAAAGTCATCGCTTGCACCTCACTTGTCGTCTAAAATTATCATTATAAACTCTCACGCCAATCTCCTTAATGCTTTTGCAAGTCGCCCACACCAAGCACGGCATTTATCGCATCTTCTAAACTTACTACACCCACAAACGCGCCATTAGAATCTGTCGCACTCGATTCCACCACGCCAAACAAATGTTCTCGCTTCATCACAAAAAGTCTAAGCAAAGCTAGCACAGGCATATCTGCCTTAACTTTGCGCATTGGTTTGGCGATGCAATCCAATCGTTGCTCGCCCTCGCCATTAAGATTAGCGTGCAAAATGCGCTTGCGATGAGCAAGTGTAGAAACGCTCTGTGCGCCGTGCTCATCATAAGAGACAAGAGGGATACGCGAAAAAGTCCGCTTATTGGATTCTACAAGGGCTTGTTTTAGGCTCGTATCAGAATCTAAGCTAAAAACAAGACTTTTATCAGTCATAATATCTTTTGTGTAAAGATTTTTTTGCAAGATTAAATGCTCTAACACATCCATTTCAAGTGCGCTAAGAGAGCCACTTTTCTCCCCCATTTCCATTAGAGCGAGGATTTCATCGCGACTCATTTTTGTTACATTATCCTTGCGAAACAAAAATGTAATCCCACGCGAAATATACACAAATGGGAAGGCGATATAATACATTACTATTAAGGGATAACAACAAGGCAAAATGAGCTTTTTCCAATACAGCGCGGATAAGGTTTTTGGGATAATCTCTGCGACATACAAAATGCTAAGCGTCATAATAATCGCCACCACTCCAGCCCACTCCTCATCAAACACTTCCATAGACTGCGCGCCCACTGCTGCCGCCCCGATAGTGTTGGCAAACATATTGATAACAAGCACTGCGCCCACAGAATTATCAATATTTGCTTTTAAATGTTGTAGGATTTTGCCACTTCTGCCCCTTTTGGCTGCAGATTCCACAAATGAGGGAGTAGCTGAAAACAACACTGCCTCAAACACGGAACAAGTCGCAGAAACAAACACCGTGAGTATAAAATAAAAAATTAGCAAGCCCATTTAGATTCCAAATATCCCAAAGTATTTGTAATTATTGTAAAGTATTTGTAATTAAAAGTCTCTTATATTTGTAAAATATTTTTGTTGTTTCGTAAAATTTTCTTTCCAACAAATACCTTTTGTGTAAAAATACACAAATGCTTGCAAAATACGCTATAATGCGCGGGAGTTTGTAAGCCACCTTTAGGAGAATACAAAATGAAAATTTTAGTTTTACAAGGTCCAAATCTCAATGTTTTAGGACATAGAGAACCCCACATTTATGGAAATGTAACTTTAGAACAAATCCACGAGAATCTAAAAAATCAAGCACAACAAAATAATGCGCAAATAGAATTTTTCCAAAGCAACTTTGAAGGAGAAATTATTGATAAACTCCAAGAGTGCATAGGCGGAGAATATTCGGGTGTGATTATCAATCCAGCTGGCTACTCTCACACTTCTATCGCCATCGCTGATGCTATCGCATCTTGTGGTGTGCCTGTGGTGGAAGTGCATATCAGCAATATTCACGCTAGGGAGGATTTTCGCACTAAAAGTGTTACTGCGCGGGTGTGCGCGGGTGTGATTACAGGATTTGGTGCATTTGGGTATCATTTAGGACTTATCGCGCTTTTTCAAATCCTTAGCGAAATCGCTATGATAAAAGCCCAACAAGAACAACAAAGCAAAACCAATCAAGGATAAGTGTGCAAAACTACTTTACCCAAGATGAAAACGCTCAATATTTTGAAACAAATTTTAGTTGTGATAACGCCATTATCTTGCGTGCGGGAGATATACGGATTTTTATTACAGATTCTCGTTATGCCACAGAAGCAAAGGAATGTGTAAAAAAAGGTGTAGAGGTTGTAGAATCCAAAGAATTGGGTGCAGATTTTGTCAATATGGTAAAAAAATTGGGGATAAAGGAATTGTATTTTAACCCCAATGAGGTGAGTTTGAGCTTCTATAATTACATTGCAAAGCTTCTTTATACGGGGGTTTGTGCAAGCGAATGTGAGCTAAAACCTGCACCAAACTTCCACCAAAAACTCCGAATCATTAAAGATAAAGAGCAAATCGCCCTTATCGCTAAATCCCAAAAATTAAACCGCCACGCCTTTAGGGCGTTTTTTGAGTTTATCGCCAAATCGCTTGATAAAAAACGCCATTTAAGCGAACGCGAAATGCACTTTTTTGCCTCAATGTTCCTAAGCCATAAGGGAAAATATGAGCTCTCATTTAATCCCATTGTCGCGCTCAATGCCAATGGCGCAAAACCACACGCGCTCCCCAGCAAAAAAGCATATTGCGAATCTGGCGATTCATTACTCTTTGATGCTGGAATCAAATACAAACGCTACTGCTCAGACCGCACACGCACGATAAAAATCGGTGAAGCAATGCGCTTTGGGAAGGAGCAAAAATTCAACAAATCCAAACACCAAAAAATCTATGACATTGTAAGAAAGGCTCAAGAGACTTGCATTAGCAAGATTCGCGCTGGAATGAAAGCAAGCGAGGTCGATAGGCTCGCTAGAGATGTGATAGAAAATGCGGGCTATGGAAAATACTTCCTCCATAGCACAGGGCACGGCATAGGGCTTGATATTCACGAGCTTCCCATTATTTCATCGCGTTCAAATGATATTATTGAAAATGGAATGGTTTTTTCTGTCGAGCCGGGAATCTACTTAGCTGGGGAATTTGGCGTAAGGATTGAGGATTTGGTCGTGATAGAAAATAATAGGGCACAAGTTTTATAAGCCAAGACACAAAATGCCAAACACACCCACTCAAAAAACTCTCACCCATATTTTGACGCACAACGATTATGAGGCACTTAGCACATTTATGAGCGCAAATAAAACAAATAATATGGAATTTTTTAAGCATTACAATCCCGCGATATTTACCAAACTCTCAAAACCTCCAACCACGCACAACCTTTACTTTGATGGTGAGAATTTAAACATTATAAACTTAGAGCCTAATGCACGGGGCGATAACTTTGTATATCCCATAGAATCCAACAAACACACGATGATTAGCACACAATTAGAGCTTGGGATAAATCCGCTCAAAAATCCCAAATTTGCCTGCTATAAAAATTTCACGCTCCACAAACTTGATACAGCCAAGATTCCATTAAATGCGCAAGTGTGTAATGCCATTATTGATTTAGCACACACATATCGCGGAGGGGATTACTGCTTGCCTGAGAATCTTCTGCCTTGCACGACTATTTTTGGCGCGCTTGGTGGAATCTTTTTGCAAATCTTGCTAGAGAGGGGTGTGTGGTTTCACTCGCTTTTGTTGTTTGAAGAATTTGTGGATATGTTTGGCATTATGTTGTATTTTGTGGATTTTAGATTACTCTTTTCTCGAGTAACTGAGCGGGCGTGCTATATTTTTATCAAAGATTTGATACATAAAGAATTGCTTTTTTCTTTCTTTGCTTCGCACAAAATAAGCAACAATCTTTTGCGACTTGAGCTTAATCTTTATGAAAGTCCAAAAATTAACCTTGCTAGAGCGTTGGTCGAAGAATCTCACAAAGTAAATGCTAGAGGCTGGGGGAGCTTTGATGATGAAATGATAGGCGTGCGTAACACCGCGCACAACCTTAGCAAACACTATCGTATATTGCATTTGCCAAAGCGACTTAATGTGCCAATTTGTGTGGTGGGAAATGGAGCAAGCTTAGAATCTCTTTTGCCTTTTATTCAAGCCAATGCTGATAAAATGATAATTTTTTCGTGTGGGACGGCTTTAAAACCACTTAAAGATTATGGGATTGCCCCAGATTTTCAAATCGAAATTGAACGCATTGAATATTTAAAGGGTGTTTTGCAATCTGCCCCCTTAGGCGATACTCCGCTTTTATGTGGAAGCATTGTCAATCCAAGCGCACTAGAGCTTGCCAAAGAATCCTATATATTTATGCGTGGTGGCGGTGCAGGAGCATATATGTGCAAATCACAAAGCGTTGTTGAATTTAGCGCACCATTTGTAGGAAACGCTGGTTTTGCGCTCGGGGCTTTAATGAGTGAAGAGGTGCTTATTTGTGGATTAGATTGTGGCTACATACAGGGCAAGACAAAGCACGCCAAAGGCTCGATGTATGGCAAAGAAAGCGCAAAGATTCCAAATAGTGCCTTTGAAGTGAGGGGAAATGGAAATATCAAGGTGTTTAGCGATGCGCTTTTTTCCTTAAGTGCGCAGAGTATAGAACGCGCCATTAGTGTATTTGCGCCACGATTGGTGCTAAACTTAGGCGATGGTGCGTATATCAATGGCGCAAAACCCTGCAAACCAAATGAGTTTGAGTTAAAAGAAATTGATAAAAACAAAGCTCTTGGCGAATTAAAGGGCTTTTTTTGCGCAGATTATGACAAAGTTTTTACACAAAAAGATTTTTGCGCACAGGCTGTGCGAGACTTTATCGAAGAGACAAAAAACGCATTTAACACCCAAATTAAAGACAAAAAAGAATTATTTGAACTTGTGGATTCTATAAATATGCGCGTTTTAGCAAAGAGCAAACAAGATAGTTTTGTAGGGTTGCTCTTTGAGGGGAGCATAGGACATATTCTCCAAACACTTTTAGCAGGCGCGCTTACCTTACAAGATAGCGATGTAAGTGGCTTTTATAACAATGCAATAAAACTTGTTAGGCGTGGGCTAGATTCTATGGTGGAGGAATATGAGGTGTTTTGTCAAAATGCCCCTAAAAATATTACTTAACCAACCAAAATAATACAAGCGCGATAGAGAATCTATGCAAAAAGCGCAAATTTAGATACAATCTTGCCTTTATTTTATACTTTTGGATAGTGTTTGGAGGTCGCAATGAAAGCTCAAAACAAGCAGTTACGACATTTTTTGCGCATTAGTGATTGCACGAAAGAGGAAATTTTGCAAATCATTGATGTGGGATTGCGCATTAAAAAAGAATTTTTAAATGGCAAACAAAAGCCATATTTAGAAAAAAAGATTCTCGCTATGGTGTTTGAAAAGTCCTCTACGCGCACGCGTGTAAGCTTTGAAGCTGGAATCTATCAACTTGGCGGGATTGGAATTTTTCTCTCTAGCAAGGACATTCAGCTTGGGCGAGGAGAGCCTATCAAAGACACTGCGCGCGTGATTAGCTCAATGGTTGATATGGCAATGATACGCACTGATGCGCATAGCAGGATTGAAGAGTTTGCGACTTACTCGCGTGTGCCTGTAATAAATGGATTAAGTGATGATTTCCATCCTGTGCAACTTTTAGCCGATTATATGACAATGGTTGAATGCGGTATCTTTGTGCCGAGTAAAAAAAGTCTTACGAGGTTGTATCCTAAACACAGGGCTAATCCCATTGTAGCCTACATTGGTGATGGGAACAACATAGCGCATAGCTGGATAAATCTCGCCCACTCTCTTGGCTTTGAGCTAAGAATCGCTTCACCAAAGGGATATGAGCCAAAGGCACAGATTCTCAAAAAAGCAAGAGAGAATGGCGCGAAAATCTCGCTCTCACAAGATGTGCAATCCGCACTCAAAGGGGCTAATGTGGTAACGACAGACACTTGGACATCAATGGGACAAGAGGAGCAAAAACAAAAACGCACAGAAGCGTTTAAACATTATTGTATAGATAATGCTAAAATGTCTCTTGCACAAAAAAAGGCGATTTTCTTACATTGCCTGCCAGCGTATCGGGGACAAGAGGTAAGCGAAGAGGTGCTAGAAGGAGCGCAAAGCAGAGTTTTTGAAGAAGCACAAAACCGCCTACACGCACAAAAAGGGCTAATGGTTTGGTTAAGCGAGAAAAACAAAGGAAAACGATGAAAATAACAAAAAAGACAGCGGGACTCTTGGGCGAAAACATTTTGCAACACCAACATTATAATGTTGGGCAAATAAGTAACATTGATGAAAAAAACGCACTTATAACCCTACAAGATGGGAGCGTAGTGGAAGATAGCAATATTTGGTTTTTGCAAAATGCTGAGGGCAAAGAAATTGCGATGATTCCCCAACAAGTGCTAAGCAAACTTTTAGAACGACTAAAAAACACCCAAGAAGAACTTGTATTTATGGCATTAGAGCGCGAAGTAGCATTTGCCTTGCCTATTGACTTTGAAGATGTAATGAGTGTAGCAAAAATGATTGTAGAATCATATCGCCAAAAAGATGGCACACTTCCCTTGCTTAATGTCGCAAAGATTGTCCAAGATGTCAAAAATCGACACCCAAATTTATTTGTCCCACAAAGTATTTTTGATGGAAGTAAGCTCCAAGCTGAAATCACTAAATTAAGGCAGAAAAAATAGCCCCCTTAATGTGTTGTAAGGAAAAGCAATGATTGATTTTGCAAAGTTTGCCAAATATTCCACACCCGGTCCAAGATATACAAGCTATCCTACTGCTGTGGAATTTCATAGTGAATTTGATTGCAGTGTGTATGAATCGCAACTGCTCAAAAGCGATACACAATACGCCCATATCCCTCTTTCTCTTTATACACATTTGCCATTTTGTCGCTCGGCGTGTTACTTTTGTGGGTGCAATGTCATCTACACAAGCAAAGAAGAAAAAAAGACGCGATATATCCAATATCTCAAAAAAGAGCTTGCCCTCCTCTCTCAAAAGTGCAACACCAAGCGCGAAGTCGTGCAATTTCACTTTGGTGGAGGGACACCGACATTTTTTAACGCAAAAGAACTTGATGAGGTCATAAAAGCACTGCGTGTTACATTCCCAAATTTCTCGCCTAATTGTGAGATAAGTTGTGAAATTGACCCTAGATTCTTTAATTTAGAACAAATGCGGGTGCTAAAAGATGGGGGATTTAACCGCCTAAGTTTTGGCGTGCAAGACTTTGATAGTGCCGTTCAGCAAGCCATTCATCGCAATCAAAGCATAGAAGTGGTAAAAAATGCAATAGATTTAGCGCGAAGTTTTGGGATTGATTCTATAAATTTTGACTTAATCTATGGCTTGCCATTTCAAAGCAAAGAAAGCTTTACGCGCACGCTAGATTTAGTTTTAACACTCAACCCCGATAGGCTGGCAATTTTTAATTACGCTCATGTGCCGTGGATGAAAAAAACAATGCGTAAAATTGATGAAAGCACGCTCCCACAGCCAACTGAGAAGCTCCAAATACTCCAAGAGTGCATACAAAAGCTCCTTGCGAGTGGGTATGAAATGATTGGAATGGACCACTTTGCCAAAAAGAGCGATGAACTCTATCGCGCCAAAGAGGATAAAATCCTTAGAAGAAACTTTCAGGGTTACACTACTAAGGGATTTTCTCAAACGCTTGGTATCGGGCTTACAAGCATTAGCGAGGGTGTGGAATATTACGCCCAAAACACCAAAGATATGGCACAATATGAAAACGCGCTTGATTCTGGGAAGTTGCCCACAGAGAGAGGAATCGTGCTAAATGATGAGGATAGGTTGCGCAAGGCGGTAATAATGGAGCTTATGAATAATTTAGAACTTCGTTTTGAAAAGATAGAATCTGTGTTTAATATTGATTTTGTGGCGCATTTCGCGCACGAATTAGAAAACCTTAAGCATTATGAAGTTGCTGGATTACTCGAAATGGGAAAAGATTATATCAAAGCCACCAATACAGGCGCACTCCTTATCCGCAACATCGCTATGCCCTTTGATGCGTATTTGGCAAAAAACCTCAACCAAAAACGATTTAGCAAAACCATTTAAGGAAACCAACATTGCATTTGCTTGACTTAGACAACTTAGCAAAGTCGTGCGTAAAATGTGGCAAATGTATCCCTAGTTGCACCATTTATCAAGTCCATCGCGATGAGACCACTTCGCCTCGTGGATTTTTAGATTTGCTCGGGGCGTATAAAAACAAACATTTACCCCTTAATAACACAACGAGAAAAATTTTTGAATCGTGCTTCCTTTGCACCACTTGTGTAAGT
Organism: Helicobacter sp. 23-1048; assembly: GCF_053654545.1. Classification (NCBI taxonomy): domain Bacteria; kingdom Pseudomonadati; phylum Campylobacterota; class Epsilonproteobacteria; order Campylobacterales; family Helicobacteraceae; genus Helicobacter; species Helicobacter sp. 23-1048. Next base: position 396,909 of record NZ_JBSIUT010000001.1, on the reverse strand, counting down.
TTGTGTCCATCAAGCCTACCCACAGATTTAGCGATAGAATCTGTGCGCGTGGATATAGCGAAAAAATTTGGCATTAGCTGGTATAAGCGGGCGTATTTTTTCTTGTTGCGACACAGGAGTATCGCGGATTTTGTATTTTGTTTGCTTGGCTTTATTGCGCCGTGCTTTTTTAAGGTGCAAGAGGGCAAAATGCGTGCAAGAGGGTTTTTGCTTGGATTCCCAAAACGCAGTATTTTTCCATTTGCTACAAAATCATTCCTCCAAAAGCACGGACAAACGCGCTTTGAACCAAAGCACGATAAGCGAGCAGTGGCGATTTTTATCGGTTGTATTAGCAATTATAATTACACAAATGTTGGAGAGAGTTTGCTAAAGATTCTCCACAAATTACATATTAAAGCCTTTGTGCCAGCATACCAGCAATGCTGCGGTGCGCCAGCGTTTTTCACGGGCGATATAGATACCGTGCTATTTTTAATCAAAAAAAATATTGTGTATTTTGAGAGCTTTTGGGGGGACATTGAAGCGATGATAATCCCTGAAGCGACTTGTGCGGCGATGATTAAGGTTGATTGGAAGCACGCATTAGAGCTTAGCGGGGGGAATGAAGAATGGATAGCGCGACTAGATAAACTTTTGCCAAAGATTTTTATGGCGAGCGAGTGGTTAGATTCTAAAACTTCCATAAAAGAACAGCTCACAAACACCAAGTCAAATTACACTCTCACTTACCACGACCCCTGCCACGCTAAAAAGGTGCTCGGCGTGCATAAAGAGCCTCGAAATTTGCTTGCCAAAAATTTTGATATTGTGGAAATGAGTGATTGTTCGCGGTGTTGTGGGTTTGGTGGCATTAGTATGCAGAGCTCAAATTACCCTCTTGCGCTTAAAGCTGGAATCCCAAAGGCAAAGGACATACAATCAAGCAATGCACACATCGTAAGCGCGGAATGCGGAGCGTGCCGAATGCAAATCACAAATAGCCTTGATTACATAGGAGCACAAACGCGCTTTATACACCCATTAGAGCTCGTAGCAGAGCAGTTGAGAGATTAAATTTATAGCCCTGTTTCCTTTTCTAGCAGACTTTTGACTTCTGGGACATTTGCTTTATTGATAAAAAAGAGAATCTCCACGCGATTATTTTGAGCCCTGTTCTCTGGTGTATCGTTGGGAAACGCATTTTCATTTTGTCCAAACGCAGAGATAAAGATTCTATCTGCTTCAATGCCTTTTTGGATAAGTTCCCTGCGCACATTAAGCGCACGCGCACTAGAGAGCTCAAAGTTGTCTTTAAACCCAGAGCCTATGGGTGGTGTGGAATTATCCGTATAGCCACGCACATCGATTTGGACATGATTTGGATATTTTTTAATAACACTCGCTAGCCTATCAAGGTAGGTGAAATTATCGCTATTGGTGATGCCAGCCTGCCCTCGCTCAAATAAGATTCTCGCGGGTAAGCGCAAATAAGTGCCAGAATCCATCTGCTCCAGCACGCCACCTATATCATCGACATCAGAGGGAATCACATTGTTAGCATCGCTTTGAAGTGCTTCGGCTGATTCTGTTTGTGATGCGCCCTCTTCATCTCCTTGTCCAGATTCTCGAGGGTCTTCTATGGGTGTGGTAATGGGATAATCAAAAATTTCGATGAAAGATTCTTTGAATGCTTTAATTTTGTTTTCTTCGGTGTTAGAAATCGCCCATAACGCAATAAAAAGTGCCAAAAGCAAAGACAAAAAGTCCGCATAAGGCACAGCCCATTTTTCCCCTGCTGGACATTCTGGACATTTATGTTTCTTTGCCATTTATAATCCTTGCATTACTCAAATTGTGATATTTTAGGCTCACCGGGCTTAATGTATCCAAGCAGTTTTTCTTCTAAGTTTCTTGGGTTATCCCCCTTAGCGATACCTACCACCGCAACGACAATAAGCTCTTTTTCTTTAATCACATCTTTGGCTTTTGCCATAATCTTCGCGCCAATAGGACCAAAAAACGCATACGCACTAAAAATCCCCGTAACCGTCGCGGTAAATGCGCCCGCAATACCAGCCGCCATCGCCACAGGGTCTTCCAAAAGACCAAGTGCGAGCATAAGACCCATAACCGCGCCCACTAGCCCAAATGTAGGGCAACTCTCACCCGTCCTCTCCCAATAGTGCGAACAGCCGTGATAATACTCTTCTAACACCTCAATTTGAATCTCCATATCCTCTTCCACTGCCTCTGCTTCGCGTCCATCGACAATCATACTAATAGCTTTGCGCAAGAAATCATCTTCAATCTGCGCGGCTTTGCCCTCTAATGAAAGCACGCCATCTCTACGCGCAAGAGTGGCAAGCTCTACAAGCTGGCGAATAGTCTCATTATAATTTACAGGTGAAGCGAGCCACGCGGTTTTAAACTCCTTATACGCACCCTTGACATAGCTTGCGTGTGAGGCTGTAACCGCTGAAGCCATCGCCGTAGGAATCACGATAAGCACCGAGCTTAAGTGAATAACATGCAGTGGGTTTCCACCTTCCAAAATATCCCCAACTGAAATACTCGTAACAGATAACACTAATCCTAAGATTGTCGATAAGTCCATAATCTCCCTTAGTATTGAAATTATCACACATTATGTTAGATTTTTAAGTAGTAAAAAAGCAAAAAGTGTTCTCTAATTTTTCTTTTATATGGAGATATGTAGGAAATAACGCGCTAGATTCTCTGTCATCATAATGCAGTGCCTACACACGCGGAAGCCAAAATTTTACATTTTCTTGCTCGCTCTTTGCGCTGGTCGATTCTCCGTGCCCGGGATACAGAGTGAGTGGCGAGAGGTGTGCATCTACTTGGAATCGCATTAGTGATTCTCTCATATCGCTGGGATTTGAGTAAGCAAAATCACTGCGACCAATGCTACGATAAAAGATAAAATCCCCGCTAAAGACAACGCCAGCAATTTCTATCATACAACAACCCGGCGTATGCCCCGGATAATGATGAAAGGTTATATCAATGCCCTTAAAATCAAAAGTATGAGAATCCTTGCTCGTATCAATGAGCTTTGTGGGCGTGCTTGGGGTGATTCCCAACGCAAAAATATCATCTCTAAGCAAAAAAGCATCTTGGCTATGACAAATAAGCTCAATGCCACTAAAATGCGCTTGAAGTGTGGCGTTATCCCAAATATGGTCAAAATGCCCGTGTGTGTTTAAAATAGCAAGCGGATTTGGGCAGTTTTGCACGACCCATTGACTTGATTGCATACCCGGGTCGATAATAAGCTGAAAATCCTTAGAATCTTGCGCGCTAAAACTCCCGCTCGCCATATATTGAGCCACCACACTATCTTGCTTACAATCACTCGGGCTCACATTAAGCACATAACAATTTGTTTGGTATTCACCAAAGGGTTTGCTAATAATTTCCAAACTTCACTCCTCACATTTTGGTTATAATTATAGCATTATGCACGCGTTAAAAGGACAACAATGAAACATTTACATCTTGCAAAACAAAAACTCGATTCCCTCCTCTTAAGTGGTAATTTACGCACGCTTAAGCCATTTAACCACAACGCGATTTTTATAGAGCGCGATGGCAAATCTTATATCAATTTTGCCTCCAATGACTACTTGGGGCTTAGCGCAGAGTTTAGTGAGTGCGGTGCGCACCCTTGCGTTGAAGGATTTAGGGCATTTTTAGATTCTCTTAATGAAAAAATGCTTTTTAGTGCAAGTTCATCGCGCCTTTTAAGTGGAGATTTTATGATATTCTCACATTTAGAATCTCTTATCGCAAACGCATATAGCCAATGCAGTGCAAATACACAACCACCCAAAGAATGTCTGCTGTTTAATAGCGGATATAGCGCGAATATATCACTTATAGAATCCCTCAACAAACTTGGCAATGTGCTTTTTTTGCTTGATGAATTTTCTCACGCAAGTATTTTTGATGGGATTAAACTTTGCGGTGCGCGCTTTAGGAGATTTACGCATAATAATATGGAAGAGCTCCAAAATCTCCTTTCTATTAACCACAATGATTATGATGTGATTATTATCGTATCTGAGGGGCTTTTCTCAATGGAGGGCGATTTTTTAAACCCAGAGATTTTTACACTCAAAAACTCCTATGATAATGTCTTGCTGTATATCGATGAGGCACATAGCGTAGGTGCGCTTGGCATAAATGGACTTGGCATTGTAAGCAAGTATGAAAAACTCCACGAGGTGGATTTCTTACTTCTCACTTTTGGCAAGAGCATCGGCAGTGTCGGGGCGGGGGTGCTATGTGCGGGGGAAATGAAGTCGTATTTTATCAACTTCGCTCGCTCACTCATCTACTCAACCGCCCTGCCTCCAATAAACATCGCCTTTAGTGCATATATATTTTCCCTGCTTGGAGAATTTGAGGACAAAAGAATGCGTTTAGATTCCCTAAGCAAGCAAACAAAAGCGCGTTTGAGTGAAATGTTTGGAGAGTCGCGCGTATTAGGAGAAGCGCATATCATCTCACTCCTTATAGGAGAAAATCAAAAAGCCTTGCGAGCAAGCGAACTTTTAGAATCTAGGGGTATTTTTGCGCCCTGCATTCGTTATCCAACCGTGCCAAAACACAGCGCACGCATTCGCTTTTCACTTCATAGTGCATTAACCCCGCAGCATTTAGATACATTACTCAACGCTCTTAATGACATTAGGGAACAAATATGAAATGGGAGGTCGTTGGGGATTTAGATTCTCTTTGTTGTGTGTTTTTCGCTGGATTTGGGTTTAACATAGACGCATACAAAGAATTTTTAAAACCAAATACTTTGGTGGTATTTGATTATAGAGATTTTAATAACACCAAAGAACTTTTATGCCTGCTTAAGCAAAGGCAATTTTGTCTTGTGGCGTTTTCTATGGGCGTGAGTGTCGCACACCACATTCTTAGCCCATTATGCGAGCATATAACACAATCAAGTGCGGTAAATGGCACAATTCTTGGCATTGATAAGACAAAAGGCATTCACCCGAGTGTTTTTGCTCACACCATAAAGCACTTTTCCCCGCAGGCATTCGTGCAAAACTGCCTAAATAAACAAAATGCGCCACATTTTCACACTTTACTAAACGATACAAATGCGCTTATTGCAGAGCTCAAAAGTTTGCACGACTTTTCTCAAGCACAGCAATGTGAGAATCTCACACAAAACACGCTTATGTGGGATAGGGCAATTATAAGCCTGCGGGATTGCATTTTTAAACCAGAAGTGCAAAATCTCGCTTGGAGTGCATACAAGCAATCTTATGACACATATTTTACGACACAAAAAACCTTTGAAATACGCCACATTGACGCCCCACACTTTGTGTTTAAGGATAACGATGCTTGCCAAACGATTTGCTAAGCGCGCACCCACTTATGCTAAACACGCCATTATTCAGCGAGCAATGGCGGAGGAATTAGCAAATATATTCGTAGCGCACAAAAGGGAGCGCAAAAACCTTGCTATATTTGAATTTGGAAGCGCGTTTGGAGAATTTAGCACGATATTATGCCACGCACTTAAACGCGCCAAAATTAAATGCTCTACATTGCTATGCAATGATATTAACGATTATGGGCATATTTATACCAAAGCGTTTGCTAAGAATCTAGAGGTAGAGAATCTTGCATTTCAATGCTTTGATATGAATGAAGGAGAGAGGTTTTTAGATTCTTTGTTTGATGTCATTGCTTCAAATGCTTGCTTGCAATGGCTAAATCAACAAGAAGTGCTGTTGCGCTTAAAAGATTTCTTACTCCCAAATGGAGAAATTTTGCTCTCTAGCTTTGGGAAAAACAATTTGTGGCAGGTGCGAGAAATTTGTGGTGTGGGATTAGAATATTTGGATTTAGAATTGTATGAAAAGATGTTATCCCCGCATTTTAAAATTATCCGCCTTTATGAAAAACAATACGATTTGGACTTTAAAGAAAGTTTGGAGGTTTTTAGGCATTTATCACAAAGTGGGGTAAATGCGCTCACAAAAGACTTTGTCCTAACCAAATCTCTTTTAAAGCACTACCAAGAGCGATTTGGCGGGGTGCTTAGCTTTCATAGTATCTTTATCCACGCGCAAAAATTATAATGTAGCGTTGATGATGTGCTTAAACTTTGCAATATCAAGACTTGCAGAGCCCACCAACACGCCATCGACATTGCCAAGACGCATAATCGCTTTGGCATTTGTCTCATTCACACTCCCTCCATAGAGCAATGGCGCGGTGATAAACTCACGCAACCCTTTGTGTGTGTGCTCTATTTCTTCTATGCTCGCGCTCACACCCGTGCCAATAGCCCATATCGGCTCATACGCGACAACAAGATTCTTATATCCTAAATCAATCCCCTCACAAAGCGTGCGTAAAAACTCATTAACATTGCCATTTTTGCGCACTGCTAAATCCTCACCAATGCAAAAAAAGATTCTAAAATCTTTGCTCGCAAAAAACTCGAACTTTTTTGCTATGGTGGCTCTATCTTCATTAAACAAATTCCTACGCTCGCTATGCCCGATAATGATAGAATCTATGCCAAACTCCTCTAATTGCTCAACTCCAATCTCGCCCGTAAAACCGCCATTTTGCACACAATGAGCGTTTTGTGCGCCAATGCGAAATGTATCAAATGTGTTGTGCGTAAGGGAGGATTGATTGGGGAAAAGAGCAACTTCAATATCTGCGCTCACATTTTGTAGAAAAGTATGAAGTTCGTTGCAATATGCCAAAGTGCCATTCCTTGTAAGATTGCATTTAAAATTCGCTGCGATTATTTTCACTTGCTCTCCTTAGATTGTATGTCGCTAAAGCATTTGTGCAAATTGCTCAAAAACACGGCGAGATTCCTTTGGTCCCGGACTTGCCTCTGGGTGGTGCTGGAGAGAAAAAATGGGCTTATTATGATATTGTAATCCCTCGATAGTCCCATCAAAGAGATTCCTATGTGTAACATCAGCGATGGATTCTATAGAATCTGGCACAGAGTAGTTGTGGTTTTGCGATGTGATTTCTACGGCATTTGTAAGGAGATTTTTCACAGGGTGATTGCCCCCGTGATGTCCAAATTTTAACTTATAAGTCTCAAAGCCGTGCGCAAGAGCCAAAAGTTGATGTCCCAAACAAATACCAAAAATAGGAATGGCAGAATCTATAAGCTGTCTAATCTCTTTTACCTCATCTTGCAAACTTAGCGGGTCGCCCGGTCCGTTGGATAAAAATACGCCACTTATCTCGCCACTTTGGAATCGCTTGATAATCTCAGTCGCACGAAATTTGTGCGATATTACCTCTACTTCAAGCCCTACGGCATTGAGTTCGTTTAAAATATTGCGTTTGATACCAAAATCAATGGCGATAATTTTTTTGCGCCATTTTGGCTTGCTGTATGCAAATTGCTCGAAATCATACACGCTATCTTGGTGCGTATAGGCTTTTTGTGTGGAGACTTGCTGAATGTAGTTGATGTGTTCTATGCGTGGAGAGTTGGCGAGTTTTTGCTCTAAGACTTGCTTATCGTGGCATTGTGTGCTTGCTATCATCATCATAGCCCCTTGTGTGCGGAGCATTTTGATAATCGCACGCGTATCAATACCACAGATTCCAAGAATATTGTGCTTTTGTAATATGTGAGAGAGCGAGCTTGTAGCGCGGAAGTTTGAAAAACGGTCATTATAATGAGAAACTATCACGCCCTTTGCAAAAATCTCCATAGATTCGTAATCTTGCTCGTTTGCACCCACAATGCCAATCTCTGGCATACTAAAAGTGATAAACTGCCCCGCATAGCTTGGGTCAGTGATGATTTCTTGATAGCCCGTAAGAGAAGTGTTAAAAACTATTTCACCCACTGCTTCGCCAGATGCACCAAAGCTACTTGCTTGCAAAAACACACCATTTTCAAAATACAGCGAAATTTTCTCCATATTGGCGGTGCTTTTGCGTGCCATTATGCCAATCCTCTTTTGCGGAGCTCTTCTTCATAGAGTTTGGCAAAGATAATGTTGTATTCCTCGCTCCCTGCAACCAATCTACGCTTGTATTTATCGATTTTTTTTAGCACTTCTTCTTCGCTTTTTTCATAGATTCTGGAATATTCATTGATTGCCTTGTGAATGGTATTTTTGATAATCATCTCAGAAACCTTAAAGCCAATAAGTCGTGCTTTAGTGAGCTCGGTAAGAATCTTGTGTGAAATATCGCTGCACCGCTCGTCCCAACTTAGCGAGAAATTTCGCTCGCTCGCAATTTGACGGCGAAACTTCCACGCCAACTCATTCTCGTCCATTCGATAATCCTCAATTTCTGTCTCGTGCTCTTGGAGCAATTCATTTGCTCGTTCATTGATTTCGCGCTCTTGTTGAATATTCTCTTGCAGAGCTTGCAAGGCAACTTGTGTAACATTATCTAGCGAGCCTATAATCTCAATAAAATCAGCGTTTGATAAATCTAAGCTAATCTTATTGGCGATATATGGCGCGTGCTGGGTTTTTAGTCTCATTTGCCATCCTTTTGTTTTTATAACGCATTGTATAATTTGTTAGGTTAAAGTTTGCTTATTTTGTGCTTTGATAAATATATGGCACAGATTTAATGCCCGCTTGAGCAACCTTTTCGCTTAATTTAAAAATATCGCTCACATCGGCATTCTTGTATTTGTCAGGTAGTTGATACCCGTGCGTAAAAACTTCTTTAAGCAAAGCGACTTTTTGTGCGGTATCCTTTTGGTCTAAAAGTCGTTGTTTTATCATCGAGGACTTTAATGCAGAATCTGGTCCCAAAAATCCCACCAAAAGCACATAAACCTTAGAATCTTTGAGTTTAGATTCTATGTTTTGCATTTCTCTTTGACAACTTCCGCAATTTGGGTCAGCAACAATATAAGTAATTTTTTTGCTTGCAGAATCAAGCACGATAAATTCATCTTTTTTTAACCCATTAAAAAACTTTGCCACCGCTTGATTATCTGGCTTGTCATTTTGTACGTTAAGTTGCATTGTGATATTTTGATACTCCGCGCTATCAGCATTATCGCTCGATAAAAACACATTGCTTGCACCCAAGACGACATTGCCATCACTGCTTGCAAATACAGGCACTTTGAGTTTGCCCGCCTGCATAATGACAAGTTTTATATCCTTTGTACCCTTAAGCTCTATGGTGCGTAAAACTTTCACATCTTGCTTAGTTTTTTCTTTAATAAGTTTTTGCACTTTTGTTTCAAAATCACTCGCTCCACACAATCCACTCAATGCAAAAATCATCGCCAAAAAGATTTTTGTTATGGAAGTTTTTGTTACATTTGTTTTTTTCACTTGCACTCCTTTTAATGTATAATTCTTTGGGATTGTAAAATTTTTTAGCAAATTTTATTCTAACCACAACATATTTATTTGAGAGTTAGGGAGTTTAATGGCACAAATCACTACACTTGCGCAAAAATCTTATCCCGCACATTATAGTTACTATGACTTACACCCCGCGCTTACATTCCAAAAACATAGAAAATTACGCGCGCGCAACCACATTGTTTTAGGCATTGGCGGAAATATGCCAACCACCCATAAAGTTTTTGAGAATCTTTTTCGCACGCTAAAAAACCACCCAAAAATCACTGCACTCCACTCAAGTCCAATCATAAAAAACCCTGCCTTTGGCTATATCAATCAACCAGATTTTTTAAATGCCGTTATATACGCACAAACAAGCCTATGTTTATTAGAAATTTACGCGCTTGTGTTTTATTTGGAACGCCGTTTTGGCAGAAAGAGAAAAAGAGTGTTTAAAAATGCACCAAGAATCCTAGATATTGATATAATTTTGTTTAACAAATTGATTTTAAAGCGAGAATATCTTACAATTCCACACATTCATTGGGAGAAACGACTAAGTGTGTGTATCCCGCTAAGTTTGCTAGAATCTAAACATTGAAAAGGAAATTTATGGCAAAAAGAGTAGTTACATTTTCTGGGGAAACGCCAGCAGAAGCGATGAAAAAGGCTAGAGATGAGCTGGGCGATGAGATTCAGCTTTTAGAAACAAAAGAAGTGCGTAAAAAATCGCCCACACAAGCGGGGCTTTATGAGATGGTTTTTGTGGTTGATGAGGAGACTTCTAGTGGCACAAATGCACAAGCAATGGCAGATTCTCAAACAAATGCGCAAAATCCCGCAACACAAGAATCTGAACTCCCCACCAATAGCGTCCAAGCAAGGATTGAAGAAATAGCACAAAAACAGCTCGCTAAAAAGCGCGCACAAAAGGTAAAAGGTGGTGATGAGGCGACTATCCAGCTAAGCAACCTTGTGCGCGAAGTTTCTCAAATCGCGGGTGTGAGTAGCCCAAGAGCAAACGAACTCAAAACAGATTCAAACAAAAGAACAACCAATCTCTCAAACACCAATCCTTACAAAAATGTAGGGCAAGTCCAAACCCCGATAGACACACCGCCTCTTGGCGAGGTAAAACTTGATTCTAAACTCAGTGAAATGCGCGCCGAGCGACAAGCAGAAAGGGTTGAAATCAAGGAGTTGCGCGATGAAATGGGCAAGGTGAATGATAGAATCAAACTTATCCAAAATATGTTTTGGCAAGAACGCGCGCCAAATGATTTACACATACCGCAGGAGTTTTCTGAAATCTATCGAATCGCCAAAGAAAGTGGAATGAGCAAGGAGCATTTAGAGATGATTATGCGCCTAAGTTTAGAGCTTATGCCTCTTAGAATGCGCGAAAACTCTGTGATGACAAAGCGATATTTCCGCGAAGTGTTGCGAAAGATGATTTATTGTCGCACAGAGAATCTCCAAAGCACACAAAAACGCATAATGATGTTTGTAGGTCCCACAGGAGTGGGTAAAACCACCACGCTAGCAAAACTTGCCGCACGATATAGCCTAATGGTAGAAAAACGCCATAAAGTTGGGATTATCACGCTTGATACTTATCGCTTAGCTGCGGTAGACCAACTAATGGCGTATGCGCGAATGATGAGGTTAAGCATTGATACAGTAGTAGAGCCTCAAGAGCTCGGCGCAGCCATTGATGCCCTCAAACATTGTGATTTTATTTTAATCGATACGGCTGGTCATTCGCAAAATGACAAACAAAAATTTGAATCGATTAAAAAATTTGTGGATAATGACTACAAAATCGATGTTTCACTTGTGCTCGCGCTTAATGTCAAATACGAGGATTTGCGCGATACTTACAATGCGTTTGCAAATTACCTTGATATTGATACGATGATTTTTAGCAAACTTGATGAAAGTCGCTACTTTGGAAATATGTTTTCATTAGTGTATGAAAGCAAAAAACCCATTAGTTATCTCTCCATTGGGCAAGGAGTGCCAAATGACTTGGTGGTGGCAAATAATGACTACTTGGTAGATTGCCTGCTAGAAGGATTTGAGGGCGTCAAAGAAAAAATGTTGATATAGGGGGCGATAATGCAACCAAATCAAGCAAGCGAACTCAAAAATCTCGTTGAGAAGCGTGAAAAAAGGTTTTTATACAAGACGCGTTTTATCGCTATCACCAGCGGGAAAGGTGGCGTTGGGAAATCAAGTATAGCAGCAAACCTCGCTTATTTGTTGTGCAAGCTTGGCAAAAAAGTAGCTATTTTTGATGCTGATATTGGATTGGCAAATTTAGACATTATGTTTGGAATCCACGCCAAATACAACATTTTACACGCACTAAAAGGCGAAGTGGGATTTAAGGATATTATTTTTAATGTCGAAAAAAATTTATTACTCATACCCGGGGATAATGGAGATGAGATTCTCAAATATGCTAATAGTGGTGTGTTTGAGCGATTTTTAAACGAAAGTGGTGTGTGTGAAGATATTGATTATATGATAATTGATACAGGAGCTGGTCTTGGGGGAATCTCACAAAACTTTTTAGACGCAAGCGACTTGCTTATTGTCGTTACGATGAATGACCCAAGTGCAATCACCGATGCCTACGCCACTATAAAGCTCAATGCTAAAGAAAAAAGTGATATTGCCATCGTGCTTAATATGGCACAAAGCGCGAGCGAGGCAAATTCGGTATTTTCTCGTATGAAGTCGCTTGCGAAATCTAAAATCCCGGGTCTTACTCTCCACTATTTAGGATTCTTAGCCCATAGCCCGCTTGTAATCAATGCGTGCAGAAAAAGAGAGATTTTTTGTAAAACACAAAGCTTAAGCGCGGAAAAATTCCAAATGGATACTATCTTGCATAATCTCATTGCGTTAGAATCCACGCTTTTTACTTCACAATCCACACCAAAAGACGCGCATAAAATGGAACAAAATATGCTTAATTCTAACAATGCTTTGGCGTGTCTATTTAAGCGCGTAGCAGGGTATTGCTAGCTTATCGTGTGAGGCGTGAATGAAACCAGATAATTATATGAGTTTTGGTATTGTTACGGGATTTTTCATAGGGCTTACTTTTGCCATTATTAAGTTCGATGACCCTGCCATTATGCTTATTTGGACGATTTTTACCACAATGGGTATTTATCTTATCATCACATTGTGCATATCGTTGTGTTTTTGGTTTTTGGACTTTGCTTCGTTGCAGACTAGAAAGAGCAAATTAGAGCAAAACTTGGAGTATTATCGCCTCGAATTTGACAAAAAAGAGCGTGAAAGCGCGAGAATCCGTTCGTTCCTAAAAAGCATAGAAGCTGATAGAGAAAACGAAGAAGATTTCTAAATGTGCCGTGTTAAAAAGCACAAGTGCTTATAACAAATAATGATAAAGGGCTAAATTGTATGAAAAATGTGTATAGCAAAAATATTAAGTTTGCCCAAGATGAGCTAGCCACTCAATATCTTCCCGCCGTTAAGGCTATGGCATTTCGGCTAAAAGAACGACTGCCAAGCTCTATTGATGTAATGGATTTAGTCTCAATCGGCGCAGAGGAGCTCGTAAAACTTGCTAGACGCTATGATAGCTCGATTAACGACTCATTTTGGGGATATGCCAAAACGCGCGTAAATGGTGCTATGCTCGATTATTTACGCTCTTTAGATGTGCTTTCTCGCTCTAGTCGCAAGCTCATTAAGGGCATTGACTTTGAAACCTCAAAATACTTTAACCTCCACCAAGAAGAGCCTAGCGATGAATACTTAGCCAAAGCACTCAATGAGGATATTCAAAAAATCAAAGAAGCACGGATTGCGAGCGATATTTACGCGCTTGTGCCAATCGATGAGCAGTATAATGCCATTATTGGTGATAATATTTTAGAAGATTTGCAACAAGAGGAGTTAATGGAAATTATCGCTAGGATTCTAAGCGGGCTAAGCCAAAGGGAACAAACCATTATCCAGCTGTATTTCTTTGAGGAATTGAGCTTAAGAGAGATTAGCGAAATTTTAGGAATCACAGAATCTAGAATCTCTCAAGTTTCTAAAGAAGTGATTAAAAAAATCCGCGTAAAATTGGGAGAAAATCGTGGCTGATATACTAAGTCAAGAAGAAATTGATGCGCTACTTGAAGTAGTCGATGATGGCGGGGATACCAACACCCTTGAAAAAGAGGATATTCTCCATCAAAAGCAAGTAACGCTCTATGACTTTAAACGACCAAACCGCGTTAGTAAAGAGCAGTTGCGTGCGTTTAAAAGTATCCACGACAAAATGGCGCGCTCACTCTCAAGCCAAATTTCAGCTATTATGCGCTCCATTGTTGAGATTCAGCTCCATAGCGTTGATCAGATGACTTATGGGGAATTTCTAATGAGCTTGCCAAGTCCTACGAGCTTTAATGTGTTTTCAATGAAACCGCTAGAGGGCAGTGGCGTGCTAGAGATAAACCCAAGCATTGCCTTTCCTATGATTGATAGACTTTTGGGCGGTAAGGGCGACCCGTATGAGAACTCGCGCGAATTTAGCGACATTGAAGTGAATTTGCTTGATACAATTTTGCGCCAAATGATGCAAAACCTCAAAGAAGCGTGGGCTTCTGTTACAGAAATTTATCCAAGCATTGACGCTAAAGAATCTAGCCCCAATGTCGTGCAAATCGTGGCGCAAAATGAAATTGTCATTATGGTGGTTATGGAGATTATCATTGGACACTCAAGCGGTATGATGAACCTTTGCTATCCCGTGATTTCACTTGAGACCGTGCTCTCAAGGCTTGCTACGCGCGATTTAATGCTAAGTGATAAAAGCTCAAAAAAATCGCGTAATAAAGAGCTCCAAGCACTTGTCGCGGGGGCTGGCGTAATGGTTTCTGCGTATGTGGGCGAGACGACTTTGAGCTTGCGAGAAGTGCTTGATTTAGAAGCTGGAAATATTATCCGCCTAGATTCTGTGGCTGATGACACCGTGCGCGTATCAATCGATGGGAGAGAGAAGTATGTCGCCTCCATTGGTTTGCAACGCTACCGCAAGACTATCACTATTAAAGAAACTATCATTACAGAAAAAGACCAAGTCAAAGAAGTGCTTGAAATGCTTGAGGCGCAACGCAAAAACCGCGTGATTGATGTCGAAGAAGAAGAAAATGAGTAAGGAGCAAGACTATGAGTATGAAGAGTTTTATTGATTTAGTCATCGCGGAGGGCAAATCGACCATTTCTGGGCTTTTGGGTAAAGATGCGCAAATCACCCATACTCGCGATGATAATGTCAGCTTAGAATCATTGCCAAAGGTGTATGCGCTCGCCCATATCAAAGTAAGCGGGGAGTCAAACTCACAAATCTCTATGGTTGTCCCCGCGCAAATGGGAAGCGCACTCTCTGATATGATGCTAGGAGGCGATGGCGAGCCAAAAGATTCTATAAGCAATGATGATTTAGACGCGATTAAAGAAATTGTCTCAAATATTTTTGGTGCGATTTCTACGAACTTAGGCTCACAAAAAAATCTCCCAAAAGTCTCCTTTGCGTGCGAAAAAATCGAGCTTGTCGATAAAGAAATTGATTTGAGCGCGTTTGATAAGGCGTATATCTTTAATTTTTCTTTAGAAAAAGTCCAAACAGACTTTTTAATCCTTACCACCCAATCCTTTAGCAATATCTTTAACGGGGAGGCTTCCAGCGAGGGTGGCAAGGAAGGTGGCGTGGCATTAAGCGCGGTGGAGTTTAAAAATATCAATATGATTTTAGATGTGCGCTTAAATGTCAAAGTGCGTATCGGGCAGAAGCGAATGCTCCTAAAAGATGTCATCAATATGGATATTGGAAGCGTGATAGAGCTCAACCAGCTCGCCAATGACCCGCTAGAAATCCTAGTCGATGATAAAGTCATCGCACGAGGCGAGGTAGTCATTGTCGATGGAAACTTTGGAATCCAAATCACAGATATTGGCACGAAGCGTGAGCGATTAGAGAAACTGCGCGGATAATGCGCAAAAATTGCCGTTGTGGCGCAAAATTTAGAATCTAATGCTACCCTTACGCGAAATAATCGCATAAGGAAGTGTGTGAAAAAAGTCGCTGTTATCATTTTGCTCGCTGTATCGTTATTATCACCTCTATGGGCAAATTGCTCGGGGGATTGCAAAAGTTGTCATTTTAACTTGGATTATAAAAAGGATACGCGCCACAAACCAATGCTAGCGTGCAAATCCTGCCATACCGATAAAGCAAGCAATAACGCGGGGGCTGGCGTGGGCTGTGGGCAGGATTGCTTTGTGTGTCATAGCGTGGAGAAAATCCGCCTCCCAGAGCTACGAGCAAATCACAAAGTCATCGATGAGTGCATAAACTGCCATAAGGGACTTTCACAACCCCTCACGCCAAATGTGAAGCAAAGCGGAGGGCAAAATATCTTTGAGCAAAGCCTTAAGCATTATAGCGAGATTCTCGCACCTAAGCCTTAATGTATAACGATAAGCCCTTGCTTTAATCTCCATATCCATCATCAATCTTATAGGTGCGTTTAATTTGCTTAATAAGCTGGGAGACAAAATCTCTCTCTTTATTTTTTGTAAATTGTTCAAAATATTTAAGGGAGTTGTGGAGCTCTTGCATATCATTATTTTTAAGAGCCTGTGCTATATCATTAAGAGCAAAGGCTCTCTTTACAATAAGATTATATCTGTCAAACTCTTGTTCTGACCAACGATTCCCTTCCTCATCTTCCCATACTCCTAACATAAGGATAGGACGCTGGGGGTAAAATGGGTTAAATAAATACTGTGGGTCATACCACCCCTTTTTGGCATTAGCGATAATGTCCTCCCTATCAACACACTGCTCACCTTGCTCTTCTTGCTCTTCTAGTTGCTTTTTACTACACACGGAGTGTTGGATGACATATTGTGTGAGTTGTGTTTGGTTCATTTTTTCTACCTTTTGGATTTCTCTTTGCATCTCTAAGAAAAGAAGCTCTTGGACCAAGAGGGATAACTCTACTGTCTTTGTAGCTATTTGTGTGTCTAACTCAGGGTTTCCTTGAGGCTCTGGGATTGCAGGCAATTCTTTCATCAATTCCGCAATCTCCTTATCAATCAAATCAAGTTCCTCCCTAAACTTTTCATCATCAATCTTTCTATTTATTGAAAGTTTCATAAGTTCGTGTTTTTTATCAGAAAGCGGTTTTAATTTTGCCCGAATTGCTTGTGTCTCGCTTCTGGATTCTATTTCTTCGCGCTGTTGCTCTTCTAATTTCTCTCTTTGTTTTTCTAACTTTACTAAAGTGTTATATTGTTGCTGGGCTGATGTTTTAAGTGGGTTTATCATCGCTTGGGTAATTGGTGTATTAGCATATTTTGCAGTGAGTGTTTTATAATTTTTCACAAGTTCAAAAAATTCTCCATCGTTATTATAAACTTTTTGTATATCCTTATAAATATCTTGCATAATTGTCCTAATTGCGCGTTGATGAATGCTTGGTGTATTTTGTGGGAGTTTAAATGTAGAGAGTTCTTGGAGGATACGCTCCACTTCTATAAAACTCACAACATAAGAGCGAAAATAAAATGCTACCTCTTCTTTCTCTCCCCAAGAATCTTCTCGTATCGCTGTGGGCAAAAAAGAACATATAGTGGAAGACATACCCTCCTCGCACGATTCTTTAATGTCCCTCGTTACATTTTCTTTTGTGATTTTGGAGAGTACGCCAGTGTCAAAATATATTTGTTCTAATATTTCACCCTCTTTTGACATTCCCTTATGTCTTTCACCAACCTTATATCCATCAACGATTCGTTCTTCAATTTCATAATGTGTGATTTCTTTTTTGATTCTTTGCATTGCTTGAAAATAAAGTAAAGGATCTGATTCAATGGTATTACGCCCCTTAATAATCTTATGAGCCTCCTCGAGAGTCATTTCCGCCTGTGCTATCGCACACATTGTCATTATTAGCAAAAGTATTCTTTTCATTGTAACTCCTTGTTGTATTGTTTATAGTTAGTAGGGTAGCTTGGTTTCACAAGCCACCCTGTTTTCATATCCTAATCCTAAAAATAAATTACTTTTTAGGTGGATTATTGCCACGACCGCCACCACTAGGATTGCCTGTGGTGCTCGGTCCATTTGGTGGAGGATTATTACCTTTTCCCATTTGGACTCCTTTCTTTAAGATTTTTGCGTTTTTGCACTCTTTATTACAAAAACGCGACCAAATTTTAAAAAATTTTTGTTTAAAAAAAAAATAAAGTGGAAGTCTCTTATGCAAAAAAAAGGAAAAAAGTGGCAAAACACCACAAAAGTTATGAGTTTAGAGTCTTAGGGCACGCATCGCATTGGCAAGCGCGAGCAGTGCTACACCCACATCGCCAAAAACTGCCTCCCAAATCTCAGCCACGCCAAAAAGCCCAAGCACCATAAACGCACCCTTGACAATCAGCGCAAAGGCGATATTTTGATAAATGATAATCTTTGTTTTCTTAGCGATTTGGATAGATTTAAGCAATGTATGAAGCGAACTATTAGTGAGAATCATATCCGCGCTTTGGTGGCTTATATCGCTCCCACTGCCCATTGAGATACCCACATCGGCGAGCGCGAGCGTGGGCGCGTCATTGATACCATCGCCCACAAAGGCGACTTTGCCATTTTTGGTGGCATTTTTGAGATTC
Source organism: Helicobacter sp. 23-1048 (assembly GCF_053654545.1). Lineage (NCBI taxonomy): Bacteria > Pseudomonadati > Campylobacterota > Epsilonproteobacteria > Campylobacterales > Helicobacteraceae > Helicobacter > Helicobacter sp. 23-1048. The sequence goes on along the minus strand of NZ_JBSIUT010000001.1, from coordinate 378,850 downwards.
CTAAATTCGCGCGCCTTATCATCGGGCAAAAGTGAATGCCTAAACTCACAGCCTAGCTTATCCGCCACGACTTTGCAGGGATATTCATTGTCCCCACTTAGCATTATACAACCTATCCCAAGTCCCTTAAGCGCACTAATTACGCCCACTGCCTCATCTTTAAGCTCATCAGCAATGATGATATAGCCCACATAACGCTTATCCACGCTAATGTGAATCACGCTCCCCTTAATATGACAAGTATTATGCAAGACATCAAATTTATGTAAAATCGCATCATTGCCCGCGATAATCTCGTGGCTATCGCACACCGCACGCACGCCTAAGCCTGAGAGTTCCTCATACTCGCTCACGCTGTGCTTGTGGGCGAGCTTTTCATATTCTGCTTTGATAGATTGTGCGATTGGGTGATTGGAGAGATTATTCGCACATAGCGCGTAGGATAGCACCTCATCTTTTGAGAATCCATCGCTAGGGACGACTTCTATGACCTTGAAGATTCCCTTTGTGAGCGTGCCTGTCTTGTCAAAGGCGATTGCTTTGAGCTGACTTAGGGCTTCTAAATAGTTTGAGCCCTTAAGCAATGCGCCATTTTTACTCGCAGCAGCCAATCCACCAAAATACCCGATAGGCACGGACACCACCAACGCACAAGGACAGCTCACCATAAGCACCACCAAAGCGCGATAAATCCACTCATTAAAGCTCTGCGCGAAAAACAACGGCGGAATGATAGCTACAAGCACGGCAAAAAGCAACATTACAGGCGTATAATAACGCGCAAAAGTAGTGATGAAGCTCTCTGTCTTAGACTTTTGCGCGCTCGCATTAGCGATAAGTTCGCCAATTTTGGCGATTTGACTTTTTTCAAACTCTCTTACAACGCGCAACCTCACAGCCGAACTAAGCGCAATCGCCCCACTTAAAATTTCTCTGCCCGCCACATAATCAACAGGCAAAGATTCTCCGCTCATTGCCGCACAATTAAAGCTCGCTTCCTCGCTTAATAACACACAATCACAGGGCAACATTTCTCCCGCATACAGCACGATTTCATCGCCCACTTCAAGTGTTTGTGGGTCTATGTCAATAGTGTCTTGTGTGGCGTTTTGCACGCATTTGTGCGCGAGAGTGGGCGCGAGATTCGCGCTTTGATTGATAGCGGCTTTTGATTTTTTCACACTGATTTCTTGGAGGTATTCTCCCGCAGAGAAAAACAGCATAATGCTTACCGCCTCTTCGCTCGCTCCAATGCAAAACGCCGCGATTGAGGCGATGAGCATTAGCGTGTTTTCATCAAAAAACTCTTTATTCTTAATGCTTCTAAACGCGCCCTTAAACACATTACGCCCAGCGATAAGATAAATCCCAATCCAAAGAATCATAAGTGCGTTTTCAAAAAATTCCTTTTGTGAATCTTGGAGCAAATCTCCATACAAATAATCTGCACACAAGCTCCCAACAAAAATCACCGCCAACGCGCCAAGCAATGCCAAAGTGGGAGTAAAAAATGTCAGTTTTGGATTGTGATTTTTGAGTGTAGATTCTGTGATTTCTACGCTTGGCTCGAGTTTTTTAATGCCTGCTCGCACCGCGCTTATGTCATCACAATCAATTTCTAAAATATTGGTTGCAAAATGTATCTTAACCTCGCGCACACTTGGAATCTTAGCCAGACTGCCCTCAAGCTTTGCCGCACAATTTGGACAATCAAGATTGTGTATGATAAATTTTTGCATTGCGTGTCCTTGTTGGGGTGTAAATTTATACGCGTTTTAATAAAGAAAAGTAAATATCAAGTAATGCTTCTTAAAAGTTTGAGAGCCTTTTTAGCAAGGCTACAAAGCGCGATACCGTCAATCTCTGTAAAAGTGAAAAACTCTGCCTTGTAAGAATCTCGGGTATCAATGCACGCTAAAATACTCCTAGCTTGGGGGAGATTCTCACATTTAATCGCATACACTTCCGCGCTAATGGCATATTTGGTGTAATTATGCTTCAAAGTGCCAATGTGAGTGGGGAGAGGGAAATCGCTAGATTTGCTTTTGAGAATCTTGGGATTTGTGGTTTGTGGCAAATTGTATAGTCCAAAATAAAGCGCGCTATCACTTTGACACAGGGCGATATGCGCTTTTTTACCCCGCAAGAAATACACGCCAAACAAATGCAAATGCAGATTCTCTCTTGCACGGGGCTTTTTGTGTGGATAGAGTTGGGGAGAATGTTTGCCTTTACACATTGAGCCAAGCGGACAAATAGCGCATTTTGGCATTTTCACACAAACAAGCGCACCAATATCAAGCAAGGCTTGATTGTATTCAAATGGACTATGCGTGGATACAAGCATATTTGCAAGGGAAAATAATTCCTTTGTGCTCGCCTTTTGGATAGCAAAGAGACGATAAAATATGCGTGCGATATTAGAATCTACAAAGCCCACACTCTCGCCAAAACCAAAACACGCAATCGCACCCGCGCTATACGCGCCAATGCCGGGAAGTTTTTGCAGTTCGTGTGTGTCGCGTGGCAAATTTCCACTATACTTTTGCACGCATATACGCGCACACTCTTGCATATTTCGCGCCCGCGCGTAATATCCTAATCCCTCCCAAGCCTTTAGCACGCGCTCTTGTGTGGCATTTGCTAAAGATTTAAGCGTTGGAAATTCTTGCAAAAATGGAAAATAATAATGCTCTAAAACCCTTGAAACTTGCGTTTGTTGGAGCATCATTTCACTCACATACACTTCATAGCTTTGCGAACCATCGCGCCTAAAATTTCTCCAAGCTAGCTCAATGCGCCCGCAACGCGCATACCATTCAAGCACACAATGCTCAAAGTGCGCGACATTAAAACCCTCTAAATACTTCAAATGTGCTCTTTATGCGCAACCCACAAATTACGCTTGGGAAAGCAAATCATCGTGCTCAAGCGTGTGAGAATCGCTACTTTTTGGCAGAGACTTTTTGCCTTTGACACCAAGCGCACTAATACGCTCAACAAAGCTCGTAAGCCCACCGCGCCCATCAAGCTGGGATTGCATTGTATCGATATTGCCTAAGAGGGTTTTTAGATTCTTTTGAATGGCATTAAATGAGCCAAGTACGCCACCAAACTTATCACAAAACTTGCCAAACTCCTCAAGGGCTTTTTTGACATTTTCATCGCCTTGAATGTGAAGCCAGCTGATTTGAATGGTTTTTAACGCCATAAAAAGCGTATGCGGTGTAGTGAGATAAATTTGCTTCTCATAGGCGTATTGATAGAGACTTGGATTTGCCTGCAGTGCCAAATCTAAAAGGTTGTTATAAGGCACAAACAACAGCACATAATCATAAGTGTTTTGTTTGAAGTTCGCATAAGGCTTTTTAGCAAGCTCATCGATTCTCTCTTTGAGATTCCCAGCGATTTGCTCACACACCGCGTTTGTAATCTCGGCGAAGTCAAAATCATTAGGCAGAGAAAACTTCGCATCGATAATAATGCTTTTTTGCTTATCCAAATACACCACCGCATCGGGGATATACTTTTTGCCCTCGATTATAGATTGCTCTTGAAGTTGGTATTGCTCACCTTGCTTTAGCCCACTTTGCTCTAGCACGCTTTTTAGCTGAAGCTCGGCGAAATTTCCGCGAGTTTTTTTATCACCTTTGAGAATCTGAGTGAGCTTATTAGCGTCTTCACGCATACTTTGCGTGTAATCAAACATATTTTTAATGTTTGTCTCTAAGCTCACTTTATTATCACGCAAGCCCTTAGAATACTCCTCCACACTCCGCTGAATGGGCGTAAAAACCTCATCTAAAATCTTTTTAGAATCGTGCTGGATAAATATTTTGTTTTGCTCTAAAAGCGCGTTTGATTGCTTTTGGAGCGCATTATCAAACTCTATTTTAAGCGTAGCAAGGCTGTGTGTAGATTGTTCTTTAAGCGTTTGGTAGAGTGTTTGCGCACTTGAGAGTTGTGCTTTTAGCGCGGCATTTTCCTCTCTTAGGGCAATCATAGCATTCTGGGATTGTGTAGCACGGGATTCAAACTGCGTTATGGAATCTGAGAGCTCGGCATTTTTCCTTGCAAACGCGGAAATTTGGCTTTTTAAATGCGTTACAAAAACCGCAAATCCGCCCACTATCAAAAATATCACACTCACAACAATCCACACATCAATCATCATCATTCCTTATTCAAAGAAAATAAAATCAATGTGGCATTATAATATGCTTTTTTTGGAAAAATTGCATTTTGGGCTTGAACTTTGCTATGAAGATTCTAAGTATTTCGTAGAAAAATTACAAAAATTTTAAAATACATATTGTGTTTTTAATTTTTTATGCCAAAATACCACATTTGAAATTCAACACAAAGGACAACTTATGAGCAAAACAAGCAATCCGCAAACAAGCATATTAGGATTCCCTAGAATCGGGCAAAATAGAGAGCTAAAAAAGGTGTTAGAAGCCTTTTGGGCTGGGAAAGCAAGCGAAAATGAATTACAACAAGTCGCAAAAGACTTACGCGCAAAGCATTGGGGCTTACAAGCAAATGCCTCTATCATCGCGCCAAGCAATGCAAAAGGCGATTTAAAAGGTGGCACAACCGCGACAAAAGGGCTAGATTTTGTCTGTGTCAATGATTTTAGCTTTTATGACAATGTGTTGGATTTGGCATTCGCACTTGGCGCAAAGCCCGCAAGATTTGCAAATCTCAACGGATTAGAGGGCTACTTCGCCCTAGCACGCGGGCACAAAAGTGGCGTGGCGTGCGAGATGACAAAGTGGTTTAACACCAACTATCACTATGTCGTGCCAGAATTAAGCGAAAATGACAGCTATAAGGCGGATGCAAGCGGGATTATCGCGCAGTATAAAGAGGCAAAATCGCTAGGACATACGCCCAAAATTAGCCTTATTGGGCTTTTTACATTATTTGCGTTGAGTAAAATCCAAAGTGGCGACTCTCACGCGATTTTCAAAAAGCTAAAAGGCGCGTATTTGGATTTAATCGATGAAATTGTCGCGGGACTAAGGGCTCTAGATTCTGAAATCATCATCGAATTTAGCGAGCCTATCTTTGTGCGCGGGTTTGATGAGCAAATCTTTGGGTTAGAATGCGGTAAAGGCGGGAGTGCGATAAAGTGCATTTATGATTCTATCAGCGATAAGGGCGTTAAAGCGATTGTAAGCACATTTTTTGAGCATAGCAACGAACTCACCGAAATCTTGCTTGAGAGCAAAATCTATGGAATCGGGTTAGATTTTCTCACAGGGAGCAAAAATTTTGACACGCTAGAGTCAATAGCTAAAAGCGATAAGGTGCTTTTTGCTGGGGTCATCGATGGGCGCAATATTTGGGTGGCAAATTTGGAATCTAAACTTGCTTTGCTTGAACAAATCGCGCAAAAAATCCCAAAAGAGCGAATCGTAGTGGCGAGCTCTTGCTCGCTTCTCCACACGCCTTTTAGCAAGCAGGGCGAGGAGAGTGGCAAGATTCCTAGCGAAATCCTCTCTTGGCTTAGCTTTGCAGAGGAAAAACTAAGCGAAATCGTGCTCTTAAATGCAGTGTTTAGAAATGGCATCACAGGCGAGACAAAATCCGCGTGGGAGCAAAACAAAGAGGCAAATCTCGCCAGAGCAAAATCTACACTCACAAATAATCCAAAAATCCGCGAGCGCGTAGCGGGGATAAGCAAAAAAGAACGCGATTTAAAATTTAAAGAGCGCATTAAGATTCAAAGAGAGATTTTAGGCTATCCAAACCTTGCCACCACCACCATCGGGAGCTTCCCGCAAACGCCCGAACTCCGCGCATTGCGACTAGGGTATAAAAAAGGCGAGATAAGCCAAAGCGACTATGAAAAGGGCATAAAAGATTATATTATTGATTGCGTGCGATTCCAAGAGGAAGTGGGGCTAGATGTGCTTGTGCACGGCGAGCCAGAGCGCAACGATATGGTGGAGTATTTTGGCGAGCAAATGGAGGGCTTTGTTTTCTCTAAAAATGCGTGGGTGCAAAGCTATGGCTCTCGCTGTGTGAAGCCCCCAATCATCTATGGCGATGTGAGTCGCCCAAAGGCTATGACGGTAGAGTGGATAACCTACGCCCAAAGCCTCACAAGCAAGATAATGAAAGGTATGCTGACAGGTCCTGTAACGATTCTAAATTGGAGCTTTGTGCGCGATGATTTGGCGCGTGAAGCGGTATGTAAGCAAATCGCGCTAGGCATCGCTGATGAAATCAACGACTTGCAAAACGCAGGGGTAAAAATCATTCAAGTCGATGAAGCGGCATTCAAAGAGGGCTATCCATTGCGCGCTGAAAATATCAAAGAATATGAGCGATGGGCGTTAGAATCCTTTAAAATCTCCACTGCGGTGGCAAAAAACGAAACGCAGATTCACACGCATATGTGTTATAGCGAGTTTAACGACATTATTAAGACAATCGAGGCGTTGGACGCTGATGTGATAAGCATTGAAACGGCGCGAAGTGGCAATGAATTGCTCAAAGTCTTTAAAAGCGTGGGCTATGCAAACGAAGTGGGACCGGGCGTGTATGACATTCATAGCCCTAGAATCCCTAGCGTAGAGGAAATCGTGGTGCAAATCAAAGCATTGCTCGAAGTGCTCCCACAAGAACAACTATGGATAAACCCAGACTGCGGACTAAAAACACGCAAATGGGAGGAAGTAAAGCCCAGCTTAAAAAATATGGTAGAGGCGGTGAGAGTCGTTAGGACATTGTAGGACAATTTGTATTTGGGTAATCATTGCAGAGATTTGACATTTTCCCACAAGGCACGCACGAGCAGTGCGCTAACCTTGTGTCAAAATGCCAAAAACTCCGCAAGCACCACCGCAACTACTTCGATTGCGCTAACACGAATCTAAAATATTTCGTCATTGCGAGAAAATCCGTAAGGATTCTCGTGGCAATCTAAGCGTTTTGTCATACTTAAGCGAAGTATCCAAAATCAACCGCGGATATAAATTCCCCCTCCCTTGCGGAGGGGGCTAGGGGGTGGGTTTCGTCATTGCGAGCGAGCGTGGCAATCCACAAATTGTCATACTGAGGGAGTGTGTAAGCCACGACCGAAGTATCTCAAAAATAATTTCGCATTTTTAAAATGTGCAACCATATTAAAAAACACAAAAGGACAGATTATAAGACGAGCTGAATTTGAATGCGATGATATGGATTTACTCAAACGCCACTTTGATGAAATCCCTTTTGGAGTGCTGATTGTGCCTGACTTGGAGTCGGATTTGCCTTATGCCATACCGCTTAGTTTTTGCTATTTGAGCGATTTTGCGCCAAATGGTGCAATCGGCATTCACGGCGCAAAAGCGGGGCGCAAATTTAGACTGCTAAAAAACAATCCAAAAGTAAGTTTTAGCGTAGCAAAGCCCTACGCCTACATAGGCTCGGAGTTTTTGGGTGGAGCGATGATACCTACGCAGTTTTTCTTCTCCGTGCTTGTGGTAGGGAGATTTCGCGTGGTGGAGGATTTGGCAGATAAACGCGCTATTTTACGCGCACTTGTGGCAAAATATGAGCCACAAAGTGAAAATTTTAGCTTTAGCAAAGAAGCATTTATGGGCAGTGAAAGGGGCGTGTTTGTGGGAATTATAGATATAAAATCCATAAGCATAAAAGCAAAATTTGGGCAAAATCTCAAACACAGCGAGTTTGAATCAATTTTGAGCGATTTGCAAACCCGCGCCAAATCGCACACCCAAAATAGCGACATTGATAGCCAAACTATCGCGCTAATGAGACAATTTAGGCAAAACCACAAAGAGGCACAATGAATACGCAAATTAAGAATCTAATCGATAAAATCCACACTCAAAGGGCGTTTTTGAGCTTTGAGCTAACACCTCCGCTAAGCGCGGACACAAGCGAATTTATCGCTACAATCAAATCCGCGCTTGCACAAAATGCCTTTAGCGAGAATCTAGATTCCCAAAAAATGCCAACGCTAAGCGAAGCAATCGATGCGTTTGTCTGCACGGATTCCCCGTTGGCACGCTTTAAGCCTAGCTCGATTTTAAGCTCCATAAAGCTCCAAAACGCATTACAAAAACCCATTATTTGCACGCTTTCAATGCGAGATAGAAACTCAATCGCGCTGTGCGGGGAGATTCTCGGGGCAAATGAATTTGATTTGCGTGCGTTTTTAGCCCTCACAGGCGACCCCATAAAGCTGGGCGATTGCGCGGAATCTAAGGGCGTGTTTGAGGAAAATTCGCTCAAACTCACGCGCATAATCGCGGATTTAAATTCTGGAATCGCGATAAATGGCAAGCCTCTAATCACGCGCCCACGCGAAATCTTTGCCTTTAGCACGATAAATTCTTACGCCAACAACCCCGCCTCGCTTAAAACCAAACTTAAACGCAAGCTGACAAATGCGCCAATTTGCGCGTTTTTCACGCAGCCTATCTTTGCTAAGCAATCTGCGGAGTTTTTGCTAGAGGCGTTAGAGGAGGCAAAATGCGAGATTATCAATGATGTTAATAAAAAGCGTGAGGAGGCTTCTAGCCAACATTTGACGCAGGAATCTAACCAAAATCTACCCCAAGAGTGCGCCCAAAACTTCGCAAATGCCAATCAAAACACCCAAATCATTTTTGGCTTTTTCCCCGTGCTTAGCTACCGCGTGGCAGTGTTTTTGCGCGATAAATTGCCCGGGGTGTATATCCCCAAAGATTGGCTAGAGAGGCTAGAATCTGCGAGCGCAAAAGGCAAGGAATACGAGAGAAAAATCGGGCTTGAGCTCTCGCGCAAGGTGTGGGAAGATTTACGCACACTCCACCCCAAAATCCACTTTATGAGTAGCAATAATATCGCGCTTTTAGGGGAATTTGTGTAGAATCTACATTCAAAAACAACCCTATAAACCTACCAACTCCTTGCTTTTAATCCTATCCCCAAACGATGAGAGCGCACTCTGTATTCATACAAATTGTCCCCATATCCATAAAAATACTGCACATAGAGTGCGACAAAATCATTTATCCCAAGCGAATAGCCCACACGCACACTAGGATAATATCTCCCAAAATCCGCAAATATGGGGGTAAAATCTACCTCGCTCTTATGTCGCCCATTCACATAATATAAACGCAAACTCCCATAACCCATATATCTATGTAGTTGTGGAGTGTCTTTGCGCCCTGAGATAAAGGGCCACGCTTTGATATGCACGCCAAAGCCCTTTGCTACGCCTCCTGCCTCCCAAATTCCCTCTAACATAATGCGATTGGCAGCCGAGCGCGAGAGACAATTCGCAGGCACAGGCGTGCTAAAACTTTGTCGATAGCATTCTTCCCCGCCAATTCCATTGCTATAATGCAAAAGTCCAAGTCGCAACTCAAGCGAAGAATCCCCCAAAGATTCCCAACTTGCAGGATAGGAGTAAAAAATACTTGGTTTATAATCTGTGTCGCGCACGGGACTAGAATACTCGAAGTTAAACCACTGAAACCACATCGTCTGGGTATAACCAAAAAAAAGTGTCCCCTTACTCCAAAACGCTCCACGCCACAGCGGGAGTTTCGCGCTTAGTTGGAATTTGAGTTCATTTTGCTCTAAAAATGGACGCAAAGAATCTTTAACAGGAGTAAAGCTGTGATAAAACAAAAAATAAGTGCCCTCGTGCTCAAGTATTTTTAAATAATTTCGGTAGCTTTCTTGGGCTTGCATAGCGCGGGATTTTTGGATAGGTTGTGGGGCTTGTGGCAAACTCAATGAAGTGTCCGTATCTGCAATAGGAGTAATGTCATCTTGTGAAAATACCACACCAAAGCACAGCATCATTACCCAACAAATAGAACGCAACCCCACACCTCCCCTAAAAAACGCTTAAAGAGGGAATCATAGCATATTTTTGTGTTTTTAGAGTATAATACCGCTTTTAGAATCAACTCTGTAAAATGGTAAGGAGAAGCAATGATAAGGCGGTTAGGTATTTTTATGGCATTGATGGGTGTGTTTGCACTTGGGGCAGCAGATGCGACTATTGAAATTGTGAAAAGCTCCACAAAACTTCCCAATGTCTCGGTGGAACATATAGCGGACAATAAGGAATATGGTGAGAAAGTGGTCGCACAGCTCATCGGTGATTTAAAGGTAAGCAACCACTTCCAAGCACTTAAAGCAAGCGAACCAAAAAAATCCCCCGACTTTGAATCTTACAAAGCAAGGCGAATTGACCTCATCGCACAAGTAAGTATCACCAAATCAAGCAACAATGTAAGCGGTAATTTGGTTGTCTATGATGTGAATAAAAAAACTTTGGTTATTGACAAGCAATACGCACAAATCCCACTCAAACAATATCCCTTTATCGCGCACAAAATGTGTATCGATATGAATGCCTATATCAAAGCCCCAAATATTGATTGGATGCTTGAGCCCGTGCTCCTCTCTAAATATACCTCCTCAGGCAACACCACCATTGCTCTTGCAGACTACACGCTAAGCTATCAAAATGATATTATCAAGGGCGGAATGAATATCTTTCCAAAATGGGGCGATAGAAACAAGAGCTTTTTTTACTACACCAAATACATCAACAAAAAGCCTACGATTGTGCGCTATGATTTAAACACAGGGGTTTCACAAGGACTTGTAAGCAGTGATGGAATGGCGGTAGTCAGCGATGTGAGCACCGATGGCAAGAAGATTCTAATGACACTCACTCCTGCAGATAACGCCGCAGATATTTTTCTCTATGATGTGGTTTCGCGCTCCTTGCGTAAAATCACAGGGTTTTCTGGTATCGATGTGGGTGGGAAATTTATCAACAACAACACAAAAGTAGCGTTTATCTCCGATAGACTTGGCTATCCTAATGTCTTTGCCACAGGGATTGATGGTGGTAATGTCGAGCAAGTCGTCTTTCACGGGCGCAATAATAGTGCTATCACTACGCACGACCAATATATCGCCTACACGAGCAGAGAGACAAACAACGAATTTGGACAAAACACTTTTAACATTTACCTTATTTCCACTAAAAGCGACTACATTCGCCGACTTACAGAAAATGGCAGAAACCAAATGCCTAGCTTCTCAAAAGATGGCAAGAATCTAATGTTTATCAAATACACGCCCACACAAAGCGCACTTGGAATCATTCGCCTTGACTACAATAGTAGCTATTTTTTCTCCCTGCCAAAGGTAAAAATTCAGGCTTATGATTGGTAATATATGCTAACTATTGACATATAAACTTTTAGAGACTATAATTTTACGCACTGCCAAAATCTAAGCATTATAGGGCAGATTCCAAACTTTAAATATCAGGAGGATTTTGCTATGAAAAAAGCATTGTTCGTAGGATTATGTGCGATAGGGATTTTCGCTGGTTGTGGCGGAGATAGCGCGAGTGTAAGCGGTGGCGGTGAAGGTGCGACAGGCGCACAAGAACCATTTACAGATACTTCTGGTGTTGCGGGTGAAATCGCTAAACTTTCACACATTCTTTTTAAATTTGACAAATACGATGTGCAAAGCTCTATGAATGAAAGGGTGAATGTCGCTGCAGAGCTTATCAAGCAATCAGGTGCTAAAGTCGTGCTAGAAGGCAATACAGACTCCTTTGGAAGCGATGAGTATAACTTCGCACTTGGCAAAAAGCGTGCAGATTCTGTGAAAAAAGCATTGGTTACACGCGGTGTAGATTCTTCAAGTCTCTCAACCGTAACTTATGGCGAAAGCAATCCAATCTGCCAAGAGCAAACAGAGGAATGCTACCAAGCAAATCGCCGCGTAGAGTTCAAAGTAGCCCAATAATCGCTCTAGCATTCAAGGGCAAATTAGGTGGGTGGTATGGCGAGGTTGCTTGTTGCGTTGCTATGTGGCGTGAGTGCTCTTATATGCGCACCGATGAAAGAGCCATCAGCCTTCGATAAGCAAAGTGGAGCAACCCGCAAAGACCTCTCCACACTTCAATCCAACACCCAAGCCCTCTTAAATCTTGCCACCCAGCTAAAAAGCCAGCAAGATGAGCTCTCTCGCTCACAAGAGGGACTACAAAGCCTCTATGAATCTCAAGCGCAAAATATCCAAACCACCATTAACAAATCAAATGCCAACGAAGAGCATATACAGCGATTGCAAAATGAGCTTGATTCTCTCAAGCAAGCAATAGAATCTAACAAAAATACCTTACAACAGCTTGATTCCAAACTTAAGCAACTCCAAGCCCTTGTGCTTGAAATGCAACAAGGCATTCTCAAAGAGCTTGAAAAAATAGCAAAAAAACAATAACCGCTCTACATTGCTTAGTCTTTACGCTTAGGTGGGTTGCGTTATGGGTTTGTTTGCTAGCGAGAATTAGGGCGTTTGTATATTATTAGCGATTCTCTACAATCGCTTTGGTGGTGGTTATGCGCTTTTGCTTCCACAACACTACGGATTTTATCACTTCTTTTTGCACCGCACTAATGAAAATTTCCATAAAATCAAAGGCGATTTCGCCGTTTTGATTCACGGGTAGCAATATTGTATCAGTTTCTACTTTACCGCTCCAAGTAGCCAAATATTCCCTCGAATATTTTGGATAAAGTGTTTTTAATAACACACATTGTAAAAATAAATTTACCTTAAAATCAACATTGTAATTTTTTAGTTTTATAAAATATGCCTCCGCCAAAATGCCCGTTTCATAAGGTTGCGCATAAACCAATCCTGCGGCAACAGCTCCATTATAAATAACAGATAAGACATTTTTATGCGTTTCAAAATCACCACTTTTTGCCCAATACATAATGCCGTTGTCGCCAAATTTTGCATAAACGACAGGGACATTATACTCGTTTGTTTGAATCTTTGAAACTGCTTTGAATTTATCGCCTTTGCCTAAATATTTTGATGATAATTTTTCAAACAAATCACCGATGCTAAATTCGCGCCATTGGAGATTCAAAGCGTTATTGCGGGGATTTACCCACCCCCTAGCCCCACTCGTGCTACGGGAGGGGGAATTTACATTGTCATATTGAAGCTGTGAAAAAGCCGAAATATCTCTATCGCTGTTTTTGTGAGATACTTCGCTATGCTCAGTATGACAAAAAGTCGTGTGGATTGCCACGCTCGCTTCGCTTGCTCGCAATGACGAGGCAAAAATCGCTAATGCCTCTCTCTCTTGTGCGTCTAGCTCATAATCTTTTAGTCCTGTAACCTCTAAATATGCTTCTAGCTCTTGTATTCGCTCCGCTTCTAGCTCTTTTATGTAAGATTCCATAAATTCAAAGGCGATTTCGCCGTTTTGATTCACGGGTAGCAATATTTTAAGATTCACAATATCGCTCATTGAAGTTGAATATCCAAAATTGTCAAATTGCTTTTGTAAAATTATAAGCATAAATAAAAGGTGCAATTTATTATAATCTTTAAATTTTGGAAATAATCCTTGAAATGCTCCGTTATCCCCGCTACGATAAAAACTCTCTTCAATCATTCCAATTTCTGCCACACTTGAAGTATAGGCTAATATGGGTTTTTCTAAACGACATAAATATTTTTCGTTTAATAAAACTTTTTGTGGATATTGATATTTTATGTTTTGTCCAAAAATGTGGTAGCCACTAGGATTCGGTGTTAAATTTTCATCTCTTTTTGGATAGCCTTTTATTGTCTTTTTATCAAACAACTCCCCGATTCTAAATTCCTCCCATTTGCCGCCTTGTGCGATAAATTCTGATTCAAGTTTGGCGATATTTGCACTTATTTGGGCGGGGTTAAAGACAATCCTTTTTTAAGACATTTGAGACTTCCCACGCGAGATAGTCGCTCACGCATTTTTTGAAGTCTTGCAATGTTGGCTTAGAATCTACCTTTTTATGCTGGTCGAAATTCCAATCCGCCCCGCTATCGTTTATAAAATCCTCGATATAGATTTCGTTAAGATTCCATAGCGCAGAATCCACTTTGGCATTTTTCCCTGCTTTGTAGATTTTGATGATGTCAGTGTAGCGCGTTGTGGGATTATCCACTTCTTGCAAGCCTCGTTTGATGCGCTTATAGCCGTCATTGCGAAAGTCGATAAACTTCACAGGCTTGTCATAATCGTGCGGGATTCCCGCCTCAAAGATATACACACTCGTTTGCACACCTGCCATTGGGTGAAATAAATCAGGTGGCATTTTGATACTTGCTAAAAGCGTATTGCGTGATAAAATCTCTTTGTTGCTCTTTATCGCCTTGCCACTTCCTGCGCTATCTTGGATAATGATTGCGCCTAAGCCTTGCTTCATATTTTTAAGCCCAAAGGCGATAAAGGGCATTCCGTTTTCCTCCCAAGTAAAGGGCGGGTTTAGCAAAATCTTTGTGGCATTAAATGTATCATAAATGCTTACGCCACTCTCATCTTTGCTGTCGGTCTCAAAGGTGTTTGCCTTGTGAATCTGGCTAGAGCCATCGCCTCGCAAAATCATATTTGTCGTGGCGAGAGTAAACATTTCGGCGTTATATTCTACGCCTAAAAGTTGGGATTTTTTGAGTGTGATTATACGCTTCTTTGCCTCTGCTGTGTCTTTGCCGTATTTGGCATTTATGGAATCTATCATTAGCTCCATAGCTGAGATGAGAAATCCTGCCGAGCCTGTGGCTAAATCCATAACGCTATCGTTTTCGCTAATGTTTAGGATTTGCGCCATCATTTTGGTAATATAAGGCGGGGTAAGGACAATCCCTAGCTCTTTGCCATCGCCTAATGCGTATTTTAAAAACTCGCTATACATTTCACCCATAATGTCTAAATGCCCACTAATGCCGTCTATCTCGCTATAAATATGCTCATAAATGTAGGCAAAAATTTGCTTGTTGATAGAACTTGGGCTTTGGAGCAAGTGCGCGACTTTTGCGTCATTTGGATTTTTCTTTTCCCCTGCTTTGTGCGTGTAGGTTTTTGGGATTTTGTTTCTATCGGGGTCTTTTTTGATTTCTCTAAATGAATCAAGCATAAGGGCAAGTTTTTTGCTATCTTTGATTTTGGTTTTTAAGAAATTTTGGATTTGGGCGTAGATTAAATCGCCATCGCTTTTGTTGGATTCTTGGCTACCTTGCAAATCATCGATACTAAGCCCGTTTATAAGCGCGCCTAGCTCTGTGTCATAAGTCTTTTGCATTGAGAGAATCATACCCGAAACATAGAGCACGCGTTGTGGCGCGGTAATGTTGTGGTTGTGCATAAGTTCGTTTAGATTTTTATTATGCTCACTTAAAAGGGCTTTACCTTGTGCTAAAAGGTTGTGCTTGTCGGATTCTGTAAGTGTGGAGGCTTGATGAAATGCTTCAAATGCGCTTTGGGATTGCAAAAAATCTAAGTTATGAACGCCTGTGTCTTTATACGCCAAAGATGAGCTACCAAAGACATAATACACAGCGATTGCCACTTCATCGCTAGAATCTCCGCTTATGGCAATGGCAATGGCTTCTTTGTATTTTTCGCTTGAAATGATGGCGCGAGCATAATGCAATGCGCCATTGAGTGCGTATTGGGCGACATTATTTTGGTTAAAACTAATCGTGCCATCTTTGTCAAATCTTACAAGTTTGTCGCGTTTTAGCTTGGATTCAATCACAACGGGGATAACGGCGTTGTGGATTTTGTATTTCTCACAGGTAAAATCAGGTCTGCCTATGCCTGATTTTTTAATCGTTTTGCTTGCGCCTTTTAGGGCGTCCTCTAAATATTCTGTGGGTTTTTTCTCGTTGTAATCGACATTTTTGACTAAGCCTAAATCTTCAAAAATCGCCTTTACATAGTCATCGACATCATTTTCTAGTTTCCATTGTGGAGCGCGGGGGGGATTTTGTTTTGGATTTTTAGTAAGAGTATTGAGGGGGGGGTGAAATGATTTGGCATTATCTCTCCTTATACATTGTGAAATAAATGTAGGGTAAAACACAATGTGATATTAACACAAAAACACCAAAATATACGCCCAAGTAAATAAAATATGCTACAATCCCTGCGTGAAAACGCCTAAAAGGCAAGCCAACACAAAGGATAACAAATGATTGAAAATAACAAAGTTGTAAGCATTGAGTATGAAGTCAAAGATGCAAGCAGTGATAATGTGCTTGATTCTAACAAAAGTGGTGCGCCACTAGAGTTTCTCATAGGGGCAAATCAAGTCATTAGCGGGTTAGAAAACGCGCTTTTGGGGAAAAAGGTGGGCGATAACCTCTCCATTAACATTGCGCCTGAAGACGCGTATGGACTCTATCAAGCCGAGCTTATCCAAGAGGTGGAGCGTTCGCAATTTGAGGGAATCGAGCTAAAAGAGGGTATGACGCTCTTTGGGCAAAGTGATGATGGGCAAAGCGCACAAGTCGTGGTAAAAGACTTTAATGATAGTGTGGTGATTATTGATTACAATCACCCGCTTGCTGGTAAGACACTTGCCTTTGAAGTCAAAGTGCTTGATGTGCGCGATGCGAGTGAAATGGAAATCTTACAAGGTGGTGTAGGCGGTGGCTGTGGGTGCTCTAGCGGAGGACACGACCATCATCACGGCGGTGGAGGCTGCTGTGGCGGTGGAGGCGGTGGCTGTGGGTGCGGACATTAGCAACCCGCGCCAGCCATAAACTGCTTAGATTCTCACATTACCCCGCCCAGTGTAAGTCGGGGAACTTCTCTTTAATCTTGCTATCAACGCGCAACCCGCTCACAAAAGTATAAGTTTTTTGCTCGCTTTGTAATGCCACGCGCAACTCTCTCTCTCCACTGCACTCGGGCAACGATTCTTTAATCTTAGCCAGCACTGCTAAATCCGCGCTTTCATCAAACATTAACACCAGCGGAGCACATATATCAATCTCACTATTTGCGAGTTGCCCCCATTGGGAATCTTCCGCACTCTCATTGCTAGCATTGCTCTCATTACTCGGCGCATCAGTTTCTAATTGCACTTTGTATTTTTTCGCGCTCTGCAAAGTGCCAGATTCCATAACTCTTACCGTGCGCTTCTCCTCATTGTCCTCAATCTTGCATTTAAACACGATAGGCTCTCCGCTCTCAATGACACTTTGGAGCTCCTCAAGCTGGGCAAACTGCTTGGAAAACACCATAAAGCTCAACGCTCCACTAAAGTCCAAAAAATGCACCACGCCATAAGGCGAGCCTTTTTTGCTGATTTTGCGCTCGAGCTTTTCGACCTTGCCTACAAGCAAGCATTGCGAGCCTAGCTTGAGATTCTCAATCTCGCTACACTTCGCCACGCCACTCATACTAGCTATTTGGTCTTTAAACTTATCTAGCGGATGCCCGCCAATGTAGATGCCCATACATTCAAACTCATAGCCCAAAAGTGTGCTCGCATCATACTCGGGCATATCACTAATCTCTAAATGCACCCCACGAAAAAAGCTCTCATCTTGCTCGCCAAAGAGACTTGTGCTCCCACACATTTCTTTTTTGACTTTATCATTATTGCGTCCCGCTTCACAAATCTCATCTATACGCTCAAGCATTGCCCTGCGTGAAAATTGAAGCCCATCAAGGCTTCCACCTTTAATAAGAGGCTCTAAACTTCGCTTAGTGAGCTTAGCAAAATCAACCCTGCTAATAAAATCTGCCAAATCTTTATATTCTCCATTTGCCTCGCGCTCTTGTATGATATTTTCTGCTGGCGCACTACCAAGCCCCTTAATCGCACCAAGTCCAAAAACGATTTTTTTCACACCATCAAACTCTTCCACACTGAAATCATTTTGAGAGTAATTGATATGCGGGGCTAAAACCTCAATACCCATTGAGCGCACCTCATCAATATATTTGCCCACAGATTCTATTTTGCTTGTTTCGCTTGTGAGCATTGCTGCCATAAACTCGTGCTTGTAGTAAGTCTTTAAAAATGCTGTTTGGTAGGTGAGTGCGGCATAAGCATAAGCGTGAGATTTGTTGAATCCATAGCCTGCGAATTTTGCTACAAGCTCCCACAGCTCCTCTGCCTTTGCGCGTTCATAGCCCTGTGCTTGTGCGCCATCGGCGAATTGTGCTTTGAGGCGATTCATCTCATCGACTTTCTTTTTTCCCATTGCTCTACGCACTAAATCCGCGCCACCAAGTGAGAATCCACCGATTTTTTGGACGATTTGCATTACTTGCTCTTGATAGACAATCGCTCCATAAGTGGGCTTTAATATAGGCTCTAAGGCAGGAAACATATAAGTAACCTTTGTAATGCCGTGCTTGCGGTCGATAAACTCCGAGATAGAATCCATAGGACCGGGACGATACAGCGCAATCATCGCACCAATATCATCAAAGGTGCTGGGCTTTAATCTTCGTGCCACGCCCTGCATACCATTAGATTCCATTTGGAATAAGCCCAAAGTCTCGCCACTGCCAATCATCTCATAGACTTTTTTGTCCTCCATATCAAGCGTGCTCAAATCAATGTCTTTGCCATATCGCTTTTTGATAAGTTTAAGCGTGTCATCGACAACTGTAAGTGTCTTTAACCCCAAAAAATCAAACTTAATCAAATCTACCTTTTCTAAATAATCCATCGAATACTGCGTAACCGCGCCTTGTGTTTTTTCGTTAGTATAAAGCGGGATTTTATGCCACAGCTCATCATTAGAATCTATCACAATCGCAGCAGCGTGCGTGCCCGGATTACGCTTCAATCCCTCTAAGGCAAGTGCGCATTCCCACACTTCTTTTGCCTTCGCATTTTGCTCCACAAGTTCGCGGATTTTTGGTTCTTTTTCCCACGCACCTTCTTTTTGCTCGCCACTTTTATCGACATATTTAGTAAGCGTTATGTTGAGCTCTTTTGGGATAAGTTTTGCGAAATTGTCCGCCTCATTGTAGGGCATATCAAGTGCGCGTGCGACATCTCGTATCACACCACGCGCCTTTAGCGAACCAAAGGTAATCACTTGGGCGACATTGTGCTCACCATAAGTGCTTATCACATATTCAATCACTTCTCCTCGCCTACGCTGACAAAAGTCCATATCAATATCAGGCATACTCACCCGCTCGGAATTTAAAAACCGCTCAAAAAGCAAATCATATTTTATAGGGTCAATATCTGTAATCTTTAAACTATACACCACCAAACTTCCTGCCGCAGAGCCCCTACCAGTCCCCACAGGGATTCCTTGCTTTTTGGCGAAATTTACAAAATCCCACACAATAAGCATATAGCCCGGAAATTTCATCTGTGTGATGACTTGTATCTCGTGCTCTAGGCGTTCTTTATAAATATGATGCTTGCTAGATTCCACATTTTTTAGTCGCTCCTCTAGCCCCTCACGGCATTTATAGGCGAAATACACGCTATCATCAATTTCTTCTAAGTCTATGCCAAGAATCTTATCCACGCCGTCATTTTGGGCGTATTGCTTGGTGTTTTTAAAGGTGGGTGGCGTGGCGGGCGAATTCTCTAAAAGAATCTCGTTGGTGTGTTTGTTGATAATTTGCGTATTTTTAAGTGGAATGTCAAGGCGACATTTTTGTGCGATTTCTTGTGTATTTTGCAACGCTTCTGGAATGTCTAAAAACAGCTCCGCCATTTGCTCTGGGGATTTGACATAAAATTCTTTCACAATGTGGCGCAAGCCTTTGTCCTTGCCCATAGCGATTCTAAAAGCGATATTTTGGGAATCTGCATCTGCTTGCAAACCATAATGCGTGTCATTCGTGGCGATAACTTTAATCCCAAGCTCCTTGCTTAAACGCAAAATCTGCTCATCAATAAAAAACTGGTCAGCAATGCCGTGTCGCATAATCTCTAAATAAAAATCCTCGCCAAAAATATCTTTATACTCCAGCGCGACTTCCTTTGCCACTTCATAGCCCTTTGCCCCAAATCGCACATTGCGCTCATTATGCGTATTAAGGTGGAAGTTTATCTCTCCTTGCAAACACGCTGCGCTACATACAAGTCCATCGCTATGAGCTCTTAGAAGTTTTTTGTTAATGCGTGGATAATAATAAAAACCCTGCAAATACGCTTGAGAGCTCAAATACATAAGATTCTTATAACCCGTTAGGTTTTTGGCATACAAGCAAAGGTGAAATCGTGCTTTGGTGCTTTTGTCGTTGAGTTCATCGCCATTGTGGATATAGGCTTCCATTCCAATGATTGGATTTATGCCCTCTTGCTTCATTGCTATATAAAATTCTAATGCCCCAAACATATTGCCGTGGTCGGTGAGTGCGACAGAATCCATACCAAGTGCTTTTATGCGTTTGGCAAGGGCTGGGATTTTGTTTAGCCCATCAAGGAGTGAAAACTCGCTGTGTAAATGTAAATGCGTAAATTTACTCATTGGTAGAATCTCCAAAATTATATTCGATGAAATTGTAATAAAGTGATGATTAAAATCGTATAAAAGTGGCTATAATTTTGGCTAAAAGTTTTAAAAAGCAAAGGATTTGCGTGTTGAGATTCGTTGGGAATTATTGTGCGCTATGTGTGCTTGTGTGCTGGGGGATTATGGGCTGTGCCAAAGATGAGCCAAGTGCGCCAATCCAAAATGAACAAACGCTTGAACAAGAAAACACACAAGAGGATAAAACGCCCAAAAATACAGAATCTAGCAAGCCAAAACCCGCTCCAAAACCTCAACAAGAGAATGCTAAAGAAAATGCCATTGCCAATCCTCTTAAATTTAACTACCAAGACATCGCTCCTGATAAAGCACAGGTGAGTGATTACACAGGCACTATCACTCTTTACCACGCCAATGGAAAACTTGCGTGGGAGATTAGCTTTTTAAAAGGACGCCAAGAGGGCGCAACAAAGTGGTATTATGATAATGGCAAACTACGCGCACAAATGCAATTCGTGCGTGGAAACGCCAATGGTGAAGCAAAGTCATATTACAAAAGTGGAATCTTGCGCTCAGAGGGAATGTATGAAAATGACCGCCCAATAGGAGAATCCAAGCTCTACTCCCCAAAGGGCAAACTCCAATACACAATCTATTATGAAAATGGCAAGGAAGTGCGTAGAACCCCGCATACTAAGTAGTAATTTGTCGATTTTGCTTTTGTGCCTTTGTTTTTTGCGCTTTAAGTTTGTGTGAATTTTATTTTATCATCACTTCAACTCAATCTCACTTACCTTTCTATCCTTATCTATGCCTACGCTTGTGCCATTGTAATTGACATAGAAACTCATCTTTTTTCTAGGCAGATATTTCATATCAAAGGCTACATCACTATGCCAATGTCCGCATATCCACGCTTTGACATCATATTTTTTATTCTGCAAAGCTAAAAAAATCTTTTCTAACTTTAAAGGATTCTCATCGTGTAACTTATGAAAGATTCGCGTATATTTGCCAAGTTCTTTTACGGCTCTTTGTGGCAGAGTGTGCGTTAAAACAAAGTCAATGTTAGATTCAAAGTTTTCAATGTTTTTTAATGCCAAATCCAACTCTGCATCAGTGATTGCCTCTTGTCGCCACCACGATATTCCCTCTACTCTCCATTGCTTATCAATGCTTAATGCGCCTCCCATTGTCAAAAAATTCATATTATCGATATTATAGATATGTCCGCGCTTTAAGTGAAAAATATTTTTAGAGTATTGTCCTACAATCGAATCAAACTTTTGCACCTGTGGCAAAGCATAGATTCGGTTGAAATTCTCGTGATTGCCATCTACAAATAGCACTTCACAAGGCAGACTATTGAGACTAGATTCTAATGCGACTTCTCGCGCATCTTTTTCATCATTCCAAAGCACTCCAAAATCCCCACAAATGATAATGTAATCATTTTCTTTAAATTCAATGCCGCCTTTAAAGAGTTGTCTATATCGTGGTTTCCGTGTGTATCGCCAAATGTGTAAATCATTGTTTCTCCTTTCAGTTTTCCGTGCCTTGCTCTTTTGTTTTGTTGTTTGTGCTGGTTTTATCCAAGCTAAATTTTTTGTTTCTTCGTCTAGCTAGATTCCAAGCGCGCCGTTAAAGTCGTTTTCTACCCCCATAGTATCAAGCACACTTGCTATCATTCCTCTATGGTGCGTGCCGTGATTGAGTATGCCAAAGATGAATTGATACACGGGCTTTTTCATCGCTCCCCACGGGAAATCTAGCTCTTGTATCGCGCTAAAATCCTCTATGCCCGCGACTACTTGCAAGATATAGCTATCGATTTCCTCGCGTGCGGCAAAGAGGTTTGTCGCGTCATTGTGTATTTCAGGTTTGAGTGTGAATGGAGATTCGAGCATTGCTTCGATTTTGTTGCTACTTGGCGCAGAGACACAAAAGAGCGCGAAATAATCCTTAAAAAATGTGGCGTCTGCGGCGGTGTAATGCGCCATAGTCCCCAAAATCGACTTAAAATACAGCCCCCTATCTTTGTGGAGCTCGCCCTCATCTAAATCCTCTAGCACCTCTATCATCGCTTTATTTGCGCGTTGGTTGTATGTCGCCATTAGCTCTAATATAGCTTTTTGTGAAGTTGGTTGCGAAGTTGGCATTGTATGTCCTTTTTAAGTTTGATTAAGCCTATATTGTGCCACAAAGATAGAAGGAGATTCTAAAAATGACAAATTGATTCACAAATATTGCAATTTTGAAACAAGGGACAAATTTATGTCCGCTTTTAGCGCGATAATAGTATCGTTACTATTTTACACTAAGGAGCGACAATGAAACTACGCAAACACCGACAAAGAAGAGTTATCTCAGAACCCATCAATCACTATGAGCAAATAGACACAAGTGCGGAACAACGCTATTTAAACAACAAAGCAAGGCTCTATATGTTGAGCTTTAGAGAAAGTGTTGTGAGGTTTTTTGGTGAAGAGAATGTTCGTGATTCAAGAAAAGTGGCGCATTATTTTGGCTTTAGTCATATTTGTAGTGATTGTAATGTATTTGATGAGAATCCAACAATGTATAAGGAGAAGATTCTGCGCTTTTTGGATAAGGAATTTGACACCCTCCAAACACTTCAAAAACGGGGAGATTTTGGACATTACAAGCTTTTTGAGAAGAACTTAAATATGCTCCAAAAGAGCTTGGGGTTAAATGATGTAGAAATCGCTATAATCGAACTTGTCGCCCTCGCTGGTGAAACGCCTATGTTTAAGGGTTTTTTGAGAAACTTTAGAGACTTTGCTAGAACTCCTAAGCAAGCTACAATCGCATTGAGCAAAATGCTTGGGTTTAGCACAAGGGAAGTTTCCACAGCAATGAGACGCAATGGTATTTTGGTGCAAACGCAGATTTTGTGCTATGATAGAGATGATTTGGGCAGAATGCTTGAGGGCTTTTATGATGAGGAAATTAGCGAAATACTTTTTGGTGTGGAAAATGATAGAACCCAAATTGTGGGGCGATTTGCTGTGCCCTGTGATGAGGATACACTTCTAAGCCCAGAGGATTACTCTCACATTAAAGAGTTTAGTTTGATTCAAGAATACCTTGCCTTTGCCAAAACCAATGCAAAAAAGGGTGTGAATATTTTGCTCTATGGTGTGCCGGGCACAGGCAAGACAGAGCTAGCAAAACTCCTCGCCAAAAACATCAATGTCAAACTCTATAAAGTCCGCACAAAAGATAAATATGGTGATGAAATAGATGGTGCGAAGCGACTTGGCTCGTATATGTTAGCGCAACGCTTTTTAGATTCAGATAAAAATTTATTGCTCTATGATGAAGCAGAGGACATTTTTAATGGTAGGCGATTTCATTACAAAGCGTTTTTTAACGAAGTCTTTGAGAACAACCCACTACCCACTATTTGGATTACCAATAACATTGGAGCGGTTGATAAGGCACTCATTCGGCGGTTTGATTTTGTGGTGAATATTGGGATTCCCAAAAAGCGTGTGCGTAGAGCGATGCTCGATAAAATCTGCGGAACAAAGCTAGATAAAAAGACACGAAAGCTCGCTCAAAAATCACTCAACCTCGCACCCGCGCTCATAAATCGTGCAAATGAAGTTAGCTCTGTGCTACAAGGGGATTATTCTAAAAATTTCCTCACACTCATTAACAATACACTAAAAGCGCAAGGACACGCGCCTATCAAAAAAGACAAAAAAAGCAAGGATTCTAAAATTGCCTTGCCAAAAAGCTACTCGGTTGATTTTATCAATGCATCCTGCGATATTTCGCACATAGCAGATGGTTTGAGCGCGAATCCAAATGCGCGAATCTGCCTTTATGGTTTGAGTGGGACGGGCAAAAGTGCTTATGCGCAATTTATCGCAAAAACGCTCAAACGCCCTTGCATTATCAAAGCTGTGAGCGATTTGGAATCAATGTGGGTGGGCGAAACTGAAAAAAATATCGCCAAAGCATTCAAAGAGGCAAGGGCAAAAAAAGCCGTGCTTGTCTTTGATGAGGTGGATAGCTTTTTGCGCGAGAGAAAACTTGCAATGCGTAGCTGGGAGGCTACAAAAGTCAATGAAATGCTGTTGCAAATGGAAAAATTTGACGGCATTTTCATCGCCACCACGAATCTAATGGATAATATCGACAAAGCTGCATTGCGTAGATTTGACTTAAAGGTCGAATTTATGGCGTTGGATTGTGTGCAACGCGTGGCATTGTTTAAAAAAGAATGTGCGATTTTGGGATTGAAGTGTGAATCTAATGTGAGAGATTTAGTAGTGCGATTAGATTGCCTTACACCGGGCGACTTTGCTGCGGTAAAGCGAGGGCATAAATTTAACCCGATAAAAAATGCAAAAGATTTCTATGCGCGACTTTGCGATGAAGTCAAAGTCAAAGATATGGAATCTATGGGCACAAAAGCTGGATTTTTAGCATAACACTTACAAATTCTCAAGGTAATCTGCAATTTCATCGTGGATTTCTTTTCTTAACCAACCCGGCTCAATCACCTTGATATAGGGGATAAATTTATAAATCAGAGGCTTAATCTCCATTGATTTGGAGATTTCAACCTCTAACATCACGCTCCCATCACTCTCTTCACTCAATCCTTTCACGCCTCTGCGTTTAAAATACTTCGCTACCTTTTTATCAATAAGCAACTGCACCAAAAACGCATCATCTAACTCAAACCACACGCTGTGCGCCTTTTTTAGCTTTTGTTCCACTTCCTCGCTTAAGCAAAATCCTCTTTGCAAATCGCGCAACTCTTTCATATCCTTGAAATAGAACTTTTTTAAAGTATCATTATCCCTGCTATCAAGGCACAGCACATACCAAAATCCATCAAAATGCGCGAGTTTAAAGGGTTTGACTTCAAATTCCTTGTCATTATACAAAAAACCTAATTCCCGCCTTTGGGTGATAAGATTCTCAACAAAGTCAAAATGCACCAAATCATCGCTATCTAAGCTCTCACTTTGTGTAGCTATGTGTATGGGTTGTTCGAGTTGTTGGGTGAGTTTGGCGAGTAATGGCTTTGCTTTGTAATAAAAATCCGTGCCGTTACTTTGGGCAAAATTGCTTAAGATTCCAAGCACGATGCGCTCATCGCTTTTAAGCTCATCTTTAGCACGCTTGGTGTCTATAAACACCAGCTGTCCATTTTTATACGCACCGAGTTTTTGGAGCTCTTTAAAATCGCGTTGCAATGTCTTGGTGCTGACTTCAAATTCCCGTGCTAAATCACAAAGTCGCAAGCCATTGGCATTTTTCAATCGCTCAAAAAGGAGGTTTAATCGCGTATTTTTAGGGGAATCCATACTATTTATTTCCTTACAATCATAGAATCTCTGCGTATTTTACCCCACTTTTGTGTTTTTAATGCCTTTTGAGCTGGATTTGATTAGCACGGATTCGCACTTATCATTCTTTAGGCGCGAATTTTGGCTCAAAAATAAAATCATAAAACCTGCTTTGCCACGCAACTTTATCTTTGTGGTTATGCTACCATTTCAATCCCGCGCCACCTCTCTTAGCTTTTGTAGCACCTTTAGCATTGCGAGGGTATCGAGTTTGCAATACTCTAGCAAGGCTGTCCGATAGGATTCTCTCTCTTTTTCACTCATTTGCTTTAGTCGCGGGAATGCACTCATCGCCTCATCTCCATTGTGGATAAGCTCTAAATTCTGATACGCCCGCTCCATCTCTGGCACGAGGGCGGGCAAGACAGCCTTTATGGAGTAGCTTCCATTCATCGCGTGGTGGTAGTAGGATTTGTCCTTAAAGGGAATCATCAAATCGTGCGTATTTGCGATAAAATTTTCTAACGCCTCTGCATATTTGGGGAACGATTCTGCGAGGTTTTTCATCACGCCCTTTTCAAAGCTCGCATTATACGCCAAAATGCACGCGTCTTGTGGAATGTCTTTTATCAATGATTGTATAAATGCTTCTCGTGGGTCGCTATGCGTATCGGCTAAAAACTCCCTATGCACCACCTCTTTTGCCTCGCCCAAACCCTCAATATGCAACGAATACTGAAAGGGAATCTGCATATACGCCCTCTGCTTATCAAAGCTCGGCACAGCTTCAGCGAAAGTCTCAAAATCGAGGTGATACACGGGGTATGCTAAAGTGTCTAAAAACGCCTTTATCGCGTCTTTGTCGATATGCACCTCTTTTTTTAGCGCGCTTTGGACTTGGAGTTTTTGGCTCTCGCTCAAAATCCCAAAATCCTCTATCTCGCTAAAGCTTCGTATCCCGCTATGATAGAGCGCAAAAGGGTCAAAGCTCTTGCGTCCCGCGATGTGAAAGATAGAATCTTGCTTTGGCACGGTATGCCAGCAATACCCACGAAAATCGCAATTATAAGGCGTGCTACATTGCGCTCCTATGGGGATTTGTGGGGAGATTTCTTTGTTGCTTAGGGCGTTTTCAAACTCATCGAGATTTTGTGCGACTTCGCCCTGCTTTGCTCTCACAGATTCTAGACAATCCACCTTTGTAAAAAGTTTGTCTAGCTCCAACTCGCCATTTCGCTCATAGCTGTTATTTATGTGGATTAGATTTGCACCGATGACTTGGTGCGCGTTTTGCTTGCCTTGTGATTGTGTTTGGGCTTGTGCGTGTTTATCATAAATGTAGCTTAAGGCTTGTGTTTGCGTGCCTTGCGTTATCACAAAGTATTGTATCGCCAAATCATCGATATACACGCCCTTTAGGCTTGTCGCACTTTTGACTTCGTTGATGATTAGCCCTTGTGGCGTGATTTGGAGTATATCTACCATTACGATTACGCCTTTATATTCAAATGTCGCCTCCGCGATTGCGCTCGCACCGCTTGCTATGAGGGCTTGCGTGCGCGCTATTTTTTCAGCGAAATCCCCCTCATCAAACTCAATTTTTTCCGTGCAATCAAACAATTTTAGGGCGAGCTCGCCCACCCTATCGCCACTCTCAAATCGTGCGAGTTGCGACTCGCTAGGGGTGTCTTGTATCTCGCGGGCGTATTTGTAGAGCCATAGCGATTTTTTGCACTGCAGTCCGCGCAGGTATTGGGATTTGGATAGATTTACGCTCATTTGTTGTCCTTTTTGTTGTGATTTGCCTTTGTCTTTACGCCTTGTTTGTGGCGTGGCATTTTAGGCATTGTCAAAATTATAATAACAAAAGCGGACAAAAAAATGTCTTATTTTGTTTTGTGTCCATTTTTTGACACGATGAAAAACGGACATTTTGGTGTCTTGGTTTGTGTTGGGATTTGCCAAAACACACGAAGCAAGCGAATTTTAAGTTTAAAATATATGAAAAATCAGATCTTTTTGGATTTGCCTTTGTCCTTTTTCTCGCTCATCATCATTGTTTTCCCAACTTTTTATAATCTCATTTATCCCCCACCGCTCAAACATAAAATCTAAAAGTTTTTCACTTCTGTTTTCAATAGCTTGTTTGTCCCATTTTTTGCTTTGACTTATTTCTATTTCAGCATAAGAGCCCTCTTTGTATCGCTCCACTTTTTGCTCAAATGGTTTTCTACCAAGCTCAGAATTTAAAGGTTGCGATAACGGCACAAGATTGCCAAGAGAGTTTGTAAGCTGATGAATGTTTGCCTTTCTTGCCTTTTCTTGCTTTCCTTTAATTCCTGGTGTTTGATTAAGCATTGTTTCCCACTCACTATTTGATTCTGGTGTTTGTGGTAAAATATGCTCTATCGTAGTAGAATCTTTTATACTTTTTGTAAAATCCTCCCACTTCCACGAGATTTTATTAGTGTTTCTTTTATTGTCCTCACGCAAACATTCCTCATATTCAAATAAAAAATATCTTAATCCTTTCCAAGCAAAGTAGCCACCTCTTTGCTCCCTAAAATATGTTTCCACTTTTGCTTTGAGTTGTCCCAACTCTATGCTATCAAAATAAATTTCTTTAATAAAATATTTAATTTCATCAATAGTTTTTTCATTTCTAAAATACAAATAAGCATTTTTGCAAATATCTTGTTCCTTGAAGTTTGCTTGTCTATATGAAATTCTAAACATCAAAAACAAAAATTTTTCAATATGTTTAAGCAATTCTACAAAAGCACTATCATCAAAGCTATTACCTTTTTCTATCTCTTGTGCCCTTTTGTATAGCACAGCGACAAGCAAAGGTTCAAAAGCACCAAAATTTAGTCGTTGGATTTTTTCAAGCCATTTGATAATATCATCATTGATTTTATACCTATTTTTATATTCAGGGTAATTTAAGTTGTGCAGGAAATAATAATGCTCCACGCAATCTTTTAGATTCATAGCATAGGATTTTATATCCTCTGCACCAAGTTTTTTGTCCATAACTTTTGTGGTGATAAAATGTTCTTTTAGCAAAAAACTTCTATGAGGCTCTCCACTTTTGCGCTCATAGGCATCAAAATACATTAACCAATGCACTTTGAGAAACTCATCATCTTGTAGGACATTTTTAGAATTTTTACCCAAAAATTTATAGACTTCTTTCCAGCAAGTATTGATTTCGTTACGCAAATAATCACCTTCATCATCTAATTTTGTGCTTAGATAAATCAAACGATTTTTCAAAAGCTCCAAACTAGAAAGTAGCTTACCGCGATTATTCATCGTTTCAAATGCAACAAATACATCAAAAGAATCGCTTATTTGATAGACATTAAACACAAAGTTTTGCGTTAGAGTTTTAAAAACTTCCTCGATATTTTCTTTGTTGATTTTTTTCTTAAAAAACTCTTTTGCAAATTCCAAATTTTTTGTATAGATACTCTCCTCAATACCCTCACTTATCTCATCACCAAAGATTTTGGAGCGCAAAAATTTATGACTTGGATTATCAAATGTGTAGCCAAAGAAATAATATTGTTCGCCACCTCGCTTTTTGCCAATATATTTTTTGCGCAAATCTTGTGTTTCCTCGCCAGCAAATTCATCACTATCCACAAAATCCAAAATCACTTTAAGCAAAATCATACTTGTAGTAAGCCTTTGCTGTCCATCGACAATATAATATGCTTCGCCCTCGCTTGCGGCTTTATCTTTTACCCACTCACTCTTTTTCTTTTCCTCATCATCAACTTTTGCAAGGCTTAAAACCCCTGTGTAGTGTTTGTGTCCTTTGGAATTTTCTAAATCCTGCCAAAAATCCTCTAATTGCTCTTCTCCCCACGCATAGCCTCTTTGATAATCAGGGATTCTGTAAAAATTTCCATTAAACAAACTGCTTAAGGTTTGCTCACCGCTTATATCTGCCATTTTTTTGCTCCTTAGTTTTCTACCAAAATCAAAGCCAATATTAACCAAACTCTGCGTTAAATTTGTTGATTTTAAGCATTTTTATGGTACAAATTCGCAGAATCTTTTAGGGGATACGATGACAGAATCGCTGATAAAACCCATAAAACTAGGCAAAGAAAGTAACGCGCTTTTGAAAAAAGCCTTTTCTAGCAAAAACAGAAAAAAGGTAGAGGATTTCAACAAAAATGTCCGCCCGAGCTTAAGCGGCAAAAACCACAAAAACAAGCTGACCATTGATGAAATAATGGAAGCATACAAATGACTAGAAAGGAATTTAATAGATTTTGTTCTCGCTCCAAATTGATTGGTTTTCTCAATAATAGCTCCACAAACCAAGTCAAAAAACTTCTGAAAACCTTTCGTGTAGCATAAACTTAGATTTACAAGACTTTTTACACAATAAAGCTATAACTTTTGAAAACAATTTACGCTCTAGGACTTATCTCTACGCAGACAACCAAAATAAACGCATTATTGGCTATTTCACAATCGCTATCAATTATTTAGAGACGGCAAATTTGGATAGAAACCTTGTAAAATATATCAATGGACACGATGCCAAAGTCAAAGCCCTGCCCTGCTATCTCATAGGACAGATTGCCCTTAGCGATGAATATCGTAGCCAAAATCTTGGCAAATTTTTGCTAGATGACGCTCTAGAAATCACTGATGATACGCAACATAAATTTGGCGGTAGGTTTATAATGATTGATTCTGTCAATGACAAAAAAGTGTTAGAATTTTATCGCCAAAATTCTTTTGTCGAGATTCAAAACGATAAGAATCTAAAAAGTATAAAAATGATAAAGCCGTATTTCTAAAAGCGTGCAGTCATAGCGGGGTACGCCACAAAATCGCCCTGCATAATTCGCGTTTATTGCCATTTTTTGCGTATGGATTCGCATTTGCTAAACCTTAACCGCGCGTAGCACTAAAATCCACAATCCTATCTAGCTCCGCTCCAAAATCACTGCTAAACGGCTCATCTCCGCGCGCTTCCTCCACTATCTCGCCATTTTGCATTATGTAGATTCGCTCACACCACCTCCGCGCTAGCTCCACGCTATGCGTGATAAGCAAAATCCCAAGCCCCATTTTACTTTGCAATTCTTGCAAAATCCCCAAAATCTCGCGCTCAAGCGCAAAATCTAGCCCAGAAGTTACCTCATCTAAAAGCACATATTTTGGGCGCACGAGCAACGCCCTAGCAAGGCAAAATCTGCTCGCCTGCCCACCAGAGAGCATAGCGGGGTAATAATCTAGCAGGCGAGATTCTAGACGCAATCGCGCCAAAATAGGCAAAATCCTCTCTTCTTGCTCGCGTGCTTCATACACGCCTAGCAAGTTTTGCAATGGCTCGCTTAAGCTCTCCCGCAGTATTAGTCGCGGATTTAGCGAGCTTATAGGGTCTTGAAACAAAATTTGGACTTGCTTATAAAACGCCTTTTGCGCGCTAGGATTTGCTAAGGCTTTAGATTCTACGCGCTCGCCATTGAGGTAGATTCCCGCATTTAGCGCAAGTTTTTGCCCTGCTTGCAAATCCTCATAGCAAGCCATTTTCACATTATTGTTGTCATATTTGGGCTTTGAAAAAGTCAAAATATCTCTTTGTGTTGTTGGTTGAGACACTTCGCTTCGCTTAAGACGACAAACCGTGTCGTCATTGCGAGAGTTTGCGCTAGATTTAAAATCTAGATTCTCTAAGCCACTTAGCACCCGCGCTAGCGTGGATTTGCCAGAGCCACTAGCTCCAAGCAATGCCACACACTCGCCCGCTCCCACGCGTAACGACACATTGCTAAGCACGCGCTTTTGTCGCTTACCAAAGAGCGTATAGCGGGCGTAAGATTTGCTTACATTATGCGCGATGAGGGCATTTTGTGAGATTTTGGATTCTGTCGTTATTGCGAGATTTTGCGTAGCAAAATCGTGGCAATCTATTGTTTTGTTGCGAGAATCTACCCACCCCCTAGCCCCCTCCGCAAGGGAGGGGGGATTTTGATTGCCTGTTTGTGAGAGATTGCCACGCTCGCATTGCTCGCTCGCAATGACGGATTTACTAGAATCGTTGCCATTTTCGCTAAAATCCTGCGAGCAAGAATCCACAATCGAAGTCGGTGAGCTTGTGGAGTTTTCAACATTTTGACACAAAGTTAGCGGACTTTGCGTCCGTGCCTTGTGGCAAAATGTTGAATCTGCGCAATGACTACCCGCAGACGCATTGCCTACATTGCCTATTTCATAGACTTTATCTGCCATCATCTCCACCACCCGCCTATCGTGGCTTATCAGCAAAATCCCAAGCCCCCTGCTCGCCTGCAAATCCCTCAAAAGTCGCAAAATCTTATCCTCCACCACCATATCCAAATCCGTAGTCGCCTCATCAGCGATGAAGAATCTTGCCCCGCTAAGCAGTGCTATGGCTATCATCACGCGCTGGAGCATTCCCCCGCTTAGCTCGAAGCCGTAGTTGTCTAGCACGCTAGAGTTTAGCCCCACTTCGCGCAGTGTCGCCTCTACTTTGTCTTGCAAAAATGGCTTATGAAGTGCGCATAGCGACTCAGCAATATGGCTTTTCATCGATAGTAGCGGGTTAAAGCAGGTGCGCGGATTTTGCAAGATAGTGGCGATGAGTTTGCCTCGATTTGCGCGGATTTCGCTTTTGTCTAAGATTTTGCCATTTAGCACCACTTCGCCACTTAGTCGCATAAGATTGCTAGGGAGCGCGTCTTGGAGGGCAAGCGCGGATAAACTTTTGCCACTGCCACTTTTCCCCATAAGCGCGGTCGTGCGCCCTGCGATGATTTCAAAGCCCACATTTTTAAGCAAAATCTTATCGCCATTGGCAATGGTAAGATTGCGCAGCTCAAGTGTGTTTGCGTTAGTCGTGCTTTGTGTCAAATCCTGTATAGCGCAAGATTTTACAGATTCTCTCATTTTTTGCCTTTAAATTTTAAAATTGCTTCACTTGCCACAATACTCAAAATGATTTTGAAAAATCCTAAATAATTTTGCGTAAAGAGGCTTTATGATTGCCGAGCTTTTCCTCTATCACGGATTTGTAATGCGGATAGATTTCATAGCCTACAAAGTTGCGTTTTAGCTCTTTAGCGACTTTTAAAGTCGTCCCGCTCCCTGCAAACATTGCATTTATCTTTTCTCTACGCTAATATCATTTGACACATTTTTAGATTCGATAAATTTTTGATACGAATCTAGCGGCATTATGTCAATGCGATAGACTTTTTCGCCTTGCAAACTCTCTTGCTTCTCAACCACCACGCTATCAAAGCCCAAATTTTCTAGCTTTTCTAGCGTGGCTAACTCACCTTGTTTTAGTTTCAAAATCTTTCGCAATAGCCAATTTGCTAGGGCAGAATTTGGATTACTCATTAACGCTTTTGCATTATCTTGACAGAGTTTTGCGCTCAAATTCTCGCCCAAAGGCGTTTGCAAAACAAAAGGCTCATCACGCGCTGGGAAAAAATGCGGATAAAGATTGTGAATCTCTTTTGGCACAGGGATATACACTTCATCAAAATTTCGTTCTCGCCCACTTGCATTCCATTGATTTAGCCCACTTTTTGTTGGCACATTTTTGACGCCTTTTGTGCTATATAATGGCAAAATTACAAAATCCACCCCTGCAATTTTGGGCTTAATTTGCTCGGCTGATAAAATTCTATCTTTTAGCAACAAAAGCATTTCAAAAGGATTTTCCACAATCTTAATATTGAGACTGCAAAAATCTTTTGGAATCTTAAATTTGCGTTGCAACACACTTTTTGAATGGTTGAAAAAATATTCATTTTGCCCATCGCTAAAAACAAGCGAAGTTTTAGAATGTTTGATATTTTGCAAGTTTGAAATGTTGATTTTGTCATAATCACTTTCAAAAAACACTAGCTCATTTTCACGCCTTGCGATGATATGATATAGCGAAGATTCGATGCCATACAAATCATTTGCGAGTTGCATTCGCGCATTGCGTAAAGTTGCTAGTTTCTCTGCTAAATCTCGTGAATCTTGAATGTTTTTTAATGTGTTTGAATCTTTATTAAACTCTGCGATTTTTTCTAGGCTTGAATCTTTTGGACAAAGAAAAGTTTTTAGTCCTATGCCAAGCGTATCAATTTTGGCGTCATAGGCGGTATCAGAGCGTGAGAGATTTTGCGCATCAAAGCAGGTGCAAAAAAGATTTTCCATAACACGATAATGCAAAAATGGCGCACTGCTTTCGCTAAAGAGCCTTGATAAGCTAGAGATAATTTCTAATGATTCGACATAATTTTTTTGGCTAAAAAATCTACTCATTGCAAAACCTCCAAAATCTTCTTTGAAATGCGCTCCACTAATGGCAAAGTAATCGAATTTCCCGCTTGAATGTAGAGTTTTGAATTTGGCAAGTTGGGGAGTTTAAAAGATTTTGGGTAGCCTTGAAAATTAAAGCATTCACGCGGGGTTAGTTTGCGAATCCCAAAATCATCTTTAATGATTGGCACATTATGCCCACCTGTGCCCATATTTGCAGTTAGCGTGGGGCAAAGATTTGATTTGTTTTCGCGCACATAGATTCGGCGGAGCTGATAAATCGTATCTTTTTTTACCACCGCTTCTTTAAGCCACGCGTAATACTGACTTTTTGGCGTATAGTAAAATTTGTCATCTTGTTTTTTGTAATCAATGCAATTATGAATGGTTTTTGTGAGTTT
This sequence comes from Helicobacter sp. 23-1048, assembly GCF_053654545.1. Taxonomy (NCBI): domain Bacteria; kingdom Pseudomonadati; phylum Campylobacterota; class Epsilonproteobacteria; order Campylobacterales; family Helicobacteraceae; genus Helicobacter; species Helicobacter sp. 23-1048. The sequence goes on along the minus strand of NZ_JBSIUT010000001.1, from coordinate 344,502 downwards.
GATAGGCTTTGGAAAAGCAAATTTAACATACTTTGGCACTTGGGCTTTATCAAACGCCACGATAAAGATTCGCTCTCTGTTTTGTGGGATATTTGCGTGAGTAGCGGAGTTTAGCACTTCATCATAGATTGCATAGCCCAAATTTTGCAACGCTGTTTTGATAGTGGCAAAAGTCTGCCCTTTGTCGTGGTTTTTTAGGTTTTTGACATTTTCTAAAAAGATTACTTTTGGCTTGTGCTTTTTAGCGATTTTTTCAACCTCAAAAAATAGCGTCCCACGCGAATCTGCAAAGCCTTTTTGATACCCAGCCACGCTAAATGCTTGGCAGGGAAATCCAGCACATAACATATCAAAATTTTGTGGAATCGCGCGTTGCGTGCAATCTTGCGTAATGTCGCCAAAAAGTGGCGTGGTGGGGAAATTTAGCGCGTAAGTTTGTTGCGCGTTTTTGTCAATCTCACTTGCAAACACACATTGCGTTTTATCGCTTTGTGCCAATGCAAAATGAAATCCACCCACACCTGCAAATAAATCGATATATTGCTTCAATGCTTCGCCTTTGCTATTAAAATCAAACTGCGATTATAGCAAAGTTTGCCTTTGGATTGCTTGGCAATTTTTATCGTCTAACGCTACTTCCAATCCACAATCCAAATACTCCCCGTTTGCCTCACAGCCGATAAATTCTCGCCCTAATTCCTGCGCCACAAGGCTAGTAATGCCCGTGCCACTAAATAAATCCAACACCAAATCGCCCTCTTTGCTTGAAGCCTTTATCATTCGCTCTATCATTTCGCGGGGCTTTGGGGTTGGGTGATTTTGCTGGACTACTTTGCCATTGATTTTGTTTTTGTGTCGCTCACTTACGATTTCCCACACATCAGGGCAGAGCTTGCCATTTGGGTTTGGATACCACCTTTTGCCGTTTTTTAAGATTCCCTTTTTGCTCGCGTGGGCTATGCGTTGCGTAGAATGATATGGCAAACGAATACTCTCGCAATCAAAATAGTAATTTTTCGCGCTCATCGTGTAAAATAAAATACTCTCTTGGTTACTATTATATCGCCTCTTACTCGCACTTAGCCCATCTTTTTTATGCCAGCAGATGAAGTTTTGAAAATGTGCCTTGCCTTGCAAATAATGCAAAAATAGCGCGCAATTATAAGGTGTGTTAAAAATATAAAAACTGCCTGTGGGCTTTAGCTTTGGCAAAAGCGCGTCTATCCACGCATAGCTAAAATCTAAAAACGCACCTTGACTTGCAAAAGCATCCCAGCTAGCGACTTTTAGATTATAAGGCGGGTCGATGATAGCCAAATCCACGCAAGATTTTGGCAAAGAATCTAAAAAATCAAACACATCACCCAAAAATATCTTTCTCAAAGGCAAATTTTTGTCGTGGATTTTGTTGTGTTTGATTGATTTAGAGATAGTTTTTGTCATTTCCTGCCTTGCTACACTGCACTTTATAAAGTTGATTTTCTCGCAAAATGTAGATTATACCAAAGTAAAATCTATATGCCAAGAATGTGGATTGCCACAAATCTGCTTCGCTATTCTTTGTAGATTCTCGCAATGACAAATCACGGGTATTTTAAGCAAAATCATCGCCCCAGATTCTACACTGTGTAATTACAATCGAAGAAGTTGCGGTATGGCTGTGTAAGTTTTTTGGACTTTTTGGAATGTTAGCGGACTTGGTATCCGTGCATTCCGAAAAATCCAAAATCCTATCGCCATTGCATATCCAAATACAAATTACCTCAACCAACAATAAGCACAACGCCTAATGCCCATACACATTCACATCAAGATAGTCTCGCAAACTATCCCCCACGACATTGCACACCGCCACGCACACAAAAAGTGCTAGCCCGGGGTAGAGTAGCAACTCGGGGTTGCTCCACATATACTCCTTTGCCTCGCTTAGCATTACGCCCCATTCTGCCTGTGGGGCTTGCACGCCTAAGCCCAAAAACGAAAGCCCCGCAATATGGAGCATAAAATGCCCTATATCCATTGTGGCGAGGACTAGGCATTGGCTAAATATGGGGGTTAGCATATTGCGCTTGTAGCTTTGAGTCGCGCTCGCGCCATACACGCGAGAGAGCAGGACATATTCTTTGGATTTTAGGCTTAGCACCAGAGCGCGGACGATTCGCGCATACCACGCCCAATGCGTAAGTGCGATGGCGATGATGACATTTGCTAGCCCCGCGCCCAAAATAGCGATAAAGAGTAGCGATAAAATCGCTGTTGGCATACTTAGGAATATATCGCAGATGCGCATTATGGCGTTATCTATGCGCCCGCCTGCAAAACCCGCTAGAGAGCCTATGCCTATGCCAAGTGCCAACACAAGCGCGAGGATAAGCGCGACAGAGCAGAGCGAGAGCCTCGCGCCATAAATAAGCCTCGTATAAATATCGCGCCCCAAATAATCCGTGCCTAAAATATGCGCGCTTGAAGCGGGGGCTAAAATCGCGTCTAAATCCATCGCCTCAGGGGCATAGGGCGTAAAAAATGGCAAGATGAGTGCGCACGCGATAATGACTATAAGCGCGAAGAGGGCGCATCTGCCAAGTAGGGATAGTCTTTTTATGGATTTTGGGTGCGTGGGGTTTTTGGGGTTTGTGGATTTTGTGTGGAGGTTTTTGGGGTGGTGTGAAACTACGGCAGATTTTGTGGTGGGTTGGTGGGTTGGGTTGTCTGCGTAGTTTGCGTGCGTTTGGATTGCGTGGTGTGGATTTGTGTTTGCGAGATTGAGAGAATCTATGTCGCTAGATTTTGCCATTTTTTGCCTTTAAATTTTAAACTATGTTAATATATTATTGTGTATCAGGTTTCTAGAATCTCGATTCGTTTCAATACATTTTCATAATGCCTTGCATCAATTTCAAATCCTATATATTCACGATTAAGGTTTTTTGCTGCAAGCAGTGTTGTCCCGCACCCACAAAATGGGTCAAGCACGACTTGTCCTTCTTTTGTTACAAGCTTTATAAGCGTTTCCATAAGCGACAACGGTTTTTGTGTAGGGTGTAATCCACGGTCAGAATCTTTCGTTTTTACTTTCATTACATTTGAGCAAATCTCAATGCCTGTATTATCCATTTGAGATTTTTTAAGCTCTGTTTCATTAAATCCGCCAATATCATAATTTAGGATATTATCTGTGAGTGTTTGCCCGATTGGGTAGGGCTTCATAAACCAAAGTATAGGCTCAAAAAGTGGTCGCAAATTACCAATTTTCCACCCCTCCCATTTTTTTGCATTTGTTTTGTCATTGCGTCTATCAAACACACAAGAAACTCTTTGCGCTCTATATGCAGCAGCATTTTTTTCCCACGAAATCATATCTTTAAAGATAAATCCCGCATCTTCTAGGGCACATATACAGCGATGAGACATTCTCCTGCCTGCAAATACAAAGCAACTAGCTCCGGGCTTTAACACTCTTAGCCATTCTCCTGCCCATTTTAGACACCATTCATAATATTCTTTTGCAATGTTTTTGTCCGCTTCTGACCAGCCATTTAGTGGTTTGCCTCGACTTTTAAATACACTGCTTTTGCTTTGGGCTGGGCTTTTGCCTAGCAAGGCTGAATTTGTATTACTATGCAAGACATCCCATTTGTCATAGCTAATCCCATAAGGAATGTCTGAGAGAATCAAATGTACCGATTGCGTCTCAACGGTTTTTATAAGTTCTAATGAATCTCCAAGTTCAATTCTACTCATTTATCCATTGCTCCCAAAGATGAAATAAATGATTGTATAACAGAGATTTTTTCTTTGAGTTTTGTTTCTTTGATAAGCTCACCAATTGCTTGTTCTCTAGTGAGTTTTTTGATGCTCTCTATTTTGTCGTTACAATACGCAATTTCATCGCCACCCCTTTGGACTATCTCTGCCCTGTATTGCTTAATTTTTTGTGTAAAATCATCATTTGAAATGCCAAGTTTTTTTGCAACGATTTTATTTACTTTTGGTATGAAGCATTCCTTTGCACTTGCGACTTTTGATTCTCTAGCAAACATTTTTGAGCTATCCCAAATAGATTCTAAAGAGAGATTTTGTGTTTCAGCTACATTATTTTCAAGCAATATAGAAATATGTTCCCAAGACAACAAACAAACATTATTATCAAGGGCTAGTTTGTATATTTGGCTTTCTTCTTTTGGATATTGAAAATATGGCGAAACTAGGACTGCAAATTCGTGTTCGCTCCCACGCCAATTACTAAGCGTAGATACCTTGAAGTCTTTTTGATTTTTTGCTGTCCTACTTAAGCGAAAACACTTTGCATCTGCTACAAGACTATATCTATGAAATACGCTTTGTGCCACCACATCTGCGCTATCTGCTCTCTCTGTGATTGCCTTTGATTTTAGCCCCAGCATAGCAAACGCACGCGCAAGGACAATATCAGATGATTTTGAAAATAACTTTTCAGCTGATGAACTAGCTTGTATGCACTCAGGGATTGTGCCGATTTGCTTTAGGATAATTTTTATGTCTTTGTCTTGTAATTTATCAATGTATGTGTGAATGTGTTGAGATTGTTCTTTGAAGTTTTTTAGATTTTTATCGTTTGAAGTTTGTAATACCTCTTTAAGAAATTCATTAAACATTTAGCTATATCTCCAAATTTTATTTATAGTCTTATTTGCTTTTTGTTGCGTAAAATCATACTTTAAACTTTCTTTAGATTGACTTAAAATAGCAATGTTTTATTTTACATTTAAGACTTCTTTAAGGAAATTCTTTACTTCGCTTGGTGCTTTTGCTAATTTTTCCAAAATCTCAATCATAAACACATTTTCGTTTTTGTGTTTTTTTAAGGTATCGTTTGGATTTTGACTCGTTATTTCTACGAGATTTTCCATTAGCTTTTTGGCTAAATTTATATTATCTTGTGTTGCACTATCTTGCATTTCATCTATTTGTTTTTTGTAGCCTAAAAAGCTTCTAGCGAGCGTTTCTTTGTGTTTGTATTCCTCTTGTAGCCTTTTTGATTCGTTTCGCCTTTGTGTAGAAAAAATCGCTAGCCAAGCTAATGGAATATAAAAAGGCAATCTAACTAATATAGCACCTAAAATGACTAATGGTTCGTTTATTTTATCTGCAACTGCAAAAAAGCTCCAAAAAGCAATACCAACAATGCTAAGCATTGATACAATAAAAGTCGCATTCCAACCATAAATAGCCTTTGTATAGCTCTCTTTTGATTTTTCATACGAGCTAGCCAAACTTGCATTTGTGGCATTTTTTAATAGATTTTCTATTTCATCTTTCCAAACTTGTATTGCCTCTTTTTGTTTTTTATCATACTCATCAAGTTGATTTTGTCTATCTTTTATCTCTTGTTGCAATCCGCCCACTCTTTGTCCATTTTCCATAGCACCAAAGATTTTTATATAAAATTCATCAAGTTCTGTTAATTTTTGCGTAAAATTTATTGTTATATCGTTGAGGCTTTTATATGTGGCATTTATATCATTTTGAATATGTTCAAGTTCTGCTTTTACGGATATATCTTTGCCTTCTTGCTTGACAAAAAAATTATCACTAAATTTTTTAATCTCATTAAAACAAAGTTGTATTTCATTTTTTGTATTTTCAATTTGTTTTCTAATGCCATTTTCAGAATTTAAATCCTTTTCATAAGTTTGTATAGAATTAGAATCTTGTTTTACTTTATCTAATTTTAAGGCTTTGATAGATTGATTTATTGAGCTACTATACGCTTTTAATATGTCGTTTATATTTTGAAGTGCTCTCCCTTTTGCAATATCAAGGTTTCTATATTTATTCAAAATCATTAAACTAGAATCTAAAATGTCATTTAATGCCGTAATATTTTGAGTATCCCAAGTTGATATATTTGCAACTTCATTATAAAAACTTTGTGGCAACAAATCAGCGTCTATCAAATTGATTTGTGCCAATAAATATTTGAGGACTTTTTCAGCTCTTGCAAATTCTTGCATTTGATTCTCATCAAGTATTGTTCTATCAAAATTTTCAATATCTTTTTTAAGGTCATTAAGTCGTTGTTTTACTTCTGTGTCAAATTTTTCTGCTCTATTCATTTAGAATCACTCCAAAACGATAGTTTTCACAATAAAATTAGGCTCAAGACAACTTAAGCGGTTGTTTTTTTTATCATTTTTAGTAAGATTTTATACAAATCTTGTTGTTTAATTTGAGTATTATATCTAAATTCTGTTTCTTTTAAATGAAGCAAAAAATTCTCTTTTTTGATTCCTTTAAATTTGCTTAATCTATGTTTTGCATAACCCCAAAAATTCTCAATGCCATTTATGTGATTTCTACCTAACGCAAACTCATTTTTGCTATGTTTTACTCGATAATGTGCTTTTGCACCGAAATCTACTAATCCATCATAAGCCCCCCAACAATCGCTATAAAATTCTGTCTCATTCATATTGCTTAAATCTCGTATTATAGGCAAAAGCTCATCTGCCAAGCAATGTTTTACAATTTGGGTATAAACACAATTATTTCGTTTTAGCATACCTTCTGCTTGCAGTTGTAAGTCAAACAAAGCAAAAATATAGGTGTTTTTTTACCCGCTCCTCGCCCTCTTTTGTCTCTTACTCTTTTAGCACCCAAAATCTATATTAAAAACTTGCTTTCATCAACTTCAATTTCGCCATTTAATTTGGAATTTTTCTCACATTCTTTGGCGATTAAAATGCGGATTTGATTGATGATTTTATTGACACTTTTACGAAAAATGTTGCTTAATTTTGCAATTTTAACAGCTTTAATATCAAGACAAAAAAGTTTAAGAATCTCTCTTGTTTTTGCCTCTGAAATTCTTGAACGAATGATATATTTGTTTTTCATCGTGTGTATCATAACTTAAGACTCCTTTATTTGAGCTTAAGTTGTCTTGAGCCAAAAATTATACTGAATGTTTTTCATTGCGAGAATTGCAAAATCTACAAGTCCCGTGCCAATCTCCTATCCACCGCCATATACACAATGTCTATCACCGCGTTGCACACGACAAATACCGCGCTCATCACCACGAAAAAGCACTCGATTACGGGGTAGTCGTTGCTAGCGATTGCCTGTATGGCGTATAGTCCTATTCCGGGCAGAGCATAGATATTTTCCACCACCAACGCCACACCCAAAAGCTCGCCTAAGTGCATTCCCATAGCCGTGATGATGGGCAATGAAGCGTTATAAAATATATGCCTTACCGTGATTTCGCGCTCGGGGATTCCACGCAAGCGCGCATAGAGGATATGTCGCTCCTTAGCCACTTCGAGCATATTTGCACGCACTAGGCGCGTGTTTATGGCAAGCGACATTAGCGAGATACTTATCGCAGGCAGGATAAAGCCTTTTGCCCCTTCCTCTAGCCCAAGCGGTGCTAGCCAGCCCAAATGCAAGCTAAAAAAGAGCATTAGCAAAAACGCAAGCCAAAAATTTGGCATAGAAACCCCGATAAAGCAAAAAAACCGCACCACAAAATCTAGCGGCGTATCGGCAAATCTCGCGCTCAAAATCCCCAACACCACCGAGCCTAGCACCACGAGGGCGAGCCCTAAGCCCACAAGGACGAGCGTAACGGGCAAAAACTGCGCAAAATCGCTAGCCACGCTCCGCCCGCTCATATAGCTCGTGCCAAAATCTAGGCTAATCGCGCCTTTTAGCCACGCAATATATTGCACCAAAATGGGCTTATCAAGCCCAAAATCCGCGCGCAACTGCGCGGTAATCTCCGGCGTGGGCGGGAGCTGTGAAGCTAGCAAGTAGCTTGCCACAGGGTCGCTCCCGCAAGTCCGCAGTAGCACAAACACCACAAACGAGGTAACAAGCACGATAAGCGGGATAGATAAAAGTCGCAAGGCGATGAGTTTTTTCATTTGCAGTCGTCCTTATTAAATTATGTTGCGTTGATTTTATGTGATTTCGTGCTTTTGTAGGCATAATTTTATTATCACAAAATAAACATTGTTTTTGTCTCGCATTTTTTTAGTGCGCATTATGGTATAATCCCCGCTTACAAACCACGCATACAAATGCGCGTAATTTGCCGTTTTTGCTGTAATTTTCAATGTTTAAGGATTACTTTTGAGTGCGACAGATAATTTCTACTTTCTACAAAACAACCTTTTTACGCAATACGCCTTGCGCGTGGATTTTGTGCGCGATTTCCCCGCGCTTAAAGATGACGCGCAAGATGCCTTTGAGGCAATCGCCTCACTCTATGACGCACACAAATTTGCCAACCAAAACGAACATCAATTTGAAGATAGCTTTATCGCGGAAGTCGCGCAGATTTTGGGTTATCACTTTATCCGCCAAGAAGAGAAAATCATTCAAGGCAAGTTAGAGATTTTTTGCTCTTTGCCACGAATGAGGACAAAAAGGCGTATGAGTCTCTCCCAAAAGACTCCCGCAAAGCCACAAATGAGCATATCGCGCTCATTTTAGAATCAAAAGCCTACAATATCCCCATAGACACGGGCAAAATCAAAGACAATCCGCATTTCCAAATCCTGCGCTATCTCAACACTCTTAAATTAGATTTTGGTTTGCTTACCAACGGCAAATTATGGCGATTTTATGATAATTCCACGCCCACTTCCCAAAAAGTTTTCTACCAAGTGGATTTAGAATCTATCATTGCAAAGCACGATTTAGACGCATTTTTATACTTTTACTACATTTTTCGCGCCGATAGATTCGCCCCCAAACAATCGCCAAAAGATTTGCCAAAAGACTCGCAAGATTCACAAACAAAAACACAAAAATCCGCACCCATTTATGCGATTCTCTCCCGCAACGATGAGGCAAAAATCACACTAGAAGATGACTTGCAAAATATCATTTATGGGATAAATGGGGAGGATTCGCTCTTTGAGTTTATCGGGGAGCGGATTTTTAAGGCATTGCAAAATCAAAATGCACAAAATGAGATTTTTCGCTCCGCTCAAAATGACAAAGATTGCCACGATTTTGACAAGTCAAATTCTCGCAATGACAATGTGGCTTGTCATACTGATGGCGAAACCCGAAGTATCTCAAACACCACAAATAGAGATATTTCGGTTTCTGCGAAACCTCAATATGACAAAGAATATTCACAAAATCCCCAAGATTGCTTAAAAGAAATCTACGAAAATTCGCTTTATTTTATCTTTCGCCTACTTTTTATCGCGTATTTTGAGGATAAATTTAGCGATATTTTACACTCCCACAGATATTTCAATGCCAAAATCTCCCTAAACGCCCTGCATTCACGCCTAAAAGAGCAAAATACCCAAAATCCACAACATAGCCAAGATAGCAGTTTTGGCGGACTTGTCGAGCTAAGCGCGATTTTTAGAATGTATGACAAAGGCGAGCCAAATTATGATATGCCCGTGTTTAATGGTGGGTTGTTTGACAGCGACAAAACGCGCCTTTTGTCCCTCCCACGCCTTTTTAGCGATAGTGATTTAGCGCATATTTTAGGCAAATTTTTCTACTACGATGATGGGAAAAGCCTTTTCAAAAGAGATTACAAAACTTTAAGCGTAGCGCATTTAGGGACAATCTATGAGGGGTTACTCGGCTACTTTTTCGCCCTAGCCGATGAGGACTTACTCTATGTGAAATACGCCACAAAAGCCGACAAACAAAAAGAAGTCGAAACCTACATTGATAGATATGATTTTGCCGAATTGCAACGCCAAGAGAAGCTAAAAAAGCTAAAAATCATCGGCACTCCAAAGCTCTACACAAAAGGCAGCATTTATCTTAAAAATTCTAGCAACTCACGCAAATCCACAGCGAGTTTTTACACACCGCAAAGCATTACGCGCTTTTTAGTCGCCCAAAGTTTAGAGCAAAATCTCACCAATGAGAATATTTTGCATTTTAAGATTTTGGATAATGCCTGTGGGAGCGGACATTTCCTTATCGAATCCCTAAACCAAATCACCGCGTTAGTGTTAGCAGAGTTTGAAAAATTTGAAAGCCTAAAAGCACTCTATGAGCGCGAAAAGAGCGAGATTTGCGCCAATGCCACGCGCTACATACAAGGCTATGAAATCGATGAGGGCGATATATTAAAGCGATTATTGCTAAAACGCATAATTTACGGCGTGGATTTAAATCCTTTTAGCGTGGAGCTTACCAAGTTATCGCTGTGGATTGATAGCTTTATCTTTGGCACACCGCTTAGCTTTATCGAGCATCATATCAAATGTGGCAACGCGCTTATCGGTAGCACCATTGCGGAGTTTCGCGCACATTATGACACCAAAGACAAAGGGCTTTTTATCAATCACTTTTTAGAGGATTTTAGCGCGTTAGCCCAAGTCTTTGCCAAGTTAGATTCACTCAAAGACACTTCTGAATCTGAAGTTGTCGAGTCTAAACGCATTTATCATAATGAGATTTTGCCTACACTTAATAAGCTCAATCTCTATCTCAACTTTTTCACCGCGCAAAAATTCGCCACGCACTCCCAAGCCAAAGAATTCTCCACGCTAGATTCGCTAGAAAATCTAGTGAGCGAATCACAGGGCGACTACAAAGACGCCGCAGATTTCACCCGCGCAAAGGCAAAAGAATTTGCCTTTTTCAACTACGAAATCGAGTTCCCCGAGATTCGCAATGGCAAGTTTAATGGCTTTCAAGCCATCGTAGGCAATCCGCCGTGGGATAAAACCAAATTTAGCGATAATGACTTTTTCCCACAATTTAAAAGCGACTATCGCACACTAGGCAACTCCAAAAAGGCAGAATTTAAGGCAAATCAATTAGCCAAACCCTACATAAAAGCCCAATATGACGCGCAAAAACAAAGCACACAATCCACCAACGACTACTACAAAGCCCACTTCCCGCTAAACTCTGGCGAGGGCGATGGCAATCTCTTTCGTTTCTTTGTCGAGCGCAATTTAGCCCTTTTAGCACCAAATGCTTCCCTAAACTATGTCCTGCCAAGCGCACTTATGCTAGAAAAGGGCAGTTATAATTTACGCAAAGAGATTTTGACAAATTACACATTAAGCCTTTTTTATGCCTTTGAAAATAGAGAGGGGATTTTTAATGATGTGGATTCACGCTACAAATTCGCGCTTATGCAGGTTATCAACGCTCCCACGCCCAAAAATCACACCATACAAACAATGTTTTATAAAACAAATATTGATGAGATTTATAAACGACAGAATGTGATAAAGCTAAATTTAGCGCAGATTCGCGCATTAAGCCCCGCGCATTTGGCGTTGCAAGAAGTGCGAAGTAAGAGAGATTTAGAGATTTTGGGCAAGGCGTATCGCGTATTTGCTCCGCTTGATTCGCGCTATTTGGATTTTCGCCGTGAGCTTGATATGACAAACGATAAGGATTTATTTATCGAAGCGGATTTCTTACCCCCGCATTATCGCGTATTTTCTCATACCGACAAATTGTCTTGTCATACCGACTCCCCACTTTGTCATACTGAGGGCGAAGCCCGAAGTATCTCAAATACAAAACAACAAGAGAGATATTTCGCTAACGCTCAATATGACAAAGTGGATTCTTCGCTCAACTCTCGTTTCGCTCAGAATGACAATATGGGTGATTCGTGGCAATCCACAGATTCCCCCTCCCTTGCGAAGTTGTCGCCCTTTGATTCCCCCTCCCTTGCGGAGGGGGCTAGGGGGTGGGTAAATCCGTCATTGCGAGAATCGCAACGCGATTCGTGGCAATCTGCACGATTTTTGCCCCTTTTTGAAGGCAAAATGATTCATCAATTTAATGCCACATTTAGCACACCAAACTACTTTTTAGACAAAGACGCCTTTGATAATCGCCTAAAAAGCAAAGAAATCTACCGCTTAAAGCAAGATTTAGGCATTGATTCAAAAGAATATGCGCGACTTTTAGAATCGCTTTATAAGTCCGCTTGTCATTCTGAGCGAAGCGAAGAATCTCACTCCACCCGTCATTCTGAGCGAAGCGCGAAAGCGCGTAGCGAAGAATCCAAAAATAAAGGCGTGGATTTGCAAAATCCTTTGGATTCTTCGCTCACTTCGTTCGCTCAGAATGACAAAGACATAAATTGCCACGAATCTGCGACTTTTGACAAAGATTCGTTTGAATCTAGCCTTATCAAATTCGACAGAGCCTACTTTCGCCTCGCATTTCGCGCGATTGCGAGTGATACAAACGAGCGGACACTGATTTTTAGCCTTTTGCCAAAGGATTGCGGATTTGGGCATAGTATGTTTGCAAATAGCGCAAAAATCTACATTCTCGATTCAGGACAGATTCGCACAAGCGATATAAGCCATAGGCGAATCTGCTTTGCGCTAGGGATTTTTAACTCGCTAATCGTAGATTTTCTCGCACGGACGATGATTCAAATTAATGTAAGCAAAACTTATTTGGAAGCAATCCCACTGCCACAGCCAAGCGATGAGCAAATCAAAAGCGATGAAACCTACGCATTTATCGCAAGAAGCGCGTTAATATTGCAACTCTACAACGACAGCGCGGGACATTTCGCAGAATTAGCAAACGAATTTGGCGTCCAAAAAAGCGAAATCCCAAAAACGCAAAAACTCTATGACAGCCTAAAAGCACGGCTTGACATAAAGGTGGCAAAACTCTACGGGCTAGATTTGAGCGACTTTGCGCATATATTAGATTCATTTAAAGTCCTACACTCCAAACAACCCGCCTATATCGCCCTACTAAAATCCCTGTGGGAGTGAGTAGTTGCGGTGCGCTTGTGGGTTTTATGCTTGAATTCGTTACGCGAAGTATTTTTTAGATAAAATCGTGGTTTTCAAGCGTAGGGCGAGGGCGCATACCAATGCGTATGTAACCCAAGCCCTACGCAAAGAATCCGCGATTTTATGCCACAAAGACAAGCCCAAACCTACTCCCAAAACTCCCATACGGGAATCTCATAGCTTAGCCCGCTAACGCCCTCCACACCCTTAATCTGCGAGCGCGCTATCGCTTTGTTGCGCTCTATGGCGAGCGGGATATACACGCCACTTTGCAAAAGCAAATCCAACGCTTTGCGGGAGAGAATCTGCGCTTTTTGTGCGTTTGGCTCGGCGACTACGCGCAAGATAAGCGCGTCTATTTCATTTTTGTTTTCTAAGCCACTTTGCGCGATGAAATCCCCGTGTCCTGTGGGCGTGGTGTAGGAAACAAGCATTGAGAGAGGCTCATAGGGCGCGCCCCACGACTCGTTAAAGACTATATCAAACTCGCCATTTTTCTTGCGATTTTGAAGCATACTAGGCTCGAGCGCACGCAAAGAAAGCGCGATATGCGCGTGCTTTAGCTGGGATTGGAGGATTTGGGAGAGCATTTTTTGGCTGGGTTTATCGCCTGCGAATGCTATCTCTAGTGTTAGCGGGTTTGCCTGCGTGTAGCCCAAAGTAGCGAGAATCTCGCGTGCTTTTTGTAAGTTTTGGGCGTATTGTGCGGGGGGGAGATTTGTGGATTTTGGTTTAAATTCTGAATTTGGCGCATTGATATTTCGCGCCATTTTGGCGTTGTCATTTTGAGTTTGCGTAGCAAGCGAAAAATCTCTATTGTGGGAATCAACCCACCCCCTAACCCCCTCCGCAAGGGAGGGGGAAATATAGTGTTGCGACTCCGCAAAGGAGGGGGTATTTTTGGTTGGATTTTGTGGATTATGGATTGCCACGGTCGCCTTGCTCGCTTGTAATGACGGCGCAAAATCTGTGTAGAGAAAAATGCTGGTCGCAATGTCTGCTAGCGTGCCTTTTTCACTGCCATACACGGCGTTGATGAGCGTTGGTTTATCGATTGAGAGCGCGATAGCTTCGCGGAGTCTAGAATCGAGACGCGTGGAGTTTAGCATTAGGCTTAGCACAAACGCCTCCCCTCCCAAATACGCCTTGATTGCGTGGGTGTTTCCCGCAGTATTTTGCGACTCCCCCATAGAGTTTTGCGTTGGTTGCTCCATAGCCTCTTGGAAAATGCGCGTGGGAATCTCATCATACCCATAGAGCATATCCACCTGCCCTGCGCGCAACGCCGTCATTTTGGAAGTGGGCTCAAAAATCACCTTGATACGCACAAAATCATAATAAAATCCCCCGTCCTGCGCTAGTCGCTGTGCGTCCCAATAATGCGGATTTTTGGCAAACATATCATACGCCCCGAGCTTTGATTCTATTAGCATATACGCGCCCGTGCCGATGGGCTGTGGATTATGCTTTACTAAGTCCAAATCAGGCGGGAACGCTTTGGGTGCTAGGAAGCGATACGGGCGCACTAACGCTAGCTCGCTTAGCGTGGGCACATAAGGGGCGTTTAGCACGAGGCGCACGCCGTAGTCATCGAGCTTTTCTACGCGCTCTATGTGGCGGGCTAGCCCACTCCAAGAATGCCGTGCGCGGTTTTGCAAAATCGATGTAAAATTTAGCACCACCGCATCGGCGTTAAACTCCTCGCCATTTGAAAATCGCACGCCCTCACGCAAGCTAAAAGTGTAGATTTGCCCATCTTTATCCACGCTCCACGAAGTCGCTAGAGAGGGGATAATCTCGCCATTTTTACCCACGCGCACCAAGCCTTCATAAAGCAGATTTTGCGCAAACATCGCGTTTTTGTTGTAGCCTTGCGGGTTTAGCGCACCGACATTTTCTTTATATGCGATATTGAGGGTTTTTGTGTCTTGGGAGGGTTGAGAGAGATTTTGTGGTGTTGTATTACAACTTTGCACCACGACAAACACGGCAATACACGCAAATATCGCCAAAAAAGCATACACCAAGTATCGTTTTACATAGGGCAGATTCATATTACTTTTCCCACTTCATTTGCACTTCGCATAAATGCCTCTAATCCCTCCCAATCGTTGTTTTCAATAAGCGTTTTTGCCTTTTGTAATTCATTTTGAAAACTCGTTATAGAATCAAGTAGGTTTTGTGTGTTTTGCTTAAAAATATCACCCCACATTTGTGGTGAGCTCTTCGATAAACGCGTCATAGAGCGAAATCCCCCACCAATAAGGGCTAAAATCATTTGTGGATTCTCTTGCTTGAGCACGGCGTTTGCTAAAGAAAAGCTCACAATGTGAGGCATATGAGAAATAAGCGCGATATGCTTGTCGTGTGAAGTCGCGTCCATTTTGATAATTTTGCTCCCAATGCCTAAAAATATCTCTCGTGCCCGCTTTAACTGAATCTCTCCGCTTTTTTCACTATCTACGACAATCATAATCTTATTTTTAAAGAGATGTGGCAATGCCGCCTTTGGTCCATAAAATTCTGTCCCACTCATCGGGTGTGCGGCTACGAAGTTTTTACGAATGCTCTTAGGAACGCTATCAATGATTTTGCTCTTTGTCCCGCCCAAATCAATAATGGTGCAACTTGGCTTAATGTCCTTTGGCGTGAGAGTTCTTAGAATCTCACAAATCGCCTCCACAGGAGTGGCTAAAAATATAACATCACCCCCAGCCAAAAGCTCCTCTTTGCTAATGCACTCATCAACAAGCCCCAAAGAAAGTGCCTGCTGTGAGTGCATAGGACTTGCATCATAGCCCGCAACGCACGAAAAAATCCCAAGCTCTTTTAATGCTAATCCCATTGAGCCACCAATAAGCCCAAGCCCAATAATGCCAGCGTTTAAGCCACTTTGTAGCCTTTCTTCTTGCATTGCTTCCCCTTTATCGCTATTTTTGCTTGCAATACTAACAAAAAAACCATAAAAATACTCTATGTTTTTAGCTTGGATTTGGTAAAATGTGGCTTTTGTCTTTAAGGAGGGAATATGGCAAATGTGAGTGTGTTTGGAGGAGGAGCGTGGGGGAGAGCATTAGCGTTTGGATTCTCAAAGAAAAATGTCGTTAAAATCATATCTAGGCGCGATATAAGCGGACTTATCGCACCCAACATAGAACAAGTAGATATAAAAACGGGGTTGCAAAGCGAGTTTTTTGTCATTGCTATTGCCACAAATGCCCTGCGTGATTGGCTTTCAACCTTTGAGTTGCCAAAAGATTCTAAGGTTTTGTGCGTGTGCAAGGGTATAGAAACCAATGCCAACAATCAAAACAGCCTTGTAAGCGACATAATAGAGCAACATGTTTCATCAAAAAATGTGTGCTATCTTGGCGGTCCTAGCTTTGCCAACGAAGTGCTTTTGGAGTTGCCTTGCGCGGTAGTGGTGCATTCAAGGAATCTTGTGCTAGCGAGAGAATTTGGCGCACTTTTTCCATCATTTATGAAAACCTACACAAGCCCTGATGTCATAGGCGGTGAAATTGCTGGGGCGTATAAAAATGTCATTGCCATTGCTGCTGGGATTTGCGATGGATTAAATCTTGGAAATAATGCCAAAGCCGCACTTTTAGCTAGAGGTTTGGTAGAAATGAGCCGATTTGGCGAGCATTTTGGGGCAAAAATGGAAACCATTTTGGGGCTTTCTGGGGCTGGAGATTTATTTTTGACTTCTAATTCAACGATGTCGCGAAATTATCGTGTGGGGCTTGGATTAGCGCAGGGTAAAAGCAAACAAACCATATTAGCTGAGATTGGCGAGGTGGCGGAGGGTGTCCTCACTTCAGCGGCCATTACGCGCATTGGGGAGAGCGAAAATGTCTATGTGCCAATCGCCAAAGAAGTCAATGCCATCATTGAGGGCAAAAGTATCACAGAGAGCCTCAATGCGCTTATGGATACTTGATTACTTATCCAAGATTCTATGAAAAAAGTTTTTACACAGCTTAGCGGTGGGAGATTTAGCGGAAAAATCACAATAGATTCTCGGGTTGGTGTGTAAATCGCTTGGGCTAATGTGAAAAAACAGCTGCTCACCACCAATATGGGCAATAAGAGAATCTTGTGTGTAAGAAAATGCGCAATTTTTGCTAGGGTTTTGTAATGTGAGCTCGTATAAAGCCTCTTGTGCCCTAAGTGCGCCCGTGCCTTGAGGAGATAAAAATTCTCGCAAATGTGCCATTGCAATTTTTTCTTGGGCGAGAAAAAGTTGTGTGCGTAACCGCTCTAAGCAAACTTTTTGGTTACCCCTGCTAATGAAGCCAACCGCCCCAATGCTTAAAATAGAAACGATACAAATCACTGCAAGTAGCTCTATCGCGCTAAATCCTCTAATCCCATTCACACAGCGATTTACCATAAAATAAAATACGCATTACTTGGTATTAAAATATTGCATTAGAAGTATTAAGATGAACTTGTCTCCCGCCATTTGGGTGGCGTGAAAAAAGTTTTTCACAAAGTGAAGAATCGCTTTTTTGTGTGATGATGAAGCTTATAACGCTTGTTTGTGGGTCAAAATTAAGACTTACACAATTATTCTCAGAATCTGGAGCATTATTTTTAGCAAGCAGTATGGCGTTCCCTTGCACTATCCAACGGGCACTTGAAAGTCCTGCTAGTGTGAAAATTTGCGTGGAGTTAAGTGTCTTTGGGTCAATATTTTGTGAAAATACTTCACGCTGAATCGCGCTAATGGCGTTGTTTATGTCGTTTTCAATCGCTACCACCTGCGCGTCAATGCGCGTTAATGAAAATCTAGGGATAGCAATCGCGGCAAGCACGCCCAAAATAACGATGACAAACACCAACTCAAGCATACTAAACGCGCGATAATTCCTTGCTAAACCCCATTGAACCACACGATTTACACATATAAAGCGTGTGGTGTTTTTTGATGTGAGATTCTTAGAGTGTGGCGACATTGCTTTAAGACTCTTTTTTGCTCACTTTTTTGGGCTTCCCACCCAAATGCTCTGGCGTGATAAACAACGATAAAGAGAATCCTCCCTCTATTTTCGCGCTGTTTTTGTTTCTTTGTAGCTCTATTATCGAGCCTTTTTGGACACATAAACAAGCATCACTTTCTGCGCCAATAGCATATTTGACAAACTCACCCAAATCAGGCTCGTGCCCGACAAAAAGCAGTGTCGAAACGCCCGCATTTACACTATTAGCCTTAATCGCGCTTTTGTAGCCCTCGATTCCACAATCTGGCGAAATGCTATCACAAAGTGCGCGTGGTAGATTTTTAAGAGCCTTTGTTAATGGTTTGATTGTCTCCATTGTCCTTGTGGCAGGAGAAGAAAGCAAACACGATATAGGGTTCTTCTTTGTGTGTAAAACCTTTGCTACAAAAGCGGCAATCGCCTCGCTTTGTGTCTTGCCACTTTTGCTCAAAGGACGCTCCAAATCACTCTTGCCACTTTTGGCAAAAACCTCCCGTTCCATACTATCTGCGTGTCGAATGAGAATGATACGCTCTAGCCCCAAACTTAACTTTTCTTTCATATTCCAACTCCTAACTTTTTGATAAACTCAATGCAAAATTTCGCGCTCACTTTGGAAGCAGATTCTAAAAACTCATCAAAACTTATATCCGCGTTTGTATCCGCACTATCGCTAATGGAGCGGAAAATGCAAAATGGCACGCCAAAAGCAGCGCATACTACCGCTACGCTTGCGCCCTCCATTTCTACGGCACACGCGCCAAAAGTTTGGATAATCCATTGCTTTTTGCTATCATCATTGATAAATTGGTCTCCAGAGGCAACTACGCCCTCTTTTAACTCTTTGCCAATAGAGCCCGCAACGCTTCGTGCAATGGAGTTTAACTCTGCATCAGATTCTATAAATACTGCGCTCTCAGGGATAAACCCCAAAGGGTGTCCAAACGCACTAATATCTACATCGTGCTGACAGAGTTTGGTGGCAATAAGCAAATCGCCCACTTGCAAATCTTTCCTTAATCCACCAGCCACTCCACTAAAAAGAATCTTTTCGCAACCAAAATGTGAAATCATCATTGTTGCCACAAGAGCACTATGAACTTTCCCAATCTTGCTATATGCGATATACACGCTATCTTGTTTAATGTGTATGCAATGATACACATTCCCCCCGATAGTTTGTGTTTGTATATTCAAATGTGCATTTTTGAAAAACTCTAGCAACGGCGTGATTTCCTCAACCATTGCCCCAATGATGCCTATTTTCATACAACCTCCTTTCTTAGAATTGCAACCTTAAACTTTCGTGCGCGCTTCCCCTCCAAAAACCTAAGATTGCAAACAATCAAGTGTTTCTTTAAGTGTAGCCATATTTGAGACGCTCAAAGTTGGTTTTTGACTTAATCGCTTATTAAGACCCTTAAGCACCGCACCATTGCCAAATTCAATAAATCCATCAACGCGCCCATCTACTTGTTGCACACATTGCGCATAAAGCACAGGCGAAGTAAGCTGTGCACACAAAAGCTCTTTTGCCTTATCTTTAGTGGTATATCCTTGTGTTGTAGCGTTAGATATAATTTCATATTGCGCATTGCCCTCGAGGAGATTCTCAAGGAGGGTTGTAAATTCTCCCTTGATAGAATCGAGCATCGGGCAATGACTTGCCACAGACATTGGAAGCAATAAGGTGCGTTTCGCGCCAAGTTCTTTGAGTGCGCTCTCCACGCTACTTAACGCACTCTTTTTGCCAGCGAGCACAATTTGCCTATCATCGTTATAATTCGCACACCAAATGTCTTGCTTGCCCTTGCAAAAATCTTGCAACACACCCTCTTGCAATCCTACCACGACCATCATTCCAGCATCTTGCCCTTCACACGCCCTTGCCATTAGTTCGCCTCGTTTAAAGGTAAGTTTCAAGCCATTCTCAAAGCTCGCACCCCCAGCGATAATAAACGCACTCACTTCGCCCAAAGAATGCCCAAAGCATAGCGTTGGTGTAATGCCACATTGTTGAGAAAATACTTTGTGTGCGATAAAACTCACTAAGAATATCGCACTTTGTGTGTATTGAGTGAGGTTGAGTTTGTCATTTTCATTAAAGAGCAAATCCTTGCAATCAAAACCAAGAATGTCGCTTGCTTGAGAGATAAGCTCTTTTGCTATGGGTTCATTTTCATAAAATTCTTTTCCCATACCCACACTTTGACTGCCTTGTCCGGGGAAAATAAACGCGTATCGTTTCATTGTATTGATGCCTTAAGTCTTGGAATGTATAAAATTTAAAGTGCGAGTATAGCAAATTTTTTAGGCATTTAAGTGGAATTTTAATTTTTTTGCGCTACAATCGCAACTTCTTTATTTTTGGTATTTTTGATAGCCAAAGCTAGAAATGCTCTGTTTTGTTGGACCGGTGGGTGAGTTGGCTGAAACCACGTCCCTGCTAAGGACGCGTAGCCGCAAGGTTACCGAGGGTTCGAATCCCTCCCTGTCCGCCATTATCTTGCAATACGATTAAAACCCTAGACACAGGACTTTCCATAATTTTTCCACATCACTATCATTAAGGTTGAGGCTTTTTTGTGTGTGTAAAAACTCCAATATAGCTTGCTTTTGCATAGGAGTGCCATTGACACAATGCGGATGGGCAAAGAGGAAAGATTGCGCTAGCACGATATGAGAATCTAACACCCCATCGCACAAAAAACACCTATCTTGCTCTTGTCGCAACAATCGTCCCTCATAAGCCAAAAGTCCCACATAAGATTCTAAAAGTGCTCTTAAGGGATTTTGTCGCTCCAAGTGCAATGCGCTTTTTTCCAGCAAATTAAAATAAAATTCCTCCACCTCCTCCACTTCGCTTAAATGTCGCTCTAACAAACGCACAAAATTCTGCCACGCATAGACGCGCTCATATTCCTTTTCCCATTGATGAAATAAATGCAAAATATTGCGTGCTTGCGGGAGGAAGTGTGGAGAAAACACCTCATCAAAATCGATTTTCCTGCCAAGCGCAATAGTAGAATGCCTAGCTCCATAAAAACGATAAAAACTCCTAAGCGATTTAGGCGTGAGAATCTTTAAAATAAGGTCTTCGCTTTTGGTGGGGATAATTTTTACAATATAACCTTGCACTTTTTACCTTAAGTTTTACAAAATTTGATAGCATAATTCTACAATTTTTTCTTAAGCAAATTTTTGCTATTATTTTGCCAAAACAAAATAAGGGGAAACAATGTCTTTTAGTGATTTTTTCAAGTCAAAAAAGCCTGAGCCACGCGCTGAAGCAAAAGATGCGCCAAGCCATTGGATTAAATGCTCTCAATGTGGTGCTCTTATGTATTATAAGGAAATCCACTCTCAATGCCATATCTGCCCAAAATGCAATTATCACTTCAGAATCTCCGCATTAGAGCGCATTGAGTTGTTGTGCGATAAAGAAAGCTTTATGGAGTTTGACAAGGATTTACGCCCCACAGACCCGCTAGAATTCGTAGATAAAAAAAGCTACAAGCAACGCATTAAAGAAGGTGAGGAAAAAGCAGGGCGTCCTAGCTCAGCAATCGCTGGAGAAGCACTTATTGATGGTATTGGCGTGCAAATAGTGATGTTTGATTTTGCCTTTATGGGTGGTTCTCTTGGCTCAGTAGAAGGCGAAAAAATCGTGCGTGCTATCAACAGAGCGATTGTCAAAAAACAAGCACTTATTATATTTTCCACCAGCGGTGGAGCGCGAATGCAAGAATCTACCTTTTCACTTATGCAAATGGCAAAAACTTCTGCTGCACTAAACTTACTAAGCGAAGCAAAACTTCCCTTTATCTCTGTGCTTTTAGACCCGACTTTTGGTGGAGTAAGCGCGAGCTTTGCGTTTTTGGGTGATGTCATTATCGCTGAGCCCGGGGCAATCATCGGCTTTGCAGGACCTAGAGTCATTAAACAAACCATTGGGACAGATTTACCAGAGGGATTCCAAACGGCGGAGTTTCTTTTAGAGCACGGGCTTATTGATATGGTGGTAGAGCGTAAAAACCTTAAATCCACGCTTTCTCATCTGGCACGATATTTAAACAAAAACTATGAAATGCAACCTATATTGTATTAGCAAGGCAGATTCTGTGGCGATGATACAAGAATATATAACCAAAGCAAGGCAATTTGGCGCGAATCTCAATGTGGTTGATATTTTCACGCCAAGCATTGCCAAAGCACAAAAGTCCTCGCCAAAAGAAGCACAGCAATCTTATTCAAACGCCCTTAAGGGATTTATCAAACCACAAAGTCTTAATATCGCTTTGCACCCACAATCTCAACAGCTCGATTCTATGGACTTTGCTAAAATGCTAGAAAACAATGCAGAAGTAAATTTCTTTATCGCGGGGGCATATGGATTTGAGCAGGACTTTTTACAAAGGCTTAAAAGCATTAGTCTTAGCTCGCTTACTTTAAGCCATAAAGTTGCTAAAATTGTTTTGTGCGAGCAAATTTATCGCGCACTAAGCATCATAGCCAATCATCCATATCACAAATAACCAAACAAAGGGGGATTTATGAATTATCAATTTTTTGAGAATCTGCTTAAAGAGCGACTCCAAAAGTTGCGCGATGGGTTGCTAGAAAAAAATGAAGTTATCACACAGTGGCACGGCTCACAGCTAAAAGATGACGGGGATTTCATCGCTGCACACACGCACGGAGATAAAATCACAAGCATAATGCAAATGTATGAAAGCGAAATCAAAGACATTCAACACGCGCTCAGCAAGTTTAAAAACAAAAGTTATGGAATCTGTGAAATGTGTGATGATGAAATCAACCTTGAACGACTTAAAATTAAACCTCACGCCAAGTATTGCATTGAATGTCGGGAGCATTTTGAAGAAAACCAAAACCTAGCCAAAAAGCGTGAAAAACTAAAAAGTTAGCACTTAAGGAGAAATAATGAATTTTCGATACTACACACTTTTTTTATTTATATTTTGTATGGTGTTTGGCTCGTATTTATACTTGCTTGATTTGGGTATTTACGCGCCAAGAGTGCCATTTACCAACTATGAACTTCCTCCAATGCCTGTGGCAGCGTGGATTTTGGCACTTATTGGGTTATTTTTCATTTGCACTTTGGTGCTCTTTGGTTTTTCGTGGGGAAAGGAGTTTATGAAAGGCTATCACACACAAAGAGATTTTAGCAAGTTGCTTTCTCAAATTAACGAGCAAGCCCTCAATAAACCCATAGAATCGCGAGTATATAAAAATGCTGAAATTTCTAAAATTTCTAAAATCCTTGCACGCTTTTATCTTAAGCCTCGCTTGGATTCTAATGAATGCTTTGAGCCAAAGATTGATAAACTTTTTGAAGATTACAAAAATGTGATGAATGGCAAAAATGTCGAATTAAAATCCTACAATTTGGCTAAGGACAATAAATTTAGCATTCAAAACAACAAAAATAAAATCCAAAATGATGTCAAATTCGCCTTTAATACGCTTAACAAAGGCGAACCTGAGGAATTGCGCGACTATGCGCTCACGCAGATTCTCACCAACGGCGATAAAAAGGACTTGGAGCGACTTTTATCACTTGATGTCGCCTATGAACCACACAATTCACACATTAAAGAGCTAAAAGATTCTCTTATTCAAGCCTTTGTGCGAGAGAGCGAGGTTTTTAGTGTGGAATTTTTAGGAAAAACTTTTAAAAAATTGGGCTTTAATCAAGCGGACTACCTCACTTTTACCAAAGCCACAAAATCCGTGCTTTTGCCCGATGTGTGGTATCATACGATTAAAAACTTCGCAGATAATGATGAAAACGCCGAAATCGCGCTGTTTTATGTGATGTTTGAGTTAGAAATGATTGAGCAGGCAAAGGAAAGACGCGCTTTGCACGGCAAAGATGAATTTAGGCTTATTGATGCGTATTTAGATTTACGCAAGAGTGGCAAACGATTTCCGCTTGATATATTTTTAAATTATGACATCTAAGGACTACAACAATGCTCGATTCTACCCATATAAAAGCCCTGAAAAATATCGTAGGGGAGGAGAATTGCTACGATGACAAAGCGCATTTGCTCGCCTACTGCTATGACGCTACGCGTGAGCGATACGAGCCTGAAGCGGTGGTATTCCCACGCGATGAGGGCGATGTAAGCGCGATACTCAAATACGCTAATGCGCACAAAATCCCCGTGATACCGCGCGGTGCGGGCAGTGGATTCACAGGAGGCGCATTGCCCGCACAAGGCGGGATAATCCTCGCCTTAGAAAAGCATTTCAACAAAATCCTAGAAATCGATGAAAAAAACCTCATCGCCCGCGTCCAGCCCGCTGTAGTAAATAAAATATTCCAAAACGAAGTCGAAAAACGCGGACTTTTCTACCCGCCAGACCCCGCAAGCCAAGAGTATAGCACGCTAGGGGGCAATGTCAGCGAAAACGCAGGCGGAATGCGTGCCGCCAAATACGGAATCACCAAAGACTTTGTAATGGCGTTGCGCGCAGTGCTACCAAATGGCGAAATAATCCGTGCGGGCAAAAAAACCATAAAAGATGTCGCGGGCTATAATGTCGCGGGAATCCTCATCGCAAGTGAAGGCACACTCGCCGTCATCACCGAAATCACGCTCAAGCTCATCGCCAAACCCAAATTCAAACAATCTGCGCTTGGCGTGTTTCCAAGCATTGAGAGCGCGATGAATGCCGTGTATAAAAGTATGGCAAGCGGGATTACGCCTGTGGCAATGGAGTTTTTGGATAATTTAAGCATTCGTGCGGTGGAGGAGAAATTTCACAAAGGCTTGCCAACGGAGGCGGGTGCGATTTTAATCACGCAAGTTGATGGGGATTTAGAAGTGCAAATCCAAAATCAAATCGCCCTTTTAGAATCTAAATTTAAAGAAAATGGCTGTATAGAATTTAAAATCGCACAAAACGCGCAAGAGGAGGAAGATTTGTGGTTTGCTAGGCGCAATGTAAGCCAAAGCATCAATATCTATGGCAAAAAAAAGCTCAATGAAGACATCACCGTGCCTCGCTCGCGCCTACCCGAACTCCTAGAGAGAATCGGGCAAGTGAGTGAGAAATATGGCTTTAAGATTCCCTGCTTTGGGCATACAGGCGATGGGAATGTGCATACAAATGTGATGGTGGGCGACCCAAGCAAGCCCCTAGATGAAGCCGAGCTAGAGCGCGGGCATAAATGTATCGAGGAAATTTTCAAAATCGCCGTGGAGCTAGAGGGCACACTTAGCGGGGAGCACGGCATCGGGCTATCTAAAGCTCCATTTATGCACCTAGCTTTTAGCAAGGCAGAAATGGAGCTTTTTGGCGCGATAAAGAGGGCGTTTGACCCAAATAATATCCTAAACCCGCATAAAATGGGACTAGAATGAGAATCTAGGCTGTTTTATGGAGTTGGACTTATAGATTCTATTTATTTCAACCGCATTTTTTTACGCGAGATAATTTACCAAAATTGTATTAAAGTTTTCTGTTTGGGTTTTATTTTTGCGTAGCACGCTTTGTAGGGTCTCTAAAGTTTTGGGTGAGACATATTCTAATAAATCAATAATTTCAGCGTATTTTTCTATATCATTGCGATAAAGTTTTTGTAATATTTTTTGGCTTTTTGCCTCTGCGCTAAAGAGTTCTTGCTCGTAGATATTGAGTGATTCTGCGATATAGGGGAGCAAATCCGCCTTTAGCTCAATGCTCCCATTGAGATAGGCGTAAATGCTTGATTCGCTAGGAATTTCGCCCGTTTTATTAGCGCGGTATCCAAGTGCGATAATGCGATTTGCTAATTCGCGCTTTGTCATATTTTTTGCCTTTAAGATGGCACTAATTCGCTCTAAAATTGTCATAATTTTGTCTTTTTTGTGATTTGCTATAAAAGTATGATTATAGAATCTAAAATTAGCTATTAAGAATAATTTAATTATAGTTAGAATATAATTTTATTTTATATTTCATTTATGAGGAGTAAAAAATGGCAAAAATTTGCGTAGTAGATGAGAGACACGCGGATATTAAGGTTTTTAGGGCGGATAGAGATAGCAGAGCGGATTTGCTTGTATATGTTGTGGATAGGGAATCGCACGCAAAAAGCGATGCACTTTGGTATATGGAAGATAGGGAAAATAAAGCGACTACGACTATTGCGTGGGTTGATAATGAACGCAAGGCGGATTTAAGCGTGTTTTTCGTGGATAGAGAGAGTCGGGCAAAGTGGAACAAACCACATAACTTGCAAAATCAAATGTAATTTTGTGGATTCAAAGGATTCAATATGTCGCAAGAATTATTAGAAAACCTAAAAGCACTTGCGGAGAAAATCGCAAAAAATAAAAAACTTGTCAAAGAGGAAGCACACACACGAGCGGAATTTGTCAAGCCATTTTTGAAAATACTTGGCTATGATGGCATTGAAATACTTGTGCCTGAATATCCAGCTGGATTTGGTAGCAATGATAAGGTGGATTATGCGATTTTAAGCAAGGATAAGCCTTTGGCAATCGTTGAGATTAAACATCACGGCGTGGATTTGGACTCCAAAAAGCCAAACAATAATCCGCAAGGGCAGTTAGCGGGATATTTTAGTGCGTGTGCTAGAAAGGGTTGTAAGTTTGGGATTCTCACAAATGGCTTGGAATATCGCTTTTTTGCCGACACGCAAAAGCAAAATACAATGGATTCAACGCCCTTTATGGTGCTCAATCTTGAATCTACGCCCCTGGATTCATTGCTAACTAGCGAAAAATTAGCGATTTTGGAGCTTTTTAGTCAAGCGAAATTATCAAGCAATCTTGCCATGATTCGCAAAAGGGCTATTTCTATGCTTAAACAAAACGCAGAAAATGCCTTGTGTGCGGATATAAAAGAATTTTTGGCAAAAGAGTTAAATAAGCCTAGCGATGAGTTTGTGGGCTTTGTGATTGATAAAAAGTTTAGTGGCACGAAAAAGACTGCACCCAAAATAAAGGAATTTCGTGGCTATATCACTCGTGCGTGTAGCGAACTAATAAGCGATAAGGTTAGCGAATCTATGTGTGAAAATACCGAATCACAGGGCGATAGCAAAGAGTTAAGCGAAGATGAGATTGGGGCATTTTATATCGTGCGCGGGATTTTAATGGAAAATCCAAAGGCAACCTTGCAAAATATCGTGCCACGCGGGACAGCGAAGGCAAAGTATTTCTCCGTGCTTTTGGAGGACAACAAAAATAAGTGGATTTGCAGAATTTACCTCAAACACATAAACGACAAATATTTGGCAATCCCCGATAAGCACGACAGCACGAAAGAAACGCGCTTTGCGATAAATAATCTTAGCGACATTTACAAATACAAAAATGAATTGTTAGAATCGCTCAAAATGCGCTTGAAAAGAATCTAATGGGTTTGTTTCCCACAAAAAGCCAAAAGCAATCTCGATTCTAAAAACAAAAACACTCAACAATCTATTGAGGAATCGCAAGGATTTTTGCAAAAATTTTATTTCGTTTAAAATTTCGTTACAAAAATTTTTTACAATACGCACTTGATAATAATTTGTTATCAAAAAAATTTTTAATTTAAGGAGTTAAATATGCTAGTTACAAAACAAGCACCAAACTTTACAGCAGAGGCACTAAAGGCTGATGGGACATTCGATGATAAATTCGAGCTTTATAGCAACATAGGCAAAAACGGCGCGATTTTATTTTTCTGGCCCAAAGATTTCACTTTTGTTTGCCCAAGCGAAATTATCGCGTTTAACAACCGCGTAAAAGAATTTAATGAGCGTGGGATTAACCTTATTGGAATCTCCATAGACTCTAAAGAGGTGCATTTCGCGTGGCGCAACACACCTGTGAATCAAGGCGGGATTGGCGAAGTTGCATTCCCAATCGTAAGCGACATCACAAAGGCGATTTCACGCGATTATGATGTGCTTTTTAATAGTGCGGTGGCGTTGCGCGGGACATTTTTAATCGATAGAAATAAAGTCATTCGCCACGCGACAATCAATGATTTACCACTTGGACGCAATGTCGATGAAACTTTGAGACTTGTTGATGCGCTTCTTTTTGTCGAGCAACACGGCGAAGTATGCCCAGCAGGCTGGAATAAAGGCGATAAAGGTATGAAACCAAATGCAGCAGGTGTGGCAAGCTATCTTGCTGAAAACGCTTCTAAACTCTAAAATTCTCAAGCAAGGTGCGTGATAAACTCGTGCCTTGCTTTCACACAAACTTCTCTCATCATTAGAATCTTAAAATTTTTCTTGTAGTTGTTTTAGTTATTTTTTGGTGGTTGTGGCTTTTTGGCATTAGATTCTCGCAACTTTACGCGCTGGGAGTGTGTAATCGCCACCGCAATAGCATCAGTAATATCTAGGGGTTTAATCTCACCCTTAATGCCTAAAATACGCTTTACCATAAAGGCGACTTGCGTTTTATCCGCCTTACCATTTCCTGTAAGGGCTTTTTTGACTTGCAAGGGTGTGTATTCGGCAAAATTGCCCAAATCTTGGAGAATCTTTAAACTTAGTGCCCCGCGAAATTGTGCGAGCTTAATCACGCTTTTTGGATTATACGCAAAAAACATATCCTCAATAGCAACCTCATCAATACTATGAGATTTGAGCACGAGCTCGATTCCCTCGATGAACTCCATAATCTGCTCTTGCAAGATTCTTTGTTTGATTTTGATAAATCCCGCTTCTATGAGCTTAATGCCTGCGTTATTTGCTTGGATAATTGCATATCCACAATTTCTCGTCCCGGGGTCTATCCCTAAAATTGTCATTTTCAATCCACTTTAAGCTAAAATATTTTATAATCGCCAAAAACAAAAGTCTAAAGTTTTCACATTTCTTTCACGGGGAAATGTGAAAAATATATCTATTTTCTAAGGCGATTATTTTATGGAGATAAATGATATACTAAATCAACTTAAAAACGAAATAAGTGAATACGAATTTGATACTTTTTTGGGAAAATTGGAATTTGTGAAATCCGCTTCTAAAGAGGATTTATTGGTTTTTTTAGCCCCAAATGTCTATATTGCGGATTGGGTGCGGGTGCATTATGTCGAGCAGTTGAAACTTTATGCCCAAAAGCTACGAGGAATCGAGCCTGAAATCCAAATAAAAATAAAACAAATTTCAAGCAATGTGAAAACTTTAGACACCAAAAAAAATGAGAATCTCGATGAACCTCCTTTAGAGCCATTTAATTATGACCAAACTTTTGATAATTTTGTCATCGGCAAATCTAATGAATACGCCTTTAGAATCTCACAAACCGTGGCACAAAATCAAGCCTCTTATCCCATTGTCCTCATATATGGCAATACAGGCGTGGGCAAAACGCATTTGCTTAATGCCATTAGAAATCACACTGCGCAAAAGGGAAAAAATGTCATCTACATTACTTCAGAAAAATTTTTAAATGACTTTATGCGCCGCATAAAAAGTCAAAAAGCAATGGAATCTTTCCGTGATACTTATAGGAAATGTGATTATTTGCTTATTGATGATGTGCAATTTTTTGGTGGAAAAGAAGCGAGTAGCGAGGAGTTTTTCCACACTTTTAATGAGCTTTATGAAAATAAAAAACAAATTGTAATGACAAGCGACCAACCACCAAATAAGATTCGCGGGCTTGATGAGCGATTAAAATCACGCTTTGAACAAAGCATTATGACAGAAATTGAAAATACCGAGCTTGATACAAAAATTGAAATTATCAAAAGCAAGTGCGCGCTGTATGACTTTGAGCTTGATTCTGAAAATATTAGCTATATCGCTACAAAAATTAGCAATACAAGGCAGATTATGGGAATCATACAGGGGATAAATTTCCAATCAAACCTGAATCCAGACTCAAACAAACTTAGCATTACTAAAAGCGTGATAAAGGCATATTTAAAAGAAAGTATGGAAAATATTAGCGTGGATAAAATTATTAGCATTGTGGCAAAAGAACTTAACATCAAGCCAAGTGAAATCACTTCTAAAGAAAAAAGTCGCAAAATTTCTCAAGCAAGGCGCATTGTCATTTATATTGCCAATGCTTTAACACTGAATTCTTACGCCCAACTCGCTAGTAGCCTTAATATGAAAGACCATACTTCCATAAGCAAGGCTTTACAAGGTATCAAAGAAACGATGAAAAAAGATGAAGTCCTCAAAAATCTCATCGAAGAAATCCAAAACAAAGTAAAAAACTATAATATAAGCGAAGTTTGAGAAAAAATACGATATAATGTAGCGTTTTGGGCTTTTGGGTATCTTTGTTTATTTACAAAGCAAAATGTGAAAATATAAATATATCAATGTGAATAATTCATCGTTGATAAAAGCGTAAAATGCGTGAGATTTAGCAAATTTTCACATTTTCAATCGCTCTACTACTACTACTAAAATCTAAAATTAAAGGGGACTACAATGAAATGCAGTGTTTCAAAAACTCCATTTGAGATAATTCTGTCAAACTTTCAAAGCTTTTTGGAAAAAAGAGATTTATCACAAATTACTTCACATATCTACTTTGAGTGTGCGGACAACAAGCTCACACTAAAGGCTACAGATTATGAAATAGCCATTACCTCACAAATCGAAGTAAGTATGGAAGAAGAAGGAAAAGCCACAGCAAACGGTAAAGATGTTTTAAATTTCATCAAAAATCTTAAAGAGGGTGATATTTTACTTGAAGTGCAAAATGATTCTTTAATCATTAAACAAGGGGCTTCAGATACTACACTTGAAATGTTCAATGCACAAGAGTTTCCTTTAATGCCACAATATGACGAAAATCAACAAATTAACATTGAACCAGAGAAATTTCTTGGCTCAATGCGTAAAATCAACTCTGCTACGGATACAAACAATCCTAAGTTTGAATTAAACGGAGCTTTGCTTGATGTAAAAGAATATGCTTTTAACTTCGTAGCCACAGATACAAGGCGTTTAGCTATCGTAAAACACGAAAGTCAAGGGGTTAATACACTTGGGGTTATTATCCCAAAACGCGCTATTAACGAAATACTAAAGCTCTTCGTTGATTCCATAGAAATATTTTTTAACGAAACTCATATTATCATCAAATCTCCACAATATATCTTTTTTAGCAAAGTAATCAATGGCAAATTCCCTGATTATGAGAAAATTATCCCAAAAGAGTTTTCTCACCAAATCAAATTGCCAAAAGATAAATTTGTGGAATCCAACAAAATTGTAAGCTCGCTTTCTAATAGGATTAAAATCACTATCACTAAAAATGAGATTTTGTTTGAATCTATCAGTGATGAAAACCGCAAGACACGCACAAAAATTGAAATTCAAACAGATATTGAGAGCTTTACTTTTGGCGCGGAATCAAAATATCTCACTGACTTCCTCTCTCAAGTGGAATCAAATGAATTTACTCTTGGGGTAAAAGAAGAAAACACACCATTTGTTTTAAGTGATGATAACTTTAGCACAATTATTATGCCTGTGATTTTATAATTGCTTTAAACTCTTAGCTAAATGAGGTCATAATGAAAGAATATAGTGGCGGTAGTATTAAGGTTTTAAAAGGCTTAGAAGCAGTTCGCACGCGTCCGGGAATGTATATTGGAGATACCAATGTAGGCGGATTGCATCATATGGTGTATGAAGTAGTAGATAACTCCATTGATGAAACAATGGCAGGATATTGCACGCATATATCAATTACACTTACTAATGAAGGAAGTGCGATTATAGAAGATAATGGGCGCGGGATTCCTGTGGATATTCACCCCACAGAAAATATCCCAGCTGCCACTGTGGTGCTTACGGTTTTGCACGCAGGTGGGAAATTTGACCAAGATTCTTACAAAGTCTCTGGTGGGCTTCACGGCGTGGGCGTATCAGTGGTGAATGCTTTGTCTTCAAAGCTCATAATGACAATCAAAAAAAATGGAAGCATTTATCGCCAAGAATTTGCTAAAGGGATTCCACAAAGTGAGCTAGAAGTCATCGGAGAGACAAAAGAGCACGGCACAACTATTGAATTTTTCCCAGATTCTGAGATTATGGAAGTAGTAGAATTTGATAAAGAAATCCTTGCAAAACGATTTAAAGAACTCGCGTATTTAAATAAAAATGTAACCATCACTTTTAAAGATGAAAGAATGAGCTTTGAAGAAGTGTATCACTTTGATGGCGGATTATTGCAGTTTGTGCAGGATTTAAACCACAAACCCTTAGTCTCACAGATTATAAGTTTTGAGACAAGCGAACAAGATGTCGAAGTGCAAGTCGCTCTTGCATATAATGATGGTTATGATGAAAAATTACTTAGCTTTGTGAATAATATTCGCACGCCAGATGGAGGCACACACGAAGCGGGATTTAGAGCGGGCTTAAGTCGTGCGATTATGAATTATATAGAATCAAATGCAAACGCAAGAGAAAAAGATTCTAAGGTGGTTGGCGATGATGTGCGCGAGGGGTTAGTCGCTATTGTCTCAACCAAAGTCATTGAGCCCCAATTTGTCGGACAGACAAAAGGCAAATTAGGAAGCTCTTTTGTAAAACCAATCGTCCAAAAGCTCACTTATGAAAAAATCGCAAAGTTCTTTGAAGAGAATCCAAATGACGCAAGAGCGATTATGCAAAAGGCGATTATGGCGGCGCGTGGGAGAGAAGCGGCAAAAAAAGCCCGTGATATTACGCGCAAAAAAGAAAATTTTTCTGTTGGCACATTGCCGGGCAAGCTCGCTGATTGTCAAAGCAAAGACCCAACAGAATCTGAAATATATTTAGTAGAGGGAGATTCTGCTGGTGGTAGTGCAAAACAAGGGCGCGATAGAGGGTATCAAGCTATTTTGCCTTTGCGCGGGAAAATC
This sequence comes from Helicobacter sp. 23-1048, assembly GCF_053654545.1. Classification (NCBI taxonomy): domain Bacteria; kingdom Pseudomonadati; phylum Campylobacterota; class Epsilonproteobacteria; order Campylobacterales; family Helicobacteraceae; genus Helicobacter; species Helicobacter sp. 23-1048. The sequence goes on along the minus strand of NZ_JBSIUT010000001.1, from coordinate 311,891 downwards.
CTAAATGTGGAAAAATCTCGCCTTGATAAGATTCTTAAAAGCGAAGAGATTAAAAATATGATTACCGCCTTTGGGTGTGGGATTGGCGAGGAATTTAATATCGAAAAATTGCGCTATCACAAAATTATCATTATGACTGATGCCGATGTCGATGGTAGCCACATACAGACGCTTTTAATGACATTTTTTTATCGTTATTTAAAGCCTTTGGTAGAAAATGGGCATATTTATATCGCCCAACCTCCGCTCTATCGCTTCAAAAAAGGCAAGAAAGAGATTTATCTCAAAGATGATAAAGCGTTGAGTGAATATTTGATTGAAAATGGCATTGGAGATTTTGTTTTCGAGGGCATTGGGAATGCGGAATTACTCGAAGTGTTAAAAATCATCGCGCACTATCGCACTATTTTAAAAGAACTTGAAAAACATTATCCAATGATTGAGGTTATCCAGCATCTAATTGAGAATCCAAAGCACATTAGCACCGATTATGACAAACTTTTTGGTGAAATACAAAAGTTTTTAGCCAAACGCGAATGCAATATTTTAAATAAAAACATAAGCGAGCAGGGCTTAGAGCTTTATATCCAAACAAAAGTGGGACTTGTGGAGCTTAGTATCAACGAAAGCCTTTACAACGACAGTTTCTTTAAAGAAGCACAATTTATCTATCAAAAAATCGCTGAGCGCAACCTTGATTTTATCAAAAGCAAGACACCTATTGAATTGCTTGAAGAAATTGAGCAAAGTGCCAAAAAAGACGCCTACATACAACGATATAAAGGCTTGGGTGAAATGAATCCAGAGCAGCTTTGGGAGACGACAATGACGCCTGCTAACCGCACTTTATTGCGCGTGAAACTCGAAGCAGACAATGATGAACGCGCTGATGAAATCTTTACGCTCTTTATGGGTGATGAGGTCGAGCCACGCCGAAATTACATTCAAAATCACGCCAAAGATGTCAAACACCTTGATATTTAACTAAATGAAAACTATCACGGTAATAGACACTTTTGGCTTTTTTTTCCGCGCTTTTTACGCCCTTCCACCACTTAAAAACAAAGATGGATTCCCAACAGGCTTGCTTTTAGGGTTTTGTAATCTTTTATCAAGTCTCTATAAAGATGAGCAATGCAATTATATAATTTTCGCCCTAGAGGGCGGAGGGGTAAATAGGCGCAAGATTCTTTATCCTCCCTATAAGCAAAATCGCCAAGAAACACCACAAGATTTGGTTTTACAGCTTCCAATCGCCATAGAGTGGATTAACAAAATGAATTTGTTTAACCTTAGCGTAGAGGGATACGAGGCCGATGATATTATCGCCACTGTGGCTACGCTCGCACAAAAGCAAGGATTAAGCGTGCGCATAATAAGCCACGATAAAGACCTCTATCAGCTTATTAACGACCAAACACATATTTATGACCCTATAAAAAAGAGACTTATTGGAGAGAGGGAATGCGAGGAAAAATTTGGTGTGTTGCCTTGCGAGTTTGTGGATTATCAAAGTTTAGTTGGCGATAGTGTGGATAATATCAGTGGAGTTAAGGGCATCGGGGCAAAAAGCGCGTGCAAACTCATCAAACATTTTGGTTCATTGGAATCACTTTATGAACGCACCGATGAAATTGCGGGCATTTTGACTCCCCGCCTTGCCAAAGTCATTGAAGATTCTAAAAACGAAGCATTTATCTCAAAACAACTTGTTTCTTTAGTGCGCGACATTCCGCTAGAGATTGACTTTGCCGCTTGTGCAATGCCAAGCCAAAATCCCCTTTTGCACATTGTTAATGAATTAGAAGAATATGAATTTAAGGGGATTTTAAATAAAATTTTAGGACCAAATTCCAAAGCAACATCAAAAAATGCCAAATATGCAAACGCAGTGCAAAAAAGCCCAAATAAAGAGACAAAAGACACCCACACAAGATTTGAGTATGAATGGGAAGTTATAACAGATTCTAATGCCCTTTTCGCTCTTTTAAAGAGCATATCAAGCACAGCCCAAATCGCCTTTGATACAGAGAGCGATAGCCTTGATACAAGGGTAGCAAACATCATTGGCTTTAGCTTTTGCCTAGATGGAAAAAAGGGCTATTATGTCCCTATCGCACATACCTACTTAGGCGCGAATCAAAACACACAGATTCCAAAACAAGAGGCGAAAAAAGCCATTGAGATGATTTTTGCCCACCCAATCATCGGGCATAATTTAAAATTTGACATAGCTCTTGTGAAAAAAAACTTTTCCATAGAGCCACAGGGCGAAATTGTCGATACGATGATTTTAAGCTGGCTTTTAGATTCTGCAAAGCCTGTGGGATTGGATAAGCAAATGGCACAACACTTTAATCATAAAATGATTAGCTTTGATAGTGTGGTGGATAAAGAGAAAAATTTCGCCAATGTCGAAGTGCATATCGCCGCAGAATACGCCGCAGAAGATGCCGTAGCGACATTTTGCTTGTATAAGCACCTTTTGGGCGAGTTTGATGCAAGAGATTTAGGCGAGATTCTTAAGTTGGCACACGATTTGGAGTTTCCTTTCATCAAAGTGCTCTGTGCTATGGAATCAAGGGGCATACGCATTGACACGACACTCTTTGAGCGACAAGATGACAAAATTAGCAAAATTTTACACACACTAACCAAAGAGATTTATGAGCAAGCGGGCGAAAATTTTAACATCAATTCTCCCCAACAGCTCTCAAACTTGCTTTTTCATAAGTTTGGTTTGCAAAGTGGCAGAGCGGTCAAGGGCGGGTTAAGCACCGATGAAGCCACCCTTAATAAAATCGTAGATTCTCACCCTATAATTCCTCTAATCCTTGATTACAGAGAGATGAATAAACTTAAAAATACCTATATTGAGCCATTATTAAAATATGCTAAGCAAAATCCACAGCACAAAATTTACACTTCATTTTTGCAAACAGGCACGGTTACGGGGCGATTAAGCTCCAAATCTCCTAATTTGCAAAATATCCCTGTGCGGAGTGAATATGGGCGCGAGATTCGCAGGGGGTTTATCGCCCAAGAGGGTTGCGTGCTCATTAGCGTGGATTATTCTCAAATTGAGTTGCGTCTTTTGGCTCATTTTAGTCAAGATTCTTTGTTAATACAATCATTTATGCAGGACAAAGACATTCATTATGAGACGGCATTGCGCCTTTTTGGAGAATCTCAAGCTCAAAGCAAGCGCGCGATTGCCAAGAGTATAAATTTTGGGCTCATTTATGGAATGGGCGCAAGGAAACTTGGCGAAACGCTAAAAATCCCCACCAAAGAAGCGAAACGCTATATTGATAGTTATTTTGAGCTTTTTCCCACAGTAAAAGACTATCTTCACACACAAAAAGAACTTTTGCTCCAAAATGGCTATTCTCAGACGCTCTTAGGGCGGAGACGATATTTTGACTTTGTTAATACGAGCGAATTTATGAAAGCAAACTTTTTGCGCGAGGGGGTAAATTGCATTTTTCAAGGGAGTGCGGCAGATTTGATTAAACTCGGTATGCTTGAGCTTCATAGGCGGTATCACACAAGCGATTTGCAAATGCTTTTGCAAGTGCACGATGAGCTTATTTTCCAAGCACCAGAACAAAGCGCAAAAGATTATCTCTCACATATAGAATCCATAATGAATTCCGTTTATACGCTCAATGTCCCGCTTAAATGCAATGTGAGCGTTGCGACAAATTGGGCAGAACTTAAGTAATGTGGGTGGTTCATTAGCACTTGGGCTTTTTGTTGGGAGCTATTAAGTGGAATCTTTGGTGGTAGTTTTACCACCAAAGGGGCAGTTAGGATTATTTTCTTGATGTTGGCGTGTCGTGGTGATAAGTAACCTCGCCAGCTATATCACTTAAAATCGCACACGCTGCTTCACTCGCGCTTCCAATGGTTGTTGTTACCATTGAGGTAATCCCAGAAGCAATGCCTGCTACATACGCCCCGGGTTTTACTTCCTGTCTGCCACTCCACTCTAGGCGCACTTTATTTGGTTTGGGGATTAGTGTATGTGGTCGCACAAACGATTCAAAGCCCTTAATGTCAAATTCGCCCGCCCCTGTGGCAAAAATGACATATTCACTTTTTAATGGGGAAAATCCCTCCCCCTTTGTTTCAAAGTTTCCTTTGCTCCCGCTTACCTCATTTACTTTCCCCTTGATGTAACGCACTTGTAGCATAGAATCTATTTGCTTTTTGATTCCCGCATAAATCTCATCAGCCTTTGCCCCTAGTGGGAATAGCGGCGCATTATAAATTGCTGCACCGTGCAAATCCCCCTTGCCCTCATCGACAATGGTGATGTCAAAATCAAGTTTTTCACCTTTTGCACTTGCTAAAATAAGCGCGGAAGTAAGTCCCGCCACAGAGCCACCAATGATTGTTATAGAATGTTTCATAATGTATCCTTTGTGTTAAATTTGTGTAGCATTGCCCCATAAGTTGAGGCATTGCTACAATGTTTGGGATTGTAATATAAAAATGATAATATTTGTATTTGTTTGTTAAGGTTTTGTTCAAAAGGGCGTGCAGTTTTTATACATTGTCTCAAAATTTTGCACCGCCTTTTGCACCACTTCATTTTGCTGTGTGAAATAAAGCAACTCATAGCTTCGCTCAAATGCTTGTTTTGAATAATTTGCCGAGCCTATAATAAGTGTTTTGTTGTCAATTATTGCCATTTTTTGGTGCATTATTCCTGTAATGTCGCCACTTTTTAATCCCTCCAGCGTGCAAACAGCAATATTTTTATATTTTGCTAGGTAACCAATGGTAGAGTTTTTGCTTTGGAGGTTTTGTGATTTGTCATAAATGACTTGCACCTTTATGCCTTTTTTGGCACTATCGCGCAAGACATTGGCAATTTGACGATGTGTAAAAGTGTAAATGGAGATTTTAATTTCGCTTTGTGCATTTGAGAGTGCAGATGTAAGGGCGTTTAAAGCCTCTTTGTTTTCGTTAGGGAGGAAATAAATGCTTTGAGCAAAGCCTAAGGCGCACCAAACAATCCACAAGTGAAAAACTTTTTTCATTTAACATTCCTTAAAAACTAAATTGTTTGGCTATAATACCCTAATAGCTTTAACGATTTTATAAAACTAAATAATAAGGGCGTGCAATGCAGATTCTCTTTATTAACACCAATCCAATTGTTCAAAAGCTTATTGAGGTTACGGCAGCCAAAGCAAATGTGAGACTTATAACAGTGCGTGAGCCTAGTGAAATCGGCGACATTGCCAAATATGATTACATCATCGCTGATGATGGGTGTTATAGCATTGATAAGTCAAAATATAAACAGCTTCTAAAAAATCGCCGTGCGTGCCTTATCTATTCTAAGGAAATGTATAGCGGATTTAGCGAGTATATTAAAAAACCCTTTATCCCCACGCATATTTTAAACATTATCATCGAAGAAATCGCCAAGTCTAAAAAGGAGCATAGCTTTGAATCCATAGAAGAGGAGGTCGTGCCAGAAGATATGAGTGTAGATTCTGTCTTGCAGGCTACACGCGCAATGCGCACGGCTGAAGATTCTCTTTCAAGCCTTGATTTGCTTTCAAAAGAGCTCAATATTAAACACCCAGAAGCCTCACCACAAGAGAAAGTCAATGATAGCTTTGCCAAGCAATCCGCAAGCGAGCCCCCAGCCAAAGAAATAAGCACAGAAGAATTGCTCGCAGATACGGATTTACATAAAGACGAACAAGCACCAGAATCCCTTGATATTGATGATATTAACCTTGATGATTTGGTCGATGAAGCAGAATCTGCCCCACAAGAAGAAGCCAAAGACACACCACCCCCAGCCACACCACCCCTAGAGCCAACCACCAAAGAGGCTAATGAGGTTGAAGCAGAGCCAGCAACCCTAGCTCCAGAGGCAAGCGATACACAACCACAAGTGCTTGATAAGGAGCAAATAAGTGAAGTAAGCGAACTTCTTGATGCTATCGGCGATGAATCCAATGGAGAGACAAAACAAGAGCAAGCCTCCCAACCAGCGACAGAATCTACCCCAAGCGAATCCACCGAGGACGCAATGCCAGATTTAGCAGAGGCAAGCGAATCTCCTAGTGAATCCGATACAGCTGGTGAAAGCGATTTGGATTTAGACGCACTTGGTTTAGAGCTTGCGGATAAACCTGATGAATCTACGCAAGAAGCCCAAGAGTTAGACTTAGATTCCATAGATTTAACCCAAGAACCAACTTCTAGCGATGAGGTGGAATCTGCCCCACAAGAAGAAGCCACCACCCAAGAATCCCACCAAGAAGCCCAAGAGCTAGAAGATGTAATCCAAGAATCTCCAGAATCTCCCGCGCAAGATGAAGTGCCACAAGAATCTTCAATCCAAGATGAGGTCGCGCACGATGAGGTCGATGAAGTCGCCCAAGCGAGCGAGCCTACCGCGCAAGAAAGTCAAGATAGCGAATCTGATTCCAAGCAAGCCCAAGAGTTTTTTGCTGATACAAGTGCTGAGTTAGGCGAGGCTTCACAAGATGAGGTCTCAGCTAAAGAAGAGCCAGAGCCAGCGACAGAGGTGGCAGAGATGCCACAAGATGAAGCGACACAAGCCCCACAAGAGGCTGAAGAGGTTGCATTAGAAGATATTACAGAATCTCTCCCGCAAGAAGACAATGTGCAAGAAAGTGGCACAGAGGCAAGCGTAGCTGATGAGTTGGGCGAGGATATTGCGCTTGATGAGGTAGCTCTAGCAGATGTAGAAATGCCTGCAGATGAGCCTAGCGCGTCCACAGATGATGTGGCGGACATTGACATAGCCCAAGATTCCCAATCTAGCCCGCAAGGCACGGAAGACTTTAGCAACCTTAATGAAAATGAAGTGGCAGAAGCGTTGGGTGAGGAGCCATTGGCGGAGTCGCAAACCCCACAAGATAGCACATCAAGCGATGAGGTGGCACAACCTCACTCACAATCCGCTGTCTCGCCAGCTGAAATAGATGCAGTGAAAAATGCCATAGGCAAATCTTTAGAGGGCGCGTTGCAGTCTATGGCAAGCAATGAGTTAAAAACGCTGCTTGATGGAATGGAAGTCTCTATTAACATAAGTTTTAAGGACGCCAAAAAATGAGCGCATTGCTTATCCTATCAGGTCCTAGTGGCTGTGGGAAAAGCACATTGAGTGCAGAAATTTTAGCAAAAATCCCTAATGCGTATTTTTCTATCTCTACTACCACGCGCGCTAAGCGCGAGAGTGAGCAAGATGGTGTGCATTATCACTTTGTGAGTGAGGAGGAGTTTCTCACCCACATTAAAGAGGGCAAGTTTTTAGAATACGCACAAGTGCATAATAATTACTATGGCACTTCGTTGTTGCCAATCACACAAGCATTAGAGCAAGGCAGGCTTGTGGTTTTTGATGTCGATGTGCAAGGACACACAAGCATTAAAAAACATTTTGGCAACGCAGTAAAAAGCGTGTTTATCACCACCAAAAACGCGGAGATTCTAAAATCTCGCCTGCAAATGCGCAACACCGATGATGAAGCAACCATAAAGCTAAGGCTCGCCCAAGCCAAAAGTGAAATGCAACATTTAGGCGAATTTGACTTTGTTATTATAAATGATGACATAAATGAGGCGAGGGAGGCTATCGTTTGTATTGCTAAAAGTTTGTTTTATGCAAATAGCGATAAAAATTCTAGCCTAGCAAAAAATTGGCATTATATTTAAGCCTTTTTTGCTATAATGTGGCTTATTTAATTGTAAGGAGAGTGAAATATGGGACCAAGTCCGTGGCAAATAATTGTTATTTTGGTGATTGTGTTGTTGCTTTTTGGTGGGAAAAAAATCCCAGAGTTAATGAAAGGCTTAGGTAGCGGGGTAAAGAACTTTAAAAAAGCCATAAATGAAGAGGACGATGAAGACAAAAAGCCAGAGAATCTACCAAAAGATGCCAACAAGGACATCACACGAACCAATGCCAATGAGCAAAAACCAAGCACACAAGCTTAACAAAATAATTTTTGCAGATGCACAAACAGATAAAATCGCTTTTAGAGAATCTCATAAACACCGAGATTCTCTCTCCGCTTAATATTTCACCCATTGATATTCCCATAGAGCGTCCTAAAAACAAGGATTTAGGACATTTTGCTACGCCTGTGGCGTTTGTGCTTACAAAAATCCTTAAACAATCACCAAGTGCCATTGCTAATGAAATTTGTCAAAAGCTCAACGAACACGAATGTTTTAGCGAAGCTTCGCAACTCAATGGTTATATTAACCTTACTTTAAGCGCGAGCTTTTTAGATTCCCTATGCGCGAGCGCGCTAAGTGGAAAATATTTTATTGCACAACCCAAAAACAACCAGCGCATTTTGCTTGAATATGTGAGTGCCAACCCGACAGGACCGCTCCATATAGGCCACGCAAGGGGAGCTGTCTTTGGCGATAGCTTAAAGCGCGTGGGAGAGTTTTTGGGTTATGATATTGTTACAGAATATTATATTAACGATGCGGGCGCACAGATTACCAAGCTCGGTCGTTCGGTGTTTATGGCACAAAATAATGACTATCCACAGGAATGGGAGAAGGATTGTTATAGAGGCGAGTATATACAAAATATCGCTAAAGAGGCGTTAGGTGCTTTTGGAGCGCAGATTTTCACGGATTCTCACAACACTCAAGCAATAGCCACTTTAAGCACATTTGCTAAAGATTTAATGCTTGCAGAAATTAAACAAAATTTATCTGATTTAGGCATTAGCTTTGATAATTTTGTGAGTGAGAGGGCTATTTTTAGCCAATGGCAAGAAACACTGCAAATCTTGCAAAATAATGACGCCGTGTATGAAAATGAGGGCAAAATATGGCTTAAATCTAGCCAAAAGGGCGATGAAAGAGATAGGGTTATTGTGCGTGAAGATGGCGAGCCAACTTATTTGGCTGGGGATATTGTTTATCATCGTGATAAGTTTTTGCGAAAGTTTGATAGTTATATTAACATTTGGGGGGCAGACCATCACGGCTATATCGCTCGAGTAAAGGCAAGCCTAGAGTTTTTGGGCTATGAGAGTAAAAAATTAGAGATTTTGCTCTCCCAAATGGTGAGTTTGCTAAAAAATGGTGCGCCTTATAAAATGAGCAAACGCGCTGGCACTTATATTCTCGTGCGTGATGTAGTGGATGAGATTGGTGCGGATTGTTTGCGCTTTATTTTTCTTACTAAAAAGCCCGATACGCATTTAGAATTTGACATTCACACACTAAGTCAGCAAGATTCCAACAATCCCGTTTTTTATATCAACTATGCAAATGCGAGAATCCACACGCTACTAGGAAAGTCAAATCTCACACAAGCACAAATCACACAATCAAGTATTGTAGAATTTTTAGGACAAAAGGACTGCACTATCGCCAAAGACGCCCAAAACCTGCTTTTTTGCGCATTAAACATTCATCAAGTTATACAATCAAGTTTTGCACAAAGAGAAATGCAAAAAATTTGCGAATATTTACGCGAGCTCGCAAGCCTTTTGCATAGCTTTTATAACGCACATAGAATCCTAGATAATCCCCATCAAACCCCAATTTTAAAAATCTTGCTTGCGGTTTCGCAATCTTTAAGTCTTGGGCTTTCTTTGCTTGGCATTCACGCAAAAACAAAAATGTAATTTATCTCCCACCAAAGCAACACAATGACTGATACAACGCCATACCCTAAGAAATTGGTTTTTAGAGATTCTTTTTATGCGAGTTTGCCTATTATGATTGGGTATTTGTTGCTTGGTGGAGCATTTGGTGTGTTGCTTGGAAATGCTGGATACACCGTTTTACACGCATTTATTATGGGCGTGTGTATTTATGCTGGACTTATGCAATTTGTCGCGGTTTCTTTGCTCGCACAAGGACTTGATTTTATTGCTTTAGTGGTGCTTGCTTTAGTGATAAATGCGCGCCATATTTTTTATGGCATTAGTATGCTTCATAGATTCCAAGATTATACTAAGGTGCGAAAATTTTATATGATTTTTTCTCTCACCGATGAAACTTTCGCGCTTATAAATGTAAAAACACACCCACACAATCAACCGCTTTTTATGTTTTATATTTCCGCACTCAATCAATTTTATTGGGTGGTTGGTGGTTGCTTGGGGGCATTGCTTGCTAAGAGCATACAAGCGCAAGGCTTTAGCACGCAGGGCATTGAATTTGTGATGAACGCCATTTTTATTGTGATTTTTTTAGAACAATGCAAGAAAAACGCAACATTGGCTCTTATTGGTGCTGGGATTGGGATTGTGAGCTTGGCTATTTTTGGAGCAGATTTTTTGTTGTATGCGATGGCTCTTTGTGTGGTGTTTTTTGCGTTAAGCAAGCCCATTTTTGCACCCAAAAGCACCATTCCCACAAATTCTCATACAAGCACTAAAAAGGACGCTTGCAATGATTAGTGCATTTGATTTTACCATATTTGTTTTGGCATTGACGCTTGGGACATTTACGACACGCGCATTGCCTTTTGTGCTTTTTGCCAAGAAGATTCCACATTTTATTACTTACCTTGGCAAAGTTACACCTAGTGCGAGTATGGGAATCTTGCTGGTATATTGCTATAAGGATACTTCTTTATCGACTTTGCCATTTAATGAGATACTCGCCACTCTTGCGGTGGTGATAATGTATTTGTGTATTCGCGTAGAATTTATTGCCATTGCGCTAGGCACGGGATTATTTATGTTTTTAACACAAAGTCAAATTTTATATCGCCTTTACTAAACATTTAAACAAACACTATAAACTAGCTCCGCGATTATAACTTATCACAAAGGATTACAATATGGTCGAACAAATAAATGCAACGCAATATGAAACGGTTATTCAAAAAGATTCTTGTTTGGTGGTGCTTGGGGCTTCTTGGTGTCCAGATTGTCGCAAAATCGAGCCAATTTTAGAAGAATTAAGCAAGGAATATAAAGACAAAACACATATTTATCATATCTCTATCGACAAGGAATCGGCTCTAAAAGACGCACTAGGCGTGCGTAGAATACCGACACTTATTGGGTATAAAAACGGGCAAGAAATAGAGCGACTTATTGAGCCAGATTCAAAACAAAAAATCCAAACGCTTCTTAACCAAGTGCTTTAGCACAGAATCTGTATGCCAAAATTAGTGGTTTTTAGCGGGGCTGGGCTAAGCGCACCATCGGGCGTAGCGACATTCCGCGATAGTAATGGATTGTGGGCAAATTATGACCCAATGGAAGTGTGTAATTTCCAAAATTGGGAGAAAAACTTCACACTCGTGCATAATTTTTATAATTTGCGCCGAGCCGAGCTTAAAAATGTCGCTCCAAATGCAATGCACCAATATCTCGCCACCTTGCCACAAACGCTCAACGCACAATTATCAAACAAAAAGTGCGCTGAGCGTATAGAAGTGATATACCTTACACAAAATGTCGATGATTTGCTCGAGCGTGCGGGGGCAAAAGATGTGGTGCATTTGCACGGAGAGCTTATCAAACTTGTTTGTCCGCGCTGTGAGAATGTTACCACCATTGGTTATGAGGCATATAATTCTCAGCCTTGTGTGCAGTGTGGCTATGAAAAAATAAAGCCAAAAATTGTATTTTTCTACGAACAAGCCCCGCTATATGCAACAATGTATGAAGTTTTTACTTCTTTAAGAGAGTGTGATTGTGTGCTGGTGGTGGGCACAAGCGGGAGCGTGATAGATATTAGCAGTCTGCTCGCGCTTAATCCTCGCATCGGCAAAAAGATTCTAAACAATCTTGAGCAATCTCAAAGCATCGATGAGCGCGTATTTGATGAGGTCATTTATGAGAGTGCGACTGATGTCATACAGCGCGTGGATTCCATACTTAAGGGCTTTTTTGCCCCGCATTTATGAGGCTAGTTTTTGGGTTTTATGCGTATAATATCGCGTAAGAAAAGTCGCAAAAATGGATAAATCTCATTTAGCTCCAAACCTTGTGCCCTGCCTGTTAGCAAGATTCTAAGAGGCTTGAAAAACATTTTGCCACTAAGCTTGCTGCGCGACATCAATTCTTTTTTGAGCTCTTCATAGTCATTTAACGCGTTGTGATGAGAATCCATAAGCGTGCAAAAGCATTCATAAAGAATCTGCGCCTGCGTGCTGAAATCCTGCCCCTCATAAGTGGCGTAAATATCTTTTGTGTTAAAGATTAAGTCAATTTTTTCACGCACCTCATTAAGCGTGCTTGCTTCTTGGAGATGAAGTTTTGCTAATCCCCCGATACTTGGGTCTTTAGATTCTAAAAGCAGGGCAAATTCTTGCTCGTTAAGCAACTTTAAATGTTCTCTATTGATAAAGCGTAAGCGTGCTAAATCAAACTTCACAGGCGATTTAGCAATTTTATTTATATCAAACCATTCTATCGCTTCATCAAGGGTAAAAATTTCTTTTGGTGTGTTGTTTCCCATTGCCACAAGATAGTTGATAATCGCTTTTGGCAAAAAGCCCTGCTCCAAAAGCCAGCTCACACTAGAAGCACTATCACGCTTGCTCATTTTACTCCCGCTCTCCCCTAAAATAATGGGCAAATGCGCGTATTTGATGTCTTTGGGATAATCTAAGTTTTTGTGGATAAGAATCTGTTTTGGTGTGTTGCTGGTGTGGTCTTCTCCACGAATGATAAAGCTAATATCATAAAGCATATCATCAACCGCACACGCGAAATTATAAGTAGGAATCTTATCTTGCTTGATAATCACAAAGCTATCAATTTCTTGGGCACTAAAATGCAATTCCCCCTTAATGCAATCTTTGAAAACAATATCATTTTTTGCTCCTCTTAGTCGTATCACGGGGTTTGGATTGGAATCTTTTTGTTCATTTGCCCACGCTTCATCATAGCGAAACGCTCTTTTTTGTGCGATAAATTCTTCGCGTTTTTTGTCTAAAAACTCTGGAGTGCAGTAACAATAAAACGCCAAATCTTTAGCGATGAGATATTCTGCGATTTTCAAGTGATGAGCGAAGTTGTCGCTTTGATAAACGAGTTTATCCCACAGTAAACCAAAGAGATTGAGCAGGGCTAAAATATCTTTATCCTTGCCTTCTATGTTTCTTGCTGTATCGGTGTCTTCTATGCGGATTAAAAAGGGCTCTTTGCTTTGTTTGGCGATAATGTAATTAAAAATGGCGGCACGCAAATTGCCAATGTGCATATCGCCTGTGGGCGAGGGTGCGAATCGAAGCATTATGATTTAAAAAGGCGCGATAAATCCGCACTGCTAACTTGCTCAAAGCGCGCATCATCGCCACCACTAAGGAGAGCGGCAGAGAGCAATGAAAGCAACTCATTAGATTCTTGCTTTTTATCCTTTATATATGCACTCATAGAGGCGATGTCTTTTGCTTTGAGTGGATTTTCAAAGCATATTTCGTGCAATTCTCCATTTATTTTGGAGGTAAAGTTGGTTTCAAAAATTGGCATACCTAAAAATGCACTTGCATTGATAATGTTTTGCACTTGGACAAAAACGGTGCTTTTTGCGTGGATATAGGCTGGGTTAGATTCTTTGGTTTGCAAAGAATCTAACCTAGCAAGTTCGCGCTCAATCTTGCTAAGGGCGATATTTCCAAGTTGCAACACCCCGATAAATTCATTAAGACCCTTGCTGTCTTGGTTAAATTGCTTAATAGCGTTTTGTGTAGCACTTTCTTGGTTGCTATGAGCAAAGCCTTGTATTGTTTGTGTGTTGAGATGTTCCATTTTGGCTAACTCCTAAAGATAAACTTGTTGAACCACAAAGCATATTTTATTCCTAAAATGCCAAAAACGAAGTGGTTTTGGTTTGATAAATGTGTGGCGTTTAGCAAAGATTGTTGTGTTTTTGTGTTATACTTTTTGTCTTTTATTTTTTATTAAACTTGAAGATTAGGGGCATTATGAATTTTGGTGTAAGGGCATTTTTGTTGGCATTGTTGTTTGTCTGCGTTGCTTTTGGTGTGGAGGCAGACAGCAAGGTTAGCCCTATTGATTTTAAAGTCTATGATATGCCTACACAAAATCCTAATGGACCGTTTGCGCTTATAATGTCTGGGATTCAAGGTGATGAGCCCGGAGCGTATAATGCCACAAATATTTTACTCCAATATTACACTATCAAAAAAGGCAATGTGCGTGTAGTCCCATCTCTTAGCCCGCATTCAATGTTTTTTAACAATCGTGGTGTGTTTGGGGATTTAAATCGTAAATTTGCCACACTTAGTGCAAAAGACCCAGAATATGGCGTTATACAAAAGATTAAGGCAGAAATTTTAAAACCAGAGGTGAGCGCGATATTTCATATGCACGATGGGAGCGGGTTTTATCGCGAAGAATATGTGAATGAAATGTTTGGACCAAGGCGATGGGGGAATTGCTCTATTATTGACCAAAATTCTATCAATGTTGAGCATTTTGGGAATCTGCACGATATTATCAACAAAGTTGTTGAGCACACCAATAAGGGCTTGCTAAAGCCTTTCCACCAATATCGTATCCGCAATACCCATACCGCACTCAAAGACACAGAAATGCAAAAATCCCTCACTTATTTTGCTATTACTAATAACAAGCCAGCATTTGCTCACGAAGCCTCAAAAACCTTGCCTCTAAGGGAAAAAACTTATTATCATCTGCTTGGAATCGAGGGCTTTTTACACGCATTGGGAATCGAGTTTGAGCGACATTTTGAGCTTAATCCACAAGCAGTGGCAAAACTCATCAATGATACTTCTATCACGCTAAGCATTCAATCAAACATTCAAATTCCTATTTTTGGGTTAAAAAGCCCGCTTAATTATTTCCCAATGCCACTTAGCGCAAAAAAGGACTTGCAAGGCATAAAGCTCGATTCTAAAAGCTATATTTTGGGATTAGCCCACACGAGCAACAGCACGCTTATTGACATAAAATATGGCAATCGCACAATGGGACGCTTAAAGCCATTGTATTTGGGTTTTGATGATTCGCTTTCTTCGGTGAAAATGTTGCTTGATAACGAGGAGCGTGAAGTTGCTATTGGCTCTATTGTGCGCACAAAAGAGAGTTTTTATATCAAATCAAAAGAGGGATACAGAGCAAATGTGATTGGTTTTGTAAAACCGGGCGATACTTCTAACAAACCGCAAGAATTTGATACGCTCGTGCAAAAAAGCAAAATACAAAAGCGATTTTCTGTGGATAGTGCAGAAAAAATGTATAGAGTAGAGTTTTATAAAGATGAATTGTTCGCGGGTATGATTATCGTGGAGTTTGAGTAGGTATTACTGCGTTTTTATCTCTTCGGTGATTCTAAACACACTTTCTTCTTGAAATACAGAGCGAATACTGAGGCGCAAACTTATGGTGCGTCTTGTATCAAGCACAACAATGGGGTTGATACTTCCAAATCCACATAAACAAATCCTAAGCGCAGATTCTGCTTCATAGGGTAATGGATTTTGTAGCATTTCACGCACGCTAGCGTATGAAGTCTCACACAATGCGTTAATGTCCTTTACGCTAAGAAACATACTATCATCTTTGCTTGCTAATCCTACAAATACGCTTTGCATTGTTGGGGTGGTTTGTGGGAGTGATTGTTGCATCTTTTCTAGCCCAATGTCATTTTGCACCAAAAATGGCGCGAGAAAATGCGGAGATGGGACAAGCGTTTTTGTCCATACAATGCTTGAAGTCTTTGTGGCATTTTTGCTTTGAGAGTTACATAGCACATATATGTCAATGGATTCATCGCCACATCGTGCGCTTGCACGAAGCACTCGCCACGCAAGAATGGTGCGCTTGGATAAAATATATGGTGTGTGTGTTTGCTCAAGTTCATCGCGCCGAGCGAAAGTGCGGATTCTATCTTCATTGCTTGCTGGGAGAAATTGCCTACCAACATTTTCGATGAGCTCCAAAGCGATTTTGTTAGATTTTTCGCGTTGCTTATTGAGCGCAAATTCACAACCACAATAATTTTGTCGATACAGGTTGTCTTTTTTGGCGAGAGCGGCTTGCTCTTGAGTGCCGCCATTTGCGCGGACATTAAGTTTTATAAATTCCAAATTATGCTCTTGTGCGATTTTGTCCCCCTGCTCGTAGAGAATCTCTTGCTCTTTCATAGGGCTTGATAAGAGTGTAGAAGTAAATCGCGTAATCCCCCGCGCTTTTGCAAAAATCGCGCTTTGTATAAGACGAATGTCAAAACACTTTACACATCGCTCGCCTTTTTCTGGTTCATTTTCTAAGCCCTTGACACCATTAAACCAATGTGGTGTTTCGTATTCTCCCTCAAAGAGCTCAATATCAAGCATCGCACAACTTCGTTTCACATCACTTAAGCGCAAATCGTATTCTGCCTTTGGGTGAATGTTTGGGTTATAAAAATACCCGATAAGTTTAGAATCTAAAAACTTTTCGCGTAACTTTTGCAAAAAAAAGTGGCTATCCACCGAACAACAAATATGCACCAAAATCATTTATCTTCCCCGTTGTTTTTGTTATCTTTGTCTTCATCGCTATATGCAATGCGTAAAAACCACACACTTCCACCGACAAAAACCACAATCAAAAAAACGATTAACACCCAATCCAATATGCCCATTTTTGCTCCTTTGTTTTTATGATAATAATGTTTCATATGAAACATTATTATTGTGAGAATCTTTTGTTTGTTTTGCGTTTAATGTCAATGGCATTTGCATATCGTTAGATTCCGTTGCGTTGTTTTGTGTGGGTTTTGCTAACATTTTTTCTCGTAGCTGGCCACACGCTGCGTCTATATCAAGCCCTTTTGATTCTCTAATGGTGCAGAGCAAACCCCTTTGTGTCAAAAAGTCGGCAAATTCCTGTGCTTTTTGTGTGCTTGGACGCGCAAATTCACTTCCTGTGTGTGGATTAAACAAAATTACATTGACTTTGGCTGGGATTTTGTCAAGCAGAGCGAGAAGTTTTTTTGCTTCAATGAGGCTATCATTCACATCTTTAATCATCAAGTATTCAAACATTACCCTTTTACGCAAATCTATGGGGAAAGCACGCACTTCCTCGAGCACTTGAGCGATATTGTATGCCTTGTTGATTGGCATTAGCCGACTACGCAATGTATCATCGACAGCGTGTAGAGAAATCGCAAGTTGCACGCCAAGATTAAGCTGCCCTAGTTTTTTAATTTTTGGTGCAATGCCACTTGTAGAAATCGTCTGTCTGCGTGGCGAAATGCTAAGCCCATCAAGTTCGCTAAGGATTCTAATGGCTTGCGCGACAGAATCTAGATTGTCTAAAGGCTCTCCCATTCCCATATATACGATATTTACGCGCTTTTGTGGGGGAATGTCATTGTCGCGTTTGATTGCCACAACTTGCTCCACAATCTCTCCAGATTCTAAATTTCGCTCAAAACCACCCTTTGCCGTGAGACAAAATGCACATCCAATTTTGCATCCAATTTGTGAAGAAACACAAATAGTCCATTTTTCGCTCGCGCTCATTCCTCCATTTTTGTCATAGCATTTTTCTTTCATTTGCAATAGCACAGATTCAAAAGTGTGTCCGTCTTTTGTTTCAAAGAGATATTTTTTGCTTCCATCGGTGCTTTTTTGAATCTTTACAATCTTTAGATTGCGCGCGCAAAACTCTTTGTCTAAATCCTTTCTCATCGTTTTTGGGAGATTAGACATTTGTGAAAAATCGCTGACATAATCCACATATAGCCACCTGTATATTTGTTTGGCGCGAAAGGGTGGATTGAGTATGGTTTTTAGCTCATCAAGTGTATAGTTAAAGATATTTTTTTGCGAGTGTATCATATACCCCCCACCAAATCACTTGCTACTTCAAGTGCAAACATTGATAATTTTTTATGCGCATCTTTGTGAAGTGCGATGAAATTTTTATGCGCATCTTTGTCGCAGTGATTTGTAATGCAAAAGATTCCAAGTGCGGGAATCTTAAAATAATCCGCGACTTTTAGAATGGCAAAAAACTCCATATTTTCTAGCAAAATTCCTGTATTTGTCATTTTGTGTGCGAAAATTTCGTCCGTGCAAATGTAGTTGCTACTATTGACAATCGCGCGTGGGCGTGAATCTAAAATCGTGGCTAGATTTGCGCCCAAGTTTTTAGATTTGCCATTAGATTCGCCCAATGTTTCATATGAAACCATTTCGATTTTGTTCTCTAACGGCGTGTAAGATTCACCCTTGCTGAAAGACGATTCGATTTGCGTGGCGGAGTTGCTTACAAAAATATCTAGCAATTTTATGTCCTTGCTATACGCTCCCGCACTACCGATGAAAATCAAAAATTTGGGATTCTCGCGCAAAATAATCGCCGTTAGCTCGATAGCAGATTCTACCAAGCCCACACCAATATCTTTGGCAAAATTAAAATTTTCACCCCTAGCACAGATAAACATTTTTGTCCTTTTTTAGATTCGCGATTTTAGATTCGCAGTTCAAAATTGCCACAAATTTCCAAAATTCACTCCAAAATCTCATTAGATTCATAACCGAATCGGCACTCTATTATCCGCCAAATATGTTTTCAAATCAGCGATTGCGATTTCATTATAGTGAAAAATACTTGCCGCCAATGCCGCGTCCGCCCCCGCATTAAAAACTTCTACAAAATCTTGCATTTTCCCCGCACCACCACTTGCTATTATTGGAATCTGCACCATTTTACTTACACATTGTAATCCCTCTCTATCGTAACCATTTTTCATTCCATCGTTATCCATACTTGTGAGTAGGATTTCTCCAGCCCCGCGTTCATATACTTCTTTGCACCATTGTGGCAAGTCTTTGCCTGTATCAATTCTCCCACCATTGATAAAGACACTCCACGATTGTGGCGCGATTTTTTTGTAATCAATAGCCACCACCATACATTGTGAGCCAAATCGCTTCGCACCCTCCTCTATCAAATTGGGATTTTTAATCGCAGCAGAGTTAATGCTTACTTTATCACACCCCGCGTTTAATAAATTATACATATCTTGTAGGCTGCTTACACCACCCCCCACACTAAATGGGATAAACACTTCTTTAGCGACTTTTTTCACCACTTCTAGTATTGCACCGCGATTTTCTACACTCGCCGTTATGTCTAAAAATACAAGTTCATCTGCACCCTCATCATTGTATCTCTTTGCTATTTCTATTGGGTCGCCAGCATCTTTTAGTCCTATGAAATTTACCCCCTTTACTACGCGCCCATCTTTGACATCAAGGCAGGGAATAATGCGTTTTGCAAAGCCCATAGTTATCCTTTCAGCACTTTTTAGAAATTTAAAGTCAAAACCGACTTGTTCTTTATAATTGAGAACATATTTTACTTTGACAATTATGCCACATTTGGCACATTTTGTTGTGTAAATTTGCAAGAACAATTTACATTTACATAAATTTTGCTATAATGCGTGGCAAATCTATTTTCTTAAGGTCTTTGGGTAGATTGTGTCGAAGTATAGAGCAAAAAAGCATTTTGGACAAAACTTTTTGCACGATATGTCTTATATTCAAAGAATCATTGAAGCGATTCCCAAATCCTCTGCACAGATGGTGGAGATTGGGATTGGCTTGGGTGATTTGAGTAAAGAGTTAGTAAAATTAGGTCCTTTAGTGGCGTATGAAGTCGATAAGGATTTATGTTCTTTGTTTGCTAAAAATTTTTCACCAATGTTGTGCGATGGGCATTTTATCAGTGAGTGCCTAGACGCGCAACCAACCAATGTATCAAACCCGCACAGTGGCATTAAGGATAATAAAATATTGTTGCTTAACCAAGATGTGCTTGCTTGTAAGGATACTCAAGGTTGGCTTTGGAAAAGTGAGTATATGCTTGTTGCCAACTTGCCATATTATATCGCCACGCATATTATTTTGCGTGTCTTGCGTGATGAAAAATGTCAGGCATTTGTAGTAATGACGCAAAAAGAAGTAGCGCGTAAATTTTGTGCAGATGTGGGAGAAAAGGCATTTTGTGCATTAAGTGTATTGATACAAAGTTTTGGTAGGGTGAGATTGCTTTTTGATGTGCCAAAAGAGGCATTTAATCCAAGTCCAAAAGTAACCTCAAGCGTATTTTGTGTAGAAAAATTTACTGAGGAAAAACACAGATTTGCCCCCAACACAGTTGGAGAATCTTATTTTGTAGATTTTGAGGCATTTCTGCGCAAAGCCTTTAGTGCCCCGCGAAAAAAGCTCATCAACAATTTGGAGCGTTTAGCAAACTTCCAGCATATTTTTACTACTCTTAATATTCCTCTCAATGCTCGCCCTAACGAGGTGAGCACAGAGCAGTATCACCATATATTTCAGCAATTACAAGGAGCATTATAATGGAAGAGCAAAACAATCAAAATCAGCCAAAAGAGGGGCGATTTCAAAAATTCACTAAAAAATTTCGCCCTAAAAGCGAACAACCTGCCAAAGATTCCACACAAGATGGACAAAAGGGCAACAAATCTCACACTAAACCATTTGATAACAAAAATAAAGAAAAATTTGAGGGGCGCAAATGGGTTGGAAAAAATCCATTTTCTCATCGCAAAGATGATGAAAATGAAAGTGTAGGTGGCGTGAGGGAAGTAAAAAATCCAAATGAAAAAAGCAATTTGGGGTTACACAAAGATTTAAGAAAGGGCGTTGAGGCGAATCTAAAAATCCAAAAAGAGAGCCTTAATGCGCACGCAAAAATCAACACAAATACTAGGGCAAGCGTGAGAATCACGCCACTAGGTGGGCTTGGTGAAATTGGTGGCAATATCACGGTCATTGAAACACAAAATAGTGCCATTGTCATTGATGTGGGTATGAGCTTCCCTGATGAGAATATGCACGGAGTGGATATTTTGATTCCAGATTTTAGCTATTTGCACGCGATTAAGGACAAAATTAAGGGTGTAATCATCACGCACGCCCACGAAGACCACATTGGCGCAGTGCCCTATCTCTATAAGCAACTACAATTTCCGCTTTATGGCACGCCATTGCCACTTGGAATGATTGGGAGCAAGTTTGATGAGCACGGCTTAGAAAAGTATCGCTCGCTTTTTAGAATCGTAGAAAAGCGTAAGCCCATTGTCATTGATGAGTTTGAGGTGGAATGGATAAACATTACCCACTCTGTCATTGATGCGAGCGCACTTGCCATTAGGACAGAAGCAGGTGTGATATTGCATACGGGAGATTTTAAAATTGACCACACTCCCGTTGATGACTTGCCCACAGATTTGCATAGATTGGCGCATTATGGGGAAGAGGGCGTGATGTTGTTGCTTAGTGATTCTACAAATTCACATAGGTCAGGCAACACACCAAGTGAATCTAGTGTAGGACCGACATTTGACGCGCTTTTCAAACAAGCACAAGGGCGCGTGATAATGAGCACATTTAGCTCAAATATCCACCGCGTGTATCAAGCCATCAATTATGGGATAAAGTTTAACCGCAAGGTTGCAGTTATCGGGCGTTCAATGGAAAAAAACTTAGAGATTGCTTTGGAATTGGGATATATTAAGATTCCACAAAATGTCTTTATCGAGGCGCACGAAGTGGAAAAATATCCTGATGAGGAGATTCTCATCGTTACCACAGGCTCTCAAGGAGAGACAATGAGTGCGTTGTATCGAATGGCAACGGACGAGCATCGCCACATTAAGATTAAACCAAGTGATATGGTGATTATCTCTGCGAAAGCCATACCGGGCAATGAGGGGAGCGTATCAGCGGTAATAAACCTTTTGATGAAATCAGGCGCAAAAGTAGCGTATCAAGACTTTAGTGAAATCCACGTGAGCGGGCACGCCGCCCAAGAGGAGCAAAAGTTAATGCTCCGCCTTATTAAACCAAAGTTTTTCCTCCCCGTGCACGGCGAATACAACCATATCGCTAGACACAAAGAAACAGCGATTAAATGTGGCGTAGATGAGAGAAACATCTTTCTTATGGAAGATGGCGACCAAATCGAAGTCAATCCAAACTATATGCGCAAAGTGCGTAGTGTAAAAAATGGCAAAATCTTCATTGATAACCAAATCAATCGCCAAATTGACACTGACATTGTCGAGGATAGACAAGTGCTCGCTAATGATGGAATCGTGGTGGTGTCGCTACAAGTGAGCAAAGAGTGCAAGATTCTTAGTTCTAAAATCTCAAGCTATGGCTTAGTGGCAAATAAAGAGGATAAGGGCTTTGAAAAAGAAATGGGTGAGGTGTTAGAGCTTATTGTTCAAAATTACAAAAAAGAACATTTTAATGCAAATGGTTTGGAGCAAGAAATTATTGCAACTTTTAGAAAGCATATCTTTAAAAAAGTGAAAAAATATCCTGCTATTGAAGCAATGGCGTATGTGATATAGGAACATCATAATGAAAAATGACTATTTGGCTATCGCAAAATCTGTGCTAGAAATAGAATCTAGCGCGCTTTTAGATTCTATTTCGCGCCTTAATAGTGCGCAACTAGAAAAGATTGTGCAAGTCATTGGCGCAAGCAGGGGAAAACTTGTCATAACGGGCGTGGGTAAAAGTGGGCATATTGGCGCAAAGATTGCTGCCACACTCTCTTCTACGGGCACGCCAAGTATGTTTATGCACCCTGTGGAGGCAATGCACGGGGATTTGGGCGTTATCCAAAAAGATGATGTTGTGCTCGCGATTAGTTATAGCGGGGAGAGTGAGGAGCTTTTAAATCTGATTCCCCACATTAAGCGACTTGGCAACACCATCATCACAATGAGCAAAGACAAAAACTCCAGCCTTTCTACAATGAGCGAGTTATTTTTAGATATTTTCGTGCAAAAAGAAGCCTGTCCTCTCCAAACAGCTCCTACAAGCTCTACGACACTCACTCTTGCATTAGGCGATGTGCTTGCCGTGTGTCTTATGTATTATCGTAATTTTTCACAAGAGCGTTTTGCTTCTTTTCACCCCGGTGGGAGCTTAGGCAAGAGATTGTTTGTAAAGGTCAAAGACTTAATGCAAACAACCAACCTGCCTATTATAGATTCTCACACTTCGCTTAAAGAGTGCATTGTGGTAATGAGTGAGGCAAGACTTGGAAACGCGCTTATTGTAGAAGATGGCAAACTCCTCGCCGTGCTTAGCGATGGAGATTTGCGTAGGGCGTTAATGCAAAAGGATTTTGATATGCAGGCGCGCGCCTTGCTCTATGCTACCAAAAATCCAAAGACTTGTAATGACCCAGATATGCTTGCTTTTGAAGCATTAAAAATGATTGAAAAGAACAAAATTCAAATACTTATCATCACAAATAAGCAAAATGTAATACAAGGCGTGATACACTTACATACACTGATAAGTGCGGGTATTAAATCTTAAATTCCACTAAGGAGGCAAAATGTTTGAACGCATTGATGAAATTTTCAAAAAAATTGAGGACATTCGTGATGACATCAATATTTTGCTAGGAATGGCAAAAATTTCGATGGTGGATTACATTATGATAAAACGAGGCTCAAAAGATTATCCAGAAGGGTTAAATCTCACACTTTTAGCACAAATTGACGCAGAAGTAGAGAAGCTCAAAGCACAAATTGATGCACTCAATAAACTCAAGCGTGAAATGCTTGTGTTTTAACCCATTTTTTGTTATAATCGCATTTATTTGCCTTAGGCTAAGGCTTTACATTAGATTCTTTTGTCTCACATAGACTTCGCATAGAGCAGATTCTAATTGTATTTTATTGTTTTTGGAGTGGTTGAAATGGATAGAGATTCTTCATTTTGGCACGGATTTAGGGAGCGGTTTTTGGTGAAATTTTGGTCGCCTGTTCCCGCAGTTATCGCACTTGGTGTGATGAGTGCGTATTATTTTGGAATCACAGGCACTTATTGGGCTGTAACGGGTGAATTTACTCGTTGGGGCGGACATATCCTTAACTTCATTGGGGTTGATACAAGCGATTGGGGATATTTCAAAATTATAGGACTTAAAGGCACGCCACTAGATAGAGTAGATGGCGTGATGATTATAGGAATGTTTGCTGGTGCGCTCGCAGCGGCACTAATGGCAAACAATGTGAAGTTTCGCCTACCTCAAAGCAACATTCGCATTGCGCAAGCTCTTATTGGTGGGGCAATCGCTGGCTTTGGTGCGCGCATTGGTATGGGCTGTAATTTGGCGAGTTTTTTTACGGGGATTCCGCAGTTTAGCTTGCACGCGTGGTTTTTTACTATCGCCTCAATGGTGGGTGTGTATTTTGGTGCGAAAGTGGTTGTTTTGCCAATATTTCGCGCAAAAGTCCAGCTCGTTAAGGTAGATTCTCAAAAAACCATCACACAAAGCCCACAAAGAAAACAACTCTTTTTTGCATTGGGTGTTGGTGTATTGCTTTTGATGGCTATTTGGGTTGGCTACATTATGGCATTTGGCGCAGTGCCTGAGGGCAAGAAGATTCCCGTTTTTGCGCTTGCGATTGTATTTGGCGTGGGGTTTGGCTTTGTGATTTCTCGCGGGCAGATTTGCTTTACTTCTGCGTTTAGAGATTTGTTTTTGACGGGACGCGGCGTGATGGCGCGTGCGATTATTTTTGGTATGATTGTCTCAAGCATTGGTGTATTTAGCTACATTTTACTTGATGTCGCGCCAAAGACCGCTTGGGCAGGACCAAATGCCGTAATTGGTGGATTGCTCTTTGGCTTTGGAATTGTGGTGGCTGGAGGCTGTGAGTGTGGCTGGATGTATCGTGCTGTTGAGGGACAGACACATTATTGGGTAGTGGGCGTTGGCAATATCATCGGTGCGACATTGCTTGCTGCTACTTGGGATTATTATGCCGCACCTTTGGCGACAGATTTCCCTAAAATCAACCTTTTAGAATCTTTTGGCAACTATGGTGGATTGGTGGCAAATTACGCGTTGTTATTGCTTTTTTTGGGTTTTGTGCTTTTAGTGCAAAGGTCGTATTTTAAAAAGACAGATACAAATGACTAAGGAGGCAAAAATGAGTAATCAAATAATCCCAACTTATCAGCTTGATTTACAAGGAGAGCCCTGTCCATATCCTGCGATTGCGACACTTGAAGCATTGCCAAGTCTTAAAAAAGGCGAGATTTTAGAGGTCATTAGTGATTGCGCACAAAGTATCAACAACATTCCCATTGATGCGAAAAATCACGGCTATGAAGTGCTAAAAGTCGAGCAAATTGGCTCAAGCATTCGGTATTTAATCCGCAAGTAACCCTGTCTTAGGCAAGATTTAATCCTTGCCTAAGGGCATTATAAAATATCACGCACACCTTTGTGGTTTGGCTTGCTTAAAAACCCCTCTTTTTCAAGCTCCTCGACAAATTTCGCCGCTTTGTTGTAGCCTATGCTAAACTTTCGTTGCACAGCACTAATAGAAGTCGAATTGCTCTCTAGCATAAAGCGTTTAATCTGCCCTAAAATTTCACCATCTTCTTCGCTGTTTTCATCGCTACCAGCAAGCACACTTTCTTTTTTGTCAAGCAAGAAATTCTCATCATATTCCACATTGCGCTGTTGCTTGATGAAATCCACCACGCGCTCAATCTCTTCTTCCGTGCTTAGTGGCGCGTGCAATCGTATCATAGAATCTGAAATTTTAAAGAGCATATCGCCTCTGCCAAGCAAGCTCTCCGCCCCTGTGGTATCAAGCACCACTTTAGAATCCACCTTACTTCCTACTTTGTAGCTTATGCGCGATGGGAGGTTACCCTTTAGCGTGCCTGTAACCACATCGACACTTGGACGTTGCGTGGCGATGATAAGGTGGATTCCACACGCTCTGCCCATTTGAGCGATTCTCCCTAATGGAGATTCTGCTTCGCGCCCAGCGGTTTGCATTAAATCTGCTAATTCATCAATCACTATGATAAGATAAGGCATTTCTCGCCCACCTTCTTCTTTAACTCGTTTGTTGTAGCCCTCATAATCTTTCACGCGCAACTCTTTCATCATTTCATATCGCCTATCCATTTCGCTAACTGCGCTTACTAAACCAGCGATTGCCTTTCTAGGGTCGGTGATAATGGGCGTGATGAGGTGAGGAATGTCGCTGTATAGCGAAAATTCTACGCGTTTTGGGTCAATCATCATTAGTTTAAGGTTATCGGGCGAGTTTTTATACAAAAGTGAGAGAATCATCGCATTTAATCCCACGCTTTTCCCCGCGCCTGTCGTCCCCGCAATAAGTAGATGTGGGAGTTTGCGTAAGTCTTGCACAAAAGGATTGCCTACAATATCTTTCCCAAAAGCAAGTGTGAGCGGGGAGAGAGTGGATTTAAACAAATCAGATTCTAAGACTTCACGCAAATAAATGGTTTCGATTTTGTTGTTTGGAATCTCAATGCCCACCACATCTTTGCCCGGCACGGGAGCTTGGATACGAATAGACTTAGCCGAGAGCGCGAGGGCTAAATCATCTTCTAAGTTTAAAATGCGAGAGACTTTGACATTTGGGGCAGGACGAAACTCAAAAGTCGTAACGATAGGTCCTGTGTAAAATCGCACTACATCGCCATCGATTTTAAAGGTTTTAAGTTTTTCTAGGAGAATCTGGCTTTTTGTGTCAATTTCCCCATCATCAATTTGATTTTTCACACCATCTGGCTTGTTGAGAAGACTTGTGGTGGGAAGCTTGTAATTAAGCGGAGAGACGCTTCCACCTCGCTCCAAGTCTTTAAGTAGTTTTTGGTTTTCGGCGAGCTCTTTAATCGCTACGCGCTCAGGTCTTTTGGGCGGTGGCGGTGGCGCACCATCTATGGCTCTAAGCGGGAGTTTTTCTTCTGTGGGTGGCGCACCTACTTCGATTTTTTTAATGGTGATATTTTGCATAGGTGGCAATTCCTGCATACTTTTTATCAGCGATTTTGTTTGTTGCAATGGAGCATCTTGCTTGGGTGATGAAGTTTGTGGTGTGGGTGTATTTTGGTTTTGCATATTTGCGTGCTTTTCTCTGGCTTGCTGTGCGAGGGAATCTTGTGGCGCGATAAGTGAGGCAATGTCTAGTGGCTGGGTAATTTCCATAATGCCTTGCACTTCGCTTTGGCTTTTTGATTGCAATGATGGATATACGCCAGAAGCATTGATTTGGTGTGCTTCAATCGTTGGTTTATAAATGTCTTGTGGTGTTTGGGCGTTAGTGTTTTTTGTGTTCTCTTGGTGTGTGGCGTTGTGTATTTCTTTTATGATAATGCCACTAGATTCTTCTTGCACATCTTTTGGAATCGGCACGGCTTGAGGGGCACTATCCCTATAATATCGCGCGATTTGTTCTTCTAAAAACTGCTTTGATTGCTCTTTGTTTGATTCTACGAGTTCAAGGACAATGTTTGGCTCTTGTGGTTGTTGCATTTGGGAATCTATGGGGGCATTGTATTGTTCGTTTTGTGGCATAGATGGCGCAGGTTGTGTGGGGGCTTGATTGTGTGGTTCATCATTATCAAGTCGTAGGTTTTGAATGCCTTGCAAATGCCGTATGCGCTCCTCCTCTTGCGCTTGCGCTTGTTGCTTTTTCTCTAGCGCGTTTGTTTTGTAGTTTTGGTATGCTTGGAGCATTTGCTCTTTGCTCTTTGTGCTAAGGTGTAAAAACCCCCCACCTAAAAACGCGCCACATTTTTTCAACCCTCTGCCTAGCAAGATAAAGCAATCTTTTATTTCAGCACATATCGCGTTTGTGATTTCGCTAAGAGTGCTAAATATGGGCTTAATGTAAGGGTTTAGGGCTCGAATTAGGGAATCTACGCTACTTTGTGTCCCAACAAAAAATGCCAAGAGCAATGAGCCAAACACGAACACCCAGATTCCAAAATCGCCAATAAATCCGCGCAACACACCCACCACGATGTTACCAAAATCTCCCACACCAAATAGCAAACTTTGCCCTAGCAACACACTTACAAACCCAAGAGAAGAAGCAACAATAACCTCTAATTGATGAAAGGTTAAATGTGGCGTTTTGTATAAACAATAAGCAGGGTAGAGCAATAATGGCAAATACACATAGCCCACATACCCAAATACGCGAATATTAAGTGTGCCAATCTTCTCTCCAATCACTCCAACCGCACCATTTTCACCAGCTAAAGTAGCCAAGAAACTAAACACAACAAACACATTAAACAAAATATAGGGGTAGATTCTTGTTTGTTTGAACGCTTGGGGGTTTGAATCTTTGGGCATTTTATCTTTATTTTTGTGTTTTTTTGACATTGTGCTTTATCCTTAAAGTTTGTAAAAGATTTGGCATTATAGCCAAAATTCACACCTTTTATAAGGCAAGCTTAACTTCTCAGCTTTATTTGTGTTTAGATTTTTTAAAAAATTAAGAGAATATGACATAATTACCCCATAAAAGCATATTTTTTGTTATGATTAGCCTTTATGTTTGATTCAGTTTTGGCGATTTGATTTTTTATAATTCAAACTTTTGGAGGAAAACTTGCACGGGAAAATTTTGCGGTATTCTAATCAAACCAAAAATGGTGTGGTTTCAGATATTAACAAAAAAATCTTTGAACTTCGAGCTAATAGCTGGCACGACCCAAGAATGATGCCATCTGTTGGAATGTTTGTGGAGTTTCGCACTCCTGATGAGGGGGGTTATACCATTGTGGATTGCAGGGCTTCGAGCTACCAGAGTTTCCCTGAGGGTTCGCTGGTGCGCGAGATTGATTTTTGGCGCACCAATACAGATGAAGAGCTCAAACAAAAAGAAGCTGATGCTAAAGCAGCCATAGCCAAAGAAATCTTCACAAAAACCAACTACGCCAAGCTAGAGAGCATAGAGCTTAGCGCAGACGCACAAGAATCCATTAGAGAGCACTTTAGAGATGAGTTTAATGCCATTAGCTTTTTGGATAAAATTAAGCAAGAAAACAAAGATTCTTGTGATTTGCAAGATAAGCCACTTAATTACCTTATCATAAAGCCGTTTTTACAAAAAGCTGTTGATTACTTGGTGTATAACGACAAGCACGCCTCAATGGATAGTTTTGCTGAGGAGCTCCAAATCATTAAACAATTAGAATATTCGCACAATGCCTTTAAGGTGAATGTCAATATCAACATTGATAAAATTTATAGAGAAACCTTTCTTGATTCCCAACATCACTACAAAGGCGTGTTGCGTGCCATTGAGGCCTTTAAGGAAAAGAAACTCCAAATTGATAACAAAATCCGCGTGTGTAATATGGAAATCCGTTCATTGCAATCCAAAATTGATGCAAAAAAAGGCGATGTGAATGTTTTACAAGCACGCCAGACAGAAGTGCAAGGTATGATTAAAAAGACACAAGCAGATTCAGATACCATTAACGCCCTTATGGATAAACTCAAAGCAATGTGCGAAAACTTCGTTAAAGACAATTATAAAGCCTTTGAAGTGGTGTTTAACAAAATGTATCAAGTCCTTATCACCAAGACAAAAGAAGCCCTTGATGTGGTCGGCACGAGGCTTGATGATAAGGCGTGGCATTTAGCAATGGAATCCGCATCAATTAAAAATGTCTTTTTTCGGCAAAATGTCAATACGCCATTTTGCGCGATGACTTTTGTCAAGCACCACGTTGATCGCCTTGATAAAGGCAAAATGGGGAACAATGAAAGCGTGGTATATAACTACTACAAGCAATATGAAAAGACTTACAAAAACTACGCTATTTTTACTGATAATGAGCATTTTGAAGTCGAGTTGAAGGTAAAGATTCTCGCATTGTCTAAAAATACCTGCGTGTATGTGTTTCAAAAAGAAATCGAGTGCTTTAGCGCGATGAATCGTTTGCGATTTGAGTTTTGTTTCATTGATGCGGAATTACGCCTAACAGAGCCAAGAGCCGCTGCAAAATCCGTGCTCACCTCAAGGCTTAATGCCAACACAAAATTCGCGCTCCTTAAAGCCGTGAGTTTAAAGAATCTTGATGCACAAAAACTAAGGGAGATTATGGAGAGCAAAAATCAACCAACTTCACCAGCCCAAGATTCTAAAGAAACAGCCGACCAGACACCAGCCACATAAGGCAATGATGATGAAGCGATTGCTTTTGGCAATGTGTGTTTGTGTGCATTGCAACGCATATACGCCGTTTTTGTATCCATACGATGAATATGCTCACATACGAGAAAACCATAGCAATTTTGGCGCGTGGAAAAATTTTTTGGAATACAATGACAGAAGCCAATATTATAGACACAAACAATATGACAATTCCCAAAACCCACAACAAGACCCCATTTTACAATGGCACAAAGAACACGCCCAAAATAAACCAAAAGACATAGAGGCATTTCTCCCGCCAAGCTTAGGTAACAAAAAGCCATTAGGAATCCCAAAGTGATAGCCCAACTTTCTATCGAGCGATTAAAAGAGCAAGTTGATGTGGTGAATGTTATTAGCTCATATATTGAGCTTAAACGCGCTGGTAATGGAAATTTTGTCGCCCTTTGTCCATTCCATAGTGAAAAAACCCCAAGTTTTTCTGTAAGTCCTTCGCGCAACATTTGGCATTGCTTTGGTTGTGGTGAAGGTGGGGATAGCATAGGATTTGTGATGAAATATGAGAATCTAAGCTATCCTGACGCGCTTGAGCGTGTGGCGGAGATGATGAATTTTCCATTGGAGTATGAAAAATCAAATACACCCAAAAACTTTCACATTTTAGAGGACATAGCGAAGTTTTATCAATCGCTTTTAGTTGAGAATCCACAAATGTTAGAATACATTGCTAATCGTGGGATTACGCGTCAAAGTATTGAGCAATTTAGGCTTGGATTTAGTGGAAATAGCTTTCAGACCATAAATTTTTTAAATGCCAATAATTATGACAAAACTCAAGCAAGTGAATTTGGGCTTATTGGGCGGGATAAAACACGAGAGTGGGCATTTTTTATCGAACGCTTGATGTTTCCTATACATTCTACAAGTGGCAAAGTAGTGGGATTTGGCGGACGAAGTATAAATCCAAACGACCCAGCGAAATACAAAAATTCCCCGCAAAGCAGGATTTTTAACAAATCGCGTCTTTTGTATGGGTATCATTTTGCCAAAGAGCGCGTTTATAAAGAGCGAAAAATCATCGTATGCGAGGGATATATCGATGTGATAATGCTCCATCAGGCGGGTTTTAAAAATGCCGTAGCGACACTTGGCACAGCACTAAACGCCCAACATATCCCACTTTTAAAAAAAGGCGAGCCAGAAGTGATTGTAAGCTATGATGGTGATAATGCAGGCATAAATGCGGCATTTCGTGCAGCACAGATTCTCTCAAGTGCAAGTATGAGCGGTGGTGTGGTGATTTTTAATGATGGCTTAGACCCAGCGGATATGGTAGCGCAGGGCAAATTAGAAGAATTAAATGCCCTATTTAGCGCGCCAAAGCCATTTATTGAATTTGTGATTGAGCACATTGTCGCGCGCTTTGACATAACCAAGCCACTCCAAAAGCAAAAAGCACTTCGAGAAATTCAAAGTTTCCTTAAAACGCTTGAGCCACTTTTACAACGCGAATATATTAACTTCGTTGCGCAGAGTTTAGCAATCGCGCCAAATCTTATTAAAATTACCAAACACAAAACCCCGCAATTTTTGACACATAAAAATGAGAATCTAGCTGAAAGCGGGCTTATTATAAGTTTGTTAGAGAATCCAAAATGGCTTGATATTGCGGTGGAATATATCGATTCTAGTGCGCTTGAAGTGTATAAGAGGGAGTATGATTTGCTTCTTGCTGGTAAGACGCCACAAGATGAGCCACACTTGCGTGCTTTATGGGTGAATGATACTATCAAAAAGATTTCTAGTCCTCAAGAGTTCGAGGCACAGCTTAAGTTGATTATCATAAAAGCCTATGAGCGCGACAAACAGCACATTTCAAATGCGTCTATCCAAAGTGCTCAAAAGATTGAAGCCCTTAAATATATCAACAAAAAAATTCAACAACTTAGCAAAGGAGAATTAGTAAGTTATGAAAGCATTAGCACTTTTTAGCGGAGGCTGTGATAGCCTTATTTCAATGAAACTTTTAAAAGACCAAGGAATCGAGGTTATAGCCTTGCATTTTAATATAGGCTTTGGTGGCAACAAAGACAAGCAGGAATATTTCAAAAACGCTACTGCGCAGATTCCTGTGGAGTTAAAGATTTTAGATATTAGAGAGCAATTTTTTAACACCGTGCTTTTTAAGCCAAAGTATGGGTATGGCAAGTATTTTAATCCGTGTATTGATTGCCACGCTAATATGTTTGGCAATGCGTTTTATTATTTACTTGAGAGTGGTGCGGATTTTGTGATTAGCGGGGAAGTGTTAGGACAGCGTCCAAAGTCTCAACGCCGACAAGCACTCGATGAGGTTAAAAAGCTCGTGCGCGAGATTGGGAAAGATTCCAAATTTGATGCCATTTTAAGTCGTGATGGGAGCGACAAAAGCAAGCCACAAACGCTTGATGAATTGCTTTTGCGCCCGATGTGCGCGAAACTTTTGCCACCGAGTTTTCCTGAAAAAATGGGTTGGGTCGATAGGGAAAAATTACTTGATGTGAGTGGGCGAGGGCGCACACGACAGCTACAAATGATACAAGATTATGGGTTTAAATATTTTGAGAAGCCCGGAGGAGGTTGCCTGCTTACCCAAGATTCTATCGCGCAAAAAATTAAAGATTTACAATCACATAGACAAATGGTGTTTGAGGATATTGAAATGATAAAAGTAGGTCGTTATCTTGTGCTAGAAAATGGCGCACGCTGTGTGATTGGGAGAAATGAGGGCGAAAATGCTAAACTTAGTGCGCCAAATCCCACAATGGACACAATGACTTTGCTTGATTGTATCGGTCCTGTGGGGCTTATAGAAAAGAGCGCAGATTCTGTTGATAGACTTTTGGGTGCGCGTCTTATGCTAAGCTATGCAAAAACCAACACCAATCAAACTTATCAGGTCCGCATAGGGGAGGAAATTTTGCATACTACCGCCTTAGAGCGCGAACAAGCAAGCAAATATTTGCTTTTAAAAGAGTAAATTTACAAGAAATTTAGCAATACTTTGAGAATCTCCACACTTAATTTGCCGATTATATTTCTTTTTGGTTATTATTGTGGAGTATAATTATTTTGGAATTTAATATTTAACAATAAAAATTCTCTAAAAGGATTGAGTGATGAAAGTAAAGAAAAGTGGTTTGTCCGTGCGTGCGCAATTAGCGTTCGGGTTTGGAGTTTTGGTGCTTGTTATCCTTGTGATAGTGATAGCAGGTTATATGCGAGTGAGTTTTGTTTCTTCTGTGCTTAAGGAAATCAACGAAGTAAATGCGCTCAAACAGCGATATGCTATCAATTTGCGTGGAGCAGTGCACGACACCTCGATTGGCATTAGAGATTTGATGCTTGTTGATAGCATTAACGAGCTCAATGACACTGTGGCGTTGATTAAAGAGCTTGATGAGCAATATGCCCAAAACGCAGATGAGTTGGATAAACTTTCCAAAAACCCAGATATGTTTGATAGCAAAGATAAAGAGCTTTTGACGGCGATTAAAGACATTCGTATCAAGGCTGTCCCAGAAGTAAAACATTTTATGGATTTGGAGTTGGGCGGGCACGGATTAGAATCTAGAGATTTTCTCAATGAAGTCGTTCGTAGCGATTTTGTCGCTTGGCTTAAAGCTATCAATAACTTTATTGATTACCAAGAAGCAAAAAACACAAAATCAAGCAATTTGGCGCAGGATAATGTTTCCTCATACCTTGTGCAGAGTCTGTGGCTTGCGATATTTGGAATAGTCGCAGGAATCGGTGTGGCGGTGTATATCATTAGGAATCTTATGCGCACACTTGGTGGAGAGCCAAGCGTAGCGGCAAATATAATGAATGTTATTGCCTCTGGGGATTTGCGCACAGCTATCGGCAGCACAGCTCAAAATAGCCTACTTAGTGCCACTGCACAAATGCAAGACAATCTAAAAACTATCATTAACGACATTGTTGCTAATGCCAAAGACTTAAACCAAAAAGCCCAAACCGTAGCCCTTTCTTCCGAAAAAGCGAGCAAGGCAAGCAACGAGCAAATGGAGATTTCTGAAGATTCTGCGAAGAAGATTGAGGAGATGGCAAAAGCCATTGATAATGTCGTAAATATCGCAACACAGACAGAATCAAATTCTATCCGCAGTGCTGAACTTTCTCAAAAGGGCAAAGATGCGGTGCAAGAGACTGCCACTGAGATTGAAAAAATCTCGCAAACTGTGAGTGAAAGCAGCGAGCATATCCGCTCTTTAGAGAAAAATTCCCAAGATATTAGTAATTCTACCCAACTCATTAAAGACATCGCAGACCAAACAAACCTCCTCGCGCTTAATGCCGCCATTGAAGCCGCAAGAGCTGGCGAACACGGACGAGGATTTGCTGTGGTGGCTGATGAGGTGCGCAAACTCGCAGAGAAAACACAGGATGCTACAAGTGAAATTGCCACAATGATTCAAATTATTCAAGATGAGACACAAAATAGCGTTTTAGCGATGCAAACAGCTGTCCCACAAGTAGAAAAGGGCTTGCATTTGGTTAATGAGGCACGCGAGATTCTCGAAGAAATTTATGAGCAAGCAAATAATTCACTCTCAAATGCCAAAGATGTGTCTAATGCCTCAAAAGAGCAAGTTTCTGTAATGGAGCAAATTACTAAGGATATTGAAAATATGCAACAAAGCTGTAAAGAAACTTCTGTTTTAATGGGACAAAATTCTAGCGCGAGCGTGGCATTGGAGAAGATTTCAACGGCATTGCGTGATTATGTAGCGCATTTTAAAGTGTAAGCATTATAAAGAGAATCTAAGGCAGAGATATGAAAAATTTATTTTGCATTATTGTTACTTACATTAAGCCACTAGAAGAGATTGAGAAAGTCTTACAGGCGCATAGGGGATATTTGCAAACGGGCTATGATGCAGGGTTTTTGCTTGCTTCAGGTCCTCTTAACCCCCGAGTTGGTGGGCTTATCATAGGGCATTTTGCCGATAAAGCCCAAGCACAAAAATTCACTCAAAGCGACCCGTATTTTTTAGCTAACCTTGCTACTTATGAAATCATCGAGTTTAGCCCCGTGCTACACGCAAGCGTCCTAGATTCTTTTTTACAAGATTAAGATACCCAAAACTTTTAAGGAGCTTTCAAATGGATAATAATAAAAGAAATATTTTATTGGCTACGGTGATAGTGGTTGGTGTCGCTGTTGGGATTGGGGTTACAGGACTTTTAAAGTTTTCGCAAAATAATGCTATCCCTAGTAGTTATGAGCCCACAGCTCCACAAGAAAGTGGCGAGGGAGAAAATAGTGAGGACAAGCAAGCAAGCAATGAAAACAACGCCATTGTAGATGAGAATCTTGCTATCGCACAACCTGACCAAAAAGAGCTAGAAGAGCAAAATAAGCGCACAAGTGCCAATAAACGCGATGAAATCTTTACACAACAAAATGGACTCGTGCGATTTAGTGCCTTTCCTGCGCTAGTGTATCGTGGTGAATGGGTAAATATGGGCGATGAGTGCGTGAATTGCGAGGGAGGACCACAGAGCGCACTTAAAAAACAACACATTGACTTTGCAGGAAGCTATGTGCTCTATACTTTGCCACAAGGGGAGAATCAAACTATCGTGGGCGCGGTAAATGTGCAAAATGGCGATGTTGTTGAGTTCCCAGCGACATACAAGGAAGTCGGTGCACCTTTTGACTTGCGTATTTCTTCGCAGGCAAATAGTAGTTTGGTGTGGATTCAAGGCGTAGATGCGAGCAACCAAGACATTTATAGGATTGATGCCTTTGTTTTAAAAAATGGGGAAATAGAGCGCGTGCAGAGCTTTGAGCTCTCTTTCCTCTCTACTATCCTTGCTCCTGCCTCATTGGACGCTCTGCCGTTTTAAACGCATTTAAATGCGTTTAAAACGATTTTATTTCATTTTCAACTTCCACCTCTAAAAATTCATTACGATAGATTTAATGGCATAATAAAACGATTTTAGAGCTCTTTATGTTAGTCCTAACACTATGAAGTGATTTGTTTCATTAAGCCCTATTTTATACTGCTCGCCCGTTTGCAAATCAACAAGGTAGCATTGGTCTAATCCCTCATAATTTGCGCGCTCACTTGGATAAATCTTTAGCCTATCCCTTACTTCATCTAAATCTATACACATCGCTGGGAATCCAAACATAAAAAGTTTATAACGCATTAGAGCTCCTTTTGCAATTACGATAATTCTTGCTTGATTATTCAAGCACACGATAAACTTTTGCTACAATACCATAAAATTGCTTTTAACAAGGATTTTGCAATGCGACTTAATCAATATATCGCTCATCATTCCACATATTCTCGCCGTGAAGCAGATGCACTTATAGAATCTAGGCGCGTGCGTATTAACAATAACATTGCCAATCCTACCACCGTGCTAAAAGATGGTGATATTGTCTTTGTCGATGGGAAGCGATTAAGGCAAGCACAAGGCTATACAGCGATTATTTATCATAAGCCAAAAGGGGAAATTGTAAGCAAAAAAGATGAGCGCAATCGCAGGAGCATTTATGATAGTCTTGATTCCAAGTTTAGGCATTTTGTGTATGTGGGGCGACTTGATTATGCGAGTGAGGGGTTGCTTATTTTAAGCGATAATAAAAAGGTAGCAACCGCCCTTATGGAATCTTCACTCCCTCGCACTTATAATGTCAAACTCGATAGGGGCTTGAGTGATAAATTTTTAGATTGTATCGCCAAAAGTATGGAAAATGGCGAATGGATAGAAATCGCTGATAAAAAGGGGGCGCACGCAAAAAGCACGATAGAGAAGATTCTTATCGCACCTTTTGTGGATTTTGAGATTCTTAAAGATTCTCCAAGATTCCCGCGCGTGCGCGTAACGCTACGCGAGGGTAAAAACAGAGAGATTCGGAGATTGTTTGCGCATTTTGGTTATGAAGTGCGTGATTTAAAGCGCGTGGCTTATGGGTTTTGCTCGCTTAATGGACTTCCAGCAGGGAAATGGCGATATTTTAACAGAAATGAATACAACAAATTGCACCACTTTATGCAGGGAAACACCCACAATATTTGATTGCTTATCGTTTTAATGTGGCAAGGAAGTTTTCATATAGCAATTCAAGTTCTTTGAGCGATTGTTGGCATTGCTTGTCATCTACGCATTTTTCTAGCACCTGCATTCGTTTGAGTAAATATTCAAAAAGTGCCCTATCAATGTCTGGGAGTTTGTTTGCTTGGTTGGCGTCTTTGGCACGCCCTTTTATGATGACGCGCGCTGGGATTCCAATAGCGGTGCAATCGCTAGGCACATCTTTAATCACCACAGAATTTGCGCCAATTTTGGCATTTTTCCCAATGGTAATATCTCCTAAAACCTTCGCTCCTGCTCCAATCACCACACCAGATTCTATGGTTGGATGTCGTTTAGTCTTTGCTAAGCTCACACCACCTAAGCTCACTCCCTGATAGATTGTTACATCATCGCCCACAATGGCGGTTTGCCCTATCACAACGCCAATAGCGTGGTCGATGAATACGCGCCTGCCGATTTGGGCTTGTGGGTGAATATCAACATTGGTAATAAAGCCCGTGATTCCCATAATTACGCGTCCCAAACGCTTAAATCCACGCATATAAAGCCAATGGGCGATTCTATAATGCACGATTGCCATAACACCGGGATAAAAAAACACCTCAATAATACTCTCAAACGCAGGGTCGCGTTGCTTGACTACGCTAAAATCTTCTTTTATAAGGGCAAAAAGACTTGTTTTTTGCATTTTATTCATTATCTTTCTTGCTAATGGTGCGCAAGTAGCCATTTTCGCTTAGCATTATATAGAGTTGCCCTAGCACTTCTTTTTTCTCTTCTGTATCTAATGCTTGGTTTTCCTCGACATATTGCTTTAATCGCCGCTCAATATCTTTCGTGTCATAATCTAAATCATCAAGCACATCTAAGATAGTTTGCGCTTCTAGGGGATTGCTAAGCTCATAACCCTTGCTAAGCTCATCATCAAAGACAATGCTAAACTCAGTGGGGTGAGTGAAAAGATTGTGGCGCATTCCTAACACCTCTTGATATGCTCCCACGAGGAAAAAAGCTAAAAAATATTCTTCACGCGTAATATCCACATCGTGTAAATACAGAGGTTTGTTGGCATTAAAGGCGATTTCACCATCGCTATCACAAGTAATATCCCATAAACTCGCGCTCCTTGTGGGCTTGTTATTAAGTCTATCAAGTGGCATTACAGGAAAGTTTTGTCCCAATCCCCAATAATCTGGGAGACTTTGAAAAAAGCTACAATTAAGCAAATAACGCTCTTGAACTTGTTCTTGGATTCGAATGATTTCATTGTGATTTTTGTGTTTGAGGAGTTTTAGCACCTTTTTGATGATTAAGTGAGTGAGCACTTCGGTATTAGAGCGGTCTTGCAAATCAATATAACCCAAATCAAAAAGCGTGAGCAATGATTCCATATGGTCGAGGCTATCGTGCAGATATTCAATGGCGGTTTTTTCATTCACACTATTGTATAAATCATACAATTCCTCGATAAGCGGTGGATTTTTTTGTTTTAATTTTAACGCCTTTTCATCGTATTCTTGGCTAAAGAGCTCAAGCACAGGCGCGACAAGCACGGCGTGATTTGCCGCGATGAAGCGACCAGATTCTATAAAAATATCTGGTTGGGGTTCTTTTTTGTTTTTAGCAATTTCGCACAACGAAAACACGACATCGCCACTAAATTCATTAAGTGTGTAATTACGATTGTTTTCGCCCTCGTGTTGTGTGTATTCTACGGCTAAACCACCACCGATATTCACACAGCGCAATTTTTTTGCCCCCATTTTACGCAATTCCGCATAAATGTTGCCCGCCTCGCGCAATGCCTTTTTAAGTGGCGAAATATCACTTATTTGGCTACCTATATGAAAATGAATCATTGTAAATTTATGGAGCAAATCATTCTTTTCAAGCATATTGATAGCTTCGAGCAATTCTGTTGAGGTGAGCCCAAATTTTGAGCCAAATCCACCACTTTTTGCCCAAATGCCTGTGCCTGTGCTATGCAAGCGGATTCTAAGTCCTATGTTTGGATAGGGCTCACCCATTTCTTTTGCCACTTCAATGATAGTTTCTAGCTCGTTTAATCCCTCAATGGTAAGTGTGATGTTGTGATTCATATTTGCTGCGATAAAACCCAGCGAAATCATCTCTTTATCTTTAAAGCCATTGACGGTGATGGGCGTATTTTTGTTGGTATAAGCCATTGCTAAAATAAGTTCAGGCTTGCTCCCTGCTTCTAGCCCATAGCATCGACCCTTGCTCTGCTCGACTAAAGGCAGGACAAAATTTGGCATTTGATTTACTTTTAGTGGAAAAACCGCCTTAAATTTGCCCTTGTAAGAATATTCTTTGATTGCTTTTTCAAACGCCCCAAACATTTTATCAAGCTGGGAGCGAATCAAATGCGGAAAGCGCAAAAGCAGGGGACCACGATAGCCCCTTTCGCGTATCTCTTGGACAATATCAATAAGCGCGGGTTTGGATTTAAAATTCACGCGCACTTGCCCATCATCAATGATAAAGTCATTATTTGACCAAAAATTTATTCCATAATCAACCATTCTTTCATACCTTGTTGTAATCGCATTGCATTTTAGTCTAAAAATCCAAAAACCAAAAGCGCATTATACATTTTTAAGGCTATAATGACATAAAATTTTGACACAAAAAGCCTTTTCTTTTAGGAGCGATATTGCTAAAAATTCACAATCAAAGCACCTTTAGACTTATAAATGCAAAAAAAAGGACACAAGAATTTCATCACATTTTTTTTACACTAAGCCAATCTTATCTTTGTGGGCTAGATTCTCACAAGCGTGATGGTATTTTGCGCTATGGATTGCTCGAAGTGCTTTTGGTAAATGCCAAACAAATGCGTGCTATCAACCACAAAGAGCGCGGGATAGACAAACAAACCGATGTGTTAAGTTTCCCGCTAGAGATTATGGAGTTTGATTGGCAGGTTTTGGAATCTTGCGCGCCAAAAAATTTCAACATTCCACTTGGTAGTATTCTCATCAATGTCGAGCAGGCAAGACAATGCGCCAAAAAATTTCAACATAGTTTTGATGATGAGCTCAAACTCCTTTTTATCCACGCGCTTTTGCATATTTTTGGGTTTGACCACGAATGTGATAATGGCGAGCAACGCAAGGAGGAGCAAAGGTGGATAGAGCATTTTACACTTCCTCAAAGTCTTATCACGCGCACGCAGAGGTGATACATATACAATCAACGCGGAACGCGCATTGCTTTAAGAAGAGCAAATTATTACTAAGGATAGTGTCTAATGAAAAGAATGCTTTGTGTAGCTTGCGTAAGTGTAGCGTTTGGATTTGAGGCGGATATTGATTTTTCAAAAGTGCCTAACTATGTCGAGGAATCTCCAGCCCAAGAGTTTATCCCTGAGATTCCGCGTGCGGGAAGTCTCTTTGGCACAGGAGATAGACCGCTCTTTGCTGATAGGAGGGCAATGAAGCCCGATGACTTAATCACGGTGATTATTAGTGAGAGCGCGAATGCAAACTTTAGTGCCAATAAAACCTATAACGGCACAAGCGGTGGGAATATCACTCCTCCAGTCTTGCAATATGGTGGACAAGATGAGGAACAGCAACAAATCACCCAAGAGCTCAACAACCAAACCGCTTACACACTTACCAAATCAAACAATACGACAAACTTCAATGGTGGCGGGAATCAGAGCCATACAGATTCTATCAATGCCACCATTACAGCAAGGATTATCAAAGTGCTTGAGAATGGCAACTACTTCATCGCTGGACAAAAAGAAATCCTTGTCGATGGCGAAAAGCAAATAATCCAAATAAGCGGT
The DNA here is from genome assembly GCF_053654545.1 of Helicobacter sp. 23-1048. Classification (NCBI taxonomy): domain Bacteria; kingdom Pseudomonadati; phylum Campylobacterota; class Epsilonproteobacteria; order Campylobacterales; family Helicobacteraceae; genus Helicobacter; species Helicobacter sp. 23-1048. Next base: position 270,964 of record NZ_JBSIUT010000001.1, on the reverse strand, counting down.
GTGGTGCGCCCCTATGATGTGGAGAAAAACAACACCGTGCAAAGCAAATACCTAGCAGACGCCAAAATCGCCTATCATTCCGTAGGACCAATCAGCCAAACACGAAGCAAAAAACCTATCAATGACGGGATTGAGAGCTTCTATCCATTTTGATATTTTAAAGTGGGCGATTGCATATTAAAAGAGCAAACACTTATAAAGAATCTAAAAAATGAAAACAATCGCGCTTATCCCCGCAAGAGGTGGCTCTAAGAGAATCCCACACAAAAATATCAAATATTTTTTTGGCAAACCAATCATCGCGTATCCTATCCAAAACGCGCTTAAAAGCGGGATTTTTAACGAAGTGGTGGTAAGCACAGATTGTGAGCAAATCGCTAGCGTAGCAAGGGAGCTTGGGGCGAGCGTGCCATTTATGCGTCCTAAAGATTTGAGTGATGATAGCACGCCCACGATTCCTGTCGTGGCACACGCAGCGAGGGAGCTTAATCTTTTGGCTGATGATAGAATCTGTTGCATTTATCCTGCTACGCCACTTTTGCAAAGCACTCATTTGCTCCAAGCCAAAGAATTGCTTGATACAAATCCAAATGCGCTGTATGTTTTTGGCGCGTTACAATATGCGTGCAATCCCCTGCGTGCCTTTAAGCTCGCGCAATCAAGTGGAGAGCAGGGCATTCTTACAGGGCGACCCACAATGCTTTTTGAGCAATTTCACTCCACGCGCTCGCAGGATTTAGAGCCTATTTTCCACGATAGCGGGCAATTTTATTTTGGTAAAGCCCAAGCATTCATAGAGCAACAGCCCATTTTTGCTCCGCATTCGCTCGCATTGATTGTAGAATCTCAATATGCCATAGACATTGATACACAGCAAGATTGGGAGCGAGCGGAGTGGCAATACCGCATAAACAACAATCTATGAGATTCTTAGCTTTTTGTGATTATAGCCAGAATGTAGGTTTGGGGCATTTGAGGCGGTGTGAAAAGCTCTTTTGCCTGCTTGATTCCTTGTGTGATTGTGAGTATAGCGTTATTAAAAACGCTACGATAGCGTATATAAAAAGTCTTGCAGGGCAATCTTTTGATGGGATTATCGTTGATAGCTATGTTTTTACTCGCACGCATTATGCTTTACTCGCACGCTTTGATGTCGCGCTTTTGTGCTTTGATGATGAAAATCGCGGTGTGTATCCTGCTGGGAGCTTTGTGCTTAATGGTGCGCCAAACGCGCATTTGCTTTATCCACAATGTCAAAAACAACACCCCTTACACACAGATTGTGCTCCCACGCATTGCATTAGAGAATCTAAAGGCGTGCATTATGCTTTAGGATTGCCCTACGCGCTTACTTCGCCACATTTCACACCAAAGCCCACACACAAGGAACAAATCCAAGATATTTTTATAAACTTTGGGGGTGCAGATTCTCTAAACTTTAGCGCGCAGGTGCTAGAGTGTATCCCGCGACACTACCACGCTCATCTTGTGCTAGGCGAGCTTTATTCTCATACATTGCAACCAAAAGCCAATGTAACGCTCTATCATAACCTCAGCCCAAACGAGCTAAACGCGCTCATTGCGTGCTGTGATGTAGCCATAAGTGCTGGAGGGGGAATGCTCTTAGAGCTCGCGCAAAGTCAAATGCCAACTATTATGTTTGCGACAGCACCAAACCAAGCCTTTCAAGTCGCGCAGTTTAAAGAGTTAGGCGCGTTTATAGAGGCAAAGGATTTCGCCCAAATCCCCGCGCTTTTGTCCTCCCTCGCTCCACAATGTGTGCGTCAAAACAAGGCGGATATATTGGCACAACTCCCGCTTGGAGTGCATTTAGCCCCAGCATTAAAGCAAATATTTAAATTGTAGATTTATAATGTCAAAATACGGCTTATATTTTAATCCAAAGGCATAGAAGTGATGAATTATAATGTTGATGGTTTTGAAGCGCGTGATTTTATCCAATGCGACAAGGAATTGTTGCTAGAAATCCTGCGTATTCGTAACGACCCGCAAGTCGCTCAATGGATGTATAGCGAGAGTATTAGCCAAAAGGCGCATTTTGAGTTTGTTGGCAGATTGTTAAAAACTCAAAGCGAGCGGTATTTTGTGATTTTAAAAGATGAGCAAATCTATGGTGTGGGCTCTTTAACGCGTTTGCATATCACGCACAAGCACGCTCATCTTGGAATCTACACCAACAAATCACTCAAACTCCCAAACAAAGGCGAGCAGATTCTAAAAATTATCGAGCATATTGCTTTTGTCGAGTTTGGTTTGCATAGTATTTTTTTAGAAGTGATGAGTGAGAATGCCCGTGCATTGAAGTTTTATGAGAAATATGGCTATGAGGAATGTGGATTTTTGCGTGATTATATGTATAGAGATTCACACTATTACGATGTGGTGGTGATGAGCAAGAAAAATCCCACAGAAACAAAAAAGCAAGACGCGTTAAAAAACTTTGCCATTTCTACTCACAATCTTTTATCCCCCACCAAATATTCTAGCGACTGCCGCGCTAACCATTGCCTGCCACGCCCGCTTATTGTCGCCGAGCTGAGTGCAAATCACGGGGGGAGTTTAGCAGTGGCAAAAGATTCCCTGCGAGCGATTGCGAGGAGTGGCGCGGACGCCGTGAAGCTCCAAACTTACACGCCCGATTGCCTTACACTAGATTGTGATAATGAATACTTTCGTATTAAAGGGACTTTGTGGGATAATATGAATCTCTACGAGCTCTACAAGCAAGCGCAAACACCATTTAGCTGGCATAAAGAGCTCTTTGCGCTTGGGAAGGAGCTTGGTTTGGTGGTATTTAGCTCACCATTTTCTCCAAAAGGCGTGGAATTTTTAGAATCTCTAAGTTGTCCAATGTATAAGATAGCGAGCTTTGAAGTGGTTGATTTGGAGCTTATCGAGTGTGTGGCGAAGTGTGGCAAGCCCGTGATTCTCTCTGTGGGCATTGCGAGTGATGATGAGTTAGGTGAGGCGGTGGAGATTTGTAAGAGCAATGGTGTGAATGATATAACGCTTCTTTTATGCACGAGTAGCTATCCTGCAAGTTTGGAATCCTTAGAGCTCCACAAAATGCCATTGCTTGGAGAGAAGTTCGGTGTGAAGTTTGGGCTTTCTGACCACACCATTGGCACGCTTGCCCCGACACTTGCTACTGCGCTTGGGGCGAGTATGATAGAGAAACATTTTATTTTGGATTCCTCTATTACGAGTGCTGATAGCGCGTTTAGTCTAGATTCTCGTGGATTTAGCGAGCTTGTTAAGCAAGTGAAAAGCGCAAATCTTGCGTTAGGCAATGCTCCATATAAAGATAATACCCTTAAAAATGTATCCACTGCACCAAAAAGTAACACACAAAAAAGTGGGCGTGAGTTTGCGCGAAGCATTTGGGTGGCAAAGGACATTAAAAAAGGCGAAGTTTTTAGCAGGGAAAATATCAAAGTCCTGCGCCCTAGTGGTGAAATCCACCCAAGAGAATATAAGTATATTTTAGGCAAAAAAGCAGCCAAAGATTTAGCATTTGGCACGCCATTACAGCACGAAAATATACAAAAATGAGTAAAAATTGCGCATTTAAGGCAAAAAATTTATAAAAATTACACAAAAACGCTTATAATCCTTGACTTTATGTAAAAAAGCCTATACAATCACGGCGTTTTCAAATTCATTCTAAGGAGTAAGCTATGAATAAAGCTGATTTTGTAGAGTTGGTAAAAACTGCTGGTAAGTTTGAGACCAAAAAAGATGCGGAAAGAGCAGTAAATGCTTTCACAGATGCGGTAACTAAAGCACTTTCTAAAAAAGATAGTGTTGAGCTTGTAGGATTTGGTAAGTTTGAAACTGCAATCCAAAAAGCAAAAACAGGTAAAGTTCCCGGAACAAACAAAACTTACAGCACAAAGGAAAAAAGAGTGCCTAAGTTTAGACCGGGTAAAGGTCTTAAAGACACTGTTGCTAAGAAGTAACTGCATTGATTCTAAAGATAGGACTTCCTATCTTTAGGTCGCATTCCTCGTTTAACCCCCCCTTATTTTCCCCTATTTTATTATTGAGATTACAAGAGCGATTGAGAGAAATTGTGTTTTGAGGTTGATTGTTTGGAGTGAGTTGCGCATTATTTATTGCGCTATAAGCAAGATTCTCAAATCTAATAAGACGCCAATCAATGCAATAAATCTCATTAAGGCGTAAATAAAAACAAATAAAAAGAGATAAATAAAGAGGCTTGGGAGTAGCCCTCTTAAGCAGAGCTTGCGACTAAGCTACAAGCTAGCCTAAAATAGCGAAGTCCCAAAATCCTTATGCGTTAGAATTGATACGCATATCCAACGGTAAGCAAGATATTTCTTGCGGAGTATGTTGTCGTGCCGTTAGCAGCACCCAATCGCTCACTCGCAGCGATACTAGAGCCACGCACATTCACACTTACTGTATGATGAGTATCTAGTGCCACCTCAAAGCCAATATTCACAGGGAGGATAAATCCACTTCCTTTAGGCTCGGTAATGAGCGTGGTAGCATTAGTATTACCAGCAATGTTGCTTGATTCTATTGAAGCATTATGTGCATAGCCTACACCCAAACCAGCATAGATACCAAACTTTCTGCCAAGTTTCCAAATCGCCTCTGCGTTAAAGGCAGTCTGGTGTGAATAGTATTCGCCATCGCTTGAGTAGTGGTAGCTTACATAGCCTCGCAAGCCTGTGCGCTTTTTCTCACCAAAGAATCCAATAATACCAGCTTTCCCACCGACTACGCCATAAGGCACGCGGAAATCACTCGTTGTCGCACCGTTAGTAGCGTTAGAAGTAGTGCCTAAAAGTGCGGCTGCATAGCCGATTTCACCACCGATAAAAAGCGATAGCTTTGATTCTTGCTCTGCTTTTATATTTTCATTAAATGCCTCTCTATCATCATCATCAGCATAAACAGCCCCCCCCCATAGTAGCAATGAGGCTACCAAAAGGTTAGAAAAGATTCTCATCTTTGTCTCCTTACAAAAATTTAGTCTATTTTAAACATTTTTTAAGCTACAAAGTGCCTAAGCGTGTATAAAACAGCCTTTGAGACAAAAGCAAATGTAATGCCAAGTTTGGATTTACTCTTTTATAATCGTGTGAAATACTAAGGTTGGGTGATATTATGGCTTTTGACTAAGATTGAGCAGCCAATCTTTGTTTGCCTCTAGGCTGTCTTTTTGCAAGATACTATCACGCAAGCCCAAAAGCTCTTCAAAGCTAAGAGTTGCCATTATTTGTGTGCTAAGAGTGGTTTGGCTAAGTGCGCTAGAGCGTGCGGGTGCGTCTTTGTGAGAGCCCACGCCATTAAGGAGATTCTCAATTTCGCCTATCAATTCGCGCTTGCTAATAATCTCGCCATTTGAGCTAATGTGCGGTGCGTCTAAATCCATAAACCCTCCTTAATAAATTATGGAATCTCTATTGCATTTTTTAGCCTTGCTAGCTCCGCGTCAATGCTTTGGCTAAAGGGCTCATAGTAATTTTGCTCTAATGGGAGCTTTTCGCGCATTTGCGTTAAAATATCTGCATAATCGCTGAGTAATAATTCGCCTTTTAAAATAAGGAATTTTAAATACACCCAATAAGTGTTGAGCACATCGCTTTGACAATAGCTCTCAATTTGCTCTAGGGCGAGCTTTTTGGCATTTGGCGTATTTTCACTTCCATAAAAAATCTCAAAAACTTGCGAGCCCTGCATATCAAACTTCCCCACGATTTTACACATTTGGCACAGTGTATCGAGATTGAGCGCACGCACACTGCCAAAATTCCCCAAACTCTCAAGCAAATCGGTGTGAAACCGCTCGCTATATCGCGAGCGATAATTTTCCCACTTATCTTTATTAAATTGCGGATTGTGCTTTTCAAAATACGCACTTGCCTCGATATTATAGCGCATAGCGCGCAAGGTGAGTGCGATTAAGTCAAACCCGCGCCCATTAAAGCTCACTAACGCAGGTTGGTGCTTATTAAAAAATCTCCAAAATTCACGCAAGAGATTCTCTTCAAAGTTATCAAGCGCGTTGGTGAAATCTTGCGCACAAGGTTGTGTGTTTTGAGAATCTAGACTTGCTAAAAGCTCCTCTTTTGCGTTTTTGCCAAAGCTCCCCACACGATTAAACCGCCCAAACTCATCGCACACCACGCACGCAATGCTAATAATGCGATGAAAGGGCACAGGGAGAAACTCACTCCCGCTTTTTTCCTTTTGTGCGTTAAAAGCCTGCTGACAAATTTCTCTCTCACTGCCATCAAAGCCATATTTATCACGCAATAAGTCAATATCAGGCACAGATTCTATATCAAAAACGCACACCATTTAAGCCTCCTTAAATCCAATTCAAGTTACAATTATGCTTTATTTTACCAAAAAAGGAGAGTAAATGTATGCGTTATTAAGCGTGAGTGATAAAGAGGGCATTATCGAGTTTGCGCAAGGGCTAGTAAAGCTCAACTATACAATTTTAAGCACGGGTGGGACGCTTAAGGCTCTCCAAGAGAGCGGGATTAGCGCGATTGAAGTGAGTCAATACACTCATAGTAAAGAGCTCTTTGATGGGAGAGTGAAAACTCTGCATCCTAAGATTCACGGCGGGATTTTATATCGGCGTGATAAAGATTCCCATATAGTGCAAGCCCAGCAAAATGGCATAGAATCTATACAGCTTGTGTGTGTAAATCTTTATCCATTTGAGCAAACCACCAAGCGCACCGATGATTTTGATGAAATCATTGAAAACATCGATATTGGCGGTCCTAGCCTTATCCGCGCTGCAGCAAAGAACTTCCAATCTGTGCTTGTGGTAACGCATAAGAGTGATTATGTGCGCGTGCTAGAGGCATTAAAGCACACCAAAGACACGCTAGAATTTCGCCGTGAGCTAATGATAAAGGCATTCGAGCATACCGCGAGCTACGATGCGTTTATTGCGAATTATTTAAATGAGCGATTTTATGCAGGATTTGGGGCAAAGAACTTCATCGTGGGCTCTAAAGTGTGTGAAACGCGCTATGGCGAGAATCCACACCAAAAAGGCGCGCTGTATGAATTTGATGACTTTTTTAGCACGCATTTTATGAGCAAAAAGGGTGAGGCGAGCTTCAATAATCTCACAGATATAAATAGTGCGGTAAATATCGCGAGTGCGTTTGGAGAGAAAAAGGCGGTGTGTATAGTCAAGCACGGCAATCCTTGCGGATTTGCGTTAAAAGAGGATTTATTAGATTGCTATGTGAGTGCGTTGCGGTGTGATAGCGTTAGCGCGTATGGTGGTGTGGTGGCAGTCAATGGCAGGGTAGAGAAGCCCCTCGCGCAAAAAATCAATGAGATTTTTATCGAAGTGCTTGTGTGCGTGGATATTAGCGATGAGGCATTAAGTGTGTTTGAAAATAAGAAGCGAATGAAAATCTTTACTTTGCAAGACGCAGATTGCGCTGTGCTTCCAAGAGGGCGCGATAGCTATGACTTCAAGCACATTAGTGGAGGCTATGTCTATCAACAAAGCGATAGTGTGAGGGCAAACGAAGTGGTGGATTCTGAATTGATGACAAAAAGGAGCGCAAGTAAGGCGCAACTTTTGGATTTAGAAATCGCGTATAAAATCGCTGCCCTCACGAAGTCAAATTGTGTCGCTTATGTCAAAGACGGCGCGTTGCTCGCCATTGGTATGGGAATGACAAGTCGCGTAGATGCGGCGCGTGCTGCGATTGCCAAAGCAAAGGATATGGGATTAGATTTGAATGGTTGTGTGCTTGCAAGCGAGGCGTTTTTCCCATTTAGAGATAGCATTGATATGGCACAAAGCGTAGGAGTGAGCGCGATAGTGCAACCCGGGGGGAGCATACGCGATGATGAGGTGATTAAAGCGTGCGATGAATTTGGCATAGCGATGTATTTCACGCACACACGACACTTTTTGCATTGATTATTGGAATCTTTTGGCAAAAATTGAGAATTTTTACTACTATAAGAAAAAATTAAGGAAAAATAAGCTATATTTCTGCACTTTTACAAGTCATTCTTATTATTGACTTGATAATGAAATAAAACAACAAGGAGCAGAAATGTTACATACCCCCCCCCCTAATCAAAAAAGTCATATTGCTTATAGGCGCATTGTCCTTAACCCTATGTTTGGCTAATGAGAGCACATCGCAAGGTGATTTGTCAAACACCGATACCAAACAATCCTCAAAAACAAAAAAATCTACCCAAACCGAAGAATCTGTGCGATTAGAACGCTCGACAGTTACAGCAAGTGGCTATGAGCAAGACATCAAAAACGCGCCCGCGAGCATTGCCATTATCCCTAAAGAGGAGATTATGACTCGCCCAATCCGTGATATTGGCGATGCGGTGCAAGATGTGCCCGGCGTCTATGTCGAGGCGACAAAAGTCGGTGGCAATGAAATCAAAATGCGCGGGCTTGGCACGAGCTATACGCTTATCCTCATCGATGGCAAACGCCAAAATGTCGCACGCGGATTTGATGCTAATGGTTGGGCTGGGACATTTTCGAGCTTTATGCCCCCTGCAAGTATGATAGAGAGAATCGAAGTTATCCGTGGTCCTGCTAGCACGATGTATGGCTCAGATGCAATGGGTGGCGTGATAAACATTATCACTAAAAAACACACCAGCGAGCTAAGCGCGGGCGTGCAAGTGGATAGCAAGCTCGCCGAGCACCACGAAACCTTTGGGCATATTTATGGGACAAATGGCTATGTCAATGTGCCTTTAATCAAAGACATACTCTCACTCAATGTGCGTGGCGGGTATAAATATGGCGAGCAAAATAGCTTTTATAAACCTGCGGGATTGCAAGGGCAAAGTGGAGCTGCATTAAATAATCCCTATGCGAGTTGGAGTTCTACGGGTTTTACAAATTGGAATGCAGGATTGAGAGTAAACTACACGCCCAATCTCAATAATTATATTTACCTCGATTCTGAAGTGTATTTCGCTCGCACGGGTTCGCTTAACACTTCGGGCAATTCTATAACGGCGATTAGAGATTTTTATAAGATTAACAATGTGCTAAGTCATACTGCAGATTATGATTGGGGGAAGCTAGAGAGCTATGTGCAATATAGCCAAACGCTTTGGGGCGGACACGCAAATGTCCCCATTGGTGGCACAAAGGGCGATAAAGTAAATTGGGGCAATGAGGGGAATGGTAGAGACAATAAAGATGCCATTTTCCAAAGCACTTATAATAATATTTTTGATTTTGACAAATTTGGGAATCTTGTTTTTAGCGGTGGAGTGTATTATATGTGGGAGCAACTAAAAGTGTATAACACCAATCCCGCTTCGCGCTCTAATCGTGCGATGAATCAAGTGGCATTGTTCGCAGAGGGCGAATATGTCATCAATGATTATATCAGCACGACTTTAGGCTTCCGCTATAATTATAGCGACATATTTAGCGCGATTCCAAACCCGCGTTTGTATATCAATGTCAATCCCACGACTTGGCTTACTTTTAAGGCTGGTGTAACAAGTGGTGTGCTTGTGCCTCAACTAAGCTACCTCTATGAGGGCTATACAGAATCTACAAGCGGTGCAAATACAATTTATACCTATGGGAATCAAAACCTCCAACCTGAAAAAAGCTGGAATTATGAATTTAGTGTGGTTTTAGACACAGAGTATGTGTTAGGCATTGCGACAGGGTATTACACAGACTTTCGCGACCAAATCGCCTCATATTCGGTTACAGGAAATGCGTGCCCTGTGTCTCAATGCAATTATTATCAAAATGTTTCTAAATCTCTTTTGGCAGGCGCGGAGTTAGGCGTAAAGCTAAAACCTGTGGGTGGATTCTCGCTTGATGTAAATTATGGACTTACTTATAGTGAAGTGCTTGAATCTACCACAGCGACTAATGCCTATCTCGTGGGAGGACCTGTAAATAATATCCCACGCCATAATTTTACCATTACACCACGATATGCTTATGGGGATTTTGATATGTATGTGCGCTGGAGCGGGAAATATCTCACACCGACTTCTAATGTTTCTTCTCCAACCAGCACAGATGCGCGCAACACAATAGGCAGATACTACAAAGATTATCAAATCCTCGATTTGGCGTTAAGCTATAAAATTTATAAAGGCTTAAGCGCGACATTTGCAATTAACAATTTGTTTGATACGAACTTTTATAGTCCTATTCTCTATACCTCCACTGCTGGTGTAGCAAACGGAGGATACACCAATCAATATCAAAGAATCTTGCCAAGCAGAAACTATTGGATTACGGTCAAATATGATTTTTAGATTCTCGTTTTGTCATAGAATTATAGCTAAACAATCTCGTTAAACTCATAACCCTCGTTTTTGAGGTTTGTGAGTATATCTTGCTTGTGCTCTAAGCCTTTGATTTCTAATCCCATACTGATGAGCACATCGCCGTATTCTAAGTTGCTTGGCGTCCTATCATAAGTGATTTGCACGATATTTGCGCCAGAGTGAGAGAGTATATCGCTTAATTTTTGCATAGAGCCGGGCTTATCGATGAGCACCACTTCGATTTTCATCTTGCGGTGAGATTTAAACAAGCCCTTTTCAATTATCATATTAAGCATTGTTACATCGATATTCCCCCCGCTTAGCACCGCACCCACACGCATAGTAGAATCAAGCGGGATTTTTTTGTGCATTATTGCTGCCACGCTTGCTGCACCCGCTCCCTCGACCACGAGCTTTTGATTCTCTAATAAAAATAAAATCGCACTAGCAATCTCCTCTTCATCGACCTCCACAATATCGCTCACTCCCTGCAATACGCACTCAAAGACCTCCTTATCCACATCGCGCACAGCGATACCATCTGCGATAGTGCGCACGGATTTAGCGTTTTGAATCTGCTTTTGCAAAAAGCTCTTTGTCATCGCATTTGCGCCTTTTGATTGCACGCCGATGATTTTTGTCTTTGGGCTAAGTGTCTTATACACGCTTGCAATGCCACTCACCAAGCCCCCGCCACCAATAGGCACAAAAACATAATCAAGCTCTTGTTCTTCAATCATTTCAAGGGCGATAGTCCCTTGCCCCGCGATGACATCGCTATCTGCAAATGGGTGGATAAAGTGCAGATTCTGCTTTTTGGCGATTTGGAGGGCTTGCTCGTATGCTTCGTCATAATTATTCCCCGCGAGCACGACTTCAGCACCCATAGCCTTTGTCCCGCTTACTTTAAGCAATGGCGTGGCTTCGGGCATTACGATTACAGAGCGCACGCCAAAGTGCTGTGCGCTGTATGCTACACCTTGTGCGTGGTTGCCCGCAGAGGCACAAATAACGCCTTGTTGCAAAATATTTGTGCCATTGCGCTCATCTGCGCTTTTAAGGCTGGCGAGTTTGTTAAACGCCCCGCGAATCTTAAACGCCCCTGTGAGCTGGAGATTCTCTTTTTTTAAGAAGACTTGCGTATTTGTAAGTTTGCTTAGTCGTGGCGCAAAGGCAAGTGGGTTGTATGTGATAATGCCTTGTAGCCTTTCCCTTGCTTGTCGTATCATTTCAATATCAAGGAGATTCATTGCTATCCTTTGTATTGTAAATTTTATTTAAAATATCTAAGGTTTCATTAAGGAGATAAGCAACCCCCGCTTAAGCAGGGGATTATGCTTAGAGTTTAGATTCATAGCGTCTTAGCATATACAGACGCTTGAGAAGTTTTTTCTTGGCGTTAATGTTTTGCTTTTTACGCAACTCAGTCTTTGGTTCAAAAAATCGCCTCGCCCTCGCTTCTGTAACGACAAGATTCCTATCGGTTTGCTTTTTAAAGCGTCTATACGCCTCATCGAAGCTTTCGCCCTCGCGCACTTTCATACCCGGCATACTATCACCCTCTTTCTTTTATAAAATATTTTGCATAAAGCAAAGAGAGATTGTAGCTAAAATCAACTAAAATTCAACTAAAATTTATGCAATATTAGATACAATGCGCATTTGGCTTTCTAAAATTCTCATCGTTTTTTTAGAAACGCTAGATTCTTTGTGCTCGTAGCTCAGCTGAATAGAGCAACAGGTTGCGGTCCTGTAGGTCGGGGGTTTGAATCCCTCCGAGCACGCCATAAGCTAACTTGCTGTTTCTCCATAAAATACCCACTTATGATTGATTCTATTGTTTGACCTTAGAGAAATTGTGAAAGTTTTGCTAAAATTGTCGCTAGAAATGTATATTTTATATGTTTGGAGATGTGATGGAACGAAATGTGCGCTATATCAGCATTGGTGTTGTGTTTTTTGCCATTGTGATAGGGCTTGTGTTTTTTGTGCTATGGCTTGGGCGGTTTGACTTTAACTCAAATGCTGACAACACCTACTACATTTACACTCAAGATGAAGTTTCTAATATCGGCGTGAATACCCCCGTAAAGTTTAAGGGCATAGGCGTTGGCAGGGTGAGCGATGTGCGTTTTGAGGATTATAAAATGGGACTAGTGAGAATCTCGCTCATTTTAGATGCAGAATTAGAGGTGAGAGAAGATTCTTATCTTAGTGTTGGTTCTGGTGGGCTTGCTGGGGCGAACTACCTCGCACTTCATCAAGGACAAAGCACCAAGCCCAATACCACCAAAGTGCTAGAGCTCCAAAAAGGCGGGTTTGATATATTGCTTCAAAAAGTAGAGAATATAGGCGATAGGACGGCGGATTTGATGACAAATCTCACAAACGAGGACAACTTAAAAAACCTTAATGAAATCCTCGCCAATCTCTCAAAAATCTCTAAAGACATTGCCCAAGCTACTCATAGGCTAGATTCTATCACGCATAGGGTGGATAATAACTTCAAAGACGGGCAATACGATTTGCGTGCGATTATTAGCCCCACAATGTTGCAGTTAGAGAACTCGTTGCTTGAAATGGATAATTTCTTTGCCAAAGCTACGCGCTTGGTGGATAAAATCGAGCAGAGCCCCTATGATAGCATTTTTGGCAAGAGAAAAGAAACAAAGGATTAGAAAATGAAACACACCCTGCTTGTTTGCCTCTTGGTAGCGTTGTTTGGCTCTTGTAGCACGAAATTAGGCGAATTGCACCTCTATGATATATCCGCTCAAGCCACCTTAGACACACAAAAGAACACAAATAAAAAGTCTCAAAAGGTTTATGGAGTGATGTTTAGCGCGGCTCAGCCCTATGATAGCACGGATATTTTCCGCCTTGATGAATCTACATTGCGAAGCAAGCCATTGTCTAACACACAATGGGCTGCCAAACCAAAAGAAATGCTCTCAACCACGCTTTTAAGCCTAATGAACGCCAAAGGGCTTAATGCCATTAGACAGCCATTTGGTGGGGCAAAAATCCAAAAGATTCTCAAAATCCACATTGCAAGATTACTTATCATTAAGCGAGGAAATAGCAATTTTGCGCATATCGCGCTTGATTGTGAAGTGGTGGATTCTAAAACGCTTGGCGTAGAAAAAAGCCTTAATATCACCAAAGAAGCACCAATTAGCAATATCAATGAGTTTGCACCTGTTTTCTTGCAGTTAAGCTATGGTGTGTTACAAGAAGTCGTTGAGGGTTTATAAAGATTAGAAATCCCCCAAAGGAATGGGGAGAGGTGAAAGGATTGCACAATGGCAGCTGATGATGAAAAAACGCTCCCAGCCTCCCAACACAAACTAAGACGAGCCAAGCAAGAGGGCAATGTCGGTAAAAGCATAGAGTTAGTCGGGTTTTTTGTGATGCTTGTTGGGTTGGCGTTGTTGTTTTTTATGCTTCCATATTGGGTGGAGGGTTGTCGCAATATTTTTGCTTATACCGCCTCGCTTTTTTCTCTGCCCGAGTTTAGCTCCCAAGAGCTCCTTTTGCTAAGCGCGACACTTGGATTAGAAATGTTAAAGATGATTTTGCCCATATTTTTGGGGCTTGTGGTTATGGGTGTGCTGGCAAATGTCGGGCAGTTTGGATTTTTGCTAAGCACAAAACCCATTGAGCCAAAACTTTCTAAAATTAACCCCGTTACGGGCGCGAAGAATCTCTTTTCGCTAAAAAAAGCACTTGATGGCTTTATGATAACACTTAAGGTGTTTATTGCCTTTATTGTAGGCTTTGTAGTGTTTTTGGGGTTTTTTGGGGATTTACCAACGGTGTCGCGCTTTAGATTGTATGACCAGATTCTGTGGTTTCGTGATAAGGCGTTAATCCTCATTGGAATCTTGCTAGTGATTTTTGCCGTGATGGCGGTAGCGGACTTTATGATTAAGCGGTTTCAGTATATGAAATCCTTGCGAATGAGCCTAAAGGAGCTCAAAGATGAAACCAAACAATACGAGGGGAATCCAGAAGTGCGCTCGCGCATTCGCCAAATGCAACAAAAAATCGCACGCACCAGAATGATGCAAGAAGTGCCAAAAGCAAGCGTGGTGATTACCAACCCCACGCATTACGCGGTGGCTATTACTTATACCGATGAGTATGTGGATATGAATCTCCCTCCAAGAGTGGTGGCAAAGGGCATTGATGAGCTTGCGATACGCATTAAAGCTCTAGCTAGAGAATCAGGCGTAAGAATTATCGAGAATCCTCCGCTAGCACGCGCATTGTATGCAATGGTAGAAATCAATGATTTTGTGCATCCAGATTTATTCCGTGCGGTTTCAGAAGTGCTTAAACAAGTGGCGTGGCTTAACCACTTGCAAGGCGAGGATACGCTCTACAATACCACGCTTCGAGCCGCTCAAAAAGCCGCTCAAAACGCAGAATCTAACGCGTAAAGCTGTAATCCTCTATGCGTAAAAGCAACGCAACAAAGACAACAAAGGGTCTAATCCACTACCTTTGCTTCAAAGCCAATTTGCACTTCACTCCAAATGAGCCCCTCGATAGCATCAGAAGTGTTTTTGATGAGATTTTCTCGTGCCTCATCGAGCTTAAATTCGCTTAAATCAAGCACACCATTTGCCTTTAAGATTCCATTTTTGATGGTGTATTGCATTGGGACTTTTTGTGTCTTGCCATTCATTCGCACATTTGCGAGGATTGTCCCTACATTGTTGCCCTCAATGATATTTTTAAGCGTTACTTTGATTTCTGGCTTTGCCCACTTTTTGATAAAAAACTCTTTAATGTTTTTATCTTGCAGATTCTCTCCTGTGCTAATGTTGCTTGGGTCAATGGTCGCTTGTGCGTTATTAAGCGTGCTAGCAATGCTCTCATTCTTTTTGCCAAATTTAAACGCCACATCGCTAAATGTGCCATTTACAGCGACTTTGTTCTGCGTTTTATACGCACTAAAGCCCACTTTGATGCTTTCTTTGTCGATACTTTTTGCGCTTATCACGCCCGCACACAATGCTACGCCCAGCAAACTTAACAACTTTACCCTATGTGAGAGAATCTCATTGCTTTTTAAAGAGAGATTACTAAAATTAAAAGAAATTTTCATACAAGGCAGAAACTTCCCCAACAAAATGCCTATCGCATCAAATATATTCATAACACAATCCTTTATTTTGAGATTAAATGGCAGAATTGTAAGTGGAAAAAATTAACAATACAAAAATTTAGCGCAAATTTTGGTAAAATTTTGTAAAAACGCTGGGATAGCGATACAAAAAGCTCATTTCTTTTTAGCAAATGCTATGGCTTGAGCGATTTTAGCGATATTGTGATTTTTTATCCCTTGACACACTAAGAATAAATCCACCAGCCACCATATCCCTAAAGTCAGCCAACAAAATAGAAGTTTTACCACGCCTAGTCCTATGTCTTTATAAAGTCCATTTATACCAAAACACTCCAAAAAGATTTTGGAGTAGCAATTTTGCCAAAGGACATTAAAGCAATGTTTGGTTTGATGCGCAAACAAAGTATTTTTATCTGTTTTTTTGTGTTGTTTTTAGTGCATAGATTCTGCCATACTCATCAGTTTTCTTTATGAGATGAATAACATTGTGGCTAGATGTTGAGGAAAACTTTTTCAAAATTGTCCTTTCTGATTCCTTTATGGACAATAAATAAGTCTATAATTGTCCAAATGCCGAGTCCGCCAAGAGTAAAAAGTTTTACTACACCTAATCCTATGTTGCCCTTGTAAAACCTATCAGCACCCGCGCCCCCCAAGAATAATCCAAGAACAAGCCCCACTACAGGATTTTTTAGATTTAGTAGTGGAAGCTTTTGCACTAACTCATCTCTTTGCGTGTCATTTAGTTTATCAAGTTTGTCGCGCAAGAGTTGTTGGCTTTGAATGTCCTTTGGCAGTTTGTCCTGCAACATCATCATAATCGAGTTTGTATCCATTGTGTATCCTTTATTTTTTTAGGGATTTTCAAATCCCAAAAGTGTTAAGAGTTAAAACTCCGCCTCAATCTTTAATCAATCTCTCATCGCTTCAACATAAAGCTGTCCATCATCTGTATATTGAGCGGTATAAGTAACATAGCTAGTTTTTAAACCATTGATTGTTACTCTTGCCTTACAACTGATTTGCTTGGTGTCCTTGTCCTTAAATTGTGTTATAAAAGCATCATATCTGAGTTTCGAGTCCCTTGAAACCCAATGATTGTCTTTTGCGATTTGTGTCAATAAGTTTTTCACATCGCTATCATCACAATCAGGTATACCACTGCATCCGCTAAAAGCCACACCTGCAATTATGGCAAAACCTGCCAAAATCTTTCTGTATTTCATTCTTTCTCCTTTTAGGTAGATTTGCTTTGTTTTTATTTCCTAAGATTCTAAGAATCTAAAGTCAAAAAACAAAAAACCAAAGCATTCTATCTACCCCCCCCCCTTAAATTCTCCTTAAAAAACTCTACCAAAAAGTAAAAAACACTAAAAATTGTAAAAAAGCCATAACGAGGAAGAATCTAAATACAAATCAAACGCCAAAAATCGCTACAATAGTGCGACCTTGCATTTTTATAAAATGGACATTGGATTTAGCTAAATGCGCGTTATTCGCGCTTTTTATCTTTGTGTTTTTGCTGTGTAGGACACTGCTTTTGCAGGTGGTGAGTGTGGATTTTAGCTCCCCACCACGCCACCATTGCTTTTTTTGATTTGGATTATCGTGCTTCGTGGCGTAGATTCACCGCCATTTGGATAATGACTTGGTGCGAGAAATTCTCCGGGGTGCTGAATCCCCACAAACATCACTTCATTATCAGGCGAAAATGCGATACCCGTTACCTCACAGGCTACGGGTGCGGTTAGAAATCGCCGTATCTCGCCTGTGTTTGGATTAGCACAAAGCATTTGATTATTTCCCATACCCTTGTATTCATCTTTATTGGAGTATTTGCCGTCTGTCTCAATCCACAGCCTCCCAAATCTATCAAACTTCAACCCATCAGGGCTATTGAAAAGATTATCTTTGGTGATATTGCTACTCCCAGCGCGTAAATCGCCCTTTTTATATACGAGCGGATTCCCAGCTAGGGCAAAGATATTCCAGCGAAATTTGCTCCCCGCGTGGTTATCATCATTTTCTCTAAAACGAATGATTTGCCCATAGATATTATTAGCGCGCGGATTCGCGCTGTGAGTTTCCTTGCGCTTGGTGTTGTTTGTCATCGTGGCATAGATGTATTGTCCTTTATTATCGGCTGCTATCCATTCAGGCCTATCCATTTTTGTCGCACCTACGATACTTGCAGCGATTCGCGTGTTGATACAAATATCAGCTTGGCTAGAAAAACCATTGCGTTTATCTAATCCATTTTTGCCAAAAACAAGCGCAATCCACTCGCCTTCGCCCTCTAAATTATGCCCATTGTCGTAAAATTTAGCGACATACAAAGTGCCTTCGTCCAAAATGTCTTTATTCGCGCTTTTGTTGTTTGGGTTGTAGGTATTTTTAGAGACAAATTTGTATAAAAATTCATTTGCCTCATCATCGCCCATATACACGACAACCTTGCCCTCTTTGCTAATGACAATCTCCGCATTTTCGTGCTTAAATCGCCCCAAAGAAGTGCGCTTTATGGGCGTAGAGTTTGCGTTATATGGGTCGATTTCTACCACATAGCCAAAGCGATTGGGTTCATTTGGCGTTTTGGCAATATCAAAGCGTGAATCTAACGCAAATCCATAGCGATTTTTCCCTATTAGCCCGTAGCGTTTTTGTGCCTCTGTGAATACGAAGTTTTTATCACTGCACCCAAAGAAATCATCGAAATTTTCCTCGCAAGTGAGATAAGTCCCCCACGGCGTTTGCCCATTTGCGCAGTTATTGAGTGTGCCTTTTATGGTTGTGCCATTTTTATCCGCGCTTGTTTGAAGCAGTGGCGAACCTTTGGCATAGCCACTTACTTTCATCGCTGTGTGCGCTGTGATTCGACGATTGTATTTTGAATCTAGCACGACTTTATAATATCCATCATTATCCCTTGCAATCTCAAAAATGCTCACTCCAAGCGAGTTTTGCATATATTTGACATCGCTTAGATTTATATCTTTGCCCTTGTGGTTAAACATTATCTCAGGGTTAATGTATTCGTTATTCACCGCCAAAATCGCGCGATTTTCACTCAAAGCAAAATATGCCATTCCATCGGTGTTGTCGCCAAAGGTTAGATTCGCATTGACAATCGCCTTTTTATCGATAATCTTGCGCTCATCAAACGCATTTGCCTTTGTAAAAAGTTTATCACCCCAGCTTATAAGAGGCTTTGCCTCATAGCCTTTTGGCACTTTGATAGTATCCTCCGTGCTTGAAGCAATGCCTTTAAATCCAAGCAAGGGCACATTTTTCGTGCTTGTAGCACTCACAAAAGAGGGTGCAAAAAAGCTCACATACCCTAATCCCAAAGCCGAATTTTTCATAAAATCTCGCCTATTCATTGAAATCTCCTTAATTTGATGTTAAAAGCCCACTGGTTTATCAGTTAGACTTTGTGCGAGATTCTAAATCTATATTGAAAAATGTCTATATTGTTTATGTAAGGGCAGTGTAAAACTCACACCAAATTAAATAAAAAGCGTGTGATTCCCATAAATTTGCTTATTTTGTGTGATTAAGGTGGATTTGCCCCAAAATTTTACAATTTCAAAACACCACAACAGAATCTCAATACAAATCAAACGCCAAAAATCGCTACAATAGCGAATAGATTCTCTTAAAAGGACAAAAATGGATTTTGACATAAGTATGAGCACGCTCATCTTGCTCGCGTTAGTCGCGCTTGTGGCGGGGTTTGTGGATAGTATCGCGGGTGGCGGGGGAATGATAACAATCCCCGCGCTATATATGGCGGGAATCCCGCCGCACGAAGCACTAGGGACAAACAAATTTCAGGCGGTTTTTGGGAGTTTTAGCGCGGCATTGCATTTTTACAAAAAGGGGCATTTAGATGTGAAAAAATGCGCGTTATTCGCGCTTTTTGCCTTTGTATTTTCGCTGTGTGGGACATTGTTTTTGCAGGTGGTGAGCGCGGATTTTTTGCGTAAAATCATTCCGTTTTTACTCCTCTTTTTCGCGCTTTATTTTCTCTTTTCGCCCAAAATCAAGCAAGAATCGCACAAAGATTCTATAAATGCGCGTGTTGGCAAAATCGCTCTAGCCTTTATCATCGGTGGCATAGGCTTTTATGATGGGTTTTTTGGTCCGGGCACAGGCTCGTTTCTTATGCTCGCTCTAATCTCGTTAGGAGGCTTTGGGATAAAAGACGCGCTCGCGCAAGCAAAGCTGTATAACTTCGCTACCAATCTCGCTTCCGTGCTTGTATTTTTGGCATTTGGGCATATTTTGTTTGCGGTGGGTGTGGCTATGGCTGTGGGGCAGTTTGTGGGTGCAAATATCGGCGCGAAGCTTGCCCTGCGCTATGGAATTAGCATTATCAAGCCATTAGTAGTCATCGTGTGTGTGGCGATGTGCGTGAAATTGCTCTTTTTTGAGTAGGCTTAGTCGCGCTTTAGTCGCTCAATCTGCACGCCGAGTTGTTTTAGCTTGCTCTCTAAGTTTTCATACCCTCTGTCAAGGTGGTAGATTCTATGCACTTCGCTTTCTCCTTTTGCCACAAGGGCAGCGAGCACAAGAGCTGAGCTCGCACGCAAATCCGTAGCCATCACGCTCGCACCTAAAAGTTCTCTCCCTCCGCGCACTTTAGCCACATTGCCTTTGAGTTTAATATCTGCGCCAAGTCGCACTAGCTCGCTGGCGTGCATAAAGCGATTTTCAAACAATCGCTCCTCAATTTTACTCACACCATTACATTGTGTGGCTAGAGCCATAAATTGTGCCTGCATATCAGTGGGGAATCCGGGAAATTCAGTGGTTGTGAGTTCAAAGGGCTTGTATTTTTTGGTTGGCAGGATTTGGAGATTACACAGCGCGCAATCACTTTCATAGGGCGATTGCTCGAAGTTAAAGCCAATTTCTCTAAGTTTATCCATAACTGCACCCAAATGAGCGGTATTTACACCCTCAAGGCTGATTGTAGAGTTTGTAATCGCTCCTGCGCAAAGATAAGTGCCCGCCTCGATTCTATCAGGGATTACTGCAAAGGGCTTAAACTCTGGTAACTCACCATCACTTCCATAGATTTCTATCTCACTTTCCCCGATACCTTTGATTGTAATGCCATTAGCATTGAGAATCTCGCACAACTGCACTACTTCGGGCTCTTTTGCTGCGTTTATAATGCGTGTCTTACCCCGCGCAAGTGCTGCTGCCATAATGATATTTTCACAACCCGTTACGGTGATTTTATCAAAGACAATATCCGCACCTTTCAAGCCCTTTGGCGCGGTAGCGACAATGTAACCTCCAGCTATGTGAATCTCTGCGCCCATTTTTTCTAACGCCCTTAAGTGTAAATCCACAGGACGCGCACCGATAGCGCACCCACCGGGCAAGCTTACTTGGCATTTGTGAAATCGGCTAAGCAAAGGTCCTAGCACCAAAATAGATGCACGCATTTTGCGCACAATGTCATAAATTGCTTTGGTGTGGATAATGTTAGCGCACTCAAGCGTTATGCTATGAGAATCTAAGACTTCCACATTCGCGCCCAAGTGCTCTAAGAGCTTGACAAAAGTTTTGACATCAGCGACATCAGGGAGGTTGCTTATTTTAGCAGGTTTATCACTTAGCAGAGTAAGCGCAAGGAGTGGAAGTGCGGCATTTTTCGCCCCAGAAATGCGCACAGAACCATTTAAATTGAGTGATTGCGTGATTTTTAGATAATCCATACCTTTCTCCTATTTTTTTTCGCGTTGTTGCAGGGCTTCGCCGATTTTTTTGCGGATTTCTTCTTTTATTTCAGGGTTATCATCTTCGAGTTTATCACGGAAGTTTGCTACTTCGTTTGTCTCCATAAGGAGCGGATTTACACAAAATTCGTGGATAATCTCAATCCAAGTGTCTTTGTCTTTCCCATCACATTTGTTAAATTTATATTTGAAAGTCTCGTAGTTTTGTGTAAGGGCTTCTTTGTTTTCTTTATTGGCGGTTACTAATGCAAGCAATGCAACCAAATCATTTCCTTGTTGTTGTGGGGCTTCATCGCTTTGCTTTGATACCGCTACGCTTAAAATCCCAGCAAATATGAGGGGCAACGCCAAAGAGAGCATCACCACCCAACAAAACACATAAAAAATTAAATCAAACATTGTCTCTGCCCAACCCTACCCCTTAAAGTCTTTAAATAAGTTTATGGTCGCTTCTACATATCCACTAATTGAGCCACAATCATATCTTGAGCCTTTGAATTTGTATGCGAGCACTCTGCCTTGTTTTGCTTGCTCTAAAAGCGCGTCAGTGATTTGAATCTCACCTTTTTTGCCCGGTTTGGTTACACGCAAAATATCAAAAATATCAGGCGTTAAAATGTAGCGACCGATGATTGCTAGATTGCTCGGTGCGTTTTGTGGATTTGGTTTCTCCACCATATTATTTACGCGATACACGCCATCTTCAATCATTTCACCAGCCACAATTCCATATTTATCCACTTCTTTGGAATCCACCTCCTCAATCGCCACAATAGAGCAACGATAGGTTTTATACAATTCTACCATTTGGGCTAAGATTCCCTGAGAGCCTTTATTTACACATAGGTCATCAGCCAAAATCACCGCAAAAGGCTCTTGCCCGATAAGCACCTCACCTGTCAAAATCGCGTGCCCCAACCCTTTCATTTCGTTTTGGCGTGTGTAGGAGAAATTACAAAGATTAGTCAATCGGCGAATGTCTTTGAGCAAGTCCTCTTTATCCGTGCCTTGAATCTGGTGCTCTAATTCATAATTTATGTCAAAATGGTCTTCTATGGCTCTTTTCCCTCGTCCTGTAACGATTGCCATTGTGTGGCAACCTGCTTCTAGGGCTTCTTCTACGCCATATTGGATAAGCGGTTTCGTGAGCACAGGAAGCATTTCTTTTGGCATTGCCTTTGTCGCGGGCAAAAAGCGTGTCCCATAGCCAGCAGCTGGAAATAAACATTTGTCAATCATTTTATACTCCTTAGTGTGATTTAATTTACCAATGTCGCCTTGAGAATCTCCTCAACATTCACTTTGTTCCCCAAAAGCTCTTGATAGACGATGTAGTTTGCAAGCACTTTTATCCCATAATAGCGTGTCTCTTCTATGGGTAAAAGCTCTAGACTTAGCCAAGGCTCATACGCACGATTTTTCTTAAAAAGAGTCTTTTTGGCAAGGGTTCGGCGCAAGAATCCCGGACCACCATTATACGCATACGCGATGAAAAGAGGGTTTTTAAACTCTCTTTCTAAATCCCCAAGATAAAACCTCCCAAATTCAAGGGCGGTAAGTGGGTTAAACATATCTTCAAGTGTAATATCTTTTATACCCAAACTTCTAGCAAAGGGCTCGACATTAAATGGCATTATTTGCATCATTCCAAGCGCGTAAGAAGTCGAAACCAATGCAGGCAAGAAAATGCTCTCTTGCTTTGCTACGGCATAAGTGATTGCTTTTTGGTGTGTGCTTTTCCATTCAAGTTTGTCGCTAAATGGCGTGATAAAGTAGCTATTGGCAAAATTACTCGCACGATTATGCACATACGCGAAATGCGCCTCACTCTCGCTAAAAGCAAAGTTTTCAGCCAATTTCATAAGAGCTTTTGAATCTTTAACTTGTGTGAGATTATCACGCAGGATTTGCCACTCAAATGGGTCTGTAATGTCAAACGCGGGCTTTTTGGTAGAGCTAAGATTCTCAAATCCACTCACAATGGTGTAGCTCGGGGCGACTTCGAGCTTTTGGATTGCGTAGAGTGTGTATAAATCAGGGCTTTTGCTTTGAGAGAGTGCCTTTAAGACCTCCTCATCGCCACCACAATAATACTGCCAAAACCGCGCCCGATTGATAAATAGCGAATCTTTGCTTTTTGATTCTGAGAGTTTAAAATATTCAATGGCGGCTTCTTTGTTGCCATTTTGGAGTTCATAGAGCCCTAGCAAAAAGCTCGTATAAGAATCAGCACCCGTTATTTTTGCGCCAAGTAGAGATTTTTTAAACTTTGGCAGAGAATCTTCAAAAAGGATTTTTTGAAGCACTTTATTAAATTCTCGCACATTTTGGTCGCCGAGTTTTTTAATGCTGGCTGGTTTTATGGTTTGGTTTATGATTCGCTCTTTTTGTTGAGCTCCAAGTATGTTAAAAATCTCAGCAAATGTCTTAGCATCGGCGTTTAGCATTTGTGTGAGAATTTGCTTTGAGCTAAGAATCTCTACTTTTAACGCCAAATTTACATCGCTTTTAATTGCTTCTTTAAGGGCTTGGAGTGTTTTTGGAGGCAGGTTTGGCACTTGACTTAGGCGCAATCCTTGCTTAAGACAAGCCAAATCCTTTTGCAACAGGGCGTTTATATCAAGTGAGCGACAATAAAAATTCGCAGGGAGCTCATCTGGCTTCCCCTTTTTTGACATAAGGGTATTGAGTTTTGGATTTTTGCGACTGACGAGCTCATAGGCTTTGATAGCATCTTGGAGTTTGGTGTTTTCATCGCTTAAATACCGCCAAATATAAAAATCCCGTGCAATCCCGCTGGGCTTAGATTCTAAAAATTCTAGTGTGATGTCGGGGGTTTTTTGCTTTTTGGTATGAGAATCTTTACCATACGCACAGCTCAACGCCAAACCTGCAACAAAAATAATGATACATTGTGTGGAGCGAGAAAAATACAATTTATAATCCTTGAGCGTATTTTAATAACAAACGAACAAACATCAAATCAATAAACTTTAACATCACAATAACAATAAGCGGCGCGAAGTCTATACCGCCAAAATTCGTAGGCATTAAAGAACGCATTTTAGCAAACAAAGGTTCGCTTAGGCGCGTTAAAACCTGCACGATTGGATTGTAGGGGTCGGGTTTTACCCAGCTTAGCAACACAGCAATAATGAGCACCCAAATGTAAATGTTAATAAGCATACTTATAATGTGAGCAAGAGATTCTAAAAAAGTGCTAAAAACCATCATAGTGCTATCCTTTTAGTTAATCCTGTGGTGTTTGATGTTGAGAATCTTGGGTGTTAAGCAACCCTAAAAGCTCAAAATGCGCAAAATAATCATCAAAAAAATAAATATTTTTGCATCCATTTTGCACCAACGCCGTGCCTAAATTTGCCGCCGTGTGCCCACTATAACACACAAGCAAAATTTTTGTTTGCGCGTGCTTTTGGCTAAAGGCAAATACTTCTTGGGCATTGCTAAAATGTTGAGAATCCTTGATATGCGCGTGGTTGTAATCACTCTCATCGCGAATGTCAATAATGGCATAAGAATCTTGCATAAAGCCAGCCATATCAGGCGCGTAGATTGGCGTAGCAAGTGAGAGGTTGTTTTTACCCTGCATTGGAGAATCCATACATTTCCTTAAAGTTGAGTTATACACTTTTGACAAAATACAATCTTAATTGTAATAAAAATTTCTTAATTTTGCGCATTAAAAGCGTGTGATAAAAGCACAACTCGCTATAATATCTCAAATGAAACAAGAGAAAAATGAGTTTTTTAGCCAACTGCTTAGCGTCCTTCAAAGTGAGGACTTCGCCACTTTGCGAGAGAGATTCACGCATTTTTATGAGGATTTTAAATCACACAAGATGACTTTTAATAACGAGCAAGAAAGTGTGCCTTGCACGGAATTTAACGCGCTTTATTTATGTGGTAGCAAATCTCTCTCTCCATTCAAAATCCGCCGCCCCAAAAACGCCAACTCCACTATCGCAAGTGCTAAAATCCTCCACTCCGTAGCACATATAGAATCTAGTGCTATTGTTTTAGCCCTTGATGCGGCATATCGATTCAAAAATATGCCATTAGCATTTTATGAAGATTGGCTTAGCGTGGCAAATGAAGAAATTTCACATTTTTGCTTGCTTAATGCTATTTTGGGCGAGATTGGATATAAATATGGCGATTTTCCTACGCACAATCTCCTTTTTGACGCATTAGAGCGCACCCAACACAATCTAAGCACACGAATGGGAATCGTGCATCGCGGACTAGAAGCAAAGGGGTTAGATGCCAATCCCTTTGTGCAAGAAAAGCTCCTCCAAACCACACTAGATATTAAGCCAGCCATTAAATATACTTTTGATGTGATATTGCGCGATGAGGTAAGTCATGTCTTAAAGGGTGATAAATGGTGGCGTTTTTCTCTTCGTGCCACGCCACATAAAGATATGGACGCGCGTTTTATCAATCTTTGTGCAGAGTTTAGTGATTTGCGCCTTTTGGGGAAGATTCCCAACATACAGGCACGACTTAGCGCAGGATTTAGCCAAGCAGAAATACAATCCCTACAATCCCTTTATGCGCGCTAACATTTAGCATAACAATTTGCAAGCAATGATAAGCAAGTTTTGTGGTTGGGCGATAGGGCTTTATTTTGTAAAATTTTTACTATTTCAAAGTATAATTACCATTTTTTGCATTTTTTGTGCCTAATATAAAAGACTTTTAGTAGGAGCTAAATTTTATGATTAAACGCCTTGTATTTGCGCTTTTGCTGTCCTTTAGTGCCACATTGTGTCTTGGTGCGCAAATTAGCGCGGTTAAATATCAGGGGAGCACTTCGATTTCTGATACGCTTGCAAGCGAGATTGCTAATATCAAAGCAGGCGATACACTTGATATTAACAAAGTTGATAACGCGATTAAAGAGTTTTTCAAACAGGGGTATTATGAAGATGTGTATGCTTCGTTTGAAAACGGAATCCTTACCTTTCATTTCAAGCAGCGTCCAAAGGTCGCAAGCATTGAGATTAAGGGCTATGGGAGCGAGAGCGAAAAAGAATCGCTCTATGGACAAATTGGCATTAAAAAGGGCGATAGTTATGATGAGGTGCGATTGGAGCGCGCTAAAAATGTCATAAAAACAATTTTGGAGTATCAAGGTTATTATGGCTCGGTGATAAAAGAAGAGATACAACCCGTAGGAAGCGATGAGGGCGCGTATGCCATTACACTTCATATCAATCAAGGCGATAATATTATCATCAAAGAGGCTACATACAATGGCAGAGAAAAGCTCAAGGTAAGCGAAATCCAAGAACTCAGCGCAAACAAACAAAAACAATTTGCTGGTTGGTTTTGGGGGAGAAATGATGGCAAGTTGCGTTTATATGACTTAGAATATGATAATGCACGCATTCAAGATTCGTATATGCGTAGAGGATTTTTAGACGCACAAGTAAGCCCCGCGTTTTTGGAGGCGGATTTTAGTGATTATAGCGCGAAGTTACGCTATGACATTAGTGAAGGCGAGCAGTATAAAGTCTCTGATGTGCAAATCATTATCCAATCTCCACAAATCAACGAAAAAAAGCTCCTAAAAAAGCTCAGAATCCAAAAAGGCGATGTGTTTAACATTGAAAATTTACGCGCTGATATGGAGATTATCAAGTATGAGATAGCGGATATGGGTTATGCCTTTACGCGCGTATCGCCTGATTTGGATAAAGATTCTACGAATGCTGAAGTTCGCGTGCTTTATTATATCCAAGCAGGACAAAAAGTGCGGGTTAATGATGTCATCATTTCTGGCAACACACGCACGGGAGATAGAATCATTCGTAGAGAGTTATTGCTTTCCCCGGGAGATGAATACAACCTCACACAAATCAAAAATTCTGAAAACGCACTAAGGAGACTTGGATTTTTTGAAAAAGTAGAGATTGAGGAGCGGCGCGTTAGCGAGGACTATATCGATTTGCTTGTCAATGTCCAAGAGCAACGCACAGGTGAGCTTATGTTTGGTTTTGGCTATGGAAGCTACGATAAGCTAATGATAAATGCTTCTATTAGGGAGCGCAATCTCTTTGGCACAGGGCATAGCGGACAGCTGTATGCAGATTGGAGTGCGTATAGGCAGATTGTCAATCTCACTTTGGTAAATCCGCGCATTTTAGATTCCGCGTATTCAGAATCTGTAAGCCTTTTTGTCTCTAACTACTATAATTGGCAATATAGAGAACGCACTACGGGTGCTACGATAAATGTGGGGCGATTGATTACTGAGACCTTTCGCGTCTCTTTAGGCTACACGCTTAGCAAGACCATTATTGATTTTCCAGACCAACGATTTGGATATTATTACAGCTCGACAAATTACAGCTATTACAAGCCACTCTATGAGCCATATTTTGCAAGCAAAGGTTATGAAGTCTCTCCGCTTGAGGGACCAATTAAGAGTGCTATCACACCAAGCCTATCTTTTGACAACACCGATGACTACTACTTCCCTAAAAATGGTATCATCGCTTCAGCCTACGGAGAAGTAGCGGGTGTTGGATTCTTAGGCTTTGATGAAAAATATGTCAAATTATATGGAAAGTTCGCAGG
The DNA here is from genome assembly GCF_053654545.1 of Helicobacter sp. 23-1048. Lineage (NCBI taxonomy): Bacteria > Pseudomonadati > Campylobacterota > Epsilonproteobacteria > Campylobacterales > Helicobacteraceae > Helicobacter > Helicobacter sp. 23-1048. Next base: position 243,148 of record NZ_JBSIUT010000001.1, on the reverse strand, counting down.
ATACAAACATTTAAAGAATCTCATCGGGGTCGATGTCATCGCGCGCTATAAAATGCAAATAGGTGGGATATATGATTTAGGACATGTGCCAATCACAAGTCGCTTCTATATGGGGGGCATTAACAGCGTGAGAGGCTATTATGTAAGCTCACTTACGCCTTATGAGGGTGAATTGCGCGTGGGTGGTAATTATATCAACACACATTCTGTGGAGCTTAGCTTTGGTTTGTTAGAAAAGGCACAAATGCGCTTGGCAGTATTCTTTGATTATGGTATGATTGGAATCCAACGAATAGATGAAACACAACGGTCATCTTGGGGGCTGGCACTTGAGTGGGTAAGCCCTATGGGACCTATTGTGATTGTTTTCCCACGCGCCATCAATCCCGGACCAAATGACGCTCAATCAAGTTTTGAATTCACAATGGGAACGAGATTCTAACAATAAGGACAAACAATGAGTAATACACCTACAATCAACACCAAGCGCGTAAGCAAAAGCGAAATTTTAGATTTAATGCAAAACGCCCCGCTTAAAGAGCTTGGTAAAATGGCAAGTGAGATTCGTGATTCTTTGCACCCAAGCAAGACAATTACTTTTATTGTGGATAGAAACATTAACTACACCAATGCGTGTTGGGTGGATTGTAAATTTTGCGCATTTAAGCGTAGAGTGGGCGAAGAGGGGTTGTATATTTTGAGTTTTGATGAAATTAGTCAAAAAATCGATGAACTTTTAGCGGTGGGAGGCACGCAGATTCTCTTTCAAGGTGGGGTGCATCCCAAACTAAAGATTGAGTGGTATGAGGAGCTTGTGAGCTTTATCCACAACAAATACCCACAAATTACCATTCACGGATTCTCTGCCATTGAGATTAACTACATTGCCAAAGTTTCTAAAATATCAATCCCTGAAGTGCTAAAACGCTTACAAAAGGCTGGGCTTAGCTCAATCCCAGGAGCTGGGGCAGAGATTTTAAGCGATAAAGTGCGTGATATTATCGCGCCCAAAAAGCTCTCCACACAACAATGGCTAGAAGTGCATAGAGAGGCACATAAGATTGGAATGAAAGGCAGTGCGACAATGATGTTTGGAAGTGTGGAGAGTGATGAGGACATTGTGGAGCATTGGGAGCATTTGCGTAGCCTTCAAGATGAGTATGGCGGATTCCGTGCGTTTATTTTGTGGAGTTTTCAGCCCGATAACACCCCGCTTAAACGAGAGTTTCCCCACATACAACGAGCAAGCTCTAATCGATATTTGCGATTGCTTGCGTGCTCGAGAATCTATCTTGATAATTTCACAAACATTCAAAGTTCTTGGGTTACACAGGGTTCTTACATTGGACAGCTTGCGCTGTGCTTTGGGGCAAATGACTTAGGAAGCACGATGATGGAAGAAAATGTCGTTTCAAGCGCAGGAGCGGCGCATTCAATGAATGAACAAGAAATGATTGCACTTATAAAAGACTTGGGGTTAAGGGCGGCTAAGCGCGATACAGCGTATAACATTTTGCAGCGATTTGATTAGATTCTCTGTTTTTAGATTGCTTTAAAGGAAATAAAATGAAAAAAGTTGTGTTTATTGTCGGAATCTTTATATTCATAGGAGGGTTGTTTATTATGCTAAGGAGTGATAAAAATATCGATGGCGTAGAGTTTGTAGAGATAAATGGCGTGCAAGTGCCACTAATTTTTGAGCGAAGCGAGCTTTTACCCATAGGTAGTGTCCAGCTTGTCTTTAATGGCGGAGGAAGTGCGTATGATTGGCAAAATGCTGGCACAGATTCTACTGTATTTAGCGCAAAAGATAGTGTGCAGGCAAAAGCAGGACTTGCCTCACTTGCAAGTAGGCTACTTAATGCTGGCACAAAGGAGCTAGGAAGCGTGGGATTTGCCGAAAAGTTAGAGAGCAAGGCAGTAAGCCTTAATGCTGCTACAAGCACACGAACACTAAGCTTTAATATATCATTTTTAGGCGAGTATAAGGATTTCGCACTTGATTGTCTAGCAGAATTGTTGCAATCCCCAAATACAACTGAAGAAGAGTTTGAAAAAGTTAAAGCACTCGCTCGCAGTGCTATTTTAGCCAAACAAAATGATTTTGATTATATTGCAGGAGTGAATTTAAACAAAATCTTTTTTGCTGGCACGCCATTAGGCTTTGAGCGGACGATTGAGAGCATACAATCACTCCACCTAGCCGACATTACACATTATTTGGAAAAAAATCTTGTCCTTAATCGCCTTATTATCGTGGCTGGTGGCGATTTGGACAAAGAGGGGATAAAGAACGATTTGCGCACACGGCTTGGCTTTTTACCCAAAGGCGATGCTGTGAGCAAACCACAAATTAAACCACACAGAAACCTCGCTCATATAGAATCTAAGAAGCCCACACAACAGGCGTATATTTATTTTTCATCGCCATTTAATGCCGATGTAAGCGAAGCATATAAGACAAAGGTAATGAGCTTCGTGCTTGGGAGCAGTGGTTTTGGCTCTAGGATTATGGAGGAAGTGCGTGTGAAACGAGGTTTAGCATACTCGGCATATTTTAGTATTATTGGCTCAAGCGATGTGATAAACTATGGCACAGGACATTTGCAAACGGGACTAGATTCTAAAGATGAGGCACTAAGAGTGGTGCGCGAGGTAATGAGGGAATTTGTAGAAAATGGAATCACCCAAGAGGAGCTTGATGGGGCAAAGGCGTTTATCTTAGGTAGCGAGCCCTTGCGCGAGGAGACACTCTCTCAGCGACTTGATGCGAAGTTTAACAACTATTTTAGGGGATTGCCACTTGATAATCACAAGCGCGACACACAAAAAATCACCAATCTTACTTTAGATGAAATCAACACATTTATCAAAAGCCATAAGGAAATTTTAGATTTAAGTGTGAGCATTGTAGATAGCGAATAATTAACCTTTAGTGCTTGCCAGCATTTTTTGGAATCAAAATTTGGTTTTTTAAGAATAAATTAAGAATATCATATTTATAATTGCGCGTTTTATATTTGGTTTGGCAAGATTTTGGCAAGGTGGCAAGGGTTGGACCTAAGTTTTACTCTTTTGCAAACAAGGATAACAATGACAAAACTCCTAAAAAATATCTTTATCTTTTATGTCGATGGGTTTAGAAATATGACGCTTGGTAGAGTGCTTTGGGCAGTGATAGCTATCAAGCTCATCATAATGTTTGGCGTGCTCAAAGTCTTTGTCTATGACACTTCGCTAGCCACTCTAGGCACGAGCGAGGCAAAATCTCAATTTGTGCTAGGCAATCTCACGCACCCTGACTTAGATTCTAAAGCCATTACAGAGAATCTCACCTATGATGTTAGCGATGCTAGTCAAAATCCTTTGCAAAGCACAACCCAACCAAAATCTAGCACCGCACACGCATACACAAATCCTGCAAATCCCACACAAAAGGAGTAAATATGGAATTAAGTGTCGATTGGAGTAGAGCGCAGTTTGGTTTGACTGCGATTTATCACTTTTTGTTTGTCCCGCTGACTTTGGGGCTTAGCTTCATCGTAGCGATTATGGAGAGTGTCTATGTCAAAAGTGGCGATGAAAAATGGCTAAAAATTACGAAATTTTGGCTCACCCTTTTTGGCGTAAATTTTGCTATCGGTGTCGCCACAGGCATTATAATGGAATTTGAGTTTGGCACAAATTGGGCAAATTATAGCTGGTTTGTGGGCGATATTTTTGGCGCACCGCTTGCGATTGAGGGCATTATCGCGTTTTTCTTAGAAGCGACATTTTTTGCGGTGATGTTTTTTGGGTGGAATCGCGTCTCAAAGCAATTCCACCTGCTCTCTTCGTGGCTCGTTGCCATTGGGAGCAATCTCTCTGCGTTTTGGATTCTCGTAGCAAATGGTTGGATGCAATACCCCATCGGCACGATATTTAACCCCGATAGTGCGCGAAATGAGATGAGTAGCGTGCTAGAGGTGATTCTCTCTCCTGTGGCAGTGGCAAAATTCCTCCATACTATTGCGAGTGGCTATGTGATTTCCGCGCTTTTTGTGATGGGCATAAGCGCGTGGTTTTTGCTTCGCGGGCGGCATATTTGGGAGGCGAAACGCTCTCTCATAGTCGGAGCTAGCTTTGGGCTTCTCACTTCGATTTTTCTCTTTTTTAGTGGCGATGAGAGCGCGTATCAAGTTACCCAAAAGCAACCGATGAAGCTCGCTGCGATGGAGGGAATCTATGATGGCGAGCATAGGGCGGGGCTTGTGGCATTTGGCATACTAAACCCTGAAAAAAAGCTAGGCGATGAAAAGCCGACATTTTTGTTTGATTTTACTATTCCCTACGCGCTCTCAATCTTAGGCACGAGGGATAGTGGCGGGTTTATCCCCGGGATAAATGACTTAGTCTTTGGCAATGAGGAAAAAATATCCCCTCTCTAGATTCTAAAATCGCTTCAGGCAAACTCGCCGTGCAAGCCCTAAAATCCTACAAAGAAGCAAAAGAGCAAAATGACACGCAGGCTATGGAGGAGCAAAAATCTATCTTGCAGGCAAATATGAGCAACTTTGGCTATGGCTACTTAGAATCAAAAGAGAGGGCTGTGCCACCTGTGGCGATTACTTTTTATAGCTTTCATTTGATGGTGGCGTTAGGTTCTGCGTTTTTTGTGCTTTTTATCGTGGTGCTGTATCTTTCTATGGCAAATGATGTGCAAAAGTTTAGAAAGATTTTGTGGTGTTGCGTGGTGGCGATACCCTTTGGCTACATCGCAGCAGAGGCGGGCTGGATAGTCGCAGAGGTGGGCAGACAGCCGTGGGCGATACAGGATTTGATGCCTGTGCATATCGCTGCGACAAACCTCTCGCACACCAACATTCAAATTTCATTTTTCTTATTTTTGTTTTTATTCACTGCGCTCTTACTCGCCGAGCTTGGCATTATGAAAAAAACCATAAGCAAAGGATTTTAGATGTTTTCAAAGGAGTTAAAATGTTTTTAGGGCTAGAATTAGCACATTTGCAGGTGTATTGGTGGGTGTTAGAGAGTTTGCTAGGCGGGCTTTTGGTGTTTATGTTTTTTGTGCAAGGTGGGCAAGGGCTTATCGATAGGCTATCAAGCAATGAAAGCGAAAAATCCCTGCTTATCAATACTTTGGGCAAAAAATGGGAGCTAGGATTTACCACGCTAGTGCTTTTTGGCGGGGCGGCATTTGCGGCATTTCCGCTGTTTTATGCTACGAGCTTTGGCGGGGCGTATTGGGTGTGGCTAGCGATACTCTTTTGCTTTATTGTGCAAGCGGTGAGCTATGAATACCGCAAAAAAGAGGGCAATCTACTTGGGGCAAAAACCTATGAAGTGTTTTTGAAAATCAACGGGATTTTGGGCGTGTTTCTTATCGGCGTGGCGGTGAGCACATTTTTTAGCGGTTCATATTTCACTCTTGATTCTCAAAATTTTGTAGAGTGGCAAAGTGAGTGGCGCGGGCTAGAAGCGTTGGCAAATCCGTGTAATTATTTGCTAGGCTTTGCACTCGTGTTTTTAAGCAGGATTTTGGCGGAGAGCTATTTCATAAACGCCATAGCAAACGAAAATATCACGCAAAAATCCCGCAAAGACATAGTAGTAAATACGGCGTTGTTTTTGCCATTTTTTCTTGGATTTTTAGCGTGGATTTGTTTGAAAGAGGGCTTTGGCATAAGTGAGAGTGGCGAAGTGGTAATGGTGGAGAATCTGTATTTGCAGAGCTTTTTGCAAAATCCATTGATTGTAGTGTTGCTTCTTATAGGCGTGGTGTGCGTGCTAGCGGGAATCTTTTTTAGCATTAAAGGCACAAAAGGGATTTTTGCTTTGGGCGTGGGCGTGGTGTGCGCGGTGATGGCGGTGTTTTTGAATGTGGGCTTGGGGGATAGCGCGTTTTATCCTAGTCTAAGCGATTTGCAAAGCTCGCTTACTATCGCAAATGCAAGCTCAAGCTACTACACGCTAAGCGTGATGGGCTATGTAAGCCTCACAATCCCCTTTGTGCTAGGCTATATCGTGCTTGTGTGGCGCAAAATGGATAGCAAAAAAATGGAGCTAAGCGATTTGGATTCGCATTCGTATTAGATTTTGGTTTTTATGGTGCAATCGTGTGTGAATCGTGGGTGCGAAGTTGCTTTAAATCTTGCGTGCGAAATTGTCTATGATTTTGCATACTAGATTTTGCTTGCTGGGGTTTGCTAGATTTTGGTTTTTTTGTTAGATTTATATTCGTTTGAAAATTTTCTAAAAAGGAGCGTGTGAAATGCTATGGTCGTTATTTTTGATATGCTTTTGGCCTTTAGTCATCTTTTTGGCATATAAGTTTATTAGCCTAAATATCAATGAAATCCAAAGACGCGAAGAGAAAAAGTAATCAGGCAAGGAGAGTTGTTTTTGGCGGGTTTATCCACCACCGACAAATTGCAAGATTTCAATCTCATCATTTTGCGCGATTTTGGCACTCTCCCAGCATTCTTGCTTCACTACTTGTGTGTTTTGAGCGATAGCGATAGTTTGAGCTCGTATGCCTAGCTCACTTACGAGGATGGCGATAGTTTGCGCGTTTGTGTTATGAGGTTTGCCATTAAGTAGGATTTGTATAGACTCACTCATTTGCTCCCTCCAAAAAACCGCGCAAAAAATCCAAGTTTGTTGCTTTGCTTGGTGCGTGAGATAGCGAGCGCACCACTTGGGATATTTTGCGTTACGGTTGTGCCTGCGGCAATTATCACGCTAGATTCTATGCTGATTGGTGCGACAAGCTGGCAATCACTACCGATAAAGACATTTTCTCCGATGAGTGTTTTATGCTTTTGTTTGCCGTCATAATTGCAAGTGATGACGCCCGCCCCCACATTGCTCCCTCTGCCTATCTCGCAGTCGCCAAGATAGCTTAAATGTCCCGCTTTGACGCCATTTAGTTTGCCCGCTTTGACTTCTACGAAGTTGCCAATGTGTGTGTCTATGATTTCACACTTTGGGCGGATATGCGCGCAAGGTCCCACATCGCTACGCTTAATAGTGCTAGATTCTACCACGCTATGGGCTTTAATGTGGGAATCTTCTATGACGCACTCCCCGCTTATCCTCACACCATTTTCTATGACGCACTCCCCGATGAATTCCACGCCACATTCGATATACACACTTTGTGGAATGTCAAAGCGCACGCCCTTTTGCATTGCCTCATTTCGCAATCGTGCTAAAAGCACTTCTTGGGCATCTGCTAAATGTGCTTTGGAGTTTATCCCCATAAACTCTTCACTATTTACAAACTCCGCGCCAATGTCTATGGTGCGTGTAATTTTGCATTTTTTAAGGAGGTTTGTATCGCGCGCAAGAGCGATAATGTCGGTGAGATAGTATTCTTGCTGGGCATTGGCATTTGATAAATGTGGCAAAAGGGTTCCAAGCAAGGATTTTTCAAACACATACACGCCCGCATTGAGCGTTGTAATCGCCTTTTGCTTGGCGTTAGCGTCTTTTTCCTCGATGATTGCTTGCACTTGAGGCGAGCTTTTTACCCCCTTTTTAGAATCTAACACCACGCGCCCATATCCTTGCGGATTTGCTAGTTCAAACACGCTTAGCACGATAGATTCTCGCCTTGCGCATAGGGCTTGGAGGCTTGCGGTGCGCACTAGAGGCATATCACCATTTAGCACGAGGATTTTTTCATACTTGCATTTTACCCCCATTAACGCCCCACCCGTGCCCGGATAGTTTTTGTGGTCTTGGGTGTGGAAGTGAATGTGTGAGGGGATATGCTCGCTAAATTCACGCATAATGGAATCTGTGATTTCATTGGCTTGATGATAGAGCACGATATGTATGTCATCACTTATTGGCAGGCTCTCGCGCAAGATAAGCGAAATCATACTGCGCCCACAAAGCGTATGTAAGACTTTTGGTGTGTGGGATTTCATTCGTGTGCCAGCTCCAGCGCATAAAATAACAACTGAATGTGAAAAAATTTCCAATTTAGCGCATTTTTTCATTAAGATTCCTTGAAATTTAGTCATTTTTATGGAATTTTAACACATAAAATCCTATAATCGCGGATTTTAAAGAAATTACACCAAAGGATTGGTTTGAAAGCACTAAGGGCATTGTTTCTTTGTATTGCGTTTTTTGTCTCGCTAAGCGCAAATGTAGAATCTCAACAAACACAAAAAGTGCCCGCGCAAGTGCCACCACAACAAACCCTTGATGGCTCAACCCACCCTTATATGATTGAAGTAGAAAATCCCTATTTGCCACAAGAGCCAAATATCCGCCCTCTTGCACCACAAGTGCCAGATAAGGTTACACCAGAGAGGCGCACGCAAGATATACAATCTAAGCCAAATGTGAAAATGCCTCCAGCGGTGCAGATTCCACAGCTTAATCTCTCGCTTACACCACCAAGCCAGCCAAATGAGCTTGTAAGCACGCTTAATATCATCATAGTCATCACGCTTTTGGTGCTCGCACCCTCGCTTGTGCTAGTGATGACAAGTTTCACGCGGATTTTGATTGTGTTTGCATTTTTGCGCACTGCGCTTGGCACACAACAATCCCCACCTACGCAGATTCTAGTTTCATTGGCGTTGGTGCTGACATTTTTTATTATGGAGCCAATCGCTACAAGGGCTTATAATGAGGGCATTAAGCCATATAGTGAGAGCAAGATTTCCTATGATGAGGCGTTTGATATTGCTATCAAGCCTTTTAAAGAATTTATGATTACTAATACGCGTGAGAAGGATTTGGCACTCTTTTTTAGAATCCGCAACCTTGATAATCCTCAAACAATGGACGATGTGCCACTTACTGTGGCTATTCCAGCATTTATGATTAGCGAGCTCAAAACAGCGTTTTGGATAGGATTTTTGCTTTATTTGCCATTTCTTGTGATTGATATGGTGATAAGTTCGGTGCTTATGGCGATGGGTATGATGATGCTTCCACCTGTGATGATTTCACTGCCATTTAAGATTCTCGTGTTTGTGCTCGTTGATGGATTTAATTTATTGGTTGGGAATCTCGTGGCAGGCTTTAAGTAGCTACTTTTATAAGAAAATAGTTACAAAATTTATATATAAGAACGATTATTTGTTTTTCATTTACTATTTTTTGTGTATAATGTTGTCAAATATTTAAAAATTTGATTTTTTAAATATCATTCTTAATTTTGTGCTATTATGGTAATTCTAAAAAGATGCTTAGGCTATGGCTTGGTGTATCAAGCTTAGGTTGGGTGGGTTTTGGGCTGAAACAAGCATCTTTTTCCTTCCTTATTTGTTGTTGATACCTCCTCTTATGTTGTTGTGGTAAGAGGAGGTAGCTTTTTGCAAGCAATGCTTTTAATCTATCAAAATACACTTTAAGTAAATTTTGTTGTTGTATTTGGAGAATCTTAGCGCAGGGGGTATTAGTTCATTTTTTCCAGTGCGATAGAAAACGGAGCTTTATCAAACACAGCGATATGAAACACCGCGTCAAAAATTTTAATATCAAGCAAGTAGCCTTCTACTTTAACTTCACATTTTTTGCTATCATCTTGGATACTTTGAGTATAAAAAAACACTTCGTGTCCTAATTCAATAGGTGCTAAAAATTTCACATCAGAGGCAATCATTATGCTATACCGCTTGTTTATAGTTACCATTGCAGCATAAGAGGCAGCGTTAAACACATAGCCTGAATGAATGAGTTGGTTGCGTTCATTTTTATCCATAACCATATTTTCATCAGGCACGAATCGCACTACCGCCCTGCCTTTTGCTAATTTTGTGATATTCCCGCAATTATACAAATCCTTACAAACATTTATATCATCGGTTTCTAGGGCGGTGCTTCCATCTTGTGGTTGTTGCTCTTGATTTTGCTCATCCATTGTGTATCCTTATAGTTTTTTTAGTTTAAAATATCCTCTAAGCGGAGGTTCATATCCCTCTACGGTCTTGCCGTTGGTGTCTAAAAAACTCTCTAAACTAAGAGAATCTATCCAATCGCTTTTGCGTTGTTCTTGTGTAGTGGTGGGGTTAAGCGCGAGGAGTTCAAACTCCCCAAACCCAGCTCGCTCACACCAGCCTTGCAAGGCACTAATGCTAGGGATAAAATACACATTACGCATTTTTGCATAGCTTTGTTTTGGACATAAACAAACCTCTTGTTCGTTTTCAAACAACAAACAATCCAAAAATAACTCCCCACCTTTTTTCAGCCCCACGCTCAAGTGCTTAAGGCTCGCAATGGGGTCGCTTCGATGATAGAGCACACCCAAACAAAAGATACTATCAAATCGCTTGTTGTGTGCTTCGCAAAAGTCTCGCAATTCCTCGATTCCCAAACGATAAAATGCAATAGGAGTTTTGGCAAAATGGTTGATAAAGTCAAATTGCGCTTTGCTTGCAGCACTTGGGTCAAACCCAAAAAGCTCTCTTGGCGCGAAACGAAGCATTTCAAAGAGATAATAGCCATTGTTGCACCCCATATCAAGCACACTTTTGCCATCCAAATCCAAGTGCGGAGCGAGGATATTAAACTTTATACAGCTCCGCCATTCAGAATCTATATGCAAATCATCAATGAAAAATGGTCCTTTGCGCCACGGCTTGAGAGATTTAGCAATGGAGAGTATGCGCTCTTTTTTGTCAGCACTTAGGGGTTTTTTGGGTTGTAAAACGATTCCATTGCTTTGAATGTCCTTTGGCTTTAAGACAAGCTCAAATTCATCATCTATGTAATCCAACGCACGAAGGCTTTCTAAAAATGCCATAAAGTCCCTGCTTTGATTGCGTTGATTGATTTTGTGTTGTAGATATTGTTCTAAGTAGAAATTCACCTCTGCCCCCAAAATTTTAAAGTTGTCCTTAGTCCTAGCAAACCCCATCAAAGAGACTTGGAGCATTTTCAAATGCAGCAAGTTCAAAAATGCGTGCCAACCCATCGCTATGTAAGCCAAAAATAAGCATAAAATTAAATTCTTCATTTCTTATAAAGTGGAAAATTTCCTCATAATTTTTGTAAAACAAAAACCGCTGTCCGTGTATAAACATAAAGCTCGCGTGCTCTTTGTCTTTGGGTAAAAGATAGACCTTTTTCCCCCATTTGGCAAATTTATCCAAGTAACGCACATAGTTCTCAAAATAACCCAGATTCTCTTCTATGATAAGCACGCGTTGGCTTTCACCATATTCCTTGCGCCTACCAAAAGAGTCGATAAAGTTTGGCTTTAAAAAGGGGAGTGATTGAAACTTCGCTATATCAAACAAAACGCCTCTATCTTCACAAAAGCCAACCACCGCGCTCAAATCATCGACAAACAAAAATGGCATATTAAGCAAGTATTCTTTTGAATTATAAAAAACGCGCATATCAAAAAGCGTGTAAGAAATGAGGTTAAAAGGCATACTAAGCGGTTTAAGTAGGGATAGGACATTAAAGGCGATAGTAAGAAGTTTTTGTTCGTTTGTTATTATGTAGCGCGTGTGAGGGGTGAGAGATTCCAAAAGGGCGAAAAAATCCCCATCGCTAAAAATCACACTTCTATCCACGATGATTTGCGCACCAATAGCACATTGAATCTCGCTAAAACTCACAACATCAATATCATTGCGCAAAATACTATCTCGCACCAAGCGCACAACGGCATCTTGCAAGTCATCAACTTCAATCCACGCGATTTCTTCATCTCGTTGCTCTAAATTAAGAGAATCTTTGGCATAAATCACACCATACGCGCCATTTTCGATAGCTTTAGCAAGAGTGGCACTCGAGCAATCTCTGGCTATGAAAAGCCACCCACGCTTGATTTTATCTGCAAGGTTTGTGATGTTTTCAAATTCACTAATTGATGGGATTCCGATGAGCTTCCCCCTTACAATTTCTTTTGCCTCACTCACTCTCATACAACTGCCTCTCTATGCCTATTTTGGTTTATTTTTGCGCTAAAGTGTAGCAAATTAGATTCCATAAAAAAGTATTTTTGCTATAATGGCTAGGCAACTTTCAAGGATTTCTTTATCAAGGATTTAGAGGTGGAGGACTTGAGCGAAGTCAATAAGGCAAACTTAGAAGAATTGCAAAAAGCCATCAATTATTACTTTAACGATGAGAAGCTATTGATAAAGGCACTTACACATCGTAGCTGTAAAGATGCGCCTAATAACGAACGCTTGGAGTTTTTAGGCGATGCGGTGTTGGACTTGCTTATTGGTGAGTATCTTTTTAGGAAGTTTCCGCGTGATGATGAGGGCGATTTGTCTAAATTGCGTGCGTGTATTGTGAGCGAAAGTGGATTAGCAAAATTTGCATTAAAGTTAAATTTAGGCAAGTATATTTTTGTCTCTCAAAGTGAGGAGCACAACGAGGGCAGGCACAAGCACTCTATTTTGTCTAACACTTTTGAGGCGATTATTGGCGCAGTGTATTTAGAATCTGGTCTTAGCGTGGCGAGCAAAATCACTTATGAATTGCTAGAATCTTGCTATGAAAAAATTGATTTTAGCCTCTCAAGCGATTACAAAACACTTCTCCAAGAGCTCACCCAAGAACGCTTTAACGCAATCCCAGAATACAGGGTTATCAATCAAAGCGGACCTGACCACAAAAAGACCTTTGAAGTGGCTTTGTTTTTAGATGACAAGGAATATGCCCGTGCAAGTGGAGGTTCTAAGAAAAAAGCACAGCAAAAATGCGCAAAAATCGTGTATAAGAAATTAAGGAATGAGGAATGAACACTTTTGGGACGCGCCTACGCGTGAGCACCTTTGGAGAATCACACGGCAAAGGAATTGGGTGTGTGATTGATGGGATTCCAGCGGGGTTGCGTATCGATGAGGAGTTTATCCACGCCCAAATGCTCTTGCGACAAGGCGGGAGGAATGCCTATGCCACAGCGCGTAAAGAAGCTGATGAGGTGGAGATTCTTAGTGGTGTGTTTAATGGTGTGAGCACAGGTGCGCCAATCGGGCTTTATATCGCCAATAACGCGAGCAAGTCCAAAGACTATGAAAACATTAAAGATATATTTCGCCCATCTCACGCCGATTTTACTTATTTTTACAAATATGGCATTAGGGATTATCGCGGTGGTGGCAGAGCTTCGGCGCGCGAGAGCGCACTTAGAGTAGCAAGTGGCGCGATTGCTAAACTTTTGTTGCAAGAATTTGGCATACGCATAGGCGGAGGGATTATCGGTGTGGGAGAGATTCAATCCCCGCGATTAGATTTTGGCTTGAGTGATTTTGAGCGTGCGCAAGAGTGCGAGATTTTCACCCTTGATGAAAATCTTGCCCAAGCACAAAAAGAGCGCGTGCTAGAAGCAAAAAGAGCGCACGATAGCGTGGGTGGCGTGGCGTTAATCAAAGCCTTTTGTGTCCCCATTGGGCTTGGCGAGCCGTTGTATTATAAGCTAGATTCTGCTATTGGTGCGTTAATGTTAGGATTAAACGGCGTGAAAGCTGTGGAAATCGGTGCAGGGAAAGAATCTGCTATGATGAAAGGGAGCGAATATAACGATTGTATGGATTCTCAGGGCTTTATGAGTAATCGCAGTGGTGGAATGCTCGGTGGGATTAGCAATGGCGAAGAAATCGTGGTGCGCGTGTATTTTAAGCCAACACCTAGCATTTCTCTCCCACAATCCACCCAAGACACGCAAGGAGCAGTGCAAACCTGCGAAGTCAAAGGACGGCACGACCCGTGCATCGCCATTCGTGGTAGCGTGGTCGCTCAAGCCCAGCTTGCACTGATTTTAGCAGATTTATTATTGCTTAATGCCAGCGCGAAGCTCTCTTATTTAAAAAAGATTTACACATAGATTCTAAGGATTTCACAATGATTGTTACACGATTTGCGCCCTCTCCTACGGGCTATTTGCATATTGGCGGATTACGCACGGCGTTGTTTAACTATCTTTATGCGCGACAAAGTGGCGGGAAGTTTTTACTCCGCATTGAGGACACAGACACAGCGAGGAACAACGAAGATGCCGCACAGGCGATTATTGATTCATTTAAGTGGGTGGGGCTTTCTTATGACGGGGAAGTAGAGTATCAAAGCAAGCGATTTGATATTTATGCGCGCTATATTAAAGAGCTTTTAGAGCAAAAAAAGGCGTATTATTGCTATATGAGCAAGGAGGAATTAGAATCTTTGCGCAAAGAAGCGGAATCTCAAGGCACAAAATGGCGATATGATAACCGCTACCGCGAGTTTAATGGCGAGATTCCAAAAGGAGTTGAGCCTGTGGTGCGGATTAAAGCTCCATTAAGCGGACAAATTCGCTTTATTGATGGCGTGAAAGGCGAGATTTGCATTGAGGCAAAGGAAATCGATGACTTTATCATCGCCCGCGCCGATGGCAGCCCTACTTATAATTTTGTCGTTACCATTGATGACGCGCTAATGGGCGTAACCGATGTGATTCGTGGTGATGACCATCTCAACAACACCCCAAAGCAAATCATTTTATATCAAGCACTTGGGTTTAGTGTGCCGAAGTTTTATCATTTGCCGATGATTTTAAACCAAGAGGGCAAGAAGCTCAGCAAGCGTGATGGCGCAGTGGGAGTTATGGAGTATCAAAAGCTGGGCTACTTGCCACAGAGTTTGCTAAATTTCCTTGTGCGACTTGGTTGGAGCTATGGCGATGAGGAGATTTTTTCACTCCAAGAAATGCTAGAGCGGTTTAATCCAAGCAATCTCAACACTTCTGCCTCAAGCGCGAACTTCCAAAAACTTCTATGGCTTAATCATCACTATATCACACATTTGCCAAATGATGAGCTTAGCGCGCTTTTAGCGGATTTTGATTGTGAGAATCTCCAAAAGTGGCTTGCCTCGCACAATCCAAACGCGACTTATGAGAGCGTAAGGGACGCGCTTTTTACCGAGTTAAAGGAGCGGAGTCAAACTTTGGTTGAATTTTCTCATAATCTTAACGCCGTGTTGCAAACGCCCACGCATTATGATGAAAAACTCGCTAAAAAACTTGATAGCGCGGGGTTAGAGTTGCTTAGTGCGTTGCGTGAGATTCTTAGTAATGGACTGAGCAACGCGACAAATCCAAGCCAGATAGAATCTTTGCTCCATAATTTCATAGAATCTCAAGGCTTAAAGCTCGGGCAAGTAATGCCTTTGTTGCGCCTTGCTTTGCTTGGCAGGGCAGGGGGCATTGGTGTGAATGTCGCACTCTTTGTGCTTGGTAGAGAGCAGGCACTTATCCGTCTAGATTCTTGTATCGCGCATTTTAAGGAGGCATAATGCAAAACATCAAAATGCTAAAAACTCAAAGCCTCCTCCAAGAAGTGCTAAGCACCGCGCTAAGTGAGCTTAACAACCCGCTTATTAACAACCTTTGTGTGAGCAAGGTGGAATGCAAAAAGGGCAAGCAACACGCTAAGGTATTTATAGAATCAAGCGGGATTGAAAAGGATAAAAGAGAGGAAATCCTGCGTGCGCTCAATAAAGCGAAGGGAATCTTAGCCCAATACACGCTAAGCGCGACTTCGTGGTTTAAATGCCCCGAGTTTAGCTTCGTGCTTGATGATAGCTTGAGTGAGGCGCAGAGTTTAGAGGCGATTTTTGCTAAGATTCACGCGCAAAGTGATTGTAAAAATCCCAAAGCCACCGCAAAGGAGCAATAATGCCAAAACCATTGCCAAATACGCTTATTAGCAAGGTTGAGGCACTTGCTGGCTCGCTTAATCTCGCGCTGTATGATATATTTTGGTGCAAGGAAAATGAGGAGCATATTTTGCGCGTGCTGGTGGTAAAGGAGCTTAACGCCAATAAGAAACGCGAGAGTGTGAGTATCGATGAGTGTGCGCGTTTTAGCACTGCACTTTCTCCAATGCTTGATGTAGAGCTTGATGAGGAAGATTCTTATGTCTTAGAAGTGGGCTCAGCAGGCTTAGAGAGAGTCTTAAAGGCAAAGCGACATTTTGAGCTCAGCCTCTTTGATGAAATCGTGGTGAGAAAGAGCGATAAAGACGAAGTGCGCGGGATTGTATCAAATGTGAGCGATGAGGGTATCACCCTTGAAGTAGCCAAAGATTCCCCCGTGTTTATTGCCTTTAGCGAGATTAAAAAGGCAAAGAGTGTGTTTGATTTTTAGGACGCACGAATGCAAGGCAGGCTAAATGAAATCCTTATGCGTGAAGCAATCACGCTCGCGTGGGAGTATCAAACGCTCACTTTGCCAAACCCAAGCGTGGGCGCGCTTATCTTTGATGAGAATCGGGGCATTCTCGCGCGTGGCGTGCATAAAAAATCTGGCACGCCACACGCCGAGCTTGATGCCTTTAGCAGTGCCTTTAGAGATATGCTTAAAGAGCGCGGGGACACAAAGACGCTAAGCGAGCTCGATTCTCTTATTACAAGTAACCAAGTTGCCAAACTGCACGAATTTCTCTGCCAACGCGCACAGGGTGTGTTTAATGATTGCGTGGTGTTTGTGAGCTTAGAGCCTTGCACGCATTTTGGTAAAACCCCGCCTTGCGCGGAATTGCTTAGAGTGCTCAAGCCAAGACGCGTTATCATCGGTGCGAAAGATTCCACTAAAGAGGCGCAAGGAGGCGCGAAAATCTTGCAAGATAGTGGCATAGAAGTCCAAATGGGAATCTGTGAGAAGCAAGCACAAGAGTTGCTCTACCCGTTTTTGTGCTATCAAAAGAGTAATGCCTTTAGGCTTTTTAAACTTGCCACACGCTTGAATGGTGATTACACAAGCGGGCGCATTTCGGGGGAAGATTTTCAAATATTTACACATAATCAACGCGCAGTGAGCCAAAGAATTGTCCTCTCAAGCAAGACTTTTATACACGACTTGCCAAAACTTGATTGTCGTTTTGCTAAGATTCCCTTTGATAGCACGCATTTACCGCACATTAGCATTTTGGCGCGTGAGGACTTTGATAGCACGCAAAACCCTCACACAAAGGGGCGCGATATACACATAGCCTCAAATCCAAACGAGCTGGGCTTAGAGCGTGGGTTTAGCATTATTGAGGGCGGGTTTAACCTCTTAAGTGTGTTGCGCGAGCATATTGATATGGCGTTGCTCCATATCGCGCCTAATTTCTACACACAGCACCAACCGCCAAGCACAAGCCTCCCAAACGCATTGCAAGATTTTAGCATTACACATCTTAGTCATAATGGAGAGGACATTAGGCTATGGCTACGCTAAATCTCTATCAATTTAGCGATGGCTATTGCTACAATACCGATAGCCTAATCCTCGCGCATTTTGCCAAAGATTTTTTAAAGCCAAATGCGCGTTTGCTTGATGTCGGCGCGGGCTGTGGGATTTTAGGGCTTTTGTGTGCGCGTGAAATGCCCTTAAAGCTCGAATTTGTAGAGATAGATTCTAAATCTTGCGCGTTGATAGAAAAAAACGCGCATAATGCGAACTTCGCGCAAGATTACACAATCCATAATGCCGATTTTCTCTCCCTGCGCTTAGAGGAGCAAAATTGCTTTGATTATCTTATCTCTAATCCGCCCTTTTATCATAGCGATATTAAAAGCCCCAATGAGCGAAAAACGCGTGCGAGATTCCAAGATTGCTTGCCCTTAGATTCTTTATGTAAAAAGGCGAAGTCTTTACTCAAACCGCGTGGGAATCTCCTGCTATGTTATGATGCACGCCAAAGTGCCAAAGTATGCGCCTCTCTTAGCAATGCAGGATTTCATATCCAATATGCGCGCTTTATCCACCCGCTTGCTTCTCGCCCCGCGAGTTTGTTTGTGCTTAGTGCCAAAGTCGATTACAAGGGCAACAGCGAGATTCTCCCGCCACTTTTTACGCATAATTCCCCCAATCAGCAAGACAACACCAAAGAGCTCCAAGAGATTTACGCGTGGGCGAGCACTTTTAGCCTTAAGGTCCAAAGTTCAGACATTTAAATGTCTCATTTTTATAAAGAGAATCTAAAAGACTTTCAACGCGCATAGTTCGTTTTTAAGCACCTGCGCGGATTTCTCAAAAGATTGCTTGTGTATGCAATCCTCTCTAATCTCGCACAGCGGGAAGTGTGCGAGCTTGAGATTTTCTATTTCGTAATATTTGGACAAAAATTTGTCCATTTTCTCCTCATACTCCCCGCTAATGACTATCGCAAGAATTTTAACCTTCCGCACCGATAACGCTTTAAGACTGAGTAAAATATGATTAAGTCCGCCCAAATAATATCCACCCACTAAAATCACAGGCAATCCACTCGCACTGACAAAATCAATATTACAAAAGTCTGAATCTAGCGGAGTGTAAATCCCGCCCGCACTCTCAATAAGCAGATTTTCACTGCAAGGCAGGGCGATTTGCAAGCCATTATACTCCACGCCCTCGAGTTGTTTGCCGATGTGGGGGCTTGCTGGAGTTTGCAAGGTGATACCATTAGGGAAAATGCGCGTTTTTGGGCTAAGTGAAGCGATAATCTCTCTATCTTGTGGGAATCCAGCTTGGATAAGTTTAAAATAATCAAAGCCAAAGCCAAAGCACAACGCCGCGCTTACTAAAGTTTTCCCCACATTGGTATGTGAGCCTACTACTACAAATGGCTTGTGTTTAGCGTTATGGATTGCCATATTAAATCCTTTGTGTATTGATATTTATATAAGTGTATCCAAAGAATCTTACACTTATATTGTCATTACGAGCGATTACATTGTCGTCCTTGAGATGAAACCAAAAATTTCTATTTTGTCATACTTGAGCATAGCGAAGTATCTCTATTGTCATTTTGAGCATAGCGAAAAATCTCTTTATTGCGCTTTAAGATACTTCGGGTTTCACCCTCAGTATGACGAAATCTAGATTCTTTAGCTTAGCAATATGGATTTGTAAGGTTTGTGGTAAAGAATGTTGTGTTAGCTGTGGAGATTAGTGCAAGGGATAAATAAGTAGTTGTTTATGAAGCGCAAGCCCAAAGTCAAAACTTGGGGCTTACAAAAAGACTTAAAAGCTAAAAATATAGCTTACATTTACCGCCCAAGGTCGAGCGTGCGTAGTAGTAGTAGTAGTATTGGTAACTTGACCAGCGGTCGCGCCTACGGCGTTAAAAATCTCTGCATCTGGTAGGTAGAATCTCCCTCCTACTTCGATTCCGTGGCTCTTAGCGATATTAGCGCGCAAGCCTACATTGAGCGCGACTTGGAAATTCGCATAGCTTCTGCCCTTGCCTGTGCCACCCTTTGGCTCGAAATCTTCACCATTAGCTATCCAAGTAGTCCCGCCAAGTCCTACACCAGCAAAGAGACCAAATGTAAAACTATCGCTATTAGCGAAGTTTAAAAGTGCGTCCGCACCCACCATAATAATCTAAATAAGTCGTGTAGTAAGTATGCTGTGTGCCTGTGATAAAGCTCGTAGCACCTGTTGGGAGTGTAGAGGTAAGCTGTGTGAGGCTTCCTGTGCCCGCGCCTATCATACCATACGCGCGTGTCCCAAATCGCTTAGAATCACCAAAAAACCACTTATATCCACCCTTAATCGCTAGACTTGGGAGAATATCTTTAGCTGTGTTCGTTATTGGTACTGGAGAAGTCGCCTTTGCTTCTGCTTTGACAGAAGTTAATCCTACTTCTAGCCCGACAAACGCGCCATCATCTTCAGCTATCGCGCTCGAAGCGAGAATCGCGCTTAATCCTAGTGCGATTGCACCTTTTGTTATTGTGTTTTTTTGCAAGTTTTGCATTGTGTATCCTTTATGTTAAATTTAGAATGGAAATTGCTAGTGTAGCTAAGAATTTTAATTTTTTGTTTAAAATTCTTCATTTTGTAAAATTTTAATTGATTAGAGGGTGTATGAAAAACGATAATATGGACATTCGGGCGTTGTTTTTGGAATTTTTTGCGAGCAAGCAAGGCAAACTAGACACAAAATCTCAAGCACACGAGACAAACGCACAATCTAGCGACACGATACACGCGAGCACGGATTCTAGCGCGCAAGCCACAAACAGCGCAAAATCTAGCACGCAAGGCGGGCATACAATCTATGATTCTATGCCTTTAGTGCCTGATGATAGCAGTTTGCTTTTCACAAACGCGGGAATGGTGCAGTTTAAAGACATTTTTACGGGCAAGATTCCCACGCCCACGCCTCCGCGTGCGACTAGCTCACAGCTATGTATCCGCGCAGGTGGCAAGCACAACGACTTAGAAAATGTCGGCTACACCGCCCGCCACCACACGCTTTTTGAAATGCTGGGCAACTTTAGCTTTGGGGATTATTTCAAGCGCGAGGCGATTAGCTTTGCGTGGGAGTTTGTAACGGAGGTTTTAAAATTTGATAAAAGCCTGCTATATGTAACGGTGCATACAAGCGATGATGAGGCTTACGAGCTGTGGCAGGAGCATATCGCGCCAGAACGAATCAAAAAAATGGGCGATAAAGATAACTTTTGGCAAATGGGGGATAGCGGACCTTGCGGACCTTGCAGTGAGATTTACATCGACCAAGGGGAGCGGTATTTCAACGGAAGCGAGGATTATTTCGGCGGAGAGGGCGATAGATTTTTAGAGATTTGGAATCTTGTCTTTATGCAGTATGAGCAAAAAGACGGCGTGCGAACCCCCCTGCCTCGCCCTAGTATCGATACGGGAATGGGGCTAGAGCGCGTGTATGCGCTCAAAGAGGGCAAAATCAATAATTACGACACTTCGCTTTTCGCGCCCTTAATGGCGTGTATCGAAAATCTCACAGGGCGTAAATATGTGCGCGATGATGAGGTGGCGGATTCTCAATCGCATTGTCGTCCTGAGCGTAGCGAAGTATCCAAAAATAATGCGCAAGTTTGTCATACTGAGGCAGTAGCCGAAGTATCCCAAAAATCTAACAATAGAGATATTTCGGTTTTTTCAAAGCCTCAATATGACAAGAAAAACGCACATTGTCTTCCTCAGGCGTTAGCCGAAGTATCCAAGCAAGAATCAAATTGTCATACTGAGGGTGAAGCCCGAAGTATCTCAAAGCACAATAAAGAGATTTTTCGCTCCGCTCAAAATGACAACATTGCAGATTTATCACAAAAAGCTGAATTGCTCAAAGCCCAAGCGTCTTTTCGCGTCATCGCTGACCATTCACGGAGCGTGGCATTTCTCCTCGCGCAAGGGGTAAATTTCGACAAAGAGGGGCGAGGCTATGTGCTTCGCAGAATCTTGCGCCGAGCAGTGCGACACGGCTACTTGCTGGGGCTTAAAAAGCCCTTTTTATACGAAGTGGTGGGCGAAGTGTGCGAGAGTATGGGCGCGCATTATGGCTACTTGCTCGAGCGCAAAAGCGCGATAATGGAGCAATGCAAAAACGAAGAAGCGCGGTTTTTTGAGACCATCGAAGCGGGAATGGAACTCTTTAATGAGGAATTGCAAAAACTTATGCAAGCCACGAGCGAACAATCCGCTAAAAGCACAAAAAAGGCAACGCGCATAAAGCACATTTTTAGCGGAGAAGTGGCATTCAAACTTTATGACACTTACGGATTCCCGCTTGATTTGACGCAAGATATGCTCCGTGAAAGCGGAATCGAAGTGGATTTAGAGGCGTTTGACAAATGTATGAACGAGCAAAAATCGCGCTCCAAGAAAAGCTGGAAAGGCAGTGGCGATGAGGTGAAAAATGGCGATTTTAACGCGCTTTTAAGCGAATTTGGCGAAAATGCGTTTGTGGGCTATGAGAGCGTGAGCGCGGAATCTAAGATTTTGGCGTTGCTTGATTCTGGCTTTAAGCGCGTAGAATCTCTCAAAAGTGGCGAGAGTGGCTGGGTGATGCTTGATAGGACGCCGTTTTATCCAGAATCTGGAGGACCCATAGGCGATAAAGGCGTAATAAATTCGTCTGTGGGTAATCATTCGCGCAATCCCTCCGCCCCGCTTCACTGCGGCGCACACTCTAGTGCGCCTCATTCGCAGGGCGAAGCGATTACGCAAAGCACCACCGCACATACTAGAATTTTAGATTCTAAAAAAAGCGGTGGGTGTGGCGAGATTCTCGCAGAAGTGGTGGATACAAAGAAGTTTTTTGGGCTTAATCTTAGTCAAGTGCAAGTCAAAAGCGAACTCAAAGCAAGCGAGACAATTTGTGCTAATGTGGATTCTAATGCGCGTGCAGAAATCGCCAAGCACCACAGCGCGACACATTTGCTCCACCTTGCGTTGCGCGAGATTTTGGGCTCTCATATCGCCCAAGCAGGAAGTCTGGTAGAATCTACGCGCTTGCGCTTTGACTTCTCCCACCCAAATGCCCTAAGTAGCGAGCAAATCGAGCAAATCCAAGATTGTGTCAATGCGCGGATTTGGCAGGGGGATTCTCAACAATGCGAGATAATGCCAATCGCACAGGCAAAAGCAAAAGGCGCGTGCGCGCTCTTTGGCGAGAAGTATGGCGAGGAAGTGCGCGTCATCACTTTTGGGGAGTCTATCGAGCTATGCGGGGGAATCCACACGCCAAACACCGCGCAAATCGGCAGTTTTTACATTGTCAAAGAGAGTGGCGTCTCAAGCGGGGTGCGCAGAATCGAAGCGGTATGCGGGCGTGCGGGCTATGAATACGCCAAAAACGCGCTCAATGAGGGCAAACAAGCGCGCTTAGAGCTAAAAAGCAACAACATAATAGAAGCCATCGCCAAACTCAAGCAAAGCGCGAAAATGGCAAAAAATGGCGGGGCTTTAAATGGCGGTGCAAGCGGGAATCTAAGCACCAAAACCTTACAAGCTAAGCAAGTAAATGGCATAACACTCATCGTGCAAAGTATCGAGGGCGCAGACATAGCCGAGCTCAAAGAAGCGGTGGATAATGCCAAAAATCAGCACGGCACAAATGGCGTGGCAGTTTTGCTCGCTTCATATAATGATGGCAAAATCTTGCTTGTCGCGGGCGTGAAAAATGCGAACATCAAAGCGGGCGAGTGGGTAAAGAGTGTAGCGCAGAGTTTGGGAGGCAATGGCGGGGGCAGAGATGACTTCGCCCAAGCGGGCGTGAAAATGGAGGGGGTAGATTCTCACGCGATAGAATCCAAAATAAAAGATGCCATAAACAACGCAAAAAATATTGTGAAAAACACATTGTAAAATGTTTTTGCCCTTAATTTTCATATTTTATAAAAATTATTCTTAACTTTAAAAATACTATTAAATTAAGATATATACGGATTTTTGTCGTATTTATCACCATATAATTATTGATAATGGATATTATTTATTTACTTTTCATTTACCTTTTTGATTAAAATTCTCATTGCTTTGTGTAAAAAGCAAAGCTAATTTTTTTAAAAGGAGTGTAGTATGAAAAACATATTACTATCTTTAGGAATCGTGGCGGTGCTAGGAGCCAATGGGCTTGTGGCTAATGAAGTGGTCGATACCAAGACACCTAACTTGCAAAAGCAAGAGTTGGAGTTTCTCTTTGGTGCGAATGCCAATGATGTCAATGTCGTGGCATTGAGCGAAAAAGAGTTGAAAGAAACTCAAGGTGAATTTATAGATGGAGCTAGCGCAGTTGCTGCTGCTGGACTTATCTATAAAATCGGTCAAGACCACGGCTGGTGGAAATTTAGATTCTAAGAATCTAAAATTTTTTGGCGGGGAATTCTCCGCCATTTACTTTTACTAACGATATTTAACATACAAACAAAATCAACATAAGGAGTTTGACAATGTTATCAAAACTACAAAACAAAATGTTTGTCTTGCTTCTAGCAAGTGGGATAGTAAGTGGTGCGCACGCGATTTGTGTCGAGGACTGCTCGAGCTTTAGCGTTGGTGTGGGCGGGCTTTACTCGAAGTTTAATGGCTCAAATGCGGGTGTGGAGTCAAGTGGCGGATATGTCTCATTAGAGGCATATAAGGTAACAGGCAGGATAAAGTCATATTCAAGTGTGCAATTTGGTGCGGGTAACAGCACCCTTTCTGGTGCGACTTTAGCGGTTTTAGGCAATCCCCCAAATCATTTCCTTGTTTTCACTCCAAAGATTGGGGTCAATATCGCAAGTAAAAACGCGCCTATTTTTGTAAATTTCTTTGGTGAGCTTTATTTGCACGATACTTCAAATAGCAAGGGTGTTGAGCGTGAGCTTATCACGCTTGGTGGTGAGATAGAGGGGATAATCCCCGCAGGCAATGCGCTTAGTATCACTTATAGTGCTGGGTATGGCTGGCTAGGCTATGCGCATTATAAGCTTGATGGGGTAGATTCCAGAGTGGGTGCTGGTGCTAACTATATGATTAAAGCAAGTGTAGGAGCTTCGTATGTGCTTAGCGATAGCGTTTCGACATATTTGCGTTTGATTGGTAGATATTACAACACGGCTAAAGATTCTGCAATCGTGCAAGTCAATAATGTGGATAAGAGCTATCCTGCAAGCAGTAGCTATGTGGGAATGGTAGAGATTGGTTTAGAGTTTTAGGACATTAGGGCTTAGGAGCTTGGGAATCTCCATTTCCAACAAAGCCCTTATTTGCGCCTAATCGTTACAAGTTGTAGAAAAATTCGATATATATATATATATATATCCATTTACTTTTTATAAGTAAAATTTTATTACTTTAACTTGGTTAAAGTTAAAGAAAATTTTATCATTAAGGAGACTTCAATGAGAAAAGTTCTTGGTGCTATTGTAGTAGCAAGTGTGTTTGGTATCAGTGGCTTAAGTGCGTTTTGCACAGATTATTACTGTAGTGGGATTAGCTTCTCTTTAGGCTATCGCTATGCAGACCATAATGCTCAAGGTGCGCATATCAATGACCAAAACATTGGATATATTGGCTTTGGCGTGCGTTTCGCTACACCACAAGAGTTGTTACAACTTGTGGGGAATTACAGAGGAAATGCTTACATTCGTGGTAGAAGCAAAGTTACGGGCTTGCCCGATGATGTAGGTGGCACGAACTCTGGCGGTGGTTTTGATGATACAAGCGTAAAATTAGGTGTGAATCTCGCTTCACAAGAAGTGCCCTTTTATGTCAATGTGTTTGCGGCGGTAGATAATTACAGCACACGCATTAAAGAAGATGGTGTAGATGTCAAAGTGCCTTACTTCGGTGTGGAGCTTGATGGGAAGTTCCCCGCAGGCACAGGGAATAATATCGAGTGGAGCTTGGGCTATGGCTACGCGTTGAAAGATTCTGTGGAGTATCGGTTTATAAACTCTGACCCAGCTAAGGCGCAGGGGCATATCATTCGCGCGAGTTTAGCACTTGCGATGCTTGAGGGACGCCAAGAAGTGCAGGCCTTTTTACGCCTTGTAGGCAAGTATCAAATGCTTGATGCTTCTACCTCTACAAACTATGGCGCAACGCCTACTGCTATAAACTACCCAGCGACTAAAAATGCGCAAGCAATGGTCGAGCTTGGCGTGAAGTTCTAAGCAGAGTTGTCTCTTAGGCATTAGCTTTGCTTAATAGGGCTAGATTCTATGCTTTGACATTATAGAATCTAGCTTTTGTTTAAGGGTTCAAAATGCAGCGATTGCTTAGGGTATTTATACTAATATGTGGTGTGGCGTGCGCGTTAGGTGGCGCACCCATAAGTGTCGATGAGCTGGTATCAAAAAATAAAGAATGGCGGTTTATCACTTCGCTTTCGTATATCAATATCCTAAGCAAGGGCTTCTCTTCTACCACTGTGCCTGTGCAAAATCCTCAAGGTGGCTTTATCAATATCCCTGTGATAAGCGGGGCGCAAAACACTAACCAAGATTATCTTGGATTTTCACTTTATGGGCGATATGGCTTGACTAAGCGCGTGGAGCTCTTTAGCACCATAAATGCGTATTGGCAAAATAGCCTTAGCACCAATACAACGAGTAATGCCTATGTCTCAACCTCACAAGGCGACTTCAACTCGTGGAATCTCGGCGTGCTCGTGCAGGCAAAAAGAGAGGGTAAAGCCCCAGCCCTGCTTGTGGGTGGGAGTGTCGATGTCATCGATAAGAGCACCTTTACGCCATTAAATGCTGGCGATTCTTCAAAGTCCGCCTTGCAATATGGCAAGGGCTACTCATTTTTTGCTACGACTTACTACACCGCTGACCCTATCGTATTTTTGCTTCAAGCGAGCTTTGGGCTGAATTTGGATAAGCGATTTGCGGGGAGGAGTATCAATGGTGGCGAAGTCTTTAGCCTAAGTCCTAGCATTTACTTCGCAGTCAATCCGTATGTCTCGCTTAATGCGGGAGTGAGCTATCAATATCGTAGCGCAGATTCTATCAATGGGGTGCGTTACGCACCGCAGGGCTCATCGCTAGGGTATAACTTCGGCGTGGCGTATGAAGTAGCGAGTAATGTCATCATCTTTGGCAATGCGCAATTACTAGAAACTACGCAGTATAAAAGCTCTTCGCTTTCTCTAATGCTGTCGTTTAAGATATAATATAAATATTGACATATTAGATTATTTAGTATATAATTTCTCTCGTGCCTTGTCTATATGACAAGGCACAAAAATCTATTTAAAAGGAGTAAAAAATGAAAAAGCTAGCAACTTTTTTATTTGTGGCAATGCTTGGTGCTTCAGTGCTTAGCGCAAGTGAAGCGCGAGCTCAGCAAAGTGTAAGTGGCTTACAAAGCCAAGAGTTAGAGGCTCTCTTTGGAGCGAATGCAAATGATGTCAATGTCGTATTGCTAAGTGAAGAGGAGTTGAAAGATACTCAAGGTGAGTTAGCACCAGCTGTTGTTTATATTGGTAGTGCTATTGCTGGCGGAGCTTTAGGTGCGTTGGGTGGAGACATTTACAGAGGCATCAAAAGAATATTTGGGTGGTAAGGTAGGTTTTACCTTAATTACCTAAATTTACCCTAGCCTTGAGTATTACTCAAGGCTAATTTTCCTTATGTGGAGGTTTTTATGTTAAGAGTTTTTTCTTTGTTGGTTTTTTTGCTATTGCCAAGTTTAACATTAGCTAGTGTGGCAACAAGAATGGGTGGATTATATGGTATGTTGGCAGCCAAACAATACTGCGAGCAAAACCCCGATAAATGCAAAAAGGAAGATATCCGCTTTGGCATTGGAGGGCATTATGTTGATAGTGCGCAAATCAACACAAGCTCCTATGGTGGCTATATTAACCTTGATATGATTATGGTTAGCTCAGAGAATAATCGCACTAAAGCCGTCCTCTCTGGCAAACTTGGCTGGGATAAATACACATTTGCAAGCACAAGCCCTAGTGTTGTAAAAAGTAGCAAGGATTTGGCAATGTTTTTTGAAGTGCGCCCAAAAGTGGGGCTTAATCTTGCGAGTAAAGAAGTGCCATTGTTTTTAAACCTTGCTTATACTTTAGATGGCTACTCTACAAAGCAAAATCAAAGCGGATATGCAAATCTTTTACACCAAGTGGGTGTAGAGTTAGAGGGTGCACTCCCTACACAATCAGGCTTCACTATTGAATACGCATTAGGCTATGATTATCTCTTTGCTGGGAGTTATAAATTTGGCGAAGTGAGTGGGAACTCTGCTCTCAACAATGGCTACACTTTGCGCGCTTCGCTAGGATTCTCTCATAAATTTACAGAGAATACTTTGTATTATGTGCGAGCAATAGGGAAATACCATAATCTCTCTACCTCAAAGCCTCTCGATTCTAATGGAGTGAATCTATCAATGCCAGCTACGCAAAACTATGTAGGAATGGTAGAGTTTGGGATAGGGTTTTAGAATCTCAAATGAAAGGAAGTGTGTTTGCAAGTATAGTGCTGGTGTTTGCGCTGATAAATGTGCTTAATGCACGCACGCTCCAAAGTGATAAGATTTTTATAGATGTAGAAGTTGCTTCTTGGGCGCAAATGCGCGATAGCAATCTCACCAAACAAGAGTATGATTATAGTTGTGGGGCAGCTTCGCTCTCTAGCATTTTTGCGCATTATTATGGGTTGGACAACGCAAGCGAAAAAGAAATCCTTGATTGGGTGCTCCTCTCTAAAGGTATTGACATAAACCAAAAAGAAGCAATCCAATTTGATGAGGAGATGAAGCAAAAGGCGCATTTGTCTTTTTATGATATGAGTGAGTATGCCAACTCTCGTAACTTTAAAGCATTAGGGCTAGCACTTGATATAGAATCTCTCTCTAAGCTCCAAACGCCCGTGATAGTGTATATAGTCGTGCGTGAAGTAGAGCATTTTAGCGTGCTTAAGGGTATGGATTCCCAATTTGTGTATCTCGCTGACCCGAGCTTTGGGAATATCAAAATGAGTAGGGCGAAGTTTAAAGAGGCGTTTTATCCTAAACTTAACAAAAAACGCGAAGCTGATAGCACACAAATGCTAAATAGACAAATGTTTGGTAAAATAATGGCGATTTTACCACAAGATAGCGCAAGCGAGGCAAACGCGGAGTTTATGAAACTCCAAAAAGATTCTGGGTTTGTGTATGAGGTGATAAAGGATATTACTATGCAATAATTTTTATAACTTATTACAAAAAGTAATGAAATATTAAAAGTTTGTAAATCAAGTATCTAATTTAATTGATTTTTATATATAATCGCTTATGCCTTAATGTAATAGGCTTAAGGTAATTTTTGCTTAAGGGGTTTATAATGGATTACCTAATGGACGAATTTGCAAAATTTCTTAGCGCACTAGGCTTTATCACAATGGCAAATCTTAGTGCTGCAAGCTACGAGACGACCACCACAAGTGCGGATTGCAAAGAGCGAAATTGCTCGTATGAAAGCATTGGAGTCGGCGCGGCATATTATAACTTTAACGCGGGCGATGTCATCTCTCCAGCATACTACTTAGTCGCTGATGGCAGGTATGTATGGAGTGCGAGAGCGCAAGTTGGACTTTTGGTGCGCGTAGGTATGGGCTCAAACAACCTTAGGGGCACATTTCCCACTACACTAAAGACAAAGGCTAGCTATTTTTTGCTTGATGCGAAACTCAAAGCTGGGTGGAATGTGCTAAGCAAGGATTATCCATTATTCTTAAATGTCTTTGGCGAGCTTGTTTCGCAAACCCCCACAAAGGGCTTTGGTCGCTCGTATAGCGTGGTTGGTTTAGAATTAGACGGAAATATCCCTGTGGGAGGGAATCTAAAACTTACTTATGGTGCGAGTTATGGTGTATTAGTCGCATCATATTTCTATGACAACACACGGTCTAAAGTGCCAAACTCCTCTAGCAACTTTGAAGCAAGTGCCAATGTGGGTGTGAATTATGAATTTAGCAATGGCTATGCCTACTTTGCTCGCATTATTGGCAGATACCAAAGCATTGGTGCTTCAAGCGAGGCAACTTATGACAACACTCAAGTGAGCTATCCTAAGAGTAGCAACTACGCTGGAATGCTTGAAATGGGAGTGGAGTTTTAACCCTGCTTAATTAACCTATGAGATTCTCACAAGGTGCGGAGAATCTCATAGAGATTGAGAAAAATATAATCGATTTGTTCTTTAGTGATGATAAAAGGTGGCATAAGGTAGATTGTGTTTCCTAGTGGGCGCAAAAGTAAGCCTTTTGCCAATGCTTTATTATACACTTCTACTCCCTTGCGCTCTCCCTCAAAGCCCACTATGTCAAAGGCGAAAATCATTCCCCTTTGGCGCACATTTGCTACGCAATCAAAGTTTTTAATCTCGCTCGCTTTTTCCCACATATACGCGCTTAAATTCGCATTGTTTTCTAACACATTTTGGGAATCAAAAATATCAAGCACCGCACACGCACACGCACACGCAAGGGCATTGCCCGTGTAGCTGTGCGAATGCAAAAACGCTCTATGGCTCTGCTGATAGGGCGCGTAGAATTTCTCATACACCTCATCGCTTGTAACCACCACAGAGAGTGGCAAATATCCCCCGCTAATGCCTTTACTAAGGCATAAAAAATCAGGCACAACTCCGCATTGCTGATATGCAAACATACTGCCAACGCGCCCAAAGCCTACTGCGATTTCATCAAAAATCACATATACGCCACGCTTTTGGCACGCCAAAGTCGCATTTTTGACAAAGTTTGTGCTGTGCATTTGCATTCCCCCCGCACATTGTACCAAAGGCTCTATGATAAAGGCGATAATATCGGGGTGAGAATCAAGCAATGATTCCAAATCGTGCAATGCCTCTTGCTCGTTTGGATTGGGTGATTTGGCTTTAAGCGTTTTTAGTAAGATGGGCTCATAAATGTCTTTGTAGATTCCCACATCGCCTACGCTTAACGCACCTAAAGTCTCGCCGTGATAGGAATTTTGCAATGAAACAAACAGCGGGTTGCCTTTGGTAAGGTTAGGATTCTCTAGCACTTTAGCGTGATATGCCATTTTGAGCGCGACTTCTATCGCACTTGAGCCATTATCAGCAAAAAAGCACTTTTGGAGTTTAGAATCAAGCCTGCCACACAGACGCGAGGCAAGCTCGATAATGGGCTTATGGGAGAATCCAGCGAGGATTAAATGTTCTAACTCTTGGGCTTGGGCGTGGAGCTTTTGGCTAATGTAGTCATTGCAATGCCCAAAGAGATTAACCCACCAGCTTGAAATGCAATCCATATACGACTTCCCCTCAAAGTCATAGAGATATATTCCTTTAGCGCGTTGTATGGGGATTAGCGGGAGGATTTCCTCGTGGTCGTGCATTTGCGTGCAAGGATGCCAAATATGGCGTAAATCAAGCTCTTTTAATTGCGCTTGGGATAGGTTTTGCATACTTTACCTTTTATTGTCATAGAAATCTTTTTGCCAATTTTAAGCCAAAAAGAATAACACTTTGGTTAGAATATCGCTTTAGATTCTAAAATTCAAAGATAGTGGAGGACAAATGGGAATCTTTGGGGATATTGTCGATGTGTTGGGGAATATAAATAGTCTTTTTTACATTGTTGGGTATCTTATGGGTGGGATTCCATTTGGGTTGCTTTTGACAAAGATTTTTTATGGCATTGATGTGCGCTCTGTGGGCTCGGGGAGCATTGGAGCGACAAATGTGTATCGCGCGGTAAAAGAGATTAACCCAAAAAGCGCGAAAGTGTTTGCGGCTTGCACGATTTTGCTCGATGCGACTAAGGGGACGATAGTTGTCCTTGTGGCGAAAATGTTTGGGCTTAGCTTTGAGGCGCAGTGGCTTATCGCAATTCTTTGTATTATAGGGCATTGTTATAGCCCGTTTTTAGGCTTTAGCGGTGGCAAGGGTGTGGCGACTACCATTGGTTCGGTGATTTTGCTTATGCCTATTGAGGGTTTGTGTGGGCTTGTGGTGTGGGCGTTTGTGGGTAAGGTATTAAAAATCTCTTCACTTTCTTCGTTGCTTGGTGTATTTACGGGATTATCGCTCACTTTTGTTATCCCCTATGTTTTTGATTTGCCAGCTTGTATTGATATTAACGCGCAAATCAACTCACACATACCCGTAGTGCTTATCGGGCTATTTATACTTTATACGCATATTCCTAATATCAAACGACTGCTTCGCGGGGAAGAAAAAAAGATATAGTTGCATTTAAGGAGGTCGTATGCGCTTTTGTGTGTATATTAGGGATTTAGAGTTTCGCACGATTATAGGCGTGCTAGAATCTGAACGCGAGAAAAAACAAGACATTGTGCTTAATGTCAAGATTTTTTATACCTATGAAAATGAGAGCAAAGATGCGCATAGCGTGGGGTTTTTAGACTATGCAGAAGTTGTCAAAGTCATTAAACACCACATTAAATCCAAAAAATATGGACTTTTGGAGGATTTGCTCATAGGGCTCAATGCGATATTGCGTAAAAAATTCCCAATGATTGAGAAAATGTCCCTGCAAGCCTTTAAACCAAGTGCTATTAAGGGTGCGCAAGTTGGGTTGGGATTAAAGAGCAATGCGAAGAGTTTATTGGCATTTTTTGCCTAGTGCGCGCTAAAATCAGCCTATTACGCACTCCAAGTATTATATCCCCTTGCTGGTGCTTAATAAAATTTTATGCTACATTTTTTTGCTTTTAATGTATAATTGAGCGTTTTTGCGTGATTTTACAAAGATTTTACAAATCTTAGCTAAATGCGTTTGGTTGCACTTTAATCAAAGATTCTACACCAAAATAGAGAATCTAAAATTTCATTGTAAAGGCGGTTTTATGTTGGGTAAGTTTAGCAAGGCAATAAAGCAATATTACTTTTTTGTCATAGGGATATTAGTGATTTACGCGCTTGCTGTGAATGAGGAAATCGGCAAGCTGTGTGCGGGTGTGGCAATTTTGCTTTTTGGTATGCTCTTTTTGGGCGAGGGCTTTAGAGGATTTTCTGGAGGGATTTTAGAGAGAGTGCTCTCAAGCTGGACAAAGACGCCTATAAGAAGCGTGGCTTTTGGGACGATTGCTACGACTATAATGCAAAGCTCAAGTATCGTAACGGTGCTGGCGGTTACCTTTGCAGGAGTGTCGCTTATCACGGTAACGCAAGGTATTGGCGTTATGTTTGGTGCGAATTTAGGAAATAGTGCTGGCTCGTGGTTGATTGTGGGCGCGAGCTCTATTAGTATTTCTGCATTGGCGTTGCCTTTTATTGTGGGCGGATTGTTGTTTAACTTTCGTCCAAGTAAGGCACAAAAATACTTTGGCAAGATTCTCGCTGGATTTGGATTTTTCTTTTTGGGCGTGTTTTACATTAAGGCTGGATTTGAGGGCTTTAAGGAAGTAATGGATTTATCTCAATACCGCTTAGAGGGGTATAAGGAAGTTTTTGGATTCTTGCTTATTGGTGCGGCGATGACAGCCATTATCCAAAGCTCTCACGGCTCTCTTGCCATTATCATCGCTGCGTATGCGGAGCAGCAAATAAGCTACTCAGGTGCGCTTGCTGCGGTGCTTGGCACGAGTGTGGGTGGTGTGGTAACTGCACTTGTCGCTTCGCTTGGCACAAATGTGGAGGGGCGTAGGTTAGCGGTAGCAAATTGTGTGTTTAACTTTACCACCGTGTTTATTGTCGCGGTGTTTTTCCCATATTTTGAAGCACTTAATAATATGGTGGGGGATTTGTGTGGGTTTGCTGAAGATTCTATGTTTCGCATAGCGATTTGGCACACACTCTTTAATCTCGTTGGAGTCGTGCTTTTAACGGCTTTTATCCCACTTATAGCAAAGATTCTTAACAGCCTTTTAAAGAGCAAGTCAAAATCTCAAGATGCACCGCTGTATATCAATGATGCGTTATTGCCTTACCGTGATACAGCCATAGAAGCACTCACTAAAGAAGTTAAACATCTTTATGACAATGCCTTTGCGATTATTTCGCACGCGATTGGATTCCACCGCACAGACATAAAGAGCGATAAAGAGCTTAAAGAAGTGGTAAAAAATAAAGATTGGCTTAAAGAAGACATTGATGTCAATGAACTCTATAACAACCAAGTAAAAACGCTTTTTAACAGCGTTATGGATTTTTCAAGCAAACTTCAAACTTTCGTCAGCGACATTGGGCATATTGAGCAAATTACAGCGTTACAAATCGCTTCGCGTAAAATTGCTGAGGCGACAAAAAGTGCAGGAGTGCTAAGAGCAAACATAAAGAAATACTCTACGGGCAGAAATGCGGCTATGCAAAAAGAATACGATGAAATGCGCCTTGAAGTGGGCTCGCTTTTAAGACTTATCGAGCAAATTAAAATTGCACCTAAAAAGCGACAAAAGAAAGCAAAAAATATGCTTAAGGATTACAAAAAATTCTTTAAAGCCCAAGATAGAAATGCGTTTGGCATTGTTGAGCGACTTATCCAGCAAAAGGCTATTAGCTCGGCAAATGGGACATCGCTTCTTAATGACATTTCCTTTATCGATAATATTGCCAAAGAGCTCATCTCTGTGGCAAACAATATGTATGGTTTAGTCGATGTGAATGTAAAAAAGAAGAAGGGCAAAAACAAACACTCAACGCTTGTAGAGTGGAACTTAAAAATGTAGAGCATTGCTCTAACAACCTCCACAGAATCCCAAAAGGGATTCTGTCTTTTTCGCCTTTGGTTTAAAATTATCAATATTTTTTAAAAAAGTTAAATAAAAATATGTTTTTAGGGCAATATTTACTTGAATATATTAGTATGTGTGCTCCAAAACAACATTATAAGGAGCAATTATGAGCACAAAAAAACTTTTTTCTTCTCTTGTAGAAGCAAATGCAGATATTTGGGACAAATACATTCATCATCAATTTGTCAAGCAAATCGAGGCGGGCACATTACCAAAAGAAAACTTTTTGTTTTACCTTAAGCAAGATTCTATTTATTTGTTGCATTATGGGAGGTGTTGTGCTTTGCTGGCAAATAATGCCACCAATACCACCGAGCTAAAATTCGCCACAAAGTATCAAAATATCGCCATTGAAGTGGAATCTCAACTCCACACGAGCATTTTGCAATTTGGCATTGAACACTTAAATGCGCGTGATGAGAGTATAACAAATATCGCTTATACGCGCTATATGCAGGGC
The DNA here is from genome assembly GCF_053654545.1 of Helicobacter sp. 23-1048. Taxonomy (NCBI): domain Bacteria; kingdom Pseudomonadati; phylum Campylobacterota; class Epsilonproteobacteria; order Campylobacterales; family Helicobacteraceae; genus Helicobacter; species Helicobacter sp. 23-1048. The sequence continues at coordinate 208,754 of NZ_JBSIUT010000001.1, read as the reverse complement.
GTGGCAAGTAGCGGGGATTACCTTGATATGCTTGTGGCTTTAAGTAGCTGTGCGATTGGCTATGGCGTGATTGGTAGAGAGCTTGGGAGCAGGCTTGATATTACCAAACTTGATAATCACCCATATAAAGATTGGATTTGCACTTATGCGGGCGATGAGATTCAGGTGTTGGTGCGTGAGTTTGAGGAGTTTGTGGATAGTTATAGCCACGCCGTAAATGAGACAAAGTTTAAAAAACTTAGCGATATTTTTTACACCGTCACGCGATTAGAATGTGCCTTTTGGCAACACGGATTAGAGATGAAAATGGATATTTAAGGTCGCTTATTACAAGAAAGCAACGAGCTATTGAGTAAGGGTGGAGTGAAATTGTATAAATAGAAAGCAAAAAGGCTTTCTATTTATATTGATTGTGTGAAGAGGCTAAAATACATAGCCTAAGATGATTGACGCTCTCCAATAAGGGACTTGAAAATCTTTTGTCTTAATATAAGTGTTAAGCGCGGTAAAATCACCCGGGTCTCGCGTAGTGCTATTAAGGTTGCCCATCATATAGCGCACGCCAATGCTAAAGGTGTCTTTAAGTTTAAGTCCAAGTCCGCCACCATAGACAACCCCTTGATACACAGCATTCGCACTCCAATTATTTTGTGTATCACTCTTAAAAAATGTATCTGTGAGTGAATGATAAGAATATCCAGCCATCGCTTGGATATAGAATCCTCCACCAAAATGCACACCCAACACAGCGGGAATCTGCACTCCCCAACCGCTAAAATTTGTCTCGCCTAGCAGTTTGGTCCCATTTGGCAATTCTGCTTGTGGCGAAGTGGCAAAAATATTACTATCTCCACGAGCTCGGAGATACACAGGCACGGTGATTTCCACACCCACATAAGGATGCAACCCACCCGCACTAGAGACCGATACAATGTAGCTAGAATATCCAACATCAGCGGAGTTTAAAATCATATCGCCAAGTGATGAGTAAGAATAGCCTAAATGCCCCTCATTGTAGAGAATCCAAGTCGCAGAGCTACTCGCACTACTCGCCTTTATCACGCGTCCGCTTCCAAAGTTTGAAAGCAATGAGCTCTCCGCACTTTTGTATGAGTTAAATGGGCTTGCGCCAAACACACTACAAACTAAAGAAACAAGCACAACGCTTGTCATAACTAAGAATCGCATAAATGCCTCCTTGATATAAGGTAATTTAGATATTATCTCTAAGTTTAATAAATCGGCGAAAATATTGGCGTTTAAATAGTGGAAAATTGCTATAATGCGTAGATTCTATAAAATTAAGCGGGGTTTTGGCAATGTTGTTTCGATTTATTGCTTTGCATTATCTCAAGTATTTTTGCATTATTTTTAGCGCGCTTGAGTTGTTTTTTGTAACTATCGATACGCTTCAATACATTGACAAACTTCCAGATTCTGCAAACTTATTGGTGTTGTATATTTTTTATGATTGTGTCTATGCGATGAGTTATACTTTACCCATATCGCTTGCATTAAGTGCGATTGTATTTCTTATAAACTTGCTTAAAACAAACCAATTAACAGCACTTCTTGCGCTTGGATATTCTCGCTTGCGGATTTTATTTCCCGTTGTTGCGGTGTGTGTGTTTTTTACTTGTGCGCATATTGGGTTAAATTGCACGCCACTTGCCTATGCGTTAGAGCAAGTGGAGCTTATCGTGCATAATCAAACGCTTGTAAATGTCCGCACTGATGTGCTTTTAAAGTTTGATGACAAATACATTTATATGGGGAAGATTTTTCCACTCGAAGATGGTGGTGCGAGGGTGGAGAATATCAAAATCTTTGAGCTAGATTCCCTAGAACTTCGGCAATATTATAGTGCTAAGAGTGGATTTTTTGTCAATAATCAGTGGCGACTTAGCGATGTGAATTTGGTGAGCATTTCTCCGCAACTACAAATCGGTAGCAAAGCCATAGATAAACAAGAAATCGCCCAATTAGAGCTATTAAAAGGATTTCGTCCAAAGGTGCTTGATACCTTTGCCAAAGACAAGCCTCGTGTGTCTATCATTGATGCGATTGATACACTGCGAATCTCCATAAAACAAGGCACAAGCTCGACTAAAATGCGTGGCATTATCTATGCCTTAGTCGTTGCACCATTTTTTGTCCCATTGAGTATTCTTGTCATTGCGAGTTTTATCCCTTCTTTAGCGCGCTATGAGAATCTTGCGATACTTGGATTTTCTTGTGTTCTTGGTGTGCTTATGGTTTGGGGGTTATTTTTCTCTTTTGCTGAATTTTCCACAGCGGGCTTAATCCAACCAGAAATGGGCGTGCTCGCACCATTTTTGATATTATTTGGTTGCACTTTGCATTTTTTGCGTAAAATCAACACAAAATTCATATAATTTTATTGTTTTAAGAGGTTTTTTACTTTTCACAAGGCATAATATTGGGAAATTTTATGCAAGGGCAATGTTATGGAAGATAGAGTTTGGACCATTGCGGGGGCGTTTTACCCGCACTCATTAGAAAAAGTGTTTTCTCATCAAGATTTTGTGGTGGCGGTTTATACCGTGTTGATTAGTGTTTTGCTTTTGGTGTGTGCGAAGCTCGCCACAAGCAAGATGCAACTTGTGCCTAGTGGCGTGCAAAATGTGTTTGAAACACTTATCAGCGGAGTGATTAACTTCTCAAAGGACATTGTGGGCGAGGAAGTAGCAAGGAAGTATTTTCCACTTGCGGCTACCATTGGCTTACTTGTGGCGTTTGCTAATCTTATTGGGATTATACCGGGCTTTGAAGCACCGAGCTCTAGCCTTAGCTTTACACTTGTTTTAGCGTTGGTGGTGTTTTTTTACTACCATTTTGAGGGCATTCGAGCGCAAGGAGTCATCAAGTATTTCAAGCACTTTATGGGTCCTGTGCCTTGGCTTATTCCCTTAATGTTACCTGTGGAGATTATTTCACACTTTTCACGCATTATTTCGCTTTCTTTCCGTTTGTTTGGGAATATCAAGGGCGATGATATGTTTTTGCTTATTATGCTTATGCTTGTGCCTTGGGTTGTGCCTGCATTGCCGTTTGCTATTTTGACTTTTATGGCATTTTTGCAAGCCTTTGTGTTTATGATTCTCACTTATGTGTATATTAGCGGAGCGGTAGCAGTAGATTCTGACCATTAAGCAGATAATCGGCTTAGGCTAAGGCACATTGAATGGGCGTGTTGCAATCTTTGCTTATCACGCCCAGCTATTACACTTCGCGTGATTGCGCTCAAAATCTCGGTGCTATTTTAGATTCTCATCAAGTGCATTACGCTATGTATCGGTGTGATGATATGTCTTTAGCTGAGGATTTTGCCCTGCAGTGTAAAAAGCGTGGCATTCGTGTGGTGTTAAACGCTACTTTTGACAACGCCAATCCGTTAGCCATTTTAGATTCTCATCTTTTGCGCCATTTTGATGGAATCCACCTAAAAGGTGCGTATTTTACTTGCATAGATTCTATCGCGCGTCATTATGGTGGTATCATTGGATTTAGCGCGCATAGCGTTGATGAGGTATATGGGGCATTGCGGAGCGGTGCGCATTATTGCACACTTAGTCCTATTTTCCCCACGCCAAACAAACCCGCCCCATTAGGCATACAATCTTTGCACGCCCTACATATTCAAGCACGAGAGAAGACATTTGCCTTAGGTGGCATTGTAAGTGATTCTCACATTGCTAAAATCACGAGCATTGAGCACATTAAGGGCTTTGGCTCTATTCGATATTTTTTCTCCTAAATATGTGATTTTTGCCCAAATAGCCATAATAAAGGAACGATATTTTTATGTGCTAAGGGGTAGAAATTTTATACAATAACTTTGTAAGTAAGTGAGGTAGGTATTTTGGGCTTATCATCTTTTCTTCGCCCTTTTTTTTCGACTGCGTTTATTGGCGTAGATGTTGATGGGAGATTTTGCAAGGTCTATGTGGTAGCTCGCAAAAATGGACAAACAAAGGAAGAGTTTTGCAAAGAATTTAAAGCCTTTGACAATAAACTGCCTGCTGAAGCCGCAAAGCTCATTCGCGCATACAAAAGAAAATATCCATTTACTTATCTTGGCTCAATATCAAAGACCTACAATCAAGGCGTGATTGATACGACACAAAGGGTGAAACTCTCAAAGTTTGGCATTAAGCCCGATGAGAATTTATTTATACGAATGCATAATTGGGCGTGTTATATACAAAAGCGCGCTGTTGCAGAAAGTCGAGCGCGCTATCTTCAAGCGTTGGGGTTGGATTTTTTATTTTCCCCATTTATTGTGATTTATACCATTATCGCACACAAAATGCTTCGCACTAGAAATTGCTTGTATGTGCTGCAACAAAGGTCTAATATCAGCTTGCTTGTAGCGGATAAGAAAAATGTTTTTTTTGGCGGATATTTCCCATTAAGCAGCGATTTGGAGGGCATTGGAGATGATGATGACGAGCACAGCGAGATTAGCTCTATTTTAGATATGAAAAATATTGATGGACTTGCTGGGACTTCCCCAGAGGAGTTACGCGAGTTAGGAGAGCTAGATGGCATAGATGAGGAAGTCCTTGAGCAAGAGATTGCGCCAAAAGAGCTCAAAAATAGAAAAAAAGCTCAAGGCGAGCAAGCAAGGATTGAGGAATTGCGTGATTTGGCGCGTGCTAATGATACGAGTGAGATTATCACAAATTGCGTGAGTGAGTTTTATAGTAATGATATGTATAAAAGCGATTTTTTGGACAAAATCATTCTTCTTGACACTTATGGAATCTCCAATCAAGCTGTCGAGCATATAAGAAATTCGCTTTTAATGGATATTGAAGTGCGCCCCGTGGATATAACAAAAACATTGATAGAGCTTATGCAAAGGGAGAATCCATAATGGCATCATATAGTTTCATACAACCAAAAGCAAAGTCGATTTTTCGCCGTTTTACAAAATTTTGGCTTTTTTATATTTTGCTAATGATTGTTTGCATTGGTGTGTTTGATAGATTCTTAGAAACGCGCATCGATGGGAAGCAATACGAAGTTGTCGATATGGACGACCAAACTAAAGAGGTAAGTGAAAAAATCACCGCGACAAAGGAATATATCGCACGCCTTACTTACGAGCACAACACAGTTGCGCTTATTGATGAGAAAGTGGGTGGCGAAAAATCTACAAACCAGCGGTTTAGAGGTGGTTTTGAACGATTAGTAAATCTTATCCCAACGCAAATTACGCTTAATAGTATTCGCATTGATGAGAGAAAGCTAGAGCTTAAAGGCATCACACCCTCCCAAGAAGTGTATAAATTTTTGCTAGAAGCACCGCTTAAGGCGAGCTTTGATGAAAGCAGGGTGGATTTTTTCCCTTTGCTTAATGGCTGGTTTCACTTTACTTCAGTAAGCAAGCGTAGCGAGCCATTGCGAAAGCCTCAAGGAGAAGAAGATGAATGATTACAAAAGTGAATTTACAATAAAAAACACCCTCTTTTTCTTTGTTTTTGTGATAATTTGTGTCATTGGAGTAGTCAATGTGCTTTTGCCTCGTATAGAGACTTATAAAAAACAACTCACAGAAAATCGGCGCGAAGAGCTTATCTATAATCAAGCTGTGAATGAATACAACAAAACCAAAGCCGCACTTAAATCTCTCATTGAGGAAAATGCCCAAGCTTTTGATAGACTTTATGCTGACACACCGACAGAAAAGCAACTCCAAGAACGCATAAAACATTATTTTGTCTCACTTAAAGTGAAGAAAAAAGAGACCAAATCAGACAACAACATTTCTTATACGAAGTTTGATATTTCTGGCTTTATGGCAAACAACACAAAAGTGCTTGAATTTTTAGAGCAAATTGGCAATTTAGAAAATATTGTGCAAATTAACGCTCCTTTAATCGTGCGCGAGGATAAGGCAAGCAAGACACTTAGCGTGTTTTTTAGCCTTGAGATTCTCCAAAGCCACTATACGCCAAGCGAGATTATTTTACAAGAAGATTTGCAATACAAGCACCCAAGCAAGATACCAGCGCAATCAAGCCAAGATTCTGGAGCAATGTTGCAATTTGTGTTAGGGTTGCGCGATTAAATATATAAAGTGCTTTACTTAATTTTATCTTAAAGCATTTTGTTATACAATACGCTAAATTTCGGTTTAGCAAAACCAAAGGAGAATAAATGTCAAAAGAGACCCAAAAAGAGCCAACAAAAGAAATGTTGGAAGTGTTGATGATTGAAGATGATATGGAGCTTGCCGAGATTCTCACAGAATACCTTAAGGGGCACGATATGAATGTAACCAATTATGATGAGCCCTATACAGGAATGAGTGCCGTCAATGCCAAGCATTTTGATATTTTACTGCTTGATTTAACCCTGCCAAACCTCGATGGATTAGAGGTTTGCAAGCGTGTGGCGAAGCAGAAAAATATCCCAATCATTATCTCTTCAGCAAGAAGCGATGTCGATGATAAGGTAAAAGCCCTAGAATATGGCGCAGATGATTATTTGCCTAAGCCTTATGACCCAAAAGAGCTTGTAGCGCGCATTAACTCACTTTTGCGCCGATACGCAAAGAAAAATCCAAAAGAGCTTAGTAGGGAAAAAGAATCAATCTTTAAAATTGATAAGCAAACAAGACAGGTGTATTTTAAGGATAAAATGCTTGAACTCACAAGAGCGGAGTATGAGATTCTCACACTGCTTATTGGTAAAAAGGGGCAGGTGTTTTCACGCGAGGCAATCGCCATAGAATCTGAAAGTATCAACCCAGAGAGCTCAAATAAAAGCATTGATGTGATTATTGGGCGATTGCGCTCTAAGATTGAGGAGAATCCAAAATCGCCAAAATACATTATATCCGTGCGCGGAGTAGGCTATAAACTTGAAGCGTAGGGATTGCGTAGATTTCCTAATCTTTTTTAAGCGTGGTGATTATTGCTTTATGCTTAGGAGTGTTTCTATCATTCTATCAATGGTAGTGATGACTTTGGCATTTGCCGCATAACCACCTTGAAATTTAATAAGATTTACCATTTCTTCATCAATGCTTACTTGTGAAATAGAGTGGTGCTCTTTTTTCACCGCGCTTAGCACAGCGTCTTTGGTTTCTTTGGTGCGCTCTGTTTGTTCGGTTTGTGTTGCTACGCGCCCCGTTACAAACTGAAAATACTCAGAAATGCGCATACTCTTTGGCTCTTTGGCTAAAAATGGATAGAAATCCACCTCATCATATTGGAGTTGTTGCATCATATTTGCCACTTCAAAGTTCCCAGCCACAGGAGAGAGCCAAGGTCTAATCAACGCTGAATCGCGTGCATATTCAGGGTTGAGTGCGATATTTCTCGCACTATTCCCATCAAAAAACCGATTGATTCCAAGCGCACCCACAAAGTTTGTGCCATTATCTTTGATACCCACATATAAGCCTTGTGAAGGATTTTTCGCAGCAACGACAAATTGGCGTCCTGTCGGGTGATAGTAGGCTTGGAAATAGTCATCGACATCGTTGAGTGCGTTGTTATCTGCATTATCATCAGTGTTTGCATTGATAGCCTTGATAATATCATTCATCGTGGTGATACGGTCTATGTTGATAGTTTTGCGCACGATTTCTTCGCCCTTTGTGTTATACACGATAATATCAAAACTCCCCTCTTTAATGTTGTAGGGGGAATCAATAAGCGCAGCGGTATTCCAAATATCCAAAATGTCGCTTTTAATATCGTGTGTGGCACTTTGGGCGTAAATATGGTTGGTTGCTTCAATAAGCCCCCGTGCAAAGACATCAAGGTGATTGATATAATCTTGAAGTTTTCCAAGTGGCGCGTCATAAGTCCCATCACCAAAAAGAGCGATAAGCGAGCCAGCCTTGCCTTGAGTAAGTTTATCAGTGATTTCTATGGTTTTAAAGTCATCACCTTGAAAATACACATGCGCTAAATTTGGCGCATTTTCATCTGTTTTTACGATGATTGGGTGGTGCATTGCACCATCGACAATGTTAAAGCCGTGTGCGACATTAAGCACATATTCATCATCAAAGTCCGCCATTCTAGGCGCGATTGGATATTTTGTCCATAAGTGGTTTTTAAACACATTTGCCCCAAGCAACGATTGAATATTAAATTCAAGTTCATCGCGCCTATCGCGCAATTCATTTGCCTGCATAAATTGGATTTGGTCTTCCATTTCTTTAATTTTGCCGTTAATTTGTGCGATTTCTTTAGCGTTGGCATTGACTTCTTTAATCACCACTTCTAGCTCCTCGCTTGCCTTTCTTTGGAGGATTTCTAGTCGCCTGCGTGTATCGGTGATAGTTTTGACTAGCGTTTGAGCGTCTTTTGCAAGGACTTGCTTTTGTGCTGGGTCGGTGGAGTATTTTGCTAAATCTTTCCAAGAATCAAAGTATCGCTCCAAATCGTTGTAGATTCCCACTTCATCGACTTCTGGGAAAAATGCACTCGCCTCGCGCAAATACTCAAAATGTGTGTTGTAAAATTGTGATTCTTCGCTTGCTCTACGATAGCGTGAAAATACAAATTCATCGTGCACTCTAGCGATAGTCTCTACGCTCACGCCACGCCCGATATTTACCCCTTGATAATACAAAGGCTTCTCTGGGCGCACGATTGTGCGCTGACGACTATAAAACTCATCACTCGCGTTTGAAATATTATTGCCCGTTACATCTACCATTACTTGATGGGCAGATAATCCCGTGTATGAAGTATTTAGTGATGATAAAATGCCACCCATATTAGACCTTTATGCGTTAATATCTAAAATATGGCTTTTGGGCTTGCTTGCTGTATAGTCGTGATTCTCATAAGGCACGAGAGCTTTAAGCAATGAGGTGTAAAATTCACCCACAGCAAATACGCTTTGTGCGTAAGATGAGTTGATGTCTTTGAGTGTTTTAAGTGTGCTTTTTAATCGCTCTAAACCCTCATCAACTTCAGAATCTAGCAATTCACTCATTGGTGTATTGGGGTTTTTTTCCATAAGTTCGCGCATTTGTGATTCTAAAAGCGATTTGTTGGTTTCAAATGATTTAATAAGGAGCTTTTTTTCCTCATTGCGTGCAAAAATCGCATCATTGTTTGCCAACGCAATGTCAGCGACATCTTCTTTGGTGAGGATTATAAGTTTATCTAAATCACTAATGGCTTCTTGTAGATGTTGTAATAGCATTGCAATCTCCAAATGCGCCCTCTTTGGGATTTGACTCCCCAAATGCGCTTTTTAGAGATTAAGCAAATCTAATGCCATTTTCTTAGAAGTTTCGGGGATATTGATTTCGTATTTATCTTGTGCTATTTGGTCTTTGATACGCTTTGCTTTGTCAGTATTTGCAGATTCTAGCACGTTTTGGCTTTTTGTAGAATCTTGGGTTTTTGCACCCTTGTTTTTCGTATCGTTGTTGTGTGCGGCATTGATAGCACTCGCATTTACACCTGTAATCACTGCTACTCCTTAAATCTCTATTTGCCTTAAGCCAAAATCGGCGAAAGTTCTATGTTTTTAAATCAATTTGTGTTCCCTTTTGTGTGGCTACCTCGATATTCCGCGTTTGCCAATCTCTTTTTGGAGGTCTTTAACGCTTGTTGGTCCTAGATTCTTTGCCCCTTCAAAGAGCGCGTCTTGAGAATCTCTAAAGGTATAAATGCCAAGCAAAGCCATCGCATAAAGAAAGAAAAAAAATGCGATGGTTGGAATAAGCCAATTTTTATTCACAATATTCATTTTTACCTCCGTTGTGTAAGCCACTCTATAATGTGGGGCTTGACTTCTTTAATGGCTAGCTCTTGGCTTTGCGCAATGGGCTTGTCGAATAATGAGCTAATATTGCTATGCAGGGTAATCTGAGAATCTAAGCCCTGCAAGAAAGCAATAGCCTCCTTGTCGCCATATTTATTTATCTCCTTAAGTTTCCCTAAATCGTTTGATTTGTGAGAAACTTTAGAAATTTCTTTATCCTCTCGTAATGCCATTGCAATGGTGGGAGCAAATTTGCTCCATTCCGCAGTGGAGCAAAGCACAAACTTGCCACCCACACTTTGCTTAAAGTCTTTATATGCCTTTAATCCACACGCTGTATGGGAATCTAACACATATCCCTTCGCATACGATTCTCTAATGAACTCTTTGCATTGCTCATCTGTGCAAAAACTCGCGCTAAAATGTTCTTGAAGTGCTTGCAACTCTTTGACATCAAGGGCATAAACTCCATTTTTTTGGAGAGATTGCATACATTGTGCCGTGCGTTGCGCGCCAAAGAGTGCAAACAAGACCCGTTCCACATTGGAGCTTTTGATAATGTCCATTGCAGGGGAAAGCGATTGGATAAGGTTTTTTGTCCTAATGTCATACACGCCTGTGGTGAGGAATTCATAGAGAATCTTGTTGGGGTTTGACGCGCAAATTAGGCGGTTTATAGGCACGCCCATAACTTTCGCATAAAATGCCCCCAAAATATTACCAAAATTTCCACTAGGCACGATAATGTTAATGTGTGAGAATGCGGGATTTTCCAAAGACACTTCCTCACGTCGCAATAACTCTAAATACACCCAAATGTGATAGACAATTTGAAATACTATACGCCCGATATTTACGGAGTTCGCAGCCGATAGAGAAATGTTGAGATTTTGCAAGGTTGCATTAAATTCATCATCGCTAAGCAAGGTTTTAAGTGTGCTTTGCGCATCATCAAAGTTGCCTTGTATGCCAATTACCTTGAGATTTGGGGAATCTTTGGTTACCATTTGTAGTCGTTGCACATCTGAAGTGCCCTTGCTTGGATATAGGCAGACTACATCGATATTACTCGCATCTTTAAAACTCTCTAATGTCGCTGGTCCTGTATCGCCACTTGTCGCCACGAGGATAAGATACCTTTTATCCGTGCTTAGAGATTTTATAAGTGAGCCAAATGGCTGGAGAGCCATATCTTTAAACGCTCGAGTGGGTCCGTGATAGAGTTCTAGCACGGTAAGATTCTCATCGTGGCGTTTAAGTTGCACGGGCGTGTTTGCGTCATCAAAGTTTTCATAAGTTTGGAGTGCATCGCGTAAAAGTCCTTTGGGAATGTCTAATCCCAAAAGCGAGAAAACCTCCTCACATAGCTCTTTGTAAGAGCATTTGCTAAGTCTTACAAGCTCGTTTTTGTGTAATGTCGGTAGTGCAGAAAATGTATAAAGACCACCACTTGCCGTGCTAGGAGAGAGAATCGCTTCACAAAAGCTCTTATAATCCCCTCCACCACGAGTGTCTATCATCTTTGTTGTTTTCATTTACTTCCCTTTTGTGTGTGAAATTGGTGTAATTGTAATCTTTTTGTTATAATAGCGCGTTTTGTGTGAAATTCTTACTTTAAGGACAAAAAATGCTCCAAACAATCAATCTCTCAATGCGCTATCCCACCAAAAAGCTCTTTGAAAATGTGAATCTTAGCCTAGATTGTGGCAAACGCTATGGGCTTATCGGTGCAAATGGCGCGGGAAAATCTACGCTATTAAAGATTCTCTCAGGCGAGGACGAAGCCACAAGCGGCGAAGTGGTAATCGCGCCAAATGCAAGGCTTGGCGTGCTCAAACAAGACCAATACGCCTATGAAAATCTAAGCCTAAAAGACGCCGTGCTTATCGGCAATAAACGCCTCTATGACGCAATCAAGCGCAAAGAGTGGCTCTATGAAAATGGCGATTTAAGCGATGAAAAGGTAAATAACGAGTTAGGCGATTTGGAGATAGTTTGCGCGGAGGAAGACCCTACTTATGAGTGCGAAGTGGTGATTGAGCGGATTTTGGAGGATTTGGGATTCCCCGCCAAAAGCCACCAAAACCTTATGAGTAGCCTTACAGGCGGGGATAAATTTAAGATTCTTTTAGCGCAAGTGCTGTTTCCAAAGCCTGAAATCTTATTGCTCGATGAGCCCACAAACAACCTTGATTTGCCCTCAATCGCGTGGTTGGAAAACAACTTAAAGCATTATGAGGGCGTAATCGTGGTGATTAGCCACGATAGGCATTTTTTAAATTCTATCTGCACGCATATTTTGGATATGGATTTTGGCGGTGTGCGCGAGTTTAGCGGGAATTATGATGATTGGTATATCGCAAGCACCTTGATTGCCAAACAGCAAGAAGCCGAGCGCAATAAAAAGCTCAAAGAAAAAGAGGAATTAGAGAACTTTATCGCCCGATTTAGCGCAAATGCGAGTAAGGCAAAGCAAGCCACTTCGCGACAAAAGCAGTTAGAAAAACTTGATATTTCCGCGCTTAAAGTGAGCTCACGGCGCGACCCTAGCATAGTGTTTAAGCCAAATCGCACAATCGGCAACGAAGCCCTAGAATGCGAGAATATCAGCAAATCTTATGGCGATAAAAAGGTGCTAGAAAATGTTTCGCTAAAGATTTTGCCAAACGATAAAATCGCAGTGATTGGACCAAATGGCGTGGGGAAAAGCACTTTGTTGCAAATCCTTGTCGAAGTCTTGAATCCAGATAGCGGATTTGTGAAATGGGGCGCGACTACACAGCGAGGCTATTTCCCACAAAATGTAAGCGAGGAAATAAAGGGCGAAGAAACACTCTTTGAGTGGCTAAGGGCATTTGATAAGCGCAAGGAAGCGGGCGAAATCCGCAATGCGCTTGGGCGAATGCTTTTTAGTGGCGAGGAGCAAGAAAAGCAGGTAAATCGCCTAAGCGGTGGCGAAAAACACCGAATGGTGCTAAGCAGGCTAATGCTTGAGGGCGGGAATTTTTTAGTGTTAGATGAGCCGACAAATCACTTGGATTTGGAGTCTATCATCGCGCTTGGCGAGGCGTTGTATAAATTTAGCGGGAATGTGATTTGCGTAAGCCACGATAGAGAGTTGATTGACGCATACTCAAATCGCATAATCGAGCTAATCCCGCAGGTTGACAAAAACGATAAAAACGGCGTGAGTTTGCCCGCCAAAATCATCGACTTTCGCGGAACTTATGAGGAATATTTGGAGAGTAAGGGCGAGTAAAAATGTTTAATTTACAAAAAACAACAAGGATAATAAAATGAAAAATAGTGAACAAATTTTGGATATTTTAAAAGATGGTGAGTGGCATTGCGCTGTGTGTGATTTTGGCAATCTTAGCAGTCAGCACGTAGCCATTATTAGAGATTTAGCAAATGAAGGATACCATTTTGAAAACAAATCAGATGAAGCAAGAAAAACCTACAAATATGGTATTTCCAAATTTTGTCAAACTTGTGATGAGAATAGAACACATAGAAAACTTATCTTGCAATCCAAATGAACTACATAGGCTCTAAATTAAAGTTAAGTGGCTTTATTGTGGATTCTATCACGCAAAAAGTGGAAAAATCTAAGCCATTGCGCGAATGCGTATTTTGTGATTTGTTTGCGGGGACAGGGGCTATTGGTAGGGCTTTTAAGCGCAAGGTGCGCAAAGTCATCGCAAATGATAGGGAATTTTATAGCTTTGTTTTGAATAAAAACTACATAGCAAATCACACGCCGATACAAAATCTAGACGCGCTTGTGGCAAATCTCAACAACCTGCAAGGCATAAAGGGCAAAATCTATGAAAATTACGCGCTAGGTGGGACGGCAAATAAAGAACACAAAAGACTATATTTTAGCGATTTTAACGCAATAAAAATCGATGCGATTCGCACGCAGATTGAGAATTTAAAGCAACAAAACGCCATAGATTCTAATGTGTATTATTTTTTGCTCGCTTCACTGCTAGAATCCGCCGATAAAGTCGCAAATGTGGCTTCAGTCTATGGTGCGTTTCTAAAAAATCTTAAAAAATCCGCGCTTAAAACTATGGAATTTAAGGGCGCAAATTACGAGATTAACGATAATTCACACGAAGTTTTTAATAAAAATGCAAGTGATTTGATCGCCAAAATTTCAGGCGATATTCTCTACCTTGACCCGCCTTATAATGCCCGTGAATACGGCGCAAACTATCATTTGCTAAACACAATCGCTTTGTATGATGATTTTGAACCACAGGGCAAAACAGGACTTCGCGAGTATGCAAAAAGTGATTTTTGCAAAAAGGGCAGTGCGTTAAACGCGCTAGAAAATCTTATCAAAAACGCGGATTTTAAGTGGATTTTCTTAAGCTACAATGATGAGGGGATTTTAGGATTAGAACAAATCGCAAGGCTTTTTCACAAATACGGCAAATACGAGCTAACAAGCAAAATCTACCAACGCTTTAAGGCAGATTCTACCCGCACACAAAGGCAAGAATCCACAATCGAGTATTTGCATATTTTGCGAAAGAATTAGTGTGTTTTTGATAAAATCCAAATTTTATCAAACTTTAAAAACGAAGCCCAAGAAAAGGAAGTATGAGATGAAAAGATGTGCAAGATTTACAGAAATTACGCAGTTTGGATTTGCAATATTTGGCATAATCAAGCTAGTGCCGTGCGTGGATTCTAGTGGTGTAAGTTTGCCCGCCAAAATCATCGACTTTCGCGGGACTTATGAGGAATATTTGGAGAGCAGGGGCGAGTAAATGTTTGACAAAATTTTAAGATTGCTAGCATTCGTGCCTATATTTGCGCTTGTGGGTTGCCATAGTGGCAATCAATCTGCCATAGATTCGGCATATTTTGGTTCTGGAAACTATGATTTTGCGCGGGAGGGATTTTGCGGGATATATCACGCGCATTGGGATTGGCCAAGTGATGATGAAGATGATGAATTTGTAAGCAAAATCAACGATGAGAAAAAACGCTGTTTTGCAAATCTATCAAATTCGTGTGATAGCGGAAATATGCGTGATTGTGCGGCTTTGGGGTATTTGCTGCACGGCGAGCACGATGACAAATACAAAAAACCATTAAAAAAAGCTTGTGATGGGAAATATGGTGGTGCGTGTTATAATTTGGCATCTTCTAGCGATGACTTGGAAATAAAAAACAAACTATATAAACAAGGCTGTGAATATGGCGATTTTATGAGCTGTCATCGTCTTTGGTGGAGAGACGAGAGCGATAAAAGCACAAGCGATTGGGCTAAAGCACGCGCCAAAAAGCTATCCGCAGAGGCGTGTGAGAGAATGCAAAAAATCATCGCCACAGAGCCAGAGTATGACATTTATATCGATGGCGTGGGAAATCTAAAAGATTTCAAAGAAAATAAGAAGATTGGCCAACTTGATGACATTTATATTCAGGGGATTGGCTTGGAAAGCGAGTTTAATAAAATGCAAAATTGGCTTTGTAATAAGGCGGAGTTAATGCAAAGATTGGAGGATTGATTTTGCGATGATTCATATTAAAATTGGCTTTGTGGCGTCATAAGGGAGCTATCCTCTCGCCCCTCTTTAGAATCTTTAAAATCTTGCAAGGCTTGCAGAAGCACGGCGTTAATGTTGCTCTCTACCCAGCTTGGAGCAAGCCATTCTTTCGAGCACATCACAGGGATTCCTTGAATGAGAATCTCCAAGTGCAAATGGTCGCCAAACGCCCATCCACTAGAGCCTGTGCGCCCGACTTCATCGTTTATATACACTCTATCGCCTACTTTTAGCGGAGATTCTTCCATATGTGCATAGAGTGAGAACATTCCCATTCCGTGATAGATAATAGCAGTTTGTCCGTGAATGGTAAGATACTTTTTAAAGACGACTAGCCCGTCATTGGAGATAAAAATCGGCGCGTTCTTCACACTTGCTAAATCCACGCCCAAGTGATAGGAAATATTAAGCAATTCTTTATTGATGTAATAACTTCGTTCATCGCCAAATGTCCCGACAGTGAGCGCGCCTCTAAGCGGTCTAAAAGCAAAAACAGAATCAAGATAATTTTTAGTGATAGTGCTATTTTTGGTTGCTTCTAGGATTTGACGCTCATCATCTTTGCGCATTATTTCGTTGATAAATAAAAATCGTTCTTTATCATCATTGAAGTCTGTTGCCTTTTTGCCAATGAGTTCGAGCAAACTTGGAATCTTGGTGTTGAGAAATTGCTCTTTGAGGTGAATGTTAGACTTCATAATGGGATTAGTGAAACTTTTGGCGATAGGGAGGGAAATTTTTGTGGTGTTATTTGCTTTATCTTTGGCGATAATCTTGCCATCAAAAAAGGTGTTAGGCAATGACCACGCTATTAAAGTGGCATAGAGCTTTTCATTTTCCTCAAGTTTTAATTCTGTCGCATTGTATTCAAACGCGCTAAATTCATCTTTGCCATTGCTTAATACAACAGAATCTAGCGCAATATCTTTGACGCTAAATACTACCAACGCGCTTCCACCGCGCCTAATCTGTGGAGAAGTGCCAAAGATTCTCACTTGTGGAGCGTCTTTATCGACAACGAGGAAAATATTTACACTTGAGCTATTGCCAATAAAAAGATTGGCATTACTCCAATCATTGACTTTCACCCTGTATTCAACCACTACGCCATTTTTTAACTCAATCGATGGTTTTGGCAGTGGGAGTTTGAGTTTTTTGGATTTATTGAGCACCACTTCCTTATTATGCACGAGCAAGTCGTTGTCTAAGAAAAGCTCTATTTCATAGCTTTTAATGCCACTTTCATCACTAAATTCAAGCACAATTTCATCTTTTAGATTCCAAAATTCTGGGGGAGTGTTATCAAGGCTTGGTCCATTGCGCTCAAAAATAGCATTGCTAATAATATAGAGCACAAAAAACGCAATAATAAGGCTTAAAAATGCGATAAAGATTCCTCTTTTTGTCAGCATAGTGTTTCCTAGATTTTTGATTTTAAAAATGATATTGTATGAAAAAATAGCTTAAAAGGCTATTTTTAGGCATTATTTTTATACAAATTTGAAATTTTTGTGTTAATATAGGCGTTTTTGATTGTTAGTTGTTTGTAAAAATGCTTAGAAATAAGGAGATTCCTAGTATGAAGTTTTTTAAAATGTTGTGTGGGTGGCTTTTTGCTACCAAGTTATTGGTTGTAAGTGCTTTTGGTGCGGTTGTGAGTGATGGAATCTGGCAAAGCGGTGATACTTTGTTTGGGTTTTTTCAACGATACAATATCCCAACGAGCGTGTTTTATGACTTGTCCCCGACTGATAGGGAGCTTACTAGCGAGATTTATGCAGGTGTGCGTTATTATACCGCACTTGATAATGAAAATAATCTTGTCCAAGCCCTCATTCCTATTGGCGATGGTATGCAGATTCACATTTTTCGCTACAACGACCATTATAAGATTGATTTTACGCCCGTTTCGTATTTCCAAAGTGAGCAACAGCTCCTTATATCTATCCAAAAATCCGCATATCAAGATATTTTAGAGCTTACCGATGATACAGGATTGGCTAATGAGTTTATTAACGCGTATAAAAATAGCGTGAATTTCTCTAGCGCGGTGCATAAGGGCGACCATCTTGCGCTTATTTATAATCGTAAATACCGCTTGGGCAAGCCATTGGGTAACGCACAGATTAAAGCAGCGATGATAGAGACTGGCAAAAAGCCAAACTATCTTTTTGCTTTTACCAATGGGCGTTATTATGATATTAACGGCAAGGAAATCGAGGGGTTTTTGCTTAATATCCCTATTATTGGTGCGCGTATTAGCTCTAAATATTCATTAGGACGCAAACACCCTATCTTGGGATTTGTGCGTCCGCATTATGGTGTGGATTATGCTGCACCTAAAGGCACGACGGTAAGTGCTGCGGGTAATGGGACGGTGGTGTATGTCGGTAAAAAGGGCGGTTATGGCAATGTGGTGGAGATTAGCCACGAGGGAGGTATAAAAACGCTTTATGCGCATTTAAATTCATTTGCTCCAAAATTGCGAGTAGGACAAAAAGTAAAAAGAGGGCAATTTATCGCTAGAGTTGGTTCTACTGGGCTTAGCACGGGTCCGCATTTGCATTTTAGCGTGTATAAAAACAATCGCCCTGTAAATCCACTAGGTAGCATCAAAGCACAGACAAAAGAGCTTCCGCCAGAGGCAAAGCAAGAGTTTTTTGCGCTTGTGGAGGGGTATAAGAACGAAATTGAGCTTATTGTGGCTAGAGCGGGAGAATCGCAAGAAGATTCTCTAATGGTGAGCTTGCCATCTTGCATAGATTGCAAACCACAACAATAGACATTGTTGAAATGGATTGCTTTGATTGATGAGAGGATTATCTTGCAAAAAGATGATGTAGTTTTGTCTAGTGAGCAAATCGCACGAGGCGTTAGAGGGATTGTCCCCACGCATATTACCGATATGTCTATGCAAGAATGTCTGCATTCAGTTTATGTTAAACCCAAGCGGATATGCTATAATGAAGATGGCATACAAAAAACTTGGGATTTTATTCAAAGCCTTGATTCAGTGGCGATTATTTTACACCGCATAGATATTGATGCGTTAGTGGTGGTGGTGCAATTTCGTCCGCCTGTGTGTGTGAATGGACAAAATGACGGCTATACTTATGAGTTGTGTGCGGGCTTGCTAGATAAATGCGATAAAAGCATACAAGAAGTCGCAGCAGAGGAAGTCCAAGAAGAATGTGGGTATCAACTTAACCCAGAGCAACTCCATAGCGTGGCGGAATTTCACACTTCAGTCGGCACAAGCGGAGCGAAGCAATATATTTTTTATGCTGCCGTTACACAAAATGACAGAATCTTGCGAGGTGGTGGAGTAGATGGCGAGATTATCCAAAGTGTGCTTATCGCTCGGGCGGATTTGGAGGCGTTTTTACACAATTCATCATACATAAAGACGCCGGGTCTTGGATTTGGAATCTTATGGTTTTTACAACACACCACAAAAAAAGGAAAAATACAATGAAAGCAATATGGATATTTTTGATATGGGGACTTTGCGTCTGTGCTTTGCAGGCAATAGAAACAAAAGCACTAAAAAAGAGCATACAATCCGTGCAGGGCAGTGAAATAACCTTTGAAGCGGGGAATCTCAGGGTTGGTGAAAGCGGGATTGTGCTAACACAAAGCAAAGAATATGAAATCATCATCGCCAAAGCGCATATAACAGGCATACAAGACAAAATCGCCACCGCGAAGTTTAGTGCCTTTGATGCAATCCCACAAAAATACCTTCCCACACCATCTGCTACGCCTAAAATCGGCGATAGTGTGATTTTTAGGAGTTTTTATAATCGTGGTATTGCCATTGCCCCAAACCAAGAAAGCTACCAGCATATCGTGCGCTCTAATTCTCAAGTGCAGTTTATGCACATCGATTTATTTGCCGCATTTATGAAACAAAAAAATCTTAATGACCCAAGCCCTAAGGTTTTTAGGGAGTTTTGTCCTCGTTATAGTGTGGGATTACTTTTTATAATGGATTCCGTGGGTGTGAAAGTGCTTGATTGCGAGAGTTTCGTGCTTTTAGAATCACAAAATCTCCCAGCACAAAATGACACAACGCAAACACTAAATCCGTTTTTTTCTCGCATTACCTCGCCAGATAAGCGACTTGGCGGGCGATTTAAGTCAAACAAATCAAAAGAATATTTTAGTTTTTATGATGAGTTGCTAAGAGAAGCAAAGTAATAATGAAGCCAAAGGCTTTGGCTTCGTTTTATACTCGCGCTACTCCAGATTCTATCGCAGCCTTTGCCACAGCATTAGATACGACTTCATTTAGTCGTTCATCAAAGGCTGATGGGAGCAAATATTCTCTACCAAAACTCACACTATGTCCTAGCAGTTTTTGTAATTTATTTGTGATTGGCTCTCTTGCAAGTTTTGCAATGGCATTTGCCGCAGCAAATTTCATTTCCTCATTTATCTTGCGAGCTCGCACATTGAGCGCACCTTTAAAGATATATGGGAATCCTAGCACATTGTTGATTTGGTTTGGGAAGTCGCTTCTGCCTGTGGCGATAATCGCATCAGGGCGGGCGCGTTTTGCCACATCGGGCATTATTTCAGGGATAGGATTGCTTAGTGTGAAAATGAGTGGATTCTCGTTCATCTCTTTTATGTCCTCTTCACTGAGTAGATTTGCTTTTGAAAGTCCCAAAAGCCCATCAGCTCCTCTAAGCGCGTCTTTGAATGTGGGATAGCGTCCATTCACGGCAAATTCTTTTTTCATTTCGTTTAAATCACTTCTATCCTTGGTAATCGCGCCTTTAGAATCAAACATTATAATTTCTCCTATACCTAATGCCTTATACATTCGCGCGCACGCGATAGCCGATGCTCCTGCGCCAAAAACGACAATACGCATATCTTTTGCTTCTTTTTTAAGCAAGTGCAGGGCATTGATGATTCCCGCTGTGGAGATAATCGCTGTGCCGTGCTGGTCATCGTGCATCACAGGAATATCAAGCTCTTCAACTAATCTACGCTCAATCTCAAAACATTCTGGAGCTTTAATATCCTCTAAATTGATACCACCAAAAGTGGGCGCAATAGCCTTGACTACCTCGACAAACTTATCTACATTTTTTTCATTCACTTCAATATCAAATGAATCAATCCCCGCAAAAGTTTTAAACAAAATCGCTTTGCCTT
This sequence comes from Helicobacter sp. 23-1048, assembly GCF_053654545.1. Classification (NCBI taxonomy): domain Bacteria; kingdom Pseudomonadati; phylum Campylobacterota; class Epsilonproteobacteria; order Campylobacterales; family Helicobacteraceae; genus Helicobacter; species Helicobacter sp. 23-1048. The sequence continues at coordinate 188,253 of NZ_JBSIUT010000001.1, read as the reverse complement.
CCATTACAGGTTTGCTCGCAAGCGCACCAATATCACCAAGCCCTAGCACCGCTGTGCCATTACTGATGACAGCTACAAGATTACTCTTAGAAGTGTAGTCATACGCGCTTAGTGGGTTTGCTTCGATTTGTTTGCAGGGCACAGCCACACCGGGTGTGTAGGCTAAGCCTAACTCATCAACAGAATCTAACGCTTTGCTGGGTTGGATTCTCACCTTTCCTCCCTTGTGGTAGGATAGAGCTTGAGGATAGTTCTTTTTGAGGTTTTCTAAGTCTGTTTGCATTTTGCTCTCCTTGTGGCATAAAATTCCTTAAATTTGTAGCAAAACTTTATTAAAAATGGGATAAATCCCGCGCAATTCGTTACAAATTTTCATTTAAGATAAACTTAACTTAAACTTTTAAGCAAGAAACAAAGGTTTTTAGGGCATACTAAATCCGCATATAAAAACAAAGGGAAGCAATGATAACAAAAAGCAACGAAGGTAGCTACAAACAAAAGCAACAAATGAGCAAGGGTATTGCGAGAAGTCTTGTGTTTTGGGTGTTTATTGGTATTTTTTTAGGCGTGGTGTTTGGGAGCATTGGGAGCTTTTATGATACTGCACCAAATGCCACCAACAACGGCATAATCAGCTTTTTTCACCATTTTAGCATAGCTAGCAAAGAATACACTATCGACCCCTTTATCAAAGGGCTAAAGCTTTTAATGGGACCTATCATTTTCCTTACCATCATCACGGGTATCACGCGCCTAGAGGACTTAAAGACTTTGGGGAGTTTGGGGCTAAAGACGCTGATTTATTTTGAGGTGGTGAGCACCTTTGCGCTTGTCATCGGCGTGCTTTTTGGCGAGATTATTAAGCCCGGGCACGGAATGCACTTAAAGGTAGAATCTCTAGATTCTGGAGATGTGGCGGGCTATATCGCGCAGGGCTCAAGTATGCCAAGTAGTGCTGGCGGAGAGATTTTGCACATTTTAAAAACAGCCATTCCCCACGACCCTATCACGCCATTTGTGGAGGGTAAAATCCTCCAAGTGCTTGTAATGGCGATTTGCGTGGCAATCGTGCTAAGTTTCACAAGCCCTGCGATAAAAGAAAAGGCGTTAAATTACTTAGAATCTATGCAAGAGACATTTTTCAAAGTCCTAACCGCGCTGATTTGGTATTCGCCACTAGCGACATTTGGGGCTATGGCTTTTTTAATCGCTAAGTTTGGCTTTGCCTCCATTAGCGGTATGGCACAGCTCCTTCTCACGATGGCAGCTGCCGTGCTTGCCTTTATCTTTGTGATTTTGGGGCTTATCTGTCTAATGGGTAAAATCAATATTTTTAAACTAATGCGCTTTGTGTATAGAGAGGTGCTAGTCGTCTTTGCGACTTCTAGCTCTGAGACTGCGCTAGCCCCCCTAATGCGTAAGCTCGAAAAAGCGGGAATCCAAAAGGCAAGCGTGGGGCTTGTGATGCCTGTGGGGTATAGCTTTAATTTGGACGCGACAAATATTTATCTAAGCCTTGCGGTGATTTTCCTCTCTCAAGCCTTTGACATTCCTATCACTATCGAGCAAACTATCACGCTAATTCTTATTTTGATGATAAGCTCTAAGGGCGCAGTGGGCGTAACGGGAAGCGGGTTTATCGTGCTAGCAGGGACACTCTCCGCGCTCACGATGGGCGATGGCTCGCACCTAATCCCTGCTGTAACGGTGGCAGCCATACTTGGAATCGATAAGTTCTTAAGCGAAATGCGAAGCGTGGGCAATCTCTGCGGAAATGTCGTAGCGTGCGTAATGGTTAGCATTTGGGATAAGCGCGTGGATATGGAAAAATTCCGTTACGCGCTTGATAACCCTGAAGAATTTCGGGTGTTGTAGAATCTATAAGTTTGATTGTCTGTATTTTGCACGATAAATGCGAAAAATGGACTGCTAAATGCTTAGATTCTGCGTGGCTTTTTGTCGCATTTTATAATGCCTATTGACAAAACCGTGCAAAGTTACTATAATTTCGGTTTGCAAAAAACAAAAGACCCGTTAGCTCAGCTGGTAGAGCAATTCCCTTTTAAGGAATGGGCCGTTGGTTCGAATCCAACACGGGTCACCACCAAATAAGCAATAAAATGGTCCCGTCATCTAACGGTTAGGATACCACCCTTTCACGGTGGCTACAGGGGTTCGAATCCCCTCGGGATCACCACAAGTTCTTTTAGGATTTGCATTTGTGTGCGAGGCTTGGTGTGAGTTAATCTGCACGAGGTCGCTTAGCTCAGTTGGTAGAGCGCCACCCTTACAAGGTGGATGTCATAAGTTCGAGTCTTATAGCGACCACCATTTAGGTCTAATAATCCTAACTTGTGTTAATGGAGATGCCCATTATGGCATTATAAGGAATAAAATGCAGCGGTAGTTCAGCTGGTTAGAATGCCGCCCTGTCACGGCGGAGGTCGCGGGTTCGAGCCCCGTCCGCTGCGCCACTAGATTTGATAAAATTGGTGCAAAAGACCAGAACAAAATACAAAAACCAAAAGGATATTCTATGGCAAAAAAGTGTTTTTTTACATTTAAAGGACCAATGGTTGGAAACAATGTCAGCCACGCAAACAACAAGACTAAACGCCGTAGCCTCCCAAACTTACGCTCTATTCGCATTAAGCTTGATGATGGCACTAGCTTTCGCGCGAAAGTAGCAGCTTCAACACTTCGCACGATGAGAAAAAAATCCTAGAATCTAAGGCAACCCCTTGCCTAAGCAATCAAAGTTTTTCACCAAAAAGCTGAAATCTCCGCATAACTTCAAGGCAGATGTCAGCTTGGGAGATGAGCTTTACGCGCAGTTAAAACCATTTAGAATCCCACTTATTTTATTACAGCTTTTTATCATTTTTGGCACGATTGGATATTTGGTGCTTGAGGATTATGATTTGATGCAGGCGTTTTTTCAAACGACTTATACTTTTACTAACACAGGATTTGGTTCGCTTAATGAAAAACATTTCTCCACGCTTACGATTATTTTCACAGCGATACTAATGATTAGTGGTGCGGGGATTGTTACTTTTAGCGTGGCTTTTACTTTGAGTATTTTTAATAACAGCAACCTTATTAACCTCATAAAGGAGCAAAATATGATTTACAACATTAGCCGACTAAGCAATCATTATGTGATTTGCTATCATAACGAGCATACAATCGAGCTCTCCAAGCAATTTAGAGAATCTCAGATTCCCTTTGTGGTGGTGGATAACACACCAGACTTTGAGATTGCTGCACGCAAGCATAAATACCCCTACTACATCATAGGCGACCCGTATCGTCAAGTCTCAATGCTAAAGGCCCATCTTTCTTCGGCTAAGGGGATTGTTACCTTTTCGCCTAATATCGCAGAAAATATCGCACTTATAGCTAGTGTGCGCCTTTTTGAAAAGGAGCTTAACCGCAAGCCTTATTATATCATCGCAAATGCCAACACACAAGAAGAAACCGATAAGCTAAAAAAGCTAGGCTGTGATTTTGTGGTTTCGGCTTCACGCCTTTTAGCTCAAAGAATCTCAGCTATGGCAATCCGCCCTGATATGGAAAATTTGCTTGAGCAGTTTTTATACAAGCGCAACACACAGCTTGATTTAGAAGAAATCGTTATCCCACGATACAGCTGGCTTGTGCTACGCAAACTCAAAGAAGCGCATTTCCGTGATGTGGCAAATATCTCTGTGGTGGGAATCACACAAAAAGATGGCAAATATATCAATATGCCAAAAGATGACACGGTGGTTACAAGTGAGTGTAAAATGCTTGTGATTGGAGCTTCAGAGGATATTAAACTCACCAAAAGGCTTATTATGCGTAATCAAAAGCCAAAGGAGGTGGATTATGTCTAGTGGATTCTCTATTTTTCCCATTAAAGGTGGCGTAAGCGCGCCAAATGGATTTATAGCTGATGGCATAAGCGCAGGGCTAAAGGCAAATGACGCGCTTGATGTCGCGTTTATCTATGCACAAGATGGGTTTAATGCTAACGCACTCTTTACTACCAACACCTTTGCCGCCGCACCAATCGTGCATTTTAAGCAACATTGTGTAGATTCTCATAATCAAGCGCGTAGCAATTTTTTACTCATCACCACAAAAAATGCTAATGCTATGACAGGAGAAGCTGGCGTGCAGGATATTTGTGAAATTACGACCGCTTTGCAATCGCAATTTAGCTTTATCCAAAATCCCATTATGGCGAGCACAGGCGTGATAGGCGTGCGCCTGCCAAAGCAAAAGATTATCCAATCTTTTAGCAACTTTTGTTTTGAGAATCTCCATAGCGATGCTCCAAATCGCGCTGCAGATGCGATACGAACCACCGATGCTTTTAGCAAGCAAATCGCACTTAAAGTCGAGTTGGAAAATGGCAAGGTTTTTACACTTGGAGCTATGGCAAAGGGTGCTGGAATGATAGCTCCAAGTCTTGCCACAATGCTGTGTTTTATCACTACTGATGCGGACATTCCCACCCAAGATGCCAAAGAGCTTTTAGAATCTATTGCTAAGCCAAACTTTGATGCCATTAGCGTAGATGGCGATAAAAGCACCAATGATTCGGTGTTTTTGCTAAGCAATGCTAAAAGTGGAGCGTATGATAAAGAGGCATTTGCCAAAGCCCTTGATATGGTAACGCACAAACTTGCCCTTGATATTGTGCGTGATGGCGAGGGCTCAAGCAAGGTGGTTGCCTTTAAGGTGTGCGGAGCGAGAGATAGCGCGCAGGCAAAAGTTGCGGCAAAGGCTTTAAGCAATTCTTTGCTTGTCAAAACCGCCATTTTTGGTAAAGACCCAAATTGGGGGCGCATTGCTAGCACGATTGGAGCGTGTGGAGTGAGCGCGAAAGAGGAGCTTTTAAGCATTAGCATTGCTGGCGTGGAAGTGTATAAAAAAGGCGCAATTCTCTTTGATGAACAAACAGAATCTAAAGCTACAAAGGCAATGGAGCAAGATGAGTTTGCCATAGTGTGTGATTTAGGCATAGGCGATGGCGCATACACTGCGTATGGTTGCGATTTAGGGCATAAATATGTAGAAATAAACTCAGATTACCGCTCTTAAGGCATTTATTTGGGGTTTGTATGGAGATTCTCTATGATATACGCCATTTCTCAGACGCGCTTAACGCGCTTAACGCAAGGGAAGCTGTGTTGGATTATGATTCACTTGGGCGCACACTTGCGTATAGTCCTTTTACCTCGCGCATTGACTCATTTGAGGAGCTCAAAGTCAAGACTTCAAAACAAAGCGTGATAATACAGCCCTGTGAATTGCATAAGTTTATACAATGCGCACAAAGCCTAGATAGCAAAGATTTAATCACCATTGATAGCTTTAGAATCTATCAGCATATACGCGCATTCGATTCTCAAAATGACGAAAGGCTTAGTGATAGTGTGTTTGAGCATTTGGAGTTTCTTAGCCATACGCGCCGTTACACCACAAACCTTATCCTCCACAAAGATATTTTTCTCAAACCCTATCAAATGATAGAATCTGCACTATATGGTGCGGATTGTGTGCTTATTGATAGTAGCTTTGTGAGTGGCAAGGAGCTTGATTCTCTTCTTGTAATGGCGTGCAAGCTAAGACTTTTGCCAATCGTGCTTACGCGCGATACAAACGAGCTGAAAAAGGCTATTTTTGCCAAAGCCCGAGCAGTATTTTTACCAAAGCAAAATTTTGAGCAACTTCTAAGTGCGACACCCAATTCTTTGCTTATTTGTAGTGATTTTGTATCAAATTCACAAGCACTTGATATAAGGTTTTCATTTTTAATGGTAAATTAAAAAGATTTTAGCTACAAATACTCTTTAATTTCTATTTTTTAGGAGAAAGTATGGCGTTAATGATTACTGATGAGTGTATCGCGTGTGATGCGTGTCGTGAGGAGTGCCCAAATAGTGCGATTGATGCAGATGACCCATTTTATATGATAGACCCTGATTTATGCACAGAATGTGTGTGTAGTTATGATGAGCCAAATTGCATTAGCGTGTGTCCCGTTGATGCGATAGTCTCAGACCCTGATAATATGGAAAATATCGAGGAATTGCGTTATAAATTCGAGCAACTCCAAAAGGGTGAGTAGCAAGGGGTATAAATGGCAAAGATTACAGCGGTTATTGATATTGGCTCAAACTCTGCGAGAATGGCGATTTTTCGCCGCACAAGTCGCTTTGGATTCCATTTATTATATGAGATTAAATCTAAAGTGCGTATTTCAGAGGGTTGCTATGAGCATAATGGAATCTTACAAGAGATTCCAATGCAACGAGCTATCAACGCCCTAAGAGAGTTTTTAGAGGTTGCTAAGGCGCATAAGGCGCGTAAAATATTTTGCGTGGCGACTTCAGCCATTCGCGATGCGCCAAATTCTAAAGAGTTTTTAGCGCGGGTTAAAAAAGAATGCAAACTTGCCATAAAAGTCATCGATGGCAAAAGCGAGGCGATGTATGGCGGGATTGCGTGTGCGAATTTATTGCACGCTAAAAATGGCGTTACTATTGATATTGGTGGTGGGAGCACGGAGTGTGCGCTCATACAAGATGGCAAAATCATTGATACCATTTCGCTTAATGTGGGCACGATACGCATTAAAGAACTCTTTTTTGATAAAAATGCTGAAATCAAAAAGGCAAAGGAATTTATCACAAATGAAATGGCAAAAATACCCGAGCATTTTAAGCATTCGGTGGTATTTGGCGTTGGTGGGACGATTAGGGCGTTGGCAAGGACGATTATGAAAGATGAGGAGTATCCATTCCCGCGTCTTCACGGCTATGAGTTTGATACCAAAACCCACAGAGCATTTTTTGAAAAGATTTATAGTGCTCCCATTCATAAGTTAGAATCACTTGGAGTTACCCCAGATAGACTTGATAGCATTAGAAGTGGTGTGCTTATTTTTGATTTATTTTTAGAGCATCTGCGCGCGGAGAATATCATTACAAGTGGTGCAGGCGTAAGGGAGGGTGTGTTTTTAAATGATTTATTGCGTAATCAACGCCTGCATTTTCCTCCTGATTGCAATCCCTGTGTAATGAGTATCCAAGATAGATTCTGTTTAGAGCCAAAATTCGCGCGGTTATTAAAGGTTGAGGCATTGCGCCTTTTTGATACGCTGTTGCCATTGCATAGGTGCAAGGAGGATTTGCGCTACTTGCTCGGCGTTGGCGCATTTTTGAGCCCCATTGGCAATGTGCTTAATTTTTATCAAAGCAATTTGCACGGCTCATATATTTTGCTTAATGGTTTGGAGTATGGATTCTCACATACGCAACGCGTGATTATCGAGCTTTTGGTGGAATTTAGTGATAGAAAAATCCCAAAAACCGCCCCGCTTCTTAAAGATTTTGTCTCAAAAGGCTCAATAATGGAGCTTGAAAAGTTGCAATGGATGAGTTTTATTATTGGATTAACGCATTGTATTTTCAAAACCCAAGTGCCAACGAAAGTGCGCTATGAGCTTAATCATCACACCTTGCGTGTATATACCACTGCACCGCTTTACCTTGCGCAAGAGGGATTACAAAAATTGCAAAAACCATTAAACAGCCTTGAAATAGAAATCATTAGGGAATAGAATGCCAACGGGAGAGGATTTAAAACAAAACACCACATATCACATTGGATTTAAGCCCTTGCGCGTTGGTATTATTCGCCTCTCAAGTCTTGGAGATTGCGTTGTGAGTGCTGCGTTTTTGGCGAATTTTAGAAATACACTTAGGCAAAATGGCTTTAAACCACATATTTCTTGGTTTGTAGATTCTCGGTTTGCTGGGATTTTAGAGCATTCCCCGCAAATTGATGACCTCCATATACTCACTATGAAACATATCCCCATAAAGCAAGTTTTCTCTCAACTTAAAAAATTAAGCACATTAGAGCCTTTTGATGTGCTTATTGATATGCAGGGGCTTATGAAGTCCGCGCTCATAGGCAAGTTTATTAAAAAGCGATTTTTTGTAGGGTTTAGTGCGCGTAGCGCGAGGGAATCTCTTAGTGCATTTTTTTACACTAATCGCGTGCATATTGCATATAAAGAGCATATTTTGGTAAGAAACGCACTCTTACTTCATCAAAGTTTAGAGATTATCAATGAACATTTTGGTGCGTCTCATTCTATCTCGAAAAAATCTTTAGATTCTTTCTCTTTGCCACAATCGCTACAAGATTTTTCCTCTCCACGCACCTTGCTTGATGATATGCTTTCTTTGCGCACGAGGAGTTTTGATTTTGAGGCGAGCACGCCAGCACTTTTACCATACCCAAAAATCCTGCTTGTTTTGGAATCTTCAAATCCCACAAAATGCTATGCTACAAGGCTTTTTGCAGAATGTATTGATATTATTTCAAATGAGCTCAAGCGCACACAACACAAAAATGTCCAAATTGTGCTTTTAGCTCATAGTGAGCCCACAAAATGCGAGGAGATTATAAGCCTAGTGAAGCAAAAGGACAATCTCACGCTTACGACGGTTACAAATCTTTCTCTTGATGAGGTCAAATCACTCATTACGCGTGTGAATCTTGTCATTGGTGGGGATACAGGCATCACACATTTAGCGTGGGCGTTAGGCATCGCTTCTATCACGCTGTATGGGAGCACGCCAATGGAGCGGTTTGCACTTCTTAGTCCTCAAAATATCGCTCTGAGTGAAAACAAAAATCCACGCTATCAAAAAGATGATTTTTCTATCAATGATATTTTGCCAAGTCAAATTGCATATTGCGCTTTACAACTTTTAGAATCTAGCACCTCAAGGGATTAAAAGGAGGTTGTTTTGACAAAATTGTTGAATAAATGCGCCTTTTATATTTTAGATGGCTTTACTACTGCGCTTGGATTTTTTTTAGCAAAAATTCCTCATAGTTTTTTTGTTTTTCATATTAAGGCATTGGCGTGGGTTTTAAATACGCTTGATAAACGGCGCAAAAATGACGCTAGAGCGAATTTAGACTTTGTGTTTGAGCAAAGTATGAGCGAGGAGCAAAAGCGTGCAATCATCAAGCGGTGTTATCAAAATTTTGTCTTTATCCTTTTAGAATCTGTGCGCCTTCCATTTTTGCATACTGCCACTTATGAAGAGCGATTTTCATTTCACAACGAACATTTTATTGTAGATTCTATCGCACGCGATGGTGGAGCGATTTTGGTTTCTGCGCATTTTGGCTATTGGGAAGCTATGGCGAGTATTTTACCCCCACGCTATACAATGTGTCAAATGGCTTCACTTGGCAGGCTTACGCAATTTGAGAGTATCAACGCGCTTATTATTAAGCACAGAGAGCTAAAGGGTGTAAAAATGATTGACAAAAAAGGTGCGATGCGACATTTAATCAAAATGTATAGCCAAAAAAATGCCCTTGTGGGAATCTTAATTGACCAAAACATCGGTTCAAGTGAGGGCGTTGAAGTGAAATTCTTTGGCAAGCGTGCTACGCATACGGTTATTGCTTCTGTGATTTCTCGCCGTTTTAAGGTGGCAATAGTGCCTGTTTTTATTGACTACAATGAGGATTATTCGCGCTATAATGTGGAGTTTAAAGAGCCAATTTATGCGAGAGATTCTACAAATTTGCAAGATGATATTTTGCACGCTACACAGGCTCAAGCTGATGTGGTGCAAAGCGTGATAGAATCTAACCCCTCGAGCTATTTTTGGTTTCATAAACGATTTAAATCATTTTATTCTAAAATTTATACGCGCTAAATTTATAGGACAAGGGGATTTTGAATGTGTGGATTTGAAGTGAGGCAAGAGATTCCCATTTTACGCGTTGCGCTTAAGGGCGAGTGGATTTTCACCACCAAAAAGGCAAATCTCAATGCGCTCAGCACCCTTCTTGCAAGGGCAAGTGAAGTGGAGATTGATTTTGGCTTAGAGCCAACGATTGATTTTGCTTTTTGCGCGTTATTAAAAGATATTTTGCAACACAAACCCCATAGCTTTATCAACCAAAATAAACGCACACAAGAGATTTTTGCTATTTTAGAGGATTTTCCACAGGGTTATATCCCACCCAAAAAGCCTGCTACCTTTATCGATGATATAACGCATTTTATTCACGCACTAAAAGAGACTTTTGAGAAAAGTGTGGATTTTTTAAACTTTACAGGGCTTTGTATTTGGCGGTTTTTTGTAAGCATCACACAGCCAAAGAGACATTTTAAAGTTGCCTCTATCTTTTATCATATTTGGCATAGCGGAGTTTTAGCTTTGCCTTTGGTGCTCGTGGTAAGTATGATAGTAAGCTATGTCATCGCTATGCAAGGAGCAATCCAGCTCGCCAAAATGGGCACGCCAATTTTAAGTGTGGAGATTGTCAGCAAGCTCACATTGCGCGAGCTCGGTCCATTTGTGATGGCGTTAGTGATTGCTGGGCGTTCGGCTTCGGCATTTACCGCACAAATTGGCGCGATGAAAATCACAGAGGAAAATGACGCGCTTCAATCTATGGGCTTTGATGTCATAGATTATCTCATCACGCCCAGAATCTTCGCGCTTGTGCTTATGATGCCTTTAATGGTGTTTTTGGTGGATTTGGTGGGGTTGCTTGCTGTGATGCTCGCACTCAATGTGCAAGCAGGCATTAGCTTTACGCAGTTTTGGGAGCGGTTTTATGAATTTGTGAATATTTCACATTTTCTCGTTGGCATTGCTAAAGCCCCGTTTTTTGGGCTTGCTATTGCGTTGGTTGGGTGCTATCGTGGATTACGCGTGGATAATGACACAGAATCTTTGGGCAAAGAAACTACTGCAAGCGTGGTAAATGCGATATTTTTCATTATATTTATCAATGCGGTTTTTTCATTTATTGTTACTGCATTAGGAGTGTGAATGGGCATAAAGAAACTCTCAAGTAATATCGCTAGGGGACTATCTCATACACGCGAGATTACGAAGAATCTCCTTAAAACACAAAAGAGCGAGATTGATATAAGTGGCGACATACTCATTGAGACAAGAGGGCTTTGCACGGATTATGATGGGTTGCCAATCCATAGGGATTTAAACTTTTGCGTGAAGCGAGGCGAAATTTTTGGAATCTTGGGGGGCTCTGGTAGTGGTAAAAGCACACTTTTGCGCTCGATGCTTTATCTTAAAAAGCCAAGTGGTGGCGAAATCAACATTTTCTCTCAAAATATTTGGAATCTAGAGCCAAATAGGCGTAACCTTATTTTAGATAGATGTGGGGTGATGTTTCAATTTGGCGCACTTTTTAGCTCAATGAGCGTGCTTGATAATGTCGGTGTGCCACTTAGCCAAAAGGGATATTTCCCGCCCGCGCTTATTGATAAAATCGCGTTATTTTGGATTGAGCTTGTGGGATTGCCCGCAAGCTCCGCACTAAAGCCTCCAAGTGAGCTAAGTGGTGGTATGAAAAAGCGTGCCGCACTTGCACGCGCGCTTATTAGTAGCCCTGATATTTTATTCTTAGATGAGCCCACAAGCGGGCTAGACCCAGAGAGTGCGCAGAGATTTGATGAGCTTATTTTGCATTTGCGTGAAGTGCTTAACATTACCATTGTAATGGTAACGCACGATTTAGATTCTATTAAAGACACGGTGGATAGGTTTATTTTGTTAGAAGATTCTCACATTGCCTTTGATGGCTCACTGCAAGAATACACTACGCGCAATTTGCAAACTAAACTTTTTTCCAACAAGCGTGGAGAGCGCATTTTACAATAAGGTTGCACGCGCGGTGGATACAAGGTTAAAAAAATTCCTCACAAAGCAGTATTGCCTAAGCCTTAGCGTGCGAGAACCACAAGCAAGAGAATCCAAAGAAAATCAAAAATCTAAAGAGTTTTGTGGTGGCGTGCATAGTGCGAGTTGTTTTTATGCTTTTGATGAGGAGAATCTCGCACTTATCATTAAAAGCGAGCCAACAACGCGCCATATACAACTAGCACAAACTTTTAGCATTGTGGGGATAAATATCGCCAAAAGCACGCTTAAACTCCTCGCTATTAAGGGTGCGCAGATTCGCGCGCAATTTGGAAATGCCACCAAAGAGCAAGAGAGATTGTATTATCAAAAATTCCCCTATGCCAAAGCGTTGAGCGGGGAAATCTACGCACTAGAAATTTTGTGGGCGAAATACAGCGATAATAAATTCTTTGGTAAGACTAAAGTGGAGTTTTTTAGGTAGGGAGTTTTGGGATATTTAGGGCGGGGGATTCCCCCTAGACCCTAGTATTTTTTCTTGTTTGTATCTTCTAAGATTTCATCAGCGATACCATTTACTCTCTTAGTGATTTCATTTGTCGCATTTGCCACTTCGACATTTTCTTGCGTTACGCTTTCTAGTTGAGCGATTACTTCGTTAATCTGTCCTAATCCTTCGGTTTGCTCTTTGATAGATTCACTCATTTCATTGACAGATTGCACCAATATATTGACATTTGCTTCGATTTCGCCCAGTGATTTAGAAGTTCGCTCTGCGAGTTTTCGCACTTCATCAGCCACCACAGCAAATCCTCGCCCGTGCTCACCCGCGCGTGCAGCTTCAATAGCGGCATTAAGCGCGAGGAGGTTTGTCTGGTCTGCGATGTCTTTAATCATTCCTACAATATTTTTAATATCTTCAGCTTGATGTGTGCATTCTGTGGTTTTATCACTGACATTTTGCATTGAGCTACTAATCTCCTCTACTGCAGCAGCACTTTGCTCTAGTGAGCTTGCTTGCTTTTGAGAGCCTTCGGTTAAGCGCGCCATTGATTCTTCGAGTATCTTGCTCTGCTCGCCGAGTTCTTTGGCAAACGCCGCTGAATCTTGGAGCATTTGCACGATAGAATCCCCGAGTTGATTCACACCTTTTTCTAATCCTTGAGGATTCTCAATTCTTGGTGTGAAGTCGTTTCGCTGATAAGAGGCAAAGACTTTTGATGGATTCTCCAAATTGCCACCGACAAGCTCATAGAGCGCGTTACTCATCTCATTCAAAGAATCTTTTAGCCTATTGGTTTGAGGATTGCCACTTGAAGTCTCTATCTTGCCACCAAATCGCCCCTTTTTGGCTTCCTCTACCATATTGACCACTTCTTTTATGAGTTTGGCATCTTGGTCGAGGGATTTTTGGGTGCGCTCGATATTTTCATTCAGCGTTACGCCCATTTGCCCGAGTTCATCAGAAGCATCGACAATTTTAAGCAACGCAGGCTTGGTAGAAGTCTCAAAGTTGAGGTATTTAAAGACATCGCGCAAGCAATGACCAATTTTACCAATCCTTGCCACCACTTTGTTTCTCACATACCAAAGCATAATCGCCGCGATAACAAGGAGCGAGATAAATGCTGAGAGCACGATAATGTTACGCAGGTTTCTCACAGGGGCAAGCACAGAATCTTCTGGAGCAGCGATAATCATACTCCAATACACATCACTACCGGGTAATACCTCAAAGGAATGCAACGCAGCATAGCCCTCCAATCCTTGAGTAGTGCGATATATATCCACATAACTTCTGTGTTCTTTTGAAGCCTTAAGCATTGGGGCGACAGTTGAGTCTTTATTCACATCAACGAGATTTTGTCCTTGAATGCTTTCATTTTCGTGTAAGATGATTGTCCCATCATCTTGGAGGAGGAATGGAAATGCACCCTTGATATGTCCGTGATGAAGTCTATCAATAATGTATTGTCTAAATTCTTTGGTGCGCACAAGCACGCCGATAACCCCGATAACTTTAGAATTACTAGAATCCCACACAGGGATATTGATAGAGATTCCATACATTTGTTTGCCATTGACGGTTTTGTGGTTAGGTGGGCTTACAGAGACCTTTCCACGCTCAAATGCGAGTTGCACACCCCTAAAGCCTGTTATTATAGGGTCTGCATCGACTATTTGCCCATCGGCTGAGAGGTCATTTTCTGGAGATTCAGCGAGGATAAGCATTTCTCCATTTGGTAAGCGGTGCTTAGAGTTATTGATACCTCCGCCTAGCACGCTTGTGTCCTTTAGATACAGATATGTCCAGCTTGCTGTGGTAGTGGAATTAAGCGAGCCTAGCATAATTTTCTCAAGCATATTTTGATTTTTTGTCGTAGCCAACAGCTCTTGTATAGGCACTCGAGCTGTCCTCGCACTCGATATGGCATCGCCCATCGCCCCTTCCATATAAAACGCATATTTTTCTGCGATATTAGCGATAAGTGCGTTGCTTTCATTATTTTGCACATCAGCAGAGCGTTGATAAATAATATATGCCATTATTGTCAAACAAACAAACACAATCCCATTGATAAATAACACCATTTTAGTGGCAAGACTAATGTTTTTTAAGAATCCCATTTCTTTCTCTCTCCTTGTAGGTTTATATATTTTGACTTTAAAGTCGCCGTATTGTAGCATAAGGGCAGGGCGAATATCAATACTTAGGGCTTAATTAGCGTGAAATTTAGCAATGAGAGATTGATTGTGTGTGGATTTGAGGTATTTTACGCATAAAAATCGCTCATTTAAACATTCTTTTATAAAAGCCTTGCTACAATTAACACGCCAAAGTTTTAGTAGGGGAGTAATCCGAAATGGCTTTGAGTAAAATTAACTTGACAAGGAGTATGCAATGAAAGCTTTATTGCTCTTAGTTGTTGGTATGGTCGGCGTGGCATTTGCCCAAGATTTAGGTGTAGATATGATTAAGTCATATTCTGCAGCTGGAGCTGTGATTGGCGTTGGTATCGCGGCACTTGGTGGTGCGATTGGTATGGGGCACGCAGCTGCAGCGACAATCTCAGGGACAGCGAGAAATCCCGGAATCAGCGGTAAATTGCTAGGAACGATGTTTATCGCGCTTGCACTTATCGAAGCACAAGTGATTTATACGCTAGTTTTGGCGATTATTGCGCTTTATAGCAATCCATTCTTATCATAAGAATTTTGCGCTAGATTCTCTTTAATGCTTTGTCATTTTGGGAATCTAGCATTTTTTATTTTTGTTTTAGAATTGTATTTGTTTTACGCGCTGGTGGTGGAATTGGTAGACACGCCATCTTGAGGGGGTGGTGAGGCAACTCGTGCGAGTTCAAGTCTCGCTCAGCGCACCATAGATTCTATCTTTATGCTTTAATTGCCGGGGTGGTGAAATTGGTAGACGCGCCAGACTCAAAATCTGGTAGGGGCAACCCTGTGTCGGTTCAAGTCCGACCCTCGGCACCATCTTATTTTAAGTTTATTCTTTCATCACCAGCACCGATTCGATGAGCGCGTCTATATCCCCGTCCAAAACCCCTGCCGTGTCGCTTGTAGCGTAGTTTGAGCGCAAATCTTTGACTTGCTGATAGGGGGCTAGCACATAGGAGCGGATTTGGTGTCCCCAGCCGATTTCACTTTTTTCCCCCGTGTTTGCGCTCTCTCTTTGCTTTGCCTGCTCGATTTCATAGAGTTTGGATTTGAGCATTTTTAGCGCGGTGGCTTTGTTTTTGTGCTGACTTCTATCATTTTGGCATTGCACGACTATGCCACTTGGGAAATGCGTGATACGAATGGCAGAATCGGTTTTGTTGATATGCTGTCCGCCTGCGCCACTTGCGCGATATGTGTCGATGCGATAGTCCTTTTCCTCTAGCTCGATTATTATGTCATCGTTGATTTCAGGGCTTACCTGCACGCTTGCAAAGCTCGTGTGCCGATTGGCATTAGAATCAAAGGGCGAGATTCTCACTAGCCTATGCACGCCTGATTCCGCCTTTGCATAGCCAAAGGCATTTTCGCCTTTAATGATAAATGCCGCGCCTTTGATTCCCGCTTCCTCGCCGTCTTGATAATCCAAAATCTCGACTTTATACCCCCGCCGCTCCGCCCAGCGTAGATACATACGATAGAGCATACTCGCCCAATCCTGCGCCTCTGTGCCACCCGCTCCGGGCTGAATAGTGATAATGGCGTTGAGCGCGTCATTTGGGGAGTTTAGCAAAATCTCTAGCTCGGCTTGCAAGATAGCGGATTCTAGCGCGCTTGATTCTGCGAAAAGCAATTCAAGCGTATCGCTATCGCCCTGCGCGCTCGCTAGCTCAAAAAGCTCCGCGCTATCGTTTAGATTGTTGCCTAGTGTGGTGTAGGATTGGAGAGTTTTGGTGATTTTGGTTTTTTGCTTGGATATTTCGCTAGCCCTTTTGGCGTCTTCCCAGAAGTTTGGCGCAGATTCTAACGCCTCTAGTTTGGCTAGCTCCTCTTGCAAAATAGAGGGCTTGATAATCTCGCCGATAGTGGCGTATTTGCTTTGCAAAGTTTTTAGCAATTCGCCATATTGATAAGAATCCAAACAGCCCTCTTGTAAGCAAAGTGTTATTTACGCTTCTTTTTGTCAATGGTGTCTATAAGTTTTTGCATAGTGGCAATTTCGTTTTGTTGGTCATCGATGATTTTTTGTGCGATTTGGCGCACTTTTTCATCTTTGGTGTATTCAAGCACGATAGTAGAAGTGTCAATCGCACCTTGATGATGTGCAATCATCGCTGCAAGGAAATCTCGCTCTACATTGCCACTTTCTTTAATCGCCATTCTGTGCATCATCATACCCATTGCTTTAGCATTTTTTTCAGCAAAGCCTTTATACTCTTTTGAGGAAATTTTAGTAGTTGTTACGCTTTTGTTAGCGATTAACTCTTTGAACTCTGCAATTTCACCCTCTTGAGCTTTGATGATGTTTTGTGCGAGCGTTGCTGTCTTGCCACTTTTTACCTTTTGGAGCAAGAGATTAGCAGAGTCAATCGCACCTTGATGATGAGGTATCATATCACTCAAAAAGTCAATCTCTACGCTTTTTGTGCTTGAGGGCTTTTGTGCGTGCATAGGAGCGTGCATAGCCTCGATGATTTTACCAGATTCTGTTTGAGCGGAATCTTGTGCGTGATGATTGTGATGGTCGTGATGCGCGTGTGCATCTGCACCAAAAAGGGTAGCCATTCCAAATGTGAGTGTGAGAAATACATACAAACTTTTCATAATGTGTCCTTTAGGTTGAATTTTGTAAGGCATTAAATTATAATGTAATAAAAGCAAAAATCATATAAAAGTGCAGAGAAATTGTAAAGAATTTACCATTTTGTGAATCTAAATTGCTTATAGTTTTTTGACCCCTTCATCTAGAGGCCAAGGATACCGCCCTTTCGAGGCGGGAACGCAAGTTCAAATCTTGCAGGGGTCGCCACAAAGCCTCACTGCTACACCACAATCTTTCATAATGAACGCCAATGCTTTAAAATATTGTAATTTTGTGAAATTTTAAGAATTATGAGGGGATAAGTTAGGCAGGGGAGATTCCCCGCCTAAGCCTTAAGATTGTGTGTTGTTTGAATCTTTAGGCTTTGGAGCTGGCTTTGGCGCAGATGGCTTTGGTGTGGGGACACTTGCCCTTTTTACTTCTTTTTGTTTCTTGCTTTCTTCGCGCTTTTTCTCTGCTTTTCGCGCTTCCCTTTCTTTTTTCTCCTCTTTTATTTGCTTGAGAATGTCTTGTGTCGGGTCGCTATTGTGTCGCTGATACTCAGAGTATTGCCATACGATATGTGGGTCAGGGAGCATACAAACGCTTGTTTGGTCTTTGCCATCATAATCGATTTTGCTTAAAAGGTCGCGGGCAATGTTAATGCGTGCGCGCTTTTTATCATTAGTATTGACAATCACCCAAGGGCAAAAATGTGTGTGTGTGCGTGCGAACATTTTTTCAAATGCTTCTGTATATTCGTCCCAAAGCCCTAGTGATTTATCATCGACAGGACTTAGTTTCCACATTCGTAGCGGGTCAGTTTTACGGCGAGAGATTCTGCGTTTTTGCTCCTCTTTGCCTACATCTAAGAAATATTTAAAAATCATTGTCCCGCTTGCTATGAGCATTTGCTCTAAATTTGAGACTTGTGTGATGAATTCTTTATACTGCTCCACGCTACAAAAGCCCATTACGCGCTCCACTCCAGCGCGGTTATACCAACTTCTATCATAAAAGACAATCTCACCACCGCTTGGCAAAGTAGAGATATAGCGTTTGAAATACCACTCTGTGGCTTCTCTATCGCTTGGTTTAGGAAGTGCTACGATTCTGCATCCTCTAGGATTTAAATGGTCTCTTAATGCCTTGATTGTGCCACCTTTCCCAGCTGCATCGCGCCCTTCAAAGATGATGACAATCTTTTTCTTTTTTTCATTTACCCAGCTTTGGAGCTTACAAAGCTCAATTTGGAGCTTTTCTAGCTCATCAAGGTAAAATTCCTCTTTCATTCGCCCATTTTTCTTACGATACACATCTCGTATATCTTTTTCGTTCTCAGGTCTTATGACCAATTGCTTGTCTTTTGACATACTGCCTCCTTTTGTAATTTGATATGCCAATAATGCTACCATAAATTTTAGTTTTTTTGTCATAATTGCGCATTTGATATAAAGGTGGTGTATGAAATCTACACAATGGCAGTTTATCTTGCTTGGCTTTGATGTTGAAGATTGCGTGTTGCTCCTTTCTCCTTATGCGAGCAAGTATGGTGTGCGTTTGGAATCTCGTGCCTTGCTTTTATATGCTGTGCCACAAGATGACACAGATTGCACAAGCGTGGAGCGATTTTTTGATGAGGTTTGCAAGATATTTGGACAAAAGCTCATTGCAGGGAATCTAGGCGAAGCAGTGGTGCGCACCTTAACCAAGAGCGAACAAAAAGTAGGCATTGCAGAGAGTTGCACAGGCGGACTTTTGGCTCATCAGCTTACAAGCATTAGTGGCGCATCGGCAGTGTTTGATTGTGGAATCATCGCGTATGCTAACGACATTAAAGAGCGTGTCTTGGGCGTAGATTCTCAAAGTTTAATGCAATTTGGTGCGGTAAGCGAAGTAGTCGTAGCGCAAATGTGTGAGGGAATCTTGCGCGTGAGTGGTGCGGATTTCGCGCTTGCTACAAGTGGTGTGGCAGGACCAAGTGCGAGCGAGCACAAACCTGTGGGACTTGTGTTTATCGGCGTGAAGCAAAAGGGCGAGCGTGCTATCATAGAGCAATGCAACTTTGGGAATCTCCCTCGAGCACAAATCCAATATCTTAGCGCGCAAAATGCTTTAGCATTACTATTACGCCATATTTAATGGGTGTGATATGCCAAGTGCTTCTTTGCCAACTTCGACACAAAGTCCTATCAAAGCCCATATTGTCTTTGTTTGCATTTTGCTTGCCTACATTGCAAGTTTGCTCTTTAATATCAATGAAATTAGCGTGCATCATAAGGAAGTATTTGGGCTTTTTTATAGTGATGAAGTGCTTTTTAAGGTAGCAAGATTTGCGCATACAAACTTTGGTGGCGATGATTTTGCTCTGCGCGCGCCATTTTTGTGCTTGCATAGTATCAATGTAGTGCTGTTTTATGTGATTTGTTTGGATTATTTTAAAAAGCCCTATGATAGTGTGCTTTGCGCACTAACCTTTATGTTTTTGCCCGGTCTTATGTTTAACTCCATTTTGATTTCCAAAAGTAATTTGGTGATTTTCATCGCACTTTTATGCGTGTTGTGGCAGGTGAAATTTAAGAAAAATGCGTATTTTTTGCCTGCCATTAGCATTTTTATCGACCAAAGTTTTAGTATTTTGTTTTTAGGTTTGTTTTTTTATGCGATGAAAAACAAAAACACTTCGTATATGTTTTTTGCTCTTATGTGCTTTGGGGTAAATATGAATATCTTTGAGCTTGGCATTGGTGGGCGTCCGCAAAACTATTTTGTCGAAACTTTAGGGAATCTTGTTTTTTTGTTTTCACCATTACTTTTGTTGTATAGTCTTTACGCGCTTATTGATTCTTTACGCAGAGGTAGCGATTTAATGGGAATCATAAGCCTTGTGGCAATCGTTTTTGTGCTTCTTTTATCCATTCGCCAAAGTGTAGATTTACAGACATTTTTGCCTTTGGGGGTATTTTGTATCCCTGTGGCAATCAAAAAAATGCTTAGCGATATTCGTGTGCGATTGCGATTCTTTAGACGCCCATATATTATGCGCTTGGTGATTGTTTTGTTTTTTACATTCGCTCAAAGTGCGATTTTATATGGCAACAAGTTTTTGTATCTTTTCCCTGTGAAGACACATTTCGCGCATTCATATTATTATGGCAAAGAAATTGCTGAAAAACTACGGGAAAAAGGCATTGATTCTATCCGAGCAGATGAATATCGCATTGGTATGCAGTTGCGCTTTTATGGCATTAGTAATGACTCGCTAAGAATCTTGCGCTCTATTGATGTGGCAAGCGTGGATAAAGTCTTACCAGAGCAACTAATCACTGTGGAATACTTAGGGAGAATCATTATGGCGTATGAGATTGTTGATTTTGCACAATGATATTGCAATGATATTGCACGCAAAAGGGGACAAAAAATGAACTTGCTTGAATTTGCTTTTGTGTTTAGTATTTGCGCGATTTTTTATGCTTTTGCCTTACCTAGTCAAAACCAAAACCTACTTATCGCACAAAAATCACTCCATCACCACCTTCAGCACGCTCAGATTCTCGCACTTAGCGACAATCGCCATTTTTTACACACTTCGCACATACACACTCTTGCTCAAAATTATCCAGCAATCCACCAAGGGCGTCTCCTCTCTCAATCCAAAAATGCACTATGGCAGTTTCAGCTTCACTTAGGCAGACAAGTTTATACGACTTTTAGTTATTCTGTGTTTATCGATACGCCAAGAGCAGCGAAGAGCACGGACTTTGATTCTCGTCCTATGGCAGGAGACATTATCGCTAAAGACTTTAGCTCTCGGTGCATAAGTGGATATAACAACACAAATATTTCTACGGAATGCAAAAATAACGCGCTTTTTGAAGCACGATTAGCAGAGAGCATAAATGTGGAGAATCTACAAATTTACGCGCCCAATGTTTGTATCGAGCGTGATACGGCGAGGCTCTATTTTGATTCTTTTGGGCGGAGCTTTTGTGCGAAGATTCCAACGCCATTGCCAAGTGGATTCCAAATCCGTGTAGTGCGAAACACACTATATAAAGATATTTGTGTCTTACCAAATGGGAAAATCACAAACACATCGTGCTAAAATTTCACTATAATTATTCTATTTTATAAAGGAATCTTAATGCAAACCCCGCTTGTCTCTATCATTATCCCTATTTATAATGTCGCGCCCTATCTCAAAGAATGTTTAGATTCTGTGATGGCGCAAAGCTATGAGAATCTCGACATTATCTTAGTTGATGATGGAAGCAGTGATGAGAGTTTAGACATTGCGCTAGATTTTGCTAGGCAAGATAAACGCATTTTTGTGATAAGTAAGCCAAATGGAGGACAAGCCACAGCGCGAAACTTTGGGCTTGAGTGTATCAAAGGCTCTGCGTTGCGAGAGTTTTTTGAAATACAAAATCCCTTTGCGGAGAGAGGGCTTAAGGGGAGGGTAGAATCCACATTAAATTCCACAGAGCTAAACCCACCCCCAAACCCCATCCGCAAGGGAGGGGGCTTAATAGATTGCGAACAAAAATCTTATGCAAGTGAGGGGGAAGTAGAGGAAAGCAAATCCGCAATAAATAGGGAAATAAAATCCCTCGCTCAAACCCACACATTTACCAAAACTTACAAAACAATTACAGCGCAAGAGTTAGACGCGCATTTCACCCAAATCACGCCACATTTCATCAAAAGCGATTTGGAGCGCATAAATGGCTTTATCACCCAAGAGTTGCCAAAAGACGCGCTTATTCACTTCGTAGATAGCGATGATATAATCACAAAGGATTGCATACAAAAATGCGTGGCAAGACTGCTTAAAGGGGGTTTAGACATTGCCGTGCATAATTGGCTAGAATATGATGATACCACCAAGCAATCCACAAAAGGCGCGTATCTCTCCAAACTCAAACAAAACGAGTATGACACGGGATTAGAGCTACTCGCGCAAAACAAAATCTATGATTTTTATTTCTCGCCGCAAGGGCTCTTTAGAGCGGAGATTTTAAACCGCTATGCTTTGCGCTACACAGAGGGAATCTACCACGAAGACCACGACTTTGGGACATTGCTATTTTGCCTCGCTCACAAAGTCGCTTATGTAAATGAGGGGTTGTATGTGTATCGCAAGCGCGCCACTTCTATCATCAATGTCCAAAAGCAAGCTGCTTTCCCCGCACAAATCCCTAGCTTTTTAGAGCCGTTGCGGGGGGATTTTAGCGATTATAAATCTTTGCGAGAGTATTTTAGGGCGTATTGCTTTGTGCGACTAGGCTTTATCATTTGGGGATTTTATGAGGCGCAGCTATCGCAAAATGGCGGGCAAGATTCAGAATTTAGAGAGCGTTATGAGCGGTTTTTTAGTAGCGTGATTTTAGGCTATGCGATGAAAGTCTTTAAAATCCCGCTTTCAAAAGATACATTAGGGATACAATCAATGCTTGCAACGCTTAAATTCCCTAAGATTTTGGTGTGGTGGCATTTCCTCAAAGATTTGCACCGCCAACCAAAAAAACTCGCCCATATTACAAATATTAGGTATTTGGTTTAGCCCTTTTGTTATGGCTTTTGCAAACCCATTTTTGCCCATTTGCTTTTGTGGCTTATTGCGTCTAGGTAGATTTTGTGGTTAGATTCTAGCATTGTGCGGGGGTTTTCTGCGTGGTAGAGATGATAGGCGATAGCGTTAAATTTCACGCGCCGTAATTCTCCGCCATTAAACAAAAACCTTGCGACAAACTCGCTATCCTCGCGCCCCCAGCCGACAAACTCTTCGTTAAAGCCATTTATCGCCTCGCAATCACGCTTATAAAAGCTCATATTGCAACTTCTTACGCCTTTTATCAGCTCTTTTTTGTGAAAAATTTTGGCGGTGGTTTTGGAAGTGGCATAAATCAAATGCGCCAAAAAATCGCAATGCGTGGATTTCAAAGAGCGCGAATCAAAAGCTAAAGCATAGTTTTTAGATTCTAAAATCTGCGTGGTTTCGCCATCGCGTAAAATCACGCGTGAGCCTTGCAAAATCACGCCACGCCGTGCAAATCGCAAATGCTCCGCTACGAATCGCGAATCGACAATCATATCGCCATCGATAATGATGATATATTCGCCTTTTGCGGATTCTATTGCGCGGTTACGAATATGAGCGGCGCGAAAGCCCTTATCCTCGTGCCAAATATGGCGCAACTCGCAGGGAAAATTTTGCGCGTAAGATTGTATGACTTCGCGCGTGTCTGCCTTGCTTCCGTCATCGGCGATTAGGACTTCTTTGGGGAGGGGATTCAAAGCGCGGAGTGAATCCAAAACTAACGCTAATCGCTCTTTTTGATTGTAAGTAGTAACGATTAAGGAAGTGGCATAGGGGGGGGGCGCGTGAGTTATTTCATATAATTTTGCGTATTTAAAAAATGTCCCAAGTCCGTTGCATAGGCTTATCACAAAGCCTTTGTAACCATAAAAAATGCCTTTTCGCAAAAAATAGCTTCGCACAAAAGCCCACAAACCACGCGCAATCGCCTTTGACATTGAGATATTTTTGGGATTATTTTTGTTGTAATTTTGCTCGACATATAGGCTAGTGTAGCGTTGCAATTTATCAAGCAACTGCGCGATTCCACTACACGCATAATGTTTGATGTGCCCTTGCAAGCGAATCTTTTGTGCGTTTGGCGGGATTATCACGCTCTCATGCACAATGTTTTCATTAAAGCGCGTGAAGTTTTTGTTAAAAATCCGCCATACAAAGTCTGGACTCCACCCGCACGCCTTTATCCACTCGCCTTTATAGAGATTTTTGCGACTTATAGCATAGATTTGGTTTGGCTCTAGATTTTGGGCTTTGATTGCGCTTAACGCGCTAGATTCTAGCACTTCATCAGAATCTAGACTTAAAATCCACTCATTTTTGGCATAGCTCACACAGAGATTTTTTAGCGCACCAAAGCCGATAAACTCGCTTTGTTTGATGTGCAATTTGCCATAAGTAGCGTTAAAATCCTGCGCGATTTGCAGTGTGGCGTCAGTGCTCCCATTATCGAGCAAGATGATTTCATCAAATTCGCGCAAAGATTCTAAGCACTCTTTTAGCGTGGCTTGGGCATTTTTTACGATAATGCAGACTGAAATTTTAGCGGGGTTATTCATTTGGTGTGATTCCAGCATTTGTGTTAGAGCGATTTTTGGTTATATTGCTTTTGAACTGAATGTCAATGCTACGCGTCTTTTTAGGCGGAGGAAATGGATAATCCTTAAGCGAGCGCAACACAGAATCAAGCGTGCTATCAAAGCTATTATCTTGGCTATATCGCTTCACGCTATAAGTCATTTCACCTTTTTCGTTAATGTGGATAAGTGCCACGCCTACCAAATCAGGTGGCAAAAAGGTTTTATTGCTGTCCCATTGTTTTTGGAAAATTTGTTGAATCTGTGCGTAATATTCATCAAACTCGCCCTCATTGGAATCTTGACTATTTGTGATAGCGATAGTATCCATTGCGTTGAGTCGTTCTTGTATATTTTTACTTTGCTCGATGAGTTCTTGGATCTTTTGAGTGTCAGTGTTTTGCGCCATTTTCTCTCTATTGTCTGCGATTTCCTCGCTCTTTGGCGCGTTATCACTATCGATGTTTTCAAACATTTCATTCACACCAAGCCCTTCAAGCGGATTGTTTTTGGGAGTTTGTATTTGTGGTTGTGTCTCTTTACTTATATCGAGGTAGGCTTGGAGGTCGATAGATTCTATGGTTATGGCACTTTCGCTTATGGAGGCGTATTTGGTAGGCACGAGAACTAATCCAGCAAAAAGCCCAAAAGCAAGTAATGCCATTAGGCAAAACGCAATCATTCCACTAGAAACAAAAAGCAAAAAGTCATTGCGCTCGCGCATCTCATACCTTCGCATCTACCCTCCTGTAACGAGCGAAACCCTCAAAAATCCAGCTTCTTTAATCACTTTTAATATAGTCATCACTTCTTCATAACGCAAATTTTTATCCGCACGGATAAATACAGGGAGCGATTTATCAAGGCGAGCAGATTTAAGCGTGAAGTTATCTGCGAAACTAAAATAATCAAACACTTCATCGCGCACAAAGATTTTTTTATCCACGGTGGCACGCACTTCGATGATAGAATCGCGCTCTAACTTTTTGCTTTTACTCCCGCGTGGTAGAGTGATGTCCTCTTGGTAAGTAACGGTGGGAATCCCAATCATCAAAATCGCCAAAAGCACGAGCATCACATCGACAAGTGGCGTGATATTAAGCTCTGGCTTATCATCTAATCCTAATTCGTCATTTTCCTCATTCATATTTGCCCTTAAGGTTATCGTTGCGCGCTTAGGATAAGGTTTATTTGCATTTGGATACATACGCTTAGGTTGTAGGATTTGCGCTTGAGCAGTAAGTAAAATGAATACGCAGGAATAGCAGTGAGAATCCCACAAGCCGTAGCCACGAGTGCCTTTGAAATAATAGGCGCGATAATATCAAAGCTCACTCCCCCGCCACTTAGGTGCGAAAACGCCTCTAAAATCTCTACCACCGTGCCAAAAAGCCCGATAAATGGCGCGGTGGAGGCGATAATGCTAAGAATCACTAAGCCTTTTGTCGCTTGCTGAAGTGCGCGCGTTTTCCAAATGCTTAAGATATTAGAATCTAATCTAGTCGTATCGTAGTTTTGGGTGATGACTTGCAAGATTTTGCTTTGTGGCAGAGTGTGCGGGCTAGCGATGAGAATCTCTAGGTTGGTATTTTCGTTGTTTAGCCAATCATTGAGACTGAAGTTTTTATAAATATAAATCCATAGCGTGATAAAAAGATACACTGCTAGCCAAAAAATGACTATGAGCGTGGGAACAGAGCTTTTGGTAATAAACGAAACGAAAATATCCATTGGCACTTCCTTGAGTGATGATAAATTTGCTATGTGGAATTATAGAATCTAAATTGTAATTTTGGTGTGTTTTTGCGGGATTTTGTTGTGTTTTTTTGGTTTGGGTTCGATGTGTCTTGCTTAAAAAATTATGGGAATTTTTAAGGGACACCAAAACTATTGAGAAGTTTATAGTTATCACAGCCCATTTGCTCGCCTAAATCGCACGCTTTGCCATAGTATTGTTTGGCAAGAGGGTAATTTTGCCTTACACCAAGTCCAGCATCATAGAGATGCCCTATATTGTTACACGCGCCTGCGTGTTTCAAATTACACGCTTTTTTGTAAGATTCCATCGCTTTGATAAAATCTTGTCGCGCACCCTCACCTTTGTGATATGCTAATCCTATGCCAAAACAGCCACTTGATTTTATTATTCCATTAGTAGCTTTTTGACATAATGTGTTGTTAATTTTGTTGGCGTTGAAATAATCTTGTTTCTCATTGTAAATAAAAGCTAAATTGACACAAGAAGAGTTTCTCCCATTGCAAGCAAGTTTGAAATATAATATCACCCTATCATAATCCTCCCCAATTATTTCATAGAGTAATCTTCCAATATTGTGAAAGATTTCAGTAGAAATTTTTGCCTTTTTAGCAAGAGCTATGGCTTCTTTGTCGCGCTCAGCAAGAGCGTAAAGCATACTCATAAATGAGGCACATTCTGTATCCTTTTCGCATTGGTTGAATATTCCAAATGGAGAATCCTCTTTATTAGCTAGCGAAGGATACTCTTTTGCCACTTCCTCAGAGAGTTCAAAGAATTTTATGAATGTTTTTGCAAGCTCTTTTCCTTCTTTACACGCATTTGCATTACTTTCTTCAAAACACTTATCAAATGATTCTTTCCATAGGTCATCGAAATCCTTGCCATCTTTGTATAGTGCCATAATAGTTTTTGTAAGTTCTTTACATACAGAATCTTCAATGCCATTTTGTAAGCAATTTTGGAGTGCTTCCTCCTCTTTACTCATAGTCTTCTTTGTCATTTTAGGAATTGTATGAAATCTTGCAATATTACTCCACACTTCCACTCCCCTGCCTAAATCACTCAAAGTGAGGAGAAACTCATACCCACCCGCTACTTTAGTGATTTTGCCAGAGAGGGAGTAATCAGGTGCGAGCAATTCGCCCTTTTCTTTAGTCGTGTAGGGGTTAAACTCCGCATTATCGCGTAGTTTGCGAGATTGTTTAATCATTGTGTCTATACTCGCCCCACTCCCGCCCACCGCGCTACTAAAGGTGATTTTGTGGTTCTGTGAAAGGGCGAGTTTGAGTTTGGCGATGAGTGATTGTATATCAATGGCTTCACCCGTGTAGTTTGCAATATCTGAAATGGCGATGACTTTTGGCTTTTTCAATCCCTCGCTAAATTTCTCTAGCGCATTGGCGTGGGATTGTATCATTGTGTCAATGGAATCTTGTGGGGTTTGTGGTGCATTGCACGCGCAAAATATGCTAATACAACAAATGATTACAAGCGTTAAAACACGCGTGCGGGGGGGGGGGGGTAATTTAAGCATTTCAAATCCTTAAATAAGACAAATTTGTTTAGCTACATTTGTTTCTTTAAGTGTGGAAAAGCAAGCCTTAGAGCTTGCTTTTTACGGTGCTTTCTATACGCGATACGACAGAAGCCATAGCCACAGTATCGCTACTTGCTTCCTCTAAGAGCTTTTTAGCATCTTCAATCGCGCTAGCAATCTTATCTTGCGTGCTTCCGCTGATAGAGACAGCACCATCGGCGATAATATTCACCTTTTGTGGTGAGACTTCGGCATAGCCCCAATTTATAGCTATAAGCTCTGTCTTGCCATTTGCTCTCTCTAGCTCCACGACACCTGTCTTAAGTGTGGAGAGCAAGTTGCAGTGTCCGGGATATACACCAAACTCGCCTTGAGAGCCCGGCATCACCACCCACGCTACCTTACCATCATAAATCTTACCATAGGGCGTGATGATACTTAATTCCAAATGTTCCATAGCGTTGCCTTTATGCTTTGAGTTTCTCTGCTTTTTCTAGCACTTCACCAATGTTGCCCACCATATAAAACGCATTTTCAGGGATATGGTCGTATTTGCCCTCTAAGATTCCCTTAAAGCCCTCTAAT
Organism: Helicobacter sp. 23-1048; assembly: GCF_053654545.1. NCBI lineage: Bacteria > Pseudomonadati > Campylobacterota > Epsilonproteobacteria > Campylobacterales > Helicobacteraceae > Helicobacter > Helicobacter sp. 23-1048. Next base: position 160,231 of record NZ_JBSIUT010000001.1, on the reverse strand, counting down.
GTCTCCTCAAGCGTTACATACTTGCCCGCAGAGCCTGTGAAGACTTCTGCCACAAAGAATGGCTGAGAAAGGAACTTCTCAATCTTGCGCGCTCTATCTACGGTTTGCTTGTCCTCCTCAGAGAGCTCGTCCATTCCCAAGATTGCGATAATGTCTTGCAAATCTTTGTATTTTTGTAAGATTTGCTGCACTTCTGTGGCGACATTGTAGTGGTTTTCGCCTACGACTTGTGGGTCTAAGATTCTCGAAGTGGAATCTAGCGGGTCTACCGCTGGATAAATGCCCTTTTCAGCAATCTTTCTATTAAGCACGGTAGTCGCATCAAGGTGAGAGAACACGCTCGCAGGAGCTGGGTCAGTCAAGTCGTCAGCTGGCACATACACCGCTTGGACCGAAGTAATCGAGCCTTTTTTGGTTGAGGTGATTCTCTCTTGGAGCTTGCCCATTTCGCTTGCAAGTGTCGGTTGATAGCCCACCGCCGATGGAATCCTGCCGAGCAACGCACTCATTTCTGCACCAGATTGCGCATAACGGAAAATATTATCGATAAACATAAGCACATCTAAGCCTTTTTCATCACGGAAATATTCTGCCATTGTAAGTCCTGTAAAGGCGATTCTATTTCTCGCCCCAGGTGGCTCGTTCATCTGTCCGTAGCATAGAGCCACTTTGTCAAGCACGCCACCTTCTTTCATTTCGTGGTAGAGGTCGTTCCCCTCTCTTGTGCGCTCGCCCACACCAGCAAATACGGAATAACCGCTGTGTTTATACGCCACATTGTGGATAAGCTCCATAATAACCACCGTCTTACCCACACCAGCACCACCAAACAATCCAACTTTACCACCTTTGGAATAAGGAGCAAGCAAATCAACAACTTTAATGCCTGTCTCAAAGATTTCAGTCTTTGTGCTTTGGTTATCAAAGCTCGGTGCTTCGCGGTGGATAGGCCATTTTAAATCAGTCTTTAGCTCTTCGCCACCATCGATAATATCGCCTGTTACATTAAGGATTCTTCCTAGCACTTGCTCGCCTACGGGCACTTCAATCATTTTGCCCCGCGCTTTTACAGCCTGTCCGCGTGTCAAGCCCTCTGTCATATCCATAGCGATAGTGCGCACACGATTATCACCAAGATGTCCCACTACTTCAAGCACAAGTTTATTTTTGCGCCCCTCAACTTGGAAGTCTATATCCACCGCTTCATTGATAAAAGGAAGATATGAATCAAACTCCATATCAACCACTGGTCCCATAACCTGAATAATTTTGCCCTGCATTTGTTCTCCTTTGTTTTATTTCATTGATTCTACACCAGCGTTTATCTCAACAAGCTCTGTTGTGATAGCCTCTTGGCGTGCTTTGTTGTAAGAAATACTCAAACTCTTAACCAAATCCCCAGCGTTGTTTGTCGCAGCATCCATTGCTTGCACGCGTGCGCTGTGCTCAGCAGCCAGAGAATCTATAAGCGCGTAATACATATTGTATTCGATGTATTTTTGTGCAAGTTGGTCGAGCACGACATCTTCTGACTCTTCGGATTCTATATTAAGGATTGCGTTATCTTGCTTTACTTGCTCTGTATCGATGTTTATAGTTAGCGGAAGCAAAGCACGAGATTCTAGTTGTTGAGAAATCATATTTTTAAAGCCATTATGCACGATGATGACTTCATCAGTAAGTCCGTCTAAAAAGTCCTGCACGACATTGCCAATAAAGTTCGCTGCCCCCTCATAAGTAGGCATTGAGCTTAGGTTTATCGCTTTATCAAGCACCTCAATATCATTGAAAGTAAAAAACCCAATGCCCTTTTTACCAATGCCTCGCAGACGCACCTTGATATTTTTCTCTTTATAAGAGTTCATCAAACGCAATACTTCTTTGATTGTAGCTTGATTAAATCCGCCACAAAGTCCTTTATCCGCAGTGATAAACACAATATCAATCTTTTTAATGTCTCTGCTTTTAGAGCCCAAAAAGTATTTGCTATTGATATTTTCCACTCCCTTAATCAAAACCTTGCGCACAATATCATCAAAAACTTCATTGAGCTTTTGTGAATAGACCTTAGAGCGTCTTGCGAGCTCTTCGGTCTTTTTGAGCTTTGAAGTGGAGACAAGCTTCATTGCGCGCGTGGTTTTTTGCGTATTTTTCACGCTTGTGATTTTTCTTCGTATCTCCTTTAGATTCCCACCCATTGCATACTCCTTATTATTTTAGCCTACAAAAGTGCTTTTAAACTCTTTGAGTGCGTTATTGAGTGTAGATTCTATGTCGTTATCTAGGGCTTTTTTCGCACGAATTTCCTCAAAGACCTTAGGATATTTTGCCTCGATAAATGGATAAAGGCTATTTTCAAACTCCCCGATTTTATCCACACTTACATCATCTAAAAAGCCTCTTGCGCCAGCAAAAATCATAACAATTTGCTTTTCAACTGCTAGAGGTGAATATGGAGGTTGTTTGAGAATCTCAACCATCCTTTGTCCTCTATCAAGTTGCTTACGACTAATCTCATCAAGGTCTGAAGCAAATTGTGAGAACGCTTGAAGTTCTCTGTATTGCGCCAAGTCAAGGCGTAAATTACCAGAAACTTGCTTAATCGCCTTAATTTGCGCCGCACCACCCACGCGAGAAACAGATAAGCCCACATTGATAGCGGGGCGCACACCAGAGTTAAACAAGTCTTTTTCGAGGAATATTTGCCCATCAGTAATCGAAATCACATTGGTAGGAATATACGCAGAAATATCACCCGCTTGTGTTTCAATGATTGGCAATGCAGTTAAAGAGCCAGCTCCTAGCGCATCGCTAAGCTTAGCCGCACGCTCTAGCAATCGAGAGTGCAGATAGAACACATCACCGGGGAATGCCTCGCGTCCGGGCGGTCTCCTAAGGATAAGAGACATTTCGCGGTAAGCCACAGCGTGCTTACTCAAATCATCATAAATGATAAGCGCGTGTCTGCCATTATCTCTAAAGTATTCTCCAATGGTTACTCCAGCATAAGGAGCGATAAATTGCATCGCCGCAGAAGATGAGGCAGGGGCATTCACAATCACGGTGTATTCCATCGCGCCGTGCTCTTCAAGTTTGCGCACCACTTGGGCGACTGTGGATTCCTTTTGCCCGATTGCTACATAGATACAAATCACATCTTGCCCTTTTTGGTTGATGATAGTATCCATAGCCACAGTGGTTTTGCCTGTTTGTCTATCGCCGATGATAAGTTCTCTTTGTCCGCGACCGATAGGCACAAGAGCGTCAATAGCCTTTAGTCCTGTTTGCAATGGCTCGTGCACAGACTTCCTTGCCATAATGCCCGGGGCTTTCTCCTCTATAAATCGATATTCGCTAGATTCTATCGCGCCCTTACCATCGATGGCTTCACCAAGAGTGTTTATCACGCGTCCCACGACACTATCGCCGACAGGCACTTTCATAAGTTTCTTTAACCTCTTTACTGAAGTGCCCTCTTTAATGTTTTTACCACTGCCAAGCACCACGACACCGACACTTGATTCTTCTAAGCTTGAAGCAAGTCCAATATCGCCTGTCTCAAACTCCACCATTTCATAATACATAACATTATTAAGTCCATAGACTTTCGCCACGCCATCAGAATACAAAACAACCTTGCCTGTTTCACTAATATCCACATTGATATTAAAATTTTCAATGCGCTCTTTGATTATCGAGCTCACCTCTTCTGACTTTAACTTTGCTACCATTGTTTCTCCTTATGTTTAGATTAAATTGCTTTGAGGATATGATTTGTCAAATCCCCTAAAAAACGCTCTTTTGAGAACGCAATCTCTACGCCCAAGTCCTCCACGCTAAGTCTAATGCCCTCAATGGAGGCCTTTTCTTGGCGCACATCAAGATTGGCATTGAGTTTAGTAGAAAGACTTTTAGCGATGCTCTGCAATGTCGCAGAATCTAGCTCTTGCTTGATTTTCAAAATCGCTACAAATTGCTTTTTGTCTGCGAGGAGCTTTTTCTCTAAGCCTTTGATAATCTCTGGGATTAGGCAGATTCTATCGCTTGCAACCAAAACCTTAAGTAGGTTTTCAAACTTTTGCTCCAATTTATCAAAAACACTTAAAATGAGCTGTTCTTTTTGTGTTTTGTCGATGAATGGCGAGTTAATGCACTCAGCGACTTTTTTATCCTCTAGTGCTTTATTGAGCTTTGATAAAATGTCAATGATTTCTTGAACTTCATTATTTGAGAAGCTCTCTAAAATGGCTTTCGTGTATTTCTTAGCTATCATTAGGCAATCCTTTTTGTAATGATATTGACATAATCTTTATTGTCAAACTTTATGTCTTTTGAATACATCACATCACTTAAGATTTCCTCCACACACTCTCTTTTGGCGCGGATTTGCTCAAACTCCATATTAGATTCCATTGTGTTTATCATTGATTGGATTTGCGCATTGGTTTGTTCTTGGATTTTTTGTGCGATATGTTCGCCTTCACGCTTGGCATTTTCGATAATTTCTTTTGCTTTAATTGCACTTTCTTTTAGTCTTTTTTGTGCGTTTTCTTTATCCTTGCTCACAGCTTTTAGTTTGTTTTGCGCTTCTTGTAGTTGATTGATAATGTTATTCTTGCGATTGACAAAGATAGCCTTAATCTTGCCAAATGTGAGATAAAACAAAATCGCAAAAAACAGCACAAAGTTGATAAGTCGCACGACAAAGTCGCTCTCCTCAAACCCACCAGATGCTAACGCCACGCTAGGCAAGGCAAGCAATACACTAAGTAAAAAAACTTTTCTCACACCCTCTTTCATCACTTTCTCCTTGACTGCATTTTAGATTTGTTGTAATTTTGCTTGAATACTTTGCTTGTATTCACCAATGTGGCTTAAGAGCTCTTTTTTAAGATTCTCACGCTCGTTGGCAAGCTCTTTATGAAACTCGACCATTTTAGAATCTAACTCTTGCTTTTTTTGTGCTATCGTAGATTCCGAGAGTGCCCTTGCTTGGGCAGTGGCTTTATCGATGATGGCTTTTGCTTCTTTTTGTGCCTCGCCCAAAACTTCGGCGATTTGCTTCTCAATCTCGGCAATTTGCTGAGTGCTCCCTTTGATGTCGTGCAAATCTTTGTTTATCATCGCATCACGCTCGTCCATAAAGTTTAACAAAGGCTTATACAGCCATTGATTAAGCAGGACAAGCAGTATGATAAAGCACACAAACACTAAAAGCATAAGTTGTGGATTTACTGATATTCCCATTTATCTCTCCTTGTAAAATATCCAAGATTTAGTTGATTGTAACAAATTTAGCAGTTTTTGTAAGTAGTTAATGTGAAATTTTCGCAATAAAAGACTCAATTTCTACATTTTTGCTAAATGTAATACAAAGTTGATTATTTTTTACACTTACTTTAAAATCATTTTCAGCAAGCATATTTTTCGCTTGTTTTAAAAGCGATTGATTGATAGTTGTGGGGGTAGATTTTTTAGATGGGTTTTTTGATTCTTGTGATTTTTGCGTGTCTTTAATGTTTCTTACCAATGATTCTGTTTCTTGCACGCTTAGCTTTTGCCCAAGTATGGAATCTAGCATAAGTTTTTGGTCTTTAGGGCTAAGGGTTACAAGGACTTTGGCGTGTCCTTGCGTGATTTTCCCCTCTATTATGCAGTCTTGGACAAATTTTTCAAGTTTAAGCAACCCGAGTGTATTAGCAATTTGTGGGCGTGATTTCTTAATCCTTGAGGCGAGTTCATCTTGGGTGATGTTATATTCTTGCAGGAGTTCTTGGTAAGATTGTGCGAGCTCAATGGGATTTAGTCCCTCGCGCTGAATGTTTTCAATGAGTGCAAGCTCGCGCAATTTTTTTTGCGCATCAGAATCTAAAAGCACCGCACGAATATTGCTTAATCCTGCAAGTTTGCTTGCTCGTAATCTCCGCTCACCCGCAATCAAAATATACTCGCCACCCTCACCTTCTTGCACGACCACAGGCTGAAGTAACCCGTGCTCCTTAATGGAATCTGCAAGCTCTTGGAGCTTACTTGCTTCAAAGGTTTTTCTAGGTTGATGAGGATTGGGTTTAATGTTTTCTATGCTTAAATCAAGCACAAGTTCATTTTGAGCGTTGAGATTGTTTTCATACTCTTGGGAGACTTCGCCAAATACGGCACTAAGCCCCCTGCCTAACCCACGATTCTTTGCCATTACGCGCCTTGCAAGATAAATTCTGCGAGGTTTTGATATGCCATAGAGCCATTAGATTTTGCATCATAAAGCATTATAGGCTTGCCAAAACTTGGAGATTCTGCTAGTCTTACGCTTCTTGGCACAATGATAAATTCCTTGTCCTCATTTTTAAATAAATGTTTTTCAAAGTGGTGCAATAAATCATCAAAAACTTGCTTTGAGAGGTTTTGCTGAGTGGAATACATTGTCGGCAAAAAGCCACGAATGCTTAAATCAGGATTGCTTGTGTCTTTGATGACTTTCACCGTATTAAGTAACTGCGCCAAACCCTCTAGCGCGTAAAACTCGCATTGAATAGGCACGATTACAGAATCTGATGCCACCAGCGCATTCACGGTTAATGCACCAAGTGCGGGAGGCGAGTCGATAATGATAAAATCATATTCCCCGCGCACCTCTTCAATTTTATGGCGCAAAATGCTTTGGGCAGATTTTTTGTTGTAGAAATCCTTTTCAAATCCAGCAAGGCTAATGTTTGATGGCACAATGTGCAAAGTTTCTATATCTTCATTTTGGATAAGCACTTCAGAGAGCTTTTTTGAACCACTTAAAACGTGGTATATGTCTGCTTGGACTTCGCTTCTACGAATGCCAAATGTCGTTGTTGCATTTGCTTGTGGGTCGCAATCAATCAATAAAACACGCTTGTTTGAACAAGCCAAACTTGCCGCCAAATTAACCGCTGTTGTTGTTTTTCCTACGCCACCTTTTTGATTGGCGACAGTGATAACTTCACTCATTGTGTAACTCCTAAATAAAAAATGTGGGATTATCTAAAGCTATAGATTTTTTGAGAATCTAGCTCTAATGCGCCGTCCTCGCACAACTTAACTCCCTCAAATGACATTCGCACGCCATTATGATGAAAGTTAAAAGCTAAATTGTTTTGAAATTCTAACTTATATAAGCTGAAAATCTGCTTCCATAAAAGCTTTTTTTCTACATTTTCGCAAAATTTCTTAACAAATTCGCGTGGCACGATTTTTTGGCTTGCTCCCTTCTCCAAAGTGCAAAATCGTCCAACTTCATTTTTATTTGAGTCATTGTTGCTGTGTGGCTGATTATGCAGGTTTATCCCTATTCCACATACGATAACTTCCCTACACAAGCTGTCTTTGACAATGGTGCTAAGCACTCCACCAATTTTTTTATCCCCTACATAGATGTCATTAGGCCACTTTAACCACGCTTTTGAGCCAAGCTCCGCGAGCTCTTGCTTACATAAAAATCCAAAATAAATAGATGTAGATTCTATTTTCAAGTCTTGCGGTAAGGCATTTCTGTCAATGGCAAATGAGAAATACAACGCATTTGGGACTTTTTCCCACACATTGCCTCTTGAGCCAATGCCCCTGCTTTGAATCTTGCAAGTTATACAAATGGGGGCGACTAACTCTCCACTTTTGATGCAATTCACCAAAAATATTTGCGTAGATTCTAACTCCTCGTATTCTAAAAGCTCCATTTTGCGCCCTTGCCTCTAATCTAAAACTTATTCCACGCCCATAATTCTTTTGCTTTATCAATATCGCTTTTTTCCACACTTACAATCATAATGCCCTCATAATCTTGCAAACTATCTTCGATTTCCCCATAGGCATTGACAAACAAACTATCGCCATAAAATTTCCAATTATGTCCATCGATACATTCGTCTCCCACACGATTCACGCGCACAAGCGCGTTAGAGGCTAGAAATGCACGCATTTTACACAGACTTCGCCAGCGCAAATGTGTCTCAAAAGTGCTTGCGGTTGGCACGATAAGCAAATCATAATTGTGTGTTTTCATCTTTAGCATAAGTGCATCGTAATGAAGCTCAAAGCCAAAAAGCGCGCCAATCTTTAGCCCGCCACACTCAAAACTTAGTGGCAAGTGCAGAGTTTTTGATTTTGGATTTGCGAAAATCGCGCGTTCATTCCAATGCGCAAAGCCCATAAGTTTCTGTTGTGTATATATTGTAATATTTTTAGAATCTACAAGCACAAGGACTTTGTAGAGTTTTGGCAGTGTGCTTTTGGTCGTTTTAGAATCTTTTGTCGTGCAATGTAGAGCCTTTGTGTGTTTTTTTAATACCGCTTCACCAACGACTAATGGCACAAGGAATCGCATTTTGTATGTCTTACTTAATGTTTGTATGTTTTGTATGATTTGTGCGTTGTAGTGTGTGTCATATTTAAAAGTGGCGTTCGATTGAAATGGCGCAAAAAATGGCGCAAAAACATAATCAGGCAAACATATCAAATCCACTTCTTGTTTAGCGCAGTTTTGCACATATTGCTCAATGCGTGCAACATCTTGTATCGTATTTGTTTGTAAAAGAGCTATATTCATACCTATCCTTTTTAAGTAAGTTGCTTTAAGAGATGAGATTTTAGCCTACTATTGTATTATAATGTTACAAAAAGAACGCTAAAAACAAACCAAAATCCAAAAAAGGAGTAGCAATGCAAAGGACAACAAAATGGTAGAGCGATATGCAAGAGAGCAAATGAAGTCATTATGGAGTTTGGAGGCGAAGTATAGCGCGTGGCTAGAGGTTGAAATTGCCCTTGTGCGCGGGTGGAACAAGCTAGGGCTAATCCCTGATAGCGATTGCGAAAAGATTTGCGCGAATGCGAAGTTTGACATAAAGCGAATCGATGAGATTGAAGCGGTTACCAAGCACGATTTAATCGCCTTTACCACGAGCGTGGCAGAATCTTTGGGCGAGGAGTCGCGGTGGTTTCATTATGGCATTACGAGCAGTGATTGTATCGACACGGCGGTGGCGTTGCAGATGCGCGATTCTCTCAAACTCATCATTGATGGCGTGAAAAATTTGCGCGAAGTGGTAAAAAGGCGCGCTTATGAACACAAAGACACGGTTATGGTGGGGCGAAGCCACGGGATTCACGGCGAGCCTATCACTTTTGGGCTAGTGTGCGCGGTGTGGTTTGCCGAGCTAGGCAGGCATTTAGACGCGTTGCATTCTAGCCTTGAGATTATCAGTGTGGGACAGCTAAGCGGGGCGATGGGAAATCTCGCCCACACGCCGATGAAGCTAGAAGAGCTCGTATGCGAAAATCTCGGGCTAAAGCCAGCCCCTGTAAGCAACCAAGTAATCCAGCGCGATAGATACGCCCGAGTCATCACGGATTTAGCCCTGCTAGCAAGCAGTTGCGAGAAAATCGCCGTTGAGATTCGCCATTTGCAACGCACGGAAGTGTATGAGGCTGAAGAATTCTTTGAAGAGGGGCAAAAGGGAAGCTCTGCTATGCCACACAAGCGAAACCCCGTGCTAAGCGAGAATATCACGGGGCTTTGTCGCGTGATTCGCGCTTACGCCCTGCCTGCTATGGAAAATGTCGCCTTATGGCACGAGCGCGATATTAGCCACTCTAGCGTGGAGCGATTTATCCTGCCTGATAGCTTTATCACTACGGATTTTATGCTCGCTCGCCTCACACAGCTCCTAGATAAGCTCGTGGTGTATCCTAAAAATATGCGTAAAAATCTTAATCTCACAGGCGGGCTTGTGTTTTCTCAACGCGTGCTTTTAGAGCTACCCAAAAAGGGAATCTCACGCGAAAACGCCTATAAAATCGTGCAAAGAAATGCGATGAGGGTGTGGCAAAATCTACAAAATAATGAGGTGCAAGAGGGGAAAAGCGCAGGGGGCAAAAGCGCGCTAAATGAGCGCGGAGAGAGCCTGTATCTGCAATATTTGCTTGAAGATTCTGAATTGGTAAGCGCGATAGGCGAGCAGGCGATAAAAGAATGCTTTGATGTGAGCTACTACACAAAAAGCGTGGATAGTATCTTTAAGCGGGTGTTTGGCGAGTGAGAATCTAAAAATGCTCGCCCAAAGTAATTTGTGAGGTGCATTTAGTGTTGGCAATTTTTATGGTATTTTTATAAATCTAACGCTTCTCGCACTTCTTTGACAAACGCGCCGACTTTTTGCACACAATCTTTTTCGCTCTCGCATAGCTTCACAATCGCGCTACCGATGATTATGGCATCGGCAAACTCTGCTATTTCACGCGCTTTTTGCGCATTTGATATGCCAAATCCCACTGCCACAGGAATATCTGCGCGAATCTGCTTTATTTGTGCCACCATTTCGCGCACACCCACGCCGACATTTTCACGCATTCCCGTTACGCCAAGCGAACTCACACAATAGATAAAGCCTCTTGCCTCGCGCACGATTCGCGCCATTCTATCCGCAGAATCCACACTCGTAGGCGCGATAAAAGAAATCAAATCCACACCATTTGCCCTGCATTCGCTCTCAAACTCGCCCTTTTCCTCAAAAGGCACATCGGGCAAAATCAGCGCACACATTCCCAAATCCCGCATTTGCGTGATAAACCGCTCTTTGCCATAAGAAAACACGACATTTGCATAAGTCATAAAGGACAGATTCGCGCTCACACGCTCCCGCACACGCTTTAAAGATTCAAAGATTGTATCCGTATTTATGCCATTTTTTAGGGCGATTTCATTGGCGTTTGCGATGAGCGCGCCCTCCGCTGTGGGGTCGGAGAATGGAATCCCGATTTCAATCAAATCCACGCCATTTTGTGCCATAACCTCGATGAGTTTCTCACTCGCTTCAATGCTAGGATAACCATACGCGATAAACGCCACAAAGCCCTTGCGTCCCGCAAAAATCTCACTATTCATACACTTCGCCCTCCAAAGATTCATTGCGATACCTTGCAATCGCTGCGCAGTCCTTATCCCCGCGCCCTGATAGCGTAACTATGATTAGCGAATCTTTTGGCAGATTTGGCGCGACTTTTCGCAAATACGCAATCGCGTGAGCAGATTCAATCGCGGGGATTATCCCCTCTACGCGTGAGAGATACTCAAACGCGCTCACCGCTTCATCATCGGTAATCGCCTCGTATTTGGCGCGATTTTGTGAGTGTAAAAATGCGTGCTCTGGTCCCACGCCCGGATAATCCAACCCCGCGCTTATGCTATATACAGGCGCGATTTGTCCAAACTCATCTTGGCAAAAGAGCGATTTCATTCCGTGAAAGATTCCCGCTTTGCCCGTGCTAATGGTGGCTGCTGTTTGCTTTGTCTCAATGCCACGCCCTGCGGCTTCCACGCCCACTAATGCGACTTCTTTGTCCTCTAAAAAGTGATAAAAGCTTCCTATCGCATTGCTTCCACCGCCCACACAGGCGATTATCATATTTGGCAGACGCGATTGTAACGCTAAAATCTGCTCTCTACTCTCACGCGAAATCACCGATTGAAAGTCGCGCACGATGGTAGGAAACGGGTGTGGTCCCATAACGCTCCCTAGCACATAGTGCGTATCATCGATTCGCGTAGTCCATTCTTTAAGCGTCTCATTTACAGCGTCTTTTAGCGTGGCAGTCCCGCTTTTTACAGCATTGACTTTCGCGCCCAAAAGGCGCATACGATAGACATTTAACGCTTGACGGATACAATCCTCCGCACCCATAAAAATCTCGCATTCCAACCCCAAAAGTGCCGCTGCCGTAGCCGTAGCCACGCCGTGCTGTCCTGCGCCTGTCTCGGCGATTATGCGCGTCTTGCCCATTTTTTGCGCTAGTAGGGCTTGTCCAAGCACATTGTTTATCTTGTGTGAGCCTGTGTGGTTTAAATCTTCGCGTTTTAGGTAGATTTTCACACCTAAATCCGCGCTCAACTTTTTAGCGTGATAGAGTGGGGAGGGGCGATTCGCATAGCCATTAAAAAGTTCGGTTAGCTCGGCATTAAAGCCCTTGTCGTTTTTATAAAAATTATACGCCCTCTCTAACTCTATGACGCAATTCATCAGCGTCTCAGGGATAAACTGCCCACCAAACTCGCCAAAATATGCTTTGTTCATTTACAATTCCTTTCGTTAGTGAAAATATCCATTAACTTGCCAACGCTAATTTTACCATAGATTCCAAGTGAGTATTTTTTATTGCAAGTCATTTTATTTCTCTTTAAATAATATTTTCAACATATAAGGCGTATATGAATCAAAGCCATTTTCATCATTAAATATCTCGCCAATATCGCTATTATTGTTCATTGCTTCTTGCTTAATTTCATTGATAGAATCTTCTAAATTTGCTCCACAATACAAATATTTCGTTTCGCTATGTGGCATTATAAATAGTTCTGGGTAAAATTTATTCCATAATGTATCATAATGAAATCCTATGATTTTTATATAAAATGCACGAGCCGTGCTAGAATCTGAAAGCACTACAACCTGTGGCACAATCTGTTTATTTGGCAAAAACCACATAAAACTTTTTGTCTTTATATTGTTTGTTGTTAGATTTTGTCTTGCTCTAGCATACACTACCTTACCTAGATTCTCTTTACAAAGTCGCTCGTATTCTTTGTATTCACTATCCATACTTCTATGCACAAACGCCTTATAGCTCGTAGGATAATCACAGCCATTTAGTGCAAAAAGCGTTAGCAAAATCCCAAACAAGCCAAACGCCACAGCCCACATTTTCACGCGAATCCTTTGTATTTACCGCATTGAATCTATCTTTGATTTCAGTGGGCAATTTCATTTCCATAGAATCTGCCCGTTTCACTATACGAAAAATTAAACAATATAAGTAATGCAAATACTAATTTTTTCATTTTAGCCCCTTATCTTTACTAGCCTCATCGTTTTCTATGACTTGCTCAAAAGTGCTATCAAGACAATCTAATATAATATAACCAGCCACGGTTCCGCATACAAAAATCCCAAAAAACGCCACCAAATAGCCTATATCAAATAATATATGGCAAAGCAAAGCTATGACGCCAAGAGCCACCGACATAATCGTTATGTGTGTTTTATTTACGGGCTTTGTTTTGTATTTTGTCTTGCATATCGGGCATATTATTATGCTAAAGCCTCGCGCCCTGTCTCTTTCATTATCATCTGTCCAATCCCCATACGACACTTCTTGTTCTGCATTAAAGTGGCTTATATTATTGCCACATACTTTGCATTTGTTGGATAATTTCATTTTTTGCCCCTTATTTAGAATCACAAATTTTAAAAATGCGATTGTAGCGAAAATTTAATGGATTTATGCGAATCACAATTATAGAGAATCTAAAATCGCGCCGTATAAAATCCACGCTTTGGGGCTATGAATCCGCTATGAATCTTATTTGGATTCGCCACTAGCGCGGAGGGTTTTGATGATTTGTTGCATTTTAGCAAAATCTTTTTTGCCATTTGATTCGATTCCGCTTGAAATGTCAATCGCATAGGGATTGAGCGACATTGCGCGGGGCAGATTATCCGCATTTATCCCACCTGCGAGGAAAAAGCGCGAAGCAAAATCGTGGGCAAAATCTTGTGAAACACGCGAATCCTGCGAATCTAAACCCCGCAAATTTTGTGAATCCAAATGTTGCGAATCGGCGTTGTTTGATTTTGCATTTTGCAAATCGCGCGAATCTTGCAATTTCCCCTCCAAAATCTCCCACTCAAACGCCACTCCACTCCCCGCATTTGCGCTATCTAGCAAGATAAAATCCGCGCTTGATTTTAAAGCCTCACTAAAAGAGCGCGAATTGTGCATTTTTATCGCTTTGATAATAGTCGCACTCTTGCCATAATCTTTTTGCAAAGATTCACGCAACGCGCTAATGTAGGCGTTATTTTCATTGCCGTGAAGTTGCACTATGTCGATGATTTTGCTTTGCACCGCTTCACAAACGCGCTCCACAGGGCTATCTACAAACACACCCACCGCCTTGATTCCCGAATCTAGATTTGATTTTAGCCTTTTTGCCAAAGTAAAATCCACAAATCGCTTGGATTTTTTCGCAAACACAAAGCCTACAAAATCGGGCATTAGCGCGTTTGCGAAATCAATATCACACTCCCTAAACAACCCACAAAATTTGATTTTCATTTATTGCCTTTTATGTTGCATTCGCATAAGATAACTGCCATTTTTGCTTTGTCCTTTAAAATTTAAAAATCAATCTTTTTGCCGAATATCAAAAAAACTCCTCATCTTTGCCATCAATCTTGCGTAGCGGGACATAATAAGTCATCGCAACGCGAAAAAGTATTATAAAAATAAACACACCAAAAAGACAATACCAAAAAAAGTTTTCTCTACTATCTATTGCATTGATTGTTTGCAAAAGTTGCGAGTTTATCTGCTCTACTGTGTCTCCAAAAGAGCGAGATTGCGCTTTGTATTGCATATACATTTGTTCTGCAAAGTTTGGTTCTTTTGCAGTGAGTTTAGAAATCCACCGCCATATTGGCTCAATAGCGATTGCCACCACCACAACGCATAAAAATACAATGCTCTCTAACCCCACTACCCCGTTGCACCACGCCGTTTTAAATTTGGATTTATATCGTGCTTTGCATTTTTTGCACTCGATAATCCCGCCGTTAATCACACTTTGATAAACAGAGAGTGTCTCAAATTTGTTTAGATTCTCTCCGCACGCTTCGCATTTTGCGATAAATCCCATTGTTTTGCTCCTTTGTATTTTTAAATTTTAAAAGCGATATTGTAGCCCAAATTCGCTTAAAATTTAGCGTTTATTCCTTGCACTTGCCACTTTGTAGCATTGTTTGAATGGATTGCCACGCAAAAATTTCGCTATGCTTATTTTTGCTCGCAATGACAATTTGTTGTCATACTGAGTGGCGTAGCCCGAAGTATCCCAATCTTTGCAAAATAGAGATATTTCGGTTTCTAGCAAAACCTCAATATGACAACAACAAATGCGTAAATTGAGTGCTTTATGCTATAATTGCTAGATTTTACGATAAAGGATAAGCAAATGAGCGTAGTTGTAGAATTGCCAAAAGAGGCAGAAAAAATGCTACTCAATCTAGCAAAAGAGCGCAGCATCTCGCAAGAACACCTTTTGCAAGAGATGATTTTGCAATATTTGGAGGATTTAGAGGATGCGAGGATTGGCGAGCAAGCGTATAAAGAATATTTGGAGAGTGGCAAAGAGAGTATTCCAGCCAAAGAACTTTATAAAAAATTGGGAATCTAATGGAATTTGCATACTCTAAAAAAGCACAAAAGCAATTTGACAAATTAGATAGCGTTATAAAAAAGCGAATTAAAAAATATACAGACGAGCTAGAAACCCTAGAAAATCCCCGCGACAAAGGCACGGCTTTGGTGGGGAATCTCTTTGGGCTTTGGCGTTATCGCGTTGGTGATTATCGGCTTATCTGTCATATCAACGATAATGAACTCATTATCCTCTGCCTTGAAATCACGCACAGAAGCGAAGCATATAAATAACTCACAACCCCCTACACACATTGATAATGCAAATTGATAAGCCACACATCATCGCCTACTTGCTTGAAATAATAGCCAGAGCATTCATCAAATTCAAAAAGCATTCGGCTAGAATCTGCCCAAGTGATAACCCCAAAATCCCACAAAGGCACTGCCCAGCCCGCGCCGTTATCCTCGCCAATCTCTACTACGCTAAAATCATTTAGGTTATATTCGTATTCGCTTTGCTGTATTTTTTCTCGCTCCTCTTTGCTTAGCGCAATCTTTATCCTTGCTCCCATATCATAGTCTAAAAACGCGCCATAATCTTTCGTAGGCATTGTGGCGGGGAAAATTTTATTGACAAAGTCTAGCGGGACTATTTCGCCCATATACACGGGGAATGCAGCATTTTCTAGCTCCTCTTTGCGTAAGCGTTCATACACTTTGGCAATAGTAGTGTGCGGGTGCGTTATCGCCGTTACATTTGCGTTTATATATCCCCAATTATCGTCCTTATCCAAAAACACTACTTCTTTGGGGAAAATCCCGCGTGTGTCATAAGAGGCGATTTTGCTTCCATTATGCAGTCTCACGCGCTCTATGCGTGATTTATCAGCGATGATTGTATCAGGGCTTGTATTAAAATTAACGCGTATTTTCTTTGCACCTTTTTGCGAAACTCCCTATCAACGCAGAATTTTTGCGAGGCTAGTTGCGGGGTAAGCCCATTTTCATAAAATTCCTTTAGTGGAGTCCAAGTTCTAAAACACCCGCTAGTCGCCATTTCACTAGGAAAGGCATTAAGCGAGATGAGATTCCCAAATGCCAAAAGCGCGATGAGCGCAAAGATTTTGCGTAATGTTTTCATTTGTTTTTGTCCTTTTTAAAATTTAAAATATATTTTATCGTAAATAATATATCGTCATTGCGAGCGAGTCGCAAGACTTGCGTGGCAATCTACGATATAATGAAAAAATAAATAGATTGCCACGCGGATTTTGACAAATCTGCTCACAATAACGCATTAAAACGCGTATTCCACCATTTCAAACTATTTTTTTGCTTCATTTGGAAGTTTGGCAAGTAATTGTGCTAAAAACTTCATTCCATCTTCGTAGTTTATCACTATGCTACATATTTCATAATGGCTATTATGCTTTGTAGTGGCGTTTGTTGCGCTATTTAGGGCGTTAGGATTTGCGCAGGTTTTTTGCTTATAGTGTTCTATGATAGCGATAGATTGTTTGAGCGTATTATATGTATCCTCTAAATCGATTTTATACTTGCTTAAATCCTTTATATTATCCTCATCAAACCAATCGCATTCATCTTGCGCTTTGTGATTCTCACGCTCGCATTCGTTGGCTGGATTGCAAGTTTGGCTTTCGCAGCTATCTTTTTTATCCCCTGCTTGTTTGTCTTTGTTATCCTCTATGGTAAATTCTACCCATTTGTTTTTTATGTTAATGTGTTGTCCCTTATTTTTGGAGCGCAAGCCATATCTATGGTTATCATATATGTCCTCATAGCCCTCCTCATATTGCGCGATAAAGACTTCATAATCGCGCTTAAATACGCCCTTTGGTGTATAAGCATAGACATAGCGCGGGATTTTGTCTTTATACTCTGCGATTAACACCTCGCCATTTGGGGAGATTTCCGCACCGATGCCATCTGCATAGCCATTTACGCATTCCCCGTCCCAAAAAGTCTTAGATTTAGTTTTCGCAATTTTTAGCTTATCTTTGAATGGCTTTTCAACACGCGTTGAAAATCCCTCCTCATCTCTCCCCCAATCTAGCTTAAATATCAGTGCAAGTTTGCAATCTTCCCTGCCTTTAGAATCCACAAAAATCGGTCGTTCATCAGTTGGGAGGATTTCTGCCACCGCTTCTTGTGCTTTGATTTGCTCTATGATGATTTGCGTAGCCTCGCTATCTTTCGCACAACCGCTAAAAAATACGCCAACCCCGCACAATCCTACCGCGATAAAAACCACAATCCTTGCTAATGCGTTTTTCATTTGTGCTGTCCTTTGTGTTTTAAAATTTAAAACCGTGATTGTAGCAAATATAGCAAAATGTGGAATGTAAATCTACTCCGCAATGTTGTATTTCGCCTTATATGTTTCTACTTCATATTCATCTTTTAAGATTTTGTCAAACTTATCTTTTGTGTAGTCTAGATTTTGCTTTTTTGCCCTAATATGTTCATTTATATCTTTGATAAATTCTTTAAAACAAGGGCTTTCCTCGACAAGCATATTGAGCGTTTCAATGTCTAAATTTCTTTGTGTAGCGGGTAAAACCACCTCAGAATCTAGCACATCAGCTTTAAGCTGGATTACCCCTATGCCAAAACTCGCATTTAGTCGCTTCAGCTCGCCTAGCACTTCTTTATCAATATACTCAAACACTACGAGATAACCCTCATTTGCAAAGCTAGAGTTTGATACGGCTTGGAAATAATATTCTTTTAGATTGCTAAAATCTATGGATTTTTTTAGCTCAAATGAGTAGAGTTTGTATTCGCTTTGATTGATATTAGCTAGCAAATCAAGCGTCTCTATCTCCCTGCTAAAAGGGAATTTCACCCCCACAATATCGGGGTAATTCCACTTGCTTCTGCCTTGTTCTTTTCTGGTGCATCTTTCGTGAAAGATAGTTTTTGAATGCAACGAAAAACCCTCATCATTAGCCAAAAAATATACAAGCAAGGGGTGTAAATCACGCTCGCAGAATGTTTCTTTTTGCTTTTTAGATTCTATGTTTTGTGTTGTGGTGTTTTGGACTTGTGCGTTTGGTTTGCTTAATTCCTTTTCGCGTTCTTTTAGCCAAAATGTCGTGGGGCGTTTGCTTGCAATAAAAAATTTTGTTGAATCCGCTTTATCTCGCATATTGACATACATTAACGCCTGCATTGTCTGCCACGGTGTCTGTCCTGTGCTATTAACTTGCTTATCAAGCCCCATTACCTTTGCGCTTTCCCACATTTCTTTATAATTTAACGGCGTTTCTGCTTTTTTCAAAACCGCTTCGGCTAATTCTAAAAATGTCATTTTCACTCCTTGATTTTTAAAAGCCATTATATCTGTTTTTTTTTTATAAAATTATATCTTTGTGGTGTTTTGATTGTTTTAGATGTAAATTTTACAAACTTGCTCCTCGCTTACTTTATGCAAACATTTCCGCCAAGATAGCCTTTAGCTTTTCTTGTGTCTTTGGCTCTAAATCACAAATTTTATCCAAAAATCTATCCACACTCACGCACCGAATCTGGTCGCACAAAATCCTAGCATTCCTCCCTTCTAGGCTAAAATCTACCCGAAAAGGTGCGTCAAAACCCTTTGAAGTGATAGGTGCGATAAGTCGCGTTTGCAAGTAATTTAGTTCATTTGGCGAGATAATCACGCAAGGACGCTTTTTGGCGATTTCTTTGCCCTTTGTAGGGTCTAAATCTATCCAAAAAATCTCAAACTGCCTTATTTCACGCACAACTACCAATCCCACTCTTTTATATCTTCGCCCAAAAATTCATTTTGCAATTCTTGGAATGTTGTGCTGTGTTTTTTTTGCATTGCTTTTTTGCGTAGATTCTCACTATTCCAAGAAGCACGAGGTTGTTTATGTGGGGTTAGCAAGAGCCCATTTTTTAGTAATTTTAAATCAATCTCAACATCTTGCAACTTCGCTTTTTGTATAAAAATTTTTGGTATGCGAATACCATAAGAAGTGCCTATTTTTACGAGCTTTGTCATATTAACACCTTTAGAAAAAATAATTATTTTATAATAATACCAAACATTTCTTAAAAATCAAATTGATTGTGGAGTGCCTCGCAAATCGTTTAATGCTTTTGTTTTATCATTTTGTCGCATTAGTGATTCGCCGATGAGGACGGCGTTTATGTCGTGCGATTCTAAAAGGGCAATGTCCTCTCTTGTGGCGATTCCCGATTCGCTGACAAAGATTTTGTCCTTTGGGACAAGCTTTTTAAGGCGCACACTTGTGCCTAAATCCACTTTAAAGCTCCGCAAGTCGCGGTTATTTACGCCGATGAGTTTCGCGGAGGTTTGAAGCGCATTTTGAAGCGCACCCTCGCTATGCGATTCTATCAAAACGCTTAATCCAAGCGATTTTGCAATGTCGCAAAACTCCACCATTTGCGCTAATTCTAACGCCTCGCTAATGAGCAACACACAATCCGCGCCCAAAACTTTCGCACCATAAATCATATAGCTATCCACTATAAAATCTTTGCGTAGAGTGGGGATTTTTACCGCATTTGCAATCTCGCGCAAATAGCTATCCGCACCCAAAAAATACTCTGGCTCTGTCAAGCAGGAAATGCAATCCGCTCCCGCACTCTCATAATCCCGCGCGATTTGGAGATATGGGAAATCCTCCGCGATAATGCCTTTTGAGGGCGAAGCCTTTTTGACTTCGCAGATAAAGTGCATTGTGTGGCGCGAATCTACACCATTTAAGCGTGAATCCGCATTTGAATCCACGCTTAAATCTCTACGCGAATCTAACGCCTTTTCAAACGCAAAGGGTGGCTTTATCATTGAATCTGCGCTTAATTCAAGCGATTTAAGCTGATTTTTATACAGCGTTTGCGCTTTTTCACGCATTTCATTAAAAGGGATTTGCGCCTTTTCGCGCTCCACTCGTGCCTTTGTCGATTTTATAATCTTTGCTAAAATATCCATTTATCCCCCTTTTATTATTTCCTAAATGCGCCTGTGATGATAATATGTGGCGTAATGCCGCTTGGCAAAGGCGCGTTTTCTAGCACTTCAAGCCTAATGCTATATTTGCTCCAAACTTTTGTATCAAATAATGCCAAAGTTATGATACCCTCATCGCTCCACAAATCACCCTTTGTTGTTGTAAAATACAATGGCAATGTTAAGATTTGCTCTTGCCTTAGCTTTGGATTGCCTAGTGGCGTAAAAATGAGTTTAAATTTAAAATACTGATTTGGGTGATAGCTTTGCAAAATCTCTAAAACCTTTTGCTTTTGCAAATCGTCCCAATGGCATATAGGGCGACAACCATAAGCAAATTTATTTGTAGTCGCAGGTCGCCAAATATAATCAAGTCGCTTGATAAAATCCGCTCCATTTTTGATAGGGAGATTCTCAAATGCTACCCTAATGTCGCTGTCATCATCTGTGGGATAGCTATCCCTCCAATATGTATCAGGCTTAAAAAATATTTGAATAGCAATATGCGGGTCGTGCCTCCACAAATCAAGTGGCATTGTGAAGTGTTTTTCATACACATTTCCCTGCTTGGTAAAGTCAAATGGCTCTTTTATGTAAAAATACTCTGCCTTAAGTGGATTTAGCGCACAACCAGAATATAAATTCATTTGCAATATCAACAATGGCAATATGCAACACTTCAATGTGTGATTGATTTGTTTTGCGATTTTTATCACCATAGTAACCTTATTCTAACTTAAAATCTAGTTTTTGCATCATTTCTTTGCTCCAGCCTTTTGGGGGATTTGTGATGCTTGGGTAGATTCTATCAAAAAACTCAATAAATACACCTTTATTATCGCTTAATTCAAAGTAGTATTTGCCAAGTGGGGAGGGGGTGATTGGTTGTCCTCTTGTGAATAGGGCTTGGTTTGGGGAGACAAACGAATAGTTTGGATACCCCCACTCTGTGTGATAATATCCTTTTTCATCGGTTGGAAGATAGTTTGAAACTTCCACATTAAAAAAGCCATATTCCCAGCCATTACCAGAACTACCAAGTATTTCATCTTTTAATGCTTGCGATAAATCACTATGATACATTTCGCTAATATAATTTCGTAGTTTGTAAAACAAATGATTCCAATTATCATATCTTGACAAAAATATCTCATCTATATAAGTAGCTATATTAAATAGCATATTGTTTTTTTCTGCGAGATAGCCTTGATAATAACGAATCGTATAATCTCTCAAACTCCATACCAAATACGCATAAAATAGCTCATCATATAGTAAGATTTTAAAATTAGATTGATTTGATTTTGCTAGGTAGTCTAATGCGATTATTTTAAGCTGATTGCGTTGCTCCGTAGTGCCATCTTGCCATTTTAGCATTGATTCATAAAAAATAATGCCTTTTTTAAATAATTCATCATAGACTTTATGATTCAAATGATATGCTTTAATACCACGATTTGCATTTATCGAATCTATGTAATTTTGAATAAACGCCGTATTTGCCCTGTGCAATTCCGTAAAATATGAGATGATTTGCTCTTTTGTTAAAGTAATATTATTTTTGCTATTTTTGCAAAGTGTTTTTACATTATTGGCGTTGTATATAGTGAAACACCCCATATCACAATGCGTTTGCGGTGGGACATAATTTTTATTTATTTCATCAAGCCACAAGGGATTGATTTTATCTGCTTCATTAGCGATATTTGCTATGTTTGAAGGGATAAATTTTGGAGCTAAAATGCCTTGCTTATTTTTGCTAAAAATAATTTTACCTAAATATAAGCCTACTTTATGGTCTAATATTTGATATTCATCATTAGGACACCAATTATCAATGGCATTTATGGCTGTATTTATGCCTAAATATATTTCTTTATCGGCTCGATTGCGTAGGAAGTCGTTGTGGATTTTTGGATTCCGAGCCCTACCTATTGACATTGCCTCTGCAATATCCAAGCCTAAAATGATAAATAATAGGATAAATGAGACTTTTTTCATCGTATCGACTCCATAAATTTTATGCGTGATTGTAGCGAAAATTCGCGCTTTTTAGATTTGCGTGAATCCTTTGAATCGCCACTAGATTCGCATTAGATTTGTTAGATTCGTGCCTTTTGTCGATTCGACAATCTTTGCTAAAATATCCATTCATTCCCCTTTATAATACGCGCCCACAAATACCAAAGCCAATGCTTGATTGAAGCGGTAGGCTAGATAAGCATCTAGCTCAAATCCTGCGACATAATGGCAATATTCAGCACAAGAGGGTCTAGTCGTTGGGTGAAAGTCTATATTGGGGTCTTTTCTCATTTGTTGCCTTGCTTCTTCAAATATAGCGTTGTTTGTAGAAAAATTATTATGTAAAATCAGCATTTGTGCTTGGTAATATTGCGTAGCAGCGAGTTTTTTGATTTCGCTACTTGTTATAAATGCAGAGCCTCTATCCCAAATTTCTCCACCATAAAGATGCAAATAACTATCAGCATAAGGTGCATACGATTGCATAAAACGAAGAATATCCTCCCAAGAAGCCTTTGTTTTATAATCTAATACATGTTTATTCCATTCGCCCACTGCGTATTTTACACCTTCTTCATCAATGTCATATTCTGTTAATTCTGGAGCGGGAATGTGCTTCAACTCCCAAAATGTAAAATACTCCAAATCCTCTTGATTCACATTCATTAACTCCCAAAGCTCATTGTATGCTATGCCTAATTTATTGTGCTTTGCTTTTGGGATTATAAGCTCTTTTGAAGCAATGTCATAGCCTTTGAGATTCAGCGCATTTATGGTGTGCCACTCTTTTTTGATATTTTTTTCATTGAAAGGCTTATCGCCATAGATATTTGTGTGTAATTCTATTTTATCTTTAAAATTATTTTGCGTGTATTCAAAAGATTCGCTTTTAAGGGGTAAGTAAGATTTCATTGTAGATTCATCTTTTAGAAACTCTCTTTTAATAGAATTTGGGATAATGTCATAGATGAAGTCATAAAGTGTAAGATTTTCAGTGTTATCAGCAAGTGTAGTCCAAACATCATCAATGCCATAATATGATTCGTTGTTTGCATTATTTCTCTCTTGCAACTTCATCTTTGCGATTGCTTCATAAATGTTGAGATTCCTGCCATTGTAAGTGAATCTAAAATGCTCACTCATAAAGTCTTTGTATTTCAATTTTGGATTTTGCGTTAATTCTTTGTGCCTTTCATAGAGTTTGATAGTCTGCCATTGCGAGAAAATGAGCTGGGCAAATGGATATTGCTTTACCAAAAGCGAAAATTCATCATTGTGATTTTTATGAAAATTTAGGACTTCAAAAATAATGCGTTTAGGCAGTGGAATCCCAAAGGCATTGTAGTCTTTGTCTTGGAGGTTTGCTAAATCTTGCGGTGTGATTAAGTCTTTGTTGCGCCCATCCCAATTCAATGAATCATATTTGCTTACTAGCTCAAATCGTATGTTAAGAATATTGTAGTCAAACATAGCATTTGCGACATTTAGCGTGAGAAATAGCAATAGCGCGAGAAATCGTAGTTTTGGCATTACAATCCTTTGTATTTTTAAAATTTAAAAGCGCAATTATAGCGAATCATTGAGCGATTTTAGATTCGCGCCTTTTAGTGCGATAGTCATAGCCCTTTTGTAAAAATCATCAAATTTTTTAGGAAAAAGTAAGTATTTAATCACACCTTTGGGATTATGCAACTCAAAATGTAGCAAACTAAACACATCAAGCGCAATCCACTCCCACGCAAATCCATTGCACCAATCTACCATTTTGCCTTCTTTTGCCTTGATAGTAGCAATCTCTTGTGCCAAAAAGCCATTTTTACGCAAACGCTCCATAAAATTTTCGTGCGTTTCTTGCGAATACTCTGTATCCAAATATTCCTCAAGTAAATATATCCAATTATCCGTATGATTTAACTTGCGCAAACCATTGCGTTTGGCAAATGTGGCGATTTCATCACTTGTCGCATATCGCATTGCTATGAGCTCATAAAATGGTGCACCAAAATGCCTATTTACCACCACAAAAGCATTTGGCAAAGTGATATACGCCACAATATCCTTTGCCAAAAGCACCCCATTGCCCTTGCAGACGATACTAGGCTTGTATGGATAATCATTAAAGATAATTTTATCTTTTTGGATTATCGTGCTAGGTGGCATTTGTGCGGTGTTTTTACTATTTAGATTCACTTACAATGTCCTCCCAAAATTCATAATCAAACGCGTGAATCTTGCCTAATTTTTATTACTCTCTACAATAAACCGCTCTAATTGCGCCATAGCCTTGCCTGAATCAATGAGCGATTCCGCCATTTTCACGCCTTGCGCTATATCGCTCACTTTGTCTGCCACATAGAGTGCAGCCCCCGCGTTGAGACACACGGCTTCTCTTTTCGCCCCGCGCTCTTTGCCACTTAAAATCTCACGCGTGATTTGGGCGTTTTGCACCGCATCGCCCCCGCGAATCTCATCTTTTTGGCGCAGTGGATAGCCAAAGTCGCTAGGCGCGATTTCATACTCTCTAAACTGCCCCTCTATCACTTCACACACGGCGGTTTTCGCGCTCACGGAGATTTCATCAAGTTTGTCCTTGCCATAGACTACCATTGCGCGTTTAACGCCTAAATTATTCATAACTCGCGCCAAAGGCTTCACAAGGCTTTCATCATACACGCCCATAAGCTCCATATTCGCACCAGCAGGGTTTGAGAGCGGTCCTAAAATATTAAAAATCGTCCTAATGCCTAGTTCTTTGCGAATGGGCGCGACATAGCGCATAGCGATATGGTAATTTTGCGCAAAGAGAAAGCAAATGTGGATTGTTTGCATTAGCTCCAAACTGCGCTCAGGCGGGAGATTGATATTTACGCCTAATGCTTCTAGCACATCGGCTGCGCCACTTTTGGAGCTTGCCGCGCGGTTGCCGTGCTTTGCCACGCTTACCCCCGCACTTGATACCACAAGGGACGCGGTAGTAGAGATATTAAACGAATTTGCGCCATCGCCCCCTGTGCCGACAATTTCAAGCACATTGTGATTATGTAAAAGTTTCACGCAATGCTCCCGCATACTCATCGCGCTACCAGTGATTTCATCGATACTCTCGCCTTTTAGGCTTAATGCAGTGAGATATGACGCCATCTGCGCTGGACTCGCAATGCCCTGCATAATCTCATCCATCACTTCTTTTGCCTGAGCGAAACTCAAATCTTGCTTTTGTGTGAGTGCCAAAATCGCTTCTTGTATCATTTTATCGCCTTTTTAAGTTGAAGTTTTTAGAATCTATTGCGCTTGTTTGGTAAAAAGCTGTGTCCAATACGCCTGCCCTTGATAGAAAAACAATCCAACCCCAATGCTATCAAAATCTTTGGTTAAAATATTAGCACGATGACCGGGTGAGTTCATCCAGCCATTTACCACTTCATAGGCGTCTGCTTGCCCAGATGCGAGATTTTCCCCACTTACAATGTAGTCAATGCCAAATTCCTCAAACACCGTGTAAAAATTCCTGCCATCAGGGCGTTTGTGGTCAAATAAGCGCACGGTTTCTTTTGCTCTTTTTAGTGCGGCTCTGCTTAAATCTTCATCATAAAAGACATCATTGTAGATTCCATTCGCTCTGCGGGCTTGGTTCGTTAGAGCGATAACTTTTTGGACTTCACTTTGGGTGTCTTGTATTTCTTTGGCAAGGAGCGCGACTATGTATTGCATATTATTTTTTTCATATAAGCCAATGCTAAGATAATCATATTTTTGACTAAAGATGTCAGCGGAGTTTTTCTCTACTAGGTGTTTTGTCAAATCTGTGGTTTGCATATTGCCATAAGTGGCGAAGACTCGATAAAATGAAATGTCTAAATCAATGTTTTTAAACAGCGCGCCAATGGTTGATTTTTGCCTTAAAATGGTGTTATCATAGGCAAGCAAATACGCCACTCTATCGGCAATTCTTTGCAGGGTTTTGTGATTTTGGAGTGTGGGGAGATTGGCATTAAAGCGGTAGTTGTTAATAATGCCTGCTAAATCTTGCTGGTCGTATTGAATGCTTTGAGCAAGTGCGTGTGTGTTTAGAAAAAACAGGCTTATAAAAAAGAGTTGGTATAGCTTTGCCACGACTTTCCTTTGATTGGAGATTCTGTATTTGACGAGGGTTTAAGAATCTTGCTTGGCAATTTTGTTTTGTAATCGCTCCCACTCATTTAATCGTTGCATAAAAATCACTTGGAGTTTTTTGGGTTTAAGGTGTGTAGTGCGCTCAAACTCCTTAATTTGCTTGATAACTTCGAGCAAATCTTTGATTTTCATCGTTACAGATGACACATTTGAGTTGTAATCTTCACTTTGGGTGTAGTGCTGGATTTGCTTCGCATTTCTTGGCTTGATTTTGGTTTTAAGAGAAATATCGCGCCTCCCACAATACTGCACAAAAGAAGCCTGCACGGCAAAAGTCCTAAATACATCGTTTAAAATGACATAATCCCCTTGCTTATCCTTTATGTCATTTGGGCTAAACTTCGTTTTAATGCCTTGTTGCTTGGTCGTGCTTAGGGCTGGTTTGTCGATAGATTTACTGGGAGATTTTTGCGTGGTGGTTGATTTAGATTGTTTTTTAGGCATTGCCACTCCTTATTTTTTATTACAAGGCACGATTATAGCACTTATTTTAGAGAAATGTGTATTGTTTTTTATTTTTTGTGGAGTTTTTGTTTTGTGAATGTATTTTTGTAACAACAGATTCTATCGTATCTTGCGCATCTTGTGTGTGCCAAGTTGTAGGATTTGAGATGGAGTGCTTTGAAACAAATCTCTTGAATCTAGCACCACTATATCGCTTTTTGCTATTGCCTCATTGCGTTTGAAGTCCGCCTTGTGTGTGTTGGCTGATGATGAAAAGAGCGCACCAAAAATTTGTAGCACGCGTTGTTGTTTTGGTTGGGATACAAGGCGAATGGCATTGCCATTTGGGAAAATGAAAGTTGTTTTAGCTTGTCTTAGAGTTGCTTGTCTTATGCGATTTTTATGTGTGTTTGGGACGCGGGAGAGCATTTTTAGTGTGGCGAGATTGGGAGATTCTATAAGTGTTTTTGTCTTGGGGTTTCTGTTTTTAATGTGATTAAGCCTTGCGCTATTTTTGCATAAAAAGCCCGCCGTGGTATCACTTTGGGCTAAGATGACACTATCGCCTATGGTGTTTGGGCGAAGTGTATTTACGCTATTGGCAGTTATAGCATTCAATGCTTCTATCCATAGTATCAAGCCCCTCATCAATCTCTGGGCTTTGTGAGCGTAAGTAATAGGTGCTTTTTAGCCCTAATTTCCACGCAAGCATATAGATTTCGTTAAGGTATTTGCCACCTGCTTTGTCAAGGCGCATAAAAATATTAGTGCTTTGTCCTTGGTCTATCCATTTTTGTCGCACGGCAGCGGCTTTTATGATAAGTGTTTGGTCTAAATCATACGCTGGTGTGTAAAAGTTATAAGTATCTAGTGTGAGATTTGGCACGACTACGGGAATCACGCCACTTAAGTTTTCCTCAAACCATTTGCGTTTATACACAGGCTCGATAGTCTGTGTCGTGCCAACGAGAATTGAAATCGAGCTAGTAGGAGCAATCGCCATAAGATAGCCATTTCTCATACCTTGCTCTTTAACCTTTTGGCGCAAAGAACTCCAATCACAAGAATCTTTAAACAAACTTCTATTGACAAGTTTGAGTGCTTCTTTGTTTGCCATATCAATGGGGAAAATGCCTTTGCTCCAATTACTGCCATCAAACTGCTCGTATTTGCCCTTTTCTTTTGCTAAGTCGCTACTTGCACTAATGGCATTAAAGCTAATGCACTCCATAATCTCATCGATTTTTTGTAAATGCACATCGCTTCCCCATTCAATCTTTTGTGTAGCAAGCATTTGTGCTTCACCCATTACACCAAGTCCTATGGCGCGATTTTTAAGGTTGGTGGTTTTTACCTTGCGATTTGGATAGAAATTGAGTTCAATGACATTATCAAGCATTCTAATCGCTATTGGCAACACGCGCTCAATGTCCTCTTTTGTGTGAATCTTGCTTAGATTTATGCTCGCTAGATTGCATACAGCAGTCTCTCCAGCATTTTCATCTTTGCAGATTCTTTGCGTGATAAAGACTTTTTTGCCATTAAGAGAATCTATGCTTGTAAGTTTGTTCGCCTTTTTGGTAATATTGTTGTCGGTTGTTACTTCTTGCATTTCAGCATACTCAGCGATACTTCCATCTTCAAACTCTACTTGCACGACATAAGTATTTGGCTTGGTATTTTGGAAAATCTCGGTGCAGAGGTTTGAGCTTCGTATGATTCCAGCGTGTGCGTTTGGATTGACACGATTGGCATTATCTTTAAAGCACAAAAATGGCATTCCTGTTTCAAAATAATTGGTGAGAATCTTTTTCCACAGCTCTTTTGCGCTTACATTGCTTTTGATAAGCGTTGGATTGTTTTCATATTCGATATATTTCGCCTCAAACTCTTCACCATAGAGTTCTGTGAGTTCTGGGCACTGATATGGGTCAAAGAGCGTCCATCGCCCATCTTCTTCCACGCGTTTCATAAACAAATCACAAATCCATAGTGCAGGAAACAAGTCGTGAGTTCGGCGTCTCTCTTCGCCAGAGTTCTTACGCAAATCGATAAATTCATTTACATCATAATGCCACACTTCTAAGTAAGTGGCGATTGCGCCTTTGCGTGTGCCGAGCTGGTCAACCGCAATGGCGACATCGTTGGTGATTTTTAAAAACGGCACAACGCCACCCGCAGCGTTTTTATGCCCATCGATAAAACTTCCAAGTCCGCGCACCTTAGAATAATCCCAGCCGATTCCACCACCATACTTGCTTAGCAACGCCATTTCTTTGTAGGCATCAAAGATTCCCTCGATATTATCAGGCGTGCTCCCCACATAGCAAGAGCTTAGCTGATGACGCGGTGTGCGTGCGTTTGCAAGCGTGGGCGTGGCACAAATCACCTCAAATTTAGAAATCATATCGTAGAATTTGATTGCCCACTCATTGTTGTCTTTTTCATTTTGCGCGAGAAACATCGCGATTGCCATAAACATATGTTGAGGTAGCTCAATAGGCTGATTGTCTTTATCTTTTAGCAAGTAGCGGTCGTAGAGCGTTTTAATACCAAGATAATTAAATTGCAAATCCCGCTCTGGCTGAATGTGAGAATCTAGTAAATCTAAATCAAATTTTTCTTTTAATCCACGCACGATTTTGCCTTGAGATTCTGCATTTTCAAAGTAGTCGCGTAAATGCTTATAGCCTGTGAAGCGACTAACTTTATGATAAAGGTCATAGAGGAAAAGTCTTGCTGCTACAAAAGTCCAATTTGGCGCATCGACATCGATTTTATCCACAGCGGTTTGGATAAGGGTATTTTGGATTTCACCAGTGGTGATTTTGTCTTTAAAGTGGATTTTTGCATCAAGTTCTAACTCACTTGAGCTCACGCCCTCCAAGTTTTCTGTGGCACTTGAGGTGTATTTTTTGATTTTAGAGACATCTAGTGTTTCAATGCGTCCGTCTCGTTTGATTACAGTAAATGTGTTTAGCATACATTCTCCTTTATTTATATTCTATAAATTCATCTAAAGTAATGCGGTATCGCTTACTCTGTGGCTTAATCCTATATCCAAACGCCAGCAAAAGCGTGATTTGCTCCGCACTATCTAGCTTAAAATACTGCTCTAATGGGGCTTTTTCAAAGCCCTCAATCATACAAGTATCAATCTTTAGATATGAAGCGTAATCCATCATCGTAGTTGCGGTGATATAGCTTTGTAATGCCGCCCAATAGCCAATCTTATATTCATCATAACCCTTGTCTTTGAGGTAGTTTGTATAGCGTTCCTCATAGGCTTTGAGTTGTTCGGGTGTTTTTTGCTTGCGTGCCATAGCCTGCTTTATATAGTTGCTTGGCGGGATAAGCTGTGTAGTGAGGGTTTTAAAAATTACAAGCTCGCTTGCGGTAGTGATTTGAGCTTGATTCCAACAAAGTGGCTGTATGTCTTGCCTAACCTTTGGATTTTTTATCACCATTATGCGTGTAGGCTCCATACCAAAGGAACTTGGCGCATTAAGCCCCACTTGTAAAATATTTTGAAATACTTCAGTTGGGATTTTTTTATCTTCATCAAAAATTTTGCAAGCGTGCCGAAAAGCAACGCCCTCCAAAAATGTATCCATTCTCTCTCCTTAGAATCATTTGTAATTTTAAGATAGATTGCTTTGCTAAGAGGCTTTGGGTTAAAATCTCTTAAAATCAAGCACCTGCAATTTCTAATAAAAGCTCTAAAACCACGATATTTGAGGTAAGCGTGAGTATCGCAGAATCAAACTTCGTGTTGTTAAAATAGAGCGATATTATACCCAAATTTTGGAGCAATTTTTAGGAAAAAAATGTGGCAAAAATGAGAATCTCGCACTATTGGCAAGGGCAATAAAAATTTTCATATTTGTCTAACAGTAGGCTTTTGGGCGTATGTTTTGATTTGCAAATAACCCAAACAAGACACTCCAATCCACACTTACTTTTTACATCTATAAATAATAGCTGGGGGGAAGTTTTTCCACACAATTTTTGGAATCTCCACATTGCCGAATGTTTTGGTAAGTTTCTTTGCAAATTTTCTCCTGCGAAATGGCGAGAACGCAAAGGCATAAACAAACGCCACAAAATATCCACCCTCATTGAGACATTCATAAATCATAGCTAAGAGTTCATCTTGTTGTGTATCTTTGAAAAATGTCCAAGGCAAACCAGAAATAATGCAATCAACTTTTTGTATGTCTTTTTGGGCTAAAATTTCTTTGAGATTCTGCGCACAATTTATTTCTATATCCACATTGCTAATTTTTTTAGCAAGTTTTTGCGCCATTTTTTCGTTGATTTCGATAGCCAAAAATTGCGCATTCTTATTCTTTTTTTGCACTATTGCTTGTGTAAATGCGCCTGTGCCAGCCCCAAGCTCTACAATGTGGGTTGCAGATTCTAAAGCGATGCCGTGTGTGATGGCAAGAGCGAGCTTTTTAGAGCTAGGCAGTATCGCGCCTGTTTGTTTTGGCTTCTTTAGAAAATTAAACACAAACATTATGGCAACCTTTGTTGAGACTTGAGCTCTGCGTCATAATCTTTGTTTGCCCTTAGTCCCACCATTCTTTTGCGTGGAGTGAAATCGGTGCTAAATAGACTGCGGTGTGGCTCAAAGCCATCAATGTGGAATCCCAAAATATCAATAAACGCGTGGATAAAGTCATCATTCATAAATGGCGTATTTTGCGCGGCTTTAAGCCTTGCGTAAGTTTGTGGGTGTTTGCGTATAAATGTATCGCTCACATAAATAATAAATGGAATCTCAAGCATAAAGCGTGAAATGGTAATATCATTATGCCCGCCCATATTAAGGCTATCAAATACTTCTTCGCCGTGGTCGGAGAAATAAAAGACAATGCTATCGCCTTGTTCAAATCGCTTGAATATTTCGCTCAACACAAAGTCATTATAAGCAGTGGCATTGGCATACTCAGCGATAGTTTTTGCTCCTCGCTGGCTTGTTATGTCTTTTTGAGTGAAAATATCAAATGTTTTTGGATAGCGTTTGTAATAAGTGGCGTGGTTACCCATTAAATGCAGAGTGATAAACACATTTTCTTTTTCATTTTGTTGGAGAGATTTATCTAAAATGGGCAGGATATTGCCATCTGGCTTTGAGCCATCAAAAGAAGAGCTTATGCTTAGCCAATGGAGTTCGTCATTACGATTAAAAATACTTGTGCTTGCTTTCGCCCACACGCTATAACGCTCTTGGTTAGAAATGCCAATGGTTTTGTATCCTGCAAGCCTTGCTATATCGATGATATTTAAGTGCGTGTGCCAAGGCGTGTGTAAATCCTCTTGATTGGCGAAAGTGAGTGTTTGCGAGAGAGATTCTGAAGTGGTAACTTGAGAGGAGATAACATCAGTAAAAACAAGCAAATTTTTTGGTGAGTTTTGGCGTAGGGCGATGAGGTTGGGCGTGTTTGGCAGGTAGTAACCATAAAGTTGCATTAAATTTCGTTGCGCAGATTCTCCAATGATTAAGGCAACGGTGTCAATTTTGTCTTTGGTTTGTATGGGAGAGAATCCAATGTCTTTAATAGAGCCCTCAAAGTCTATGGCTAAATTTTCAAATTGGCGGATTTGCTCACGGACTTTTTTAAACGCACTATAAATAGAGGTAGTGGCGTTGTAGAGCACATCACTTTGACGCTCATCTGGGGGGCGCAAGCGAAAAATGTGGATAGCGATAAGCAGAACAAGCAGGGCGATAAATATCACCCAAACAACTCTGCCCCCCCCCCTCAATGACTTTTTAGAATCTAATGGTGCTACTTTCCCAACCAATGCTTTGGCGATATAATCGCCTCTCATATATACAAAAGCCAAAAGCAATATAATCGCTAGGTAAGATAATATAAGCCATACATCAAAATATGTAAAAAGAAATTCTTGCGATTCATTGGGGTTGGTCTCAAAGGCGACTCCCACGAGATATTCATTAAGCGTTCCACCAAAATTATAGGCTAAAAAAACATTCACCAAAAGCAACACAACGCTTAACAGGACTGCGAGATTCACAATTATTGATTGTATCCACTTCAAAGGAATGTAATGTATCACACAAAACACCGCAAAATAAGTGCAAAAAAGCATTGCCTCACGGAAGAAAAAGCAATAAAACCAATAGGAGTCAAAAAATTTTGGGAGATTGTAAAATTGTGCTAAAGTGATGTATAGCGAGTTTATCACAAATAGCAACACAAAATTTTTCACCAAAAAACTATCGTTTAAAAACATCTACAAACTCCGACTTAGTTTATTTTTTCGCATTTGCCCTTTTTCGCAAGTTTGGCTCTAAAATCTTTTTGCGGATTCTAAGATTTAGTGGCGTGATTTCTAAAATCTCATCTTCTTCTATCCACTCTAATGCCCGCTCTAGCGTTAAATCACGCGGTGGGACGAGTTTAATCGCCTCATCTGCCCCGCTTGAGCGCATATTAGTAAGGTGCTTTGCCTTTATGGGATTTACATCTAAGTCATTGTCCCTGCTGTGCTCGCCTATCACCATTCCCACATAGACTTTTGCCTGTGGCGCGATAAATAGCACCCCTCGCTCTTGAATATTAAAAAGCGAAAATCCTGTCGCCTCGCCTGCTTCCATAGAGATGAGTGCGCCATTTTTGCGCGACTCCACGCTCCCGCTAAATGCGCGAAACTCTAAAAAGCTATGATTCATCACCCCCTCGCCCTTTGTATCGGTCAAAAACTCGCTACGATAGCCGATAAGCCCTCGCGCAGGGATTTCAAACTCCAATCGCGTAAATCCATCGCCCATAGGATTCATCGCTTTCATTTCTGCCTTTCTGCGCCCAAGTCGCTCGATAATCGTCCCGCTAAAGTCCTGTGGCGTGTCGATTACCAAATGCTCAAAGGGCTCTTTTTTTACGCCCTCTTCTTCTTTGATTATCACTTCGGGGCGTGAAATGCTAAACTCAAAGCCCTCGCGCCTAAGATTCTCCGCTAAAATAGTGATTTGGAGCTCGCCTCTCCCACTCACGCGGAATTTCCCCTCGCCCATTTCCTCGCACCGCATTGCGATATTTGTCTGCATTTCTTTGAGCAATCTATCTTTGATTTTGTTTGCTGTGATATGTTTGCCCTCCGTGCCAGCGAGCGGGCTATCATTCACCGCGAAATACACGCTCATCGTGGGCTCTTCTAAGTGCATAGGGTCTAGGGGCATAGGATTGTCCTTATCGACTATGGAGTCCCCCACATCAACGGCATTAAACCCCGCAATAGCGACAATATCTCCCGCTCCCGCGCTCTCTATCTCGGTGCGGGCAAGTCCCATAAAGCCGATGAGTTTGGTGATTTTGCCGACTTCTTTTGTGCCGTCCCCCTTGGCAAGCATCACGGATTCGCCCTTTTTGACAACGCCATTAAACACCCGCGCAATGCCGATTTTGCCGACATAGTTGTCATAATCTAGCGTGAAAACCTGCATTTGGAGCGGATTTTCGCTGCTCCCACTAGGCGCGGCGACAGATTGCAAAATCGCCTCAAACAACGGCTCTAAATTCTTTTTTTCGTCCTCTAGATTCTTGATTGCATAGCCGTCCCGCGCCGCTGCATAAATCACGGGGAAATCTAGCTGTTCATCGCTCGCACCCATCGCCACGAATAAATCAAAGACTTCATCTACCACTCTATCAGGCTCGGCGGCGGGTTTGTCGATTTTATTTACCACGACAATGGGGCGGATTCCAAAGCCTAGTGCCTTTTTTACGACAAATTTGGTTTGTGGCATCACGCCCTCTTGCGCATCGACAAGCAGTAGCACACCATCGACCATTTTTAGCACGCGCTCTACTTCGCCTCCAAAGTCCGCGTGTCCGGGCGTGTCGATAATGTTGATTTTCGTGCCTTTGTAGTTTATGGCGGTGTTTTTGGAGAGGATTGTGATACCGCGCTCTTTTTCTAAGTCGTTGCTATCCATTACGCGCTCATCGACTTTTTCGCGCTCGCTAAATGTGCCTGATTGGCTTAAAAGCCCATCTACTAATGTCGTCTTGCCGTGGTCTACGTGAGCGATAACGGCGATATTGCGGATATTTTGTGTGTCTTGCATTGATAATACCTTTGTGATAATCTTGCCAAAAAGGCGTAATTATAAAATATTTGTGCTTAAAAGGTTATAAAATTGTTTGCAAAATATGCCGTAATTCTTGCGTAAGGGAATCTAAGGGCAGAAATTTGGCTGTTGGAAATTGTGTGTGATTAAAAGTGGTTTGTCTTTTGGCAAGCTGAGCGGTGTGCGTGGCAATTTCCTCGCACAGCACATTTATATCTTGCTCTTTTGGCGTGAGATTAAGGTAGCGGAGCGTTTCTTTTATCCCAATAGCCTTAAATGCTTGAGAATCTAGAGGGTAGCGTTGTGATAAAAACTTCACTTCATCAATAAGCCCTTTATCAATCATTTGTCGGGTGCGCTTAAAAATCCTCTCTCTTAATGTTTCTCTTGGCATTTGGAGGGAAAAAATACAAAGATTCTCTAATGCGGGCATTGTAATTTTTTTATGCGTGGCGAAATATGCGCTTGGCGTGCTATGCGTGGCGAAGTAAATCTCTAAAGCCCGCTGGATTCTATAAGTGTCATTTGGCGAAATGTTTGCACAATACGCGCTATCTATGCGTTGCAAAAACTCAAATGGCTTATCTATGGATTGTGCGTGCGCAATGATTTGGCTATTTAGCTTTGGCATCGGGCTAAGCCCATCGACCATACTTTTAAGATAAAAGCTACTCCCACCCACAAGCAAAAGTGCGCGTTTGCCTTTTTGTTTTGAGGTTTGAATGGCTTTGTCTAAAAGATTCCAAAAAGTCATTACATTGCATTTTTGATGTGGCTCTAAAATATTGATACCGTAATGCGTTATTTCATTGAGTTCATCTATGCTGGGCTTAGCAGAGGCGATGTCAATGTATTTGTAAATACTTAGGGAATCAAGTGAAAAAATTTCAATGTCAAATTCCCTTGCAAGTGCTAAGCCAAGTGCGCTTTTGCCACTTGCACTTGCACCAATGAGCGCGATTATCCGCATCAAGATTCTAAAAGCGCATAGTAGTTTTGTAAAAATACACGATTGCCAATGCCATCAAATGTCCGCAGTTTTGCTTCTTGTAGCGCAAGCTCTAATGCGTTAATCGCCCAAGCACTCTCATACACAGGGATAAGCCCCATATTGTTAAAGCGCACAATGCTTGTTTTGATATGGTCTTGCCCGCCCGCAGCATTTATATGAAATGTATTTTTTAGAATCTTACGCAGTGGCGCAGCATTTGTCTCATCATAGATTACGCTCATCGCTAGAGCAGGGGACTTTGGATAAATGTGTAAGCCAAGTGCCTTTAGTGCTTCATTCATCGCTAATGCACGCGCTTTTGTGTGTTTATACACACGGTGTATCCCGCCATTTTCTTGCACGATGCGAAAATATTCCTCCAAGCCCTGAATGATTGTGGTAGGGGCAGTCCAAGCGGTGGTGTTGGCACTTTGGTTTTTAAGCTCGGTTTTGAGGTTAAAATAAAAGCCAATGTTGCGTTCATTTGCCATATCAATAGCATTTTGCGAG
The DNA here is from genome assembly GCF_053654545.1 of Helicobacter sp. 23-1048. Taxonomy (NCBI): domain Bacteria; kingdom Pseudomonadati; phylum Campylobacterota; class Epsilonproteobacteria; order Campylobacterales; family Helicobacteraceae; genus Helicobacter; species Helicobacter sp. 23-1048. The sequence continues at coordinate 123,772 of NZ_JBSIUT010000001.1, read as the reverse complement.
AGCCCAATAATGCTAAGACCCGGTGGGAGCATAAATGCCTTTTGTGAGCCACCGATAAGCGCGTCAATGTGGCTTGTGTCAATGGGTTCGACACCCATCGCTGTGATGCCATCAGCCACAACCATTGCATTTGGCTTGATTTTTTTAAGCTCTTTGGCGATTTGCTCAACGGGGTGGCGTAAGCCCCCAGCAGATTCGCACACTTGCACGCAAAGACAATCAAGCGCGCTATCTGCCTTAAACGCTTCTATGACTTCTTCCACGCTCACAGGCGTATCCCAATCGTGGATAATCTCAGCGTAATCAATGTTGTATGCTTTAGCGATTTTGCCAAACCGCTCGCCAAATTTTCCACTATTGATTACTAAGAGCTTTTGTTTGCAAAAGGTTCTTACGCACGATTCCATTGCTCCACTTCCACTAGAAGCGAGCATGAGCACTTCTGGCATATTTAATAAGTCTTTTAGATTCTCGCGCACGCGCGAGAAAATCGCCTCAAACTCTGGCGTGCGGTGGTGTAAAGTAGGCTCACTCATCGCCTTGCGAATAGATTCTAAAACGGGGGTTGGTCCGGGTGTGAAAAGTAACATTACGCGCTCCTTTAGGTTTATGATGTGAGAATCTAGCTTTTAAAGAGGGATTCTAATGCCTCTACGCCCTTTTTCTCTACGCTTTCATCTTTTGATTCTTGTGTATCGCTTGTTTGTGTCTCTCCAGCCAACGCAATCTCTTTGAGCTCGATTTCACAATCACACAGCATTGAAGCAAGGCGAATGTTAATGCCCTTTTTGCCAATGGCTTTACTTTTTTGGTCGGATTTAATTTGCACAATGGCTTTTGGCTTGGCTTTATTGTCTGTGGAATCTTTGAGATTCTCATCTTGAGTGGAATCTAAGGGCTCTTTTAGCACTTTTATGCTCGTTACTTGAGCAGGTGCGAGTGCGCGGGCGATGAATTGTTCTAAGGTTTGGCTGTATTCCACACAATCAATATTTTCACCATTGAGTTCGGCACTCACAGCATTGATACGCACGCCCTTTACTCCCACACAACACCCCACAGGGTCAATCCTTGCGTTGTTTGTCCAAATGGCAATTTTTGCTCTTTCTCCGGGGATTCTCGCGCTTTTGTGAATGTGGATTTCATCATCTTTGAGCTCGGGGACTTCAAGGCGTAATAATTCCTCTAAAAACTTTGGTGCGGTGCGAGAGAGCTCCAAACGAATACCATTTTTTCCCACACCTACGAATTTTAATAATGCTTTTATGGTTTGCCCGACTTTAAATTTCTCGCCTTTGATTCTGTTTTTTTGAGGCAAAATTGCGCGGATTGCATTGATTTCTACAAAGGTATTTTCCTCATTATCTATCCCCACGACCACTCCAGCGACAATTTGGTGGAGTTTTTCTTTGAGGCTATTTAAAAGTTGCTCTTCCATTTCTCGCTGTAAATTATTCTCAATGCTTAAAAAAAGTTTGTTGATTGCCCCTCTTTTCATAGAATCTAAACTGAGCTCGTATTCAAGCGTATCGCCTACATTTATGTTGTCTTCACTCACTTTAGAAATAGCGATAAAATTGGGGTTTTCATTTGCCACACGCTCATCATCATCTGCGCATACTTGCACTTTATAAAAAAGCCTAAGTGTGCGCATTTTTTCATCTTCTTCGATGAAGTATTCGTAATCTTGGTTGATTTCTTCTTTAGCGATTTGTAAAATGCCCTCTTTGACGATATTGCAAACAGATTTAGATTCTATGCCTTTTTCGTAAGCAATGCTATCAATAATGTCTAAAATTTTTTCCATAATGCTACTTGTATCCTTTGATTTTATTTTAGCAAGATTTGCAGAGGTATAATTTTAATCAAAATTCGCTTAATAAATGCAAAAATTTTGGTAAGTTTTAGTTATACTTGCGTTTTTCTTAAAAGAGATTTTATAGCAAAGTCTTAGATTCTACACTCTTAAGGGGTAAATTATGGAACTTCAAATCGCTAAAGCAGATATTAAAGACAAAAAGTCTCCAGCCAAAATCACTCTTGATGAGGTAAAAAAGCAATATGGGGAAGGCAAGCATATTTTTTACTTCGATGGGAGCAATGCCCATAAAGATATGCAAAAGGCTAAAACAACGCTAGAGAAAGCAAATTTGCGCGTGAAACTCAATGAAGTGCGCTATGGACTTGATGCAAATAATTATATTTATGAGATTCACATTATTTAGCCCGAATTCAACATTGCATTAACAAATACTTAAAATACACAATGGGTGAAAAAAAACTTTATATCCAAACGCTTGGCTGTGCGATGAATGAGCGAGATTCCGCGCATATTGTCGCTGAGCTTGCACAAAAAGAGCATTACACACTTACCGCAAATCCACAAGATGCAGATTTAATCATCATTAACACTTGCTCTGTGCGTGAGAAACCAGAACGAAAACTTTTTAGCGAAATTGGTGCATTGGCGCGGGGTAAAAAAAGTGGTGCAAAGATTGGAATCTGTGGTTGCACGGCGAGCCATTTGGGCGAAAGCATTATCAAAAAGTCAAAAGCTGTGGATTTCGTGCTTGGCGCGAGAAATACCTCTAAGATTACTCAAGTGCTTCACACGCCAAAAGCCGTTGAGGTGGATATTAACTACGATGATAGCACTTATGTGTTTGCTTCACCTCAAACAATGGGAATCAAAGCGCATTTAAATATTTCGATTGGCTGTGATAAAAAATGCAGCTATTGTATAGTGCCTTTTACGCGTGGCAAGGAAATTTCTATCCCAGAAGAGATTTTGCTAAACGAGGCACGCAAACTTGCACAAAATGGCGTAAAAGAACTCCTACTTTTAGGGCAAAATGTCAATAATTATGGCGTGAGATTCTCTATTCCACATAAACCAATGAATTTCACACAACTTTTACGCTCTTTAAGTCAAATTGATGGTATCTCTCGCATTCGTTTTACTTCCCCGCACCCACTTCATATGAATGATGAATTTTTACACGAATTTGCAAACAATAAAAAAATTTGCAAGTCCATTCACATTCCTTTGCAAAGCGGTTCGACAAAGATTCTCAAAGCGATGAAGCGCGGTTATACCAAAGAGTGGTATTTAGAGCGTATAGAAAAGCTCCGCCATTTTTTGCGTTTGGCTGGATATAGCGATGTTGGAATCGGGACGGATATTATCGTGGGATTCCCAACAGAGAGCGAAGAGGACTTTGAAGATACATTAGAAGTGGTGCGAGAAGTGGGGTTTGATACGATTTATAGTTTTGTGTATTCGCCTCGTCCGCATACGAGTGCGTATAATATTGATAGTGCGTTGCTTGTAGATTCCCTCGTGGCAAAGGAACGATTGGCGCGATTACAGAATCTGCATAAAACACTGCTTGCTAAGCGCGCTAAAAGCGAAATCGGCAGAGTGTATGAAGTGCTAGTAGAAAATTATAATGAATCTCAGGGCTGGAGTGAGGGGCGTAGCGATAGTAATCGGCTTATTAGGATTGATGATTATAGAGGTGAGGTGGGCGAGTTTGTCAATGTGCGTGTTACAAAGGCTAAGGGTGGGGCATTAAGCGCGCAAATTGCGCGATAATCGCCATTAAAGCTTGCTTAGTTCTTTGGCGCGATTGATAGATTCTATGCCCGCTTGCATTATCGCACCGCGCACCGCGCATTTCTCAAGCACCGCCAATCCTCGCGCTGTCGTGCCTGATGGCGAAGTTATAGAGGTTTTAATGTCTTTTGGCGATGTGTTTGCAAGCAATGTGGCAAACCCTTTAAAAGTTTGAGCGACTAACTCCGTGCTTTGGCTGTGTGTAAGTCCATTATACACGCCACAATCAATTAAAGATTCTGCGATGAGGGCTAGAAATGCAGGCGAACTTCCACTTGTAGCGATTGAAGCATCGATTAAGTCTTCGTTATCTACTAGCACGCAATTCCCAAAACTCTCAACAAGCCTTATAACGCGCTCTTTGTCGGTATTTGGGTTTTTGATATACACACAACTTGCTGATTGTGCGTAGAGTGCGCCTACATTTGGCATTATGCGCACGATATTGCGTGCGTTGATATGGGATTGTAGGTTTTTTACGCCAATGCCCGCCATCACCGAATACACAATGCCAGCCTCGCCTTTATATGCAAACGCACTAAATGCGTGGGGCTTCACGCATAAAAGCACCTCGCAATCTTGCACATCAATGTGAGAATCTGCCTTGAGCGCGTTAATGCGGAGATTTTCTCTCTTAGAGTAAGTGCGTAAAAACTCGCATAAAGCCTGTGCTTTTGTTTCATCACGCCCAGTGATAGTAATCTCATATTCCTTGCTAAGTCCAGATTCTATGATTCCAGCCCCAATAGCCCTTGCCATATTGCCATAGCCGATAAAAAGTAATTTTTTCATCTCCACTCCTTACAATAAATTTATTACTTAAAACTTGCTTATTTGCCGTGAAAGATAGCCGATAAAAACAAAATAGGCAATAAAAATGCTATTATCGCATATATTTCAATAGATAATAGAGTAAAAAAGTTCTCTGTGCGTTGCTTTTTAGCAAAGAAATTTAGCACAAAAGGTGCAATAAAAAGCATTGCAATGATTGTGATGATAAGTAGTGGGGCTATTCCTTTCAAAACCACAATCGCCACTAACAAACCACAAACACCACTCGTTATGCCTGTAAGTGCAAGTAAAAATGTGTGGCGAGAGAAAAGACTGCACACAAGGATAGTGAGTAAAACATTGTATGCTGTGCCACATATTGTGTGTTCGGTATTACCACATAACCCTACAAGCACACCAAAAAAATAATGTGAATCAATATGTAAAATGCCAGCAATGATAAGCAAAACAATACTTATATAAAAACCAAGCTCAAAACTCCACACAAATCGTGCTATTTGTGCGCTTGAGGTGGGATTTAGACCTTTGTTTTGTAGCGTTGTTTGGATATTGTGGCTAAAAAATTTCATACGCTTTGGTATTTTACTTTATTCAAATTATAACAGATTATTTATTGTTGTTGGGTGTTTGCCTCATCTTTTTCATAATACATTCTAATAGGCTCTGCAATGGAGTATTGCGGATAATTGATGCTATCTAGGACGACTTGTGCCATTGTTTTATTATCAAAGTTAAACACAATGGGAGCGAGAAAGTTTATGGTAGAGTTTTCGATAGGATTTTGCAAAACCATAATGTTAGCAACAAGCATATTTTTGCAAGTATCTAGTTCAAGCAACACTTTTAACGCAGTGGGAATCTCAAACTCATAATTGCGTAGCAAGAATGGATTTACTAGGGTAAAGGTAGGCACGCCACCATCGCCATCTGGGTTGCTAATACGCATAAAAAGGTCATCAATTTGTTCAAACTCCATCTGCATTACATTCTCAAAGCCTAAAATCGGCGACTTCACTTCAAAAAGCATTATCTCACTCCTGCACTTAAAATTGTGGAAAAGCCTTGTAATTTGTTTAAGTATATACTTTAAATTGTGTATAATACCACTTTTAGTAAAAATTACATAAACAAAAATAATACCATATTCATACAATCTCTTTGAGATTCTATGAGAATTGGCGTGTAAATTTATTTATAAAGGTGAGAAAATGAAACAAATATCCCTCATTATCTCTTGTGCCTTGCTTTGTTTGGGTTGGTTTAGCGCGTGTGCGCAAAAAGAAGTCCAATACAACAAAAGCGCGGCATATTGGTATGAAAATATTTTAAAAGAAATCAATTTTGGGAATCTTGAGGGCGCAGATTCTCATTATTCCTCATTGCAATCAGAGCATATTAACTCTCCACTTCTGCCAGAGGCTATGCTTATTTTAGCTCAAGCCCATATGGATAGAGAGGAATATTTGCTCGCGAGTTTTTATATCGATGAGTATGCGAAGCGATTTTCTACTTTTAGCGACCAAGATTATTTAGGATTTCTTAAAATTTTAGCCAATTATTATGGATTTAAAAACTACGCCAAAGACCAAGAATTTCTCTACCGCGCGGTTGATGAGACGCAAGCATATCTCAATGATTTTCCAAATAGTCGGTATAAGCCATTTGTGGAATACATTTTTATTAAGTTTAAGCTAGGCGAAAATGAGCTTAATACCTCTATCGCTAATGTTTATAAGCGCAAGGGCAAGACGCAGGCGCAAGATGATTATCTCTCGCGCAATCAAGAAATAGCCCAAGACATTAAGATTAAACCATCTCATATCCCGTGGTATGTGAGAATCTTTAATTGGTAAATCAAAAATTACACGCATAAAGGCATACAAATGAAACCAGAATCCATTTCTTTTCCATTAAGCACCCCCATTTTTATCCACAACGATGCCCTTGTCTATCCATTTATGATTACTCCGCTTTTTGTCAGCGATGAGGAAAATATAAAAGCTATTGATAAGGCATTAGATTCACACAACGGACTTATTTTTATCGCGCAGGCGAAAGAGGAAAATGGCTTTTATGGTGTGGGCACGATAGGGCTTATCGTGCGTAAATCTGCCTCGCCCGATGGCAGGGTAAAAGTCCTCTTTCAAGGCATAGAGCGCGCCAAGATTATAAGTGTGAATAATCAGAGCGATGATGAGGGATTAAGCGGGTTGATAAACGCCCACCCTTATAAAGCGTATGAGGAAAGCACAGCAAACGCACTTTTAGAGGTTTTACGCGAAAATGTGAGAATCTTAGCAAACACAAGTCAGCATTTTTTTAGCAATGTGGATATTTTGCGTGCGATTGATGAGGATTATGATGCGAATCGCGTGATTGATAGAGTAGCTTCGAGCTTGCATTTGGTCAAAGATACGGCGTATGAGCTTTTTGCTCAAGATGATGTGTTGGTGAGATTAGAGCTCATCGTGCAATATGTAATGGAAGAAGTCCGCGCACAGCGATTACAAAAAGAAATCAAATCCAAAGTGCATAATAAAATGGAGCAGGTGAATAAGGAATATTTCTTAAAAGAGCAAATGAAACTTATCCAAAAGGAGCTCGGCGAGAATCCAAAAGATGAGGAAATAGAAGCCTACAAACAAAAACTTGAATCACTCAAAAAGTATATGAATGAGGACGCGTATAAGGAGATTAAAAAGCAAATCCAACGACTAAGCAGAATGCACCAAGACAGCGCAGATGCGAATTTGTTGCAAAATTATGTCGAGTGGTGCTTGGAGATTCCTTTTGGGAAGTTTTCTCAAGCAAAGATTTCTATAAACGCCATAAATAAGCAACTCGATAGCGACCATTACGCGCTTAAAAGTCCTAAAGAGCGCATTATTGAGTATTTTTCAGTGCGTGAGCTTTCGCTGAAGCGTAAGGCGAAACTTAAAGATTCTAAAGGCACGATTTTATGCTTTTATGGACCACCGGGCGTGGGCAAAACAAGCCTTGCAAACTCTATCGCTAAAGCCACCAAACGCGCATTAGTGAGAATCGCACTCGGTGGAATGGAAGATGTCAATGAATTGCGCGGGCATAGACGCACTTACATCGGTGCTATGCCCGGACGCATTACACAAGGGCTTATCGAAGCAAAGGAAATGAATCCTATCATTGTGCTTGATGAAATCGATAAAGTTGGCAAAAGCTATCGTGGCGACCCTTCAAGCGTGCTTTTAGAGATTTTAGACCCCGAGCAAAATGTCGCCTTCCGTGATTATTACACCAATTTTAATTTAGATTTATCTCAAGCTATTTTTATCGCTACGGCAAATGATATTAGCTTCATCACTCCGCCCTTGCGCGATAGAATGGAGTTTATTGAAATCTCAAGCTACACGCCGAGCGAGAAATTTAACATCGCTAAGAAATATCTTATCCCCCAAGAGCTTAAAAAACACGCCCTGCAAAGCAATGAAGTAAGCATTAGCACCCAAGCTCTCAAAGAAATTATCGAAAAATACACTAGAGAAGCTGGCGTGAGAAGTTTGCGCAGGCAAATCGCAAGCATTATGCGTAAAAGTGCCCAAGAGATTTTAAAACTTGAAATTGCCAAAGATTCTAAAAACACTAAGACGAGTGTAAAGGAAGCAAAAGGCGTGCGAGGGAAAAATCCTAAAGTTTCTATCACACCAAAGAATCTCCCCAGCTTCTTAAAGAAAATTATTTTTGAAGTAACAAGCGCAGAGGGCAAAGATAGGATAGGTGTAACTAATGGACTTGCTTGGACGAGCGTGGGTGGAGATGTGTTAAAGATTGAGGCGATTAAAATTAAAGGCAAAGGGAATCTTACGCTTACGGGAAGTTTGGGCGATGTGATGAAAGAATCTGCCAAAATTGCGCATTCTGTGGTAAAGACACTTTTTGATAAAAAAACACTTCATTCAAAAGACAAAAAATCGTATAAAAACCAAAAAGAGAGCAAAGATTCTAAAAATAGTGAGGCACAAATTTATAATTGCTATGACATTCACCTGCATATACCAGAGGGTGCTACGCCAAAAGACGGACCAAGTGCGGGAATCACAATGGCGTGCTCCCTTGCTTCGATTCTTAGTGATAGGGCAGTGAGGGCAAATGTGGCGATGACAGGCGAACTTACTTTAAGTGGCGCGGTGTTGCCTATTGGTGGGTTAAAGGAAAAGCTCATTGCTGCACATAAGGCTGGGATTAAAAAAGTGTTAATTCCTAAGAAAAATTTGGAACGCGATTTAGAAGAAATTGATGATGAGGTGAAACAAAGTATGCAAATTGTGGGTGTAAGCACGATTGAAGATGTGCTCAAACTCGCGCTTGTGTAAAAATTATAACGCAAGTGAGTTTGCGTGGAATCTAGGAGGGTGCAATGTCGGCGTATGAACTTTTAACGCTAAAACGATTGTATTTACGCAAGATGTGTGGGGAGTGCTTTTGTGAGGCTATTTCTTCGCAGCCAAAACTTGCACCAAATAAACTAGAAACGCTTGGTGGCGGGGATTTACGCTCTAGTATTATGCAGTGCAGTATGTGTGGGCGCGCTAAACATACCACAAGCAGAATCCCCGGGATTATCAATCCTCAAAGCCCTCTTTGTTTTATCACACACACCCCTTTAATCACAGATTCTACTAATGCTGTGTTTTTGCAAAACAAAAGTGCGCAAATGCTCCAAAAAATTATCGCCAATGTTTTTTGCCTCCCGCTTAACAATGTTTCTATTTTGTCCTTGATAAAATGCCCATCGCAAACAAGCCCAAGTGATGATGAGGTGAGTGCGTGCATTGGATTTTTACACGCTCAAATGGCAAAGATTGCTCCTAAGGCGTGCGTAGTCTTTGGCAAAGAGTGCCTAGCACGCTTGCTTGGAGAGAGTGTCATAGATACACGACATTATGGGAGAATTTTGTGGCATAATACCCATAATTTTTTACCAACTTATTCGCTCAATGAAGTGGTGCGTAACCCTTCGCTAAAGCCAGAAGTTATGCAACATTTACAAATTGCAAAAGGAATGCTATGAAAAGAATTGTGCTTGTTTTTGGTCTTTTGGTAATGCCCTGCGTAGCCAAAAATGTCGTTATCTCACCATTGCCTCTGCCTAAAATCGAAGTCGTGAATCTAGAAACACAAAACTGCTCTAAACGATGTTTAAATAAACTGTATGAGGAGGGCGATTACATTTCTTTTATCGCGCGCTTTGGTGATGAAGAAGATGTAGAGTTACGCGCAAAACTCTCTATCGCAATGCAAGAAATTGGTATTTTAGAAATGCCAATACCTCCACAAAAAAACAATGTGGCTGGGGTAAAAATCGCTCTTTTAATGCCCAAAAAGGTCATTGGAAGATATTTTACTGCAAGTATTGATACAATTTTGTCATATCTAATGGTTCGTGGCGGGGATTTTAGCTTTGAAGTGTTTAACACGAATACAGAAGATTCTAAAGCCATACAAGAGGCTTATGACCGCGCTGTCGCAGGAGAAAACAATTTTATCATCGGTATTTTTACTGCCAATGGGGCAAAACATATTGCTCAAGATTTAGATATTAGCACGCCTATTTATTTGCCTACTATTAACGCACGACAAATTCAAAATGTCAAAATCCCCAAAAACCTCTACTTTGGCGGTATAGATTATGAAAAACAAATAGAGATTTTACTCTCTTTGAGTGGAGGGGAGCAAATTGTCGTGTATAACGATAAATCCCAAACAGGCTCATATCTTGGCTCATTATTGCACGCTAAAAACGCAAAGATAGTTTTTGAGCAGGCCATTGATGGCAAAGACGCTAAGGCATTTAATAAACTTATAGCCTCACAAAAGGGATATTTAAAATCAAGTGTAGCGATTTTTAATACACCGGGTGTCCGCACGGGGCTTATGATAAGTATAATGGGCTCAAGTGGCGCACGCCCTAGGAGAATGCTCTCAACACAAGTAAATTACGACCCATCGTTGCTTAGTCTCATTCAGCCAAGTGATAGAAAGGAATTGTTTGTCGTGAATGTGATTAACCAAGTCAATCCATATTTGTTGGAATATGCCGCCCTGCTTGGGAGAGATTTGAAGTATAATTGGGTGAATTACGCTACTGCCGTTGGTGTAGAGCTCCTTTTGGGAGAAGTTGTGGATAAAAAAAGTCGTTATTTTAATGAAAGATTCTTAAATAACCAAGTTGATTATAAGAACAAAGTGTATAAAATTTCAGGAGATAGCTTTTATGAGTGGCGTTAAGCAGCCAATGGATTCTAAATTGCTAGAATCTACTCTATCACACCACACACTTACAAGAGTTGGATTTGACTTCCGATTCTCCCCGAGCAAATGCGAGCAATGTGGCGGGAAGTGTTGTGTGGGAGAGAGTGGCTATGTATTTGTGAGTGTCGATGAAATGCTCGCAATAGCAGAATTTTTGGGATTAGAGTTTGAATCTTTTACACAAAAATTTGTGCGTAAAGTGGGTTATAAATTTTCACTTATTGAAAAAAGCCTCCCACACACAAATGTATCCAATGATTTGGCTTGCGTGTTTTTTGATGCTGGGAAGTGCGGAATTTATTCCGTTCGCCCAAAGCAATGCAGGGAGTTTCCATTTTGGGACGCGCATAGAGCAGATTCTTTAGATTCACAAGGCAAAGAATCCTTACAACAAGAATGTTTAGGAGTGCAATTTTGAAATTTTTACGAAAAACAGCCATTGCTATGCTACTTGGGATTTTGTGTTTTGGTGTCTTGCTTGGGGCATTTAATGAAGAAGAGTATATGTTTAAAGCCCTTGATTTGCAAAATACAGAGCCCAAAAAAGCGCGAGATATGTATTTGGTGCTTTATGAAGAGACACAAAAGCTCGAATATCTAAAAGAGAGCATACTTTTAAGCGTGGGGTTTGAATCACCACAAATAGTGCTGGGTTATATTAGTGATTTTTTAGCTAAAAACGGTGATGAATCTAGTGCGCCAATTTCACAAGATATGGAAATCAACAAAGCAAGCTTAGATGCCCATCTTAAACTCAATAACATTGATGAGGCACTAAAAATCGCCAAATATATAGAATCTAAAGAAGATGAGCCCGTTATCCATAATGTGCTAGGCGTTTTGTATCTTGGACTTGACCAAAAAGATGAGGCATTTAAGCATTTTGAAATTTTGTATAATCAAACGCGTTCTCCTGAAATTTTGTTGCGATTGCTCTCTTTATACAAACAAGATGGCAAAATAGACAAAGCTGTGGAATTGCTTGATTCTCACTTGAGTGAGTATCCTTGCGAAGAGGACATTTGCTTTGAGGCATTGTTGCTTTATGATAAGGCTGGAAAAATCCAAAAACTCCAAAGCATTCTCCAAGAGCAATACAACCAAGAATCTAACATTGCCAATGCGAAAAACCTTATTTACGCTTATACTTTGGGGCAGAAATACACACAGGCACTACAAATTGCAAAACTTTATCCATTTGAACCACATCTTTTGTTTGAGCTTTATGTGGGGGCGAAAGACTATAAAAACGCTCAAGCAAGCGCACTTGAAGTGTATAAAAGTTACAAAGAGCCGATGTATCTTGGATTTTCACATCTTTATGCTTTTGAAAGCCTTGCTGATAAGCAGGATACGAATCGCGTAAAAAACATTATTAGCGGTATGCAACAAGCTATTGATTTAATCCAAAAAGATTCGTTTTTAGATTCCCAAAAAGAGGGGAGCTTGGGCGTGTTTTATAATTTTGTTGGGTATTTAATGATTGATTATGATATAGATTTACAAAAGGGCGTGTGGTATGTGCAAAGGGCATTAGAGATTGCACCTAATGATGTGGCATATTTAGATTCTTTGGCGTGGGGATATTATAAGCAAAATGAATGCAAAAAAGCGCGCGAAGTGTTTTCTAAGATTCCCAAAAAAGAAATTAAAAAAGACGATGAGTTAAGCACGCATTCTAAAAAACTTAATTTGTGTAAGTAGGCATTTTTTTAGGCATTTTTGGCTATAATTGATAAAATTTCTATGCAAGTTGAGCGATTTAGAATCTAGCTAATTTGGTTTGTAAAAGGAGTAAAAATGTCTGCGAGTATGCAAAAAGTCGACCAAATAACAAGCCTACACAAAAATAATGAGTTGCAACTTTTGTGCTTTCGCTTAGAAAAGGGCAAAGATTTATATGCGGTTAATGTGTTTAAAATCCGCGAGGTTATTAAATACACAGGTTCGCTTACCATTGTAAGCCACGAGGCAAATACACTTATTGAGGGGTTGATTACCATTAGGGAGCTTACTGTGCCTCTTATTGATATGAGAAAGTGGTTTTTTTATGACCCAAGACAAAAAACCAAAGATTTGCGTAAGCACTCCATTAAGCGTCCTGCTGGGGAGGCTGATATTATTATGATTTGTGAGTTTTCTCGCTGGACTATTGGAGTGAGAATCTATGAGGCTGATAGAATCTTAAACAAAAAATGGACAGAAATCGAGCAAAGCTCAGGTGTGGGTGGTAGCGGACAAAACGCCAAGCTCGTCTCACGCACACGCTATTATGATGGCTCTTTAGTGCAGGTGGTTGATATTGAAAAAATGCTTACTGATGTGTTCCCGTGGATTGAGAAAGAAAAAGAAGAAGAAATGAACAAAGTCTCTCAAGTCCAAGCGACCAAATGTGTGCTTCTAGCCGATGATAGCCCAAGCGTGCTAAAAACAATGCAAATTATCCTAAATCGCATTGGTGTGGTGCATTATGACTTTGTTAATGGGCGCAAGTTGCTTGATTATGTGTTTTCCCCAACGACTGATATTAACAATATCGGAATGGTTATAACAGACTTAGAGATGCCAGAAGCAAGTGGGTTTGAGGTTATTAAGCAAATGAAAAATAATTCTGCTACCTCACATATCCCTATTGTGGTGAATTCTTCAATGAGTGGCTCAAGCAACGAAGATATGGCGCGTAGTCTCAATGCCGATGAGTTTATTTCAAAGTCTAATCCCGTGCAGATTGAAGCAGCGATTAGACAGCTGATGATTCACTAATTAGCTTTATTGTCAATGCGAGATAATGCTACCATTGCGCTTTTAGATTCCATTCGCACTCCTTGCTATGTCTTAGAGCGCGAGAGGCTTATACACAACCTCAATATTCTTAATAAACTCCAGCAAATAAATGGCGTAAAAGTTTTGTTGGCTCTTAAGGGATATGCGTTTTGGCGTTGCTTTGAAGAGGTGAGAGAGGTTTTAGGCGGGAGTTGCGCGAGTGGAGCGTATGAAGCGAGGCTTGGTTATGAGGAGATTGGCGGGGCAAACGATGAAAAAGAAGTTTGCGTCTTTAGCCCAGCGTATAAGGAAGTAGATTCTCTTTTGCCTTATGCCACGCATATTATTTTTAACTCCTTTGCTCAATATCAAAAATTTCTCCCACAAATCTTACATCACAATAAGCAAACCTCCCATAAAATCTCACTAGGCTTGCGCGTAAATCCTTTATACAGCGAAGTAAATCCAGAGATTTATAACCCTTGCGCACCATTTAGTCGGCTTGGAATCACACCAGATGAATTTCAAAGTGGCGTAGCGCAATTTGGCTTAGAGCATATTGAGGGATTACATTTTCACACACATTGCGAGCAAAACGCTGATGCACTCTCCCGCACTCTCCCGCACTTTATAAAATATTTTGGCAAATACATTGCAAAAATGCGTTGGATAAACTTTGGTGGCGGACATCATATCACGCGTAAAGATTATGATGTCGCGCTTTTAGATTCTTTGTTGCGTGAGTTTGTGAGCACTTATGGGTGCGAGGTGTTCTTAGAGCCCGGTGAAGCGGTGGGCTGGCAAGTGGGTGTGTTGGTAGGAAGTGTGGTGGATATTGTGCGTAATCAAAAAGACATTGCCATCATAGATGTGAGCGCGAGCGCACATATGCCAGATTGTTTAGAAATGCCATATCGTCCAAATGTGTTTAAGATTTCACAGGGCAAAATGGAATCTGATAGGGGCGAGCAACAGGGAAAATACCACTATCGCTTTGGTGGTCCTACTTGCCTCTCTGGCGATATAATTGGGGATTTTAGCTTTGATAGTCCGCTTGAGGTGGGAGATAAAGTGGTTTTTGAGGATATGTTGCATTATACTATTGTGAAAAACAACACTTTTAATGGCGTGCCATTGCCTGCACTTGGAGTGATTGAAAGGGATAAAACATTGCGAATCATAAAGGAATTTGATTATTTTGATTACAAAGAGCGAAACTAAAAGCGACATTGTCTTTGAGAATCTCCTTATGCTCGCACCTTTGGCTGGCTATACGGATTTGCCATTTAGGAGCGTGGTGAAGAGATTTGGCGCGGATATTACGGTGAGTGAAATGACAAGTGCGCACGCGCTCGTGTTTAATCCTAAAAAAACTTTGCCACTCATTGCCAAAAGCCCTAATGAAACGCCTTATAGTGTGCAAATCGCTGGCTCAAAAAAAGACATTATTACCAAAGCAGTTGAGATTTTAAACACACAGCAAGGCATTGATATTATTGATTTAAATTGTGGTTGCCCCGCTCCAAAAGTCGCCAATCACGGCAATGGCAGCGGACTTTTACAAAAATTACAACTCTTAGTTGAGATTGCAAACCTCATTAAAGAAAAAAGCAACAAAAAATATGTGAGTTTGAAATTGCGACTTGGCTTTGATAAAAAAATCCCCCTTGAAATCGCCAATGCCCTTAATGATACCAATGTGGATTTTGTGGTGATTCACGGCAGGACGAGAATGGATAAGTATAAGGCTGAACGGATAGATTATGATTCTATCGCGCTTATTAGGCGACATATTGCTATCCCGCTTATTGCAAATGGCGAGATTAAAAGCCCAAAAGATGCAAGACGCGTGATGGATATATGTGGCGCACAAGGTGTGATGATAGGTAGGGCAGCTGTGAGCGCGCCTTGGATTTTTTGGCAGATTAAGCACAATAGCGATGAACTCCCACCTATTGTAAAAAAAGACATTGTTTTGGAGCATTTTGATAAAATGATAGAATCTTATGGTGAGCGTGGAGCGATTATATTTCGCAAAAATTGCCACGCGTATAGCAAGGGGGAGCGTAATGCAAGTGAGTTTCGCACGATTATAAACTCTACCACTACGCCTAGTCAAATGCGCGAAGCGATTGAGCGATTTTTTAGTAAGTGATTTTATGACTTTAGTATAATTTCAAAACTACTACATTCAAGATCACAGCCTTCTATCAATTTCTTAATATCACGCATAATGTCATTTGTAAAAAACGCATGGTTCTCATCAATGATAGAAAAAAAAGATTGTTTTGATTTTTTTGTATCATAGGAGCTGGTGATATATTTTGGGGTGGGAGATTGTATAAAATCATAGAATTCATTGTTATGGTTTTGCACCAAATAGTCTATCACGCTTTTTGCTACATCATCAAAGTTTTTTACTATTTTTGTTTCACCATTGGGGAGTATAAGGCTTTTTATGCTAGATTCTATCAAATCAGATTCTAGAGTTAAGGTTGTATGTCGCCTATATTCTTGTGGCAAATCTTTAAAAATTTCTATATCAATAAATTTGTTATATAGCTCCTTAGAACGCTCTTGTATATCATTTAGTCCCCAAGAAGTTTTATCCCAAAAATATTGATTTAAATGTAGCGAGCCATTTTGTTTGAGAATCTGTATTTTTTCTTGCATAGATTTATTGCCTAGTTGTGAGTTGATTGCACTTAAAGTAAGATTCCCAAAAGTGTGTTTGTATTCTTTTAATTGTTCAATTTCATCGTTTTGCAAGTCTTTTTGCCATTCTTTTGTAGGGGTTTGTGGATAAAAATGCTCAATAGTAAGATTATTAGATTCTATACATTCTTTGTTGGTTGATAGCTCAATGTGATAAAGGACAAATTGAATGATTTTTTTGAGTGAATAGGCATTGACATTTATGAAGTCTTTTTCTAGCATTGTGTTGCTAGGGAAAGATTCTTTACCACTTTTTTTAGCGAGGTATTTTGCAAGCGAAGTAGCATTTATACCATCGGTTTTTTTAAGTCTATCATAGAGTTCATACAGAGTGTTTGCAAGGGCGTTGCTCTCTAGTTTGCAAATACTTCTTCTTACATTGTGTGCCACAAGGATATTAAGCATATTGTTGAAATTAGTAAAATCTAAGACTTTGTTTTGAAAGTCATTGCAAAGTCGCATTACAAATGGCAACGCCACACCAAATTGTAAGGTTTGTAGCATACCAAATTTATCACAGAGTGCGTCTTTTTGCTTAGGGTTGTCATAAGGGTCGTTAAATAATGCTTTTTCATTATTTGTTATAACTTGATAGATTTTGGCGTATTTGAGGAGGTCTTGCAATGCCTTTTGAGTATGGTTCTGAAATTCTTCTCTAAAGAGTTGTTTAAATATTTCATAGATTCTTTTTCTTTTGACTTGGAGTCCATAATACACACGCAAATATGCTTCTATAAATTTAGAGAGATTATTCTCATTGCCTAAAGTATCTTCTAGTTTTGCTATGTAATTTTTATATAAATCCTCTTGGATTGTTGGTTCTTTATCCATTAGTAAAAAATTGCGGATTAAATCCATATCATCAAGGGATTTTCCTGTGGAGTTAATAGACTCAAAAATAACTTGTGGGTTATCATTTTTTGGGTCAAGTGAGATATTGGCTATTTCGAGTTTGTTCATCGTCATATAAATAGCATCTAGAATCTTGGGTTGCTCTTTTTGAAGCTCGTCTAAAAAGAATTTGTAGTTTTGGATAATTTTAGAGTTTTTGTGTGTTTCTTGGTATTCATCACTCATCACAGATTCTAGGGCTTCTCTATCTTTTTTGATAGGCTTTAAGCGCAGTTTGTATGTATTTTTTGCCCCCCCCCCCTAATTGTTTAAAATTTAGAAAATTTGTTGTAATTTCCTCTTTTATAACTTCATTATTGCTTAGTTTTTGTATTGCTTTTAATAGTAAGGTAGTGGTGGTAAGTCGCTGTTGCCCATCAATTACGACACATTCTAATTTGTCAGCACAATCGTGGGTGATATAAGTAATTGTGCCAACAAAATGCTTTTGTTTTTGCCCATTAGCGACAGCTAATATATCCTCTAAGAGTTTTTGGCATTGTGCCTTGTCCCACGCATAATTGCGTTGATAGGTGGGGATAATAAATTGTGTTCTATTGGTTGTGAGAAATTCATTAAGATTGCTTTTGGCGATATTCATTGTGTGTCCTTTGTAGCGATAGATTAAAAATCCTAGAAGTATAGCGAAATAAAGTTATTTTATGATGTTTTGTGGCTATGCTCCCATAAAGGGAGCATTTGAGAGGATTTATTTTATTCAAATGAGTGGATTACTCCACTTCGGCGTCTATGACATCGTCATCTTTGCCTTTTTTGCCCTTTTTCTTTGGCTTTTCCTCTGTATCATTTTGGTTGTTTTGCATAGCTTGAGCCAAAGGCTGTGCCTTATCACTTAAGTTTTTAATTTTAGATTCTATTTCCTCTTTGCTTATATTTTCATTTTTAAGGCATTCCTCCAGCTCTTTTGTCGCTTCTTCAATCTCTGTGGCGACTTTAGAATCTAGAGCACTTTTATTCTCTTCTAGGCTTTTTCTGGTTTGATACACCAAGCTATCAGCTTGATTTTTAAGCTCAATAAGCTCCTTTTTCTTCGCGTCTTCTTCTTTGTGTAGCTCGGCGTCTTTTACCATTTTTTCGATTTCACTATCGCTTAACCCGCTTGAGCCCGTGATTTTAATCTCTTGGGACTTGCCTGTGGTTTTATCTTTGGCACTCACGGTTAGGATTCCATTGGCATCAATATCAAAGGTTACTTCGATTTGAGGCACACCGCGTGGCGCAGCTGGGATACCTTGCAAGTCAAATCGACCAAGCGATTTGTTGTCCTTTGCTAGCTCTCTTTCGCCCTGCAAGACATTGATAGAAACCGCTGGCTGATTGTCCTCATAAGTTGAGAATATTTGCGTTTTCTTAGTTGGGATAGTAACTCCTCGCTCCACCACTTTTGTAGAAATTCCTCCCGCTGTCTCGATTCCTAACGACAACGGCGTTACATCAAGCAACAACACATCTTTGACATCGCCCTTTAGCACGCCACCCTGTATCGCTGCACCCACAGCCACGACTTCATCGGGATTTACTGATTTGTTTAGCTCTTTGCCGATGAAGTCTTTTACGCGCTCTTGGACTTTTGGGATTCTCGTGCTTCCGCCCACCATTACCACTTCGCTTATATCGCCCTTACTTAGCCCCGCATCTTTAATCACAGAATCAATCTTTGTAATCGTTTCATCAATTAAATCCTCAATAAGGCTTTCAAACTTCGCACGCGTGAGCTTTTTGACAAAGTGCTTTGGACCGCTCGCATCTGCGGTGATAAAAGGCAGGTTGATTTCGCTCTCTTGCGCGCTTGAGAGTTCTTTTTTGGCATTTTCAGCCGCGTCTTTTAGTCGCTGGAGTGCCATCACATCAGCTTTTATGTCGATTCCACTCTCATCTTTAAATTCGCTCGCTGCCCAATCGATTATGCGGTTATCAAAGTCATCACCTCCCAAAAACGCATCTCCACCTGTGGCAAGCACTTCTACGACATTATCGCCTGTTTCTAGCACCGTAACATCAAATGTCCCGCCGCCCAAGTCATACACCATTATTTTTTCGCTTTCTTTTTTATCTAGCCCATAGGCAAGCGCGGCTGAAGTGGGCTCATTTATGATTCTAAGCACATTTAGCCCTGCAATCGTGCCTGCCTCTTTTGTCGCCTTTCGTTGAGAATCGTTAAAATACGCTGGCACCGTGATTACCGCTTCACTCACGCTCTCGCCGAGATAGCTTTCTGCGTCCTCTTTAATCTTCATCAGAATCTTCGCGCTAATCTCTTGTGGCGTGTAGGTTTTATCCGCGATTTCTACCGCGCACGCGCCATTTCTATCGACTATCTTATAAGGAAGTCGCTTCTGTGCCTCTTTTGCCTTATCCTCATTTAGCATAAGCCCCATAATGCGCTTAATGGAGTAAATCGTCTTTTGAGGATTGGTTACAGCCTGCCTTTTGGCTGGCTCGCCTACCAAAATCTCGCCCTTATCGGTAAATGCCACGATTGAAGGCGTAGTGTTTTTGCCCTCTTTGTTAGCGATGATTTTTGCCTCTGTGCCTTCATATACCGCCATTGCGGAGTTTGTAGTCCCTAAGTCTATTCCAATTACTTTTGCCATTTGTTATCCTTTGTGTTAAATTTAATCGTTTTTTACGATGCTAACCATCGCAGGGCGTAGTGTGCGCCCCTTGTAAGTGAATCCGTGTTGCAAAACCTGCGCGATTTGTCCATTTTCCTTGCCCTGCAGGGGCACTTGCATTAGACATTCGTGTAGATTTGGGTCAAATTCACTATCCGTTGCTATTGCCTCTATGCCGTGTTTGGAGAGTGCTTTATAAAAGCTCTCAAGCGTAAGTTCTAAACCCTGCGTGATTGCCTCGCTATTTTCGCTTGCTTTGGCAGATTCTAATGCCTTTTGCAAGGTATCAACCACAGGTAATAAATCTTTGCCAAAACTTTCATTTGCGTATTCCAAACTTTGATATTTCTCGCGCTCTAGCCGTTTTTTGACATTTTCAAAATCCGCATAAACACGCGTATATTGGTCTTTAAGCTCTTCATATTTTTGTTTATAATCTTCATCTAGCGATTGCTCTGTCGCATTAGTATTGTTAGAATCTTGCTCACAATCCTCTTGCAACGAAGAATCGACCGCAGATGTTTCATCTTGGCTACATTGTGCTTTTTCTTCTTCCATACTACCTCCTTAACTTGCAATGTCATCATAAAATTTACTAAAATCCCTATCCAGCGTGCCTACACAAAAAATATGCCCATTGCCCTGTGCGGTATGGACATCTTGCATTACGCCTAAATAGTTGCTTGGCAAAATTTCCTCAAAATAGATTCCATTTTGTAGCTTGTGAAACACTAATCCATCAATGATGTCTAAAAATGCCTCCTCGTTTGAGTGGAGCTCTAGCATTTCTTTCAGCGCACAGACGCAAAATCTCGATATTTGTGCCTTTGAGATAGAATCTAGTGTGTCTAAAAGCTCCCTAGCACGCACTTGATAAGCGATTTTTTTAATGTCTGTTATATCAAGATTGCATAACTCCTGTAAAAATCGCTCTAAAGTTGCGCTATAAGGCATCACAGCATAGGCTCTTTCAAATACAAGCAACAACAAATCTCCATTTAGTCGTTGGATTTTTTGGAGTTTGTTTGCTTGCTCTAAACACACGATTGCACAAATTTGGTGTGCAAAGCTTGCATTTTTAAGTCGCGTTAAATCTGTGATGACACAGGGACTTTTGCTATCGATACACTTGCGCCAATGTGCTTTTAGCGCGCTTGTGGTTGGGATTCTCCCACTGCTTATGTGGGGTTGAGAGAGCCAACCTTCTGCGACAAGAAGTTTGAAATAATTTCTAATAGTCGCAGAGGAAAACGAATTTCCACAAGTTGCTTTAAGCGATTCAGAACCGATAGGCTCTTTTAGCTTGATGTATTGTGTAATCACTTGTTCTAGTAGCAAATCTTTTTTGCCCATTGCCTCATTCCTTAAAACTTCCTACAAATATTGTTTTGCAATAAGACTACGAGAATCTTATTGACAAAAACGCAGGCATTATAACAAAATTTTTAGCAATTTGGTAAATGAATTGCTAAAAATCATAAAACTTTAGTCAAGTTATATAAACTTTTATTAGTAAAAAACTTTAGGAAATATATGTCTATTGGTTATACATTATCGAATCTTGTGGCGATTTTGTGATTTCGCGTGCATTTGGTGCTACATTTAGCTACAATGCCGTGTATGAATGTGCATACAAAAGAAGTCAGTGCCCAGATTAGAGACCAGATTACCAAAGTATCGCGTTGTATGTTTAATGCGGGGCTTTTTGGGATTTTTCACGGCTCTATTTCGGGGCGAATATCTCAAGAAAAGTTCGTAGTAAATAGGCGCAATGCAATACTTGATAGCGTTGATGAAAGTGCCCTTATGTTGCTTGATATAAACTACGACTACCGCTACAATGACGCAAGTATGGACGCGTATATCCACGCAGAAATTTATGAGAGTTTTAGTGAGGCGAAGTTTATCGTTTTTGCCGCGCCTCCAGCAGTTGTAGCCTTTTCGCTAAAAAACACCACACTAAATCCGAGCGATTACTTTGGATTTATAGGACTTTCTCAAAGCGTGCCTATCCTCGACCCAAAGGATTATGAAACTTGGGAGGAGCGCGCTAATGTCGATATTGTGAGATTCTTAAAGCAATCCCAACAAGAATTTGTCATTATTCGCGGGTATGGAATCTATGCCTTTGGACGCGATTTAACCTATGTGGCAAAGCTCATAGCCCTTATAGAGCATAGTTGCCACATTATCGCACTAAGCCAGCCTCTTGATTTAAATGTCGATGATGATAAAAGGTTTGGCGTTTAGTTCTCGCTAAAGGCTAAAATATATCGCCAACGCCGTTATGACAAAGCCAGCAAAAAATGTAAGAAACGAGCTAAGACGCCGTTTTTTGCAAAATGAAGTCATCACTAACCCTGAAAAATAAAATAAAAACATTGAGATTCCAAACCCAATGGCGATGAAGTCATAAAATGAAAACTTAAATCCCCCTAGCTCAAATTTTGTGCCCACAGATTTGTGCATAAGCATTAGCACACCATAGAGATTGCGCTTGGTTACTTGGATAACGAGTTGCCCGTCTCTGTCTTTGAGAATCATTGCGCCATAATAGATATTGCCTATGCTAAGATTCCCGCGAAACTCTTTTATTTGCGTATCACTTGGAATCTCTAAGTTATTTTGCTTGAGAGTATGCAGTATGATTTCGCTAGCTTGCTCCTTTGGCGGTATGGAATCAATGGGATACTTCCACACTTGCGCTCCAGAGTTTTGTCTGATTTCAAAAATGTATAGCACTCCCGTAAGTGCGTAAATAAACGCAGCGGTTAAGAAAAAAAGACTCAAATAAGTATGGACTTTCATCCAAAGTTGTTTATCAAATTTCATTTAAACTCCTTAATGTGATATAACCAAGTATGGTTAAAATTTGCAATACTAGGACATTTTTGTGAAATAAATGTGAATGGATTTTTGCAAAAATTGCCTAATTGTGTAAAAATTTATCATAAAATTACCGATTATGCAAATGCGTTTTTTTTTTTTTGTTATATAATGCAATGGGAAGCATTATTGCTTGCTTAACACAACATAAAACTTCAACCTAAGGGGTAAGAATGACAAAAATGACATTATTGAGAGCAATGTTTTTAGGTTTCGTCCTAAGTTTATTTGCAAACTCTCTTAGCGCGACTAGCACAGAGAACTATTCAAGGTGGCTTACGAGGCTTGGTATGGATTTAGATTATACCCACCGCAGTGTGAATGGTATGTGGATGCACGGCGTGGGGACGGGCTGGATTTTAGAGACGGCTTATATCAAAAAGCAAGTAAAAGTCGCCCTAGATGCGAGATATGGACGCACGCCTATGGATTTGCACGCAGGGTATAACACTTATGGCACTTTTGCCACTGATGTGAATATCATTAAAAATGAAGAGCGATTTAACCGCTGGCAAGGGGCAACAGGAAGATACTTAGATGTTTCGCTTAAGGCTGGCTGGAATATCGCTGATAGCATAGAAGAGCCATTTTATATCAATTTGGGCTATGTGCTATTAGATATGTTTGTTCATCACTCTAATGGGTATCCATTTGTTTTTAACCAAGTTCACGGCGGAATCTTCATAGAAGCTGAGGGTAAAAAGAGATTGGGTGATAAATTTGCGCTTACTTATCTTGGGCGAGTGTCATTAGCAGGTGCTCAAGTAGGAATTAGCGACCAAGATAAAAACCTCACAGGAAGCAATAATGGAGGGGCTATCGTTTTAAAAGCATCAAATGACATTGGCTATGAACTTCGAGCAAATGTGGGAATCACTTACGACATAGGGAAAAGGACAAGTTTTTTTGCACGGCTTAATGCAAAATACAAATATTTGCCCGCCACGCAATCCACCCAGCTCACCACCATTGCAAATAATTATGGAAACAACAACCCACTTGATACGGGCGTAGTAGGAAATCAAACCTTTAACATCGCCTATCCTAACGCTTATCAATTCTCTGGTGGGCTTAGCTTTGGCTTTGAGTTTTAAGGAGGTGGTAAATGAAACTATTTAATCAAAAATTGACAAAAACTTTTATTAGCACGCTTTTGCTTTGTGCCTCTTTGACTCCTATCGCACAAGGTGCGCAAGATTTGATTAGAGATGGATTCTATCGCCATATTGGATTTGGCGTGTCATATTGGCGTTATCTCGAAGTAGATTCACGAAATAATGATGCCTTTATAATGCGTATAGAAGCCCCTATGTTTAACATCGCTGGTAACATAGGCTATGTCTCTGCCAACGGAGTAAAATTTGATGGCTCTATCGATGCCAATGTCGCTGTGCCATTTTCTTGGTATACAGGGAGCACCCGTGATGAAAGAGACCCAAATAATGATGGGAAGTTTGTCAATCAACCAGATTTTAGCTCGTATTATAGAGCGCAGGGATTAGTGGGATATAATTTCTTAAACGGCGCAAGCGAGCGCACAACGCTCTATCTCCAAACGGGAGTAGGGTATTTCTTTAGTCGTAACGATTCGACACCGCTAGAGCGTTTGCAGGGATATTTTCATATTCCTTTGCAACTAGAGAGCGAAATTGTGCTAAGCAATTCACTCGCGCTTAACCTTATGGGTGGGGTGAATTGGGTGCTTTTTGGTAATCATTTAAGCAGGGGCACACGAGAAAACTCCACAGCCAATCTCAACACAATCCAACGAAAAGGGCTCTTTGGTGCGAGTGGCTCTGTGGGATTGCGCTATAAGACAAATGCAGGCAATGTCAGTATGATAAGGCTTATGTATGAATATTTTAGGGTGGGAGATTCCGAGCGCAGTCCAAATATGTATGTGTGGGGTGGCGTAGACCCAGTGAGTTATATAGAGCCAAAAAATAGCACACATATTCTTACTTTTCAATATTTTTGGAGCTTTTAACCTAGCTCTTAAGTTTAGCTTTAAGGGCAATATAAAGAAGCCTTAGCACTAAGCCAAGCAAGAGTTGGTTATAATGAGCCAAAAATAACTTAAAGGTTAGTATGGTTTTAGATTCCCTTAAAGAATGGATAGTTGCGTTGTGTGCACTTTTGGTTATATTTTTTATCAATGTGGGATTGCAATATTCCCATTATACACGCTACTATGAAAGCCACACAGAGCCTAAAGAGATTTATGGGCGAGTCATTGCTCAATATACAAAGAACTCACCCAAAGGCACGAGCTATGAGGTGCTAAAGATTCAAACGCAAGATGGGGCAAGTATTTATACCACCTCTAAAGAGGATATTAAAGATTTACAGCACTCTTTTGTGCGATTATGGGGGAAGAGTGCGAAATGCGAGTTTTGGCAGTATTTGCGTTCGTGCTATTTTTTTAGCTTTAGCATAAGTGTGGAATCCAAAAAAGATTATCGTGATTCTTTGCGGGAGTTTATCCTCTCTCAACACACAGATTCTCTAATGGGAGAGCTGTATAAGACACTTTATATCGCCGATTTTCTCCCAAAGTCATTGCGCGATGTGGCAAATACCTTAGGCATTGCCCACGTGATTGCTATTAGTGGATTTCATTTGGGTATTTTAAGTCTTGGGTTTGGAATCTTGCTCCATTTTTTATACAAAAGGGTGCATAGATTTTTCCCATATCGCAATAGATTCTATGATGTTGGCGCGATAGTTGTTGCGCTATTGTTTGGATATTTGGTTTTGCTTGATTTTAGTGCATCATTTTTGCGCGCGTGGGTAATGGCATTTATAGGATTTTTTCTTGCATTTATGGGAGCAAGGATTCTCCAATTTCGCTTTTTGGCGTTTATTGGGCTTGTGTGTATTGCGTTTTTCCCGCGCTTGCTTTTTAGTGTGGGGTTTTTTCTCTCGTTTTTTGGCGTGTTTTATATTTATCTGTTTATGCACCATTGTAAAGAGCTTGGGAATCTTGCGCGTAGAGATTATGTGGCTAAAAGCAAAGATTCTCTTATTTGTGCGTATTTTTTCCATCATTTTTGGACGCACAAATTTTATGTTTTAGTGCTTTTGCCTGTGTTTTTTAATGCGGTGATTTTTGTCAATATGCTGATTTTGGTGCATTTCTTTTTCCCGTATTTCAGCGTTTATACCATTGCTTCAATCCCCATAACAATAGGCTTTACGCTCTTTTTCCCCGCGAGCATTATCGCGCATTGCTTAAGTGTGGGTAATGTGTTTGATGATTTTTTGGTGTGGCTTTTTAGTTTGGATTTGCAAGCTGTTGAGGTCTTTAGTAGCGCGCCGATATTTTTTGGCTACCTAATCTTAAGCATTTTTGCTATTAGGTTTAGGGTTGCTTATATTGCCTTAAATGGCGTTGGAGTGCTATTTTTGGTGTGGTTGTATTATAACGCACTAGGTTAGCGGAGGGATTCTCATTTTGCGCTAAAGCAATGGGATTATTTTACTTCGTAGTAAAACGCCTCGCCACCTATATCAGTTTTAATCTTTAATAGCTCTCTATTCGCATCGGTGCGAGAAGTAAAAGGACCAATCAAATATTTTGTGCCACCATTTTCTGGTTTCACACGATAGCTATAACTTCCAATTTTACCCAAAAACTCTTTGTTTGGCGTATTTTCAAAGCTCCCCACTTGGATATAATGCCCTCTTTGCGCGACTTGCCCATTTTTTGACTTATCTGTCGTGTTTTTTGGAGCTTGAGTATTTTGGCTCTTTGGTGGTTGCGCTTGAGGTTGAGCGGGTTTTGGTGTAGCTTGCGCTGGCTTTGGGGTTTGCGCTGGTTGCGCGCTCTTTGGTGGTTGCGCTTGAGCTACTTGAGGTGGCGTTGGTTGTGCTTGTGTGGGCGGTGTGATTTGCTCTGGTGTGGGTTCTTTTGCCTGCATATCAACATTTTGTGTTTGCTCTAGTAAAGGTTGTGTTTGCTCCTGTGGCGCAGGAGTAGTGCCTTGCGCTTGTGCCTCTTGTCGTTCTTGGATTTGTCGCACAATGTCATTAAACCTATCTTCATTGCTAGCTTGTGTATCCACAGGTGTAAAGGGCGATTGCTCCTCTTGTTGTTCTTGCAAATTAGAATCTTGGGCGAGTTGCTGCTCGCTAGTTTGTTCTTTTTGTTCATTTGGAGTGCTTGTTAATACAAATACAGCCAAAATGCCTGCCAGCACGACTGCAGCAATAACAAGCAAAATAACTTTTTTATTGCGGTTATTCTCTGGTGCATTGTCAATCAAAATATCACTAAATCTATCTTCCATTGTAGTTCTCCTTTAATAAGGTTACATATGCTTCGCCCACGATGCTCCGCGCTCCTTAGCAAAGACTTCATAAGGTATGGCTAAGATATTAAAATTTTGCGGAAGTTCATTATTGGGGAAAACACGCCATTCTAGCGGGCAATTTTGAGCGAGTTTAAATGAAAGCATTTTTGCCAACCTTTTGCCCTCATTTAAATCCGTGTGTCCTTTATGTATGTATAAATGCAGATGTCCTGGTGTCTTTGTGGTATAGGCAGTGAAGTTGATAAATCCCTCATCGCGCAACAAAAGTTGCGCACGGTGATAGAATCTATCGGTATTGCGTCCATTATAATCAAAAACAATATTTTCTACTTTAGAATCTTTGAGAACAAGTGAATGGGCTACGGTGATTTCCTTGCGCCAATGTCGCTGGATAATACCCAAACTAAGGGGAGAATTTACCTCGCTAAATTTGTCATATAAGATTCTCCCGTTATATACGATTTTTTCGCCAATGCCATCTTTTTTTTGGTGGTAGTGAGAAGTGTCTAATTTGATAAGTTTTAAATCCATTTCTGTCATATTCTACACCCCCTTATCCTGTCTAAATACCAAATCGCCATTTTAGTAAATTGCCTTATCATAAATGATAAAATCTTTGGAGAATTCAGCAATTTCCTTAGCGATTTTTTCTTGTAGTGCAGTATTTGTAATATCATCTAAAATGTCAGCAATTTTTGTGCCGATAAATGAGAATTCACTCTCTTTCATACCGCGTGCAGTAAGGGCTGGTGAGCCAATGCGAATCCCACTCGTGATAAATGGCGAGCGAATCTCTCCGGGCACGGTGTTTTTATTGACCGTTATATTGGCGTTCCCAAGTGCTAAATCCGCATCTTTGCCACTAAAATCTTTATCTAAAAAGCTCATTAGCACAAGGTGGTTATCCGTGCCACCACTTACAAGTTTATATCCTCGATTTGTAAGCACTTTGGCAAGTTCTTTAATGTTGAGTTTTACTTGTTTGGCGTAAGTTTTCCATTCTGGCTTTAGATTCTCTAAAAAACCTGTCGCCTTGCCAGCGATGATGTGCATTAGCGGTCCACCTTGTAATGCGGGGAATACAGCCTTGTTGATTTTTTTGGCAAGCTCTTCGTCATTTGTCATTATGATTCCCCCGCGTGGTCCTCGTAAAGTCTTGTGTGTCGTGGTGGTAACGATATGGCAATGCGGGAATGGATTAGGATATTCGCCTGCAACTACAAGTCCAGCAATGTGTGCAATATCGCCCATTAAAAGCGCACCCACAGAATCTGCAATCTCACGGAATCTCTTAAAGTCAAGTTCCCTTGTATAAGCTGAAAAGCCACATACAATGATATTTGGTTTAACTACTTGTGCGTATTGTGCGACTTTGTCATAATCAATATAGCCATTAAGCTCCACACCATAAAAAAAGCTTTGATAGAGTTGTCCGCTTACGCTTACCTTTGCGCCGTGTGTCAAATGCCCGCCGTGGCTTAAATCCATTCCTAAGATTTTGTCATAAGGTTTAAGCAATGCCGCATACACCGCGCCATTTGCTTGAGAGCCAGAGTGTGGTTGGACATTGGCAAATTCACAGCCAAAGAGCTTTTTTGCCCGCTCAATCGCAATATTTTCAATTTCATCGACAAATTCACAACCGCCGTAATATCGCTTACCCGGATAGCCCTCAGCGTATTTGTTTGTGAGGATACTACCCATTGCTTCCATCACACTTGGGAAAGTAAAGTTTTCACTCGCAATCATCTCTAAATGTGTATTTTGGCGTGCTAATTCTTTGTTTATGAGGTTGAAAATTTCACTATCGCTTTGCTCTAAATATCCCATTATTTTGTAATCCTTGTCCTTTAATTTTTATCCTCTAGTATATCATAATTTCCCTTATGGATTTTAAGTGCGGGGAATAAAATCACATCTTTTATACTTTTTTGGTTGGTAAGGAGCATTATAAGTCTATCAATACCAATGCCCTCTCCCGCAGTGGGTGGCATACCATATCCCAACGCCCATACGAAGTCTTCGTCCATATACTGCGCTTCCTCATCGCCTGCATCTTTTTGACGCACCTGCTCTTCAAATCGCGCTTTTTGGTCTAGCGGGTCGTTTAATTCATTAAACCCATTGGCAATCTCGCGTCCAGCGATAAAGAGCTCAAATCGCTCTGCAATCTCGCTATCCTCATCGCTTCTACGCGCTAGCGGGCTAAGCTCAATGGGGTAGTGCGTGATAAAAGTGGGGTTAATGAGTTGAGATTCTACAAATTCGCTAAACGCCTCATCTAAAAGTTTGCCATAAGTGCTATTAGGCAGGAGTTTAATGCCTTTTTGGCGTAAAAACTCCGCTAACTTCTCTTTAGATTCTATAATCCTCCTATCAAGCCCTCCAATTTCGGTGAGGGAATCCATAAATGATATTTCTCTCCACTTCGTTAAATCAATGCTTTGCTCATCAAAGGGAATAACATTTGGCAACTCTAAAGTGCGCAACAAAAAGGCAAAAAGTTCCTTTGTAAGATTCATTAAATCCGTGTAAGTGTGGTAAGCCCAATAAAATTCTATGCTACTAAATTCTGGATTATGTGTAGAATCTACACCTTCATTTCTAAAATTGCGGTTGATTTCATACACCGCTTCAAACCCACCTACTATAAGTCGTTTGAGATAAAGTTCTGGCGCGATTCTCAAATATCTATCCGCATCAAGTGCATTGTGATGGGTGATAAATGGCTTGGCATTCGCGCCACCGGGTATTGGGTGGAGCATCGGCGTTTCGACTTCTAAAAACCCCTTTTTATCAAAGAAGTCCCGCACGCACGCGATAATTTTGCTTCGTAGCACAAAAGTTTGCTTTACATCATCATTTACGATTAAATCCACATATCGCTGGCGGTATCGTAGCTCTATATCGCTAAGCCCGTGAAATTTCTCAGGGAGTGGCACGATAGCCTTGCTTAAAATGCTAAATTCTAGGGCGTGAATGCTAAGCTCGCCCATTTTGGTTACAAAGCCAAAACCACAAACATTCACAAAGTCGCCAACTTCAAGGATTTTTTTGACTTCGTCAAATTGCTCGCCCAACTCATTTGTGCTTATATATGCTTGCAAAATGCCGCTTTGGTCTTGTATTTTGATAAAGCACGCCTTTCCCATAAGGCGGATAAATCGCACGCGTCCAACCACGCATTCACAAGGCTTTGAATCGTTTGGAGTGCTTGTATCATTAGCGTCTTGTTGTGCTTTTAAAAAGGCATATTTTTGCAAAAATTCTGCGTTGCTAAGCGTGCGTTTGGCATTTGTGCTGTATGGATTTTTGCCAATTTCTCGCAAAGAAGAGGCTTTTTTAATGCGTTGCTGGATATAAAAATTTGAAAACATTACTTCTTTGCTTCACTTTTTGCATTTTTTTGGTTAGGTTGGTTGGCTGGTTTTTTGGATTTGTTTTGGGCGTCTTTTTGTAGAGATTGCGCTCCCTTTTTTACCTCTTTTTTTGCTTTTTGCACCGCCCCAAAAATCACAGAATCTAAATGCAACGCCTTGCTAAAAGATTCTATAAATTTATAGCTGTGGGTTTGTGTTTTGAGTTGTTTTGTGAAGTTTTGTAAAAATGGAATCTGTGCGAGAAAAAATACCAACAAAGCCAATAGAGCAAAGGATTTCACCACACCAAGCGAGAAGCCAAGCACATTATCTATACGCCCCGCAATGCTGTTTTCAAGTCTTTGAGCCAAAAATTCGCTAATGAAAATGATGATAACCCACGAAATGCAAAGCACCAACACAAATCCAATGATGGAATCTATTTGGTCATCAAAATGATAGACATAGTGTCCAAATACCAGCCCTGCGTTAATGTAGAGTTTAGTCGCCAAAGATATGCCAACGATGATTCCAATCAGCGAGCCACAGCTACGAATAAACCCACGATGAAATCCCTTGACGCTCAAAAGTAGCAACAGCACCACAAAGCACACATCAATATAATGTATATTTTCCATTCAAAAAATCCTAAGAATCTCTTAAATATTGCATAATATTCCACTTTTTCATTAAGGCAATCACCAAAATTCAAAAGACAAGTATTATACAATTTTTACACGAAAAGTGGTAATGAAGCAGGCTAATTTCTAGGCTTTGCTTCATTTACGCGTAGGTTTCTTCCTTGAAAGTCTTTGTCATTTAAAGCTTGGATTGCTTTGTTTGCTGCTTCATCTGGCATTTCCACAAAGCCAAAGCCCTTTGGTCTGCCACTTTCTCTATCGTTGATGAGTTTTACGGAGATAACCTCGCCAAATTGAGAAAATAAATTTTCCACATCACTTGAACTTGCCGAATACACCAAATTTCCGACATAAATTGTCATATATCTGCCCCCCCCCCCCTATACACTTTTTAAGCTATTGCAAAAAATCCTAGCTACTTTACACAAAAAATCACATCGCATAAAAGTAGAATCTAGGTCGGCGAGATTCTAACGCCATTAAACTTAAATCTTGCTTAAATAAAGCATTTTTTAAGAATCTAGATTCTTATTCGTTGCGTAAAACACTTAAAACATCAATTTTTGAGGCTTTTTTTGCAGGATAATAGGAAGCCAAACACACAATCACACTCGCCCCAAAAATGGTAGCAACAAAATCAATAATAGATAAATCCAAAGGCAATTTGCTCGTGCCATAGACATCTTGAGGCAATGAAATAATAGGAAAAGTATCAAGCACAAAAAGCGCGACAAAATTGAGCACCACCCCTAGCACTATCCCACATCCGCCAATAAATGTGCCAAGTGAAAAGAAAGTTTGTTTAATCTCTTTTTCGCTCATTCCAAGAGAGAGCATTAGAGCAATTTCCCTGCGCCTTGTCATCACCACCATTAAAAGCGAGCTAATGATATTAAGGCTTGCCATAAGGATAATAAGCATAAGCACGACAAATAATGCGCGTTTTTCTAGCTCCATAGCAGAGAAAAAGTTACCATTTTGCTCCCACCAGCCTTCTACGCCGACACGATTTGGGAATGCACTTTCTAAAAATTCCTTAATAGGGGCTATATCTTTAAATGGTTCGGTGCTATAAATATGAATGCCATCATAAAGGTCGCTAGGAAGTCTGCGAATTTTTTGCAATGATTGTAAATTCGTATAAATATACGCCTCGTTATATGCCTTTAATCCAGAATCAAAGATTTCTACAATATCAAATCGTTTGCTTAGTGGCGAGAGGGAGAGTGCGTTTGGCTCTACTTGACTAAAGTATAAGGTAAGTTTGTCATCAACCTCTAAAAAATGCCTAAGCTGTAATTCCTTACCGATAATAGCGGGGAAGTTTTGGGATTTGAATTTTTCAATCTTTGCGCTATCAAGTATTTGAGAATCTGCCACACTAAATACTCCGCGCACGACTTCATTGAGCTTGATTTCTAAATCTATATCCACACCAATGACAACCGCTGCATTCATATCTCCACCAGCACGACTTAGGGCGTTATAACGCAAATAGGGACTAAAAAGTAAATGCGGAAATTTCTCCCTTAGGGCTGTAAAAATTGTAGAATCTACGCCCTGATAAGTTTTAGAAAATACGCTAATTGGGTAATTCATAATAAAGAGCTTGCGTTCAAATTCCTTTGTCATACCATTCATAATCGCCATCGCCACGCATAGCACCATAACACCAATACCAACACCAAGAATAGCCAAAATCGCCGTAACGCTAATAAAGGGTTGCGCTCTATCAAAGCGCAAATATTTGGGGAGCAAATAAGTAGTAAGTTTAGACATTCTATTCCTAGTGATTGTATTTTGTGTGTAATGGTCTTTTCATAATCTTATGCGAGCAACCCTTTTTTTGGTCCGCTTTTGCCGTGGCAGAGTTTATATTTTTTCCCACTTCCACACGGGCAGGGGTCGTTGCGCGAGATTTTTTGCCGTTTTTGTGGTTGGTTTTGCATTGTATCTTTGTTGAAACTTAGCTCCTCGCTCCCTTCTTCAAGGTTTTCAATGATTTTTTCTTTTATTTCGCTTGCTTGTTCTTGTGGTTTTAAGCGCACGATTTGGAGTGTTTTAGCCGTGTCGATTTTAAGATTCTCTACAAATTCTAAAAACAATCCATAACTTTCTTTTTTGTATTCTACCAATGGGTCTTTTTGGTTGTATCCGCGTAGCCCGATACCTGTTTTTAGGTTATCCATTGTATAGAGGTGCTCTCTCCACGCATTGTCTAGCACTTGGAGATAGATAATGCGTTCAATTTCATTGCGTTGAGTGGAATCGAGCACGCCCATTTTGTTTTCATAATCGGTTTTTGCCGCTTCCAAGATATGCGTATAAAGTGCGTCATAATCAAGATTCTCTACATTACCCAACTCAAGTCCAAAATACTCCAACACAATGGCTTTTAGGTTAGCAATATCAAAGTTCTCACTTTCTTCGTGCTGATAAATCCCTGCTCTCTCTAGCATAAATGCCACCGCACTTTGCCTATTTTGCTCTATTTTTTCACGCATTTCGTATTCTTTATTAAGCAAATCATCACGCAAACGATATATCGCCTTTCGTTGCTCATTTGCCACATCATCGTATTCAAGCAAATGTTTTCGTGATTCAAAATGCAAACTCTCCACCTTTTTTTGCGCATTTTCCACAGAGCGTGTAACGAGCCCAGATTCTATGTGTTCGCCATCTTTAAGCCCTAATCGCTCCATAATGCCCTTAAGTTTATCGCTTCCAAATATGCGCAACAAGGAATCTTCAAGGCTTAGATAAAATTGACTCACCCCGGGGTCGCCTTGCCTGCCTGAGCGTCCGCGAAGTTGGTTGTCAATGCGCCTGCTCTCGTGTCGTTCCGTGCCGATGATATACAATCCTCCAAGTTCGCGCACTTCATCACTTATTTTTATATCAACCCCGCGTCCAGCCATATTTGTGGCGATGGTTACAGCACCTTTAAGCCCCGCATCTTTAATGATTTCAGCTTCTTTGGTGTGTTGTTTGGCATTAAGCACGGTGTGTGGGATTCTAGCTTTTTTGAGAAGTTCGTGGAGCACTTCACTTCGCTCAATGCTCGCTGTGCCTACAAGCACGGGCTGTCCTTTTTTGTAAAGTTCCGTGATTTTGGCAATGACGGCTTTAAATTTCTCCATTTCACTTTTGTAAATCAAATCATTTAAATCCTTGCGTTGCACAGGCACATTTGTGGGGATTGAGACCACATCAAGTTTATAAATTTGCAAAAATTCACTTGCTTCAGTTTGTGCTGTGCCCGTCATTCCCGCGAGCTTGTCATACAGGCGAAAGTAGTTTTGGAAAGTAATGTCTGCGAGGGTTTGAGATTCTTCTTTAATATCGACTTTTTCTTTTGCTTCAATGGCTTGGTGCAAGCCCTCGCTAAAGCGTCTTCCCTCGCTTAATCGTCCCGTAAATTCATCAACAATAATCACCTCTCCATCACGCACGACATAATCTTTATCTTTGGCAAAGAGATAATTTGCCTTTAAGGCTTGGTCTAGGTGGTGGGAGAGCGCGGCATTTTCAATGCTATAGAGATTATCGACTTTGAAAAGTTGCTCGGCATTTTTGATGCCATCTTCGGTGAGTAAAATCACGCGGTTTTTTTCATCAATGCTAAAGTCTTGCGGGGCTTTTAGATTCTGTGCCGCAGAGTTGGCGAGATGATAATTTTCCATTGTGCGATTAGCAGGTGCGGAAATGATTAAGGGTGTGCGTGCCTCATCAATCAAAATAGAATCTACTTCATCGACAATGGCAAAAAAGTGGTGCTTTTGCACTTTGTGCGTTAAGTCATATTTCATATTATCACGCAAATAATCAAACCCAAATTCGTTGTTTGTTCCATATACGACATTTGCGCTATACGCCTCGAGCTTTTTGTCATCATCACGCAAGTCCGCAGTGATAATGCCAACACTTAAGCCAAGAAAGTTATAGAGTGGTTCTAATTCGCTTCCATCGCGGTTTGCCAAGTAGTCATTGACGGTGATGACGTGCACACTTTTCCCGCTAAGTGCGTTGAGGCATACGGGAAGTGTGGCGACAAGGGTTTTTCCCTCGCCTGTTTTCATTTCTGCTATGCGTCCATCGTGCAGTGCCATACCGCCGATGAGTTGCACATCAAAATGGCGCATTCCTAGCGTGCGCTTTGCCGCTTCTCTCGTGATTGCAAAACTTTGGTGTAACAAAGAATCTAAGCTCGCGCCGTCTTCTTGGTGTGCTTTTTTTAGTGCTTCAAACGCACCTTTTAACTCGTCATCACTGAGTTTGGTATAGTGTTCTTCAAGGGCGTTAATTTCTTGGACGCGCTTTGTGTAGGCTTTTAGCATTTTGGTATTGCTCGAGCCTAAAATTTTGTGTATTATCGCTTGTATCATTGATTGTGCCTTTTATGAGTTTAAGAGTTGTGGATTTTAGCATATTTTTACAAATACTAAGCGCAAATCCTTACTTTGAGTGAGTGCGGTGTTTGTGGAATGTGGCATTTAGATTCCACAAAGGGTGCGGTAATCACAATATCGACAAGTCTTATTTTCCTTGCCTAGTGGCTCAAACTCTCCATAACGAGATTCCAATGCGCTATATGCTTGCAAATCTTCAATCACGCAATGTTCCTTATTGTGCGCAAGTATATACTCTTTTGTGTGGCAAAACTTTGTATCAATCTCTGCGAATTTCTCAAACAATTTCTCTTGTGTGTTTTGCTGTATTGTATATGTCTCATCTTGTTTGCGTGAGTGTTTAAGGAAATAAAAACTTGTTTGGATTTGCTTGTTTGGATATTGTTGTAAAATATATTGTCGATAAATCTCAAGGGCTAAATCCTCAAAATTTTTCTCAAATTTTTTGTATTTATAATCAATAACAAGAATGCTTCCATCTTGGTTTTGCTGGATTCTATCAATCCTGCCAGCAAAAACATAATTATGAAGTGTGAAGTTTTCAAACTTTATTTCTAATCCTATGAGCGTGAATGCGCCGTTTTGTGTTATGTATTCGCACTCTTTGGTGAAAAATGTTTCCATTTCAAGGAGCATTTTTTGTATTTGGATTTCTTGGAGCGCACTAAGCGTGTCGCCTTTATCAAAGTTTTTTTGTGAGAGCATTGTAAGGCAAGATTCTTCAATTTTCTTCATTTTTTGCAAGTCAATAACCTCGCCTTGATAGGGTTTGTATGCTTTGTATAAAACTTCGTGGATAATGTTTCCATAAGTGGTGTTGTCCTTAGAATCTTCATCTGGGGCGCAGAAATTTGCAATGTATTTAAAGTAATATTGCAACGGGCATTTAAGTAGGGTGTTAAAACTTGATGGAGAAAAATACAATCCAAGCTTAGCAAAGTAGGATT
Source organism: Helicobacter sp. 23-1048 (assembly GCF_053654545.1). NCBI lineage: Bacteria > Pseudomonadati > Campylobacterota > Epsilonproteobacteria > Campylobacterales > Helicobacteraceae > Helicobacter > Helicobacter sp. 23-1048. The sequence goes on along the minus strand of NZ_JBSIUT010000001.1, from coordinate 87,516 downwards.
CTTGCTTATACAATGTGGGTAAAAGAGCGTGTTTAAAAATACTTACATTGCTTGGCGTTGGTGTAATATCAAGCTCGTTTAATAACATACAAGGTGCGTATTCTTCAGATTCTACCAATAGCATACAAGCCTCTTTTGCGTTGAATAAAAGATTTTTGTAATGCCATATTTGCAGGGCTCTTTTATCATAAAGAGTTGGTATGCCTAATCGCTCTCTTATGACGGTGGTTAAAAACATATCACTTGTGCTAAGCGAGGGAATCTTATCTTCATTGCAATCAGGTATAATGACATATTTGAGCTCAATCCCTCTACTTTCAAGCACTTCGATAACCGAAATCTTGCCACCGCGATTATCATCAAGGCTAAGGTTGCTTATATCTTGCAAGAAGCTCTCACCCACATTTTGTATAGGAAACAACTCTTGTGCGCTTGCGTAATCATACATAATGCTCATAATTTTTTCATTTATTTGCGTGTATTTAGGGTTGTTTGTTTGAAGTTCCTTTGAAACAATGTTGTGTAGTTCTTGGACATTATGGGGGGGAGATTTTATGATGCTTTTTTGAATTGCTTCAAAAAGCGCGCTTTTATCAAATTTCTTTCCCATTGCGTAATTAAAGTTATGCTCTTTATCAAGGGCGTTGAGATAGGACACAAAGTGAGAATCTGGAAGCACTATGGTAATGTCTTGTGGCAAAATTCCGCTATCAAGCCAATTTTTAATACACTCTCTAATGCCACCCACTTGCTCAATGCGCCCAAAGAAACTTTTGGCACTAATGTGGTGGTTTATGGTGGGGCAGGGCTTTTGGTCGATGATTGTGCCTTGCGGGTAGCGCACTTCATAGCGCGTAAAAGGCTCTAAAGCAAGAGGTTTATCAAAGATTTGCAAAAAATGCGTGTGGATATTATCAAGCTGTGTATCACTAGAATCTTCGCGCAAAACACTATGAGGAATTTTATCTTGGGTTTGAAAGCAAATGACAACCTCACAAAAGTTTGCCACTTTTTGTAAAATTTCTTTTTCATAAGGATTAAGCACGCTATCTAAGTGTAGGACAATGCGTGAAAAATTCCCCAGCCACGACTTTAAGATTTCATATTTTCTACTTTTATACACCAAATGCTTAGAATCTAAAAACGCATTATAGCGAGCAAAAACCTCTTGTAAAATATGCAAATGCTCTTCATAATCCCCATAAGTATCTTGCAAAGGAATGTCTGCAATGTCAATATTGTGGATAAAGAGTTCATCATAAAATTGCAAAAAAAATGCACTACTTTGCAGATATGCCAAAAAATTTTTTTCAAAAACTAGGCGGGAGGTTGAGAGATTGCTTGTTTCTTTGTCATATTGCTCTAAAATGCTACCCAAAAGGAGTTTGCATACATTTTTGGGAAGCAGTGTTTTGTGAGGATAATATATCGCTTTGCTAAAAAACTCCTTGCGCAACATACTTGGCTTACAAATGCTATCTTGCTCATATTTGCTCTTTATAGAGCGATTGGTAGAATAGATAAAAAGTTCTTTTGAGTTGAGGTTTTCTAAGCTCATTGTTGTCCTTTAGTGTTGAAGTATGTGGTTTGCTAAAGTTAAAACTTCGCTAGGCGTAATGCTTTTCATACAAAGATGATGGGAAAGAGGGCAGATTCTCTTTTTGCACGGGGCACATTCAATATGCTTGCTAATGATATGTAAATTATCCGCTTGCACGAGATTAAGGCTTGTAATATCTTTTGGCAGAGAGTGAGGTTTGGAATCTTGGGCGGAAGTTTGCGCCAAAATTTCTTTATTTGAGTAAAAAAACTCTTGCGCGATTGTTTGATTCCACGGGCAAGTATCAGCGGTATCCGTAGAGCCAAATATACTCAGTGTTTTTACACCAAGTGCAGCGGCTATGTGCATAGGACCACTATCATTAGTGATAAAAAGTGCGAGTTTGTTAATCGCTTCAACAAGCTCATTTAAAGTGGTTTTGTTGGTTACATCAATGAAGTTTTTTGATTGCAAAAAGGCGTATTTTTGCGTTTGTTGTGCGTCTTTGGAATCTCTTTGTAATCCTGCCCCAGAGCCAAAAAGATAGACGACATATCCTTGCTCTAAAAACGCCTTTATAATTTCTAAAAAATACTCCTTCTCCCAGCATTTCGCACTTCCATACGCTGCTCCGGGATTTATGCCAATGGCTTTTTTAGAATCTACAACAATTTTGCTCGTATTGTGCAATGGAAGTCGTAGCGGAGCAAAGGAGCTAAAAACTTCATCACTTACAAAACCTTTGAGTAAATATTCATATTTTTGCACTTGGTGCAGAGGCTTTATTGTAGGCATTTTTATAGCATTGGTAAGCAAAAATGAGCGCATATTCGTAGCGAAGCCCACGCGCACTTTAGAGCGGGTAAAGAACAAAAAAAGCGCACCAAAAAAGCCATTGGTAAAGCAAAAACTTATATCCGCACTTCCAGCGAGCTTGGCTAGTTGATAGGTGGCGTAGATTCGACATTTTGCTTTTTTGCTTGTATCGATGATGATACGCTCTACTCTTTCATCGGTGGCAAAAACCTCAATAACTTGGCTTCCTACAAGGATAAATTTTGCATCTTTATACGCGTCTTTTAATTTTTCAAACGCACTTGCGCACATTACGCAATCTCCAAGCCAATTTGGCAAACGCAACAAAATAGTTTTTGACATTTTCTCTCCTAATTTTGCTTTTGTGATTATAACTTAAGGTTTCTAACATCTCACTTTTGTTAGAATTCAAAGTAAAAATTACAAAATTAAGGATTTCTATGAAAGAGATTTGTTTGCAAGAGAATGATATAGCCCAACTTAGCCTAATGGCAAACACGGTGCGCTTTTTAAGCGCGGATATGGTGCAAAAGGCAAACTCTGGACACCCCGGTGCACCTATGGGATTGGCAGATATAGTGAGTGTGCTTAGTTTGTATATTACGCTTAATCCAGCCAATCCACATTGGCTTAACCGCGATAGGATTATTTTTAGTGGCGGGCACGCTAGCGCGTTAGTGTATAGTTTGTTGCATTTATGGGGCTTTGATGTAAGTTTGGAAGATTTGAAACAATTTCGCACACTTGATTCTAAAACTCCCGGACATCCAGAATACAAGCACACTCAAGGTGTAGAAATCACCACAGGACCGCTTGGACAAGGTATTGCCAATGCCGTTGGTATGGCTTTTGGGGAGAAATACGCTCAAAATACCTTTGGTAAGGAAGTATTTAATCACAATATTTTTTGTTTGTGTGGCGATGGAGATTTGCAAGAGGGGATAAGCTATGAGGCTTGCTCTTTGGCGGGCTTACATAAACTCGATAGTCTTGTGCTTATTTATGATAGCAATAACATTAGCATTGAGGGAGATGTGAGTATCGCGTTTAATGAAAATATCAAACAGCGGTTTATAGCGCAAGGGTGGGAAGTTTTTGAATGCGATGGACATAATTTTGTGGAGATTAACACAACATTGCTTAATGCCATAAACGCTACAAAACCAAGCCTAATCATTGCCAAAACCACTATAGCTAAGGGTGCTTTAGAGCTTGAAGGCAGCCATAAGGCGCACGGCGCACCTTTAGGAGAGGAGATTGTCAAACAAGCAAAGCAAAAACTCGGCTTTGATAACACGAAAACTTTTGAGATTCCAGCTTCTGTGGCGTTGCGATTTGCTAATGTCAAAGAAAGAGGCGAATTAGAGGAGTTAGAGTGGGAGAGAGCATTAAGCGATGAGGTGCGTAAGAGAATCTTTGCGATGAAAGATGTGGGCGACATAGCCTTTCCGCATTATGAGCTGGGTAAGTCTTTGGCTACGCGTGTGAGTAATGGAGAGATTCTCAATGCTATCGCTAAGGGCGTGAGTGGATTTATCGGCGGGAGCGCGGATTTAGCCCCGAGCAATAACACTGAGCTAAAGGGTCTTGGTGATTTCCCCACAGGGCGTAATTTGCATTTTGGAATCCGTGAAGGCGCAATGGGCGCAATCTGCAATGGACTAGCAAACTATGGACTTTTTTTGCCATTTTGTGCAACTTTTTTTGTTTTTAGTGATTATCTCTCGCCTAGCATTCGCGTGGCGAGCCTTATGAAAGCAAAGGTATTTTATGTTTTCACCCACGATAGCATTGGTGTGGGCGAAGATGGTGCGACACATCAGCCAATCGAGCAGCTTTCGCATTTGCGTGCTATGCCGAATTTACTTACTTTTCGCCCCTGCGATGGCAATGAAAATGTCGCGTGTTGGCAGGTTGCATTAGAATCACAATCTCCAAGTGCCTTTGTGCTAAGCCGACAGAATCTTGAAGTTCTAAGCAACGCCACCAAAGAGCAAGTGCAAAGAGGTGCGTATCTCTTAGCCACAAGCACAATAGAGCGCAATGCTAAAATTACATTGCTTGCAAGTGGGAGCGAGGTAAGTCTCGCGCTCAAAGCGCAAAAATTGCTTGAGAGTGAGGGGATTGCCACAAATGTCGTAAGTGCGCCTTGTTTTGAGCTTTTGCTCGCTCAAGATAGCGCGTATAGAGATTCGCTGTTTGGAGATTCTAAGATTCTCGCTATTGAGGCAGCAAGAGCGTTAGAGTGGTATGCGTTCGCGCATACCGTGTTTGGAATGCAGAGTTTTGGTGCAAGTGGTAAGGGTGATGCGCTTTTTGAGCGATTTGGTTTTACTCCGCATAATATTTGTAGTATTGCAAAAAATCTAATATCATAGATTTTTATTTTTGCGCTAATTTAAGTTTAAATTAAGGTTTTATATTGCATAATTGCGCCTTTTGGAATCTAGATTCCAAACACATCATACTTAAAAGGAGAAAAAATGAGCACAAATAAAGTTTTTGTTTCATTGTTGCCGTTGTTGTTGGCAGGCGCACTTAGTGCAGAACAACACATATCTACCCCCCCCCCTATTGATATTTTAAGTGCGAATGCACAACCCCTCTATCTCGCACTCAACGAGGAGAGTAAAAATACAAAATCTCAAAACAAAGACACCAAAAAATCTTCCAACAATTCTCATACTTCAAAAAGCAATGATAGAGCCTTTTTAGGACCACAAATTGGCTTTGGCGGGCTTGGCACGATAAATGCGGGAATCATTGGCGGATATATGCACTACTTTGGCAAAGATATGCAGTTAGAGAAGTTTAGACACGGGATTCGTGGCATTGGCTCGGCAAACTACTACAATTACTCATATAGTTATTGGGGTGGAAAATACTCATATAATGGCGTGTATGTGCAAGCTGGGGCGGATTATTTTATCGAATTTACTCCAACCCAAAAAACCATTTGGGGCTTATACACGGGATTATCGCTTGGATATTATTATATTTCCTCAAATGATTGGTGGTATACAGGGGCTTCTGCTATTGGTTGGGGCTGGAATGGTGGCGGATTTGCTATGATAGATAGGAAACACCGCTTTGAGCTTGCTTTAGATTCTGGTTTTAGCGCGTTTGCTTTGCGCTATATGTATATGTTTTAATGCCACAAGATTCTATGAAATCATAGAATCTTGCCTAAATCTCGCTTCTCTCATTGTAAAATCTCATAAATATTACTATACTTGCGCTTGAAAAATATTTTAGGAGACAATGTATGAAAAAATTACTATGGCTAATGGCTTTTAGTGCGTTGAGCGTGATAAACGCACAAGAATCAGGTGATGAAGCGCAGGGTATTTTTGCAAATGCTGGATTAGAAATGTGGCACAAGCTCGCACTCAATCCTGCCTCGCAGAGTTTGCCAAACAACACTTATGGCTATACTTTGGGCGAAGTAAATGTCGGGTATAAATCTGGCAATTTTCAAGTTATGATAGGTGGTGTAGGAGCTGGGCTTATCAACGATTCTACAAAGGGCTCCTCATTTAATCACATTGGCTTTTATCCGGGCTATTACAACTCAAGAGGAGGCGAGGCTACGCCAAATAACGCGCATTATATTTTCGTGCATAATGCTTTTATAAAGTATGAGGGAGAGAATATCACGCTTAGTGCTGGACGCTTTAAGCAAGAAAATGATGATTGGGTTGATGCGTATGTAGAGGGGCTCAATGCACGCGTGAATGTAGGTAGTTTTTACTTTAAAGCCTTTGGCACGAGTGGAGTTGCGCTTGTGGGCAATGGCTGGCTAATGGATTATAATCGCCTTTTTGCTCAACAAGGTATCTTAAGTCTCACAAGTGGCTATGAGGGCACAAATACAAAGGCTGATATATATGTGTATTACGCCGATAGAGAATATATCGCGCCGGGCTTTAATGTCGAATTAAACTTTGGGGCAGATTCTAGTGTCGCTTCACATACAAAAATCACAGCGATTTTCCCCTATCATTACACCAGCATTATGGGCATTGGGAAGCATTATTTTGCTCAAATTGGCGCAAATAACGGCACACTAAAAGACATAAGTGGTTGGAATGCGAGTGTGCTAGTGCGTCAAGACTTTGAGTTTGATAAGGCATATAATATCGCATTTGCGGTGTATAAAAACTTCGGCGCAGCGAACTCGCGTGTGGGGCAAGCTGGGAATCCATCGGGGATAAACTTCCTTGATAATAGCGTTTATACCACAGGTCCAGCCCTTAATGCACTTACCGCACCAGATTCAATGAGCGGATTATTTTTTAGCGATATAAAACTCTCAACCCCCACCGCATACACAGAGGCAATCAACTTCGGGCTTAATTTGCGCTACACTTCCGCACCAAGCGCATTAGAATATTCTGCTTTATTGCATATTGATTTGCATTTGCGCAAGGCTACGATTTTTAGCGTAGTGGCAGGTTATTATATCCACACGATGAAAGATAGCGGTTTTATAGGCATTGCCCCGCCAAATTTCACATTTGCTAGTGGAGATTCTTTGCGCCTTGATAGGAGTTACATTACTACTCGTTTGAGTGTTGGATTCTAAGTTTTTAACTTTTGAGGCAATCCTGCAAGGCGTTTGGGATATTTATATCGCTTTGTTTCATCGCCTTTATCGCTTCTATTACCATACTTGCCGCGCTTAGCGTGGTGAAGTAGGGAATCTTACTTTTGAGAATCTGTGCGCGAATTTGTGTGGTGTCATTTTTATTAGAATTATCATCACTCGTGTTAATCGCCATCGCCACTTCGCCATTCATCATTAAATCACAAATATTTGGACGCCCTTCAGAGATTTTTTGCACGCTTATAGAGGGGATATTTTTTTGTTGTAGTGCTCTATGTGTGCCCCCTGTGGCGCAAATACTAAACCCAAGATTGACAAATTTTTCTGCGAGTTTGCACCCTTGTGCTTTATCTACATCGCTTAGTGAGAGGAATATTTGTCCTTTTGGCGTGATAGGATTATGGGAGGCGAGTTGGGATTTTGCGAAGCTCACGCCCACGCTATTAGAGATTCCCATTACTTCGCCCGTGCTTTTCATTTCTGGTCCTAAAGATACATCTGCGCCAAGTTTAGCAAATGGGAACACAGATTCTTTAAATGCGGTTGATTTGAGGGGTTTTGGTTTGTGAATCTTCTCGCCAAAAGATATTTTTTTATACGAGTCATAAAATGCCAAAGATTCTCGTAAAATACCTTTATTCGTGGGATTTTGCGCGTGATTCCACATTACGCGGGTAGCGACTTTGGCAAGTGGAATCCCTGTGGCTTTACTCACAAAAGGCACGGTGCGAGAAGCGCGGGGATTTACCTCAATGATATAAATTGTGTTTTGAAAAATCGCAAATTGGATATTAAGCAATCCTATGACACCGAGTTCTATGGCGATTGATGCGCTGAGATTCTCCACTTCTTTAATCGTGTGGGAATCTAACCCAAAAGGTGGCAAGCAACTAGCACTATCCCCGCTATGCACGCCTGCTTCCTCGATATGCTGCATAATCCCCCCGATATAGACTTCCTCCCCATCGCAAATCGCATCGACATCAAGCTCGGTGGCGTGGTCTAAAAATTTATCCACAAGCACGGGGCTAGATTCACTCACTCTCACCGCCTCGTCCATATAGGTTTTTAGCTCATCATCGCTTTGCACGATACGCATAGCGCGTCCGCCTAGCACATAGCTAGGGCGCACAAGCACGGGATAGCCGATATTTCGCGCGATTTCATACGCCTCCTCTTTTTTATACGCGATACCATTTTGGGGTTGGTTAAGTTTAAGTTTTTTGGCAAAGGCGGCAAACTTCTCTCTATCCTCTGCGGTGTCGATGACAGAAGCCTTTGTGCCGATGATATTCGCACCAATTGTAGTGAGATTTTTAGCGAGTTTTAGTGGCGTTTGCCCCCCGAAATGCACGATTATGCCATTTGGATTTTCCCTCTCTATCACTGCTCTCACGCGCTCAAAGTCGATAGGCTCAAAGTAAAGCGTGTCGCTTGTATCATAATCCGTGCTTACAGTCTCAGGATTGCAGTTATACATTATGCTTTGCACACCTAAATCTTTGAGCGCGAAGCTAGAATGCACGCAACAGTAGTCAAATTCGATGCCCTGTCCGATGCGATTTGGACCACCACCGATGATTAGCACTTTTTGCGCGTTGGGCTTGTCTTTTGGGTAAAAATCGTGGAGTGCTTCGGCTCGCTTCCTCGATGGACTACTTGTCCTATCTTCGTTGCTCGCCTCGCACAGCCCCGATTTTTCCTCCAAAATACCGCGCCCATTTGTTGCTCTAATTTTTAGTGGCGCATTAGATTCAGAATCCTGAAATTCCACGCTATCGTTTGTAGAGCTAGATTCTGCATTCGCAGAACCTACAACGGAATGATTACCACGGAGCGAATTGCCCAAATCCAAAGACAAATTGCACGACAAAGGATTAAGCGGGATTGTCGAGTAAAGGTAAGGCGTCAAAGCCTCAAACTCCGCCGCACAAGTATCCACCTCCTCATATCTCGCTACCACGCCCATCGCCACTCTAGCCGTGTAGATTTCGCCCTCACTTATCTCCACGCCCTCATTTTGTGCTAAACGCCTAGCCAAAGCCTTATCGCTAAAGCCCTGTGATTTGAGAGTGCGCATAGCCCCCTCATCACGCAAAATCTCGCTACTCACGCTCCTTTCAGCCTCCACTAGCTCATAGATTTGGTGCAAAAACCACTTATCGATTTTGCTAAGCTCCGCGACTTCATCGACACTAAGCCCCAAACGAAAGCAATCTGCCACATACAGGATTCGATTTGCATTTGCCCTGCGTGTCTCTTTCCGCGCCACTTCAATATCGCTTGTCATACTATCAAGTCCGCAAAATCCATTCTCCAAGCTACACAACGCCTTTTGCAAACTCTCTTTGAAACTCCCGCCAATCGCCATCACCTCGCCGATAGACTTCATCGAAGTAGTCAGCGTAGAATCTGCGAGCGGGAATTTCTCAAAAGTAAAGCGCGGGATTTTGGTAACGATATAATCAATGCTAGGCTCAAAGCTCGCAGGCGTGCCTGTGATGTCGTTTGTAATCTCATCTAGGCTAAATCCAACGGCTAGCATTGTAGCCACTTTGGCTATGGGGTAGCCTGTCGCCTTGCTCGCAAGTGCCGAACTACGCGAGACACGCGGATTCATTTCAATCACCGTCATTCGCCCATTTTGCGGATTTATGGCAAATTGCACATTGCTCCCGCCCGTATCCACGCCGATTTCACGCAAAATCTTAAAAGACGCATCGCGCATTCGCTGATATTCTTTGTCAGTGAGCGTGAGCGCAGGGGCGATAGTGATAGAATCCCCCGTATGCACGCCCATAGGGTCGAGATTCTCGATGCTACACACGATGATGCAGTTGTCATTTTTATCGCGGATTACCTCCATTTCGTATTCTTTCCACCCCAAAAGACTTTCTTCGATTAAGATTTCATTTATCGGGCTTGCTTCTAGCCCCGCTTTTGCCAATGCCTTAAACTCCTCGATATTATACGCCACGCCACTGCCACCACCTGCTAGCGTGTAGCTCGCACGGATAATAAGCGGGAATCCAATGCTTTGTGCGGCTTGCTGTGCTTCATCAATCGTGTAGGCATAATGGCTCTTTGGCAAATCCATACCGATTTTTAGCATAGCTTCTTTAAACGCCTGTCTATCCTCGCCTTTTTTGATTGCGCTCGGGTTTGCACCGAGAAACTTCACGCCCTCCAACGCTCCGCTTTCATACATTTCCATTGCGACATTGAGCGCGGTTTGTCCGCCCATAGTAGGCAGTATCGCGTCTATGTTTTCGGCTTTTATGATATTTGCGATGACTTCTTGCGTGATAGGCTCGATATAAGTGCGGTGGGCAAAGTCAGGGTCTGTCATAATCGTAGCGGGGTTTGAGTTTATCAGCACTACGCGGTAGCCTAAGTTTTTAAGCGTCTTTGCTGCTTGTGTGCCAGAGTAGTCAAACTCGCACGCCTGCCCGATGACAATGGGTCCAGAGCCGATGAGTAAGATAGTTTTAATGTCGGTGCGTTGTGGCATTTGAGTCCTTTTAATGTGCTTGCAATATGGCATTTATGCTTGCATTGCTTGCTTTTAACGCTTGTGCGTTTGCTTTATTGCTTGATTCAATTTTTAAGCAAAATTTCAGCATTTTATACAAAATGTGCTTAAAAAGCCTTTAGATTCCCTAACATTTCACGCAAAATTTGCAATTACAATATGTCAAACCCTATTTAAAAGAAATTTCACTGCCCTGTAAATCGCTTTGTGATGTGTAATCGTGCGCATTTGTTTATAAAAAGTGAATACAGCGTTACCCCAACAAATAAATGGTAAGGTAAAAAATAATAAAACCTTTTAAATAAATCACTGAAAAAGTGAGTAATAAATACCCAGCAATTAAGAAAAACTATCAAATATCACAAATTTACCTTGAAATTTGTGGGTGTTTTTTTTTATAATCCCAAGCGTATTGCAAATCTAACATTGGGAGGACATATCAATGGAAAAGGACAAAGCGGTGTTTTATGCGAAGCTCTTTGCACCTGTGGTGTTTGGGCTTATCGTGTTTATTTTGCCAAAGTTATGGGGTGTAGATGCACCTGAGGGCTGCACTCATAATGCGTGGATTTATTTCTCCGTATTTATGGGGCTAATTTTAGGGCTTATTTTAGAGCCTATCCCGCCTGCGTTTATCGGCGTGATTGCCATTGTGATAGCGGTGGTGCTCCGACTAGGACCAAAAGGCTCAGGCGAGATAGAAGCCAAAATCAAAGCCGCAGACGCGCTAAATTGGGGAATCAGCGGATTTTCTAACGCGGTTGTGTGGCTTATCTTTGCGGCATTTACGATTGGGCTAGGATTCACTAAGACAGGGCTTGGCGAGAGGCTAGCACTTTATATCGTAAGTAAGCTAGGGCGAAGCACTTTGGGCTTAGGCTATGCCATTGCGCTTGTGGATTTAATCCTCGCTCCATTTATCCCTAGCAATGCCGCTAGAAGCGGTGGTTCAGTGTATCCTGTGGTTTCAAGCATTGCGCCTATGTTTGATTCTCACCCTGATAAAAATCCACGCAAAATCGGCGCGTATCTTATTTGGACAGGGCTTGCTACGACTTGTGTATCGAGCTCGATTTTCTTAACAGGGCAAGCTCCAAACCCGCTAGCTTTAACGCAAATAGAAAAAGGCGGTGGCGCAGTCGTGGATTGGGTAAGCTGGTTTTTAGCATTTTTACCTGTGGGGATTATTTTGTGGATTATCACGCCGATTTTGGCTTATGTGATTTACCCGCCTGAAGTCAAAGGAAGCAAAGAAGTGGTGGATTGGGCGAAGCAAAAATATGACGCATTAGGCAAAATCACTCGCCCGCAAATCTTTATGATTGTAATCGCGCTCATCGGGCTTGTGCTGTGGGTAGGCGGGAGCTTTTTCCCAAAATCCGCGCTCTATAATCTAAACGCCACGACCACCGCACTCCTAATGATAGTGCTAATGGTAGCGGCAAAATGTATTAGCTGGCAGGATTTCTTAGGCAATAAGCCCGCGTGGAACACGCTTGTATGGTTTGCTACGCTTGTGGCTATGGCTGGCGGGCTAAATAATGTGGGCTTTATCGCGTGGCTAGCAAATCTTTTTGATGGGAAGTTTGATGGCGTAGAGCCTATCGTGGCGATTATCGCGCTGATTTTGGCGTTTTCTTGGTTGCGCTATTTCTTTGCCTCTGGGACTGCGTATGTAACCGCTGTAATGCTCATCTTTGTAACGCTCGTGCAGTCAATCCCCGGGCTCGATGTCAATAAGACGCTATTGTTGCTTATCTTGCCTATGGGCTTTATGGGGATTATCACGCCTTATGGCACAGGGTGTAGCCCGCTGTGGTTTGGTAGCCACTATATCAAAGGACCGACATTTTTCCTACTTGGTGGAATCTTCGCGGCGATTTATATGGTGATTTACTTGCTTGTGGGAATCCCTTGGATAGATTTCATAATGCCTCATCTAAGCCTACACGGCGGAGCTAGCGCGTAATAGGGCGGAGGTGTCGCGCAAAGATTCTAAAAGTGCTTCATACATTCTTCTAAAGTATGGCTAGATTCTGTTTGATAAATGGAATCTAGCCTTTGATGTATCACATATACCACAAAATACTTCATTACATCATTGAATTTTTAACCAAACTTCAAAAGGTAAATAAAAAGTAAATTTTATGTAAAATTTTGGCAATTTTATTGACTATGGGTGTTTTTTTTTTTTATAAAATCTGCTCCACGCGACTACTAAGTGCGATGATAAATTTAGCTCTCTGTCTTCCCAATGTTAGATTTTTGTTGTTTTTGGTTGTTTGCGATATTTTGCAAAAGGAGTGTTTTATGGATTTTTTGATGTCATTAAGCGATAGCAAGCAATTTGCAATACAGCTTATTATCGTTTTAATTTGTTTGTTTTATGGTGCGAGGAAAGGCGGGATTGCGCTTGGATTGCTCGGCGGGATTGGGATTTTTGTCCTTACATTTGGCTTTGGTGTCAAGCCGGGCAAGCCTGCAATCGATGTGATTTTTACCATTCTTTGCGTGGTGGTGGCGAGTGCGACATTGCTCTCAAGCGGTGGGCTAGATGTGATGCTACAAATCGCAGAGCGAATCTTGCGTAGAAATCCCAAATTTCTCACAATTTTAGCTCCGTTTGTAACTTGGTTTCTTACCATTCTTTGTGGCACGGGGCATGTAGTTTATACGATGATGCCTATCATCTATGACATTGCGATTAAAAACAATATCCGCCCAGAACGCCCTATGGCTGGAGCGTCTATCGCTAGCCAAATGGGGATTATCTGCTCACCCGTGAGCGTGGCGGTGGTGAGCCTTACCGCAATGCTTTTAGCAGAGGGCGTGCCCCATATGTCTGGCTTTGATGGATACATCGACTTGCTAAAAATCACTATCCCTAGCGGCGCATTTGGCGTGCTATGTGTGGGAATCTACTCGTGGTTTAGAGGCAAAGATTTGGATAAAGATGAGGAATTCCAAGAGCGTATCAAAGACCCAAAATTCAAAGAATATGTCTATGGCGAGAGCAAAACACTTTTAGGCGTGAAACTCCCTACGATAGAGTGGGTGGCTATGTTTATTTTCTTAGGAGCGATTGCGTTAGTGGCGTTGCTAGGGATTTTCAAAGGACTTCGCCCAGCATTTGATGACAAGCCTATGAGTATGGTAGCTGTGATTCAGATGTTTATGCTTATGGCAGGCTCTGCGCTGGTGATTTTCACAAAGGTAAAGGTTAGCGACATAGGCAACAATGCGATTTTCAAATCAGGTATGATTGCTATGGTAGCGGTGTTTGGTATTTCTTGGATGGCAGATTCGATGTTTGCCGTGCATACACCTATGCTAAAAGCCTCTCTTGGTGAAGTGGTGCAAGAGCATCCTTGGACTTACGCGATAATGCTACTTCTCATCTCAAAATTCGTAAATTCACAAGCAGCAGCCTTAGCGGCGTTTGTGCCTTTGGCACTTGGAATCGGCGTAGAGCCCGGTATCATCGTGGCATTTGCGGCGGCGTGCTATGGATATTACATTTTGCCTACTTATCCAAGCGACTTGGCGACCATTCAGTTTGACCGCTCAGGGACTACGCATATCGGGCGATTTGTAATCAATCACAGCTTCATTATCCCGGGACTTGTGGGCGTATTTAGCTCCTGTGTGTTTGGATATGTGTTTGCGCTTATTGCAGGATATGTCTAAGAATCTCTTTAGTTTGTAAGTAACTTTTCGTATTCCACCCTTGATAAGATAGCTTATCGAGGGTGGATTTTCTCATTTGGTGTTATAATACCTCGTCTTAATTTTATTTTTAAAAGGAGTAACAAATGGCAGATTACAGAATCGAACACGACACAATGGGTGAAGTCAAAGTCCCAAATGAAAAGTATTGGGGTGCACAAACGCAACGAAGTTTTGAGAACTTCAAAATCGGCGTTGAAAAAATGCCAAAAGAGTTAATTTATAGCTTTGCTAAGCTCAAGCGTTCTGTGGCGGTGGTTAATAACGCATTAGGCAAGCTCAATGATGAAAAGAAAAAGGCGATTACGCAGGCGTGTGATGAAATCATCGATGGCAAGTTTGATGATAATTTCCCGCTCGCGATTTGGCAGACAGGAAGTGGCACGCAAAGCAATATGAATATGAATGAAGTCATTGCCAATCGTGCTAGTGAGATTTTGGGCGGGGATTTTCGCGCCAAAGATGGCAAAAAAATCCACCCAAATGATGATGTCAATATGTCTCAGAGCTCAAATGATACATTCCCTACGGCGATGAGTATCGTAAGTGTGATTCAAATAGAAAAGAAACTATTGCCTGCGTTGCGTGAGCTAAAGGCGACATTTCAAAAGAAAGTTAAAGAGTTTGATTCCATAGTCAAAATCGGGCGCACACATCTCCAAGACGCTACTCCGCTTACTTTGGGACAAGAGTTTAGCGGGTATCTCTCTATGTTAGAGCACAGCGAGGAGCAAATCACCGCTTCACTGCCAACATTGCGCGAGTTAGCAATCGGAGGGACAGCTGTGGGCACAGGACTAAATGCACACCCCCAACTTAGCGAAAAAGTAAGCGAGGAGTTAAGTAAATTTACAGGTGTGAAATTTGTCTCAAGTCCTAATAAATTCCACGCCCTAACCAGCCACGATGCTATTACATTTACACACGGGGCGATGAAAGCTCTTGCAGCAAACCTAATGAAAATCGCAAATGACATTCGTTGGCTTGCTAGCGGTCCGCGCTGTGGTTTGGGCGAGATTCTTATCCCAGAAAACGAACCCGGAAGCTCCATAATGCCGGGCAAAGTCAATCCCACGCAATGCGAAGCTCTCACAATGGTGTGTGTGCAAGTAATGGGAAATGACGCGGCGATTGGCTTCGCGGCGTCTCAAGGGAATTTTGAACTCAATGTCTTTAAACCCGTGATTATTTATAATTTCTTGCAAAGTCTTGATTTGCTTGCTGATGCGATGAGGTCGTTTAATGAGCATTGCGCGGTGGGAATAGCACCTGATAAAGAAAAAATCGACCACAACCTACACAATTCACTAATGCTCGTAACCGCACTAAATCCGCATATTGGGTATGAAAATGCCGCAAAAGTGGCAAAAAACGCACACAAAAAGAAAATCTCACTCAAGGAATCGTGCTTAGAGCTTGGGCTTCTTAGTGAGGCAGACTTTAATAAATATGTCGTGCCTGAAAATATGATAAAACCAAAGGCATAGATTCTAAAAACAAAGACTGCCCCACTGAATAATGGGGAGTCTTCAAATCTAAGGGCATTAGGCTTCGTGTAAAAATTCTAAAGGCTCTTTGCAATCTTTGCAGAGAATCTGTGAATCTATTTTACTTAGCTTTGTGTGTTCGCTTCTATTCATTTTGTGGATTTTACATTTGCATTGATAGACATAGCTATTCGCGTTTGAGTTTGCATTATTTGATTCAAGCATTTTAAGCGTGTTGTTGCTTACTTGTATAGCACGCCATTCTTCAATTTTCATATCTTCTTGCATAATGTGCCCCACAAGCCAATCTCTCGCCACATAAATGAGCTTTTGTTTTAAATCTTGTGTCTGCCTTGAAGTCTTTGTGATATTTGCCACTTCTTTCATAATCTCTCTATGCAGTTTTTGGTGCTCGCTTAAATAAGGATAGCCAATACTTTTCATATAATGCTCTTCGTGGCTAAAATGCGTGCGCATATAATTAAAAAACTCTATCAAAATCGCCTTAACTTCACTCCTATCGACATTCTTATGCAGAATGTTATAGCACTTTCGCGCCAGCTCAAAAAGCATTTTGTGCTCATCATCAATAGCCCCATTATGCACTGAATATTCATTATTCCACTCTGGTATAACCATAGCAACCCCCAAAAATATACTTATTCACTATCCAACCAAATTTGTTCTTTATATTACCTAAGAGTAATCAATTTAACCTTAAAGTTTTATAAAATATAGACAAGAATAGATTGTAAGTGATAAATATTATCTTAATAGTAACAAAATTACAAATTTATAATAATCGTTGCGTGATATGGAAGCTCTTGCGGTGCTCTTGCGTGTATCCAAACTCTAAGATTGCTTGAATGTGTGCTTTTGTGCCATAACCTTTGTTGTTTTTTAGGTGGTATTGAGGATAGAGACTATGGAGTTTAAGCATTTCTGTATCCTTTGCCACCTTTGCGAGGATACTCGCCGCGCCGATAAGCAGATTCTTACAATCGCCCTTTATGAGTGTTTTAAGGTTATGTGGGGGAGGGACTTTGAGCCCAAATGAAGTGTTGCCATCATAGAGAAATGTGTAGGCGTGGAGAGGCTTTTGTGTGGTTG
Organism: Helicobacter sp. 23-1048; assembly: GCF_053654545.1. NCBI lineage: Bacteria > Pseudomonadati > Campylobacterota > Epsilonproteobacteria > Campylobacterales > Helicobacteraceae > Helicobacter > Helicobacter sp. 23-1048. The sequence goes on along the minus strand of NZ_JBSIUT010000001.1, from coordinate 70,699 downwards.
ATTGCTGTGTGTGTTTGGGTTGGGCGTTTTGTCGTGTGCTAAAAAAGGCAACGATTTCTTCTAAACTTTGTTTTAAGCACGCACTTAAGCCAAGTGTGTCAATTTGTGTGGCGGATTTTTGTGTGAGGAAGTAGCTGATTATTCCATTGTTGGCGAGTGTGTGGAGATTCTTAGCGATGATTTGTCGTTGTTTTTGTGTGAGTTTTTTGCTATCTTTGATGCCTAAGTCTTGCAAGTCTTGCTCGCTCCCAAGCACTCCACACATAAATAAACTCCCACATAAACAGCCACGCCCAGCTTCATCAATGCCACAAACCACGCTTATAGCCCCCACATAATCTAATGTGATTACACAAAGAACTTATACACAAGGCTAAAAATACTAAGCAAGCCCGTGAAAAATACAAACAAATCAAGCGCGGGATTCTTAAATTTTTTTAGTTTAGAGACGCTCCAAATCGCTATTATAGGCATTAAAAATAAAATTGTTGCGATGATTGGACCGCCTAGATTCTCGATGAAATCAAGCACGCTTGGATTATAATATGCCACGAAGAGCATTATGACATACATTGCAATGCCACAAGCTACGGATATAGCGCGTAAATTTGGGTTAAATCCAGCTATTTTGGTGCATTTACGCACGATTCCCTCTGCGCCCTCACGCGCCCCAAAGTAATGCCCAAAAAATGAACTCGTAATGGCTAAAAATGCAACCAGCGGTCCCCCGTAAGAAATTATAGGATTGCCTAATTTGTTGGCAAAGTAAGAAAGCACGGGGATATTTTGTGCTCGAGCTTGAGAGAGCTCATCGGGCGAGAGGCTTAGCACGCACGAAAACACAAAAAACATCACAAAGAAAAGTAGCATTGATGAAGTGGCAAATAAAATGCGATTGCTTTTTGTTTCGTAGTCTTGCGGGTATTTACGCTTTATACTAAGCGCGTAAGTTGAAATTGCTGGCGAGTGATTAAACGCAAAAACAAGCACAGGCAAAGTCAGCCACACTACGATAAGGAAATCATTTACACTTGGCATTTGGCTAAGAGAGGCGAGATTCCAATGTGGGATAAGATAGAGCGAAAAGACAAAAAGCACCGCACATAGCGGATATACAAGCCATTCACACACCTTTAAAATCAATCTTTGCTTAAAAAGCATCACGCCCATAAACCCACTCACAAGCATAAAGACAAGCACCGCACGATAAATAGGTAAAAGCGTGGCGATAGCACCATTTTGAGAATCTTGGATTTGATAGGCAGATTCTAAAAAGGCTTTTAACGCACTTTGAGAATCTAGCAGTGGCAAAAGCTGGTAGTAACCAAAACTTGCAAAAGTGTTTGTGATACCCACGCAGTAAGCTAGACAAATGGGAAAAATCGCAAAGAAATATAAAATAGTGATAAAAAATCCCACACCAAGCCCGAAATACTCCTCCGCAGCGTGTGTAATGTCTTTATCCACGCCCTCTGCTTGAGCGACAAATCGTGCTAAAGCGCGGTGGCTTAAAAATACCATTGGGAAAATCAGCACACACATCACCACCACAGGATAAAATCCTCCGCCACCAGCACGAATTGGCAAGTATAAAATCCCAGCACCCACTGCTGTGCCAAAGAGTGAGAGTATCCAGCTTATATCAAAGTAACTCCATTTGGGTGTTTTGTCGGCATTTGATTGCATAAAAGTCCTTTGTTAGAGTTTTTGGCGCATTTTACTATAAATTTGCCACACGCAAAACAATAACTTATTTTTTGCTCTTTTTGGGCTTTGGAGTGGGCAAAAACGGCAATGTGGATTGTATGATTGCAAAGAGCAATTCTGTGTTTTCAATGTCGATTATATAATGCTCCCTCGCACCTTCAAAAGGGAATCCAAGCGAAAAATACGCGCTAAAATCCTGCGCGATTTGCTCCAAAGCCTCGTATTTTTTGATAAAGACTTGCTCATCGCAGAGTAAAAACAGCACTTTTTTACCTCCATTTTCGCCTGACACACAGCCACCAAAGCCACGCAAATCCTTAATATACACGCAATATTCGCCAAACATTTTCCTCGCACTAAAGCTAAAACCCCCACCTAGATTCTTATGTAATCCCTCACGCACACACTGCTCCAACCTATCCAAAACAAAATCTTTAAACTCCGCACTTGTCGCCATTTACTATTTTTCACTCCACCGCGTTTGCAGGATAATGCGCACGGTGTTTGAGTTCATCATCGAGCCATCTATGCCAAAATCTTTAATGTTAATCACACCTTTTAGTTCAAGGCTTATTTCGTTATCTTGGCTTAGTAGGCTCTCAAACTCCACTTCCTTAGTCTTATCGCGTATTTGCAGTTTTGCTATGATTGTGCCTTTTGTTGTTTTGTCATCTTGTGATTGTGCCGTGTAGCGTATCATTTGCAGATTCATTTTAGGGAATGCGCTTGCGTCCAAAAAATCACTCTCAAGCAAATGTTTATCGCGTTTCGCACTATCGCTAAAGACTGAATGCGTTGCCACTTCGCCTTTTAGTGCGCTAATTTGCCCATTTTCATCAAGGCTTAATTCCCCACTAAATTCCTTAAAATGTCCTTTGACATTCATCAGTCCAAATTTTTTCACTTCAAAGCCAATATGAGAATCTAAAAGCACAGAGAAGTCTTTGGCGTTTGTGCTAAGTATTGTGCTAAAAATCCCTATCACCATAAGGGCTATTGCGTGTTGCCATTTTGTCTTTATTGTTTTTTGCATAGTGTTTATCCTAAGGTGGTTTGGTGCATTTCTATTGAATGAAAATCACTAAAGTGAAAGTCATTAAGAGGAATATTAACCAAATATAATCTAAAAAAACCTTGAAATTTATAAAAATTATTCAAAATAGCGGACTTAAGTTTGTTGAGATTTTACAATCTAACCCTCAAATTTTGTGCTTGCGATTTCCCACAGATAGAGGCTTGCGATACTGCCATAAGGGCTAAACTTCGCCCGATATGTTTCAAACACATTTTTAGGGATTTTGCCCTGTTTGCCCTCGCCATTTATCCCATAGAGTAATTTTAGAGCGCGCTGCAGTGCCAAATCATCATAGCTTAAAATATCCTTTCTTTGCAGGCAAAAAAGCAATATCATCTCCGCTGTCCAAACCCCAATCCCACGCAGTTTGACTAGCTCATCTATCGCCTCTTTATCACTCATTTTTTTCACGCGCTCTATGTCAAACTCACGCGCTTGCACCTTGCGCGCAAAGTCGATGATATACTCCGCCTTGCGCGCTGAAACCCCACAAGAGCGCAGGTTATCCACACCTGCGTTAATGAGAGATTCTATGTTGAGTTTAGATTGTGGCGCGCGATTTCGCGCTTTTTGCCTTGAGTTTTTGCTTGAATTGTTATGTAAATTTTGTCCAGCTTTTTGCTTCACATTGTCCTTTGCGCCAAATTTGTCACAAAACCGCGCCCAAATGCTCTCTTGGGCTTTAGTAGAGATTTGCTGGGCGATGATATGATGCACCACGCTTGCGATTAAGTCGCTATCTACCTCGCGTTTGATGCGCCCGATTTTCTCAACTACACCCGCAAGCCTTGTATCTTTGGCTTTGAGAGAATCTAGCTCCGCATTACTATAAGCAAAGTAAGTCAAATCACTCAAATGTAGCCTCCATTGCGCACAATTATGTTGCAATTATAAAAACATAAAAATAACGCCATTTCAATCAAGCACAATCCTTGCGCCTATATCGACAAAATCGCTCACCACAGGGAAGTTTGCTATGTCAAAATCTTTGACATTGATTTGTCCGCTAAGCGTGATGATATTTTGAAATTTGGCATTAGATTCTAAATGCGTGTTTAGTTGTATTTCTTTGGTTATGCCATTTAGCGTGAGGTTGCCTTTGATAATCGCGTGAGTATTTTGTCCGCTTTGCTCGCCTTTTTGTGCCACCGCATTAGCGACAAACTCACTCATTTCAAATTCAATACGGGGATTTTGCGCGGTATGTAGCAACTTTTCGCTACGCATTATTTCATCGCGCTTTTCACTTTGGCTATCCACAGAATCCGCACTTATCTCGCCTTTTAGTTGCGTAATATTACCATTTTCAACCTTGCCTTGAGAGTAAAATTCCTTAAACTCACCCACCACATCGATAAAGCCAAATTTGACTACGCGAAAGTAGATTCCCTCTTTTTGCGTGAAAGTCGGCGATTGTTGTAATTGCGCGACAAACTCACCCCGAGTTGCATTGCTCACTACCACCATACCACCAAACGCGATACCTACTACCACTACAAATCCTACGAAAATCTTTATTGCTTTTTTCATTGTTGCTCCTTTTTTAAAATTTAAATGCTGTTTTGCGTATGTTGTCATTTTGAGCGTAGCGAAAAATCTCTAGAATGTAAGGGCTTTTTAAGAAGCTGCTTTGAGATATTTCGCTTCGCTCAATATGACAAAATCCTAAAATCTAAGCCAAGCTAACATTTTGGCACACGCCATTTTCACACGCAAAGCCACTTGCTACGCCACGCGACACACTATGAGGCAGGCTTATAAAGTAGCTATTTCCACATTGTTGCGTTTCTAAAACCCCCGCATTTTCTAGCAGATTTACACGCTCGCGTAATCTCGCTGTGTCGATATGGAGCGCAATGCTTGTCTCACGCTCACTCACACGCTTAAATCGCGTTACAAACGCGACTAAGCCCTCATCGCTAAACTCCATTTCGCGCAAGACACACTCGCCATCGCTAAGCCTTGTGATAATGCGCTTTAAGCCCTCATATTCGATAAAACCTTGCAAAATCTGGGATTTCTCGCCATAGAGGAGCTCTAGCGTGGGAAATGCGCGGATAGATTTTGTCCTCACGCGTTGCAAATCGCTCTGCAACGCTCTTTGCGCATCGCCATTTTCTAGCGCACTCTTAAACGCATTTTGTTCATCGAAATCACGCAAAAAATCGCCTGCTAAATTTAGCAATACACCTTCATCACTCGTATTTAGCCCATCGCTATGAAATGCCTCGCGCACACGGCGCAAATACGCGCTTTGAGATTCGCTACGCACTAGCTTCATAGCCATTACACACAGACTTGCAGGAAGCGAAGTAATATCACTTGCCTTTTTAGAATCGAGATGAGAAATATCAAGTGGCAACCCCGCTCGCTCCCCCGCGTCTAAAAAATGCGCCCTCATTTGCTCTTTTAGTTGTGTAAAGCGCAATGGCGCAAACTCATCATCGCCAATAATCTCTTTACTATCGCGCACCAAAAGCCCTAACACATTGTGTATCTCTACATTATCGTTGCTAAATTCGATTTTACGCAAAGCCACATCTAGCCCATAGCACCAAATACACATAGGGTCGGTGTATTGGATAATTGTAAGTGTTTTGTTTGTATTCATTTTTGCTCCTTTAAAATTTAAATTTTAAAATTTGCGTGTGAGTTTCACGCACGCATTGTGCAATGCGTAAAACCCCGCCTTTTACGCACATTTTTGTTAATTTTGTGTGGATTTTGCCCTAAGGTGCTGATATACGCTCGCTAGCTCCTCGCAAAGCTCGCTGTATCGCACCTGTGGCAAAATCCCTAAAGCCTCTTTTTGCGCTTTGGCAATGTCTTTTTGCAATTTTAGTGCTAGATTTTGTCCCTTTTTGGTAAGCAAGATAAGGTTTTCTTTGCGGTTTTTTGGGTTTTGCTTGCGCTCTAGTAATCCGCGCTCCTGCAGGGAATCTATCATTACGCCAATGGTGTTTTTATCAGTGCGGGCGAGCCTTGCGATATGGGTTTGGGAGAGGTTTGCGTTTAACCCCATAAACAAAATCCCAGCTTGGCGAAAATCAAGCTCATATTTGGCATATATGGGCTCTAGTGCGTCATAAAGCAGTAGTGAAATCTGCTTGCAAATAAAGCCTAAATGGATAAAATCCTCGCTTGAATTTTGCGTGGTTTTGGTCGTTTGTGTGTCTTTGTTGTTTGGCATTTACGCCTCCTTATAAGAGATTTTACAAATTATGATTTTTATATTATACGAAAATCATAAAATATAAAAATATGATTATATAAAAAATATATTATTAAGTCAAGCGGTTTTTGTGAGATTTTTTGCAAAATATGTTTTTGATGTTGTCGTATTGAATGAGTAATGCAAACCCCACAAATCATTATCATTGCGAGGTTTGAGGGTTTTAGTATGTTTTTGGTATGTTGAGTTTAGATTGTGGCGCGAGATTTCGCGCTTTTTGCCTTGAGTTTTTGCTTGAATTGTTATGTAAATTTTGTCCAGCTTTTTGCTTCACACTTTTCTTTGCGCCAAATTTGTCGCAAAACCGCACCCAAATGCTCTCTTGGGCTTTAGTAGAGATTTGCTGGGCGATGATATGATGCACCACGCTTGCGATTAAGTCGCTATCTACCTCGCGTTTGATGCGCCCGATTCTCTCAATCATACCCGCAAGCCTTGCATCTTTGGCTTTGAGAGAATCTAGCTCCGCATTACTATAAGCAAAGTAAGTCAAATCACTCAAATGTAGCCTCCATTGCTCACAATTATGTTGCAATTATAAAAACATAAAAACAACGCCCAAAAATCCATTAAAGAATTTGTGTGGATTTTGCAACGATAAAATGATATGACAACTAAGGCAAAAAACGCGCGCGGGAGAATGCGGGAGAAAGAATTTGCTTGCTTTAAATTTTAAAATTTCAATGCTGTTTTGTCATTGCGAGAATTTGCGTTGTGTCATTGATAGCAAAGCAAGCAAAAGCGAAGTTTCTTTAGAAAATCACTAGATTTTGCGTGGCAATCTCAACCAAAAACAACAAAACACAATTATAAAACACAAGCACGAATCTAAGTCAAGGGGGGATTTGTAAAAATTTTTGCAAAAATTTGCGCGAATGTTATAAAGCACAAAATTTTGCAAAATCTTGCTAAAATCGCGTTTTATTTTTGTCATTTTTTAATCCAAAAGGACGCCATAATGAAAAAAATCTTTATCGCGCTTTTTGTGCTTATTTTGGGTGCGAATCACAATCTAAACGCCGATGAATCCAATAAAAATAAACCCAGCTTTGATTGCAAAAAGGCGCGAAATGAGACAGAAAAGGCGATTTGCGCTGATTCGTATCTCAGTAGTTTAGATTCGGCTATGGCTAGAGATTTTGCGCTACAAAGGGCAATCATCAACAAAGAAGGCGCACAAAAATTATTAGAAAATCAAAGGGCGTGGCTAAAAGAGCTAGTGAGTTGCAAAAGCGACAAAAAGTGCATAGAAGCTAAATTAGAAAAACGGAGCATTGAGATTTTAAACTTCAAAGATTCAAGCCCAAATCACCCAAATCCCCACTATATGCAAGAAAAATCCATAGATTTACGCAACAAAGATGGCAAATGTTTGGGCGATAAACTCTGCAAAGCCACAATGATAGGCTTTGGCGTGAATTTGACGGATAAAGATTACTTAAATCCAAATGGCGCGTTTTTATACCTTGATGATGTGGGCATCGCTATTGTGGGTAGTTTTTATTTAGACGGCATACAAAAAATATCAAAGCAAAATGCCCACAAAGAAATTCTCCCTTTTGATAGAGATGAAGATAGATTGATGCCAAATTCTATAAGCAGTGTAGCAATACAGGCGTTTGATGATGATTTTTTAGAGATTAGTCAGCTATGGGAAGGTTGTGGGGCTTACTGCACGGAGGGCAGTTCTGTCGCATATTTTGACATAGAATCCTTGCAATTCGCAAAAGAAGATTCGCCAAAACTTATCGCAAAATTTTTAAATGATAGCTTTTGTCAGCGTTTGGGCGAAAATGCCAAAAAGAGCGATGATTATCAATCAAACGCGCCATTTAATCGCTGCTACAAAATGCTATCAAAAGCGCAACGATATTTTTATTCACAAGATTTTCAACGCGCAGTCGAATCGCACACAAATGGCGGTGGCTTGGTATTTGCCCAAAAATATGGCAGATGGTTTGATACGCAAAGCAAGGCATTTTTGCCTGCTATGCCCGTGCGTGAGTTGCTAAATGACAATGCAAATTTGCGAAAGATCGTGGTTAAAAAATGGGGAGGCGAATATTGCGATGAGGATTTTTTCCTAGATAATTGCGATAATAAAGGGCAATGTAAATGCGGTGAAGCGGACTTTTTTAATAATGAGCGAGATTCGCAAGTGGAGAATTTTTGGGTAAATAATGCGCAATTTGATAGAGAAAATTTGGTTGTTGCGATTCGCTTCCCGCATGTATTAAGGTCAAGAGATGCGGATATTTATTTTAGCTATGATGAGATTGCGCCCTTTGCAAAGGGGATTTTGGCGCGTGTGATAAAGAGCTATCAAAGCCACAAAAATGACAAACGCGCAAAGTAGGTTTGCGATAAAATTGCGAGATTTAGGGGGCAGAAATGGCGACAAGCGCGAATTACAAAGACTTTGTATTAGAGCAGTTAGTGCGGTGCAATGATGAGTTTTTGGGGCGTGGATTCGCATTTAGTGCGCGAAAATTATTTGGCGAATATTGCGTATATATTGAATCTTTGGGCGATTTACGCAGGGTAGATTTACGCGTTTTTGCGTAGATTTGCATTTATATTTGCATATAGATTCTCTCTCAAATCACTTGCATTTTACCACTTCGCACACAAAAATCATCTCTTTATGGTTGCTAAACTCTGTCTTGCCCGTGCTAAAAGCCTTAAAATCAAATTCGTATTTGTGGGTAATGCCGTGCGACTCTAAAATCTGTGTGATTTGGTTATCTTTTCGCCTCTTTTCTTATTATCTTTTTCGCTCGACTTTGCGCATTCTTTTGAATCTCTGCGTGTTCGTTTTTGATTTCTAGTGGCCAGTCTTTGCCCTGCTCTTGCACATTCCAATCAGGGTGCTTACCATTTTCACGCGACAAATAATCCGTTATGCAACATTCCTCAATCAGCTTATACGAAATATACGCATTTTTGACATTTTTTAGTCCAAAAAGCCCTTTGATTTCTTTTTCAAAATTCTCTTGATAAATCATATAAAATTCGATTTTTGCCCCGCTTAAAATCGTATGATAGAGAAAATACCACACGCCAAAACTACGGATACTCGGGCGTCCTTTGACTCCGCCGTCTTTGTAGATTTCTAGCGTATTTTTGATTCCACCCACCGCTTGACTTCCACCGATTTTCTTTATCACCCCATCAACCACGATAAGATACACCCGCGCGACATTTTGGGTTAAAATGCTTTGTGGCAAGGCGTTGCCGTTTTCATCTTTAAGATTTTTTAGGTAGTTAAAATTTAGCTTCGTGCTACCCGCGACAAACTCCACATCAGCGATTTTAAACGCCGTTTTGACTTCGCTAATTTTCATTTTCACACCCTTATTCTTTGATAATCAACAGCTCGTGGCTTTGCTTGATATTATCCGTATCGCCACGCTCGATGCGGTTTTTGCCGATTCGCGTTTCGCCCTGTCCCATTGTGTATTGCCACTTTGGCTCTAAAATTGTAAAATCTTTATACGCATTGCGCACCCACTCGCAGTCATTGTAGCTCAACACAAACTTGCCTTTGTGCGCGCGCAAAAGCTCGGCTAGTAGCTCGTGCTTAAAGCCATTGTGATGAATGGGGAAATTTCGCATAGGGTAGATTCCCTTAAACATTTTAGAATCGCCTGTGAGAAAATACGGCGGGTCGCAGTAGAAAAAGTCGTTGTGGTATTTTTCAAAAACAGATTCAAAACTCGCGCACTCCACGCTAAGATTTCGCGCTTTTTTGTTGCGCCCAAAATCACGCAGTTTATTAAGCATATTTGTGTAGCGCGTTTTGTCCTCATAGATTTTGCTCATCCACCCCAAAAATCCCGGTCCATAGCTAAGATTAAAGTTAAAATAATAATCCCGCGCGAGTGTGATTTTATCGAGCTTCGCCTCATTTTTATAATGCGCTTTTAGCTCGGCTTTGATTGTCGCGTAAGTCTCTTTATTTGGCTCTAGATTCTGTAAGTTTTCACACAGCGTGTCAGAATCTGAAAGTAAAACGCACCAAAAATTCACCAAAATATCAAAAATATCAAAGGCTTTGACTTCCAAATCTAACTCCAACGCACTTGCCACCTCCACGCTCCCACCGCCGATAAATGGGCTAATGACGCGTGAAATATCATTTGGGAAATGCTCGATTATTAGCCCAACGGCTAGGCTTTTACCTCCGCCATAGCGTAAAGGGCTTTTGGTGTAGCGTTTGTAGGCTAGATTTTTGCCTTTGAGTGAATCTAAAAACCGCGCTTTTCGCTCCGCTAGATTTTCGCTTAAATCCGCGTTAGAATCCACACTAAAAAGCGCGGGTTGATTAGAAAGGTTGTAAGCCAAATTTGACATAGCTATCGCATTCCTTGAAGCAAAATAAAATGTCAAATTGTATAAAAATTTGCCTTAACAAAACATATTTTGTTTTTATTTTGCGTAAATCTTTAGCTTCACTCCGCTTACGCAGATTTTGCCTTTACTCATTGCTGCAAGCGTTTTATACGCGACAAAAAGCGCAAAAATTAGCATTTGCAATATCACAATAAGGATTTTCATAGCGGGCAAACCACGCAGATAAACTACGCAAACAAGCCACAAAATATTATAGCCCTATCACGCCCACGCGCACTTTGTTTCGCGTAGAATCTTCTGCAATATCTATCATCGCACTTGCATAATCCGCGTAAGAGCCCTTAGATTCGCCCTTGTCATTTACCTCAAACTCTTCGCCTGTGATTTTGTATTTGCCACTTTTGGGTGCGTCTGCGACAAACTCTGCGGGTGGGCTTACATACACCCAATTTAGATTTTTTGATTTGCGAAGCAAGTCCAAAAGCTCGCTATGTGCCTTTGCCACGCCTTTGTGTGCTTGCGGGAAAGTGGGCGTATCCATTAGCATTACTTTGTGTGCTTTATCCATATAGAGACTTCCAGCACCGCCCACTACGAGAAGTCGCGCGTTGTCGCCCGCTAAAATTTTAGCTAAATGCGCTCCGTGCTTTTTATAGAGGCTCAAATCCTTCCACTCGCCAAACGCGCTAATCACCACATCAAATCCCGCCAAGTCGCTTGAAACAAGCGCGAAAATGTCCTTTTGCACCACTTTCGCGCCCTTATCTGCCAAATCCTTTGCTTTATCCGCGCTTCGCACAAACGCGGTTACGCTATGCCCGCGATTTAGGGCTTCAAGCGTGATAAGTCGCCCAGCCTTGCCTGTGGCAGCCAAAACAGCGATTTTTAATTTTCCTTTTTTGCCAAAGCTTTTGCCAAATGTGTTAGCCCCAAAAATCGCCATTCCTACGCCTAAAGCCGAAATTTTTAAGAATTTCCGTCTATTATTTTTTACCATTTTTGCCCCCTATTCGCCTATAATGCCGTCATTTTGCGTCCATTGTGTTAGGCTATTTTCCTTTACCTGCACACACAAAAAGCGTAAATCCGTCTTTGCTGACATTTTTCGCATTACACTTGGCGCAATGCGAAGCGCGTCATTTGCCTTGAGTGCGACTTTTTGCCCATCTAACTCCATTTCGCCCTCACCTTCCAAAATGATATAAATTTCCTCATTTTGCTTGTGTGCGTGGTAAAATGGCACTGCATTTCCCGCTGACAAGGCATTGTAGGATATTTCACAGCCTGTCGCCCCAAGTGCTTCCTTAAACTCTGTTCGTGGCTCATTTCCAAAAGAGATTTTACTAAATTTTGACATTTCTGCCTCCTTAATTTTTGGTTTGATTTCGCTAACAAAATTTTTGCGTTAGCGTGGCGGAATTATAATAAAAGCAATATTATAAAATCAAGTAGGTATTTTTTTATATCGTAGTATAATTTTTAGGACTATTGCGTAAAATAGGATAAAATTTAAGGAAAATTTTTTAAAAATTTTTGCTAATCAAAATGTAATTACTTAAAATTTGTGTGAAAAAGTTAGAAAGCGCACGAATCAAACACCAAATCTAACAGCAAAATTTCGCTATAATCGCGCTTTTATTTTAATACAAAGGACAAAAAATGAGACATTTTATCGCTACTGCGCTACTCTCTAGCGCGATTATCGCCATAAGCGCGACTGCTAAACCGCACGATTCGCGCCCATCACACGAGGCTGGATTCGCCCCGCTAGGCGCAGAATTACCACGCATAAAGGGAATTGCGCCAGAAATCTTTGCAAATGCGAGTAAAGAAGCGCAGATTCGCGCACTGCAAATTGAAGCAAAATTGCACAATAGTTTGCACAAAGCCACGCAAAGATTCCGCGATGAGCGCGAGAAACTCGAACTAGAAAAGAAAATATTACAAGTGCGACTCCACCACGCAAAAGCGCAAAACGATGAGGCTACAACCAAAGATTTGCTAAACCAAATCCACCAAAACGAGCAAGCCCTCGATAAAAACAAGCTAGAAGAAAGCGTGTGGCGTGCCAAAGAGGAGCTGGAGCTAAAAGACGCGCTTTATAAAGAGTTACGCAAATAAGCAAAATGGGCAAAATCGCAGTGTAAAAGCTAAAAGCTATAAATGGCTCACTAGCATTGCCTCACAAATCGCGCAATCCCCTATTTTGGGGCAAATTTTCATTTGCCTCACACTACAAATCTCCTAAAATCTATAATGCCTATGGTGGTGCTTGTGTGTTTTGTGCTTTGAAGATACAATTATCGTTTCTTTGACTACCGCCTTTCGCGCGATACTCGCGCTACAACCATTTAGCCAAAGCACACCCAAAGCCACGCAAAGCAAAATTTTCGCATACATTTCACACCTACCTTTTTGGTGGTTTATTTGGCGATTTGCGTGGGTTAGATTGCGCTTGTGGCGTAGCTATAAGCGACTCCAAACACTCATCGACTAGCTTATCAAGCCCTTTTTGTGCTGAATCTAACTGCGATTTTTGCGCGTCTAGCATTTTGCCATATAGCGCGTTAAACTCCCGCGACATCGCATTTTTATCGCCATTTTTTAGCGCGGTGGCAAGTCGCATAGAATCCTGCTTTGCGCGTGGCGTGAAATTATCCGCTGTGTTGCCCCCAAAAGAGACAATCCTATCGATTCGCCCATAGAGATTGCGCTGCTGCGTTAGCTCGCTAAACTGCTCGTCCAAAAACGCGCTATCTTGCATTTTTTCAAGCAACTTCGCCCCGCCACTCACGCCCTTTTTTGCTGATTGATTCACGCTTTGGATTCGCGCTTGTAACGCCGCATTATACGCTTCTGCTATCGCTTCGCGCAGTTTTGCTTTATTTTCCTTGCTAGGATTTTGCAGATACGCCTTTTGTGCGTCATTGATAAGCGCGTTAAATTTGCGCTCACGCACTCGAGATTCTGGATTTACAGGCACAAACTCCGCGCCCACATTGATAAAATTTGCGATGATTTCAGCTAAAATCTCATCTTTGCTTAGATTTTGTGCGCTATTTTTCCCGCCCTTTGAGAGCATAAATCGCTCGCTACTGAATCGCTCAAAACTCGCCTTTATGCGCTCCTCGCGCAAATCCTCTGTCTCTTTGATATGCACTCGTTGCTCTTCTAAAAACGCCTCATAATACGCACTCAACACCTCTTTTAACGCCTTTTCATTGTGCGCGTTTTTATTTTGATTATACGCGCTTATCGCTTTTGCCACGATTTCGCGCTCATTGCCTTTGTTGTTATCCGTTTCCAAATTCATAAATGGCGGGTTTTTGCCACGCTTTATGCCATTTAGCCACGCGCTAATATTTTTCTCGCGCTCTTTTTCGCGGGTGGCAAGTTTTTCTTTTTTCTGCGCGATGACGGCATCATAGCTTGCATTTAGCGAATCTAGCAAGTTTTGCTTATTTGCCTCGCTAGGATTTCTCTTATATTGCGCGATTGCTTTTTTGGTGCTCTCACTTAGTGGCGGATGCTCGCTCTCTGCCTTTGCGCCAAACGCCACACTTTGGGCTAAAAATACGCCTAAAATCACTGCTACAAAATACTTCATTTTAAACTCCTTAATGTAATTTTTGTGAATCTATTTTTTAGATTTTTAGATTCACGGGCGAAATTTTACCTTGCGTTTGTGTAGTCAATGTGAAGTTTTATTGAAGTGCAAATTGCATAAATTTTTGGCTTTTAGATTTTTGTGCGAATCTCACAAAAAGGCTTTATATTGCGCTCTGTTTGGTTTGTATTTGCGATGTTTGGTGCTATAATCGTAAAATTATTGGCAAGACCTTATAGCAAGCAGGCTATTTACTTAAAGGACACAAATGAATCCTAGTAATCTCTTAGCGTGGCTCAATTTCTTTGTCGCTGATGTGCGCGATGGTTTGGGACCATTTTTGGGCGTATTTTTACTCCAAAATGGCTTTGGTGAATCTCAAGTCGGGCTTATCGGCGGGATTTCACACATTATCGCGTTATCACTTGGCGTGCCTTGCGGGATTTTAGTGGATAAAACCACGCGCAAAAAAGAGCTTATAGGCGCATTTATCGCCCTTATCATCACATTTTGCACGCTTAATTACCTCTTTCCCTCATTTATTTTCACGCTTATCGCACAAGGGCTAGTCGCGCTTAGCGGGGTGTTTTTAGCCCCTGCGTTTGCCGCACTCACGCTTGGCATTGTCGGTGTGCGCGACTATCCGCTCCAAACGGCGCGAAACGAAGCCTATAAACACGCAGGGACAGCGTTTGGCGCGGCACTTAGCTTTTGCTTTGCGCTGTATTTTGGCATTGTGAGCGTGTTTGTGATTACGGCGACTCTTGGGGGGATTTCGCTTGTGGTTTTGACACTCATAAAGCGAGAGTCTATCGATGATTTCACTGCGCGGGGCGATATTTGTAGCAAAGCGACTTTTGAAGCGACACCTAAACCCAAACCCACGCGCCTAATCGCGCTATTTACCGATAAACGCGTGCTATTTCTAAGCATAATAATGTTTTGCTTCCACCTTAGCAATGCCGCAATGCTTCCGCTACTAAGCCAAAGGGCGCAAAGGCTAGGCATTGATTCAAGTGGCGCGTATGCCGCAGCTACGATTCTCATCGCACAAAGCACGATGATATTTGTGGCGTATCTATGCGGGAGATTTTTAAAAAAATTAGATTCTTATAAGTTAGATTCCATAAATCCCGCGCCAAAATCTACGCAAGATTCAGAATTTAAACTCTATTTTTGGCTCTTTTTTGCCTGCTTTTTCGCGCTCATCATTCGCGGGGGCGTGGCAGCGCATTTTGATAGTATAGCAGCGATGATAGTCGTGCAGATTTTAGATGGCGTGGGAGCGGGGGTTAGCGGGGTAGTTTTACCCGTAGTGGTCGCGCTTATCTTGCGTGGGAGCGGACATATCAACGCAGGACTTGCCTTTGCGCTTACCTGCGGGGGACTTGGCGGGGCGTTAAGCAATGGCGTAGGCGGGTATTTCGCGCAATATTATGGCTACTTTAGCGCGTATCTTTTTTTAGGAAGCGTGGCACTATGCGGACTCATTTTATGGTGCGCCCTCTCAAAGAAACTCTTTGGGATAAAATCCGTTTGAAAAACCTTAGCGAAAATAAATAGGCAAAGTTTTGTATAATTGCGATTTGGTTACGCTTTTTAATCTAAACATAATATAATGGCAACAAATTCACTAAAAGGACATTTTTTAATGACTTCAGTAGCACAACAATATGATGAAAAATATAAGCAAAATCTAGAATCTAGATTAGATTTTTCGCTATCAACGCAAAAAAATTCACAAAATAATACAATCAATTTACAAGATTTTCGCACGATTCCCATTGATTATTCGTGGTCGTTTAGTGATAAAACACAAAAAGACACTGCCTATATCACGCACAGCTACTATACCTATCCTGCAAAATTTATCCCTCAACTTACCTCACGACTAATTAAACTATATAGTAAGCCTTTGGACTTGGTGCTTGACCCTTTTATGGGGAGTGGGACGACTATGGTAGAAACCCTCGTGCATAATCGCCGTTGCGCTGGGGTAGATATAAATCAAATCGCATATCTTGTCGCAAAGGTAAAAACTACGCCCTTAGATATAAATCTTTTGAAGCAAGAGTTTAGCGCGTTGTCAGTGAAGTTTTCAAATGATGATAAAAACTCGCTATTTTTTCAAAAATCATCACAAAACAACTCTAAGAAGAAAGCAAAATGTAACAATATCCAAAATCTAAAAAATATCGATTCAAATGAGCGCATTGATTATTGGTTTAAGTCAAAGCAAAAGTGCGAACTTAAAGAAATTTTGACGCACATTTTAGGGATTGAAAATAAAGATATACAAGATTTTTATCTAGTCGCTTTTGCTCAGATTTTAAAAACCTGCTCGATTTGGCTACAAAAAAGCATAAAACCCACAAGAGATTTACACAAAAAAGATGCAGATTGCTACACACTATTTTTAACTCAAGCAAAAAAAATGATAAAAAAACACGAACAATTTAACCAAATGCTTGATGCAAATACGCTCACAAATATTGACAAACATTTAAATCTTTCGTGTGGGGATTCTAGGTGTTTGCCACTTAAAGACAACGAAGTCCAACTTATCATTACAAGTCCTCCGTATGTAACGAGTTATGAATATGCCGATTTGCACCAGCTACCAAGTCTATGGCTTGGATTTTTGGATAATCTAAGCGAATTTAGAAAAAAATTTATCGGCAGTAGTTTTAGAGAAAACTCTTTACCAAACACGGATTTACAAAGTAAAATCGCACAAAATATCATCACGCAACTTAAGGGCAAAAAAGCTATTGAAGTGCAATGCTATTATGCTGATATGTTGCAATCATTTGCAGAAATGTATCGTGTGCTAAAACCAAAATCAAAAGCCTGCATAGTAATTGGCAATACAGAATTTAGGGGAGTTGAGATTTTAAACGCGGAAGTATTTGCTGAACAAATGCAAAATTTAGGCTTTAAAATGTGCAATATTATCCACCGAGAAATCCCATCAAAAATGCTCCCCTCCACACGCGACTCTAAAACAGGACGATTTGCAAAAACAAAAAATACCGATAAACTCGTATATCCCACCGAATACATTTTGATAATGGAGAAGTAATGACTATCACGGACTTAATAAATCTTTATGAAAACAAAAAAGCAAAATTTGGCAATGAGACATATAAATATCTCTCGCAAATTTTTAAGGAAGCAAAGGAAATCCATAGAGATTTTGCCTTGCAAAAAGGTATAAACGATACCGAGCAATCTTGGAGGGCATTTAAGGGGAAAAATTTAGAAAAACTTATCGAATACATAATCGCTGATAGCGTGCGAAATTTGGGGCTAGAAATCATCAATGGCAACAAACTAGAAACAACCAAAAACTTACCTAAAAATTTAGAAATGATAAAACGCAATCTTTGCGTGGATTATGGTGAGTTTGGTATGCACTTGCCCGATGTGGATATGGTGGTTTTTGAGCCAAAATCTTGCAAAATTATTGCTGTTCTATCAAGCAAGGTTACTTTGCGCGAACGCATAGCCCAAACAGGATATTGGAAACTTAAATTGCTAGAATCTAGCATGACAAGGCATATTAAAGTCTTTTTTATCACGCTTGATGAGGACGAAACCCTGCGCGTAAAAAGTCCTGCTAAAAAAGGCAGGGCAATTTGTGAGGTCGATACCGATGGGTGCTATATTTTAAGTAGCGCAGATTTTGAGCCTAGCAAAAAGATAAAGTTATTTGCAGAATTTATTAGCGATTTAAAAAAGATTTTGTAATTTTTTGGTCGCGATGCAAACGAGAATGTAAATGTTAGCTTTTATTATTTTCGCCCTTACACTTTTTTGTATTTTGCGTCGCCCTTTTGGATTTGGCATTTGGGTGTATTCTAGCATTGGTGCGGTGGCGACATTCGCACTTGGGCTTGTGGAGCTACGCGATTTGGGCTTTATCTTTTTGCTTATTTGGGATTCTGCGCTCACCCTCATCGCGCTTATTGTGATTAGCTATTGCTTACAGGCGTTTGGATTTTTTGAATGGCTGATTTTTTGGGTGCTAAAAATCTGTGCCGTAAAATATTCCGTAAAAAAGGCAAAAACTAATTCTTGGCATTGCGAGGATTTGACTTGTCATACTGAGGGCATAGCCCGAAGTATCTCTAAAACCTCAAACAATAGAGATTCTTCGCTCACTGCGTTCGCTCAGAATGACAAAGAAAAAGATATTTTGCTTGCTCAAAACGACAATGCTGGAGTGCAAAAGGGCGAATTTGCCATAAACACGCGCAAAGCATTTATTTTACTCATTCTTTGTTGCGTTCTTACAAGCGCGGTGTTAGCAAATGACGGGGCGATTTTGATTTTTACGCCACTTGTGCTAGGGGTATTTTTGCGCTCTCGCAACGCGACAAACCTCCAACTCATCGCCTTTTTGTTTGCCACCGCCTTTATGTGCGACATTAGCTCAAACGCGCTTATCATCTCAAATCTCACCAACATAATCACCGCAAGATTCTACCACATAGGCTTTGGCGATTTTGCGCGAGCGATGCTTTTGCCAAATCTCTTTGGCATTCTTAGCGCAATCGCGTTGTTTTTAGTCGTATTTCGCGCTCCATTATCGGCAAAAATCTACTTTCGCACCCCGCTCAAACCCAAACTCTCAAACAAACTTTTTGCCCTGCATTGTGCGTGTCTTTGCGTGTTTGTAGCAAGTTTTTTCCTCTCCACGCATTTTGCTCTGCCTTTGAGTGTGAATTGCGGAATCTATGCGGGGATTTTGCTTTTTACTCTGTGGCGTAAGTCGCATAGCAAGGCAAAATCCACGCTAAAAAACGCGCCTTTTGGGATTATCATCTTTGTCTTTGGGCTCTTTGTGGTGGTATCCGCGCTTACAAAAACGGAGCTTCAGCTCACATTTGATGTGTTTTTAAGCGGGCTATCCCACGATGCAATTAGTAGCACTTTTGGCGTTAGTGTTGCTAGTGCGATTGGTTCAAGTATATTTAATAATTTGCCTATGGTGCTTTTTGGCAATTTAACGATACACGAGATGTTTCCACCTTTTCCTTTTGCGCATTTTTTTGGAGAAAAACCGCATTTGTTCACTTTGAGTTTAGCAAGTATTGACTTTGGTATAAATACAAATCTCAAACAAAACCTTGTATATGCGCATTTACTAGGCTGTAATATCGGCTCAAAGCTAACCCCTATCGGCTCTCTCTGCACTTTGCTTTGGCTATCACTGCTTGCTAAAAGCTCGATTTTGTCCCAAAGGGGGATAACTTTTGGCTTTTGGCGTTATTGCAAATACGCGCTTATTTTCACGCCATTTACGCTATGTTGCGCGTGTGCTGGGCTATGGCTAAGCGCATAGATTCACGCGAATCCTACCCATAAATGTGCGAATCCAAAGCTGAATCTTAAAAAGCAAATTTTTGCTAAAATCACGCAATTTTTAATTTTAGATTCAAAGGATTTGTGATGAAAAAATTATACAGCAAAAATTTCTTTTCGCCCTGCCCGATAGAAACCACGCTAAACTTAATCGGCAACAAATGGAAAATGCTAATCGTGCGTGATTTGCTAGGCGGGACAAAGCGATTTGGAGAGCTAAAAAAATCCATAAGCGCGAGCAAAAATCAAATCATAAGCCAAAATGTGCTAACCCAAAATCTGCGTGAGTTAGAAAATGCGCGAATCATCAAACGCAAAGTCTATGCCGAAGTCCCGCCAAAAGTGGAGTATTCGCTCACGCCTTTGGGTGCGGATTTAAGTGCAGTTTTAGCAAGTTTGGAGCATTTTGGGAGAGCGTATCAAGGGCATTTATAAAAGATTTTGTTACAATTTTATAAATTTTATAGCGCAAGGAGTGAATAATGGCGTGTGTATTGCAAATCGGAGCAGGTGGCGTAGGTGGCGTAGTCGCGCATAAAATAGCGATGAATAGGCGTGTATTTTCAAAAATCATATTAGCTTCGCGCACTTTGAGTAAATGTCAAGCAATCGCAGAATCTATCCGCGCAAAGGGCTTTGGCGAGATACAAATCGATGAGGTAAATGCCGATAGCGTGGAATCGGTGGTGGCTTTGATAGAAAAATACCGCCCAAAACTCGTGGTAAATGTGGCGTTGCCCTATCAAGATTTGGCGATTATGGAGGCGTGCTTGCGCACTCGCACGCATTATTTAGACACGGCAAATTATGAGCACCCCGATAGCGCGCATTTTGAGTATAAAGAGCAGTGGGCTTATGATACGCGCTACAAGGAAGCGGGGATTTTCGCGCTACTTGGCAGTGGCTTTGACCCGGGCGTTACGAATGTCTTTTGTGCATACGCGCAAAAGCATTATTTTGATGAGATTCACAGCATTGATATTTTGGACTGCAATGCAGGCGACCACGGATATGCGTTTGCGACAAATTTTAACCCTGAAATTAACTTGCGTGAGGTGAGTAGCAAGGGGAGATTTTGGGTAAAAAATGGGGCGGATTCTACGAGTTTGGAGGCGAATCTCACGCTAAATCCAGATTTGCAAGAGGATAAAATCTATCGCAAATTTGAGCGAAGCGAAAAGCATTTTGCATTAGAATCAAACACGCAAGATTTGCAAAATGAAAGCTACTTTGGTGGGCAGTGGAGAGACATTGCCCCATTATCACTTATGAAAGAGTGGGATTATCTAGGCGTGGGAGTGAAAAACAGCTACTTGCTCTACCACGAGGAGCTAGAATCGCTTATCCGCAATATTAAAGGCTTGCGCAAAATCCGCTTTTTTATGACATTTGGCGAATCCTATCTCACCCATATGAAATGCTTGGAGAATGTCGGGCTTTTAAGAATCGATGAAGTCGCGCACAAAGGGGGCAAAATCGTGCCTATCGAAGTGCTAAAAACGCTCCTGCCAGACCCAGCGAGTCTCGCCCCACGCACCAAAGGGCAAACGCATATCGGCTGCTACATAAAGGGCATAAAAGAGGGCAAAGAGCGGACAATCTACATTTACAACATTTGCGAGCACGAAAAATGCTACGAGGAAGTCGGTGCACAGGGCGTGAGCTATACCACAGGCGTGCCTGCGATGATAGGCGCGAAGCTAATCTGTGAGGGCAAATGGGGGATAAATTGTGAGAAAACGGCAAATGACTCAAATAACGATGATATGCCAAAAGGCGGGGAATGGCAAGGCATTGATAATGCAGTGGAATTGCAATCAAAAAATGGGAATCCTGCGGAGGTATCCTGCGGAGATTTTAAAAATGTCAATAAGGCAGGAAATTCTAAGATTTTAGATGAAAAATCGGGGTTGTGCGAGCCGAGCAACGAAGATAGGACAAATAGTCCATCAAGACAGCGAGGCGAAGCACTCCACGATTTTTCGCTAAAAGCTGAATTTCAAGGCGCGGGGGTTTGGAATATGGAGCAAAACGACCCCGACTTGTTTATGGCAGAACTAAATACGCAAGGATTGCCTTATGTCGTAGTGGAGTTTGACTCAAATGGTAAGCCAAAAATCCTAGAAGACGGACGGAATAAATGCTAAAAGCAGAAAATAACATAGGCAATGTAAAAAAAGCTAATACCAGACAGCTTAAACGACACATAAGCCAAATAGATGGAAAAGGACTAAAGATTTTGATTGATAAATTTAACAAAATAGATATATCAAAAACAGCCATTGATAAACATTTGCTTGCCAAAAAAACTATCAGTTTTAACAAGCAAGATATTGATAATTTACTTTATCAAGCAAAATTGAAATGCGGGGGGGGGGGGTGTAACAATATGATTGTTGAATACAATATGACTTATTTAAAAGATGAACAAAAATGGGACGAAAGGTTAGTATTGCGAGATGACAAAGTCTTACAAACAACTTTAGGAAAGCAAAATCTTTGCATTGTTCTCTCTCTTACTCAAAATATTGTAGTAACTGCGTGGTATAATCTACCAAAAGATAAACACAAAACCATAGATATAAACAGGTATTGCCCATATCGTTTGAAGGGAATTTAGAAAAATGAGGAAAATAAATGCTTTTTAAGTTTATTAAAATTTTGCGATTTTTTATAAAACCGCGCAAAAGGCGTAAATCAAAGAAATATGTTGATTTTGACAACAAACAAAAAGGCGATAAATACGAACTCCAAATCGGCAAAGAATACCAAAACAACGGCTACAAAGTGTATTTTAAGGGGCTAAAAGAGGGCAAAAGTGATAATGGCATTGATTTAGTCGCATACAAGGGCGATGAGGCGGTGCTGATTCAGTGCAAAAATTGGGAACGCACACAAGTCAAACAAGAGCAGTTGCGGATTTTTTTAGGGGATTGCACGAGCTATATCGAAAAAAATCAACGCGTGTTTGCCAACAAAACTATTCGCCGTGTGTTTGTAACGAGTTGCGAAAATATCGATTATGGCGTGAAAAAATTTGTCGAGGAAAATGAGATGGAATATCTAGTTATTGCGTATAAAAAGTAATGATTTATAGCATCACACAAATCAAGGATTATAAAAATCCTCTAGTATAATTTCACACAAAACAATATGGAGGCTTCTCAAAATGAATCTTTTTGCAAAAATCGCGCTTATATGCGCTTTTGTTTCTATTATGTGGGCGCAACCACACGCACCAATCGATGATAGCACAATAAATGACGCATATATTGACAAAGTCTTGCGCGCGCTGATTTTGGGTGCGGATTGTAGCGATGGAGAAATCGCTTTGCAAAAAGCATTGCCAAAAGGCATTATAAATGCGAGTGATAATGCCACGATTGATAGCGCGAACTATTTAGATTCTAGACAACAAAATCCGCCCGAGTAAAACACACAAAATTTATGACCCAGATAATCCAAATGATAATGTGCCCAAACACAAATACAAGTAAAAATTTGCAGAATCAAAAAAACATCAAAGTGGGTATCTTTCTAAATGAAATCCAGCCCAGCTTTGCGTAACGGGCATTAACTCAATTTCGTTAATGTTGATATGCTCTGGCAAGGAGAGAATCGCACATATTACTTGTGCTATATCCTTTGCACTTAGGTATTTTGTGTCCTCATATACCGCATCTGCTTTTTTCTTATCACCTTTGAATCGCACTTCGCTAAACTCTGTCTTGCAAAGTCCGGGCGCGATATTGGTTACCTTAATGTTACTTCCACGCAAGTCATTACGCAATGCAAGTGAAAACTGCCCGACAAAAGCCTTTGTGCCACAATACACATTTCCGCCAAAATATGGCGTGCGCCCAGCTACCGAGCCTAGATTAAAGATATGCGCACTTTTTTGCTTGCGTAAAAGCGGAATCACGGCGCGTGCAACATACAAAAATCCCTTAATATTAGTATCAACCATTGTGTCTATATCCTCGATACTTAGTTTATCAAACTCTAGTGTTTCTAGGGCAAGTCCAGCATTGTTAATCAGCACGGAAATATCGCGAAAGTTTTGTGGGATTGTCTCAAGTGCTTCAAACACTGATTTTTTATCACGCACATCAACACAAATAGTGTGGATTTGTCCGCTAAATTCGCTTTGTAGTTCTTGGAGGCGAGATTCTCTGCGTGCAAGTGCGATGACTTTGTAACCAAGTTTAGCGAGCTCTCTCGCGCATTCTTTGCCAAAGCCAGAGCTCGCTCCTGTGATAAATGCCGTCATATTGCCCTCCTAATTTATAAAATGCAGAGAATCTGGGTTGTTTGATTTATGCGGGCGGTGGGTTTGAGCGCAAAAACACATACATCATATCGCCGTCATTTACAAATATGATTGAGTTGAGATAATATTCCCCGCCATAGTAGTATTGCTGGCTATAAATCTGTGCGATGACAAAGGTGTCTGCATTGACATAGCCCATTATGCTTCCGCCACTGCATTTTTCGCCAAATTGTGGCATATCAAGGATAGAATCTTTTGTAACGCCATTGCTTAGAAGCATATCAAAGCTTGGCAGTCTTTTAGCTATGCAGGCTGTGTGCTCATCTATCCACGCTCCCCAAAAGAGTGTCTTCATCATATTTTCATCAAGCACATTTTTGTGCTCGCTATCTAAGTATTGCAAGTTTTTGCGTAAAAATTCATAGCCCACGCGCACATCACGCTCAAAGTCTAAGCCCTCTTGTGGAGAAGTCTTTGGGAATCCTAATACTAAAAATCCGCCACGATTAGCGATAAATGTAAGGGGATTTTCTTCGCCTTGTTCGGTAAGTTTTTTACCGAGTGTATCATAGATTTGTTGTTCTTTTTTATTCATCAAAAATGTGCCCTTGCCAATTTTATTGGGGTTTGTCGCGGGTGGGGCATCAAGTGAGACATAGCACACACGCTCAATAAGCTCACAATACTTTGGTTCGCGTGCATTACACAGGGCGCAAATACCCCCTTGATTCTCAAGTAAGATATTATAATGGGTATTTAAGAATCCTAGTGCTTGGTCTTTATAGTCTTCTTCATAATTTAGAGCAAACTCAAGTGCTTGCTCTAAATCACTTTTTAACTCAATCTTAACATCAACTTGGTTAGTTTGCGCTTGGAGGATTGCCACTCCAAAAGTCCAAACAATCCATAAAAATACAAAACATTTGTTTATGCGTGTTGGCATTGTTATCCCTTTAAGACTTTAACTTAAAAAGTCTTAAAGCAAATGGCGTTCTTAAAAACTCCAAAAATATTGCAAGCTAATAATATGCGTGCTGTTTTTGGGCTCGATATAGCGGGTAGGTTGCGTAGCTCCCCAAGTGTATATTATGCCACTAGGTGGAGAATCTCCAGCCCTAAGGTATTCATACATAAGCCTTATTGCATTGATATTGCCCTCTTTCGTCCTATAACGCAATCCCACAAAACCACTCGCGCCAAAGAGCCCATCTCTTTGCGTTACATTGAGATTCCCTGTGGAATTCTCGCGCGTGCCTTTACTTAAGTGATTGCCAAAGAGCACCCAATTTACTCCACCCATAATGTTAAGCGCGAGTGAGTTGGAAAGCATAATTTCTGCTTCTAGTTGCAATGGAATATGGAAATAGCCCTGCAAACGCTCTATCATTTGAGAATCTGTGCGACTAAGGAAGTAGGCTGTCCCTGTTTGCAGGTAAAGCGTTGTCCTCTCACTTACTCCATTTAAGAAGTTATACCCCACAAGCCCTTGGAATCTATAATATGAGTTAAACTCAGGGCTTGTTGCTTTTTTTCCATCATTAGCTGGATTCCTCTCATCACGGGTATGCCCTGTGTAAAACGCCCATAAAGAGATATTGACATCAGCATATCCATCAAGTTTTATCCCGTTTGGAAAGACATAGCCCATATTGCCTGAAGCATTAAGCATAGGAGATTCTATACGCATTACAAAAGCGTCATTGTTGTATGTATCCACTTCGCCATAGCGATAGTAGGAGATTCCCGTGCCAATGTGGCGATAGAATCCATCTTTAATGAGCTCTTGCGCACCTTGTGCCAATGAAGCCAAAAAACTCAAAGACAACGCACCAATAAGGAAAAACTTTGTAAATTTTTGATTGAATGTTATCAATGCTTTCATCTGCCACCTCCTTAAAACTCAAAGCCAAGACTTATCCCAGCAAAAAGTCGATAGGTTTTAGGATAGGCGACATTAAAGACTTGGTTACTCACTATGCCTGTATCAAGCGGGTCGCCATTTGGATAGCTATTTGTAATGGTGGTGAGCTGAGCAGAACGCGTAGCTGGTAAATGCAAATACTTCGCATTGAGGCGCGTAAAAAAGCTCACCTTTTTGCTAAGTGCATAAGTGAAGCCTACACTTGCCCACGCCTCAAAGCCAGCTTCATTATTCAAAGGTTCGAGATTTACTACATCTTTTTGTTGAATATCATCAGATCCCTGCACTTGTGTGATAGCACCTAAGTATCCTATTCTTCCAAGATAACTTATGGCAAATGTATCGTTGATACTCTTTTTGCCTTCAGCTTCTATAAACAAGGCTACGCTCTGTTGCGCAAAGATAATAGGATAGCCACGAGAGTGATGGAGGAAAACATCACCCGTATTGTAACCTAGATTGATATAGAGTGGGTCTTCTATACTATCTAAGATATTCCACCCAACTTTGAATGCAGCATTGAGATAGAGTGTGCTTGCACCACTAAAACGATTAAATCGTGGCTCGTTTTTTATAGGACTTGTATCCACTGCAAAGGTGGCATACGAACCGTGTATATCCATAGGTGATCGTCCAAACTGCAAATCAAGCTCTAATTTTACTTGCTTTTTGATATAGGCAGTTTGGATAATCCAGCTCGTGCCAGCCCCGTGCATCCACATACCCTCTGTGCTATGGCGGATATAATCCACCTCTCCACCAATGCGAGCGAGCCACTTTGAGTAGTTCTCCGTGCTGGTGGCACTAAGAGAGCTTAGAGCAAGGCTTAATGACATTGCTATCGCATTAAAGAATTGTAAAAGTGGTTGTGTTTTTGGCATTTGCGCTCCTTAAAATTCAAAGATTGTCTTTGCAAAACAAAACATTATCATATATATGATTATACAATTATAATGCAAAAAAAAAAAAAAACATATTTGAGTGATTATGTAATTTTATGGGAGCTTTTTACAAAATTACACAATTTTTGTTTTTCCGTTTTGTATAGAATCCTGTTTTACTAAATAAAATGAGAATATATGTGTGAAGTATAGATTCTATAAAATATGCGTATATTTGTCAGTAGCGTAAAGTTATAAATTATAGTTTGCTGAAAATTTCCTTAAAATTATCAAAAAATGTGTAATAATGAAACAAATAAGAAAAATAGGGTGTTTTTTTTTTACAAAAACAACAAATGTATTATAAGTCCATATATAACGATATTTTTAAGTATTTTAACTCCACTATAAAAATGTATAAAATTTAGTATATATTGCCTTTATAGAGCATATTGTATATAATCCAAGTGCGTGTAGATTCTTTGGTGGAAATGTATCATTTATCATAGTAAAATGAACATAGCCCAAAACGACTACATTAAGCAAAAACATTTTTGAGGAGGACGCAATGTCAGCAAACTTAAAACGCCGTGAGTTTATCAAAAGCGCGGCAGTGGTTTCAGCGGCTTCAGCTGTTGGTATGAGTGTGCCAAGCACACTTGTAGCGCAGGCAAATAGTGCCCAAAAGTCTTGGAAATGGGATAAAAGTGCTTGTAGATTCTGCGGGACAGGCTGTGGGATTATGGTAGCGACAAAAGATGGAAAAATAGTCGCGGTTAAAGGCGACCCAGAAGCTCCTGTGAATCGTGGTATTAACTGCATTAAGGGGTATTTTTGCGCTAAGATTATGTATGGTGAGGATAGGCTTACTCAGCCACTTTTGCGCGTGAATAGTAAGGGTGAGTTTGACAAAAAAGGTAAATTCGCTCCTGTAAGCTGGAAAAGAGCCTTTGATGAAATGGAGAAGCAATTCAAAGCTGTGTATGACACACTAGGTCCAACGGGAATCGCTGTCTTTGGGAGTGGGCAATACACAATCCAAGAGGGATATGTCGCCTCTAAGCTAATGAAAGCAGGCTTTAGGAGTCATAATATTGACCCAAATGCAAGACATTGTATGGCAAGTGCGGTGGTGGCATTTATGCAAACCTTTGGAATCGATGAGCCAGCAGGGTGCTATGATGATATTGAGCTTACCGATACGATTGTAACTTGGGGTGCAAATATGGCGGAAATGCACCCTGTGCTATGGTCTCGGGTTACAGATAGGAAATTTTCAAACCCAAAGAGAGTAAAACTTATCAATCTCTCAACTTTCACAAACAGAACGAGTGATATTGCGGATATTGAAATTATCTTTAAGCCCCAAACAGATTTGGCAATTTGGAATTACATCGCCAGAGAAATCGTGTATAACAAACCTCAAGCGATTGATAAAGAGTTTGTCAATAACTATTGTGCGTATGCCACAGGTCCTGTGGATATAGGGTATGGAATGCGCCCTAATCCAAACCACAAAAGCTTCTCAAGTAAAGAAAAGCCAACAGTGGCAAAAGAAGTAAGCAAGACACTCAGTGCCGATGAGGGTGTAACGCTTAGTTATCTTGGATATAAAGCAGGCGATGTGTTAGAAAATAAAAATAATGGCAAGCCTGATGCGCATTGGCTTATTACTTTTGAAGAGTTTAAAAAGGGTCTTGCTCCTTATACGCTTGATTTTGTTGCTAATTTGGCAAAAGGCGATAAAGATGAGAGTTTAGATTCTTTTAAGAAAAAGCTTCAACAACTTGCGAATTACTACATTGAGAAAAACCGCAAGGTTGTGAGCTTTTGGACAATGGGCTTTAATCAACATCAAAGAGGGACTTGGGTAAATGAGCAGGCTTATATGGTGCATTTACTTTTAGGCAAGCAAAGTAAGCCCGGTGATGGTGCATTCTCTCTCACAGGGCAACCAAGTGCGTGCGGGACAGCGCGTGAAGTTGGGACATTCTCACACCGCTTGCCAGCGGATATGGTCGTAGCAAATCCAAAACACCGCGCCATTAGTGAGAAAATTTGGAAAGTGCCAGCTGGCACAATTAACCCTAAGCCCGGCTTACCATATATGGGGCTTTTACGCGCCATAGAAGATGGCACGGTTAAGTGGGCGTGGGTGCATGTCAATAATCCTTGGCACAACAGCCCAAATGCAAATCACTGGATTAAGGCTGCAAGAGAGCTTGATAACTTTATCGTGGTAAGTGATTGTTATCCGGGCATTAGTGCTAAGGTGGCGGATTTAATTTTGCCTGTGGCGATGATTTATGAAAAATGGGGTGCGTATGGAAATGCTGAGAGACGCACACAACATTGGAAACAACAAGTTGTCCCACAAGGAAGCGCGATGAGCGATACTTGGCAAATGCTTGAATTTTCTAAGCGATTTAAACTCAAAGAAGTATGGGGCAAGGCGTATGATAAGCTCGATATGAAACCTGTGCTAGATGCTGCAAAGAAAATGGGCTACAAAGAAGATGATACGCTCTTTGATGTGCTTTTTGCTAATAAAACAGCAAAGCAATTTAGCGCGGTAAAAGGACAGCTTAATAGCGAAGTCTTTGGAGATGAGCGAAAAATCAAAGGGAGCGATGATAAAGAATTTAGCGGATATAAGTTCTTTATCCAAAAATATCTTTGGGAAGAGTATCGCCAATTTGGTAATGGACACGGGCACGACCTTGCAGACTTTGATACTTACCACAAAGTGCGTGGGTTAAGGTGGCCTGTGGTTGGCGGTAGAGAAACACTTTGGCGATTTAATGCTAAGTATGACCCCTATGCGCGTCAATATGGTAATGGCAAACCATTTGCCTTCTATGGCAACAAAGAGGCTGCCTTGCCAACAGGCACGCTTACAAAAGGTGGTGGAGAGAAAAAATCTATCGCAAATAGAGCAAAAATCTTTTTCCGTCCATATATGGAGCCCGCAGAAGTCCCTGATAAGGAATATCCATTCTGGTTGAGCACAGGGCGTGTGTTAGAGCATTGGCATAGTGGCACGATGACTATGCGTGTGCCTGAGCTATTCCGCGCTGTGCCTGAGGCATTATGCTATATGCACAAAAAAGATGCAGAAGAAATGCGTATCAAAAAAGGCGACCAAGTCTATGTGGAATCTAGACGCGGTAGAGTAAAAATGCGTGTAGATATTGATGGACGCAATCGTCCTCCACGAGGGCTTGTGTATGTGCCTTGGTTTGACGAAAATGTCTTTATCAACAAAGTGTGCTTAGATGCGACTTGTCCGCTTTCTAAAGAATCTGACTTTAAAAAGTGTGCGGTGAAAGTATATAAAGCATAAGAGTGGAGAATCTTAAATGAACGAAGCGCGTAGAAAGGCAATAGGCTCAATCTTTCAAACAATGGGTTTGGTGGCTGTTGGTGGATTGGTATGGAGTGCTTATCTCAAGGAAGCCAAAGCTAATCCATTATGGCTCTATCCGCCCGGTGCGAGAGAAAACTTTGAAGCTACTTGTATAAAGTGTGGGCTTTGTGTGGAGGCTTGTCCTTACTACACACTAAGGCTTGCCACAAGTGGAAACAAAGGCCTACCTGTATTCACTCCACGCGATGTGCCGTGCTTTATGTGTGAGGACATTCCTTGTGCGGTAGCTTGCCCCACAGATGCACTTGATGTGAATCTCCTCAAAACTGATGAGAAACTTGACATTGGGAAGGCAAAAATGGGTGTGGCAGTTATTGATACGCTTAATTGTATTGCGTATGCTGGGATTCAGTGTGATGCGTGCTATCGCGCTTGTCCTATACTTGATAAGGCGATTTACTTAGAGTATAAGTCTAATGAGCGCACGGGCAAGCACGCTTTAATGCTGCCAATGGTGGCAAACGAATTTTGCACAGGTTGTGGAAAATGTGAGAAGGCTTGTGTAACGGAGTTGCCTACTATTCGTGTCTTGCCAAGAGAGATGATACTTGGTAAGATGGGGACAAACTATGTCAAAGGCTGGGTTGAGGGCGATGAGAATCGCTTAGAATCTGTGGATAAAAATAAAACAAATGAAACAGATTCTCCTAAAAATGGCACAGGTGGTGGATTAAACTATCTTAATGATGGGGATTTGCTATGATGAAAGTAAGCAAATATAAATATTTACTTTTGAGAAGATTCTCTCAAGTGGGGATTTTGTTGCTTTTTGTGCTTGCAAATTGCTCATTTGTAAGCATTTCTCAAACACCACATTTAGTGTTTCAAAGCGATATTTCTGGCTTTGTCGTGGGTGAGCGTAATCTCGCCATCACGAACCCAAAAGAAAAAATGTTGCCACTTAATATTTTAGAGGGTGATTTGAGTTTTTCTAAAATAGCAGAAGTGATTCCGCTTAGCGACCCGCTAGCGTTTATGCAGATTTTTTTGGCTGGTGGAGCGATTAGCTTTGATTTGTTGCTTGGCTTAGGCATAGTGCTTGGAATCTACGCATTATTTATGGGGCGCGGGTTTTGTGCTTTTGTATGCCCTATCAATATGGTTGTGGATTTGGCGAATTATTTGCGTAGAGTGCTCCATATTGAAAACGCGCGTTTTCTTGGATTCTCACGCAAGACGCGTTTTGTGATTTTAGGATTGGCGTTGGTGCTTTCATTTGCCTTTAGCGTGCTTGCTTGGGAAATGATAAGCCCCATTTCTATGCTTCATCGAGGTTTGGTGTTTGGTTTGGGCGTTGGATTTTTTGGAATCTTGGCGGTATTTTTGTTTGACTTATTTATGTTAAAAAATGGCTTTTGCGGGTATTTATGTCCTTTGGGAGCGACTTATAGTCTTATTGGAGCGAAGTCGCTTTTACGCATTGAGCATAAGGTAGAGAACTGCACACATTGTAGTGCGTGTGTGAAAATCTGCCCAGAAGCCCAAGTTTTAGATATGATAGGCAAGAAAAGTGCGCAAGTTACCAATATCGCGTGTATTAAATGCGGTCGTTGTATCGAAGTGTGCAATGACAATGCGCTTGGCTTTAATATTTTGAAATTCAAAAAGGAGAGTGTAAAATGAAAAAGTTGTTGCTTTGTAATGTATGGATAGTCGCTTTTGGTGTGAGTTTGGCATTTGGGCAAACACTTAAGAGCGATAGGGAAATTGGTCTAAGAAGTGCGCCACTTGATGGCGAGAGTGTCAAGCTCCAAGAGTATAAGTTTAGAGATAGCGCACCGGGCGAGAGTGAGCTCATTGAGCGAGCCTTTACGAATGCTCCACCGATGATACCTCACGATATTACGGATTTAAGCGTTACAAAAGAGGATAATGCGTGTGTGATGTGCCACGATAGAAAGGTAGCAAAGGATATGGGTGCTACGCCTGTGCCAGCTTCACATATGTATGATTTGCGTGCAAAAAGACAGCTTAACAAAATCGCAGAATCTCGCTTTAACTGCACGGCTTGCCACGCACCACAAGCAAATGCGAAACCTTTAATCAATAATAGTTTTGTCGCAGATTTTAAAAGCGAAAAAGACAAAAAAAGGTCAAATTTACTTGAAGTTATCAATCAAGGTGTAAGGTAAGCTTCACAATCTAACCTTTAGGCATAAATAAGCACTTGGCTTATTTATGCAGAGGTTAAGAATTCTACAAAAGGCGTGCAAAGTGAAAAAGCTTATTTGTGTTATGGTAGTGTTTTGTGGAGGGTTGTTTGCTCTTAGCCCGAGTATAGTGCTAGATTCTAAAGAGGAAGTGAGCGCGCTTAGACTTTTAGAGTTAAAAACACAACCCAACCCAAAGCTCTATGTCTCTACAAGTAATGGCGTAGTGGATATTTATGACCTTAATGGAGTCCTTGCCAAAAAATCACTCAAACCACTGCAAAGTATCAAACTCCCAAGCTATACAGATTTGTTTGATAATGTAATTGAGAGGAGAATATTTCACACAGATGTGAATAAAAATGGCGAGGCACTCATTGTCGCTTCAAATGCGACAAAGCGCGATTTGTTTTTACACAAAAATGGTAGGAGTGAAATTGTCATTAAAGACTTAGATGTCGCTAAGGCATTGTGGATTGATGAGAGCACCTTTGCCGTTGGGTTTGTGGGTAATGAAGTGTGGATAGTAGATTCCAAAAGTGGCAAAGTGCTTAATAAACGCAAAATAGCTATTTATCGCTTTAGTGATATGGTGCTTAATCGCGAGGATAATTTGCTTTATACCACAGGAGAATCTGGAGCAATTTACGCGCTTGATTGTAGTAATGTAAATTTGGTGGCGAAATTTGATGGCGTGCATAAGGATAATATTTTCGCACTTGGCTTTGCTAATAATGTCTTAGTGAGTGGGGGGATGGACAAAAGGCTGGCTACTTATGAAATAAAATCTCAAGGCAAAGTAGCGGAGCTAAAGGAAGTTTCGCGCTCAAATTTTCTTATATACAGCGTGGCTATAAGCGAAGATTCTCAATATATCGCATATATGAGTGATGAGAGTGGCGAAATCTCTGTGCTAAAGGGGAAAGACGAAGTGGCAAAGTTAAATGGCATTGATGCGCTACCTAACACCATTATCTTTTATAAGAACTATATTATTGTGGGTGCTGATAGCAAGAAAATTTATTTTTTTGATATAAAAAATGCGTTACAATAGCAACGCCAAAATCCTAAATGCGAGGAAGAAATATGAATGTTTCAAGTATTATCATTCGGGCAAAACGAGATGATTGGGAGAATCTACTAGATGAAATTAACGCCATTACGCACGCGCAAGTCGCGCTAGATGAGAGAGATAAGGGACTTATCATCGCCACCATAGAAGCCCCAAATACTAAAGAAGATATACAATCTTTAGAACAAATCACTAAACTAAAAGGCGTGGCGAGTGCGGATATGCACCTCACCTACAATGAAGAGGAGCTTAAAGATTGCCAGCTCTCAATGAGAGATTCTGCTGAGACTATGGAGCTTATTGATACAAAAGCTATTGATGAAATCACTTATTCAGGCGATGTAAATACCTTTATTGAAAAGAAATTGTAATCCCCGCCAATCTTTGGAAAGTTTAGTGATTGGAGATTCTCTTTTTTACTAAGCACACAATTTGCTTAAGCAACATTACTTTATTTTTGCATTCAAGCACAACATAATTCCTAAGGAGTAATATGCACTTCAAGTGGCGAGCGAGACGACATAGCACGCATAATGAGCACAGCGCAAAATTTGCCCTCAAAGGTGCGTTTGCTATTTCGCTTGGGCTTGGGCTTGCGCTTTTATGTGCGATTATCACTGCGCTTGTGAGTATTTTTTCTTTTGATGCGAGTGTGCAGGTGGGCGCATTTGTGGGGATTCTCGCACTGCTTATAATCCTATGGACAAATCAAGCCCTGCCTCTTGGCATAGTCTCGCTCCTGCCTATCGTGCTTTTCCCCGCGTTTGGGATTTTAGATGTCAAATCCGCCGCGAGCAATTATGCAAATCCCATTATTTTTTTATTTTTGGGCGGCTTTATGCTCGCCACTGCGGTGGAAAAAATCGGCTTGCATAGAATCATCGCCAAATCATTCCTAAGCCATTTCCCTCCCACGCCAAAGGGTGTGATTACCGCGCTTGGCGTGGCGAGTGTGGCGTTAGGTAGCGCGCTCTCAAACTCCACCGTTGCGCTATTGCTTATCCCTGTGGCGTTGTCCGTGTCAAATGATGAGGTGCTAAAAACGCGCTTTTTGCTTAGCGTGGCGTTTGGGGCGAGCATTAGCGGGATTACCACGCCTATTGGCACGCCTCCAAATCTCATTTTTATCGGCTTTTTAGAGACGGTGGGGTTTGAGGGTATCGGCTTTATGACTTGGATTATGATGATGCTCCCCCTCACAATCACAATGCTTTATGCAATGGTGAAAATCCTCTCTTTTGGCTTGCCAAATGATACGCTTCAAATCGAGGTGTTTAAAGAAATTAGCGTGAGTTTTGCGCATAAGCGATTGCTTGTTATGCTTGGGTGTTTGTTGCTTTTGTTGCTACTAAATTCCCCAATTAAGCCTATTTATAATGGCTTAGGGCTCAATGAAAATGCGGTGTTGCTTCTTTTTGGATTGCTTATGTTTGTGCCAAAGCTAGGCTTTTTGCAATGGGAAGATTCTAAGCAGATTCCCTATGAGATTAACTTTTTGTTTGGGGCGGGGTTTTGCGTGGCTATGGCGATTTCGGAGATGAGCTTGGGGAGCGCGTTTGCGCCGATTTTTAGCTACCTCTCAAGTTTGCCAATCCTCGTGTTTATCTTGCTTTTGTGCCTGCTTGTGCTGACTTTAAGTATGTTTATTAGCTCCACCGCGCTTATTGCGATTTTGCTCTCTATCATTTTTGCCTCTACAAAGGGCTTTTTAGACCCCCAAATGCAAAGTCTTGTGATGCTTATAGCCACCATTTGCGTGGGCTTTAGCTTTATGTTTCCTATTTCTACGCCACCAAATGCGATTGTCTTTAGCAAGGGCGGGATAAAGATTTGGGATATGTTTCGCTTTGGGATTTGCCTAAGTGGCGTGGGAATCGTGCTTCTCATTGCCTTTGCAATGCTATATTGGCGATGGTTTTTGTAGTATTTGGAGGGCTAGATTTTGCGCTAAAATAAATTCGCATATATCTTGCGTGAATCTGTTCAAAAATTTACCACAAATTTACCCCAAATCACGCTAGATTCACCCACAACGCGCAAACAAACCTAAACTGCTTTTTATTAGTTTTTTACTCATCACAATCTATTTTGCCCAAATTGCAGGCTTTGTCGTGATATTCTTTTGCTTTGGATAGATTTTGCTCTACGCCCTTGCCATCGCGATACATTACACTTAGCATACTGCAACCATAAAAATTTTGCATTTCACAGGATTTTTCAAAATAGCTTTTTGCTAGTTTGTAATCTATCTGTGTGCCATCACCAAAAAGATATACGAACCCAGCCGTAGCGCAAGATTGCGCTTCACCCAAATCACAAGCCTTTTTATCATATTGCAACGCTTTGCCTTTATCTTGCCTAACGCCTTTGCCAGTGCCATAGAATTTTGCTAAATTACTACAAGCCACTTGCATAGCTTCAATAGCAGGGACTTTTTTACTCAAACTACCATCAAGTAGCTTTACTTGAAAGGGAGATTTGCTATTTGCTTTATCACAAACCATTTCAAAGTATTTTTTGGATTCGCTATGTTGCTTTTGCTTATAGTGCAACTCTCCTAGCACAAAGCAAGCAGCATAATTGTTAGCTTCGCATTGTTTATCAAAATGGCTTATACAATCGCTTAGATTCGTATCGCCACAATAGTCTTCTTGCGCTTCACCAGCATTTGTGCTACACACGCCACATACTATCGCCACAAGGGCAAAAATTAGCTTTTTCATTTTATTATCCTTTACGGTGTGGTAAAACCATTCATTTAGAGTTTTTTATAGATTCTATGACTTCCCCTTTTTATCTATCCACCACAAAGCCATTTTGTAGCAGTAATACTTCTGCTTCTTTTGTAGTGAGTTAGTGAGTGGCATTGCTTATGTTTTTGTGTAAAATTTCTTGCAATTTTAGCATAATTATTTATCCTTGATTTTCCTAAAATCCGCTTTTATTCCACCGCGTATATTGCTATCATAATCGCAAATATATTTTAAAATGTCCATATCAAACCCCAAAACTTTCAAACAAATATGATAATCCAAAATATCCACGCAATCTTTGATTTGCGAA
Organism: Helicobacter sp. 23-1048; assembly: GCF_053654545.1. Classification (NCBI taxonomy): domain Bacteria; kingdom Pseudomonadati; phylum Campylobacterota; class Epsilonproteobacteria; order Campylobacterales; family Helicobacteraceae; genus Helicobacter; species Helicobacter sp. 23-1048. The sequence continues at coordinate 34,574 of NZ_JBSIUT010000001.1, read as the reverse complement.
GTAGCAAAAAAGTTATGTTGCGCGTTAAATACACTTTGCATTTTTTGCCAATGTGCTAGTGCTAGCTTTTCCCACAAATCATTATGTTTTTGTATCAAATCTATTTTTGGCAATCTAAAACTATCCATAATATCTTTGTTATTATGCCTGCCGTCCCCATAGATTCGTAACCACCAATAATACACGTTTGAATTGATAAGACAAAACACAAAAAATTTATTTTTCACGCTAAAAGATTTGATTTCCGTGCTTTTATAGGGTATCTCTAAAAACGCGTTATACCAATAATTCCCGCTTGTGCGTATGTATAGCGACTCATCGCCACCAAACAAATCGCCAAGTTTGTGTGGCAATTTTTTCAAATAACACAAAAGCTCTAAATTTTTACGCCCGCCAATTTTTGGGATTCTATGCCTTGTGGCAAAATCATTGCCTAGCTCGCTATCAATGAGTAGCAAATCATTCACAGGGCTAAATTCTACCTCCTCGTGCGGAATTTTTTGTCGCACAAAATTGCTTGTTTGAAAAACCGCTTTTTGATTTTCGCCCTTAGAATGTGCAAACAAAATACTTACGCTTTGAGACATTTTGTCAAACTGCGGAGAGCCATCTCTATCATACGATGAGATTTGTATATGCTTATAATTTGAGTGCAAAAGATTTCTAAGCCCGCTTTGTGCCAATGAAAAAGTAAGCGCGTAACTTGTTACGAAACTAAAACGCGCTTTTTGCTTAATAAGCGTGTGTGCTAGCTCGGCAAAATTTGAGCTAATCTCGCCAAAATACGAATGTGGAAAATTTGATTCTATAAGTTGCTTTTGATAATCTTTGTTGAGATTCCCATACGGTGGGTTGCCTATCACCAAATCAAACCCCATAAAATCCCCATTTGTATCAAGCACTTCGGGAAATTCAAGACGCCATTCAAACGCGCCTTTATACTCCGCGCCACTTAGCACAGAATCTAGCCTATGACGCAATAGCTTGATATTTGCATAGCTTTGTGCGGCTTTTGCCTGCTCCTCTTCGCTTAGGCTTGCCTCTGCAAAGAGATTGCCTATTTGCCCGCTTAGTCCATCTAGCAAACTCTCATCATCAAGCAAAAAATTCCCAAAATCACGGATATGATTTTTTAAGGCTTTTTCTAGGGCTTGCTTTGTCTTTGGGTCTTTTAGTGTGAGGCGAAATGTCGCTTTTAGATTTTGGATTTTAGATTCTATGTCTTTTTTCTGTGGCTTTAGCTCACTTTGGCTAGAGTTTTTATATTCAAAGACGAGCTTTTGGTAGTCTTTGATTTGCTTGTCGATATTTGGGATATGTCGCAGGCTATCTTGCAGGGCAAATCGACTTATGAGCGAGTTTCCGCATTTTATGTTTATATCGATATTTGGCAGGGTTTGCATTTGGTGGCAATGCACGCTTAAATGTGGCTCATAGCCCTCATCACCCTGCGTGAGATAATAGCTATTTTTTAGTAGTTCTATCCATAGTCGCAGTTTGCAGATTTCCACAGAATTTGGGTTTATATCCACGCCAAAGAGATTGCTCTCAATTATGCACTTTTTGAGATGAAAGAGCGATTTTTGGATAGCTTGGTTATTGTCATTTGGCTTAGTAGGCTTACGATAGTCAAAGACTTTATCACGCGCCACATAGATGATTATTTCATCATCTTCTATGCGCAAGTCATATTCATTTAGCTCATCACTTAGTCGCAAGTAATGATAAATACGCACCATTTCACACAGCACAGAGACGAGGAAATGCCCGCTCCCTACCGCAGGGTCGCAGATTTTGATTTCACGCAAAATCTTTTTAAAATCTTCCCTCCTCTCGCGCTCATCGCGGATTAGCTCACGCAAGTCATTGAGATTTTTGGCATTCCATTTAGGATTTGCTTCGTTAAATTTCTCTACGATGACTTGCTCCAAACTCACGCGACACATATAGCTAGTGATAAAATTTGGCGTATAGTAGCTCCCCTCTTTGTAGCCATTTAGTTTCTCAAAGACTAGCCCTAGCACATTTGTTTTGATAAGCTCTTTTTGCTCGATGACATTGCTAGAATCCACACTATCAAATCGCGCACTATGTCGCGCATTATTTTTGCCTGCCTCCCCACTGCCATAATCAAAGCTATCTAAAAACTCAAATATATAATCTAGCAGATTCACACTGCCAGCCTTTGTCTTGCCATCTTTTTTGACTTGAGTGGTGGGGTAGTAAAAAAATGTAGCGTTATTATCAAGCATAGAGATTTCTAGGATTTCCTCGCATTCTTGCTTCTCAAAGAGGCTAGAATTTAAATGTGGCAAGTAAGATAAAGGCGAGCTTGTATCGCGCTTATGATGCTCTTTTGCCAAAATATCAAAAAATAAATGGGATAGGGCTTGATAATCTTTGAGTTTGGATTTATTAAGAAATGAGAGGGTTTTATCATCATTAAAGCGCACGAGATTTGCCTCTATGAGCTTCAAAAACAAGATTCTATTTAGCCACAAAATAATATATTGCATCACAAAATCTAAATCATTTGCTTTGTGCGTGTCGTAGGCTTGCAAGTGAGAAGTGATTAAGTGATAAAGCGTATTTTTTCCTTCTTTACTCTCTTTGCTCGGTAGGATTAGGATTTTGCCATTTTTGGTGTATTCGGCAAGCCCTAAAATATAGAGCAATTCATTATAAAATCTAGGGCTTAGCGGATTATTTAAGTTAAATTCGCCAAAGAGAAAATCTTTATGGAAAATCTTGCATAAAAATTCTAGGTATTTTTTATGTTTGGGAGTTAGATTTTGTGGATTTAGATTTTTTAGCGTGGAAATATCAATGGCGATTCCTTGCAATTCATCATTTAGCGTATCTATAATATCGCTTGCCTTTGCATAAAAACTGCTCGTGTCATTTTTGTAGCGAGCAAATGCCTCTTTGATTTTGGTATTTTTAAAAAACAGCCTATCAAACTCTTTGTAGCTAAAAATAAAAAAGCGCGTAAAATCCGTGATAATGATAGATTCTAGCGCGTAGTTTTGCTTCTCACACACTTCGCGCAAATAATACAAAATCGCCTCGTGCAATGCCTTGCAATTTACATTTTGGGGGCTAAACGATTGTTTATTTTTGGTGAGATTTTGGGGGAGTTTTGCTTCTATGATGACTTTTGTATGCGCGTTCGTGGCGTTTGAAGTGTCTTTTGTGTCGCGCTTTATGAGGGCTAAATCAATCGCGCTATTTGCATTTAATGCACCACTTTCTTGCTCGCTTATAGCTTCAAATCCTAGCGCGCTAAAAAACTGCGCTAACTCGTTGCTAGCAAGATTGCGCTCGCTGTATTTGGTGGATATGAGATTTTGCTCTAGCTTATGTTGCACACTTAAAAGATATGTAGCGATAATATTTGCAAACGCGCTTAAATGCGTTTTTTCTAATGGCTCTTGGGCATAGATAGGATTTAGATTCTCTAGCGCAACGGGATTAAACTTAAGCATTGACAAAAAACTCCTTTGGTTTTGTGTGTATTATACCATTTTTGCCCGTCTTTTATGGTTGGCAACTAGCCTAAAGCTATGCAATAGTGCGCTTCCAAGCATAATTTTAATGCTCTCGTATTTTTAGCCTCTTTATTCCGCGTGTCATCATAAAGCTTTGCTCATAAAAGATTGAAAGCACGACAAGAGTGCCCGCGACAAGCGATAGCGAGACAGAAAACATAATCATAAAATTATCAAAAAAGCTAAGCAAATACTCTAAGCGTGTGGCATCGTCCCTATGCTCGATAAAATTTAGTAGCGAAATAATGCTTTGATACCCGTATTTGCCCGGAAACATCGGGAGCAGGGCGGGGAAAATCACCACTTCAATGGGGGCTTTTAGCCGCTTCGCCACAAAAGTGCCTAAAAGCCCGATAAGCAAGCTCGCCACAAAGCTCGCCCCCGCAAAGCTAAGAGCCCCACAATCCATAAGATAAGCGCGCGAAGTATGCCCGATGCCTGCAAAAACCGCGCTCCACACGAGTGTTTTAAGCTGTGGATTTAGCCCATAGCAAAAGCCAAAGCCCGCCAAAAACGCGCAAATAAAATGCCCGATAATCTCTTGGGTAAAAGAGCCTTGCAAAATCTCGGTATGCAAAATGTCCAAAATCTCGCTGTGATTTTCCCAAAAGCTCGCAATCGCGCCGTGTAAATTAAAATCCATCATTTTAGCCCCCTTTTAAGCGTTATTTTTGTCGCTATTTTACTCGCGCTTGTTTGTTTTTTTGTAACATTGCGTGTAAATTCTAGAATCTCCGCTTTTATTTCGCGTGATTTTGCGTTATTTTCATTGTGGCATTATGTGTTAATGTGCGTTTTTCTAGCTCAAAATTGCTAATCAAAAGTTCCTTGCCTTTTGGGGCATTTTCACTAGCGACATTATTCATACCATATTGCAAATCCCATTCACACAGACAAAAATCCCTATACAGCTCGCGGATAAACGCGCTATTATCATAAGTGAGCAAAAATTTATGCTTGGTGGATTTGAGATGTTTGCATAATGTATTGTGATTAAACCCCGTGTGTAAAATGCCCTTTTTGCCGTAGAGTTTGGATTTGCTCGCGCTAAAATAGGGCGGGTCCAAAAAGAGAAAAATGCTGTTTTTGTCGCTCGATTTGCCCTGCAAAAACTCTGCATAATCAGCATTTGAAAACGCGATATTCCCTAAAATCTTTTGCGTTTGTGCTAATCGCTCCACGCTACTAGGCGTAAATCTCCCCTCATACGCCTTTTGTGAATACCCGCCACTATCCACCACGCCTGAAAATGTAATGCGATTGAGGATAAAAAAGTCGATTGCGCGTGTGAGTGTGTCTAGGGGGATTCTCGCCTAGAGAGGATAAAGCGATACAAATCCCTGCCATTTTGAAATCTATTTTTTAGCTCTAAAATCCCGCTTATTAGCTCATTTGGACGCGTTTGCAAACTCTGCCAAAAGCAAAAAAGTTCAGAATTTAAATCGTTAGCATAGATTTTGGTTTTTGCATAGCGCGGATTTTGCGTAAGATAAAGGCTAAAAGAACCCCCGCCAAAAAATGGCTCTCTAAACTCATCTATGTCCTTTGGCAAAAATTGCGCGAGGAATGCAACTGCGCGAGATTTTCCTCCGGGATAGCGCAGAGGGGATTTTATCAATGTTGATTTATTGCGAGATTTTGTGCGTGTTTTATCACAAGATTTCACGCGAGAATCGATACAATCATCAAACAAAGAATGAGTCATTGTTTATCCATATTTCAAAGTTATTGCTTTTGCATTCTAAATTTAAGAGTTTTAGCATAGTAATTTGTGCGTTTGAAAATTTATGTTGAGCGATAAAATCGCATAGATTCTCACTTGGCATAGAAAATCTAGAATTTAAAACGCCCGAAGTCAATCGCAACACAACCTTAAACCTCTCATAGCCCTTAATTTTTGCAAGATTATTATACAGCATTAGTTTTAGTAATCCGTCCTTTATGTCATCACTGCTTGGCAAAAGCGCGTTTTTGCTATGTTTGCTCTCACACAAATGCAACACGCCATCTTTGACAAACACATCATCAATAGTGAAAAAATACTGCCCACCCAAATAATTCTCTATGACAATTTTTGCTTTTTACTCCTTGTTTTTTATTTCTTTAAGAGATTGAATCTTTTGGATTTGTGATTCCAAGATATACCTTTTTTTCATTTTTCTCATTGTTTATAAGATAGATTTTTGCGAATCTGGGTAATAAAATAATGTTTATTTGCTTTATTTGTATGTTTTTAAAAACTCGTCCCCTCTAAAGATTGGTTGGTTTTTACATAAAGTTTATTTTCATTGCTCGTCCCTTTATCCTTGTGGTTTGTCCCAACTTCGTAGAATAAATAGTATAAATCGCCTTTTTTATCATATTTTCTACCGACAATAAATTTTCTACCACAGATTCACTCGCATTCATTGCAGTATTTTTTACGATTTTTACATTTTGCTTGCATTACTCACCACATTCAAAGCCCACTTGTGAGCTGTGAATCACGCCATAGATTGCTTTGCTTGTGTCTTTTGCATTTGGTGGGATATAGGCGATTTTATACCATTTGGGAGAATCGTTGCCTAAAAATACGATTACGCCTTTATTTGCTTTGTATTTTGCATATTCACAAACATTGCTAGGCATATCATTTTTTTGTATCGCATAGAGAATCTTGCCATTTGGCGATTCGCGCAAGTTTATGTAAGAATCTTTGGAGGCATAAGTCAAAATCGCCTCCCCATTCGCACCTAAACTATACAATTCTAATCTATTAGGATATTTGATAAATGTTTTGCCTATGGGTTGTAAATTTTGTATCTCTCCAAAAAACCTCCACTCATCGCCATCGCCTGTGGTAATATCTAATGTTTTTAGCCTCGCACTCACACGCACACCGATGATGGACAAAGGTTTAGTTTTAGATAAATCATAAAGCGGTTTTGGTAGTTGCCCATCTTGAATCTCTATATACGCACTATCAGGGAAAATATCTGTATTGCTTGGATATGGCTTGTTTTTGGGAATGAGATTTTGCGTATAATAAGGCTCATCAAAAAACAAAATCCACCCTTGATAAAATCCGCTATAATCCGCACTCATAGCATATTGCAACACGCCGCTAACCTCCAAATCCCCCTCAAAGCGATGATATGTATTTGCGCCTTGTTTTTGGCTATCTGTAAAATCCTTTGTGCTTTTTGTCAATACAAGCGGTTTTAGCCCTTTTGGCAATGTAGGACTTTGTCGCAAATCGTTAAAAAATAATCTTTCGCCGTTTATTTGCGTGGTATTTGGGCTATAAAGCAATGGTTTAGATTCTATTTCCTCTTGCGAGGTTACGATAAAGGCATTGCTTGGAGTAAAGCATAGTAGGCATAAAACTATTAGATTTTTCATTTTTATCCTTATTTGTAAGATAAATTTTTGCGAATTAAGGACATAAAACATATTTATGGCAAAATGTAGAATTATCATATTGACTACACGATTCAATATGTGTATCATCTAAAAACTCTACACTCCAAGTTGCTGTTTGCAAATCCCCAATTCTTAGCAGAAATTTATTGTTTTGTAAGACCACACTTTTTATTTCTATTGCCTCGCCTTGCTCCATAGGAAAATTCTCTTTAATGGTTTTATCTTTTGAATTTGTTTGCAATCCTACTTCATCAAAATATTCTTTTGTATTGCAAGTTTTTGTGATTTGAGCTGATGAATATGTGCCTTCTGCTGGGTAACGAATAAATTTTTTATCCCAAAAAGTTCTGCCTTTAGAATCTGCTATATCAACGCTATCTGCACTACACGCTACCATTACACATAAACACATTAGCGTTATTATTGTTTTCATCGCACATTTCTCCTTATCATCAAACTTTGGTATTTTGGATTCACTCGCATTCCTTGCAGTATTTTTTGATGATTCGTTCGATTTCGGCTTGGTATTGTGGGGAATCATAAACCATTCCTATACAAAAATACAAATTTTTAAATTTCACATTTTTATCAATATAATCTTTCAATTCTGCCAACGCTTCCTCTCCTCCACCTTTTCTTAAGATAGCTTCCTGTTCGCGTATGTGATTGGCTTCCATAGTATTTCCCTGCAGTTTTTTTGAGTATCCTAAACAATAATCAAGTCCCCAAAATCTATAAAACTTTTTACCCTCTTTTTTGTAGATTTCAAGGTATTCGCTATCATCATAAAAAGCGACATAGTCATGGGCATATATAATACTTACACAAACAATCAACGCACACAATGCTACTAACTTTTTCATTATTTTAACTCCCAAAAATAGAATTCCAATACAATGGGCTGTGTATTTTTTGGGTCGCTTAAGTAATCATACCCATATAAATATGTTCTTTTTATATCATCATCAAGTTTATCATTCATTTTAACATCTACAAATCCATCTCTATCCCATAGCGTTGAATGTCTAATGCGATTTCCCTGTAATTTCATTGCAACAACGCCCTGTTTATTAAAAGATTCTAATTTTTCAAAAAGTTTTTTATTTTCACTTTTGGTCGTCATAGATACATAAAAATCCATTGAATGTTCTTTTTGTAGTAATGTTTCAAAATTCTCTCCATAACTTTTTGGTTCTCCCCAAATGGTTTCTAGCGAATCTATAATATTATCGACAGATATATAATAGTAATATCCATTTATTTTCCAGCGTCCATCGGGTTTAAGATTGTTACTATTTGGATTTTTGTGAAATGGCACAGGGCTATGATTGATAGCATAGCTTACTCTTGTAGCGCAAGTGTTGTAGTGTTCTTTTTGATTGTCGTCAAAGAAATTAAATAAAGCAGTGCCAATTTTTTTGTAGATTTTGCCTGACCTAGCGAAATGAAGTTCGTCTAGTTCTACATAAATCTGTTCCTGTGTAATTTGTTTATCTTTGTATTGTTTTACAAGTTGCCTATAACCTGCTACCCATTCATCAATGCCAATATCCGTAATTTCCACATAAGGCTTTAGCACTTCCTCAAAATCAGGTCTGCATACATTTTTTTCTATGCTTTTATCGCCAGCTCTTGCTATGATTTTGCACTCACTCATTATATTACCCCTTAATCATTAAATACATTTTTTATGATGGCTTTGCCATTTTCATCTATTGTCGCTTGTGTGCTAAAGATTTGATTATTTCGCTCTAATTCTATGTTGATAACTTCGCCTTTATTGTAGCCTTGTGTTGCTAAATGTAAGTTAATATCTTTTGTAAATCGCGTATCATAATCCTCTAATTGTATCATTTCCTCCCCATAGCTAAAATACATTTCAATGATTTCTTTTTGGGAATCTTGCGTGGATTGTGAATTGCTAGAATCTGTGTTTGATTTTGAGTTAGATTCTGCATTAGATTTGTTTAAATCCTCGCTAGATTTTTGGTTAGATTCGCTCATAGATTCTGCATTCTCGTTGTTATTTTGTGCATTATAAAAACCCTCTGCCACCTCCTCATCTAGCTCGAAAATATCCTTTGCTTTTGGTTGCCCTTGCAAGATTAAAGGTGAGCCTTTGTCGGTTATGACTTGTGAGATAAATTGGGCTAGGATTATTTTTTGATTGTTTATTTCAAGCATTGTGGAGCAAATAGAGTTTGGGATATTTACTAATTTAGTGCAAGGACTTGGAATCCCTGCGATATTGTTAGCACAGCCCACAATGGTGGCATTTGCTAAATCGCTTAGGCTTATCATTCCCGCGTCATTGTTGCTAGAATCTTGCACACACATTATGTCCTTTGTGCTTGATTGAAGCAAGACTTTGCCTTTGTGGGGGCATTCTATGTTATCAGATTCTAGCAGTGGATTTAGCTTTGGCATTTAGATTCTTTATGTGGATTGAGATTTTACTTTATTTACTTGTAAATATGTTAGGTTTTTGCGCCTTATGCGTGGCAATGACACAAACCCCATCACAAAATATTGATTTTGGAAATGCTAAGCGTGATAAACACCCCTGCTGCAAGGCAAATCATCGCCACTGCCATATTTATGGTGCGTGAGATTCCCATTAGCGTGTTTTCGTGGATAATATCCACAAAGGCGTTGATGATAAGCGCACCCGGGATAAGATAGAGGATACTCCCCGCGATAGCTATATCAGGCGTGGCAGAGAGCCCCAGCCACACGCCGATATACGCCGTAAAAGACACGATAAATGAGCATAGCAAATACTGCGCTCGAGAATCAAGATGGATTTTGTGGCAAAAATGGCGCACCAAAATCCCCACAAAAGTCCCCGCAAAAATGCAGAGCAACGCTCCCAAATCCCCGCCAAAAAGCCGACAAAACGCCGCATTACCAAGACTAATGATAAACACGCCTAGCACAGCGGAGAGTCGCTTTTGAGAAAGGGTGTAATCAAAGGATTTTTGGGCTTCTTTTAGGCTTAGGTGCTCATCGTGGATTTGCCAGCTTAGCGCACTTAGATTGGAGATGAGCGCGAGATTTGCCCGTAGGGGTGCGTTGTTTATGACTTGAGTTCGGCGGTTATCGTAGTTGTGCGCATCGGTGATATTGATAGTAATGTATTTCAAAAACACGCTTAAATGCACTTCATAGCCCCACGCCTTGCCGATTCGCTCCGTGCATTTGATGATACGCGAAGTGTATGCGCCATTGCTAAGCAATGCGCTAGAATAACGGCACAAAAAATCACACACAGCTTCGATTTTGGGCTTTGGCTTATGCGGGATTTTGGGCGTGGATTGTTGATTGTTTTGGAGTTGTTTTTTGTGTGGAGATTCTGTGAGGGGGGGTTGTTGGGCGGTTGTATTTTTGTTAGCGCGTGGCATTAGCGTATCCTAGTTAATGTTGGTTTAAGTTGGTTTAGCGTGCGATTATAGCACACCAAATCCCAACTAAAATCTACGCATAGAGAATTTTACTTATTTTTTACACTTTGCCTTGCCTGCGATGATGAAGCGCAATGCGTTTAGCTTGATAAAGCCCGCGGCGTCCTTTTGGTCATAGACGCAATCTTCCTCAAAGGTGCTATACGCGGCGTTAAAGAGCGAATTGCGCGAATTGCGCCCTAAAATCGTAACATTGCCCTTGTAAAGTTCTAGGCGCACTTGCCCATTTACGCGTTGCTGTGTCTTGTCGATGAGGGCTTGGAGTGCCTCTCGCTCGGGGCTAAACCAATAGCCATTGTAGATAAGCTCGGCGTATTTTGGCATTATAGAATCTTTGAGATGTGCCTCTTCTCTATCGAGGGTGAGAGATTCTATGGCGCGGTGTGCTTTGAGGTAGATGCTCCCGCCGGGCGTCTCATAGCAGCCACGCGATTTCATTCCCACATAGCGATTTTCGACTAAGTCAAGTCGCCCGATTCCATTTTTGCTCCCTAGTTCGTTGAGTTTTTCCCAAAATTTCGCGGGGCTTAGCTTTTTGCCATCGATTGCTACGCCATCGCCTTTTTCAAACTCAATGGTAATGATTTGTGGCGTATCAGGCGCATTTTTAGGACTCACACTCCACCGCCACATACTCTCTTCAGGCGCGACATTTGGGTCTTCGAGAATCTGCCCTTCATAGCTTATGTGGAGCAGGTTTGCGTCCATTGAATAAGGCGATTTATTTGCCTTTTTTTCGATTTCAATACCCGCTTTTTGTGCGTAAGAGAGAAGTTTCTCGCGACTATTTAAGTCCCACTCGCGCCACGGAGCGATGACTTTTATGTCTGGGTTTAGCGCGTAAGCCCCGATTTCAAAGCGCACTTGGTCATTTCCCTTGCCTGTCGCGCCGTGCGCTATGGCATCTGCACCGACTTTTTTGGCGATTTCGACAAGTCGCTTGGCGATAAGCGGGCGAGCGATACTCGTGCCTAGCAGGTATTCGCCCTCATAGATTGCATTTGCCCGAAACATTGGAAACACAAAGTCTGCTATAAACTCTTCTCTCAAATCCTCGATAAAAATATTTTGCTTTTTTATGCCGAGTTTGAGAGCCTTTGCCCGTGCGGGCTCGACTTCCTCGCCCTGCCCAATGTCTGCAGTGAAAGTGAATACTTCACAGCCATAATTATCACCCAACCATTTGAGAATCACGCTTGTATCAAGCCCACCAGAGTAGGCAAGGACTACCTTTTTTATGGATTTTGGCATTTTTACTCCTTACATTAACAAATTTTGGGTTATTATAGTTTCCTTTGCATAAATTTAGACTTAAAAGGAGAAATTATGGGAGTAGTTGAGTGGATTGGCATAGCTTTAGTGTTGGTTTGTGTTATTTTAGTGGCAAAGAAGTTTATACAACCTAAAAAAGGCTGTGGTTGTGGCTGTGGCACACAGAGTGAGAAAAAGACACATAAGGCAAGGGTAAAGTAAGAGAAGTAAAGTTTTATTTAAGATTGCAAATCTAGTGGCTCTAATGCCTTTGTTATATCGATATGGCAGTAGCCATTGGGGTTTTTTGCGAGGTATTTTTGGTGGTAGGATTCTGCGGGGGTGAAGTTGGCTAGAGGCAGGACTTCGGTGGCGATTTGCAAAGGCGTTGTCAAAGGGGGCGTTGCTAAATGGGAAATTCTCAAAGAGGTTTTTAGGGCGATTTGTGGAGCGATTTTGCTAGCGATAAATTCTTTTGCACGCGCTAAAATGCGCTCATCTAGCGCGTAGATTCCGCTACGATATTGCGTGCCTATGTCATTGCCCTGTCTATTTATGCTCGTAGGATCTATGATGCTAAAAAACCGCGCAAGCAGAGAATGTAAAGGCAAAATCCCCTCATCAAAGTCAATCTCCACTGCTTCTACCGCACCACTTAGCCCGCTACACACCACTTCATAGCTTAATGTTTGGCTTAATTTTTGGCTTGGATTCTTAGTGTATTGCGGGAGCGCGTTTGCATAGCCCACTTGAGAATCAAGCACACCTTTGATTAAATCAAAATACGCCTGCACACCCCAAAAGCACCCGCCCGCTAGATAGATTCGCATTATTTGAGCTTTTTTGCTTGGGATTTGCTTTGTGCTTTTGCTTGCTCTTTGCGCACTTGCGTGATTGGCTTGCCTCCTAGCCCGTAGTCATCGGTGTGGATTTCATCGATTATTACCACGGTGCTAGATTTGTTTTTGCCTAGCACTTGGGCTAGCAAATCCGTTACGCCCTCGATGAGACGAGCTTTTTGCTCCTTTGTGGGTTCGCCATTTTCCTTTGTGATACGAATATTGACAAATGGCATTCTTATCCTTACAAATTTTTAAGATTCTTGCTTTGATACATCAAATAGGCATTTATATCGGCATTACACGGATACTAGAATCTAGATTCTCTTGCAAGACAGATTCTATCGCATAGAGTGTGCCTGTGGCAGCACTCGCGCACCCATCGCACGCCCCCATATAGCGAATGTATATATCAATATGCCCATCGCTTGTGTCTTTAATATCGAGGATTTCCATATTTCCGCCGTCCATCATTAGCATAGGGCGGATATTTTCATCGATGACTTTATCCACCATTTTTACCTTTTGCACCATTGTCATATCGGAGAATTTCGCCCCATCACTTTGGCTTTTTTCATATTGGTTTTTGAGCTTTTCGCTCTCCATTTCGGTGCGCACGGCGTTTAAAATATCCACGAGATAATATTCTCTCTTCTCGTGCCCGCCCTCTTTTATGCAGGATTTGCAAAACGCGCCTGCTTTGGTGTATTGCGTGATTTCTTCTACCGTTTTTAAGTCGTTGAGTTTGATGACTTCTTTTATGGTTGAGAGGCTAACGCGCGCGCATTCACACACGATGATTTCGTCCTCAAAATCCTCCGCATCTTTGCCTAGATACATTCCTGCAGCCTTTTTGATGACATCATACGCCATTACCGAGCAGTGCATTTTTTGCCCGGGCACAGCGGGCGTATCGGGGTCATCACGCAGTGCCTTTTCCACATCGATATTGGTGATTTTCACGGCGTCTTGGACTTTTTTGTTTAGGCATAGCTCTACCATCATATCGCTACTTGCAATCGCCGTCCCACAGCCAAAGCTCTTAAACTTCGCATCAATGATTGTATCATCGTTATCCACGAGCCAATAGAGTCGCACCGCATCGCCACAAGATTCTGCGCCATAGTCGGCAACGATTAGCTTCGCGCCTTTTTCATCTGCCATTTCTTGCGTGATGACGCCCAAATGTGTGGGGTTGTCCATTCGTTGTGCTACTTTTTTGCTATATGCGTCCCATAACGCACCACCGATTAAGTCATTTTTTGCCATTTTTTATCCTTTACTTATTTTGTGTTTATGCACTATAAGTGCTAGAGATTTCTCGTAGTCTTGCTACAGCTTTTTTAAATACATCAATCATATATTCCACTTCTTCTTGTGTGTTAAAGCGACTAAGTGAGATTCTAATCGCTGTGTGAGCGAGCTCTTTATCTGCACCGATGGCGACCATTACAGGATTTGCTTCTAAATCCTCGCTCGCACACGCACTACCCGTGCTACACGCGATTCCAGCTTTGTTTAAATCCCATAACATTGCCTCGCCCTCAATCCCACGCACACTGATAAGTGTCGTATTTGGCACGCGATTTTCTCTACTGCCCACCACAAACACATCATCGATTTTTAATAATTCATCTTCTAAGTAATCACGCATTTGGCGCACTTGTTTGTTTTCATATTCAAGTGCGTCATTTGCTAAACGCATTGCTTCGCCCATACCCACGATATAGGGGACATTGAGCGTGCCACTTCTGCGCCCGCGCATATGCTCGCCTCCGTGAAGTAGAGGCGTGAGATTCACACCCTTGCGAATGTAGAGCGCACCTATACCCTTTGGTCCGTGAAATTTATGTGCAGAGAAGCTTAGCAAATCTACATTAGCCTTTTGCACATCTACAGGGATTTTGCCGATAGCTTGCACCGCATCGGTGTGAAATAAAATACCTCGTTCTTTGCACAACTCGCCAATTTGCTCAATAGGGAATATAAGCCCTGTTTCGTTATTCGCCCACATAATGCTTACAAGGGCTGTATCATCGCGCAAAGCATCACGCACTTGCTCCACAGAAATATTCCCATTAGCATTGATTGGTAAGCGTGTAACTTCCACACCTAGAGATTCCAAAAAGCTACAAGTTGAACCCACAGCTGGGTGCTCAACCTCTGTGGTAACAATATGTCGTTTTTTACCACTATGAATCAAATCAAAATACACACCCTTGAGTGCCCAATTATTTGATTCTGTCGCGCAAGAAGTAATGATGACATCATCTTCATCATTGGCGTTTATGCCTGCGTAGAGTTTATCAATCGCTTCAGCGATTGGTTTATGCAAAATCGTGCCAAATTTATGCAAGCTGTTTGGATTCCCAAAATGCTCGCTCAAAAATGGGTCCATTAACGCCTTGACTTTGGGGTCAATCATTGTCGTGGCGTTATTATCAAAATACACCTTTTCCATTCTCTTTTCCTGCCTTATTTTTAAGATTTTATGTGTATAAAGTCTAATCTTTTAGTAAGTTTTGGTAAATGCGTGGCGATTTTACAAAATATTTTTTAATTAAATTACAATTTTACGCCCATTTATGCCTAAATGTTGGATTTGTCATAATTCTTGCTTTAAGTGGGGACATTGTGTAGTTTTTGTTAGAATTACAATAAAAGCATTAAGTCATTTTTAGGGAGCACAATGCAAAAGAACTTGAGTAAAAATAACACAAAAAATGATACACAAACGCGACAAAAGCTCGTGCATAAGAATAAAAAAGCATTTTTTGATTATGAGATTATAGAATCTTTAGAAGCAGGGATTGTGCTTGTGGGAGCAGAGGTAAAAAGTGCGCGTGCTATGCGCGTGAATCTCAAAGATAGCTTTGTTCGTATTATTAAGGGAGAAGCATTTTTGTTTGGTGCGCATTTTAGCGCATTGCAGCATACCAACGCATTTTTTAAGCCAGATGAGCGCAGAGCGCGAAAACTTCTTTTACATAAAAAGCAAATTGACAAACTCTTTGGCAAGGTTAGCACGCAAGGTTTTAGTATTGTGCCATTAAGCATATATTTCAATCATAAAAATACTCTTAAGGTTCAAATTGCACTTGTGCGTGGCAAGAAACTTTATGATAAACGAGAAAGCATTAAACGCAGGGAATTAGACCGTGAAGCAAAGAGTAGTATAAAAAACGCCCTTAAAAATGCTTGAGATAAAACCTAAAATAAGCAGAAAGTTCGTCATAAGGACAGAATCTCCAAGACTCCATACAAAAATTTATCACAATAGTTTTTGACTTTTTTACTAAAATATTACAAAGTTAAAGAAATAAGAAACTTTTTTGCATTTTTAAGGAATAAATTATGTATTTTTGCGTAAAATTATGAGTGAAATACAACAAATAAAGCAGGAAAACGATGAGTCATACAACATTTGCCTATCCATATATTGGTGTGTTGCTCGCACTTATTATGAGCATTGCGATTTTTGGCGGGCTTTTGCATTTACAGCATAAGATTTCAAATGCGATTGCCAAAAAAGATAGAGAGAAGCTAAAACTCGCTCCTTATGAGTGTGGCGTTACACCAAATAAACAATCAAACACGATTTCTTCGCAGTTTTTTTTACTTGCGTTATTGTTTATTTTGTTTGATATTGAGGTGATTTTTATGATTCCTTGGGCGATTGATTTCAAGCTCTTTAGGGATTTTGGGTTGGGTGGCTTTGTGTTTTTTGAAATGCTTAGCTTTCTTGCACTTTTGATTGTTGGGTTTGTGTATGCGTGGAAAAAGGGAGCATTGCAATGGCAGAGCATAAAATAAACTATTTGCAAAATGGCGGACTACCCATAGTGCTTAGCACGGTGGATAAGATTCTAAATTGGGGGCGAAGCAACTCGCTGTGGGGAATGACTTATGGATTGGCGTGTTGTGCTATTGAGATGATGGCGACAGGCGGTTCGCGCTATGATTTGGATAGATTTGGGAGCATTTTTCGCGCTTCTCCACGACAAAGTGATTTGATGATAATCTCTGGCACAGTAACCAAGAAGCACGCGCAGTTTGTGCGCCGATTATACGACCAAATGCCCGAACCACGATGGGTGATTTCTATGGGGAGTTGTGCGAACACAGGCGGAATGTTTAATACTTATGCTACCGTGCAAGGCGTGGATAGAATCATTCCTGTGGATATTTATTTGCCCGGCTGTGCCCCACGCCCTGAAACTTTGCAATATGCAATTTTGATGTTACAACAACATATCCGTTCAAACAAGGCTATCCCTGTGGCACAGAACAAACATTTAGAATCTAAGCGAATGGTGTAGTTATGGTAAAAAATCAAGTCCCAAATAGACAAAAAAAAGTCGCTTATACGCAAAAATTTGAGATTCCAAAAGCTGTGCCAAGAGTGGATTTTATGCAGTGGCATTTTGCTAGTGAGCTTATCGTCGCTTTGCCTAAGCTTATACAATCACACTATATGGAGCTAGGAATGCCGACAATTTGGGTGGATTCCAAAAATATACTTGTGGTGTTTGAGCGACTTTTTGGGCTTGGTTTTGAGACATTAACCGAGCTTGTAGCGGTGGATTTTTTAGAGCAAAGAGATGAGTTTGAGCTTTCTTATTTGTGCGTGAAATATGAGGACAATGGGCGAAAGATTGTGCGATTAAAGGTGAAGTGTGTGTTAGGTGCAGGTGATAGTATAGATTCTCTTACACCTTTTTATAAAAGTGCGAATTGGGCAGAGCGTGAGTGTTTTGATATGTTTGGCATTGAGTTTAAAGGACACAAAGACTTGCGTAGAATCCTTATGCCACCTGATTGGGTGGGACATCCATTGCGCAAATCATATCCGCTACAAGGCGATGAAAATGCTGCTTGGTATGAGGTTGATACGATTTTTGGCGAGCAATATCGCGATATAATCGGTCCTGAGCAACGCGATAGCGCAAGGATTGATAGAGGCGATAGCATTAACTTTGCACCAATGCGAAAATATAGTGGAGATTCTAAAAATGCAGACACGCAAGGCGTGATAGATACGCATAGATTCCAAGAAGAAAATAAACCTTATGCTATCAAGCGATACCCAAAAACTCCAACAAAACTCAAAGAGAAACGATAATGGCACAAGTTTATACACGATTAAACCCTAGTTTTGAGAATATCTTTTTTGAGCGTCAATCTCAAGGCGATGAGCATACTCCAAGCAAAATCACTCTTAATTTTGGACCACAGCACCCGAGCGCGCACGGGCAACTGCGACTTATTTTAGAGTTAGAAAATGAAATTGTTACCAAAGCCACGCCTGATATTGGTTACTTGCATAGAGGGGTAGAAAAGCTCGCAGAAAATATGATTTATAATGAGTTTATGCCAACCACAGACAGACTTGATTATATTTCATCGGTGAGCAATAACTTTGCCTATGCTCTTAGTGTTGAGAAACTTATCGGCGTGGAAGTGCCATTGCGTGCGGAGGCTATCAGGGTGATTTTATTAGAGCTTAGTCGCATTATCTCACATATTTTCTATGTAGGCGTGCACGGAATGGATGTGGGCGCACTCTCTATTTTTTTATACGCGTTTAAACAACGCGAATATGGACTTGATTTAATGGAGGAATACTGCGGGGCGCGGCTTACACATAATGCAATGCGTATCGGTGGTGTGCCACTAGATTTGCCTCCAAATTTTGATAGCAAGGTGTGTAATTTTTTAGATTCTTTGCCACAAATGTTAGGACTTATTGAAGGCTTGCTTGACAAAAATAGAATCTGGAGAACGCGATTAGATGGCGTGGGCGTGATTTCTAAAGAGATTGCCAAATCGTGGGCATTAAGTGGCATTATCGCTCGAAGCTGTGGTTTGGAGGTTGATATTCGCAGGAGTGAGCCATATAGCATTTATGAGAAATTTGACTTTGACATTCCGCTTGCTAAAGAGGGCGATTGCTATGCGCGTTATCGCTTGTATATGGAAGAGATTAGACAATCTGCTAAAATTATTCGTCAAGCGTTGGAGTTTTATAAAGGCACATCATCACAAATTATGGCAAAAGATGCGCGATACATTTCTCCCACAAAAGAGCAGATAATGACACAAAACTATTCGCTAATGGAGCATTTTGTCCTTGTTACGCAAGGTATGCGCCCTCCTGTGGGAGAATCGTATGCCCCAACAGAATCTCCACGCGGGGAATTGGGCTTTATTATCCACTCACTTGGTGCGCCATATCCTTATCGCTTGAAAGTGCGTGCCCCTTGCTTCTATCACACAGGGCTTTTGCAAGATTTGTTGTTGGGGCATTATCTCGCTGATGTGGTTACAATCATTGGGAATCTTAATGCAATTTTTGGCGAGGTGGATAGATGAGGCGATATGATTTGCGACATTTAGGAGCGCAGTGCTTGGAGAGAATGCGCGAGATTATCACACAAAGTGAGGATGGTGAAGTGAGTATTTTTATCTTTGAGCTTGTCGAGTTTGATTTAATCCAAAAAAGCGCGGATTTAGCGTTAGAATGTGGCGCGGAGCTAATCAATTCCATTCGCTTTAACGAGAAAGATTGGACTTTTGTAGTGCGCAAAGGCTCTTTTCACACCCTCCAATCCAGCACACAATCTACCCCAGCGCAATCAAGCGAGGTGAAGCAATGAAAAAGTTTGCAACAATGCTCAATGCTAACATAAAGCCATTTGCAGATATAAAACCAGACATTTCATTTGTCAGTGTTGGAGTATTTCCTGCGTTAGCGCACTCTATGACACATTCTAGCGATACTATTCTCTTGCACCCGTTTTTTACACCCAATGGCTATAATTATGAAATTGGCACAGAACACGCAGTTTGCGCGCTTTTACTTTGGGGAGTTTGTGAGAATCTTGCTAAGAAAAATGATGAGGTGCAAGAATTTTTAGAGAGCCTTGATATTGGTTACTTGGCTAGCGAGAGTAATATGAGCGAGGAAGAAGCCCTTAATATTGGTCGTTTTTTGTGCGACAAAAAGTGCGCATTATTGCTTGGTAGGGATTTAGCATTACACCAAAAGTCCTCGCTCATCGCACAACTTATACGCACAATCGCGTTATTAACTCACACGCAACTTTACTTGCAGGATTTAGATGTGGGCTTAGATTCCACGCAGGGGTTGATTGCGCTTACAAGTGCTATTGCAAGCGAATTTGAGGATTTGCCACAAAGCGATGGTGCGTTTGTCTATCAAGTGCTTCCAAGTGATTTGCAAAAAGTTAGTTTGCCAAAGGACGCCAAATTACTTATGCCAAACAACTTTGGTATGATTTTTAAACTACAAGATATTTCAAGCGCGCCAACCCCATATACATTGCGCTTAGAAAACGCAGATACATTAGAGATTCAAGCGAGATTGCTAAGTGAGTTAAAAGGCACGATAGCTATCCTTTGTTCGCACGAGATTTCACACTATCCGTTTTATAAAATTACCTCACTGCAAGGAGGTGTGAATGTCTAACATTATAGAATCTACCAAAGTGCGTATAAATATCGATGGTGTAGAGATATTTTGCAATGAGGGCGATTACATTTTGCAAGTCGCACGGCGCAATGGCATTGAGATTCCCGCGATTTGTTATCTTAATAATTGTTCGCCCACGCGTGCGTGTAAAATGTGTATGGTAGAAATTGATGGCAAAAGAGCCTATGCGTGCGCGAGTAAAGCAAAAGACGGAATGCAAATAATCACACAAAACGCAGAGCTCCAAGATGAGCGTAGAGCTATTATGCAAACTTATGATGTTAATCACCCATTGCAATGCGGTGTATGTGATAAAAGCGGAGAGTGCGATTTACAAAATTGGACAAACAAAATGGGCGTGCAGAGCCAACATTTTTTTATTCAAGAATCCAACAAACCACACGCAAGCTGGGCAAAAGTAAATTATGACCCAAATTTATGTATATTATGTGAGCGATGTGTAACTACTTGTGATGAGAATCTAGGCGAGGCAAACCTCAAAGCACAAAAAGCAGATTTACAAGAAGTTGATACCACATTGTGGAAGGACACAATCCCAAAAGACCCGCTAAGCGTGTGGGTAAGGAGACAAAAATCACTTATTAGTTTTGTAGGCGAGCAACCCTGCTTAGATTGTGCGGAGTGTGTGAGTGTATGCCCTGTGGGTGCGCTTATTGTCAAGGATTTTAAGTATAGAGCAAATGCGTGGGAACTTAGCAAGATTCCCACTACTTGCACGCATTGTGCTGGTGGCTGTCTCATATATATGGAATCTCGCCATAGCAATTTAGAAGGCAAAAAGCAAATTTATCGCATTACTAATGATGGCGAGTTTGAGCCCATTTGCGGGACAGCACGATTTGGCGGAGATAATATAAGCGAGCCACTGAATGCAACCCAAATAGACTTACAAGAATGTATAGACGCTTTTAGCACTGCTAAAAGCGTGATTGTCGGGGATTTATGCACCAATGAGGAAATTATCATTTTAGAATCATTGCGCCAAAAAATTGGTTTTAACTTATACAATAAGAGAGCACAGAATTTTGGCGCGTTTATCACAGCATTAAAAAACGCAGGCGCACAAATAGGGTTTCTCTCCTGTGTGAAGCAGGCAAAGGGCATTATTAGCATTGGCACAAACTTGCCACACGCAATGCCATCTCTGCGTTATCTTATTAACCAAAAACTTAAAGCAGATAAGGAATGCAAATTCGCACATTTTCACTCGTTTGCTAATACGCTTATCTCAAGGCTTGGTCGCAATTCAAAGTCGTTTGTCTATGAGGTGGGCGAAATTTGCGCCTTTTTAGAGAATCTCACAAAAGAGCTTATGCCAAAGCAAGAGAGCCTGCAAGAAGATTCTAAAGATACTTCTACGCAAAATCAAGATAAAGATTCTCATACCACGCAAGAATCTACGCAAGATTTGCCATCGCCAGCGTTTGATGGATTTTTCACACAGGGTTTTGTCGCGCAAAATGGAGTGATTATCGTAGGCGAGGAAATTTACTCTCACGCTCAAAGTGCTCGCATCGTGCAACTTCTCGCACAATTAGCACAATCTTGCAAAATGACAATCTTTTGTATCCCACCTTTTGGCAATGCGCTTGGTATGCTTTCATTGGCGCATTTAAGCGATTATGCGCAGTTGCAAGACATCGAGCATTGCATAGGCGTGCGTGTATGCAATGATGAAATATATGAGGAGTTTGGCAAGATGGCGTTTGTCCTTGATAGCCACAACCCAAATAGCAAGCAAACACCACCCAATGTTGCTATAAAAGCCCTTGCCCAAATGGAGGGAAGCGTGCTTAATGCAGAGTTGCGTTTGTTGCCTCTTGCGCCTAGCTTTGATTGCGCGTGTTTGGATTTGGCTGATATTGCGTGTGGCTTTGGATTAGGAAGCGGGTATATGAGCGACTGGAGCAAGGAAATGGGCGCGTTTAACCACAATTTTACACTACAACATTTACATAGTCTTAGGAATTTTTACGCCCCAAATGGGGAAAACAAACGAGGCAAACTTTTAGAATCTAGGGGCTTTTTAGATTCTCTTTATCCGCGTATAGCTGGGTTAAAGCCTTTTAGCAATGACACACAATCAAAGTCTTTAAACGCACTTTTAGCTCATAGTCCATCGTATTTTAATCACATTAACGCGCGTTCAGATTCATTGCAAAATAAAGTAGGTGTGTATGTTTCGCCAGCGTATGCGCAAAGCCTTAATATCACACCCAATGATTTTGTGCTCTTGCAAAACGATAAAGGAGCAAGCCTTAAAGCCCAAGTGTTTGTTGATTACAATATGGATGGCGAATTTTTCGTCCTCTCTCCATTGCTTAAGGGCGCGAGGGCATTATTTGGCAATGCGCTTTATACCAAGTTACGCGTGCAGACATCAAGTGTGGGAGCGCAACAATGAGTTTTTATATCACAGAAACTATTTTAAAGATTTTAGTCATTATTGCAGTTTTTGCTTCATTAGGGGGATTTTCCACTTATTTGGAGCGCAAGGTTTTGGGTATTTTTCAACGGCGCATTGGACCAAATTATGTTGGGCCTTTTGGTCTGCTTCAAGCCCTTGCCGATGGCATTAAACTCTTTTTTAAAGAGGATATTATCCCGCTTAATGCCAATCGCTTAATGTTTATTATCGCGCCTATTGTTTCGGTTGTATCGGCGTTTGTTGCGATGAGCGCGATTCCATTTTTCCCTGAGTTTGAAATGTTTGGACACACTATCGCGCCTATTGTCGCAGATGTCAATATGGGAATCTTGCTTTTTTTGGCGATAAGTTCGTGTGGGATTTATGCACCTTTGCTTGCTGGCTTTAGCTCGCATAGTAAGTATTCGCTCATTGGTGGAGCGCGAGCAGTGGTGCAGTTTGTAAGCTATGAGATGATTACAGGGCTTAGCTTGCTTGCTCCGCTGATGATTGTGGGCTCGCTTTCGCTTATTGATATTAACAACTATCAAGCAAATGTGAGTGATTGGCTCATTTTTAAACAGCCTCTTGCTTTTGTGCTTTTTGCTTGCGCGGCGTTTGTAGAGCTTAATCGCACGCCATTTGACTTGTTAGAGCACGAAGCAGAGATTGTCTCTGGGTATTGCACAGAGTATAGCGGGCTTAGGTGGGGGATATTTTTTATCGGTGAATACGCCAATATGATTGCGGTGTGCTTTATTTTTGCATTACTCTTTTTTGGTGGTTTTAATCCCATAGGCTTTATCCCCGGAGGCATAGCGATTTTGCTTAAAGTATGCTTTTTTATCTTTTTGTTTATGTGGGTGAGGGCGACTTTACCACATATTCGTTCAGACCAGCTACTAAGAGCGTGTTGGAAAGTGTTGTTGCCTTTGGCACTGCTTAATGTTTGCATAACGGGCGTAGTGCTACTTTTGGTATAAAGCATAAAGGAGTAAAAATGGCAAAATATTATTATATTGCAGAATCAAAAAAGCCTAAAAATTTCTTTTGGCGTGTGATTTCAGCCATTAAAGTAACTTTTTCTCTTGATATTATTAAGGGATTATCGTTGAGCTTAAGAGAATTTTGTAGTAAAAGTGTAACGGTGCAATATCCCCTTGAGAGTATGCCACTTTCTTCGCGTTATCGCTCTATCCATAAACTCCAGCGATTATTGGAATCCAACAACGAACGATGTATTGGCTGTGGATTGTGCGAGAAGATTTGCACGAGTAATTGCATTCGCATTATTACAGGCATTGGAAGTGATGGGCGTAAAAAAATCGATGATTATACGATAAATTTTGGTCGTTGTATTTATTGTGGATTGTGTGCGGAAGTGTGCCCAGAGCTCGCCATTGTGCACGGAGAGCGGATAGAAAATGCAAGCACACAACGAGCGCATTTTGGCGCAAAGGACTTTTTGTTGGAAAAAGCACCAAGTGGGGAATTTCAAGGATATGGAAGCGTGAGTGTAAATGCTGATAGCTTGCTTATTCCCACTCCCCTAGCGTATGGGATTAAACAAAAAGTTGATGAAAGCCAAGAGGATAACATTTCGCAGGGAAACACTGCTCCACAAGAACAAAACACACCAGATTCTCATAGCACAGCACAATCCCAAGCAAATACGGAGGCAAGCCAATGATAGAATCTTGTATTTTTTATGCCTTTGGTGTGCTTGTATTGGGACTTTGTCTCGTGGTGGTGCTTTCTAAAAATGCTCTTTATGCGATGAGTGCGCTTGCGCTTGGAATGGTGCTTGTATCGGTATTTTACTTTTTGCTTAATGCAGAGTTTTTAGGCGTAGTGCAAATCGTAGTGTATGGTGGCGCGATTGTAGCGTTATATGCTTTTGGTATGATGCTTTTTAATCTTACTAAAGATTTTAAACAATCGTATAAAAACAAAACCCTTGCCATAGTGCTAAGCGTGCTTGTGGGGGCATTATTGGTTGTGATTTGTGTTATGTTTGTGGGCGAACTTGAGCTTTTTGGGAATCTTACGCTTAGTGTGCAATCAAAAGAACCACTCAATAATGTCCAAACATTTGGGTTTTTTGTTTTCACACAATATCTTTTTGCCTTTGAGATGGCAGCGATTTTATTGCTCCTTAGTATGGTCATAGCAATCGCACTTGTAATGCACAAAAACACAGAATCTAGCGATAAAAATGCACCAGATACGCTAAACCTTACAAATGGAGGGGAGCAATGATAGGTTTGTATCATTATCTTATTTTGGCTTCATTGTTATTTTGCGTGGGGCTTTTTGGACTTATGCAACGCAGAAATCTCTTAATGCTCTTTTTTTGCACAGAGATTATGCTTAATGCTGCAAACATTGCATTGGTAGCTGTTGGGGCACATTTAGGCGATATACAAGGACAAGTGTTCGCCTTTTTTGTCATTGCTATTGCAGCAGCTGAAGTGTGTGTAGGACTTGGATTGTTGGTGGTATGGTTTAAAAAGCAACGCAATATCGATTTGCATTCATTAAGCAATCTTAAAGGATAAGTAATGGCGGGTGATTCTGTAATTTTTGAAACATTTTGTGGTTTTTTTATTTTGTTTGCTCCACTTGCTGGCGCGCTGTTTAGTGCTTACTTTGCATTTAGCCCAAAACGCTTGATTGCTGGATTTGTGCCTAGCGCGTTGTTGCTTATGAGCACTATTGTATGCGTCTTTTTGCTGTATAGATTCTATACAGCTGATATTGGGATTGGACTTATCCGCTTGTATATGGGCGATTGGATAGTGGCTGGAGGGTTTTTTAGTGGATTTACCTTTGAGCTTGATTTTGTGAGTTTGGTAATGGCTAGTGTGGTAAATTTGGTAAGTGCTTGCGTGCATATTTATTCTATTGGATATATGGCGCACGATAAAGGATTTAACCGCTATTTCGCGTTTTTGAGTGCGTTTGTGTTTTCAATGCTATTTTTGGTGATGAGTGATAATTTGCTTGGGTTATTTATCGGTTGGGAGGGAGTAGGGCTGTGTTCATACTTGCTTATTGGATTTTTTTATCACAAGCAAAGCGCGATTTTTGCTTCCAATGAAGCCTTTATAATGAATAGAATTGCGGATTTAGCGATGCTTCTTGGCATTTTCTTTATAGCGAGCACGGCAGATTCTATTTATTTTAGAGATATTCTCCCATTAAGCGCGGATTTGGCACATAGTAGCAGTCCTAATGCACCATCTTATGAG
The DNA here is from genome assembly GCF_053654545.1 of Helicobacter sp. 23-1048. Lineage (NCBI taxonomy): Bacteria > Pseudomonadati > Campylobacterota > Epsilonproteobacteria > Campylobacterales > Helicobacteraceae > Helicobacter > Helicobacter sp. 23-1048. The sequence continues at coordinate 8,902 of NZ_JBSIUT010000001.1, read as the reverse complement.
CAGTATAAAGGATTTTTATGGGGTGGGGCATTACTTTTTATCGGTGCTATGGGGAAAAGTGCGCAGTTCCCATTTCATACTTGGCTAGCTGATGCGATGGAGGGTCCTACTCCCGTATCCGCGCTTATTCACGCAGCCACAATGGTAACGGCTGGTGTGTATTTGGTGCTTCGTTTAGATGAGTTGTATTGGTATTTGTTTGATGTGAGAGTGTTTATCACTTATCTTGGTGCTTTTGTGGCGTTGTTCGCAGCGAGTATGGCGTTAGTCAATCGTGATTTAAAGCGCATTATCGCGTATTCTACACTCTCTCAGCTTGGATATATGTTTGTAGCAGCTGGACTTGGAATGTATTGGATAGCATTTTTTCATCTTGTTACACACGCTTTTTTTAAAGCTCTTTTATTCTTGGGGGCTGGGAATGTAATGCACGCGTGCAATGATGAGCTTGATATTACCAAAATGGGTGGTTTATATAAGCCTCTAAGGGCGACTTTTGTGTTTATGCTTGTCGCTTCACTTGCCCTTTGTGGGGTATTTCCGTTTGCAGGATATTTTTCTAAGGATTTGATTTTAGAATCTGCCTTTTACACCCAGCATTTTGGATTATGGGTCGCCTTGCTTGTAGGGGCATTTTTTACTGCATTTTATAGCTTTAGGTTGCTAATGCTTGTATTTGCTCCGCGCAAACAAGCACAACAAAGCACACAGCACGCGCACGAAGCACCAAATCTAATGCTTTTTTCTCTGTTGCCATTGGGGATTTTAGCCGTTGTGGCAGGATTTTTTGAGGAATATTTTGCGACAAGTATCAATCCGCTCTTACCAGAACTCTCCCTTGAGCCAAGTGATTTCCCGCATTACTATCTTATTGCTATTACGACAATCGTAGTGTTTGGGGGGATAGCTTTTGCGATAGGCAAATATAAAAATGGCTTTACTGATTCCCAACCAAACGCATTGTATAAACTTTTGTTTCATCAATATTATATCCCTAAGCTGTATGAGAAATGTATCATTATCCCCTACCAAAAAATCGCTACATTTTTGTGGCAACGCATTGAGTGTAAAATCATTGATAACATTGTAGATTCTCTTGCAAAAATGCTCGCAAAAGGTGGCGAATATGAAAAGGCTACGCAAAGTGGAGATTTATCGCAAAGTTTGCGTTTAATGGTTTGTGGCGTATTTGTCTTCCTCGCTTTAATGCTAATTGGGCTTTGGGAGGTGTTAAGTGCATAGTGTTTTAGGCTATTTATTGAGCGTTATCATCTTTTTCCCTGTGCTTTGTGGTGTGTTAATGATTTTGTGGAAAGAAAGCTTTATGCGAAAAATCTTTTTTCATAATGTCCCCATTAGTGCGCGAAGTTTTGGGATTTTTGTAGGTGGCATTGAGATTGTGCTCTGTGGTGCGTTGTTTTGGTATTTTGATAGCCATTTTTCTGGCTTTCAGTTTATTCACAAAATCCCTCTTATTGATACTCTTGGTATTGCATATTTTGTGGGCGTTGATGGAATCTCGCTCTTTTTGGTGTTGTTGAGTGCGCTTATTGGCTTTTTGGGGATTGTGTTTATTTCGCCTGATACACCAAAATTGCGCTATTTTATAGCAAATATTTTACTCCTTCAAGGCATTGTTATTGGTGTTTTTTGCGCTCTTGATGTGATGATGTTTTATATTTTTTGGGAACTTACTTTAGTGCCCTCGCTTTTTATTATTGGGATTTGGGGAGGAGAGCGCAGGATTTATGCAGGCGTGAAGTTTTTCCTTTATACCTTTAGTGCTTCGCTTGTTATGCTTGTTGGGATTGTTTATTATGCCTATGTGTTTCACTTGGATAGCGGGGTTTGGAGTTTTAATTTGCTTGATTGGTATGATTTTAATCTCAATGTGCAAAGCTGGCTTTTTATAGCGTTTTTTCTCGCTTTTGGGGTAAAAAGTGCAATGTTTCCACTGCATACTTGGTTGCCTTATGCGTATGGACAAGCCCCCATTGTGGGTTCAGTGCTCCTTAGCGCATTACTTTCAAAAATGGGGATTTATGGAATCATTCGCTTTTGTTTCCCGCTTTTCCCTGTGGCAAGCGTAGATTTTACTTTCATAATTAGCATAATTTGTGTGTGTATGGTGGTGTATGGAGCGTTTTTAGCCTACGCGCAAAAGGATATAAAGCAAGTCGTTGCATACAGCTCAATCTCACATATTGGCGTGATTATTTTAGGTGTGTTTTCGCTCAATGTCGAGGGCATAAGCGGTGCGGTATTTTTTATGGTGGCTCACGGCATTATTAGCGCGATGCTCTTTATGCTTGTGGGTGTGATACAAGAGCGCAAAAATACATCGATGATAGAATCTCTTGGCGGACTTGCAAGCATTATGCCAAAGTTTAGCACACTTTTTGCCATTGCTTTATTAGGAAGCGTGGGATTACCGCTTACCATAGGCTTTGTGGGCGAGTTTTTGAGTTTATATGGATTTTTTAAAGTAAATAAAATCATCACACTGCTTGCTGGGCTTAGTGTGGTTATGGGTGCGGTGTATATGTTGAGCGTGTTTGGGCGCGTGTTTTTAGGCAAACTTGATTCTAAAACACCCACATTAAACGATGTCAATGCTCGTGAGAAATGCGCGCTTATTCCATTGGCGTTGCTTATCATCGCTTTTGGAATCTATCCAAAGCCCATTTTGCTTCCCGCGCAAAATTCCGCACTTATGATACTTGATGTAGTGGATTCTAAACTCAATTACTTTGACCCCCTTATCCCGCATACTATCATAGACCCAGAGGACTCATCTGTTGTAGAAAAGCTCTCTAAGACTCCATTAGAGCAAGACGAGCAAGCCGACCAAAGCACACAAGAATCTATGCCTAACCCCACTCAACCTAACGAGGAGAAATCTCTACACTCCCTCCAACCTATACAAGATTCTAACCTACAAAATCCCGCTACACAAGGAGAGTAAATGCAACAATTAAACGATTTGTATGTATCAGGGCTTGAGATTTCGCAAGCCTATCCGTTGTTTTGTGTCCTTGCTGGTGCTTTAGTGGTGCTCCTTGTAAGTGCGTTTTATACGCGTCCTAAGATGTGGCTATGTGGAGTATTGAGCGTTGCTTTTTTGGTGGCTGATTTGTATTTTGTGCTGAGTAATACAGGAGTTATTTACCAGCCTAAGCGAATTTTCTTTGGCTTGCTTCTTGTGAGTGGAGTGGCTTATTTAGCTCAGATTCTTATCTTGCTCTCAAGTGTGCTTTTTATTTTATTAAGCCTTGCTCAAAACAGCACTAAGGAATTTCAAAGAGGCGAATATTACGCTATTTGGCTTTTTGTTATTGCTGGGTTGCAATGTATGGTAAGTAGCACCAATATAGTGGTTATTTTACTTGGGCTTGAGATTTCTTCGCTTGGCGTGTATGGGCTTATCGCTCTTGGTGGAGGGAAAAATAGCATTGAAGCAGCAATTAAGTATTTCACAATGGGAGCGTATGCAAGCGCGTTTTTAGTTTTTGGTGCGGCATTTTTGTATCTTGGGACAGGGAGTTTAGACTTACTCGCGTCAAATACTTTTAGCATTCATATCATTATAGGCTTTGTGCTGATGTTTTGCGGGCTTGGCGTGAAACTCTCTGCCGTGCCATTCCACACTTGGACTCCTGATGCGTATGAGGGTTCAAGTGCGATAATGGCGGGCTTTATGTCTATCGCGCCAAAAATTGCAGCATTTGTCGTAGCGTTTTATTTGCTTAATCTCACCATAGAAGTAAGCGACCAGAGCAGATTCCCTCAAGTTTTGCTTTTTATCATTGTGGTTTTTACGATGAGTGTGCCAAACTTGCTTGCCTTAGTGCAAAAAGATGTAAAGCGAATGCTTGGATACAGCTCGATTTCACACGCTGGATTCTTATTAAGCGGGGTTTTAATTGGTGGATTAGAGGGGTTAAGCAGTTTGTTTGCCTATTGGGTGTGGTTTATGTTTGCTAACATTGGTGCATTTGGTATGCTTTGGTTATTACGCGATTCTAAAGATACACAAGATTATGCTATTTCGCGTTTTAGCGGGCTTGCTCATCGCTCGCTTATAAGTGCGATAAGTCTTGGAATCTTTATGTTTGCATTAGCGGGAATCCCGCCTCTAAGTGTCTTTTGGGGGAAGTTTATTCTCATTAAACTCTCTATTGATAGTGGTTTAAGTGTGCTTGCTATTATTATGGTAATCAACAGCGCGATAGCGGCGTTTTATTATTTGCGTGTGGTGGTGGTAAGTTTTTTACACGATTCCACACCGCATACACTGAGCCCACAAAAAAGCGTTTTTGGCGTGGCTATTGTGGCGATTTGTGTATTTTATGTTTCTCTATGTGCCCTAATGGCTCAAAATTTGCTTGATAGCATACAATGGTGTGTTTTACTATATCAATATCAATAATTTTCATTTATTTTTCATAGAATTTTATCAAGCAAGGCTAGGAGTGGCGCGATGAAAGCCATAAGGATTATTTTTTGCGTATTGTGTATTGTTGCTACCACAAAGGCACTTGATGTAACCATAAACTATGGCAAGCAAAATAACGAATATTTCTCTGTGCTCAATCTCCAGCACAGCGAGCCATTTGAATGCCAAGAATTTACTAACGAGCATAGCGAGCCTATTCGTGTGGTTTGCATTATTGAGCGCACCCCAAGAGCGAGCTTCTCGCCCACAAATACGATTTTTTTTCGATTCTATAATCGCGTTATTGACGGGCATTTCTATCTTTATATTGAGCCAAATTTTAGCTCCAAACTCTTTAATACTTTCTCAGATTTAAAGACCAATGACCCCATTCCCAAAGAGCGACCCAAAAAATCCAAAAATTGGCAAATCGTAGGCTTTAAGGGCGTGATTCCCTTTCTCTCTCAAACCAAAAGCAAAGGACTTAATTTCCCTGTGGCAGTATTGCCAAAAGAGGAGCAGTTTGTCGGTGAGCTTGACATCAATCGCGCGCCATTGCACTTTGATGAGGGGCAGGACTTTGCTTACTACCTAAATGCGCAGAGTTTAATGAAATCACAATCCTACCTTGATGCGATAAAAGTCATCGATGATACTTTGCGCGTGTTCCCAGATACGATTTTTGTGCGGGATTTGCTTTTTTATAGAATCGTTGCCCTGCGAGAAATTGACGAAGTGGAGAATGCAGATTCTATCGTTGATACAGGCGTGCGGTGGGTGAAGCGATACCCCACAGATATGAATATCCCAGAAGTGCTCTACACTCTAGGAAATGCGTATGTTGGAATCCACTTTATCTCAGAGGCGAAGTATTACTACGATAGGCTTATAACCGAATATCCAAATTCGCGTTTTGCCCCGCTCGCTAAAATGCAACTTGCAAGGTCATATTATGGATTAGAGCAGCCACAGCAAGCTATGCGTCATTTTATCCAAGCCTATGAAGAGGCAAAGGACTTAGATTCTGCAAGTTTGATTGCGATAAAGTGGAGCGAATTTTATATGAGTAGAAAAGAAAATAAAGAAGCAAAAAGGCTTGTTGATACGCTAATGACAGCAAACCCAACCTATTTTGTCAATAATTTACTTCAAAGCCTTGATTTTATCACCACACTTACTGAGCACGAAATGTGGGAGAGCGCAGCAAAAATAGGCGAGTATTTATACAACAATACAGATGATGATGATTTGCGCCTTTCACGCGATGATTTACTCAATAAGACAGCGGTTTTTTACCAAAACTTTGGAGATTATGAAAACGCGCATAGGATAAATCTCCTTTACGCAGAAGAATACCCACACAAAGGGCATTTAGCCGAAGTCAAAGAACGCGATGATGAGTTGCTCTTTGATATTGGATTAGATGATTCGCCAGATGAGAAAATCACGCGCTATGATTACTTAATGCAGAAGTATCCAAACACGCCCGTAGCGCAAAAAGCACTTAATCTCAAAGCCCAGATTCTCTTTGATAGGGGCGAGTATGAAAATGTCATCGCGCAAAATGGCGTTGAAGCGGAGCTCATCGATAAAAGCTATTATCAAATCTTATTGCGTGCCCTGCAAGAAAAGGATTGTAAAGCAATCGCTAAAGACTTTAGTCATTATAAAAAGGAGCAATTTACCTTTCATCAAAATTTCACCGCGTTTGAGTGCCTCTACTCTCTCGCGCTTAATGCCCAAGCTCAAGTGGCAATAGAGAATCTCGCCAAAGAAGCACAAGACCCACAAACCAAGCTATCAGTCTTATATATGGAGACGCAAAACCTCGATAAGCTCGGTAAAAACAAGCCTACATTGCTTTCAGCGAGGGATACGCTCAATCTTGCTAAAGGACTTAAGCAACGCGAATACTACGATGTGGGCTTTATCTTTTTCCGCCATTTAATCCTTAGCAACAACTTAGATGAAGCAACGCAAGTTTATACATTTTTGCACGAGCATTTAAGCGATGATATACGATTGATTGATGTGGAGCTAGAGCTCCTTAAGCGCGCCGAAGCAGAGAAAAACGAAGTAAGTATCGAAGTGTATGCACGCGATATTTTACGCCTCCAGCAACTCCACAAAAACACGCACGGCACGCCGTATGTGGATTTTGCATTGGCGCAAAGTTTAATGCGCTTAGGCAGGTATAATCAAAGCCTAGAAGTGCTTGATAGCCTTGCTAAAAAGGATATAGAAGTCCCCACGCTCGCTCAAGCCCTCTACCTCAAAGGCTCGGTGCAAAAGACTCAAAACAACGAAAAAGACGCACGGCTTAGCTTTAATCAATGCAAAGAGTTGCAATCAAACCAAACCCAACAACTTAGCGTGTGGAAAAATCTCTGCACCCAAGCCCTTGATATTTTGCAATAACCAAATCTTTGTATGAGGGTTTGTGTTGATTCTATGAAGTCTATAAAATAGAGAATCTAATAGAATCTAAGCGCGATAAATTTCAATTTCTCGCACATTGCAACGCAAAAAACTAAAAAGGTTTTTTCGTCTTTTCGCAGGGCTTTGATGAGAGTTTGTAGAGCCACCGCTCGCCTTGCGCTTCGCCAAACTCATAGCGTTTGATGTAGCCATCTGCGTTAAAGTAGGATTTGCGCTCTAGTAAGCCATCTTTATCCACGCTAGGCGTGAAACTCACTAAAAAGCACCCCTCAAAGATATGCTCTTTAGTGATGAGGCTATATGAGTTAGGCACTTTTTTATGCTCTACGCTCTCTAGCTCGACAAGCTCATATCGTGGCATTGTGAGTGTTTCCTCGCGTGAAATGTCCGTGAGATAAAGTGTGAGAAGCTCCTCAATAGGCGTTATGACAAACTCTTGCTTGCCCTCAAAGTCCATAACCTTATTTTTGCTAAAGTCCGTGTATTGCGTGATTTTATTTTTATGCTTGAAGCTTTGCGGGGCTTTTAGCCGACTAAGGATAAGGGAAAACTTTTTATCCGCCTTTGTGTCCTCGATATAAGTCGCATAAGTCTCTGTGCGCTCCACTTCTGTAAGGCTATCAGCGTAAGGGTCGATAAACTCCTCGCACCCATTAAAGCTAAAGCCACTAAACCCACTAAGCGCACAAACCAACGCCACGCTCGCCACACTAGAGAATCTCCTCATCGCTTCACTCCGCTAATCTTAAGATTCCCCAGCACGATAGCAAGCGCGCCCAAAAACATCATATAAAAGCCAATAAGCAAGTTTGAGACATCTTCGCTATGCACCACCCAGCTAAAAAAGATAGGCGTAAGCCCGCCAAAGAGCGCGTAAGAGACATTATAGCTTAGCGAAATCCCGCTATATCGAATAGGCGCGGGGAAGCTCTCTACCATTATAAGCGGGGTAAAGACCATTACTCCCGCGCAAAACGCCATTAAGTAATAAAACAACAACACCGCGTCTAAGTGCATTTGGTTGCTAAGCCCATAATAAAACACAAAGGCAAAAAACATAAGCCCTAAGCCCTGCACGATACTCGCCCCCCAGATTCCAATCCTATCACTCAAAATCCCGCCAAAGACATTGCCCGAAGCGAGGAAAAAGATAGCAATGATTTGATAAATCACCTTAGAGACATTATCGATTGCATACACTGCGCTTAGCAAGTTTGGTGTGAGAAGCACTGTGATTACCACGCACCCTGTGAGCACCCAAGTGCAAAAAAAGCTATGCACTAAGCCATAGCGGTGCGATTTGAGTGCTTCTTTGATAGGGAGTTTGCTTGTTTGGCTTAGTGCTTTAATCTCCTTAAACACGGGCGTTTCGCTTAAATATCGGCGTAAAAAGATAGAGATGATTCCAAACACACCGCCTAGCAAAAACGGAATGCGCCACGCCCATTCTTTAATCTCTTCTTGTGAGAAGCTTAGATTCACCCCAAGCGTAACGATACTCCCTAGCAAGATTCCAGAGACCACAGCACTTGTGAAGATTCCCATTGTCGCGCCCAAATGGTTTTGGTTATGCTCTTTGACAAACACCCACGCCCCGGGCAACTCCCCGCCAATAGCAATGCCCTGCATTACGCGCACAAGGATTAGCACGATTGGCGCGAGAATCCCAATCTGCTCATAAGTAGGCATAAGCCCCAGCGCAAAGGTGGGAATCACCATTAGCAAAATAGAGAGCATAAACATATTTTTCCTCCCGCTTTTATCGCCAAAGTGCGCCATTATCACGCCACCAAGCGGGCGAGCGAAGTAGCCCGCTGCAAACGCGCCATAAGTATTCATATTCGCCCAAAAGCTACTTTGCGCGGGGAAAAAGAGCTGTGAAATCACCGATGTGAAAAACACAAAAATAATAAAATCATAAAATTCTAACATTCCTCCAAGCGAGCTTAACGAAAGCACCTTGACTTCTTTATTACTTAATGCCATTTGCACTCCTCTTAAATAATACTCCTTAAAATTTGAGATACT